>NZ_CP185260.1:0-1281250 GCF_049117195.1 Alteromonas algae
GTGGCTAATAATCCAGGCAGTTCTTACAACCCATTATTCATCTATGGTGGTACAGGTCTAGGTAAAACTCACTTGTTGCACGCTGTTGGTAACGGAATTGTAGCGAATAATGAAAATGCGAAAATTGTGTATATGCACTCAGAGCGTTTCGTGCAGGATATGGTTAAAGCACTGCAAAATAATGCTATTGAAGATTTCAAACGCTTCTATCGTTCAGTCGATGCGTTGTTAATAGATGATATTCAATTCTTTGCTAATAAAGAGCGTTCTCAAGAAGAGTTTTTTCATACCTTTAATGCATTGTTAGAAGGTAACCAGCAAATCATACTTACCTCTGACCGTTATCCTAAAGAAATTGATGGTGTTGAGGACAGATTAAAATCACGATTTGGGTGGGGGCTTACGATTGCGATAGAGCCACCTGAGTTGGAAACCCGCGTGGCCATTTTAATGAGAAAGGCTGCCGAAAATAGAATTCATTTGCCAAACGAAGTTGCCTTTTTTATTGCAAAACGTTTGCGTTCAAACGTACGAGAGCTAGAAGGGGCATTGAACCGTGTTATCGCCAACGCGAACTTTACCGGTCGCCCAATTACTATCGATTTCGTAAGAGAAGCGCTACGTGATTTATTAGCGTTACAAGAGAAGTTAGTAACGGTTGATAATATACAGAAAACGGTTGCAGATTATTATAAGATAAAGGTAGCTGACATTCTCTCAAAACGCCGTAGTAGAAGCGTTGCTCGTCCTAGGCAGGTTGCAATGGCATTAGCTAAAGAGCTGACTAACCATAGTTTGCCAGAGCTTGGTAATGCGTTCGGTGGCAGAGACCATACGACCGTTTTACACGCATGCAGAAAAATACAGCAGCTTCGAGAAGAAAGTCATGATATAAAAGAAGACTATAAGAACCTCATACGGACTTTGTCTTCGTAACATCACTTTTAAGAGGCGAGATAGCACAGCGATGAAATTTACTATAAGCCGCGAGTTATTTTTACAACCACTTCAGTTGGTGTCAGGTGCCGTAGAGCGCCGACATACACTTCCCATATTGTCTAACGTCCTCATTAAAGTTAGTGAGGGTGCACTATGGCTAACAGGCACTGATTTAGAGGTAGAGCTTATCTCTAGTGTTAAATTAGAGGGTGATTTTACTGAAGGTGAAATTACGGTTCCTGCAAAGAAGCTGTTTGATATTATTCGCGGTATCGCTGATGGCACGGATATCCATTTCTCGCTGGACGGAAATAAAGCGTTGCTTCGCGCGGGCAGAGGACGTTATACATTGTCTACTCTGTCTGCCAGTGATTATCCAAATCTTGAAGATTGGGAAGGCGAGGTAGAATTTGAGCTAACGTGTAGTGACCTCAAAAGGCTTATTGATTCGACAAGTTTTTCAATGGCTCAGCAAGATGTGCGTTACTACCTAAACGGTATGTCGCTTGAAACTGAAGAACATGTAATTCGTACTGTCGCAACAGACGGGCATAGATTAGCGCTGTGTCGATTGAATTATGAAACAGCGTTGCCAGCGCGCCAGGTGATTATTCCGCGGAAAGGTGTGTTAGAAATATCTCGTTTGATCAGTGAAGATGAAAAGTCGCTGAAAGTGCAAATTGGTGCTAATCACTTACGTATTTTTTCAAACGATTTTATTTTCACATCTAAGTTAGTTGATGGGCGTTTCCCTGATTATCGCCGTGTGCTTCCCCAAAGTTGTGATAAAGAAATAGTCGCAAGCAAAGCGGTATTGAAAGACGCATTCTCGCGCGCAGCAATTCTGTCTAATGAGAAGTTTAGAGGCGTACGTCTTAACTTAGCGTCATCGGAATTAAAGATTACTGCAAATAACCCAGAGCAGGAAGAAGCTGAAGAAATCGTTGATGTTCAATACGATGGTGACGACCTAGAAATTGGTTTCAACGTTGCTTACCTCATCGATGTGCTTAATTCGCTCGGCTCTGATGGCGTTAAAGTAAGTCTCTCTGACTCTAACGCCAGTGCATTAATCGAAGACAGTGAAGACGATGCCGCGCTTTACGTTATCATGCCAATGCGTCTTTAACGGTATAGACAGTATTTTTCGTCATTCAATAGCGCACCTTTTATTCCACTTGGAGAAGGTGCGCGGTTTTCTTCCCATTATCAGAGTTACATTATGAAACTGGACAGCGTCCAGCTCACAAACTTCCGTAATCTTTCCAGTGTTAAGTTTTCACCATCCTCATCCTTGACAGTGATAAGGGGGGTTAATGGCAGTGGCAAATCTTCAATAATGGAAGCGCTTTATTATCTAGGATTTGGCCGTTCATTTCGAACGAATAAACACGGCGCCGTTATACAGAACGACACAAATGCTTTTAGTGTATTCGCCTCGGGTATTGATGAAAGCGGTGATGTTCTTAAAATTGGTATAAACAGAGGTAGAGATGAAACGTTCACGGTAAGTGTTAATGGCGAACGTTCTACACGACTTAGTGATTTAGTAAGTCTTGTTCCAATACAATTGTTTACTCCTCAAAGCACCGACCTCATTATTGGGTCGCCATCAGAACGAAGAAAGTTCTGTGATTGGGGATTGTTTCACGTG
Source organism: Alteromonas algae (assembly GCF_049117195.1). Lineage (GTDB taxonomy): Bacteria > Pseudomonadota > Gammaproteobacteria > Enterobacterales > Alteromonadaceae > Alteromonas. The sequence continues at coordinate 2,594 of NZ_CP185260.1, forward strand.
GAACATAAATTTCAGACACTCTCTAACCAGTATGCTAAATTTTTGAAACATAGAAACGCACTGCTTAAACAACAAGCCAACCTTGCGTCGCCTCAATACCAATATTGGGAGCAGTGCTTTGTTGAAGCCGGTGAGAAGTTTACCGAATATCGCATAAACTACATTGAGAAATTGACACCGCTTTTTCATAAATATGCATCGTCATTCTTACCAGATTTTGAGATAAGTTTGAGTTACTATAAAGGATGGGAAAAAGATGCGTGTTTGTCAGAAAGCGTAGTTAAAAAACGCGAGTATGATGGTAAAATAGGTCATACGTCATCTGGCCCTCACAAGGCAGATATTAAACTAAAAGTGGATGGGGTGAATGCTCAAGAGCTTTTATCGCGCGGTCAGCTCAGGATGGCCGTAGCGGCGTTAAAAATGGCACAAACAGAACTGTTTAATGTTCTAACACATCGTAAAAGTATTTTCTTATTAGACGATGTTGGTGCTGAGTTAGACGCTGACAAGCGTGAACAATTTATTGACGGGCTGTTACAAATGGATACGCAGGTTTTCGTTACTGCAATAGAATCTGCACAGCTCTCATTTATACAAAAATATAACGAAAAGAAAATGTTTCACGTGGAACATGGAAGCGTGAAAGAGGAGTAAAAGCTAGTATGTCAGAAGAGAACAACTACGACTCGTCCAGTATTAAAGTACTTAAAGGATTAGATGCCGTAAGAAAGCGTCCCGGTATGTATATCGGTGATACAGATGACGGTACGGGATTACACCACATGGTATTCGAGGTGGTCGATAACTCTATCGATGAAGCGCTTGCAGGGCACTGTTCAGAGATTGTAGTGCTTATTCACAGTGACGGTTCTGTCTCTGTGTCTGACGATGGTCGCGGAATCCCTACCGAAATTCACGAAGAAGAAGGTGTTTCTGCCGCTGAAGTTATTATGACAGTACTGCATGCTGGCGGTAAGTTCGATGATAACTCTTATAAAGTGTCAGGCGGACTTCACGGTGTTGGTGTGTCGGTAGTAAACGCACTATCTAGCAAACTTAAGATTCGTATTCGTCGTGGCGGAAAAGCGCATGAACAAGAATACAAACATGGTGTTCCTCAATCTCCGCTTGCGATAACCGGAGATACAGACAAAAACGGTACGATGATACGTTTTTGGCCAAGCGAAGACACATTCACAGACACGCTTTATCATTACGACATATTAGCTAAACGTTTACGAGAGTTATCGTTTCTAAACTCTGGCGTCTCTATTCTTTTGAAAGATGAGCGCGATGGCAAAGAAGATCACTTCAAATATGAAGGTGGTATACAAGCGTTTGTAGAGTATTTAAACCAGAAAAAAACGCCTGTTCATCAAAAAGTTTTTCACTTTAGTAGTGAGCAAGAAGATGGCATTGCGGTTGAAGTTGCAATGCAATGGAACGATAGCTTCCAAGAGAACGTATTCTGTTTCACTAACAACATTCCTCAACGGGATGGTGGTGCTCACCTTGCTGGTTTTAGAGGCGCGTTAACACGTACCTTGAATAACTATATGGAGAAAGAGGGGCTTAATAAAAAGGCAAAAACTAACGCGAGTGGAGATGATGCTCGTGAAGGTTTGACTGCTGTGGTATCGGTAAAGGTACCTGACCCTAAGTTCTCTTCACAAACTAAAGATAAGCTTGTGTCTTCAGAAGTTCGCCCTGCAGTAGAGTCTGCCATGAACGAAAAGCTGGCTGAATTCCTATTAGAGAACCCGCAAGAAAGTAAAATTATCGCAGGTAAGATAATTGATGCTGCGCGAGCGCGAGAAGCGGCACGTAAAGCGCGTGAGATGACACGCCGTAAAGGTGCACTCGATTTAGCAGGATTACCAGGTAAACTGGCTGACTGCCAAGAAAAAGACCCAGCGCTCAGCGAACTCTATATAGTGGAAGGGGACTCTGCTGGCGGCTCCGCTAAGCAGGGTAGAAACAGAAAAAACCAAGCAATATTACCGCTTAAAGGTAAGATTCTTAACGTAGAAAAAGCCCGTTTTGACAAAATGCTCTCTTCACAAGAAGTGGCAACACTAATCACTGCGCTTGGTTGCGGCATTGGCAGAGACGAGTATAACCCTGAGAAATTGCGCTACCACAGCATTATCATCATGACCGATGCTGATGTCGATGGATCGCACATTCGGACGTTGCTTCTTACGTTTTTCTACCGTCAAATGCCTGAAATTATAGAGCGTGGCTATGTTTATATTGCTCAGCCTCCGCTTTATAAAGTTAAAAAAGGCAAGCAAGAACAGTACCTGAAAGATGACGAAGCACTTACTAACTACCTAACGTCAATAGCAGTAGACGGCGCAACATTGTATCCAAGCAGTGATGACATTGGTATCAGTGGTGTTGGTTTAGAAGCCTTGGTTAAACAATACCAGCAAGCTGAAAAAATGATTACCAGAATGAAACGCATCATGCCGTCATCCATTCTGTATCGCATGCTGTATACACCAACATTGAACTTAGAAGATCTTAAAAACGAAGATACGCTCGCGAATGTCGCTAGTCACTTTGTTGAACAGCTTACTGAGCGTGAAAATGATGGTGCCACTTACCGCTATGAAATCCGTAATGATTCAGAGTTAAGTGAGTATTTCATTACCATCATTATGAGAATGCATGGTATTGATTACGAATATATTATCGACCACGAGTTCATTGAGTCTAATGAATACGAACGCTTAAAAGCGCTGAACCTTGCTATTAACAACATGATGAGTGAAGACGCATACATTCAACGTGGCGAGAGAAAACAGCCTGTAGAGGCGTTTAAAGAAGCGTTAGATTGGCTAATGAGTGAAGCTAAGCGTGGACAATATATTCAACGCTATAAAGGGCTGGGCGAGATGAACCCTGACCAGCTGTGGGAAACCACAATGGACCCTAATAGCCGTAGAATGCTACAAGTGACTATTGAAGATGCGATAAGCTGCGACCAGTTATTCACCACCTTGATGGGTGACCAGGTTGAGCCTAGACGTGAGTTTATTGAAGCCAACGCGCTTAATGTAGAAAACTTAGACGTGTAGTCGACAAGGCCTTATTCGCAAGTAAAAAAAAGCCCAACATTATGTTGGGCTTTTTATTGTCTTTTAAATACTTACTAACGCTTGGTGATGATAAGCGCCACTTCTCCTGCACTTGCTGCGCTAACGTTAAAACGATAGAGGCCAGTAGATGAAGGTGTGAATTGAAGGTTGTCTGCGTCCTGCTGACACACTAAATAAACCGTTGCTTCAATCATGACAGGTTGGCCTTTATATTTAGCGCCGCAGCTCTGCGATGGCGTCCAGTTCGCGTCTGAAAGTTTGAAGTCGTAAGGTTGACCATCTGCAATAAGCTCTACATCAACGTACCAACCACCACTTCCTTGCTTAAACTTATAAGCTGGCGTTGCCTCCCACCAATTAAAAACACCCCGCAAATAAAGCGATTCAAACGCAACGCGCGGTGTCGAAGATGGAAGTTGAGGAATTGAGATGCCACCACTACTGGTACAGGCGGTAAGTAAAAAAGCAAAAAACAAAATAACTATGGAACGCTTCACATTTTCTCCAAAAAAATACCCAACCTAGTGCTGGGTATTTCAAAATCAAACTTATCAGTGCTTTATATTCTAGGCTTTCGCAAGCATCGATATATCTGCAGTAGTAAGGAAAAGTTGCCTTAATAAAGACAGTAATGCAAGTCTATTTCGCTTTACTGCTTCATCGTCAGCCATAACCATTACATTATCAAAGAAGGCATCAATAACACTTCTTAGTGTGGCTAGAGTAGAAAGGATTTTGTTGTAGTCTTCGTTTTCTAACGCTGCACTGACATTACTCTGTGCATCGATTAGCTGACGATACAGTGCAACTTCAGCTTCCTCAACCAGTAATGACTCTGAAATAGACGAATCAATACCACCCTCTGTCTGCTTAGCAAGAATGTTAGCGACACGTTTATTTGCGGCTGCAAGCGCCTCAGCTTCTTCTCGTTGCTTAAATTGAGACACAGCATTAATACGCGCAAGATAATCCTTAGGTTGCGTTGGACGACGTGCTGAAACCGCTTGTATCACATCGGTAGAAATGTGTTGGTCTTGGAGTAACGCAACAAAACGACCAAGCACAAAATCGACAACCTGTGCTTTATGCTGTTCGTTAGATAGTTTACTTCCATAAACCTCACTGGCCTTATCAACTAGCGTAACAAGGTCAAGATCTAAACCTAATTCTGTAATGATTCGAAGTACACCGATGGCAGCTCTTCGAAGCGCAAACGGGTCTTTATCGCCCTTAGGCAGTTGGCCAATACCGAAGATACCTACTAGCGTATCAAGTTTGTCAGCAAGGGCTACTGATGCGCTTACGCCAGAGCTAGGAAGTGCGTCACCTGCAAAACGCGGCATGTACTGCTCGTATAAGGCTTCAGCTACAGGAGCGTCTTCGCCGTCATTAAGCGCATAGTATTTACCCATAACGCCCTGAACATCTGGAAATTCCATTACCATGTTCGACATTAAGTCTGTTTTAGCTAATAGGCCTGCGCGGGCAGCCTGTGTTTCATTCGCGTCAATTTGTGATGCAATGAAGCCTGCTAATGCTGAAATGCGCTCAGACTTCTCTTTAAGCGTACCCAACTGCTTTTGGAACAGTACCGTTTCAAGGCTGCTTAATCGACTATCAAGTGTTGTCTTTTTGTCGCTGTTGAAAAAGAACTCAGCGTCAGCAAGGCGAGGGCGGATAACTTTCTCGTTTCCTGTTACAACATGAATAGGGTCACGGCTTTCAATATTGCTTACAAATAAGAAAGTGTTAGACAAGCTTTGGTTATCATCAAGCAATGGGACGTACTTTTGGTCGTCCTTCATGGTGTAGATAAGTGCTTCTTTTGGAACGGCTAAGAAACCTTCATCAAAACCAGCTTGCATAACAACAGGCCACTCTACCAGAGATGCAATTTCTTCAAGTAGCGATTCATCGAAGTCTGGCGTAAGAGATAATGCTTTTGCCGCGTCTTCTAATTGTTGTCTTACCGTATCTTTTCGGGCAGTAAAATCTGCAATAACATAGTGAGCTTTAAGCGCCTCAGCATAATTATCTGCATGATCTAGTTCAAAACGCGGTTCCCCATGGAAGCGATGGCCTTGTACAGTGCGTCCACTGGTTAAGCCTAATGCAGAGACGCTTACGACCTCTGCACCATACAATACGGTAAGCGTATGAACTGGACGAATGAATTGGGTTGTATAATTCCCCCAACGCATAGGCTTAGGAATCGGAAGTTTAGAAACAGCTTTATTCAAGAGCCCTTCAAGTAGTGAAGCAACTGGCTGACCTTCAACACTTGCCTTGTATAACAACCATTCGCCTTTATCCGTCACTAAGCGCTCAGCGTCTTCAACCGCAATGCCGTTTCCACGTGCCCAACCTTGTGCGGCTTTCGTTGGATTTCCATCAGCATCAAATGCAGCACTGACTGCTGGCCCACGCTTTTCCACGACCTTGTCAGCTTGGCTGTCTGCCAAACCTGTAACATAAACCGCTAGGCGACGAGGAGCTGCAAACCAGCTCACATTATCAAAAGAAAGTTCCGCTTCTTCTAATGCGGTTTGAAATTGGTCAGCGAAAGCCTGTCCAAGCGATTTAAGTGCTTTAGGAGGAAGTTCTTCTGTACCTAGTTCAATAAGGCAATTTTCTGTGCGCATTTTATGCCTCCTTATTGCATAGGGGGAAGCCTAAGGCTTCACGTGCGTCGAAATAACTTTGCGCAACGCCTTTAGATAATGCCCTTACTCGAAGGATATAGCGTTGTCGTTCAGTCACTGAAATAGCATGGCGAGCATCTAGCATATTGAATGCATGAGAGGCCTTCATAACCTGCTCATAAGCAGGCAGCGGAAGGTTGTTTTCAATAAGCTTTTGGCTTTCTGCTTCACACTCATCAAAGGTTCTAAATAACGCTTCAACATTGGCGTGTTCAAAATTATAAGTAGATTGTTCTACTTCATTTTGATGGAAAACATCACCATACGTTACTTTACCCATAGGGCCGTCTGTCCATACTAGGTCATAGATACTATCTACTTCTTGCACATACATGGCTAGGCGTTCTAAACCATAAGTGATTTCGCCGGTAACCGGTTTACATTCAAGCCCGCCAACCTGTTGGAAATAGGTGAACTGCGTCACTTCCATACCGTTTAACCACACTTCCCAACCAAGACCCCAAGCGCCAAGCGTAGGTGACTCCCAGTTATCTTCTACGAAGCGAATATCGTGTACTAACGGATCAAAACCCAATTCTTTTAGCGAGCCCAAGTACAACTCTTGGATATTATCGGGAGACGGCTTCAGCATAACCTGAAACTGATAATAGTGTTGTAGACGGTTAGGGTTCTCGCCATAACGTCCATCGGTAGGGCGGCGACAAGGTTGTACATAAGCGCTACTCATTGGCTCTGGTCCAAGAGAACGTAAAAATGTCATGGGGTGAAACGTACCTGCACCCACTTCCATATCTAAAGGCTGAATAATCACGCAGCCTTGGCGCGCCCAATAGTCTTGAAGCGCAAGGATCAACCCTTGAAAGGTTTTAATATCGTATTTCTGCATACATCCGCTGCTTATTGGTTATCTGTTTCTAAAAAGGTGGGATAGTATACAATTTGTAACGCTGAGTATGTAGGTGTAAACCGCGAAAAACCTCGCTTAATACTCGTGAAACGTTGATTGATGTTAAGGAACTGGAAATTTATGCCATTACAACCCCTAGTACGATGCGGATGGGTCTCTGAACACCGAGACTATCAGGCATATCATGACAACGAGTGGGGGCGTCCTGTGCGGGATAGCCAAGCGCTATTTGCCAAGCTTTGTCTTGATGGGCAACAGGCAGGGTTATCATGGCTCACTATTCTTCGAAAACAGGAAAATTATGAACGGGCTTTCTTCCATTTCGACCCTGTAAAAATAAGCAAAATGACGAACGATGATGTTGAACGATTGTTACTTGATAAGGGGATTGTACGGAATAGATTGAAAGTAGAATCAATAATAAAGAATGCTAAAGGCTATCTAGCCATTGAGAAAGAACAGCATTTTTCAGACTTCATATGGCAGTTTACCGATAATAAAACCATTGTTAATGCGTGGGACACGGTTGACCAAGTGCCAACGTCATCCGATGTATCAAAAGCGATGTCAAAAGCACTGAAGAAAAAGGGCTTTTCGTTCGTCGGAGAAACCATCTGTTATGCGTTTATGCAAGCGGTAGGCATAGTGAATGACCATCAGGTTGACTGTCACTGCTATGAAGACGTTAAGCGCGAAGCGAGGACATAAAAAAGGCCACGCTGCGGTGACCTTTTATCTTCTTTACTGTTCCATCAATGATTCACAATAGCGCTTCAATGCTGGTAGTTCACTGAGGACGTTAGACTCGTGCTCTGATTCTATTTGCTCTCGCGCTACGTCTTGTTTTCGGCGCTCTGCCTTTGATAATTCCTTTCTTGCATCAAGCATCGCGAACCCACTTACATCTACAAACAGTGCATGGATGTTCGGGTACGCGACTTTAAAGTCCGGCGGTGAAGCAAGCGGAAGGGCAGCCAGAAGATTCACGATACGAATAACCCCCTCTGAGAGGTCGCACTGCTGTTGCTCCATCGCTTTAGCAATAACGTAAATACTTTCGGTTATGGTGAATATGCGTTTCTTGCGCATCGCTGCTTGACGGGAATTTTGTATCTTAAGCTGAAACAACAAACGGCCAGCGTAAAAACCCAACGCCAAAATTATCAGTACGGCTACACAAATAAGTATTATCGACAGCATGTAAAAAAGAATCCGGTTTAGTGTTTAAAGTCGTCTATATCAATAGCGTCTAAATCATCGAACGGATCGCTTTCATCTTCTTCATCATCTTCGTCTACTATGCCTAAAAGGTCGCAAAGAATACGATGACGCGCCATTTTCTCGTCAACATAGGCTTGTTGTTCTCTTGTTAATGCTTGGTCGTTGTCTAACTTATCAAGCAATGAGGTTAGCCTTTGATCAGCTTCTAATGCCGCTAGCTCTTCAGCCGGAGTAGCATACTTTTTCTTTTGTGCTGGGGTAACAAGAGTTGCAGTCGCTTTTATCAATTGAACCGGCTTCTTACTGCCGTGACGTGGATCTTTGTTCTCTTGACGTCGTGAACCCATTGTCGCTTTTTCGTCAATGTTGTGTCTGCTACCAGCAGGTTTGCCCTTATGTTTCTTTGGGCGAGGGTCGGTATTTTTGCGATTCTCGCTAGGCTTAAAATCGGGGTCTTTTCTAACGCCGATTAAACCAACCTTACGAGACTTCTTTGAACGTGCCATAAATAGTATTGGTATCTGTATTAATGAATAGTTGATTATTATAGCGCGAAACGATTAAAGCTTCTTCAACAATACAACATCATTGCTGGGAAATTCGACGGTAAAGCCGTCTCTTTTACCCAGAAAACGAAACGTTGCTTCACTAAAAAAAGAAACATGAGTTTTGTCGTTCTTGTAGTGCCAGCTGGCAAAGGCTGTTTTATCAATAACGCGCTTAGTCATTATCGCTAGCACGCCGCCAGGCATCAACATGGAAAGAAAGTAACTCCACTCTTTTGAAGGGGTATGAAAGTGCTCTATTGCTTCTGTGCAGGTGATAACGTTGTATTGTTTGCTGAACACCCGCTTATCAGGATTATAGAAGATATCGAATGTATCTACAGCAGAAAGACCCAAAGCCCTTAACATGTTGGCTAGCACGGGTGATGGACCGCAGCCAAAGTCGAGCGCGCTATCGTTAGGTTTGATTAGAGGAATAAGTGGTGTAAGCGCCCTTTGAAGAAAAGCGCGATAGCCTTCATCATCTTCGCTATTTTCATGAAGATCGTATTCGGCGCGTTCAACAACACGTGTTGGTAAGAATTCAGAGCTGACAAATACCAGCGAGCACGTATTACACTGGTTATAGCGTCGTCGTTTATCTTCGAAATAAAATGCGGTGTCATTTGCATGACAAAGTGGGCAAGGGTTAGTTAATGTATTCATGATTTAAAAAGAAAAAAGGCGATGGTTTTCACCATCACCTTATATTTAATCAGTGTCAGATGACACCTCTCCCGTTTTATTTACACATCTATGTGTAATCGAGCTTCCCTAGCGAACTCCCCTTATTATTCTTTTTAGCAGAGCGCTATTTTTTTGTTTTTGGCCTTCTTGGCACTTTATGATTTCTTCCGTGTTGCTTTTTATTATTATTATTCTTGTTATCCAGTTCGTAGACTTACAAGCTCTGCTACAAACTAAGCCGTTAGACTACACGAATAATTTCAAAAAACAACTTAATTGTTTACAAAAAAATAACAAAAGGTGATCTATGGGCCGTAATTTAATGTAAGCCGGCTATATAGTGGGATAAAATCTCGATGTCTTCATCGGTTAATTTCATCGCAATATCGCGCATCATGCCGTTCATATCGTTGTGGCGCTGTCCAGAACGAAAAGATTTAAGCTGAGAAGCGGTATACGTAGCGTGCTGGCCGCTAATATCAGGAAATCCTGCCAGTCCCATGCCATTGCCTTTAGGGCCGTGACAAGCAATACACGCTGTAACGCCACGTGACTCATCGCCACCTTGATACAGGGCCTTACCAGCCTCTACATATTGTTCAGCAGTTTCACCTGGTTTAGCATCCTGACTTGAGAAGTACGCTGCTAAGTCTTTCATGTCTTGCTCAGAAAGAGGAGCGGCCATGCCGTTCATTACCGCATTGTTACGGCCTTCTTCGCCACCAGTTTGAGAAGCTAACTTAAACTCCATTAGCTGCTTAACTAGATATTTTTCATGTTGGCCCGCTAACTTGGGGTTCATATCTATCATGCTATTACCATCTTGGCCATGACATGCTGCACATACTGCAGATTTCGCTTTTCCAGCCTCGGCATCGCCTTCTGCCATAACAGAAGTTGATAAACCTAAAGACATAAATACCAACAAACACAGTTTTTTCATAATAAATCTCTTAAATGGATCCAACGGCTCGCGTGATATACGTGATATCATGCTCATTTTACACATTTAACGCGTCAGAAAAACCTATTCCATGATAAAACTATGGTTTTTACTAGGTTTAGATCATTAAAAGACTTTAAACATAAAGTAATGACGCATGTGGAGGTAAGTCTAGATGTCGTATTACACCAAAGCAAAATTCTTTACAAGTGCACCAGATATCAGGCACTTGGAAGACGATACCGGAATTGAAGTAGCATTTGCCGGGCGTTCAAACGCGGGTAAGTCTAGCGCGTTAAACACATTAACGCGTCAAAAAAACTTAGCAAGAACCAGTAAAACTCCAGGTCGTACTCAACTTATTAACGTTTTCGAGCTTGAAGAGAACAGAAGATTAGTAGATTTACCCGGGTACGGTTACGCAAAAGTCCCTATTGCGATGAAGCAAAAGTGGCAGAAAGCGCTTGGAGAATATCTACAAAAACGTAAGTCTCTGAAAGGCTTAGTTGTGTTAATGGATATTCGGCACCCATTCAAAGACTTAGACCAAGACCTAATTCACTGGGCGGTTGATTCAAAAATACCGGTCCTTGCGCTGTTAACCAAGGCTGATAAATTAAAGTCGGGCAAACGCAAAGCACAATTATTGATGGCCAGAGAAGCGGCACTTGCTTTCATGGGTGATGTTACTGTTCATACATTTTCATCATTAAACAGAAGTGGGTTGCCCGAGTTAGAGGGCATGTTGAATAAATGGTTGGCGCTGGAAAAGCCACAAGGCGAGGATGAATAAAAAAAGCCTCGCTATTTGCGAGGCCAACACACTATAGAGAAAACACATAAAAACCGACTATATAGAGTAGGGCATGGTAGATAAGTTCAAATTAAATGCCCGTTTGTTATGTTTATTGTGTGTTTTTGCCTCCACTGCGCGGTACTTTTCTTTAGGCATAAAAAAACCCCGACAAATCTGTCGGGGTTAAAGCAAAGGTTTGAAAACAGCTTTCTCACCTCTGTACCCTACGCGCATAATATTACAACATAGCGATAAAAAGGCAAGTTGGCTTTGTAATAAAATTACCAAAAAAGGCCAATAATCTGTTTCTTAGAATAGAAAATGCCTTTTTCTTGTAATCTAATTACTTAGTGCGCTTGGTCCCAGTTTTCTCCTTTACCTGCTTCTACAACAAGTGGAACCGCCAACGCGGCAGCATTTTCCATTAGTGAAACGATAGTGTCGGTGTATGTTTGTAACTTGTCTTCTTTAATCTCGAAGACTAATTCATCGTGCACTTGCATCATCATGGTAACGTCTGATGTATCAAGAGACGTTATCCAATCATCCACTTTCAGCATGGCCATTTTAATGATGTCTGCTGCTGTACCTTGCATCGGCGCATTGATCGCTGCGCGCTCTGCGCCTTTGCGGCGGGCGCCATTGCTCGCTTTAATATCAGGCAAATACAGGCGTCGACCAAATACTGTTTCTACATATCCCTTTTCTTTAGCGACTTCTCGTGTACTGTCCATATAGTGCAGAACACCGGGGCAACGTTCGAAATATAAGTCCATGTATTTTTGTGCTTCATGACGCGGTACATTCAATTGTTTCGCAAGACCGAACGCGCTCATGCCATAGATAAGACCAAAATTGATGGCTTTCGCACTACGCCGTTGTTCGGTGGTAACGTCATCAAGGGAAACACCAAATACCTCTGCCGCTGTTGCTTTGTGAATATCTTTGCCGTTGGCAAAGGCATTTAATAAACCTTCGTCACCCGATAGGTGCGCCATAATTCTAAGTTCTATTTGGGAGTAATCGGCAGCGACAATCTTGTAACCATCCCGCGGAACAAACGCCTGTCTGACGCGACGACCTTCTTCGTTACGAATGGGGATGTTTTGCAAATTAGGATCGGTCGATGACAAACGCCCTGTTGCGGTTACCGCTTGGTGATAAGAAGTATGCACCCTGCCGGTTCGGTGGTTTATCATCTTCGGCAGTTTATCGGTATACGTATTTTTTAACTTAGTTAATCCGCGATACTCCATTATCTTTTTCGGTAATGGGTAATCAAGAGCGAGTTCTTGTAGCACCTCTTCGGACGTAGACGGCGCTCCCTTAGGTGTTTTTTTAATAACAGGCAGCTCCATTTTTTCAAAAAGGATATGTTGCAGCTGTTTCGTCGAACCCAAATTAAAGGTTTCGCCGGCTTCTTCGTGAACTTCTTTTTCAAGTTCACCAATACGAATTGCTAAATCTTGGCTTTGCTGACGTAATCGTTGGCTGTCAATTAAAACGCCCTGTTGTTCCATCCTTGCCAGTACGCAGGCTAGTGGCACCTCTACATCAACCAACAAACGTTTTAATTCAGGCACCTGACTTAATTTTTCCCAGATAACATGGTGAAGACGAAGTGTAATGTCAGCATCCTCAGCCGCATACGGACCTGCTTGCTCAAGGGGAATTTGGTTAAACGTAAGTTGTTTAGCGCCTTTACCCGCGATGTCTTCAAAATGAATGGTTTTGTGGCCAAGGTAAGCTAACGCTAACGAGTCCATATCATGTCGCTGCGCAGTACTATTAAGGACATAACTTTCGAGCATGGTGTCAAAACCAATGCCGTTAAGCGTGATGTCGTAATTCGCCAGCACGTTTTTGTCGTACTTAATATGCTGACCTATTTTACTATGGCTAGTTGACTCTAGTATGGGTTTCAACTTTCCAAGTACATAGTCTCGGTCTAGCTGGGTAGGAGCGTCTACATAATCATGCGCAACGGGTACGTAAGCGGCAAGCCCGGGTTCAATACAAAACGAAACGCCGACAATTTCCGCATTCATGTAGTTAAGGCTTGTTGTTTCAGTATCAAATGCGAATAGTTCGGCATTACTCAGCTTTTCTACCCAGGCTTCAAATGCTTCCTCTGTGTACACTACGTCGTAATTAGCAGTATCAATATCGCTTGAGACGTCGTCGCTCGAAGTCTCTTCGCTATCAGAATGGCTTGTGGTTTGCTCAACATCGCCGCTAGCAAGTGCACTTACTTCGCTATGCCAGCGCTTAAACTCATATTCAGCAAATAACGTCTTAAGTTGTTCATTGTCTTGTGAGGTGTAACGTAAATTTTCAACGTCATAGTCTAAATCTAGGTCAATACTGATTGTTGCCAGCGTATAAGAAAGACGAGCTTGCTCTTCATATTCCTGCATTTTAGCCGCCATCGTTTTGCTTCCACGAAACGATAGTTCAGCAATGTTATCAAGATTGTTATAAATGTCTTCAATACCGCCGATACCATTTAACAATGCTTGGGCACTTTTATCGCCAACACCTGGAACGCCAGGAATGTTATCTACCTTGTCACCTTTTAATGCCAAAAAGTCGATGATCAGTTCAGGGGGAATACCGAACTTGGTTTTTACCCCTTCAACATCCATCAACTGGTTTGTCATGGTATTAATGAGTGTCACATGCTCGTTGACCAACTGTGCCATGTCTTTATCACCGGTGCTGATCAAGGTTTCTATCCCTTTTTCAGTAGCATGCTTGGCCAGTGTGCCTATAACATCGTCTGCCTCAACGCCAGACTCAACAATCACAGGTAAACCCATTGCTTTCACTATAGTATGTAGCGGCGCTATTTGGCTTCGAAGCTCATCAGGCATGGGAGGGCGATTAGCCTTGTACTCTTTATAAATATCATCACGAAACGTTTTTCCCTTCGCATCAAAGATCACTGCCATGTGGGTAGGATTATATTGCTTGATCAAGCTTTTCAGCATATTCACTACGCCGTAAATCGCACCAGTATCTTGCCCTTTAGAATTTGTAAGCGGTGGCAGCCCATGAAAGGCTCTAAATAGATAAGACGATCCGTCTACAAGAATAAATGGAGGCTTTTTTGAATCTGTCATTGATGTTTTTTACCTAGCATAGAATATGGCGCAAGGATGCCACAGCCTGCCATTGATCGCCATAGGAGCAAGAAATTATTGCGGGTGGATCATCTGTGGATAACTTTGTGATCTAAAGCGCTGGGTACGACAACGACGCCGATCCTTGTCAAGTTAAAGATAAGCTTCTGGGGCAATAAAAATAAGGGGATGATAATGAGAGATAAAAACTACAATCCTGTAATGTATCATTCCGTTTAATGTGGATAACTTGGTGCGTTTATTATTTTGGCTTAACCAAGCTGGTCGAGTAATGTAGCATAAGAAATTAGTAATCCAACAAAGGTTATTAAGAATTTTTTGTAAACGGTTGACTGTTTTATAGCCAAAAATAGAATAAGTCAGTTGTTATAAGGGCTAGGAGCAATAATGAAAAACGTAGCGGTTATTTTAAGTGGTAGCGGTGTGTTCGATGGGGCAGAAATTCATGAGTCTGTATTAACGTTATTAGCCATAGAGCAGCAAGGTGCTTCTTATACCTGTTTTGCTCCCGATGTCGAGCAAATGCACGTGGTAAATCATTTAACGGGTGAAGTTGATGACACCTCATCAAGAAATGTATTAGTCGAGTCGGCACGTATCGCAAGAGGAAATGTGAAACCGATTACCCAGTGTGACCCTGAGCAATTCGATGCCCTTGTGTTGCCTGGTGGGTTTGGAGCCGCTAAAAATCTATGTAACTTTGCCACTGAAGGCGCGCGCAGTAGCGTAAATGATTCGGTGTTAACGTTATGCCGACAATTTGCTGCATTAAGAAAACCTGCTGCATATGCGTGTATCGCGCCGGTAATAGCAGCGCATGTATATGGAGAGGGGGTTCATCTTACTATCGGTAACGACAAAGAAACTGCGTCGGCACTTAATGAAATAGGGGCGAACCATGTAGACTGTGCCGTAGATGATATTGTTATCGATAACGAACACAAAGTGGTTACCACACCGGCCTACATGTTGGCTGAATCCATCGTTGATGCACAAAAGGGCTTGAGTAAAATGGTACAAGTCGTACTATCAATGAAGTAAATATAACCGTGGGGAAAACAAAGGTTTTCTCCACGACCATTATCACCCTATAATTCACACTATCTGCTGAATAAAAGCACGGCCTTGAGAAAGGTAGCGTAAAAATTAAAAGGCATTAAACCACATGCACTATCGTGCGATTGTACGTATTCTTGGGCTTCTTATTGCACTTTTTAGTGTGACGATGATCCCGCCCGCTATTGTTTCTCTTATATACCAAGACGGGAGCGGTTTACCGTTTACGCTTGCCTTTATCTTTTGCGTTATTGGCGGCATGGCATTGTGGTACCCAAACCGTCAACAAAAAGCCGATTTACGAGCACGCGAAGGCTTTCTTATCGTGGCGTTGTTTTGGTCTGTGCTAGCCAGCGTAGGTGCTATTCCACTTATCTTGTTAGAACAACCGAGTATGACGGTCACTGACGCCTTTTTTGAGTCGTTTTCAGGCTTAACGACCACAGGGGCCACCGTTATTGAAGGGATCGATTTTCTACCGCATTCCGTTCAGTTTTATCGCCAGCAGCTGCAGTGGCTTGGCGGTATGGGTATCATTGTACTTGCCGTCGCTATTCTTCCAATACTTGGTGTTGGTGGCATGCAGCTTTACCGTGCAGAAACACCGGGGCCAGTTAAAGATAACAAAATGACGCCGCGTATAGCAGATACGGCAAAGCACCTTTGGTACATCTACTTGTCGATTACTATTGCGTGTGCCTTGTCGTATTGGTTAGCGGGCATGGATGTATTTGATGCGATATGTCATTCCTTTTCAACGGTCGCAATAGGGGGCTTTTCCACCCACGACGCTAGCTTGGGGTACTTTAATAGCCCCTTGGTGAATGTGGTTTGTACGGTGTTTTTGTTAATTGCGGCGCTTAATTTCTCTCTCCACTATGCCGCGGTAAGTTCGCGTTCGGTGAAAGGCTACTTCAACGATCCAGAGTTTAAAGCGTTCTTCTTTATTCAAGCTACGCTCATTGCTATCTGTTTTCTGATACTTACGCTGTCTGGCTTTTATGCTTCAGCAGAAACGGCATTAGATCAAGCCATGATACAAGCGGTATCAATTAGCACTACAGCCGGTTTTGCCACCACTGATTTTTCGGTATGGCCTACCTTTTTACCTATCCTTCTTATTTTTTCTAGTTTTATCGGAGGCTGTGCAAGCTCTACCGGAGGCGGGTTAAAAGTCGTGCGGGTGTGCTTATTATTCCTTCAAGGTAAACGTGAAGTAGATAGACTTATTCATCCTAAAGCGGTGTACGCTGTAAAGCTTGGTGAGCGCGCTATGCCCGACAGAGTCGTAGAGGCAGTATGGGGCTTTTTCTCTGCTTATGCCGTGGTTTTTGTCATTATTATGATTGGACTAATTGCCACCGGCTTAGATAACCTAAGTGCATTTACGGCTACCGCAGCAATGCTTAATAACTTAGGGCCCGGCCTTGGCAGTGTGGCGGCAAATTACGCAAGCGTGACCGATGCAGGGAAGTGGATTTTAGTTATCGCAATGGTGTTTGGTCGCCTTGAGGTGTTCTCGCTGTTGGTGCTGTTCTCACCGACCTTTTGGCGCAGTTAAAACAAGCGCCTTATAGCCAACAATGTTTAATGCACGACAGGGGTAGCTAACTGTCGCGCGTGCAACACTTAGCCGAAGAAAAACGCGCTAGGTTGGAAGAGTTTTTCTACATCGCCGATATATTTTTTGTCAACTAAGAACAAGATAATATGATCGTTCGGAGCAATCTTCGTGTCGCTATGCGCAATGATAACCTGTTCATCACGTACAATTGCGCCTATGGTCGTGCCTGGCGGTAACTTAATGTCGCCAATTTGTTTACCTACCACCTTCGACGTGTTCTCATCGCCATGTGCGATGGCTTCAATCGCTTCCGCTGCCCCTCTTCGTAGGCTATAAACGTTAACGATATCGCCTCGACGTACATGTGTTAACAGCGCTGAAATAGTGGCCTGTTGTGGTGAGAACGCAATGTCTATTTCGCCGCCTTGCACTAAGTCTACATAAGCACTACGTTGAATGAGTACCATGGCTTTTTGCGCGCCCATGCGCTTGGCCAACATGGCAGACATAATATTGGCTTCATCGTCGTTAGTCACCGCAATAAAGGCATCGACTTGCTCTACGTTTTCTTCGCTGAGCAACTCGGGATCAGACGCGTCGCCACAAAACACAATGGTTTTGTCTAAATGGGCTGATAGATACTTTGCTCGCTCGTTGCTGAACTCAATCAGTTTCACATTATGATTATGCTCTAGCTTCTTCGCGAGGCCTGCACCGATTAACCCGCCTCCGGCGATCATGATGCGCTTATAGCTAGATTCAAGCTTTTGAAGCTCGCTCATGACGGCGCGTATATGTTTGGTTGCTGCAATGAAGAAAACCTCATCGTCAGCTTCTATGACCGTAGTTCCAAGCGGTCGAATAGGACGACCGCGACGGTATATCGCCGCTACACGAGTTTCTACGTTAGGCATATGGTCTTTTAATGCCGACAGGGCATGGCCCACTAATAGCCCACCGTAATAGGCTTTAACCGCAACTAAGCTGGCTTTACCATCGGCAAACTCCACCACCTGCAATGCACCAGGGTAGTCAATCAGACGTTTAATTGCCTTGGTAACTAATTGTTCTGGCGCAATAATATGATCAACAGGGATGTCTTGTTGTTTGTAGAGTTGTTCTTGGTAAATAATATATTGTTCAGAGCGAACGCGGGCAATTTTGGTGGGGGTTTTAAACAAACTAAACGCAACCTGACAGGCCAGCATGTTACTTTCATCACTGTTTGTCACAGCGATCAGCATGTCAGCGTCTTCTGCACCGGCCTTTTTAAGGACATCAGGGTGAGAACCCACGCCAGTGACAACTTGAAGGTCGAGCCTGTCTTGAAGATTACGCAAAATAGCGGGGTCAGAATCAATAACCGTAATTTCGTTCTTTTCGCCTACTAAGTTTTCGGCTAAGGTGCCGCCAACTTGTCCCGCCCCCAAAATGATGATTTTCATCGTTGTAACATTGCCTTATTGCTTTTATTTGCCAGAAGACTTTACCAGTCTCGCATAGTAGAAACCATCCATTTGTTGTTCACCCGGTAGTATCTGTCTACCTGGTGCCGTCGTGGTTTCACTTTCAACAATGGTACTAAGGTGCGCACTTGGCTCACTTTCCAAGAAAGCGCGGATCTGGGCGCTATTCTCTTTAGGTAATATTGAGCATGTGGCATACAACAACGTGCCGCCAGGTTTCAATGTCTTCCACAGGTTCCGCAATATCTCGCCTTGTAGCGAAACTAAGGTATCGATATCGCTAGATTTGCGTAACCATCGTATGTCGGGATGACGTCGAATTACGCCAGTGGCCGAGCAAGGGGCATCAAGTAAAATACGGTCAAACATTTCACCGTCCCACCAACCGTCAGTGCCAGCGGCATCACCTTGTTTAATATCTACACTATGCTTTAACCGTGTCATATTTTCTTCAACACGTGTTAAACGCTTTGCATCAGCATCCAGCGCTAAACAATAAGACACCGATGGCGTACGTTCCATAATGTGGCCTGTCTTTCCGCCTGGTGCCGCACAACAATCTAAAACACGTTCGTTAGGTTGTGCATCAAGATAATAGGCCGCTAATTGGGCCGCACCATCTTGAACGGCGAAATGACCGTCATCAAAACCAGGCAGGCTGGTAATATCTGAACGGCCTTCAAGAATTATGGCATCGTTGTGCGCCTCGCTTAACGCATACCCAATGTTGGCGTCATCAAGTTTAGCGATGAAAGCTGCTTTTGAAGTTTGTTGTACATTAACACGAAGCCAAATAGGGGCCATGCCATTAGTGGCATCAATAACCTGCTTGGTATTCTCGCCATACGCTTCAGCAATTGATTTATATAACCACTTAGGTAAACCACTCGCGATAATTTCATCATCAATCGGTTTACCTGCAATATCATCGCGCTGAAAATTGCGTAAAACGGCATTAACTAACCCTTTCAGTGCGGGTGCACCCAAATACGAAGCTGCACTGACTGTCTCGCCAACGGCAGCATGTTTGCTAACGCGAGAGAATGCCAATTGATAGAGGCCTAAAAGAATAAGATGCTCGATAATTTTCTTATTGCCTTTAAGAGGTTTGTCGAGCAGGGAACGCAGCCAGGTTTGAAGTATCGGCAATCTTCGCATAACGCCCAATGACATTTCTTGAATCCACGCGTTATCTTTTGGTGGATGACGGCGCTGTACTTTGTCTAATATTTCTCTAGAAGACTTTCCGTGCTCTAAAATTTGATAAATAACCCACGCACAATCGGCACGCAGGTTTTTTTGCTTAGGTAAGGGGGTTGGTTTCACTATTATTCCGAAATGGAGAGGTTGATGCCGGGTTCAAACCATGCTTTGCGAGCGTTCACGACATCTGCCGCTGACATCGCTTTTTTACCTGGTATCTGAAGGCTCAATATACGTATTGCGGTTGTGCCCGTAGCAATCACAATACCGTTTTTGTCGGCTTGGATTATTGTCCCTGGCGAGTGTTGTGCTGGCACGTCATTAACAACTTCAGCTGACCATACTTTTATGTTCTGATCGTTCACCTTCATCCACGCAACAGGCCATGGATTAAACGCACGAATATTACGTTCTATCTGTTCAGCATCGCACTGCCAATCAATCAGTGCTTCTTCTTTTGAAAGCTTCTTGGCGTAGGTAGCAACCGCATCATCTTGTTTTTCAGGGGTAATGGTGTCGATGTTATCCAAAACATGAATAAGCGAGACTGGACCTCGCTCTGCTAGCTTGTCATACAGTGTGGCGCTTGTGTCACTACTTTGGATAGGTAGGCTATCGATATGAAGCATATCGCCGGTATCTAAGCCTTCATCCATTTGCATAATGGTGACGCCTGTTTCAGCATCGCCTGCCCAAATAGACCGTTGAATAGGAGCCGCACCGCGCCAGCGTGGCAAAATAGAGCCATGCACGTTTATACAGCCTAAGCGCGGCATTTCCAGCACAGCTTTGGGTAACAATAAACCGTAAGCAACGACAACCATCACATCGGCATCGTGAGCCGCTAAAATTTGCTGTGCTTCTTCGCCTTTTAATGATGAGGGTTGATGCACTGCTATTTCATGCTCTAACGCGACGGTCTTCACTGCACTTGGTGTCAGTTTTTTTCCCCGTCCCGCAGGGCGGTCAGGCTGAGTATAAACCGCAATTACCTCATGTTTTGAGGCTAATAGTGCGTGAAGGTGCTTTGCTGCAAAGTCCGGTGTACCGGCAAAAATAACTCGAAGTGATTTGGTCAAAACTTACCTCAGGCGCGAGTCGACAAACGAGCTTCTTTCTCTAGCTTTTTGCGTATACGCTGACGCTTAAGCGGAGACAGGTAATCAATAAACAGTTTACCCTTTAAATGATCAAGCTCGTGTTGAACACAAATTGCCAGCAGTCCTTCTGCTTCTAACTCAAAGGTTTCACCCTTTTCGTTTAAGGCTTTTACCGTAATGGCTTCAGCACGTTCAACTTTGGCATAATTACCCGGAACCGATAAGCACCCTTCTTCGCTAATTGTACTACCGTCTTTATGGGTAATAACGGGGTTAATGAATACGCGTGGTTCGTTTTGATCTTCGGAAACATCCATCACAACAACTTGCACATGGCGATTAACTTGCGTTGCCGCCAAGCCGATGCCATTTTCATCTTTCATTGTTTCAAACATGTCCGAAACAAGTTGTTTGATTTCATCATTTACTTCTTCCACCGGTTTTGCAACGGTGCGAAGACGCTCATCAGGAAAACTTAATACGTCTAAAATTGCCATGTCTCGCTTACTTCACCTTTTCGCAGTATAAATTCATATACGATCTGATAGTCAGCACACTTTACAGTGCTTATTAAGTTACTATTCTAACGTATATAGCGTTATTTCGTGCAGTTTTTTGTATTGGACCACACTATTGGGGCATATTGCCGATATAATAGTATTGTCTGAAAATTCAACAGCGAATGGCAGTAAAAAATTTGCGGGTGGTTAATTTGAAAAATCTATTAAAACAAAAGTGCCTAACAATAGCGTTGCTCGCTGCGACATTGTTCTCGTTGCCTGCTCTAGCGTTGCAATTGAAAGAGGGAGCACCGCAAACCTACACAGTGAGCAAGGGCGATACGTTATGGGATATTGCAAAACTTTTCCTCGATAAGCCTTGGCTGTGGCCTGAGTTGTGGCGAAATAATACACAAATAGATAATCCGCATCTTATCTACCCAGGCGATGTTCTTGTTGTAAGGTATATAGACGGCGAGCCAGTCATTACCGTTCAGCGCGATAAGCAAACGCTGGTGTTGTCGCCTGATTCAACCCGTCGCGTGAAGTCATCACCTATCGATACCTTACCGTGGTCGATGCTTGCACCTTATATTAATAATCACGAGTTAATGGCATCGACACGTTACGAGAATTTGCCATATTTACTGGGTAACGATGATGCCAACGTACGATTCGTAAGTGAGGATTTAGTACTAACGCAACATCAAAACGCGTCCAGTGATCAGTTACGTATAATTCGTAAGCTCTCTACACTAGAAGACCTAAACGGTAATGTACTGGGTGTTCAGGTTGTGCACGTTGCCGACGCTAAAATGGTACAAGACGCAAAAATGCCTCGTTCTACATTGCTGGCGTTAACCGATGCTAATCAAGAAGCGCGCAGAGGCGACCGAGTGCTTAGCGAGCCAATATCACCCCATGAAGACCTTATTTTACAACCCGCAACGACACAACGCGGCGCGGTGATAAGCGACCTCCATGATCATGACTTACTCGGTAAATACGATGTTGTTGTTATCGATATTGGCAGTGCTGCGGTTAAACCCGGTACCGTGATGGGTTTGTATGCACAAGGTCCAGGTATTATCGACGACGATACCCCTCGTTATGTTAATGAGCCGGGTGCGTCGACAGGAAGTGACTTCTTTGCAGACGTTATTGAACAACCAGCACTTAAAGTGGGTGAAATTATAGTGTTCAAAACGTTCGAAAAGGCGAGTTTTGCCATCATTACTCGTGCAAGTAAAAACGTGAAGCGCGGTTTTATTGTAGCCAATCCATAGCATAACGATAGCCGCTTTATCCAAGGAGCGGCTATGCATCAACACACATTATCATCATCGCAACGCGCGTGGTTAACACTCGCCTCAGCGGTAGATGTACCAACCGGAAAATGGCTAGCGTTACTCGATGCTTATGACTGTAAGCCAGAAGACATTGTTAGTGCTAACCAAAGGCAAAACGGTCTACCTGAGGGTGAACCGTTCATTAAAAAAATATCTAATGCGCGTGTAACCGACGCCATTTCTTGGTGTGAGGCCAGTGACAATCGCCATATTGTGACTTACGCCTGCGATAGCTATCCTAAACAGCTTCATGCTTTAGATAACCCACCGTTGGTATTATTCGTTGTTGGGAAACATCAACTACTGGCTAACCCTTCCGTTGCTATTGTAGGAAGCCGCAGAGCCAGTCATCAGGGCAAGCAAATTGCACACAACCTATCAATGCAACTGGCACAGCAGGGAGTAACGGTAGTCAGTGGTATGGCAATGGGTATCGATGCAAGTGCTCACCAGGGGGCGCTTAGCGAGAGGGCGAGTACAATAGCTATCACAGGTACCGGGCCTGATAACGTTTACCCGCCCAAGAATATACAATTACATGCTCAAATAACCGAGCAGGGAGGGGCATGTATCACCGAATTCTTTCCTAAGGTGACTGCAAGAGCATGGCACTTCCCTCGTCGCAATAGAATTATTGCCGCGTTAACCCTAGGAACCGTGGTGGTTGAGGCAAAAATAAAGAGCGGCACCTTGATAACAGCGAATTTGGCCGCAAATATAGGGAGAGAAGTATTTGCTGTACCCAGCAGCATTTTTAATACGCATTCTGAAGGTTGTCACTGGTTAATCCAGCAAGGTGCTAAACTGATAACCAACGTCGATGACATTATCGATGAAATTGCGGTGCAGCCGTTACCTTTTGTGGGTAAGGTTGATACCGATAGCAAAAAAAGTGAAGTGAATAGCTTGGCAACCGATACATTATTAGATAGTGTGGATTACGACATCACTGCTATTGATGTCATAGCCCAGCGCAGCGCCACTCCTGTAAATCAGGTAATGGCAGTGTTATTAGAGTATGAGTTGCGTGGTTTAGTAGCTGCTGTCCCTGGCGGCTACGTTAAATTGAGGGGTAAATAATATGTTCGACATCCTCATGTATCTGTTTGAAAATTTCATTCACAGTGAAACAGAAATTCGTGTTGACCAAGATGAGTTAACCGAAGAGCTTGTGCGTGCTGGTTTCCACCATGATGAAATATACAAGGCGCTCGCATGGCTTGAAAAGTTAGCAGCCCTACAAGAAACTGATATTAAACCTTACTTTTGTAAAGGTATTAGTACCAGTCTTAGTCGTATCTACACACACGACGAGCAAATGCGCCTCGATGTTGAATGTCGCGGTTTTCTATTGTTTTTAGAGCAGGTGGCTGTGCTCGATGCGTCGACGCGTGAAATGGTGATCGACCGTGTTATGGAAATCGACTCTGCAGAATTCTGCCTTGAAGATTTAAAGTGGGTCGTGCTTATGGTGCTATTTAATGTACCTGGCAAAGAAAAGGCCTACGCACAAATGGAAGATTTGTTATTCGACGAATCTGATGGTGTGTTGCATTGATTAATGCAGCACATCAGTTATTGCTATAATCATCATGTCGAAAATAGACCATTCATTATTTTCAGCACATGAACATGCGTTGAACGACACATTTGGGGATTGCCCTGATTGTGGTAAGGCATTGCATATACGAAACAGTAAGTCAGGGCCATTTATTGGTTGTACTGGCTATCCTGATTGCCATTTTAGTAAACCATTACACGACAAACAAACAACGTTACTGAAAACACTATCTGGTTCATCGTGCCCATTGTGCAATGAAGAGTTAGCGATTAAGAAAGGTCGGTTTGGTATGTTTGTTGGCTGTACCAACTTCCCCACATGCCATCATATCGAACCTATAAAGCAGCAAGAAGACACACATGTTGTTTGCCCAAAATGTAACAAAGGGCAGCTTATTTCACGCACAAACAAGTATGGTAAACAGTTTTTTGCGTGCAATCACTATCCCCAATGTCGTTATGTGTTAAATTTCACGCCACTAAATAAAAGCTGCCCAGAGTGTGGGTGGGCTATCATGATCGATAAAAAAGGACGCGCATGCTGTCCTCAACCGTTATGCGGGTATTGCGAGTAAACGAGAGTTAACCTACTAAGATGAACACCATGAATAACGCTCATGAAGGGCGAGAAGATAACGTTGATCCCATTATCAGCGCGTTTAACAATGGCGAGCTGCTGGTGTATCCCACCGAAGCGGTAATGGGCATAGGATGCGATCCTGATAATGAGGAAGCAGTACTCAAGCTATTAGAGGTAAAGCAAAGGCCCGTTAATAAAGGCGTGATCCTTATTGCCGCCAATTATTCCCAGCTTTTACCTTATGTAAATGATGATGCGGTACTGCAGCACAAGCGTACTGATATTTTTTCCAGCTGGCCTGGTCCTAATACATGGCTGCTACCTAAATCTAAGAACACACCTGCCTGGTTATCTGGTTCTCATCCGAAAATAGCGGTAAGGGTAACAAATCATCCAGTCGCAAAAGCGTTGTGTGAAAAACTCGGCAAGCCGATTGTTTCGACAAGTGCAAACTTAGCGGGGCAGCCCCCTACACGCACTATTAGCGAAGCTAAAACAGTATTTGCTGATTCAGCAGTATATGTCGAGGGTGATAGTGGAGGATTAGACAACCCCAGTGTCATTAGAGATGGTGATACAGGAGAGGTAATACGCGCATGACTCAGTCGTTACAATTAGATGGCAAAAATGCTGCTGACGTTATAGAGCTAGTAAAAAGTTATTTGCTTGGTTTACAAGACAACATCTGTCAGACGTTAGAATTAGCTGATGGAAAAGGGCAGTTTGTCGAAGATTCTTGGGTACGTGAAGAAGGGGGCGGTGGCCGCTCTCGCGTTATCAAAAACGGCGCTGTTATTGAACAAGGTGGTGTGAATTTCTCACACGTGTTTGGAAGCCAAATGCCAGCGTCAGCGACAGCCAATCGGCCAGAGCTTGCAGGTAGAAACTTTCAAGCTATGGGTGTGTCATTGGTTATCCATCCGCACAACCCCTATATTCCTACTTCTCATGCTAATGTACGTTTCTTTATTGCGGAGAAAGAAGGTGAGGCGCCTATCTGGTGGTTTGGCGGTGGCTTCGACTTAACCCCATTTTATCCGTTTAAAGATGATGTGGTGCATTGGCATGATACAGCTAAGAAATTATGCGCCCCGTTTGGCGAGAATGTATATCCTAAATACAAAACCTGGTGCGACGAGTATTTTTATCTTAAGCACCGTGACGAAACGCGAGGCGTAGGCGGGTTGTTCTTTGACGACCTGAACGAGCTTGGTTTTGAACAGTCATTTGCTTTTATGCAGGCAGTCGGTAACGGTTACCTCGATGCTTATATTCCCATTGTCGAACGCAGAAAAGCGATGGCGTTTACTGAGCGCGAGCGAGACTTTCAATTATATCGTCGTGGACGTTATGTTGAGTTTAATCTTGTTTTTGACCGAGGCACCTTATTTGGGCTTCAAACCGGTGGCAGAACCGAATCGATATTAATGTCGATGCCGCCACTTGCCCGATGGGAATATTGTTATACTCCAGCGCCAGGCAGCGCAGAAGCAAAACTCATCGATTGGCTGAAGCCAACCGATTGGTAATGTGTAGGGCTGCAATGCTTTTGCAGCCCGTAATCTTGATCCATATCAACCCTGTATTCTATTGGATTCCCTCGTGCTAATGACCCTTGCGCTGGATCAATAGAATTATTCGTAAACGTATTACAGTGACGTCATCTTATTTAAACACAGAAGAGACACACTATGCGTAAACAAGCACTCTCAGCACTTTGCCTTTCTCTTGCACTAGCAGCGCCATTCGCGTCAGCACACCAACAGGGCGACATCATTGTCCGTGGCGGTTTCACAACGGTTACCCCTGACGAATCTACATCTACTATTATTGCAGGTGGGAATGATTTAGGTGTCGCGCTTACGATTGATAGTAATACCCAGTTAGGAATTAACATTGCTTATTTTGTTACTGACAATATCAATATTGAATTACTTGCAGCAACGCCGTTTAAGCATGATGTTAATTTTTCAGTAAACGACCCATTAGGTACAGGCACGACGCTAGGTGAAGTAACGCATTTGCCGCCGACGTTAACTGCAAACTATTACTTTAACGATGCCAGCTCAGCTTTCCAACCGTACATTGGTGCGGGAATTAACTATACGTTTATCTTTGATGAAGAATTTACGCCTGCTAACAAAGAGGCTGGCCTCAGTAATTTATCACTTGATAACTCTGTTGGTTTATCTGCTCAAGTAGGTATGGATTATAAAATCGATACAGACTGGCACGTTAATGCGTCTGTGCGCTTTATTGATATAGATACAGAAGCGTCGTTTAACGTGGGTGAAGCAAGCGGCAGCGTTGACAGCATTGAAATAGACCCATGGGTATACACACTCTCTATTGGCTATACCTACTAAGCTGCTTATGCGTTAACGTTTCATAAATAAAAGGCGCGCCTACATTATCGGCGCGTTTTTTATTTCGTATTCACCATATGCTCAGCAAGTTGGTCTAGCGATGAAAGTAGCTGCTGGGCCAGTGCAAGATCATCAACCGTTTGATGCATGGCTTTGCGCATACAGTACATCCACTGCGCTTTCAGTTCTGGTGTAACGGTAAAAGGCAAATGTCTGGCGCGTAAACGCGGGTGGCCAAATTCCCGTTGATAGCCATCAGGCCCACCCAGCCACAAGCTCAAATATAAAAAGAACACATGGCGAATGCGCGTAAGCGGCTGAGGGTGCATAGCATAAAGTTCGTCTGCAACACGGTCGGTTTCCATAATGTCATAAAAACGATTCGATAATTCTCGCACTTTCTCTTCTCCACCTATTCGAAAATATGGTGTAGTCTGATCGACCTTATTGTCGCCTATTCGTTTCGATTTAAAGAAGTTTCGTATTCCCATGAAAAAATTCGCTGTATTCGGAAATCCTATTGCCCAGAGTTTATCACCAACTATTCATAAAATGTTTGCCGATCAAGTTGGAGAGAGTATTTCTTATGAAAAGATACTTGCGCCAGAAGATGGTTTCATTGATGCAGCAAACGTGTTTTTAGCGCAGAAAGACGCGGTGGGTTGCAACGTCACCATGCCGTTTAAGCTTGATGCATTCAACCTAGCAAAAGTTGATGACCAAGCTGCTAAAGATGCGCAGGCTGTTAATACACTAATGAAAGGTGATAACGGTGACGTGCTGGGATACAACACAGATGGTATCGGGTTGGTAAACGATTTACTAAATAGCGGTGTTGAGATAAACGACAGGCACGTGTTGCTTATCGGAGCCGGCGGTGCAGCGCGAGGTGTGATTTCTCCGTTATTAGAAGCAGGGGCTGCTTCACTGACCATAGCAAATAGAACGAAAGCGAAAGCAGAGGAAGTAGCCAATGCTGCTTCGAACGATAAAGTGCAGGTGGTGTCGCTTGCTGACATAGCAACGGTTAAGCCCCACATCATAATTAACTCAACGGCCGCCAGCTTGAATAATGAATTACCGTGTAGCTTGCAAGACGGTGTTTTAGATAACTGTGACGTGGTTTACGACATGGTTTATAAAAATTCCCCCACGCGCTTTATGCGAGATGCGGCTATGCTAGGTGTTGAAACGCAAATAGATGGCTTAGGCATGCTGGTCGAGCAAGCGGCCGAAGCGTTTTATATATGGACGGGAAAACGCCCTCATACCAAACACGTCATCGAATATTTAAGAAAAGCGGTTGAATAGATTAAGCAAATTTAACTTCCTTCCCCCCCCCCCCGAATTTGATAACTTTTTTCAGTGATGGTGAGCATATTATTTATTTTGCTTTCTTTCATTAGTCATTATGAGTTTATAAAAAACGTTTATTCAAGGAAAGTTATGAAGTTAATCCCCTCCCTTTTTCTAACCGCTGGTCTTTTAGTGAGCTCGGGTAATTCTCTTGCTTCAACAACAGTGACAGTTTGTGAAAGTGTTTCATCCTGTTCAGATTCTGCTTTGAGAAGTCATGCTATTAGTGTAGCAAAAGGTGAGCCTGCCGATGTAATCGTGTTAGATGTCTTCAAAGGTAAGAGTTATCATTATGAGGTGACTGTTGTAGATGCTGGTGGTCTTGAATTCCCCGGAATGTATGCTATTGGAGCGCGAAAATTATCTACGCTGCCAGATGAGGTTACAATAGCTGCTGCGGAATTTATAGGGTTTAGTACTGATCCACTTGGTAGTGTACTTGGCGAAGTATCTATGGAATTAAGCGTCGTCAACGGGAGACCAGTATACATACTGAGTGATGTGTGGAGCGGCTCTCAGAGTCTCTCTGAGTTGGGTCAGTCTATCTACCAAATAAATAGTGCAATCTCATCTAAACTTCAAAGAGCTGCTGAACTTAGAAAAGTAGATGTAACCGTTAATTTGTCAACGATGTTACAAGCTCAAATTTCAAAGGCACTAACCGGTGCAATTTCTGCCTCGGTATCAATATCGCAGTCTTCGTCAAATCAAGCAACAGTATATTTTAAAGGTGACAACTATCTCACTGTCGCTGTGAGCTTGACCTACAATGGCGCGAAAGGAGTGACAGCAGAGGTTACAGCAATTTCAATTATTGATGATGGCGTCGTTGTGCTTGAAATACCAATAGAAAATGGCGTACCTAATCTTGAAGCTGTTCTTGGAAATACCTATGCATATAATGGTAGCAACCAAGTCGGCTTGAGTAATTGGCTCGCTGGACTCAATCTTGGATTATCTTGGAATCTTCGACGCGGAATTATAACGGTAACCGATATAACCGATCCCGATATTGGTGAAGTCGAAGATCAATAAATTTTAGAGACAGCATCCAACTATGGATGCTGTTACTTTACTTCAGGTAGTCATCTTTTAGTAAAACATAGTTAACAGCGGACTGTTTTAAGAAAGCCACCTCTGTGTCACTAAGCGGTCTCTTCTTTTGCATCGGGTTTCCTACATAAAGAAAACCACTTTCTAACCGCTTATTTGGCGGTACTAAGGTACCTGCACCGATAAACACGTCATCTTCTACTACCACACCATCCATAATGATAGCGCCCATACCAACCAAAATACGGTTACCTAGCTGACATCCATGCAACATACATTTATGACCCACTGTTACATCATCACCAATAATAAGCGGATAGCCGTCAGGGTTTGTTGAAGTTGGACGACTAACGTGTAATACAGTGCCATCCTGTACGTTGGTGCGCTTACCGATACGTATTACATTTACATCGCCACGTGCTGCCACCAATGGCCAGATACTACTATCATCATCTAGATGGACATCACCTACGATTACCGAAGACGAATCTACATAGGTGTTTTCACCAAGGGTAGGGGCAATAGACTTATATTCGCGTAGTGTCACAGTATTACCTTTTCATTGTTGGTTATTAGTAAGAGCGCATAATCATAGTGATTTTCAAGCGAGTGAAAACCCTATGTGCGTTATTTTAACATACAGGCGTGTGCGTAAACGCTAAATGTAGTGCCTAAATTGTGTGGATTATCACCGCATCGGCGGTATTTTGAACGAACAAACCAAATATGACACTTTTTTTAAAATAGTTGTTGACGTGAGCGCTCAGATCCCTAAAATGCGCATCCGCTTCGGGAGGAAAGCAAAACACTTACCTCTCAAAGTAAGTCTCTACTAGCTTTTAAAGCCAGTAAAGACGGGAGGTTAAGAGAAGCGCTTAAGAAAATAAATTTTCAAAAAGTGTTGACATCAAAATCTTCCAGCGTATAATACGCACCTCGCTCAAACAGAGTGAGTCACCAAAAAGCAACGGCTTACGGTGAAGCTACTAAGTAGCAACGTTCTTTAACAATTTAGACAAGACAATCTGTGTGGGTACTCATTGAGAGTATCTATACGACGATTCATAATTCGATATATTTAATTGAAGAGTTTGATCATGGCTCAGATTGAACGCTGGCGGCAGGCCTAACACATGCAAGTCGAACGGTAACATTTCTAGCTTGCTAGAAGATGACGAGTGGCGGACGGGTGAGTAATGCTTGGGAACTTGCCTTTGCGAGGGGGATAACAGTTGGAAACGACTGCTAATACCGCATAATGTCTTCGGACCAAACGGGGCTTAGGCTCCGGCGCAAAGAGAGGCCCAAGTGAGATTAGCTAGTTGGTAAGGTAAAGGCTTACCAAGGCAACGATCTCTAGCTGTTCTGAGAGGAAGATCAGCCACACTGGGACTGAGACACGGCCCAGACTCCTACGGGAGGCAGCAGTGGGGAATATTGCACAATGGGCGAAAGCCTGATGCAGCCATGCCGCGTGTGTGAAGAAGGCCTTCGGGTTGTAAAGCACTTTCAGTTGTGAGGAAAAGTTAGTAGTTAATACCTGCTAGCCGTGACGTTAACAACAGAAGAAGCACCGGCTAACTCCGTGCCAGCAGCCGCGGTAATACGGAGGGTGCGAGCGTTAATCGGAATTACTGGGCGTAAAGCGCACGCAGGCGGTTTGTTAAGCTAGATGTGAAAGCCCCGAGCTCAACTTGGGATGGTCATTTAGAACTGGCAGACTAGAGTCTTGGAGAGGGGAGTGGAATTCCAGGTGTAGCGGTGAAATGCGTAGATATCTGGAGGAACATCAGTGGCGAAGGCGACTCCCTGGCCAAAGACTGACGCTCATGTGCGAAAGTGTGGGTAGCGAACAGGATTAGATACCCTGGTAGTCCACACCGTAAACGCTGTCTACTAGCTGTTTGTGGCTTTAAGCCGTGAGTAGCGAAGCTAACGCGATAAGTAGACCGCCTGGGGAGTACGGCCGCAAGGTTAAAACTCAAATGAATTGACGGGGGCCCGCACAAGCGGTGGAGCATGTGGTTTAATTCGATGCAACGCGAAGAACCTTACCTACACTTGACATGCAGAGAAGTTACTAGAGATAGTTTCGTGCCTTCGGGAACTCTGACACAGGTGCTGCATGGCTGTCGTCAGCTCGTGTCGTGAGATGTTGGGTTAAGTCCCGCAACGAGCGCAACCCTTGTCCTTAGTTGCCAGCATTAAGTTGGGCACTCTAAGGAGACTGCCGGTGACAAACCGGAGGAAGGTGGGGACGACGTCAAGTCATCATGGCCCTTACGTGTAGGGCTACACACGTGCTACAATGGCATTTACAGAGGGAAGCGAGACAGTGATGTGGAGCGGACCCCTTAAAGAATGTCGTAGTCCGGATTGGAGTCTGCAACTCGACTCCATGAAGTCGGAATCGCTAGTAATCGCAGGTCAGAATACTGCGGTGAATACGTTCCCGGGCCTTGTACACACCGCCCGTCACACCATGGGAGTGGGATGCAAAAGAAGTAGTTAGTCTAACCTTCGGGAGGACGATTACCACTTTGTGTTTCATGACTGGGGTGAAGTCGTAACAAGGTAACCCTAGGGGAACCTGGGGTTGGATCACCTCCTTACTATTACGTCATTAGTTCTCTTGATGTAGTGCCTACACAGATTGTTTTGTTTATTTATAAAGACCGCTTAGAGCACTTAGATTTGAGTTTATCTCAAACCTAAGTGTTTTCTTAGAAAGCACTATGTTCTTTAACAATTTGGAAAGCTGATATTAATAGTAATCAATCAAAAGAGTAATTGAGATGTCGAAAGACGCACTTTTTACTCTACTTGACTTGAATTGCTTGTTATCAACATTGATTGATAGCAAGGCAATTCTTCCGATTAGCTTGTCATGCATACAACATTACCCTTGTCCGATTTCAAAAGGCGGACATGAGGCCAAACTCAAGGCTTTTTAGGGTTGTATGGTTAAGTGACTAAGCGTATACGGTGGATGCCTTGGCAGTTAGAGGCGATGAAGGACGTGTAAGTCTGCGTTAAGCTGTGGTGAGCCGACAAAATGCATTTGAGCCACAGATGTCCGAATGGGGAAACCCACCTGTTTACAGGTATCGTTACATGAATACATAGTGTAACGAGGCGAACGAGGGGAACTGAAACATCTAAGTACCCTTAGGAAAAGAAATCAACCGAGATTCCCCTAGTAGCGGCGAGCGAACGGGGAGCAGCCCTTAAGCTGTTTAGTGTGTAGTGGAATCCTTTGGGAAGAGGAGCGATACAGGGTGATAGCCCCGTACACGAAGCGTGCTTTACAGTGAAATCGAGTAGGTCGGGACACGTGTTATCTTGACTGAATATGGGGGGACCATCCTCCAAGGCTAAATACTCCTAACTGACCGATAGTGAACCAGTACCGTGAGGGAAAGGCGAAAAGAACCCCTGTGAGGGGAGTGAAATAGAACCTGAAACCGTATACGTACAAGCAGTGGGAGCACCTTCGTGGTGTGACTGCGTACCTTTTGTATAATGGGTCAGCGACTTATATTTAGTAGCAAGGTTAAGCGAATAGCGGAGCCGTAGCGAAAGCGAGTGTTAACTGCGCGTTTAGTTGCTAGGTATAGACCCGAAACCCGGTGATCTAGCCATGGGCAGGTTGAAGGTTGAGTAACATCAACTGGAGGACCGAACCGACTAACGTTGAAAAGTTAGCGGATGACTTGTGGCTGGGGGTGAAAGGCCAATCAAACCGGGAGATAGCTGGTTCTCCCCGAAATCTATTTAGGTAGAGCCTCGGACGAATTCCATTGGGGGTAGAGCACTGTTAAGGCTAGGGGGTCATCCCGACTTACCAACCCTTTGCAAACTCCGAATACCAATGAGAACTATCCGGGAGACACACGGCGGGTGCTAACGTCCGTCGTGGAGAGGGAAACAACCCAGACCGCCAGCTAAGGTCCCAAAATATTGCTAAGTGGGAAACGATGTGGGAAGGCCTAGACAGCTAGGAGGTTGGCTTAGAAGCAGCCACCCTTTAAAGAAAGCGTAATAGCTCACTAGTCGAGTCGGCCTGCGCGGAAGATGTAACGGGGCTAAGCAATATACCGAAGCTGCGGCAGCACAGTTTACTGTGCTGGGTAGGGGAGCGTTGTGTAAGTGGATGAAGGTGAGTTGTAAAGCTTGCTGGACATATCACAAGTGCGAATGCTGACATGAGTAACGATAATGGGGGTGAAAAACCCCCACGCCGGAAGACCAAGGTTTCCTGTCCCATGCTAATCAGGGCAGGGTAAGTCGGCCCCTAAGGCGAGGCAGAAATGCGTAGTCGATGGGAAACGGATTAATATTTCCGTACTTATATAATCAGTGATGGAGGGACGGAGAAGGCTAGGCAAGCTTGGCGATGGTTGTCCAAGTGAAAGCGAGTAGGCCGAGAACTTAGGTAAATCCGGGTTCTTAAAGCTGAGACGCGAGACGAGCTACTAAGGTAGCGAAGTTGTTGATGCCCTGCTTCCAGGAAAAGCTTCTAAACTTATGATTATGTGAACCGTACCCCAAACCGACACAGGTGGTCAGGTAGAGAATACTAAGGCGCTTGAGAGAACTCGGGTGAAGGAACTCGGCAAAATTGTACCGTAACTTCGGGAGAAGGTACGCCCCTGTTTGTTAAGCCCTTGCGGTGGAAGCAGATGGGGGTCGCAGTGACCAGGTGGCTGGGACTGTTTATTAAAAACACAGCACTCTGCAAACTCGTAAGAGGACGTATAGGGTGTGACACCTGCCCGGTGCCGGAAGGTTAATTGATGGGGTTAGCGTAAGCGAAGCTCTTGATCGAAGCCCCGGTAAACGGCGGCCGTAACTATAACGGTCCTAAGGTAGCGAAATTCCTTGTCGGGTAAGTTCCGACCTGCACGAATGGTGTAACCATGGCCACGCTGTCTCCACCCGAGACTCAGTGAAATTGAAATCGCAGTGAAGATGCTGTGTACCCGCACCTAGACGGAAAGACCCCGTGAACCTTTACTACAGCTTGGCACTGAACATTGAACCTACATGTGTAGGATAGGTGGGAGGCTTCGAAGCACAGTCGCTAGATTGTGTGGAGCCGTCCTTGAAATACCACCCTTGTATGTTTGATGTTCTAACATTGGTCCCTTATCGGGATTGTGGACAGTGTCTGGTGGGTAGTTTGACTGGGGCGGTCTCCTCCCAAATAGTAACGGAGGAGCACGAAGGTTAGCTAATCACGGTCGGACATCGTGAGGTTAGTGCAATGGCATAAGCTAGCTTAACTGCGAGACAGACACGTCGAGCAGGTACGAAAGTAGGTCATAGTGATCCGGTGGTTCTGTATGGAAGGGCCATCGCTCAACGGATAAAAGGTACTCCGGGGATAACAGGCTGATACCGCCCAAGAGTTCATATCGACGGCGGTGTTTGGCACCTCGATGTCGGCTCATCACATCCTGGGGCTGAAGTCGGTCCCAAGGGTATGGCTGTTCGCCATTTAAAGTGGTACGCGAGCTGGGTTTAGAACGTCGTGAGACAGTTCGGTCCCTATCTGGTGTGGGCGTTGGATGATTGATGGGAGCTGCTCCTAGTACGAGAGGACCGGAGTGGACGAACCGCTGGTGTTCGGGTTGTCATGCCAATGGCATTGCCCGGTAGCTACGTTCGGAACGGATAACCGCTGAAAGCATCTAAGCGGGAAGCCGGCCCAAAGATGAGTCATCCCTGACTTTTAAAGTCCGGAAGGGTTGTTAAAGACGATGACGTTGATAGGCAGGGTGTGGAAGCGTTGTAAGGCGTTAAGCTAACCTGTACTAATTACCCGAGAGGCTTAACCATACAACACCCAAGAAGCTTTAGGCTATGTGGTGTTGAGATTGACAAGCTTATAAAGAATAAAGCAAGTAGAGTGAAAAGTAGATTACTCTTGATTGTATTGATATCAGATTTCCTAAATTGTTAACTAGTTTTTTCCTGGCAGCCATAGCGATACGGTACCACCTGATCCCATTCCGAACTCAGAAGTGAAACGTATTAGCGCCGATGGTAGTGTGGGGTTTCCCCATGTGAGAGTAGGACACTGCCAGGTCCCATTAAGAAAAACCCGCCTAACGGCGGGTTTTTTGCTTTTAGGCGTTCAATAAAATGAGCGCGTGAGATCGTCATCGATACGCCTCATACCCGCTAACCCACAAAAAGCACATTGCTTCAGTTAATTTCCCGTTCATGCCTCTATTATCTCTATTCCGATCCCCAACGTAGCCAATTAAATACTTCCGGTCCTTTCTATAACTTTTACTACTTTCGTTTTCACTGAGCAGTGTTGGAAGCACTAAAGGTTGAGGAAGATTTGGAGAACGACGAAATGCGCCTAAGTTAGTCTACTTGCAACCAGATTGCCCAGTACACCTATTCATGTGCTCCCAGGATTATCAGTATGCAGCGAATTAAATACTGCATATCGGCCATCATCAAGTCTACGCTTTGGTGTTTGATCGAGGCGGGGACTTATATGCCATTCTGTTTGCATTTAAATTTGCTAGGGCTGGTGTTGTGACAATAGGTAAGTTAGTGTTCTCTGAGAATGAAAGACGAATACGTTTTAACAAGCACACCGCTTAAATAAGTATAGCAACTTGTGTTATGCGTAAAATATGTACTACTATCAAGCAATGATCACGGACCGATAATTGTTGACTATGCATACGCTTTCAATAAAACCGTTACACTCTCCCCACTATGTAAAAGGTAGCCACGATGTTCGGTTATTCCTTGATGGTATTAAAGCGCATGTAGAGATTGTATTGCTCCTCGTTGCTGCAATGTTCTTTGTAAGCACACACATTATTCAGGTTAATGAAAAAGAACGGGTACTGGCGTCACCACAAATAAACGATTTTTTCTATATTGATTACCGTGCAATTGATAGCGGATCCGACATGCGCTTTCGATATGTTCCATTAAAACTATTAAACATTACGGATGGACACTATACCTTTAAGGTTGGGAATATCGCTCACAGTACGCCAGTGTCACCAGCTGAACATGCAAAATTTGATAAAGCGTTATTGCTTAGAAATTACTATCGTAAAGATGAATTAGTATTAACGCAGGAGGCGCTTTATTCACTTGTTAGCTCAGGAGCGATATATGACGCAAGAAGACCGCGTAACATTTATATAAGCGGTTGGATGGTTTTAAGTCTTGATGAATTACGTATTAATTAACACTAAAATTGTAACCATAGCGATTACCCGTCATTAATATCGGGCTATGTCACTCTCTCGTTAATATTGCCATCGAATATACGCTGTTACATTTAGGCTATGACAATGCGCCTAAATCTCGTTATTGTAATAACTCTAGGTTTTCACTCTTAAACATCACACCCACGGAGACTCGTATGTCTGACAATGTTGTATTACAGGCCACATTCAATCCGTCCGTTAAAACCTATTGGCTCGTTAGTCTTTTATTATTTTCCACGTTAACTGTAGTCGGTATACCACTACTCATTTTATCTATTCCTCTTTTTTACATTATCGCGGGCAAGTCTCTTGCGGCTATGTCGGCGACTATTACAGAACGCAAGTTGGTAGTAAAAAGAGGTATCTTCAATAAAGAAGAGAAATCAATTCCCTTAGAAAAGATTACTGACGTGGCACTTATTCAAGGCCCGCTTATGCGTATGTTTAACCTACACCGGCTATCATTTGAAACAGCAGGCCAGTCGTCCGATGGCGCATTGGTATCACTTATAGGTATAGATGAAGCAATACATTTTCGAGAGACAATATTAAGTCAAAAGGACAAAGCTACATCAAAAGAACGCGCACCTAGTCCACACAATGCAGCACCCGCTAACGACATGGCACTTTTATTAGAAAGTACAAAGCGAATAGAGCAACTACTCGAGCAACTCGTAACTAAAAATAGTTAGCGTGTATACACGGAGGCCAAAATCTTCTGCATGCTGTCAAACGACCGGGCTCATTACTAATCTTGTAACTGCATTCCTACTAAATAGGCTAGTGATACTTTACTCCCCTTTTGTTAGTTAGCCCATATAAGCCAATGTAACCTGACTCTATCTGGGTATAGCATGTTATAAACCCGTGTCTATGGTGTCACTTTATTATATTACGTGCCTATTTCTTTATCCGCGTTGGTTACTGAGGCCGAGTTAGCGCCTACCCATTCATTTTCTGCGTAGGTAAAAGACATTATTTTTCAAAAATACGGCCAATTGCGATCCATATTCATTAATAAGTAAAGAAAAGCATAAGCCATCTGGCTATATATAAAGAATGTGCACACGTTTGTTCGCCCTGAATGTACGTTTTCAACATGTTATAGGCCCCCTTTAATGTCTCATTTTTATTCGTTACGCGGTATTTATGCGCAAATTAATCAAATAGTAATCACTTAGAAAAAAACTTTGATAAAGGTGTTGATCTAGGGAAAGATTCACGTAGAATGCGCGCCTCGCTTCGGGGAGTTGGCAACAACGACACAGAAGCAGTTTTAAGAGTTACACGCTTCGAAAATTAGTTTTCAAAAAGTGTTGACACTAAAAACTTCAGGCGTATAATACGCGCCTCGCTTCGAGATGAAGCAGCCGGAAACGGCAACGTTCTTTAACAATTTAGACAAGACAATCTGTGTGGGTACTCATTGAGAGTATCTATACGACGATTCATAATTCGATATATTTAATTGAAGAGTTTGATCATGGCTCAGATTGAACGCTGGCGGCAGGCCTAACACATGCAAGTCGAACGGTAGCAGGAAGTGCTTGCACTTCGCTGACGAGTGGCGGACGGGTGAGTAATGCTTGGGAACTTGCCTTTGCGAGGGGGATAACAGTTGGAAACGACTGCTAATACCGCATAATGTCTTCGGACCAAACGGGGCTTAGGCTCCGGCGCAAAGAGAGGCCCAAGTGAGATTAGCTAGTTGGTAAGGTAAAGGCTTACCAAGGCAACGATCTCTAGCTGTTCTGAGAGGAAGATCAGCCACACTGGGACTGAGACACGGCCCAGACTCCTACGGGAGGCAGCAGTGGGGAATATTGCACAATGGGCGAAAGCCTGATGCAGCCATGCCGCGTGTGTGAAGAAGGCCTTCGGGTTGTAAAGCACTTTCAGTTGTGAGGAAAAGTTAGTAGTTAATACCTGCTAGCCGTGACGTTAACAACAGAAGAAGCACCGGCTAACTCCGTGCCAGCAGCCGCGGTAATACGGAGGGTGCGAGCGTTAATCGGAATTACTGGGCGTAAAGCGCACGCAGGCGGTTTGTTAAGCTAGATGTGAAAGCCCCGAGCTCAACTTGGGATGGTCATTTAGAACTGGCAGACTAGAGTCTTGGAGAGGGGAGTGGAATTCCAGGTGTAGCGGTGAAATGCGTAGATATCTGGAGGAACATCAGTGGCGAAGGCGACTCCCTGGCCAAAGACTGACGCTCATGTGCGAAAGTGTGGGTAGCGAACAGGATTAGATACCCTGGTAGTCCACACCGTAAACGCTGTCTACTAGCTGTTTGTGGCTTTAAGCCGTGAGTAGCGAAGCTAACGCGATAAGTAGACCGCCTGGGGAGTACGGCCGCAAGGTTAAAACTCAAATGAATTGACGGGGGCCCGCACAAGCGGTGGAGCATGTGGTTTAATTCGATGCAACGCGAAGAACCTTACCTACACTTGACATGCAGAGAAGTTACTAGAGATAGTTTCGTGCCTTCGGGAACTCTGACACAGGTGCTGCATGGCTGTCGTCAGCTCGTGTCGTGAGATGTTGGGTTAAGTCCCGCAACGAGCGCAACCCTTGTCCTTAGTTGCCAGCATTAAGTTGGGCACTCTAAGGAGACTGCCGGTGACAAACCGGAGGAAGGTGGGGACGACGTCAAGTCATCATGGCCCTTACGTGTAGGGCTACACACGTGCTACAATGGCATTTACAGAGGGAAGCGAGACAGTGATGTGGAGCGGACCCCTTAAAGAATGTCGTAGTCCGGATTGGAGTCTGCAACTCGACTCCATGAAGTCGGAATCGCTAGTAATCGCAGGTCAGAATACTGCGGTGAATACGTTCCCGGGCCTTGTACACACCGCCCGTCACACCATGGGAGTGGGATGCAAAAGAAGTAGTTAGTCTAACCTTCGGGAGGACGATTACCACTTTGTGTTTCATGACTGGGGTGAAGTCGTAACAAGGTAACCCTAGGGGAACCTGGGGTTGGATCACCTCCTTACTATTACGTCATTAGTTCTCTTGATGTAGTGCCTACACAGATTGTTTTGTTTATTTATAAAGACCGCTTAGAGCACTTAGATTTGAGTTTATCTCAAACCTAAGTGTTTTCTTAGAAAGCACTATGTTCTTTAACAATTTGGAAAGCTGATATTAATAGTAATCAATCAAAAGAGTAATTGAGATGTCGAAAGACGCACTTTTTACTCTACTTGACTTGAATTGCTTGTTATCAACATTGATTGATAGCAAGGCAATTCTTCCGATTAGCTTGTCATGCATACAACATTACCCTTGTCCGATTTCAAAAGGCGGACATGAGGCCAAACTCAAGGCTTTTTAGGGTTGTATGGTTAAGTGACTAAGCGTATACGGTGGATGCCTTGGCAGTTAGAGGCGATGAAGGACGTGTAAGTCTGCGTTAAGCTGTGGTGAGCCGACAAAATGCATTTGAGCCACAGATGTCCGAATGGGGAAACCCACCTGTTTACAGGTATCGTTACATGAATACATAGTGTAACGAGGCGAACGAGGGGAACTGAAACATCTAAGTACCCTTAGGAAAAGAAATCAACCGAGATTCCCCTAGTAGCGGCGAGCGAACGGGGAGCAGCCCTTAAGCTGTTTAGTGTGTAGTGGAATCCTTTGGGAAGAGGAGCGATACAGGGTGATAGCCCCGTACACGAAGCGTGCTTTACAGTGAAATCGAGTAGGTCGGGACACGTGTTATCTTGACTGAATATGGGGGGACCATCCTCCAAGGCTAAATACTCCTAACTGACCGATAGTGAACCAGTACCGTGAGGGAAAGGCGAAAAGAACCCCTGTGAGGGGAGTGAAATAGAACCTGAAACCGTATACGTACAAGCAGTGGGAGCACCTTCGTGGTGTGACTGCGTACCTTTTGTATAATGGGTCAGCGACTTATATTTAGTAGCAAGGTTAAGCGAATAGCGGAGCCGTAGCGAAAGCGAGTGTTAACTGCGCGTTTAGTTGCTAGGTATAGACCCGAAACCCGGTGATCTAGCCATGGGCAGGTTGAAGGTTGAGTAACATCAACTGGAGGACCGAACCGACTAACGTTGAAAAGTTAGCGGATGACTTGTGGCTGGGGGTGAAAGGCCAATCAAACCGGGAGATAGCTGGTTCTCCCCGAAATCTATTTAGGTAGAGCCTCGGACGAATTCCATTGGGGGTAGAGCACTGTTAAGGCTAGGGGGTCATCCCGACTTACCAACCCTTTGCAAACTCCGAATACCAATGAGAACTATCCGGGAGACACACGGCGGGTGCTAACGTCCGTCGTGGAGAGGGAAACAACCCAGACCGCCAGCTAAGGTCCCAAAATATTGCTAAGTGGGAAACGATGTGGGAAGGCCTAGACAGCTAGGAGGTTGGCTTAGAAGCAGCCACCCTTTAAAGAAAGCGTAATAGCTCACTAGTCGAGTCGGCCTGCGCGGAAGATGTAACGGGGCTAAGCAATATACCGAAGCTGCGGCAGCACAGTTTACTGTGCTGGGTAGGGGAGCGTTGTGTAAGTGGATGAAGGTGAGTTGTAAAGCTTGCTGGACATATCACAAGTGCGAATGCTGACATGAGTAACGATAATGGGGGTGAAAAACCCCCACGCCGGAAGACCAAGGTTTCCTGTCCCATGCTAATCAGGGCAGGGTAAGTCGGCCCCTAAGGCGAGGCAGAAATGCGTAGTCGATGGGAAACGGATTAATATTTCCGTACTTATATAATCAGTGATGGAGGGACGGAGAAGGCTAGGCAAGCTTGGCGATGGTTGTCCAAGTGAAAGCGAGTAGGCCGAGAACTTAGGTAAATCCGGGTTCTTAAAGCTGAGACGCGAGACGAGCTACTAAGGTAGCGAAGTTGTTGATGCCCTGCTTCCAGGAAAAGCTTCTAAACTTATGATTATGTGAACCGTACCCCAAACCGACACAGGTGGTCAGGTAGAGAATACTAAGGCGCTTGAGAGAACTCGGGTGAAGGAACTCGGCAAAATTGTACCGTAACTTCGGGAGAAGGTACGCCCCTGTTTGTTAAGCCCTTGCGGTGGAAGCAGATGGGGGTCGCAGTGACCAGGTGGCTGGGACTGTTTATTAAAAACACAGCACTCTGCAAACTCGTAAGAGGACGTATAGGGTGTGACACCTGCCCGGTGCCGGAAGGTTAATTGATGGGGTTAGCGTAAGCGAAGCTCTTGATCGAAGCCCCGGTAAACGGCGGCCGTAACTATAACGGTCCTAAGGTAGCGAAATTCCTTGTCGGGTAAGTTCCGACCTGCACGAATGGTGTAACCATGGCCACGCTGTCTCCACCCGAGACTCAGTGAAATTGAAATCGCAGTGAAGATGCTGTGTACCCGCACCTAGACGGAAAGACCCCGTGAACCTTTACTACAGCTTGGCACTGAACATTGAACCTACATGTGTAGGATAGGTGGGAGGCTTTGAAGCACAGTCGCTAGATTGTGTGGAGCCGTCCTTGAAATACCACCCTTGTATGTTTGATGTTCTAACATTGGTCCCTTATCGGGATTGTGGACAGTGTCTGGTGGGTAGTTTGACTGGGGCGGTCTCCTCCCAAATAGTAACGGAGGAGCACGAAGGTTAGCTAATCACGGTCGGACATCGTGAGGTTAGTGCAATGGCATAAGCTAGCTTAACTGCGAGACAGACACGTCGAGCAGGTACGAAAGTAGGTCATAGTGATCCGGTGGTTCTGTATGGAAGGGCCATCGCTCAACGGATAAAAGGTACTCCGGGGATAACAGGCTGATACCGCCCAAGAGTTCATATCGACGGCGGTGTTTGGCACCTCGATGTCGGCTCATCACATCCTGGGGCTGAAGTCGGTCCCAAGGGTATGGCTGTTCGCCATTTAAAGTGGTACGCGAGCTGGGTTTAGAACGTCGTGAGACAGTTCGGTCCCTATCTGGTGTGGGCGTTGGATGATTGATGGGAGCTGCTCCTAGTACGAGAGGACCGGAGTGGACGAACCGCTGGTGTTCGGGTTGTCATGCCAATGGCATTGCCCGGTAGCTACGTTCGGAACGGATAACCGCTGAAAGCATCTAAGCGGGAAGCCGGCCCAAAGATGAGTCATCCCTGACTTTTAAAGTCCGGAAGGGTTGTTAAAGACGATGACGTTGATAGGCAGGGTGTGGAAGCGTTGTAAGGCGTTAAGCTAACCTGTACTAATTACCCGAGAGGCTTAACCATACAACACCCAAGAAGCTTTAGGCTAGTGGTGTTGAGATTGACAAGCTTATAAAGAATAAAGCAAGTAGAGTGAAAAGTAGATTACTCTTGATTGCATTGATATCAGATTTCCTAAATTGTTAACCAGTTTTTTCCTGGCAGCCATAGCGATACGGTACCACCTGATCCCATTCCGAACTCAGAAGTGAAACGTATTAGCGCCGATGGTAGTGTGGGGTTTCCCCATGTGAGAGTAGGACACTGCCAGGTCCCATTAAGAAAAACCCGCCTAACGGCGGGTTTTTTGCTTTTAGGCGTTTAATAAAATGAGCGCGTGAGATCGTCAAGGTTTCTCTTGAACGTCAGTTAGGACATAGCGCTGTGGGGCAACCGTAAACGTTATGTTCACTGAAGCAATCATATTCAGTTGTTATCAAAAAAGCCCCTGTCTAACGACAGGGGCTTTTTACTTTATGCGCTAAAAAAATAATGGGGTCAGAGCACATTTGCTGTTTTTCTAATTAATTCCAGCAGTGGCTTCCTTGTTATCAATAAGTTTTGCTAAATAACGTCAACCCTATAACTTTGACCCTATTATTTTCGTAAGTGGCGCCCTTTAAGCATTAAAACTGGTATGCGTAAGAAAAGTTTAGAAAATCTAAACCAGGATTGTCATTGTTAAAACCGCCATTTGAAAAATGCATGTAGCGAAGCGCTAAATCATGTTTTTCATCAAGTGTTATCAGTACGCCCAGTCTATCTTCAAATTGATAGTTAGAGCCGATATCTTTGCCAGCAATCTCTTGATCACCTATATAGCTGACACCTATGCCGCCTTCTACATAGATAGGGTTGTTGTTCCATGAGGTTATCTGTTTTTTAATGATGGGAGTAAGTGACGCAGCATAACTGGTACTCCTTGTATTGCCTTCTCCGTACTCCCATACCACAGCACTCACTTCCCATGATAGGGTAAGTTCGCCAAACCACTCTGTGCTTAATGACTGCTCTAATGGTTGATAGGCGAATCGAATACCATCGACATCATCAAACCCTATCATATAGTCGACACTAACTTGTTGGTCTGCGATT
Source organism: Alteromonas algae (assembly GCF_049117195.1). Lineage (GTDB taxonomy): Bacteria > Pseudomonadota > Gammaproteobacteria > Enterobacterales > Alteromonadaceae > Alteromonas. Next base: position 46,307 of record NZ_CP185260.1, read on the forward strand.
GATGGCGCTGTATATAAGGTTGTAGACAACATTGCCGCTACTAATAACTTTTTTTTCATTAATTTGCTCCTTTTATACCTTATAGGAAGCAAATTGTTTTCCAACTAGTTAAAGTGCATATCTATCAGAGGTTTATGTTGATTAATGGTGCGACCAACATGTTTAAGTTTGAAATATATGAAGCAAACATAGAAATATTTACAGAGCCGACCATATTTCATTTTCATTTATGCCCTGCTGCTCACGAAACGAGTCGATAACCTCTGTTATCGCGTGAACACCATACTGTTTTTTAATGTCATCTATGAGAGGAGCGTTTTCAGATAAGAAAGTATTGAGTTCGTCTAAGAGTGTCTCGTGTTTAATAGTCGAGAGGTGAAAGTTTACGATATTGTTCGGAAGGGTTAGGTCTACAGCGAAGTTACCGAGTGATGGATGCCTATCAACTACTGTCTTACTGACGAAATATTCAATATCCATGGCGTTAATACGTCCTGTATTAAGTAAAGAGAGACCGGTATACACATCGTCAAGGGCGGTAACTTTTATGGCGTTATTATTAATACGTTGTTGCCATGCAACGGGCGTGAAACCAAATGGAACACCCAAATGTGTTACAGCATCAATACCTTTTCCGACTAACGAAGGTTTGGAAAGTGTTACAGAAAGCGTTGCAGTGAGTGGTGCTGAAAATACTTTTTCTTCCGCTTTTGTTATTTGGTTATACCATCGCGAGTTATCAGGGTATACGAAGTCGACATTACCTTTTAGCATCTCCATTTGAAGGCGACGTACTGGCATACTCAGATAAACGAAAGTATGGCCAGAGTGCTGAGCAAACGCTTCGAGAATGGCCCAGCCAAGGCCTTTGTCGTTCTCAGCCGTAAAATCATAGTGAGGGTAGTACTTTATGTTTTGAGCGCCAATGATATAAGTGTCAGCTGACACGCACGTGGTATTAATTAACAGCAGTAGAAATAGACAACATAGCTTCAAGGCAAACTCCCGCATAGCGACGTTTTAAACGTACGTCAGATTTACCTGGTTGTAAATGACTTATTGGGGGAGGCCGTGAACTAAGTCAGTGAAAATCGCGAGAAGGCACGTTAAGTGCCTCAAGCCACCCAGTACGGTCAATTAACTTACCAGCAATCACGTGTATGACACCTTCCTTAGAACGTTCCAAAATTCCATTTACCTGCAACAGTTTGGCCTTTAAAAAGGGAAGTTGTTGCGCCCGCGCGGTTGCTTGCCATACAACAACATTAATATTGCCGGTATCATCTTCTAAAGTAAGAAAAGTAACCCCTGCAGCCGTTCCGGGCGCTTGACGCCCTGTTACACAACCTAACACGGTAACGACAGATTTATGTGGCTTAGTCGCAAGTGTATTTGCACGAATAATGCGTGTAAGTTTTCTTGCTTTATGGATAAGTGATATAGGATGATCGGCTAAGGATAATCCGATAGAGGCGTAGTCCTCAATAAGGTTTTGTACGGCATTTGGCTTATGAGTAAACCCCGCTTTATCATCAATATCGTCAAAAAGAGGTAAGGAGGTTTGCGTATCCATCATACGCCAGCGTGCTTCGTAGCGATCTCCTGCAATTGATGAAAAAGCGTTTGCGCTAGCAAGCGCTTCAAGTTCGTCCTGCCTAAGAGACAGCACTTGAACGTCTGAGACACGTATAAAGCCAGTTGCAGGACGATTATTCACTATTTTTTGTGCGCCTTCTTCACTAAGGCCTTTCACTAACCGAAGCCCAAGCTGAATGTATGTTGTCTGACGTGTTATTTTTGCTTCGCTTTCATATTGAGATGCGTTGATACAAGGCGCTTTAATAGTAATGTTGTGGCGCTTAGCATCTTGCATTAATTGTGAGGGGGTATAGAAACCCATAGGGTAACTATTAAGCAATGCTACATAGAACTCCACCGGAAAATAGAATTTTAACCAACATGACACATACGCGAGTACCGCAAAAGAGGCAGAATGCGACTCGGGAAAGCCATAGCCTGCAAAGCCTTTTATTTGCTCAAAAAGGTTTTTAGAAAATTGCTCATCGTATCCTCTATCTACCATCCCTTTAATTAACTTATCTCTAAATTCATAAATACGGCCATCTTTTTTCCAGCTTGCCATTGCTCGTCGTAGTTGATCTGCTTCACCACCGCTAAAGCCTGCTGCAACCATAGCAAGTTGAATAACTTGTTCTTGAAATATCGGTACGCCCATAGTGCGAGATAGTACGTTCTCAACGTCTTTTGACGGGTAACTGATGGTGTCATTACCATGGCGGCGTAACAGGTAGGGATGCACCATATCACCTTGTATAGGGCCTGGTCGTACAATGGCAATTTGTACAACCAAGTCATAATAACGACGAGGTTTCAAACGTGGCAACATCGACATTTGCGCTCGTGACTCTATTTGGAATACGCCGACCGTATCAGCCTTGCATATCATGTCGTATACCTGCTTATCGTCTCCTAGTTTAGTAATAAACGGAATACTCACGGGGGTGTCATAATGTTTATTAATCATTTCAAACGTACGCCGTATAGCACTAAGCATTCCTAGCGCTAATACATCTACTTTTAGTAAACCCAGCGTCTCTATGTCGTCTTTATCCCACTGAATAATAGTGCGATCAGGCATCGACGCATTTTCTACAGGCACTAATTCGTATAAAGGCCCTGCGCTGATAACAAATCCACCGACATGTTGAGATAAGTGGCGAGGAGTACCTAACAATTGTTCAGTTAAATTGATCAATTGCTCAACGCGTTTATCTGAAGGATTGAGCCCCAACGCATGTATTTGAGACTGCCACGGAATAACACTGTCTCTTCGGTTAATTTGTTTCATAACAAAGGTAAGTTGCGACTCACTAAAGCCAAGGGCTTTACCTACATCCTTAAAAGCAGATTTAAAGCGGTAGGTAATAACGGTAGATGCTAATGCTGTGCGCTCTCGCCCATATTTGCCATAAATATATTGGATTACCTCTTCTCGCCGTTGGTGTTCAAAGTCGACATCAATATCTGGGGGCTCATTACGTTCTTTTGAAATGAAGCGCTCGAACAACACATTAATTTGGCGAGGGTCCACCGCGGTAATTTCAAGGCAATAACACACAACAGAATTAGCCGCCGACCCTCGACCTTGATAAAGAATACCTTGGCGCTTTGCAAACTGCACAATGTCATAGATGGTCAGAAAAAAATATTCGTATTGCTGAGCCTGTATAAGTGTTAGCTCTTTTTCGATAATGGCCCTAATGTCGTTGGTAAGCCCTTCAGGAAAGCGTATTTTTATACCGGCTTCCACGCGTTCTCTAAGATAGCGAGTGGGAGTATAACCGCTAGGAACCAGTTCGGCTGGATATTGATAACACAACTCCCCTAACGAAAAATGACAATGGGCAGTAAGTGCGTTTGTGTTGGTTATCCAGGCACTTGGATAGAGCTTATTAAGTTTGTTTATTGTTCGTAGACTTCGTTCTGCATTACTGAGTAATGCTGCCCCTATCTGGCTGACCGGTTTGTGTATGCGTGTCGCGTGCAGAACATGTTGTAAGCTTAGTCTATCGCTATGATGCATAAGTACACCCGTGCAGGCCACAATAGGAAAGTGGTAGGTGTCACTCAAGCGTGTGTAGGTTGCAAAATGAGTGTGATCGCAACCATCAAGTAAACGCTGACCGCCAATATAGACAGTAATGGCAGGGTGTTTTATAAACCAACTAGCCCAATAGTCATCTTGCGCTTCTTTACCCGACGGTAACCAAATAAGCGTACAGGATTTAATGGTTTTTAAGTCCCACTCTGCGAGTTGGTATTCCCCTTTTTCAGAACGCCGCCTTGCATTTGTGATAATTCTGCATAGTTCGGTATAGGCTTTTTTATCGGGGCACAGTAATACAAATGACAGGTCATCATTAAAAGTAAAATAACTTCCCACAATTAGCTTTATCGGTAAGCGTTGGTGAATTATTTCATCATAAGCTTTGACCACTCCAGCCACAGAGCATTCATCAGTGATTGCAATCGCGTCGTATCCTAAAAACGACGCGGTAGTAACCAATTCTGCAGGAGACGAGGCACCACAAAGAAAACTAAAATGACTTTGGCAAAAAAGCTCGCTATACACTAGCTGTATACCCCTTGTACCCACCAAGACTGGTTTTCATCTTTAAATACCAACAAGCGTACGCCCGCTTCCGTTTGGGCAATAAAGTAGTCGCGTTTGTAATTACGTTGCTCCCACCAACCGCTTTCTAGTCTTACTGGGCCGAAACATATTTTTGTTGATGCGGTGAGAGGTGTAGGGGTCTCTAGTAAGAAGGTAGGGCTAACGGCGGTATATTCAACGGCTTTTTCAGTGACGACGTTGGTACAAGTTTGCTGTTCGAATATATGGCTGTCGCCAAGGGCTGGCGTGTAGGTACTGGTATCGCCTAACTTTGCTTTTAACCGACCAATAAGTTGTTTCTGCGCAATCGTGGTAAATCGGTTTGAGAAGAAATCTGTTGTCCCTTCCTCAATCAGTTCAAATTGCTCACAGTGTAATGCAATGGAAATCGCCGGCGCTAAGAGCGTGATGGTCTCTATCTTTAAACTGACCAATGACAGCCAACTTGACAGTGATGACTGCGGTGTTGCTGCGCTCACCGAAAACACAAGGGGTTGGCCTTCTCGATACGATATCGTAAAGGTTAATAGGCTGGTGAGTAAATTTCTTGCCCGAAGATAATGCTCTAGTGCGGTAATGCATTGTGTAACGTAGCGCATAAGGTGTGCAGTATTTTCCACTTCATAAGGTAACAAAATAAACGACTCAAAATGTTCTGAGGGTCTAAATAGCGTTACTTGTGGAAAAGTTTCACCGCGTAATGCGGTTAAATATTGAATCACTGCATTGGAAAATCGCCTTCCGAGTTCGTGAACAGGCAAGCGTAATAATTGCCCGATATTGTGAATGCCTACTTTAGATAAGGTAGACAGCGTTTTATTGTCTAATGCGCTATGTTTAAGTAGGCAGGTCGATAACAAGCGAGCAATGTCTTGCTGTGTATAGCCGCATTTATTTATACCCTGATGAGCAAGTAACTTGGCTGCTTCTATTCCCCACGCGGTAGCAAAATGGTAGTGGATACCAGCGTGGTTAAACTCTTGTGTTAATACATTCCACAAAATATCGTAGCTACCATAATACTGCAGCAAGTTATCTAACCTTATAGCAATCCCGTTGATGTCACCGAGCACGATGTCTGAGGCTAACGGATAGAGTCGATGAGCCAACGCGGTAAGCGTACGTTTTTCTGCCTCTGCATCAAATGTCAGTATGTTTACATGCGGACATAGCGCTGCTGTTTGAGCAAGCCCATGGCCGGTTTCAATACCGGCATTTTTTGCTGCCTGATTTAACTGTATAACGCAATTATCTTTATCACTGTATGTGATAATAGGCTCAGCATATTCTTGTGCATCACAACATTTCTCGTGTGCATCTAGCGTTAATTGATAACAGTAAAAGTACGCCCAAATCATGGCTAAATAACCGAGTTAAACGCCTGTTTCCGCGATGTGCTTTTGCGCATAGCAGATTGAATAGCAGTATTATCGGGCGTCCATGGTAGTGAAATATTTATGCCTTTTACAGGCCAGCCATGGCGTTGTTTACGTACATCAACGGTGACATTTTTTTCATGTCGATGTAGCGATAAATCTAAACTGATGGGAAGTGATGTATCACGCGCGTTATCACAAAAAATTAAACACAGCGCATTGTTGTGTGTGGAAGCCACCTGTAAACGGCGAGCCGTTTTCGCGGTCAACCTGTTGTTCCACAAAACAACACAATGACACGCAGTGCTTTTTAAGCATTGTTCTGCCGCCCACAAAGCGTCGTCATCAGATTGCGTGTTAATAGCCAGCGTTTGCTTTAAATCTATACCAAATGCATTTAACCATGGTGCTTGAATAATGGCAGGGCAATTAATGAATACCCGAAGCTTATGTTTTTGAGGTTCAGTTAATACGGCTTTAAATAACGACAATTCACCAATACCGGTATGGGACGATACGCGAACCACGCCAGAGGGGGCAATTCCGCCATTCAACGCATGATCTAAGTGCTGGTAACCCAAGGCATATTTTTGCTCACAGGAAGTACGCTGGCTAGCACGCCAGATATTGGGGTTGTCATGTAAAGCGGAAAGAGACGTTTTCATAGCACCAAAATACTGTATATATGTACAGTATTATAGTGAAGCGCAATACCTTTTCAAGCGATGTGCGCTGCTTGGCAGCAAACACATCGCTAGTTACTTGATATATAAAAAGATCTTTAGCTAGCTTGAGCGTCTTGAGAAGGAGAGGCCTGTGATTTGGTTTTATTACCGTTTACTGTATTCGTAACTAACTGACAGAAGTTAATAAAACCGTCGGCGGTATTTTTAGACCATGACATTCTTACGTTACTCGGCAATGTTTTGACGACTTCAACCACATCTTCAAACGAGGTGCTTTCAGACGATAATGCCTTTTTCAGTGCTTCTTCTAGTGTGGCTCCTTTTTCATTACACAGCATCACAACCGAAGAGAAGTTACGCATTAACGGGAGTAATGCATTGTACTGGCTTTGCTCGATAAGCTTGCTTTTAAATGCACTTTCAATACGTGATACATAGGCCTTTTCCAACGCATCAGTAACCATCACAAGGTTGTGATAAGCATAATTCACCTTACTGTTACTCTGTTTTACCGAATGGCGAGTTAACGCTAACTCTCTTTGTAAATTTTGAATACGTAAGACAAAGTAAATCAAAAACAGGGTAAGTAGCCCTATGATACCAAACGCGACAAGAATCATATTTTTGCCTTTTCTTCTTTTATAAATGAGTTGATATGTTGTTCTAAAATAAATAGAGGAACAGAACCGTTTTCTAACACAGCACGATGAAATTTACGAACATCGAAATTAGCGCCCAATGCCGCTTCTGCTTTTTTTCGAAGTGCTTTTATTTTTATTTCACCAATTTTGTAAGACAGCGCTTGTGCTGGCCATGAAATATAACGGTCTATTTCAGTATTAACATTGTGCTCGGAGAGCGCGGTATTTTCCATCATAAAGTCAACAGCTTGTTGCCTGCTCCATCCCATCATGTGCATGCCGGTATCTACGACTAAGCGACATGCTCGCCACATTTCATAGCTAAGACGCCCAAAATCATCATAGGGGTCTTCATAAATACCCACTTCTATACCTAAGAACTCAGAGTACAGTCCCCAGCCTTCCCCGAAGGCTGAAATATACGTGTTGCGACGTACCATCGGTAAGTCTTCTAACTCAGCTGCAAGCGATATTTGCAGGTGGTGACCTGGCACCGCTTCGTGAAGCGTTAGGGCAGGTAAGGCATACAGCGGACGTTTATCTAACGCATAGGTATTAACCCAATAATAACCGGGTTGGTCATCTCTACTAGGATGGATATATCGGCCAGTCGTGTATTTAGGGGCAATACTGTCGGGGACGGGAGCAACACCGTAAGGAGTGCGTGGTAAGTATTCAAACAACTGTGGAAGCTTAGCGTCCATCTTCTTAGCAATAAACGACGCTTCCTTTAAAAGTGCTTCTGCGCTTTCAGCATAAAACTGAGGATCTTCTCTTAAGAAAGCAATGAAGTCATTAATTGAGCCGTCAAAGTTCACCTTATCCACAACAGTCTGCATCTCAGTGCGGATACGTTTTACTTCTTTAAGGCCTAAAGCGTGGATTGCTTCTGGGCTCATGTCTGTTGTTGTGTAGTGTTTTGCTCTGTTGGCATAATACTGCTCACCGTCGGGCCAATTTTTTGCGGCAATATCCTCTCGAGAGCTTGGAATATACGTTTCTACCATAAAGTCATAAAACGCCTTATAAGCAGGTAGCACACGAGTCGTAATGGTTTCAATAGCGCGCTGTTTCAATGCCTGTTGTTGTGTTTCATCGATGAATTCAGGAAATGAAGTAAAGGGGGCAAAAAAGCCGCTTTCCTCTGCGCTCTCAACCAGATAAGTCGAGATAGAATCTTCAAACCCTTCAAGAACCACACGAGGCTGGGTATAACCTTCAGCAATACCTGCTCTCATATAATCAATTTGTTGCATGAAGTAAGGGAGTAGTGCATCTAGTCGCGCTAAGTAATCGTCATAATCCTTTTGGGTTTTAAAAGACGCGACATTAGGTAGGCCGCCCATTGCACTATGAAATCCATATTCGGAATTAATAGGAACCAGATACGAACGAAAACGGTAATTATCAATGTAATTATCGATACGGTACTTTTGCATTAATAGCGCAATGTACGCATCTTGAGATAAATTTTTATCTGAGTAGGCGTTAAGCGCCGTGCGATAGTCCACCCACTTGGCGTGCTGTTCACCTAACGCTTTCAAAGAGATATCAGGAAGCTTGCTATTTTGCGCTTCAACACCGTGTCGAGAAGCAAGCAGCGGAGAAATAGATAATTCATACTGCCAGATATCATCAAGCAGTGAATAGAAGGTAGTATCTTTATTTTGTTGTGCTGACAGCATGAAACTACTGGCGGCTAAAATCACGAGTAATGCGTAGCGAAACATAAGGGCCTCCGGCAACCTGTATACCGGTATCGCCCGGCTGGTTACTCTTTTGGTGTGTATATAGGGGTTGGAAACCTTGTTACTTTATCAGATTTATTTTCTAATTTAGTAATTTTGGCTAAACCTTTTTTCGTTACTGAATCAATTCGTAAAATATTGTGCATCGGAATATAGGTTTTATTCACTTCTGCAAACTCAGCTTTCAACCTTTCATGAGACGGATCGACAACCACGCTGGTGTGGGTGTCCCAAACAAAGTCGCCAATTTCAACAAAACCAAATAAAGCACCTTGCGACAAGGCTTTTACATAAAGTTCGTAACGTTCACCGTCATTAATAAATTGAACGCGATAAAGGGTGAGTTCTTCGGTCATAAACTGCTCTTTAATAAAAGATAGAGGGCTAAAATGGCCTATCGATTTTACAGTGGTCTATATATACGGGCAATGGTCGAAAATCCAAGCGCTACGCATTGATATAGTACCTCACTGCGTTACTATATTCTCACAACAAGAAATGGTGAAACACAATGATAAAAAAACTTCTCCTAGGTAGTGCGTTTACCGCAATGTCATTTACGGCATGCGCGCACAATCACAGTGCGACAGAACAAGCATTTAATCCTGATACTCAGCGTATAAAATCACACCTGTTTTTTTTGGCTGATGATTTATTAGAAGGTAGAGATACCGGCTCTAGAGGGCATGAAATTGCAGCGCTTTATATTGCGACCGAGTTTGCAAAATATGGTTTAAAACCAGCGGGCACCGATGGCTACATTCAGAATGTGACATTCCGTAAAGCTAACTTAGTACAAGCGTCGCCTTCTTTTACGTTACGTCGTGGCGATGACACTATCGACTTTGCTTACCCTAAAGAGTACTTAGCAGGGCCTAGCCTCTTAAATACAAAAGCGACAGTGTCGGGCGAAATGGTATTTGTAGGTTATGGTATCGTTGCTGATGAGCTTTCCCACAACGATTACAGCGACATAGACGTTGAAGGTAAAATAGTGGTTACGTTAGCGGGTAAGCCTAGCGACTTTCCTTCTGAAGAAGGGGCGCATTTTGCTTCGGGTTATCAAAAGCAAAAGTATGCTGCTGACCGCGGTGCTGTTGGCATGATCACCATTACGACACCCAAGAATGAAAAAGTACGCCCTTATCAAAGTCGCTTAAGCTATATCCATACTCCTCGTATGGCATGGTTGAACGAAAACGGCGAACCAGCAAACAGCTTCCCACAAATTAAGGGCGGTGCTTACATGAGTGAAGCTGCCGCACGTAAGTTATTTGAAGGAGCGCCACGTAGTTTAGATGAGGTTTATGCTGAACTTGAAGCCGATAAGGTTCCTGCTGGTTTTGCATTGCCAGGCACGGTCGATATTAGTAAAACTAGCACCCATGAAGTAATAACAAGCCCAAATGTAGTGGGCGTGCTAGAAGGTTCAGACCCTGAATTAAAAGATGAATACGTTGTATTTTCAGCACACTCTGATCATATTGGCTTTGCGAAAACCGTGAAGAAAGACAACATAAATAATGGTGCGATGGACAATGCGTCTGGCACGTCGGTTATGTTGGAAACGGCACGTTTGTTCAGTGAAATGAAAGAAAAGCCAAAGCGTTCCATTTTATTTGTATCGGTTACCGGTGAAGAAAAAGGCTTATTAGGCGCAGATTATTTTGCGCGCAACCCTACAGTACCGGTTACTTCAATGGTTGCTAACGTCAATTTAGACATGCCAATTCTTACTTATGAGTTTGCCGATGTTATTGCGTTTGGTGCTAACCATAGTGATTTACAAGCATCAGTTGAAAAAGCAGCCGCTAATGCTGACATTGAATTAAGCCCAGATCCATGGCCAGACCAAGCGTTATTCACTCGCTCTGACCACTATGCATTTGTAAAGCAAGGTGTACCGGCAGTATTCATGGTGCCAGGCCTTAAATCGAAAGATCCTAACGTTGATGGCAGCAAGGTGTTTGGTCAGTTCTTATCTACGCACTATCACAAGCCAAGCGATGATGTTAACCAGCCTTTCAATTGGAAAGCGGCTGAAACCTTTACCAAGGTAAATGCCCAAATTGGTTTGACGTTGGCAAATCAAGAAGAAAAACCAATGTGGAATGAAGGCGACTTCTTTGGAAATACGTTTTCTAAATCGAAGTAGTTTGTATCGACGGTTTATGTAGCATTAAATAAAAAGGGCCAGCACATTGTGCTGGCCCTTTTGTTTTGAATTAGCAGTAAAAATTAAACAAACAGTTGTTTAAACGTTGCCCACTGATCATTAAATTGTTCAGTAGGTTTGCGTGTAAACCCACTGCGAATGAAAAGATTAATACGGCCATCGGTATAACAAATAAGCATATTGGCAATGACAGATTCATCAGCGGTAAGCGTTTTGCCTTCGCGTAGCTTTCTTTCTCGTAATACCTGCTTTAGCTGTGTTTCTAAACGTTCATACAGCTTTGCAATACGGGTTCGCAACCGCTCTTGTTCACCCATAAGTGCATCACCATTTAAAATACGTGTAATGCCAGGGTTCTTTTCTGCAAAACCTAAAATAAGGTGAAGAATAAGTTGGCAACGAGCCAAAGAGTCTTTTTCTTCATCAATAATTTTGTTAATCCGGGTAAACAATGTTTCTTCGATAAACTCAATGAGGCCTTCGAACATTCTTGCTTTACTTGGGAAGTGTCTATACAGCGCTGCTTCCGACACACCTACTTTTTCAGCAAGTTTAGCGGTAGTAATGCGCTGGCCAGGGCTTGTTTCTAGCATTCCCGCAAGGGCTTGCAAAATTTGCGCTCGGCGATTTGTTTTTTTCACAGCAGGCATGACGAGAGTATTCCTCCACAACCGAACAGCATGTGTCCGTGTTCCATGTTAAGTTGTTTAGAGCAGCATGCTCTAGTGCTACGATAGCGTTTTAGTTATTTTTATTATCGACGCTCAACACTACTTTAATGAGCGCTTAGGTTACTTTTTGTTGTATTGCTCACTAATAAGCGCAACGAGCTGTATTGCTAGTGCCGACTTGCTGGTGGCGGGTAACTTTTCATCGCCATCGGGCCAAATCACATGCAATGCATTACTGTCGCTGTTAAACCCTAACCCGTCGGCAGTAATATCATTAGCTGCAATCATATCAAGGTTTTTATTAACGAGTTTGCCGCGTGCATATGCTTCAACATTCTGGCTCTCCGCCGCAAAGCCAACACAAAATGGCTTTCTTTCTTGCTGAGCAACCGTTGCTAGAATATCAGGGTTTTTTGTAAAAGTAAGTGTTAACTCATCGCCAGTTTTCTTTATTTTATTATCAGCGACCTGTGTTGCTTTGTAATCGGCTACCGCTGCGGTGGCGATAAAAATATCACATGTATCGAGCGTGTTCTTACATGCGCCCAACATGTCATCAGCGCTTAATACATCAACGCGTTCGCACCCTATTGGTGTGGCTAAGCTAACAGGCCCAGCAATTAATGTTACCGACGCTCCAGCGTTTTTTGCTGCTTCAGCAATAGCAAAGCCCATTTTTCCAGAACTATGATTTGAGATGTAACGCACAGGGTCTAGCGGCTCACGCGTTGGCCCAGCGGTAACAACAACGTGTTTATTGGCAAGCGGTTTCGGCGTATCGCTACCGAACGCTTGTAATACTTTATCGGCGATATCCTGAGGTTCAACCATTCTGCCTGCACCGACATCGCCACAAGCTTGTTCGCCACTGTCTGGGCCAATAAATGTAACGCCATGCTGCGACAATATAGAACTGTTAACCTGAGTGGCTGACGCTTTCCACATTTGTTGATTCATGGCTGGCGCGATAAAAATACGCGCAGTCGTAGCAAGATATAACGTTGTTAATAAATCATCAGCCATTCCATGTGCAAGCTTGGCCATGGTATTTGCCGTTGCCGGCGCAATTAATAAAATGTCAGCCCATTTAGCTAATTCTATATGCCCCATAGCGGCTTCCGCTGCGGGGTCTAAAAGATGTTGATGAACTGGATTGCCTGATACGGCTTGTAAAGAAAGTGTACTGACAAATTCGGTAGCAGAGTCTGTTACTACCACACGTACATTGGCATTCAGCGCTTTTAATTTACGAACAAGATCTGGCGTTTTGTAGGCGGCAATCCCTCCGCACACACCAAGCAATATATTTTTATTAGCTAATGACATAAATAGTTCAAACCGTCTTTTTATGCATTAAGCCTATCATGAAGGCTTTTTGTTAGGTAGCTGAACATGTGGGTTCAATGTATGTGAATACATAACAATACTGCGAACGCGACCTATGTTCAGTCGCCAGTGCTTGACACCTTAGTGTGTAATACCGACAAGTGCGACAATTGGTAAAAACGATGACAATAAAAGTATGGCCCGTCCAGGAAAGGCCTCGAGAAAAGCTTTTGCATTTAGGAGCAGAGCGTCTAAGCGATGCTGAGTTACTTGCCGTTATGCTAGGAAAAGGCGTAAAAGGAAAGTCAGCCTTGCAGCTGTCTCATGATCTTCTCATGCAGTTAGGATCATTACGAGAGGTGGTGTTAGCCAGTGAAGACGAATTTACGGCAATTAAAGGGCTAGGAACATGTAAATATGTTCAGTTTCAAGCCTCATTTGAAGTATTTAAACGCAATTTAGAGATTCCGTTGACGCGACAAAATGCTTTTCATAATGTTGAAGATACAAAATACTACTTACGCGCCAAATTACGAGATTGTCAGCAAGAAAAATTTGGAATGTTAATGCTTGATAGTCAGCACCAATTAATAGCTTTCAGAGAAATGTTTACCGGCACCATAAACAGTGCAGCAGTGTATCCAAGAGAACTCGTAAAACAGGTAATGAAAGATAATGCTGCAGCCATTATTCTTGTTCATAATCACCCGTCAGGTATTGCCGAACCTAGTCATGCCGATATTCGCTTAACCAATGAGATCAAAACGGCAATGGGCATGATCGATGTGTCTGTATTGGATCATTTTGTCGTAGGCGATACCGAAACCGTTTCATTTGCGCAGCGAGGGCTGATAAACTAAACTTTCTATGTCATTTGTCGATTATATTCTAGTCAAATAGTTGAAAATGATTTAGCATAGGATCTAATGGGTAAATTTCTTGAAAGGACTATTATGAAAAAGTCAATTATTGCATTGTTTGCAGCAGCAACGATGGTTACTGGCGTAAATGCGCAAGATAACGCAGGTGGTACAGGTACTGCTGGTTTAGGTGGTGTAGGTGTTGGTGGTATTCTAACTGGTGCTGTTGTGCTAGGTGTTGCTGTTGGTATTAGCAACAACAACTCTGCTGATGATCCAGGTCAACAAGGCCCAGGTCCAGGCCCAGGTCCAGAGCCAACGTGTGAAGGCGATGATCCATTAGTAGACGGTGTTTGTGTTGGTACAACCAATACACTAACTAACACTGTTACGGTATCGGGCACGCAAACAGTTACGCAAACAATTACTGTTCCAGTAACGTTCACGTATACGCCTACTGTTCAGTAAGTTAAAGCTTATTCAAAAAAGCCGCTTTTATTAGCGGCTTTTTTATTTTTATCTCCTATTTTTCAATAACGCTTCAACCATCGATGCATTCACATGAAACTACATTTTTTACTGGCTTTAGTTTGCTCGCTTAGCCTTACCGTGTCTGGTTGTTCTACAACCACTCAAGCCTATTTCAATACTATTAATATTGCTTTTAAAGGGCGTTCAGTCGAATTGTCAGAAGCAGAAGTTGCAGCTAGCAAGGCCGACGTAATGCAAATTAAGGCCGGTGAGCGCGATCTTGCTGTGCTTGCCCTCGCCTTTATCGACGGTGAAAAATACCGCTGGATATCAGGAGACAACATTGTTTTCACCATGCAACATGGGGTTATCGTGCAGACTGAAGGCCTTGATAGCGACTTGCATTACACCGGCAACCTTCAGAATAACCCCCTTGGCAGCGACGATACACTGGCGTTTCAATGGGGGCGCAAGGTGGATGTCGAGAATGTTGGTTATGGCCTTGGCGTAAAGTCTACATGGCGCATTACCGGCGAGGAAACACGCGAGTATATGGGGTACGCTATCCCTATGCTGGCAGTAAAAGAACAGGTTACGTTTCCCAGTACTACACCCTATATTGAAATTGGCTTATCTTGGGAAAATACATATTATCTGCATGCCTCTACAAAACAGCTGCTAGCCACATCGCAAAAGTTTAACCCGAAAGGTGATGTATATGACATGGTGTATTTAAGCCGTATTGTTCGTCTTATGAATAAACCAGAGGGCGCGCAATGAAGTTTTTAACCACATTATTTTTTAGTCTAGTTTTCAGTCTTCCTGTTTGTGCAAAAGTAACGGTCATTATCAATACGACGGCATATGAGTTTGAACAACCCATTAGATTAAGTAACGTATTATCAATTGTTGAAAACAATGGCCAATGGTACTGGCCGACTTCTGCGGTCTATGATTTGACCGACAGTACCGCAGAAAGAGAAAAAGAGGCTGTGTTATCACACTTACGTAAGCTACTGGGCGTATATCGCGATGATGCCGATATGCATAACACACTCGAGTCGCTTTACACCCAAATAAGCGATTGGACGGTGGCCACTCGTAAGATAATGCCGGTATCGTATAATCGAGCACGGCTAATCTTCGCTGACAACCCCATGTTTCAAGAAGGCCGTTATTTAATACGTTTAAGTGGCCGACCTAACGTGGTTCATTTTTCTGGTGTGGTAACCAAACCTGGCGCGTATGAGCACAAAAGTAATACCTCTTTATTTACGTTACATAGCGGCGTGAAATCGACGCCTAATGCAGATAACAGTTTTGTGTATGTTGTTGCACCAGACGGTACGGTATCTACGCGTGGTATTGCATATTGGAATATTGATTTTACACAACTTATGCCAGGTAGCCATATTGTTGCCCCGTTATCTACCGGGTTATTCGATTCAACATTGGATACGTTGAATGCGCGCATTGCCGCGCTAGCAGTACATAGGATCCTCCCTCAATGAGCGCTCAATCACTCTTTAATAAAGCCGCTATTGCCATCGCTGTTGGTAGCGTATTTACATCATCAGCTTTTGCCGATACCGAATTAAAAGTAAAGTCATCACAAATGGTGCAAGGGGGCAGCGGGCTTATCCAAACGCCTACCGCTCGCATGGGTGAAGAAGGTGATTTTTCAATTAACTACACCGATAACGGGGAATACCGCTTTTTCTCTGTTAACTTACAGCTGTTTGATTGGATGCAAGCAACCGCGCGTTATACCGACGTAAGAACACGCCTTTATAGTGATGTTGCTTCATTTAGCGGCGATCAAACGCTAAAAGACAAAGGGTTAGATGTAAAATTCAGGCTATGGAAAGAAAGTTATTACATGCCTGATATCTCTGTAGGGTTTAGAGATTTCGGTGGTACGGGTTTTTTTGAAAGCGAATATATCAATGCCAGTAAATCAGTTGGCCCTTTTGATATACACCTAGGCCTTGGCTGGGGATATTTAGGTAATGCCGATGATATTACCAATCCATTTTGTGAAATAAGAGAGAGCTTTTGTAGTCGTCCTACCGGGTTCTCTGGACGTGGCGGCAAAGTCGATTACGACCAGTTTTTCAAAGGCACAATGGCCGTGTTTGGTGGTATTGAGTACCAAACGCCTTGGGAGCCGTTAACACTTAAGGTAGAACTTGAGGGTAATGACTACTCAAGAGACAGGGCGGGTGAACTACAACAAGATTCTCGCTGGAATGTGGGGGCTGTTTATCGCTGGAATAACCTCGACTTTAGCCTTAATTACCAACGCGGTAACACCATAGGCTTTGGCGTCAGTTATCGTTTTAATATGAATACGATAAGCCAAATAAAAGTTGATAACGAGCCGCGTTCTATCATGGCACGTAACGCTCCAGACACGATTGATGACGTGAATAAGTCGCGCCTATACAACAAGCTGTATACAACATCGGGCTTTTTGTTATCAGACGCTGAAATAAAAGACGATGAAGCAACATTTTACGGCACGCAAGTGTCTTATCGAGACCATGATGAAGCAATAGAGCGCATTGGCCGTGAAGTTGCGGCTGAACTTCCAGACTCGGTTAAAACATACCATATCATCGATAACCGAGGTGGCTTACCGATGGTGGATACTGAAGTTGATGCCGAAGCGTTTATTGCCGCTGCCAGATACGAAGGTATCGATACTGATATTACCGATACGTATGAACGTAAAGCGCCCTCTGAAGAGGTTATTAATGCTTATGACCCTGAAAATGATTCAGGCCTTTTCTATAGCGCCGATCTTTTCTGGTCTCAGTCGTTCGGTAACCCAGAAGACTTCTATCTGTTCCAGACCGGTTTGGTATTAAGCAGTGGTTATGCGTTCAATCGCAAACTTGCTTTAATGGGCAGTGCCCGGGTTACGTTATTCGATAACTTCGACAAATTTAATTTCTTGGTAGATGGTGAAGAAACAACATTGCCACGCGTTCGAACCCGTGTCCGTGAGTATGTGTCAGAAAACCCGATTGGTCTGGACACAGCCTTCCTTCACTACAAAGATAGCATCAGTGAAAATGTCTTTGGGCAAGTATATGGTGGCTATTTAGAAACGATGTTTGCTGGTGTAGGTGGTGAGATATTATACCGCCCAGTAGACAGTAATATTTCTTACGGCATTGATATTAACTACGTGAAGCAACGTGACCCTTATAGCCAATTAGCTACCATCGACTATGAAGCCATAACCGGCCACGCCAGCGTGTATTGGAAACCGGAGTTTTTAAAAGGAACACAGCTGACGGTAAGTGCAGGGCAGTTCTTGGCAAAAGACAAGGGTGTGAATGTAGACTTTGCAAAACGCTTCGATAGCGGCATTGTGGTAGGAGCTTATGCAGCCTTTACTGATGTGTCGGCGGAAGAGTATGGTGAAGGCAGTTTCACTAAGGGCTTCTATATCTCCATCCCTACCGATTTGTTTTTACTTACCCCCACCAAAGGGCGAGGGTTATTCCCTTGGGTACCTATCTCTCGTGATGGTGGGCAGTTACTTAGGCGACCAGTGCGCTTAATTGACGTGACCGAGATACGATCACCGTTTTACGATTAAAAAAAGGAGCGAAAGCTCCTTTTTTGTTTTTAAAGCCTTTGGATACTTAACGCTTAGGCATTGCTTAACGTATCTCTAAGCGCACCCTGTAACGCGTCAGCCTATGTTACGTTGAATGTACACAGATAAGACCGAGCGCTATTAAACGTTAACGCGGGCCTTCCTAGACGCAAAAACGCCCCAGTTAAACGGAAGGTGGCTTAATTATCTTAAAAATCATTGATAGAGAAAGTATGACAAGAACCACACTAATTTTTCTCTTTTATAATTTCGATAATTTCAGTGGTAGAGATGGAAGGCGTACGGGGTAAATACACTACCTCACAACAATCTTTAAATTCGTCAAATTTGCCTTGCCAGTCGTCTCCCATCACTAGCACGTCAGCGTTATACTGTCTTATGTAATCACGCTTCTTCTCAAGGGACTCTTCCATAAATGCGTCGTCAACGAAGCGCATAGAGGTAAGTAACTCCTCTCGACTGGTATAGGGATAAATGGGATTGCGCCCTTTTTTACTAAAATTAAGTTCGTCAGACGATATCCCCACAGTGAGGTGATCGCCAAGCGCACGTGCACGTTTAAGAATACGTATATGACCAATATGAAGTATATCAAACGTGCCAAAAGTAATAATTTTGCGCAAATTTTCACCTAGTTATGTTGAGTTAAATAGGGGGAATGCGTCTGTCTTTTCCCCGATATAACCGTGCCGTAGCGTTTACTAATTTGCTTTTATAAGCGCAAATTAGCGATAACTAATGCTAAGCCGCGTACATTATTAGCATATTTCACCCTGCCTTAGAATCAATGCAATGTTGCAGGATGCCTAAAAAACAAACCCCAGTATTAGCTTAAATAGCGTGTTTTATGTCGGGCATTTGCATGAATAACGCAAATAATAGTGGCTTATTTTCACGCTAAACACGACTTTTTAGTCTTACATTGCGGTTGACAAAAAAAGGTGAAAAATAATTGTAATCTATGCCGATTGACTCAAATTTTAAGGCGAAATAGGCGTTTTGCTGATAAAAGAACGCATCGCATGGTGACACAATGTTGAAAACGGACGTTGAGAGCTCTTTTCAACAAAAGTGCATTTTTTTATGGTTTAAATATGGATATACAGTAATATGCACCGATTAGGCGATAAATATTGCGCTTTTTTTACTTTCTTATTGAAATAAGTCTGTGTTTGCTGTATAAAATGCGCCCTCTAATTTATAGTAATACGTCATTTGACCCAACGACAGTTTGAGCGCTGGGATTGACTGACGCGACAGTTATCGTTGTTCTGGAGACAAATACAATGTCAAGAGTATGTCAAGTAACAGGTAAGCGTCCAACGGTTGGTAATAACCGTTCACACGCAAGAAATGCGACTCGTCGTCGCTTTTTGCCAAACCTTCAAACTCACCGTTTTTGGGTTGAGAGCGAAAACCGTTTTGTTAAACTACGTTTGTCTGCAAAAGGCATGCGTATCATCGATAAGAAAGGTATTGACTCAGTATTAGCTGACGTTCGTGCCCGTGGTGAGAAAATCTAAGGAAGCCGACAATGCGTGATAAAATTAAATTAGTTTCTTCAGCTGGCACAGGTTTTTTCTACACCACTGATAAGAACAAGCGTAACATGCCTGGCAAAATGGAGATCAAAAAGTTTGATCCTGTTGTGCGTAAGCACGTTATGTTCAAAGAGGCAAAAATCAAGTAAAGCCCTTTTAGAAAGAGCACTTGCTTTTGTCTCCACGAAAACCCGGCCCATGCCGGGTTTTTTGCGTTTGAGGGAGTTGCAGGTTCTATAGTTGAAGGTACTATAGCTAAAAAACAATAGGGTGCGCAGGTGGCTAGACTTTCTCAACGAGCAATGAATAACGTCGTTATTATCGCTATGCTCATTATGATAGCGCTTTTTAATATAGACAGCTTTCTTCCTAAGCCGAAGCAACCCGATAGTAGGCCTTTATTGCCCACATCTGCTTATGTGCTTAAAATTGAGCACGACAACAATAAGCTTGAACGCAGCGGCCAACAATGGCGGCAGGTGTCTTCGGTGTCGCCGCTTGATATATCGCCTAACGCGCAGTTCGATGCGTGGCAAAACGCTAGCTTACAGCAAACGACATTACCCGATAACGCGCTACAACATACCGAACCTTACATTGTAGTGGCGTGGTTGGCAGGGGAGCCTAATGGCCTTGTTTTTGCTTTTTATCCCCAAACTAATCCCATTACTGTAAAAACCAATAATACATGGTATACGCTGAATAACGCGACCATTACAGCGTTGCTTCCTTGGTTGGTTGAACCGTCTGATAAAGGCAACCAAACACTATGAAGTGCGTACTGAGATGTGAGCATAGAGGTTTTGGAGTAAAAAATGCCTGAGTTACCAGAAGTTGAAGTAAGTCGTTTGGGGGTTACTCCTCACCTGCTTAACAATAAGATTAGTCATATTATTATTCGCGAACGGCGTATGCGTTGGCCTATCCCCGAGGAAGTACAGCACGCTGAAGGTCAGGTAATTACCGCGATAAGGCGGCGAGCGAAATATTTACTGCTCGATACCGACGTCGGGACCATCATTTTGCATTTAGGGATGTCTGGTAAGCTACGAGTAATTGATGCGACGACGCCTGTTGTTAAACACGATCACGTCGATATTGTTATGGACACTGGCAAATGCTTGCGTTTTAACGACCCTAGGCGCTTCGGTGCTGTTCTTTGGCAGGAAACGGGTGACATATTAAAGATGATGTCTCATTTGGGCCCAGAGCCTCTTACAGACGCATTTGACGATGAACGCTTATATTCACTCTCACGAGGCAAACAAAGCGCGGTTAAAAACTTCATTATGGATAATGCTGTTGTCGTTGGTGTTGGAAACATCTATGCCAACGAAGCGCTGTTTTTAGCAGGAATAGACCCTCGACGTCAGGCCGGCAATATAAGCAAGGCTCGTTATAAAGCCCTAACTGGCACCATAAAGCAGGTGCTGGCCAAAGCCATCGAGCAAGGCGGAACGACACTAAAAGACTTTGCACAAACCGACGGTAATCCAGGCTACTTTGCACAACACCTAAACGTGTATGGAAGAAAAGGTGAGCCGTGCGAGGTATGTGCCACCGAGATTCAAAGTAAAGTTATTGGGCAGCGCAATACGTTTTTTTGTAAACAGTGTCAGCGTTAGTGCGAGCATAGTGCGCGAAAAGGGGTAAGCGGATGGGCAGAAGATGCCCATCACAATGCATTACCGCGTAGCGTGAAGTCGGTCTTTGAGGGCTTGCTCTACAAAAGGGTGGCAAAACTCACCCACTTTACCTCTATGCAAGGCAACTTCTTTAACCAATGTAGAAGAAATAAATGAGTTTTCTTCAGCGGGCGTTAAAAACACACTTTCTAATTTTCCATTTAAACGGCGATTCATATTGGCAAGTTGAAACTCGTATTCAAAATCTGAAACGGCACGTAGCCCGCGGATCAAAATGGTCGCATTTTGTTGATCAGCAAAATCAGCAAGTAGGCCAGTAAAGCCAACTACGTCAACATTTGATAAATGCTCGGTCACTTTTTTAATCATCTCAACGCGTTCTTCCAACGAAAAAAGCGGCTTTTTGCTTGGGTTTGAAGCGATTGCTACCACAACATGTGAGAATAATTTTGATGCGCGTTCTATAAGGTCGGCGTGACCATTAGTAATAGGGTCGAACGTACCGGGGTAAAGCGCTCTAGTATGCATAGTGTCTACATCTTCTTCGTTAGTTAAACCGTCGCGACAGACCAAATGCTGCCAAATTAATTTCCGTTATAGCCTTTCATACAGCACTGCCAATCACTTTCCTGCCAATAAAACTGTTCATTCTTGGCTTTTTCTTTGCGTAACGAGCGTAAAAGCCTATCAAGGTTTTCTGTTTTCCAGCCATCACCCTGACGTTTACGGCATCTGTCAAAATCAATTAGCCAAATATCGCGGGCATCATCCATCATGATATTTCTTATATTCGCATCATGATGATACACCTGACAACGATGCATGTCGGCAAGTGCTTTTCCAACGTTTTGCCAGTCTTGCGATGATAATGCTTCACGCGTAAGCACGTGGTGTAAATCTTGGCTATTGGGTATTGCTTGGGTTATCAAGTCTCCTCGATAAATAAAGCCCCTGCGGTGTATATAAGCTGCCACCGGTATGGGCACGCGCAACCCTTCCTCGCGCATAAAGCACAGCAATGAAAACTCTTCGAAGGGGCGAGAGTTATCGACGCCGGTAAACACGTATTGGTCTTCAAGCAGTTTCCCAACTAAGCCACCCCGTCGAAAATGACGAAGTACCCATCGACTCATGTCATGTTCGATGAAGATGGTTGTACCACGTCCTTTTGCTTTACCTGTTATTTTGTTCTGATATTGCCAGTAGTCATGGCTAAACAGGTCTGTTGTCGGTTCGCTAACATGCGCGTCATCGAACAGAAAGTGGTGTCCCGCACCGATGTCTCGTCTTATTGTCGTCATGCTACCCACAACTAATGGTAAATATGCCATTCTAACGATTTAATTTAGTTTTTCAGCAAAGAGAGCGCATCTGCGGGAAAAAACTTTTGTTTAATACGTCCGTCGGCTACTGATGATGGATAGCATCCATTAAATATGCAGATTAGGTTGAAGGTTTTATAGGTGTTGCCGATATGCTTGACGAGCCTGCTTCTAAAACGGCGGGGTGATAAAACTCACACGAAGCAATGCAACCACAATTTAGTTGTTAGAATAATACGCAGGTATTGCTAAGTATCTACCCAGTAAAGGAAAAATTGTGATATTTTGCAGCGGATCTCAAAAGCGTGGTAGTAATGCTGCCGATGTTATTTTTCATGCAGGCCATCGATTGCACCGGGTATCACGCCGGCCATCGGTTTTTATAGGCATTCAAACCCTCGAAGTAAGAGGGCATTTAATAATGTAAACGTTGCAGCGTCAGATAATGATGAATGCATCAAGAAACAACGTGAACAGTCATGGAAAGACCACCCTTAGGGCTTATCAGCAAAAGGGGCTTCACTTATGGAAAAATCACCCGAAGACGCGGTAATCACCAAAATAAAGGAAGTGCTAAGCTAACTTAATACTGAAAGTTTGGGAAAATGACGGGAGTTATCTACACTAAACTAGGCAACTAAGAATGCTAAGCAGGGAGAGTTTTTTATATGACAACGCCCTCAATGGTGAGGCTGTTAAGGAAGTCGGCACATTCGTTAGCCGTTTACTTGTGTATCACTTTGGTTTCTCTCTTTGCATATGTTGGAAGCGTATACGCTCAGCATACCGATGTAGTGGTAAACGATAGTGTGTATGTTACAAGCCTTTCGCAAGCAGAATTGCGCAAAATATTTACCGGTCATCGTCAATACTGGGACAACGGTAAAAAAATCAACGTTTTCGTATTAGAAGATGGTGCCGAGCTGCACACTGCTTTTTGTCGAGAGCAGCTACAAATGTTTCCCTATCAATTATCTAGGCTTTGGACTCGCATTACCTATTCGGGGCAGGGGGTAACGCCAACGCGCGTCGCCTCGCAAGATATGTTAATTGACGCAATAGAGAACACCGATGGGGCCATTGGCTATATCCAAAAAGGGATGATAGGCAAGTTCAAACGGATTGAGGTTAAAGAACAATGAGCATAACAACACGTTATATCAACATTGCCGGTGTGTGTGCGCTTTTATTTTCAGGGTTGAGTTATGCACAAGATTCTAAAAATTTCTCGTGGCATGGCTACGTTGCGCAAGGCATAACGCAGTCTATCGACAGTAATTTTATTACCTCAGATAACGCGATTACCGCAGAGCTCACCGAAATAGGCGTGAACGGGCACTATCAGTTGTCTAATACCCTGTCTGTGGCTGGACAAATTAATTACCTTGATGGTGGCAATAGGTTCGAGCGAGGTACGCGTATTGACTATCTTTTTGTCGACTGGACTATCCCTGATTTAGCCGGTTGGCAGGCGCAAATTCACCTTGGCCGGTTTAAAAACCGTCACTGGCTTTACTCGGTTACCCGGGATGTACCCCAAACCCGTGATGTTGCAGTATTACCTCAGTCTGTTTATTTCGATGGTTTCAGAGATGTGGCCCTTGGCAGTAACGGTATACAAACCAGTTTTAAACATTATGGTGACGATGATATATGGGAAATCAATTGGAGCTACGGGCGTTCGAATATTAATGATAGTCAGCGTGCCTTTTTGTTAGGCGACGATGCCCAAGGTGATGTAAAACAAGACTTTGTTCATCAAGCGAGTGTGTTTTGGCAACCCGCATCAATGCAGTGGAAAGCAGGGTTAAGCTGGTTAGATTCAGACTTCACGTATACACCTGCTCAGGTAGATACTCGCTTTCAAGGGGGTGCCAATGTAAGGCGACTTATGTTGTCGTTACAGTACTTTAGTGAGTATTGGGAGCTATCCAGTGAAGTGCTTCGTGAAGAGCAACGTAATAAAGGGCTATTTACCCCTACATTCAAAGATGCGCGGGTTGGGCTAGGTGGGTTTGTACAGTTCCGTTACCTTTTCAATAATAAAATTAGTGGCTTAATCAGCTATGACACGTACGTCTATGATAAGGATGATCGAAATGGAACGCAGCTTGAGCGTGAGTCTAATGGTGCAATCCCCGCCTATTTTGGCTATATGGATTCTGTGGCAATAGGGGGAAGATGGGATATTGCACCAACGTTAAGGCTGCAGGCAGAACATCATTGGGTTGAAGGGGGAACGCGGGCAGTGAGCTTGTTAAACCCAGATATTCAGTCGCATACTGAAAAGTATTGGCAGATGTGGTCACTACAACTCATGTATTGGTTCTAGGGAAACGGCATGCGCGTTCAAATGTCAGTAACCACAAAAATGATTGTTATCTTGTTGGCCATGATGCTGACAGTGACTGTGGTTATTTCCACTGTGTTAATTAATGAATCAGAAGCCAATTTGGTATTGCAACAGCAAGAAAGCCAAGTGACTAATCAGCGCCGAGTGCAGCTTTTTGAAGAGGTTTTACATAATCGCATGGTGATGTGGATTGACGTATTCAGTCAATCGGAAGTGCAGGCCAATCAAGACGTGGGCTCGTTTTATCAAGCGCTTAGGCGAACACAAGAGTACCTCGCACTTAATTTTCAAGTTGAGTCTATATGGGTATTTGACGACGGCGGATTAGTGGGAACCAGTTCTAGACCAACTAATAGTATTGTTACGAAGCTGGTCAAAAATACGCAGACCTCATTAGAAAGTCGTTCCCTTCTTACCTGCGACGTGGTGTGTACGCATTATATATCCATACCAATAATGACGAACGATGAGGTTATCCCTGTCGTCGTACTTTCTACCTCAATGCGTGAACTGTTGTACTTATTTAATCGTTCGAGCGATGCGCGCAACGTAGCCATGGTGAAACAAGCGCAAACCAACCAAGGATTATCGTTATCTTTGGCCAGCCAGCTCTCGCCCGCTAATAGGCTTTATCTAAATAACGTTATTGCTGCATTGCCTGCCGCGTCGAGTGTTGATCCCCTTATTTCTCGGGGAGAAAAAATTATCTTAGAGGGTCAAAAGTTATTGGTAAGCTTGCTGCCATTTTCGCACAGTGGAGGTGATCAGCCGTACCTACTTATTGTGCAGGATATTTCTGCGTTAATTACGCAAAAAGAGCAGTATGAAACCTTGGTTGTGGCTACCGCAGCGGCACTGTTTTTAATTTTTGCATTACTGCTGCATTTGTTTCTGAACCAATATCGGGCAAGGCTAATTGGAGTGAGTGAGCGCTTACCCATGCTTGCCGATCATAAGTTTAAGGACTATTACACGGCAGCGTTGAAAAAAAATAAGGTTCCCCTGTTTAGGCTTACCGACGAACTTGATGTGGTAGAAGAGGCGGCAAACCATCTTGCAAAGCAACTTGAAGATTTTGATGGGCAAATGGCCATCAATACTGCAAAGCTCGAAAAAATGGCAATGTTTGATGTGCTCACCGGCCTACCCAACCGCAATATGCTTACGTTCCAAATTGAAAAGCAATTAGCACATTCGGCGAGAGATGACAGGCTTGTTGCCCTCATGTTCATGGATTTAGATGACTTCAAGAAAGTGAATGACAGTCACGGTCATAATGTGGGAGACAAGCTTTTAAAAGCCGCCGCCATGCGAATTTCCAAACCTATTCGCGAGACTGACATTGCGTCGCGGTTTGGGGGGGATGAATTTGTGGTATTGCTGTCTGATATTGAAAGTAAACTGCAGGTAGAACTTGTCGCGAAAAAGTTGGTTGATGAGTTTGTGCAGCCTTTCGATGTAGATGGTTATCAATTTTACATCTCAATCAGTATCGGCGTGGCGATTACGCAGCATGCCCGTGCTACGCCAATAGATTTACTGCGCCATGCCGACATTGCCATGTATGAAGCAAAAGCCAAAAAAGGCGCCGGCTTTAGAATTTACGATGCCACCATGAACCTTAAGGTCATGGAAAAGGTTGAACTTGAGGCCGAGGCGCGCGTAGCGCTAAGAGAAAACCAATTCAGCCTATCGTTACAGCCACAAGTTGATATGACTTCAAACCAGCTAATAGGGTTTGAAGCATTATTGCGCTGGTATCACCCAACAAAAGGGTTTATCTCGCCCGCAGAGTTTATACCGCATTTAGAGAATACCGCGTTTATGTTAGAGCTAGACTATTGGGTTATTTCAAAGTCTGCACAGCTTGCCCGTGAACTTAGCATTAATGGTTATACTTACTGCAAGATTGCCATTAATCTTTCTGCAGCACAGTTTCTTGACCCTAACTTGCCTGAATTTCTTTCTCAGCAGATAAAAGATAACAATCTATCGCCATCACAGCTGTGTTTAGAGCTTACCGAGACAGTACTGGTGTCTGACATCATTCGAGCAACGTCTATCATGAAGATCATACAGGATATGGGCTGCATGATAGCTATCGACGATTTTGGTACCGGTTATTCTTCGTTAAGTTACTTAAAATCGTTGCCTGTGGACTTCATCAAGATTGATCGTTCTTTTGTCGGCAATATCGTGCATAGTGCAGATGATAAAAACATTGTTTACTCTACCATTAACATGGTGAGCAATATGGGGCTCACGGTAATTGCCGAAGGTATAGAGACAATAGATCAGTATGACCTACTTAAACATTTTGAGTGTCATATTGCTCAAGGCTATTTAATAAGCCGTCCTATTCCAGAAACCGACTTATGGTCGACGCTTAATGACAAAGTAAAAAATGGCTTGTGGGACTGCACCGAACACCCTATTGATACGTAAAACACCACAAGTGTGCGTAATTATTTACACGCATCATCAACGAACCGTGAAAAACCACCCTCTTAGTGTGTACGGTTAAAATAGCTTTCTTTAAAATACCCTTTTAAATCCTATTCGGAGAATGGCATGTCAGCGGCATTTATCTCGCACTTGCAAGCGCAAATCGAAGCGACTAAACAAGATGGTTTATACAAAAAAGAACGCGTTATCACATCGCAGCAACAAGCAGATATTAACGTTACAGGTGGCGAGCATGTCATTAACTTCTGTGCGAATAACTACCTTGGCTTAGCGAACAATGATGCGCTGATAGATGCTGCTAAAGAAGGCCTAGACTCACACGGTTTTGGCGTAGCATCGGTACGCTTCATTTGCGGTACACAAGACATTCATAAACAGCTTGAATCTGAAATTAGTGATTTTCTTGGTACCGAGGACACCATACTTTATCCATCGTGTTTCGATGCAAATGGCGGTTTGTTCGAAACCATTCTTGGGCCAGAAGATGCCATTATTTCTGATGCGCTAAACCACGCGAGCATCATCGATGGTGTACGCTTGAGTAAAGCGAAACGTTATCGTTATGCCAATAACAGTATGGCGGCGTTAGAAGAGCAGTTAATAAAAGCCAATGAAGATGGTGCTCGCTTTAAATTGATTGCCACCGACGGCGTCTTTTCAATGGATGGCGTTATCGCTGACCTTGCGTCTATCTGCGATTTAGCTGAAAAATACGATGCACTTGTAATGGTAGATGACTGCCACGCTACAGGTTTTCTTGGCGACAACGGTCGGGGAAGTCACGAATACTGCGGTGTATTAGACCGCGTCGATATTATTACCGGTACCCTTGGTAAAGCGCTTGGCGGCGCGTCTGGTGGTTACACATCGGGTAAAAAAGAAGTGGTAGAGTGGCTACGTCAGCGCTCACGCCCTTATCTTTTCTCTAACTCTGTTGCTCCTCCTATTGTGTCTGCATCACTTAAAGTATTTGAGATGATGAAAAATGGCGCCGCACTGCGCGAACAATTGTGGAAAAACGCCAATCACTTCCGCACGCGCATGGAAGAAGCTGGGTTTACCTTAGCAGGTAAAGACCACCCGATTATTCCTGTTATGTTGGGCGATGCACGCATTGCTAGCGACATGGCAGATAGACTATTGGAAAAAGGTATTTACGTTATTGGATTTTCATACCCAGTAGTGCCAAAAGGCCAAGCACGTATACGAACGCAAATGTCTGCTGGGCATTCGTTAGAGCATGTTGATAAAGCCGTTGATGCCTTTATCGAAGTAGGCCGTGAAATGGGAGTCATTGCATGAAGTCTTTAGTAAAAGCAAAAGCCGAAAAAGGCATTTGGCTACAAGACACCCCAAAGCCAGAAGTAGGTCACAACGACCTACTTATCAAAATTCGTAAAACTGCCATTTGTGGCACTGACATGCACATATACAACTGGGATGAATGGTCTCAGAATACGATCCCTGTTCCTATGGTTGTGGGGCATGAATACGTAGGTGAAGTTGTTGGTATGGGCCAAGAAGTGAAAGGGTTTTCATTAGGCGATCGCGTGTCTGGCGAAGGTCATATTACCTGTGGTCATTGCCGCAACTGCCGTGCTGGACGTCGCCATCTTTGCCGTAATACAGAAGGGGTAGGGGTCAATCGTCCTGGCGCATTCGCAGAATACTTGGTGATTCCGGCTTTTAACGCGTTCAAAATACCCAACAACATAAGCGACGACATGGCGTCTATTTTCGACCCATTTGGTAACGCGGTACATACGGCATTAAGTTTTGACTTGGTTGGAGAGGATGTACTTATCACCGGCGCAGGTCCCATCGGTATTATGGCCGCTGCTGTTGCCAAGCATGTAGGGGCGCGTCATGTTGTTATTACTGACATCAACCCATACCGTTTGGCTTTGGCTGAAAAAATGGGGGCTACTCGAGCCGTTGACGTAAGCAAGCAGAACTTGCAAGACGTGATGGACGAGCTTGGCATGACCGAAGGGTTCGACGTAGGGCTAGAAATGTCGGGTGTGCCAGTAGCTCTTCGCGATATGCTCGCAAAAATGAACCACGGCGGTAAAATTGCCATGCTGGGTATTCCTCCCCAAGACGTTGCGATTGACTGGAACCAAGTCATTTTTAAAGGCTTAGTTATCAAAGGCATCTACGGGCGTGAAATGTTTGAAACCTGGTACAAAATGGCAAGTCTGCTGCAAAGTGGCTTAGATTTAACGCCTATTATTACTCATACTTATTCAGTAGATGATTTTCAGAAAGGGTTTGATACTATGGGCTCAGGACAATCTGGAAAAGTTATATTGGACTGGCAGTAATGACCACATTTTCAAACATTAGTGTTAACGATGTTGCGAACTTCGACAAGGACGTAACCATTGTCGATATTCGCGACCCGCAATCATACTCAACGGCGCACATGCCTAATGCCGCCCCGCTGAACAATGATAATTTTGGTGCGTTTGTCGAGGGTACACCGAAAGACAAACCTGTTGTGGTGGTGTGTTACCACGGTGTAAGCAGTCAGCAAGCTGCACAAGTAATTGCTCAGCAAGGCTTTTCAGAAGTGTACAGTATGGACGGCGGCTTCGAAGCATGGCGCCTTAGCCAACCTGTTGAAACTGGTCATTCGTGAGCCAGCCGCTTATCGCGTTTCGCCAGCAAAGTGCAGCACACTTGTTGGCCAATTATCTTAATAGCCAACATATTGTTGCGACCGTTGAACCTAATGATGCCTCAGGCGAATTTGTCGTTGTTATAAACGACGAAAACACGTTTGCGAGTGCGCGTGACATTGCTGAAAGCTTCATTCAAAACCCCTCTGATCCTAAGTATCAGCAAGCCGCGTGGGATAATGGAAAGAATGTATCGCTACGCCCCTCGGGCAATGGGTTCTCATTCCAGGCCATGGCGTCTAACGCGCTCACCGTACCATTTACTAGCACGGTATTAATATTGTGCGTTGTTGTGTATGTGCTGTCTCTTCTTGGATTATTTTCACCCATTGCACAGCATTTACTTATGCAGCCGCTAGGCGTCCTTGCTAAAAATAACGAGTGGTGGCGTTTACTTGGGCCCGCGTTTATTCATTTTGACGTGTTGCATATTGTATTTAATGTGCTGTGGTGGGGAATGCTAGGCGCAAAGATTGAGCGAACCTTTGGCATGACAATGCTATGTATTGTTTTCGTGCTATCGGCAACCACGTCTAACGTGGCTCAAGCGTTATTTAGCGACCCCGTTCAAGGTAATTTGTACTTGTTCGGTGGGCTGTCGGGCGTGGTATACGCGGTACTAGGCTTTGTGTGGTGGCTAGGTTGGTTACGCCCTCAATGGGGCTTGTCTCTGCCTAACTCTATCATTGGCTTCATGCTTGTATGGCTGGTACTCGGGTATGCCGATATTTTATGGGTAAACATGGCGAATGCTGCACATACCGCTGGGCTGATCACTGGCTGCGTATTAGCGGGTATATTAAGCCTTGGGGCTAAAGGTCAGAAAAAGGGTAGCTAACGCTACCCTTGATATAAATATTTTGTGAAGATAACGTCTTTCACCACTTCACCACCGGTTTCTTGCTTTAAGTGGTCTTGAAGTGCTTTTAAAATTGAGCGGCGTATATCTTCGCGCCCTGTTAACGACTTCACTTTTTCTTCCGGCTGTTGGCCAAAAATCTCAATTGCAGTAGAGCGCATAAGCGGCATGTGGTGCTCGGCAATTTCTAACTGATCGACATCATAAATCATAAGCTCTACCGTTACACGGACATAACCTAGCTTACGAGACGACTCACCAATATAGTTTGTTACGATATCTGGCTCTAAACCAATATAAGCAAAATTTGACTTATCCTGTGCAGAAGCCGGTAAGGCAATACAGGCAACAAATAATGCAGTAGCAAGTAAGCGTGAAAACAGTATTTTCATCATTAAGAAACCAAGAGACCAAATAATTAACGTCGACAGTGTGTAGTGTAGCAAAACATTACCTAAACACACTACTGCAAAAGTAGAAGGTTGTAAGTAAAATCAGTATCATAATAAGCCGAGAGAGTTATAAAAATTCGCGTTATCATAGACATCTACTGCGAACCACAAGGCTAGGTATAAAAGTTGAGTTTTCCAAATACGTTCCCCGTGGGTTTACCTGTGCAATGGTATAAGCCTGCTCAACTATCGTTACCCAATACGTATTTGAAGAACTGGCTGCTTGATACCGGGTCGTTAACCGAACGTGTACAGTCGTTATGCCACACCTTTTCCCTTACCTTGCTTGGGCAAGATACGCTTACCCCACACGTTAATGAAATGGCACTGCTAGGTGACGCGCATGAAGCGCAGTATCAAATTCGCGAAGTGTTGCTGTGTGGTAATGATGTACCGTGGGTGTTTGCACGCTCTGTTATTCCCCACAGCTTAATTGAATCTGAACTATCGAATATTGGCAACGAGCCTTTGGGAAAGCGGCTGTTTAACGATGCTCGCTTCATACGTTCAGCGTTTCAGTTATGCGCGTTATCGGCACACCAATTAGGCTATGACGATGACATAACGTTATGGGGAAGACGGTCATTGTTTACATTAAGCAGTGCAAGCATGATAGTGGCTGAAGTATTCTTACCCAACGCGCCCATGTATGACAATACCCTGTGCGACAGCAAATAATTCAACATAAATAGCGGCTATAACCAATGAGTTCACGCAAACACCAACAGTTCGACGCCTATATTAGGTTGATGCGCCTAGACAAGCCAGTAGGCATTTACTTGCTGTTATGGCCTACGTTATGGGCATTGATAATGGCATCGCAGGGCATACCCTCGCTAGATATAGCGCTTATTTTTATTGCAGGGGTAGTGGTAATGCGAAGCGCGGGTTGCGTGATAAACGATTATGCCGACAGAAAAGTAGATGGCAGCGTGAAACGCACTGCACAACGTCCTCTTGCGTCTGGCGCACTGACATCTACGCAAGCCCTTCAGCTTTTTGCTTTATTAGTTGGCGTCGCATTCGTACTTGTGCTGTTTTTAAATTGGCAAACTATCGCGTTGTCGGTTGTTGCGCTAGTGCTTGCCTCGTCGTACCCCTTTATGAAGCGATATACGCATTTCCCACAGGTGGTATTGGGCGCCGCGTTTGGTTGGGCCATTCCTATGGCCTTTATGGCTGTACTAGAAACCGTGCCTGCCTATGGTTGGTGGCTGTTCTTGGCTAACT
Organism: Alteromonas algae; assembly: GCF_049117195.1. Classification (GTDB taxonomy): domain Bacteria; phylum Pseudomonadota; class Gammaproteobacteria; order Enterobacterales; family Alteromonadaceae; genus Alteromonas. Next base: position 78,638 of record NZ_CP185260.1, read on the forward strand.
TATTGTGGACGGTGGCGTATGACACTATGTATGCCATGGTCGACAGAGACGACGATATTGAAATTGGTATCAAATCAACGGCGGTATTATTTGGGCACTACGACGTGCTTATTATTAGTGCATTGCAAGTTATTACGCTTACCATATTACTGGGCGTTGGCCTTCATATTGGCGCCACATGGCCCTATTTTTGGTCGCTTATCATCGCGGCACTGCTCTTTTTTAGGCAATATCAGTTTATTAAAAAAAGGCAGCGAGAAGGGTGTTTTACAGCGTTTCTAGAAAGCCATTACGTAGGGCTGGTATTTACCGCAGGGTTACTTGGCCACTACTTGCTGTAGTGCGTTACGGAAAAATAAACCTAGTGGTTACATTCACTAGGTTTACGGCATGCGATGTACTTAGGCGTTGTGCTTCGCTTCAAGCTCGGCAATTCTGGCTTCCATCGCATCAAGCTTTTCTCTTGTGCGAATAAGCACTTGGCTTTGAATATCAAACTCTTCACGGGTGACTAAATCAAGCTTAGATAACTGTGTTTGAAGTACTTGCTTAACTTTTCCCTCGGCTCCCTCGGCCATGTTACGAACGCCTGGAGGCACGGCATCAGCAATTTGCTTCGCTAAATCTTCGAGTTTTTTCGGATCCAACATAGATTTCCCTTATAATGCGCTGCGTCTAAATATAAACCCTATTCTATCGGTATGTTTGCGACATGCAATGAAAACCGTGAACATCCCATTTTGCCTCATGTTTTAGGAATGCAATGAAACTAAATGATGCACAAGAGTCTGCAGTAAACTTTGTGTCTGGCCCGTGTTTGGTGCTAGCAGGCGCAGGTAGCGGAAAAACACGTGTAATAACCAATAAAATTGCCCACCTCGTTAGGAACTGCGATGTTCCGGCACGTTATATCGCTGCGGTTACCTTTACCAACAAGGCGGCGCGTGAAATGAAAGAGCGTGTGGCACAAACGCTTGGTAAACCTGAGGCAAGAGGGCTAAAAGTTTCTACGTTTCACACCCTTGGCTTAACTATCATTAAGTCTCACATAAAAGAGTTGGGACTAAAGCCAGGCTTCTCACTGTTTGACGATAAAGACTCATTAGCTCTGCTTACCGACTTAACGGAAGATACGTTAGATGGTGATAAAGATCAGCTCTCATTGCTGCAAAGCTGTATTTCTAATTGGAAAAACGACTTGGTGCTTCCCGACGCCTTGTTAACGCAAGCGCAAAGTACTGGTGAAAAAGAGTTTGCAGAGGCGTACAAGCGCTATCAAGACAACTTAAAAGCCTATAATGCCCTAGACTTCGACGACCTTATTTTACTGCCTACGTTGCTGCTAAAAACCAGCGAAACGGTGAGGCAAAAGTGGCAAAATAAAATTCGTTATTTGCTGGTGGACGAATACCAAGATACTAACACCAGTCAGTATGAGCTGGTGAAGTTGCTGGTGGGAGAACGTGCGCGTTTTACTGTGGTAGGCGATGACGACCAGTCGATATACTCATGGCGTGGTGCTAAACCACAGAACTTGCACTTACTTCAGCAAGATTTTCCTCGGCTAAATGTGATTAAGCTTCAGCAAAACTACCGCTCGTCTGGTCGTATACTGCATTGCGCTAACATTCTTATCCAAAATAACCCGCACCTATTCGACAAAACGCTGTTTTCTGAACTGCAATACGGTGAGCCGTTAAGGGTTATCGAGGCCAAAAACGAAGAGCATGAAGCAGAACGTGTGGTTGCAGAATTACTTGCGCATAAATTCATGAACGGCACACAGTTCAAAGACTACGCTATCTTGTATCGCGGGAATCACCAAAGCCGCCTATTTGAAAAGTTACTCATGAGTAACCGTATTCCTTACAAAATAAGCGGTGGTATGTCGTTTTTCGGCCGAACTGAAGTTAAAGATATTATGGCGTACCTGCGCTTGCTGGTGAATCAGGATGATGACAACGCGTTGCTTAGAGTGATTAATACTCCTAGCCGAGGCATTGGTAGGGCAACACTGGAAAAGCTTGGTAACTTTGCTAATGCGCTAGGCGTATCGATGTTTGAGGCCGCCACTCACGACAATTTAAACAGTGTGTTGTCAGGAAAAGCATTCGAGGCGGTTTCGGGCTTTGCACGTTGGGTAGTGACCTTGGCCGATAACGCGCAGCGTGGCGATACTAATGACGCCGTAAGAAGTATGGTGCGTACCATGGGATATGAGGAATGGCTTTACGAACATAGTGCCAGCCCCAAAGCAGCTGAAATGGCAATGGCAAACGTGAGCGCCTTGTTCGGCTGGGTAACCAGTATGCTTGAAGGTAACGATCTCGACCCGCCTATGACATTAACTGAAGTGGTAAACCGCCTTATTCTTCGCGACATGATGGAGCGGGGCGAAGAAGACGGCGATAGCGACCAAGTTCAGCTTATGACGTTGCATGCGTCAAAAGGACTAGAGTTTCCCATCGTGTTTTTGGTGGGGATGGAAGAGGGCCTATTGCCGCACCAAAGTAGTGTTGATGAAGATAATGTGGATGAAGAGCGAAGGCTGGCCTATGTAGGTATTACCCGAGCACAGCGAGAGCTTGTATTTAGTTTGGCCCGCGAGCGCCGTCAGTTCGGTGAAATTATTCAACCTGAGCCAAGTCGATTCTTATTCGAATTACCATCTGACGACGTGCAATGGGAAAACCAAAAGCCTAAAGTAACGGCAGAGCAACGCCAACAAAAAGCGCAGGTAGGCATTGCAAACTTACGGGGCATACTTGGTAAAAAAGAATAGGTAGCAAAGAATAACCGAACCGGGTTAGCCAGCCAGTGTAGAGACGTCCAATATCTTGGCTGGTTGCAGTACCTTACCTTGACCATACTGACACTCTATTTCTGATAGTGCATCAAACTGAGCCTGCGAGTCGACACCTTCAGCAATAACCGTAAACCTAAGGTGTTCTGATATAAGCATAATAGACTGAATTAGCTTTAAGTTACGTTGCGAACGAGGTAATGACTTCACAAAACGATGATCTATCTTAATAAAATCGAATGGGTAGGCGAACAGATAACTTAGTGATGCTAGCCCGCTACCGAAGTTGTCTAGTACCAGTGTTACACCGGCACGTTTAAGCTTCTTAATAGCAGGTAAAATATATTGCGAGCGACGGTTTAAATCGTTCTCATCAAACTCTAGTACCAGTTCTTGCGGCGAAATATTATATTGCTCTATAAGCGTAATTAGCTTGTTCACCATCGAAGACTGCAACAAGTGGTTAATGGAAACATTGACGGCAACGCGCGCCGGAGAGTTATTGTCTTTACGCCAGTCTTCTAGTGCTTTACATGCTTTCTTCAGCTGGAATAAATCAAGGTCTAGGGTAAGCCCAGCATGCTCTGCGACTTGCCTAAACTGTTCTCTGGCAATTTTCCCGTACGACGGGTGTGACCATCGAACGTACATTTCATGATACAGCGTAGAGTTGTCATTTAAATCAATAACAGGCTGTAAAAAATAGTCGAACGCTTCATCGCGCAAGGCTTTTCTAAATTCGTTTTCTAACTCAAGTTCTTCAATTAACCTATCGCGCATGCTCTTATCAAACATAACATAGCGGCCACGGCCAAGTGTTTTCGCTTGATACATTGCGGCATCAGCGTCGCGAAGCACTTCATCAGCACTTTGATAGTAAGCCTCTAAGTGTGCAATACCAATGCTTGCGCCCGAGTACATTTCGCGGCCATCCAGTAAGAATGGGTCTGATATAGAAGAAATAATGCGAGACGCCACTTCTTCAACGTCGCTAATCTCGTCAAAGTTGTCTAGCAGTACCACGAACTCATCACCCCCTAAACGGGCTAATAAATCGTGACCTCGAATACATAATGAAATACGCCTAGCTACTTCTACTAAAAATTCGTCGCCTGCATGGTGGCCTAAGGTATCGTTTATCACCTTAAAGCGGTCTAGGTCGATAAATAATACGGCGAAGTTGTTGTCGGTATAACGCTGCTTACTGGCGATAGCTAGCTCTAAGCGGCTAGTGAACATAGAGCGATTAGGTAAGTCGGTCAGTGCATCGTGGTGCGCATCATGAATAAGCTTCAGCTCAATTTCTTTACGCTCTTCAATTTGCTGCTTGAGAAACTTGTTGGCACGGTCTAGTTCCACAGTGCGCGCAGTAACCCGTTCTTCTAGTTCTTGATTGTATCGCTGAATAGCTTCAGTGCTGCGCTTACGCTCCATTGCTACTGCAATGTGATGTGACACAAAGCGCAATAATTCTAAGTCTCGAGCGGTATATTTGGCGCTTTTGCCGTAGGTTTGTACTGCAATAACACCGGCAATTTCACCGTCTACTACAAGGGGAGAACCTAGCCACGAGTTAGCACTATTCAGCATGTTTTGTGCAACCGTCACATCAATTTCACCAGCTTCGGCAAGCTCTAATACCCTCGGAGGGTTAATGAGCTCTGCTTGACCAGTGCGAAGTACAAATTCAGTTAATCCAAGACCAAGTGGTCGAGACTCTATTTGCTCATGCAACGTGTCACTAAAATAAGGAAACTCTAAATTTTCACGCTCGTCATCAAGGGTAGAAATAAAGCAGTTTGGTGCGCTTATCAACCTAGCAAGAATGTCGTGGAGACTAGAGAAAAAGGCGGTCATGTCGCCTTCAAGGTTGGCAGCAAGCTCAGATATTTCAAACAATGCCTGTTGAAGCGACTCTACTTTCTGGCGCTCAAGAATTTCTTCTTGTAGATCGTCGTTAATTTTACGCAGCTGGCGAGTACGTTCACGAATAGTGCGCTCGGTAAGCTCACGGTTTTTAACTCTATCTACTGTTGTTACGATGTGTTGAGAAACGAACAACAGTACTTCTAAATCTTCTTGCGTGTAATGCACACCTTGGTCGTAAGTTTGAACCACCATGGCGCCAATCACTTGGCTACCGCGTTTAAGGGGCACACCTAACAGCTCAAAGGGTTTTGAACCGTACATTTGAAGGTTATGCTCAGCGGCAAATCTTTCTTCTTCGTCGAGTTTAAAAAACAGGTGATCACCGGTGCGAAGGATATAACCTGTCATACCGTCCATCAGTTTTTCGGCGGGAAGTTGTTTTATGACTTGTTCGTCGAATTCATCGACAAAATAAGCGAAATCGACAACGTTGTTGTCACGCTCGTAAAAGGCAACGAAGAAATTGTCTGCATTCATAAAATCTGCAATGATTTCATGGATAGCAGTATAGAGACGATTGAGATGACTAACCGAACTGGCTAGCTCTGAAATGTCAAAAAGCGCTTTCTGAACGCGTTCAGCCCGCTTGTATTTATCAGTGAGTTGCTGAAGTTGCGGAATTAATTCCCGCAACTCTTCTTCAGTCAACTCATATTGCGTTGAGTCTGATGACATTCCGTTCGCCGGCTTATTATTCGAATAGTTATTTTTATAGACACCTAAACTACCCGATTAACAGAAAAAACGCCACTTTTTCCAGCAATAGTTATACAAATTGAAGGTTTAAATACCTTCAATCATGTACTCAATTGCCGCTTTAATTTCGTCGTCTGAGCAGTTGCCGCACGTACCGCGTGGAGGCATTGCATTTATGCCGTTTAGTGCGTTCTGCCATACGCCGTCAAGGCCACGGTCGTCTAAACGTGGTTGCCAGTCGGCTGCTACTTGAAGTTTAGGTGCACCCAGTACGCCAGCGCTGTGACATGCTACGCATGCAGAGTTGTAAACATCTTCGCCTGACTTTGCTCCGCCAGCCGCTGCTGCAGTACCTGCTGCTTGAGCGCCTGCAACGTGTACCTGACCAATTGGCTTAATACGATCGGCAATTTCTTCGTTTGTCATTTCTTGAGCTTGCGCTGCGAACACAGTTAGTGCGGTAGCGGCAATAGTAAACCAAGTTTTCAATTTCACATTTGTCTCCAGGCAATCATAAACTTTTTATTTGATGCATCTCGCCAGATTATAACGGTAAATTGAAGGCGAACAACTGTTTGCGACTAATTACGCATAAAAAGTAAGGATTTTTAATGCAATGCAGCATGTTAATCAAAAGAGTTTTGCATAAATCAGTTGATGCTAAGCCGCGCCCTCAGTATGATTACGGCCCGTTTGAGGTATACGTTCAGCAAAATGGTTAAAACATAACCTATTAGCGAATTAAGAATGTGTAATACCACTTCTCAAACAATGCACCCGTAGCTCAGCTGGATAGAGCGTTGCCCTCCGGAGGCAAAGGTCATAGGTTCGAATCCTATCGGGTGCGCCATTTTTAAAGGGCTTAAGCCTGATTCCTTTCTTCTAAAAATTCCTTTTTTGAAATATGTAGCAAATGTGTAGCAGGCGGTGATTATCTGAACTAGCTTTAAAAATCTAATTAATATAAATTCGGTGTAAGATGTACTTCAAGGAGAAATGGATGAAAGTCGTTAGTACAATTAACATGAAGGGAGGCAATATGTTGGTTGTTAGAGTATTATTTTTTATATGTTTAATAATATTAAGCAATACATCTTTCGCAAACAGTGGAAATGAAAATCCAACAAAGCCCAATGACGTTTTGTTGCAAAACAAAAACTCACCAGCTCTGTCACTCCTTAACGAATCATATAAGCAAAGAATCACTGAACTTAAATCTGAAAATGAGCTGCTCATCAAAAAATTGGGCGATTTGGAATCCAGTTTAGATGCGCTTGCCGATAAAAGTGCAGAGCATTCAAATAAGTTAAGTTTTGCTGAATGGAGTGGAATTCTTTTAGCTTGCGTAGCTGTTATAGTGACAGTATTAGGTGTGGTAGTGGCCTTATTTTCTTTCGTAGGATATAAGAAAGTATTAGATTCTGCTAAAGATACTGCTAACGAAGTTGCAAACGAGCAAGTTGCAGCGAAAATTCATGATTCAACAAGAGCAGAACTTCAAGCTCTCTTTAGCAACAAGGCGCTGTTTGATAAAAATTCGGCAGAGTATAAAAACCTAGCACCTGTGAGAAAGTTTTTACTGGAAGCTGTAGCAAAAGTTATCTATCGCGACATTCAATTCGATACTTCTGATCACGAATCAGATACGGGCAATGAAGAATGAAATCAGGAAACTTTTCCCCAGAATGGGCATCCCTTAATGACACGGAACGCTCAGTCATAAGTAAATACCATCAAACTGCGCCAATTCAAGTGGGTAAAATTGCAAAAGAACTGGGAGCTTTTGTTAAGAGTGCGACACTTAAAGCAGGAATTAGTGGGGAGATAAAGGAGACAGATGGGCAGATATTGATCAGGATAAATCGTCATGATAGTAAGCCTAGACAACGTTTTACTCTTGCTCACGAAATCGGCCATATGCTTTTGCATCGCGATAGAATAGGTGATGGCATTGTTGATGATATTCTTTACAGATCATCGTTGTCAGATACTTTAGAGGCTCAAGCGAATAGATTAGCTGCTGATATATTGATGCCATATCATTTAACAATGGAAAAGCTTCACGAGTATGAAGGTATTGTGGATGAAGAAAGAAAATACGAGTCTGTGGCAAGAGACCTTGAAGTATCTACAACAGCGTTAAAAATAAGGTTAGGGAAACTCTAATATGTTTTTGATTGATAAGGATTATCAATATATACCGGTACTATCAATTAGTCGTGCTGAAATGAAAGCTCTAGAAGAGTTACCAGAAAAAGACAAAGATAATCTACTGCCTTTGTTTCCTCTAAAGGGTTGGGCTTCTGCTAAAACACTTGATAAAGCGCTAGCTAGGATTAAAACTTCGTTCGGTAATAGGCGTTTTATTGCTGATATTGACTCTGATTTTCTAGTAAGGGCATACAGCGAAGTGGCTGTAAAAGACGAGCCTCGCGAAGTATTTAAAGAAATTATAGAGTTAGCTAATTCCGATGATGGATACGACAATTGGTATCAGTTCATCAAACAATTTGAGCATATTCATCCATGTGTCCAATTAAATGATTTGTCCCAAGTCAAATCTCAGGTAAAAAAGTTGAAATCTTTAGGTAGAAGGATCTGCGTATATCTGAAGTTGAATGAGGTCAATACAAAGCAACTCGTGAGTCAATTAGATGAACTAGAAAAGACGGACTTGGGAGATGCACTTTTTGTAATAGACTTCGGAGATATTACTCATTCTTACGAAGCTTCGCTTCAAGGCTACGCACATATTGTGGAAATGATTCATGCAAAATTTCCTCAGTGCTATTTGGCTGTATCCGCTACGTCCTTTCCTTATGGTTTTTCTGGGCAAAATGATGGAGAAGCCTCGATCTACGAACGCCAACTTTATCAAAAAATATCTGATTTATTAGGCTCTGATGAAATCGTTTATTCGGATCGAGGTAGCGCAAGGGCAGGAAAATTAGCAGGAGGAAGTGGTACTCCTCCTCCAAGAATAGACTATGCTTGCAAGACCGAATGGCGATTTATCAGGGAGGAGTTTGATGATAGTTCTGATATAGGTGAAGGAGAAAAGGCTGAGCTTTATTCGCAAATTGCAAAAGAGATGATGGACCAAGACTATTGGATTGAAGAGTTGAGTTTATGGGGCACTCAAATGATAGAGTTAGCAGCTCGAGGCGACGAGTTTGGCATAACTAATGCTCAAGATGCTACGGCTGTTCGAATAAACTTACACTTATATCAACAATTACACTTTTCGGACGTTAATGACGTTTTTGACACGGATGAAGACTGGGTCGATTAATATAATTACTGAGTATTTAGTATTTTGTGAAAATTTCCATTTTTTATCATGCTGGATACACTGTCATCTCTTGAAGCAGTTAGCTTTTTACATTCGGATTTCTTAAGCTCCATGATATCTAGTGGATAAATATTACTGTCGACATTAGCCCAAAAGCGATCTGAATGCTTAGTAAATCTTTTTTTCAATTGCTCTATAGCAGCTTCCCTGAGGGAATATAAAGGCAGCTTTGAAGCAAAATTTTCTAAGCTCTTTCTCTCCATTGAACTAGGCTTTACTCCGTTTTTTCTGACGAGGTGATACAGGTCTGTAGCTCGCATCATTTTTATAAAGCTACGACGGTCTCTTATCGGTTGTTTTCGACCACGTCGCATCGTTTTAATGCTGTTATTTTTAAGAACGAGAATTCCCTCACTTCTTGTGGCTATTTCTCTACTTCTTTCATAATGTTTTTCAGTCGTGAATACGTATATTTTATCAAAATACGCTGCATATTCTTCCAACTGTCCATCTAAGCGCTTCAAAGTGTCTAGCTCGCTTTTGATTTCAATACCTATCAACTCCCCATCTTTTACAAGAGCTAAATCTATTCTTCTTGATAAGCCAACGAAAGTTAACTCGTTTATTACGAGTGTTGAACTTGAAATGTAGCCAGATGAACGCCAATAATCCAGCAAGTATGCTTTCATCATTGATTCATCTACGATGACATTGTTCTTTATTTTTTGTGTATGCATATACAGCATTTTATATTATTTCTTCAATATTTTGAATAATTGTCAGTACACTTATTTACAGAACTCCAAGTAAAAGCATCTGAGCCGCTATGCGGCTCTAGTTCCACGGTTTTCAATACGCCATTCATGAATTCGAGTAATCACTTCTTTTTTTCCTAGTTTGACGCCTCGCAAAGAAATCGAGATAACTTCATCAAAGTAAGTTTGTTTTAGCTCACCCGTATCTGTGTTCACTTTCTCTTTGTATAAAGGGCGAATAGGCTGCTCTTCCCGCTTACAGAATACACCTCCCATCAACATGACAAATTCAGCCCACGAACCTTTATCTGCGGCGTCATGTATTTTTGTGAAGCTTTCGTTTTCGCCAGGCAGTTCGTTCACTCTTCTTAGTTCACGCCATACGGTTACAGAACCTGCCCCTATTTGCTGAAATTGGCGTATGCCCCAACAACTAGCCCAAGCTTCCACACGTTGCGACGCTTCAATCGCATTTCCACCGTCAATATCACTATCTAAGTTCGCACCATTTACGTTCTTGCTTACATACTTGGCTATGTAGCCCGTTGCACTGCCTCTTGAATAATCAATATCTTTAAAGTCGCAGCGATTTTCTATCGCGCCCGCCTCGTCACCATCTTCCCGTAGTGCATAGAGCTCAATGATTGCTTTAAATTGTTCTGTTTGCTCTTGCTGAATGAATATAAGCATGTGCCAGTGCGGTGTTCCGTCGTGCTGGGGTTCAGCAATGCGAAAGCCGTAAACCTTAATTTCTTTTCGGTTTAGCTCAGCGCGTACTAATGCCCATAAATCATTTAAGTATTGTTGTGCATCGTAAGGTGTTGAGCCATCCCATTTAGGGTTTAGATCGCCTGATTTTGCATAGGTATTATGAAAACGGGAAGGGCAGGTAATCGTTACGAAGAGCGATTTATGGTTATTCCCTTTAGCTATTTTTTCGTAGCCTGCCATACGCGTCATAAGCTCATTTTTTCGGTTAACGGGATTTGATACGTTTTTATCCGATAATTCCGCAAGAGAAAATGACTCGTTGTTCTCGTTAACGATAACGAGGTTCTCTAGCATTTTTCGTTGAAGGTCTTTTTGGATTAGTCGATATTCAACAGTGTAGTCACTACAGTATTTACCCTTTCGACTATTAACTTGCCCTAAATGAATTAACACTGCTTCTCGTTTACGGGCTATGACTTTACGCAGCTTTCTAAGCCACCATTTTTTTTCCTGCATTCGTTTCAATGCACCCGTTAACGTAACGGCTTTTGATATTTCTGGGGGATTGATGCCATACCCGTTAACGAAACTTGTAAGCGTGTCGTATAGGTCGGTAATCTCGTTAACGGGTTTGTTCCCGTTAACGGAATGGGCACTTGGTTTGTTTTGTAACGTTGAATATTGGAGGGCATTAAGTTCTAGCTTCTTGCAACGCCTCGCTTTTTCCTCTGCTACTTCTCTAAGCTCACTTTCACCAGCATCAAATAATGAGATGATTTTTTCTGGCAGCAACCTGTTTAATTCAGCACTAATGTTACGTAAATAGGTGTTTGCGTTAAATGGTTTGTCGAATGATTGATATCGGCGGATCAAAATTTTCTGAATCTTGATATGAAAATGAGAAATCTGCTTCTTAACGAACAGCCTATCCTCTAGTGATAATGAACGGTAAAAATCACCAAACTCACCACCCATCATATCTAACGTTCTTGCAATTGGAGATTCTTTAAACTTTTTCATAGAAAAGCTCCAAGTCGTTAAGATATTGCAAACCGCGTTCGGAGATACAAACCTTACTCCAACGAATACCAAACTCTATTTCTTCGCACTTTTGTTTAACTAGTCCTAAGCGCATTAATGAGAAGAATACCGTTTTTGAGAACTTTGCAGGTTTGCTATTAGGGAAGTGGTAGTGTCCTAATTGGCTGCTCACACTGGTGCAAAATACTGCTTTGCCTCCGTTAGCAAAAAACTGCAATAGTGTGAGTTGATGGGGAGTTAATTTTTTCATTAGGCCACTCCCTTATCTTGATAAAGGTGTGTGCGTCTAACAAAGCTTTCTAGCCAAGTATCAAGATCTTCTCTAAGGTAACGAACGGCGCGACCAATTTTGATAAATGGTGGTGCTGGTGTACGGTTTTCGCGATTGCCGTCCATGCGCGCTTGGCGCAAGAAAGAGCGGCTCATGCAGATGTATTGGGAGGCTTCTTTTTCAGATAGTAGTCGTGGTGTTATATCTATCATCATGACGGTTCCTGTAGTAATTAAATCTAACTTCAGGAACGAACTTATTCGTCACGACTAATCACGTGATGGTTTTCGTGAAAAATCTTTTTTTATTTCGGTTACAACGTTGTTGAATGTGCGCTTAGTAACTTGTTTCTGTCTAGCATGTTCCTCATCTGGGACATTCCAAAATATCTTGTCTCGAGTAACTTCCAATATATCGCTCTCAGGGTCTATTAGGTCAGTTAAGGCATCATCATTTACTGCTTTTCTTAGAATAAGCCATAGTTCTGATGCACTTTTGTTGGGAGCGTAACCTATTAGGTTAGAAACAATACGCTTGGTTTTAGACCCTCTCGCATAATAGTCAGTCAATTTTTCTTCATTAAGCCTATTAGGTTTAACCTTTGGATCAACTTTTTCGACCTTAAACCTTTCAGAATGCGGCTTATACGGCTTGTTTAAGCCTATTAGGTTAAGCGCAACCAAATCATCGTGAAGTATGCAAGCATCGGAAAAGTTAAGCGTAAATTCGTCACAATAGAGTTCTTGAGCATTTCCCTGCTCGAGCTTCTTTGAAAACGGATTTTCAATTTCATCGTTGCCGTCACCAAAAGACTTAAGCATATCGAAAAACGCTACTCCGACTGCTGCGCTTGATGGTTGTAACCTAGGATAATTTTTGACTAGATACGTTTTGTCTTTGAGGTCTTCTATCTTTTGAGGTGAACATTTAGAAATTTCGCTGTTGGGCGCTTTAATTGCAAACGGATAGTTGTGCGAGTATGTACCAGAGTTTAGCTTCCTAATTTCGAGCGTTTTAGTTTTAATCTTAGTCTTTGTGAAAAGCGCTGCTGAGTGTTCGTTAGAAGCTGAAAACACACCACTTAACTTGCCATGACCAACAAATTCAAATGCAACATGATTAGCTGTGCCAATGATGAATTGCTTCTCTTTGAACAAAAACGATAACTTTAAAGAGTTTTGTTCAACATGATATCTGAGTTCGTCCCTTGTGATACGGTGATGGAACTCTAGCTCTCCCAGTCTGTAATAAACTTTATTATCCATAATATGCTTCAATCATATTTTTTTGTATTAAAGCACATTCAATACAGTAAGTGCGATAAGAAGAGTAACAAGTGTATTAAAAGCATGGTGTTAGGAGTAGTGTTAGACCTTATGAAATTCAAGAAGACTGTTGAGAAAAGGAATATCTAATGAAGGTAACGGAAACACTGAAGAAAGACATATCGCATTTTGAACGAGTTTATGACGAAAATAAGGAGGCAAAAGCGCTAGCGAGTCGAGGTGATTTTCTCCTTAAATTTCCAATAGACGCCATAAAAGACTTAAAAATTGAGGACTATGTTACAGGAAGAGGTACTGCTTCATTCTGCAATTACGTTGAGGCAAAGACTAAGGCGTGGGCAACAATTCAGGGCTCAACTTCAATCAAGTTTGGTGTTTATTATGGAAAAATGAAGCCCGATGAATCAAAGAAGTATAGATTTGCAAAGAAATTTGGCTCAAACCATAAAGAAGCCTTTCTAAGTGTCAAAAGTGCCCTAATGAAACTAATCAAGGATGCTAAAGCCGAAAGATATAAGGAAATTGATAAAAATCCTCTATCCCAAATGTTCAAAGCGAAAGTGATAAGTCTTTATTTTCCGAAGCAATACATAAACATTTGTAGCGAAGAGCACATCGCACAACTTGCCGTAGAAATTGGGCTAAAAAAGGGGCTCCCAATTAGTGAATATCAGCACTTATTTCTGAAGTATAAAAGTGCTAATCCTCTTACAGCGAATTGGAGTAATCCAAAATTCATGTCGTTTCTCTACATGAAGTATATTCGTGAGAACTTATATACAGATGCTAGCTCTATTCTCTCTAAGCCACTTAAGGACTCTGACAGAGAAGTTGACTTTGATGAGCTTCAGAAAGTTAGAAATGATCTAGGAAAGATAAGTGAGGATTTCGCTCTCGACTGGGAAAAAAATAGGCTGCGAGGTTTAGGCCGTGAAGACCTAGCAAACAAAATAAAAGACAAAACAAAGAAACCAGCAAATGGCTACGATTTTTTGTCGTTCGAGGCGGATGGAAGTAGCCGTCAAATCGAGGTTAAGTCGCTAGGAATTTCAAAGGGTTTGGGTAAAGGCGGTTATAGATTTTTTCTTTCTGAAAATGAAAAGAAGGTATCGCTCAACAATAGTGAAAGCTACTATTTTTATATGGTTCAATTCGGTAAGGATATGAAGCCAGTCGATATTCATGTAAAAAAAGCTGACGAGCTTTATGAAATTGCTGAGTTATCCCCCGCTGCATTTAAAGTCATGTTTTCAATAGATAAAGAGTCGTAGCTTTTCTATTGAAGCGCCGCCTCACTGTATTTTATTGGCTGAATATTTACTGGCGTAAAAATTACCTTGTTCATGTTCTGTTTATATTTGGCTCGTAACTATTGTTTTAAATCAGGTTTTCAATCTAGTTCACGGAAGCTTATTTATAAATAATACAGTACGCAGAGGTTCAAATGGAGTTTGTTAGTAAAGCATACAGAGAGGGACAAAGGTCGGGTAAGTATTCCAGTAATCCTTATCGTAAAGGTTCCAAGGAGTACGACGAATTCGAGCGAGGCGCTACTCAAACAATTCGCTTAATTAAGGAGGCTTCATTTGGGACTGCAGGAGCGTTCTACGGTGACCCTGATGATGATGTAAGAGGTTCTGTTCCATTTAAGAAAGCTTTGAATAAATATGCGCTCGCAAGAAAAAAATAGCACTGTAATTTGACATAAGTTTATGAAAAGTAGTAACTTTATAGCTAGTTAAAACGCTTTTTAGGAATTTTAAATGAGCAACGTGGGCACACCAAAGGAAGATGCAATCGCACAAGAGAATGCTGGGCCATCTTTCACGCTTTATATGGTGAGCAGTGCATCGTCATTTTTCATAGGTCTCAATATCTATCTTTTTGCCTTAGTCTGGCCTGACAATATCTTGGATGCCATAGTTGGGGAAAAGGCTACTTATCTTGCGTTGAGCATTATGTTTATTTTCTATGGTGCTGTTTTTGGATTTTTCTTGGCAACAATGGTGACTGCGGTCAGGGCGTACAAAACTAAGGAACAAAAAGCGGAGTCACTATTAAGCGAAGCGGATCAAAAAGTAAATGACCTTGTCGAAAAAGATTTTAACTTGAGAATTCTGGAAAGAAATTTCAAACAGTTGAGTGCTTACTATCAGGAGTCACTGGCTCAGTCTTCAAAGTCATTTATATCTGCATCTACAATGTGCTTTCTTGGCTTCAGTTTACTCGCTGTTGGGATAGTATTAATGTTTTTTGGAAAGACCGAGTCGGCCTACATTACCGCTGTATCGGGTGTATTAGCTGAGTTTATCGCTTTGACCATATTTAAGGTTTTCAAAGAGAGTATCAATAAGGCGTCCGAATATCACAAAAAGCTATTGATCTCTCAAAATATGGCAATGGGAATACAGATGACAAAAAGTGTTGAAGATCAAAAAATCAAAAATGAATTGAATACTGAAATAGTTAAAGCGCTGATTCAAGACGCTAACAAATATATAAGCGCATAATCATATTAAGCTTACTGCTTTAGCCTTATGCTCAGGTGCCAAATGAGAGTACCTGAGCGTCATATCTAGAGAGCCATGCCCAAGCAACTCACGAGTTGTATTCAAATCTACACCAGCCATTACCAGTCTACTTGCAAAATGATGGCGTAGGTCATGGAAACGAAAATCTTTTATTCTCGCTTCCTCTAAGACTGTAGACCAAGCTTTCTTTATATCTTTAAGGGGTTGTTCTGGCTTTCCCTCAAAAACCCACAATGGGCTTTCACAGTCGTTTCTCCAGTTTGTTAGTGCTGACTTAGCTTTCTGGTTAAGTGGAATATGCCGAGCTTTTCCGCTTTTAGCATTTGCCGCTTCAATCGTTAGAAAATCTCGCTCTAAGTTCACGTTTTGCCATCTAAGTGAAAATAGTTCACCCCTTCTCATTCCGGTATTCATTGCCAATATCACCAAAGGCTCTAGGTAGTCGGCAAATTTTCGTGCACTTAAGTTCGGTAGAAGTGGATAGCCCCGTTCGGCTCTATGTTTGTTGCCGCTGTCTCGCTCACGCTTTATTTTAATGTCTCTTGCTGTTAATGCTTTTCTCAAACGTTCTTCTTCGTCAAAGCTTAGATAACGAATACGGCTATTGTCTTCAATTAATGGCTTTAACTTTTTTAAATCGTGGCTAGGTATAACTTCCCATTCAACAGCCCTGCTCAATACAGATTTTAAAGTGGTAAATCGCCTATTAATGGTCGCGTTGCTTTTCTTTTGGTTAAGCATTTCAGTGCGTAACTTTTCTAGCAAAGAAGCATTAATATCGCGCAATTGCATTGGAAGAAGAGTAGGGAAGTTGACCCTTAAGTTTTTTAGCTCACGCTCGCCCGTTCGTGGATATTGCGCGGTGTACCACTTTTCAAACTCCAGCTCAATAAATGCTTGAAGTGTGGTAAGCCTTGCTAGCTTTTCTTGTGCCTTTAGCTCTTTTTTGTTTTCGTGTGGGTCAACACCTTGCACAATTGACGCACTAGCCATTTTTGCAGCATCTCGCGCTTGTGCTGGTGTAATTTCTGGGTGTGTACCAAGCTTAACATTCTGCTGTCTTCCATTGTGGCGATAATACAAAAAGTAGGTCACCCTACCTTTTGGTGAGATACGCGCATGAAAGCCAGAAACCTCAGAATCGTTTAACCTTTTATCTTCAGGTTGAAGTGCATTAATGCTGCTGTTCGTTATCTTTTTCTTGAAAGGCATAGGCAAAATATGTAGCAAATATGTAGCAAAGTGAGTGATTTTGGGTGAGTTTACATGAACAAGTATGAACAAACCCTGAATGTGCTTAATTTATATAAATCAGTGGTTTATTGTTGTTTCTGGTGCATTCTTGTTCATGGTTGTTTACCGAGAAATAACCCAAAATCAGGCTCCGGAGGCAAAGGTCATAGGTTCGAATCCTATCGGGTGCGCCATTTTCTTTCTACAGTCGGGCGTAGCCCATCACTGCAAAAATCATTTTATCTTGGCGATAAAAAAGCTTAAAAGCTTGCTTAACCCCCAGTAGGCTAGTGCACTTCCCACAATACCTACTAATGAAAACCATTCGGTAAGCCACTGTGTTGCGCCGGGTTGTGCCTCAAACGATAGTGAAACTTCGCCCCCTGGGTAAAACCAAATACCAACGTCTGGATTAACCATGTGCATCAGCGACATGATAAAAATCATAATTACCCAAAAATACCCCATGCCTAGTACCAATGTTGCCAAAGCATGCATCAACCCTTTCTTTGCACTGTTTCTTAGCCCATTCCATATCGCTACAGGGTTACCTTTTGAAGCCTTCTGATACAATAATATGTCGGCAATCAAAGGTTCTAAATATTCATCAGGTGATCCAAGGTTTGAGATGGCATTGATAAGTCTCACATCTTCATTGTGATATTGAGCATCTTCACCAGCGTTAATAGGCGCGTTGGCCATCGATTCGTAAAGATGGCTGAGTATTTCTAAGCGGACATCATTTCGTTCTTCTTCTGGCAATGGTTTTAGTTTGTGAATTAACTCTCGGTCAAAGTTACCCCAAACCTTTTGCGCAGTTTCACTGCTTATTGGAAACATTTCGTTCATGCTTGCATCACCAATTTCAGAATTGAGTTATGAGTTTCAGACCAAACGCTTTTCATTATTACCAGAGTTTCTTGTCCAATCGGGGTAAGCTTATAGTACTTTCGAGGTGAACCTACCTCTTGGGTTTGCCACTCTGAAACAACGAGCCCATCCCGTTTAAGCCTATTTAACAGCGGATAAAGTGTCCCTTCTGCAACGTCAATTGACGTAACTTCTTTAATTTGCAATGCCAATTCGTAGCCGTAGGTAGTCCCTTGCTTGAGCCGAAGTAATATAATGAATTCAAGCAGTCCTTTTCGATACTGCGGTACCCACCTTTCAATGATCTTGTTTGGATCCATTGTATCAACACTGCCTCTATACTCATTGTTACTAGGCATAGTATAGCTACTTATAATTTATGTATTCAACATTTTCTTACATTTCTTGAACGCATATGAGAAATAACAACAAACACCTAAATAACAATAGTTTAAATGTTTATCTTTAGCGGAAATCTTAAGTGCTGACGAATAATTAAACTACATAGTATTGCTATCTCTATGTGCCCCTCCTATATTTACCTAGCAATACGATGTACATAGCATAAAAGGAAACGGTGAGGAAAATGATTAAATTGATAAAGCAAGCATGTTTAGTATTGGCTGTGGTTTGGCTTAGTTCGCCCGCACATGCGCAGATTACTATGGAAGAAGTTAACGGTTCATGGTTGGGTACTATGAATATTCCCGAGGGGCCTTCTCTTAAGATCGGAGTCGAAATATTTAAAAAAGCAGACGGTGAATGGGGGGGGAATATTGCGAGTTTAGATCAGGGGGGACGATATATGTTGGTGTCTAACGTCAACGCGGAAAACGGTATCTTAACTGTCCAGATGGCCAATGCCCCTGTGAGCATTACCGGTAAAATGGGTGAGAGTAACAACGTTATTGTTTCAATATTCAAACAAGGGGGTAGCGAATTCGATTTGGTACTGCATAAAGTAGATGCACTGCCTGAAATTGAGAGAAAGCAGACCCCGCAGCCTACCGATGAGTATATTCAGCAAGATGTGGCTTATCAAAACGCTCAAGATGGTACGTGGCTGGCAGGCACATTAACGCTTCCTAAAGGCAATCAAAAGCACCCTGCAATTATGCTGGTGGCGGGTTCAGGGCCTAACCATAGAGATTCATACCATGCTGGACACCGAACTTTTAAAGTGTTGGCAGACCACCTTACACGAGAAGGCTTTGTGGTGTTACGCTCAGATAAACGAGGCGTGTATAAGTCAGCAGGTAAATTTGAAGATGCGACTTTGGAAAACTTAGCGCTTGATACACAGTCGGCAGTTAGGTTTTTAAAATCACACCCACGAGTAGATTCACAGAAGCTTATTTTGATAGGCCACAGTGAAGGAAGTTTGGTGTCGGTGATGGCTGCTCAAGAAGCGTCAATACAAGGAATAGTTTCTATGGCGGGGCCTGGAATGTCTGTTCTTGATATCTTGCTATTGCAAGATCAAACAGAGCCCGCAGCAAAAGGCGCATCTAAAGCTGAAACCGATATTCTACTTAAATTTAGTCAGCGCTTTTATGCGATGGTACTAAATACTCCTTCACCTGAAGAGCGTAAAAATAAAGCGCTTATGATGTATGACAATTTAGCTGGCAGTGAAGCAGAAGTAGTGGCTAAGTGGGTCAATAAAAATAACGGTACGTTAAGTATTTCGTCGGCGCAAAGTACCTCGTTCTACGAGTTTCTACAACAAAGTCCTCTCCCTTACTGGAATCAGTTTTCAGGTAAGGCACTCGTTCTTAACGGTGGGAAAGACTCTCAGGTACCCGCCGAAGCGAATATCGCGGGTATAGTGAATGCAGTTGATAAAAGCCGTGCTGAGGTAGAAAGCCAGTTTTTTGAAGGGCTTAATCACCTCTTTCAGCCGGCTGAAACGGGGTCTATTGATGAGTATCAAAATATTGAAACCACTATCGATAACGACGTATTGTCTGTGATATCAACATGGCTGAAGCAAAACTTTCGCTAACCGCCAGGCCAATGAAAGTAAGAAGCAAAGACCTAAACAAAAAGGAATGTATTAGATGTATAGAAATAATCTTCTCACGATCACGCTTTTGACGTTGGTGACTTCACTACTCGGTTTTACCGTGGCGAGTAAGTTTGCTTTGGCAGAGGCATCTAATGCGGGTTCGACGACCTCTATTGTTTATGGCTTTAAAGAGGGCGATACAAAATCGATTTATGTTAGTGATGAACATGGTCAGAATCGCACCCAGCTTGTTAATGCGACAGTAAGTGACGGTTACCCGGCGGTGTCTCCGCTGGGTGACAAGGTCGCTTTTTATGGAAAATATGACGATTACAAGACCTGGTCTATTCATATCGTTGATCTGGACGGTAAAAACCTTCGCCGTTTAACCCATGTGAAAAATGTGTGGGATAGTGCGCCTGCTTGGTCGCCCGACGGCAGTAAGATTGTCTTTGCTCGAGAGTACAAAAATACGGCTGGCCAGTGGCAAGAAGAACTCTGGCTTATGAATAATGATGGGACTGAACAGCGCCAAATAACGGGGGTAGCAGGTAGGGCACCAGAGTTTTTCCCCGATGGCCGGTTACTTTTTCAATCGCAGGCTAAGCCAAGACAAATCGTTATGGCTAACATTGACGGCAGCAACCAGATTGCGCTGACCGATGATGACTCAGATAGCATGTCACCAAAGCTTTCACCCGATGGTAGGCATATTGCGTACTTATCGAACAAAGATATTTCTCAGGAAGTTTATATTATGAATGTCGATGGCTCAGGCCAAACACGATTAACATTCAACTTCATTGAAGAGTGGGGCCCTGCTTGGTCTTCAGATAGTAGTAAAATCTACTTTTCCTCTCAAAACGTTCATGGGTTCTACGATATTTACCATGTAAACAAAGATGGCTCATCTATTGAAAAAATACTATCGAATAGCTCTCAAGCGGCGACATTTCCCTTCGACAGTGGTGGTAACCAGTAACGTCTGCGCGTCAGTTTAGCCATCAAACACGCCTAAGCATCAACGCGTTCACTTGTTTTAAAAACATTTGTGAGATCGAAAACTTCGTGTTAGTTTTACATCTAAGTGATAATCATTATCATTAACATTTAAAACTAACTCAAGTACGACGGTCTTATGAAACTTTCAAAAATTGCTCTCGCTTTACTTTTTTCTAGTATCAGTACGTGCTCTTTAGCTAATAGCGCTGAAGAAGCCGACTTCGAACAAATTACGGTTACCACTTCTCGTTTTGAAACAGATATTGACGAAATTGCCTCTAGCGTAACGGTTATCGATGCCACCCAAATGGATAAAATGGTTGCTACGGATATTCGTGATCTAGTGAGATTTGAGCCGGGTGTGGTTGTTGAAGGCGGCGGGCGGTTTGGCCTATCAGGTTTTAACATTCGAGGTATTAACGCCGACCGCGTATTAATGCTGCTAGATGGCGCACCCATAGCCGATGAATTTAGCTTTGGTCCAGGGCTTTCAGCGCGTCGAGATTTTATCGATGTTGATATGATTGACCGCGTTGAAATTATCCGCGGCCCAGCGTCTACCCTATATGGCAGTGATGCAATTGGCGGTGTTGTGTCGTTCGTAAGCAAAGATCCCACTCAGTTACTCGCACCCGGTGAGCAATTTGGTGGTCGCGTTAAAGTAGGTTATGCGTCGGTGGCCAATGAACGCATGGCGAATGCGCAGCTGTATGGGAATAATGGCGATTGGCAATGGCTGTTGAATGCAACGGCTCGCGATGGTGCGCAAACAGAAAATTTCTTTGATGGTCAAGGCACAGGCCTTCAGCGCAACGCAACAAACCCACAAGACAACACTACCAACAGCGCACAGTTAAAACTTATCTATCAGCCAAATGAAACGCATAGAATGGAGTTTCTTGCTGATTACCTTAAAGGCGACACGCAAACCAATGTGTTGTCGCAAGTCGACACATTGGTACGTGGTGTGCGCATTACCGACAGCCAAGGCGTTGATGAGCGCAATAGAACGCGTTTTCAAATTAATCACACATACAGCAATAGCACACCATGGTTCGATAAAGTACTAACCCGTGTTTATTGGCAAGAAACCGATAACGCCCAAGCTACGTTTGAGGGCCGCTTTGGTGCGGTGTCGAGACAAGAACCCACACCGGTTGCGTTAGGCAGAACAAGAAATAGCGAATTCAACCAAACCGTAGAAGGCGTTATTGTGCAACTGGATAAACAGTTCACAACTGGCGATGCTAAGCACTACCTTATATACGGCAGCGAACTGCAATACACCGACAGCGAGTCGTTACGTGAGGGAAGCACCTTTGTTGAAGCAACCGGCGTAATAGTGCCCGAGTTTTCAGCATTCCCCGCACGAGACTTTCCTATCTCTGAAGCCAAAGAGCTGTCTTTCTTCGTTCAAGATGAAATTACGCTACTGGGCGGCGATTTAACCCTTAGCCCCGGCATTCGTTATGACGAATTTACCTTAACGCCGTATCCCGATGCTATTTTTACCAGCGCCAACCCTGGCGTTTCAGTGGTGGCGTTCGATGACTCGCAAGTATCATTAAAACTGGGGGCAGTTTATAGCCTTAGCGACAACACCACACTATGGCTTCAGTTCGCAGAAGGGTTTCGTATTCCACCATTTGATGACTTAAACGTAGGGTTCACCAACTTTGCTGGCGGCTATACATCGTTACCTAATCCTAATTTAGCCCCTGAAAGTGTGGAAAGCTGGGAGGTAGGCGTTCGACAAGCCCTCGATGCGGTAAGCTGGAGCGTAAGCGCTTATCACAACAACTATGACAACTTTATTGAGTCTAGAGCAACGGTTGGTTTTAACCCTGTAACGCAGTTACTAGAGTTTCAAGCAAGAAACCGTGAAACGGTAACCATTGAAGGTATAGACGCACAGTTTACATGGTTTATGGGCGAGTCCTTCTCGGCCCTAAATGGGTGGGCATTACAAGGTGCGCTTACGTGGTTAGAGAGCGAAGATGAGGCTACCGGACAAGAAATAGAGTCTATTCTTCCGCCGCAGGCCGTGGTGGGTATTGGCTATACCGACAGTAATGATGTGTGGTCGGTAGAGTTTATAGGCACCTTTGTGCAACGTTTTGACTCTCAAACCCAGCCAACAGACCCTGCTGAACCCGCTTTGTTTGAAGCCCCCGGGTATGCGCAATTCGATGTGTTAGCTAACTACAACGTAACCGACGACTTCGCCATAAACCTCGGTGTATTTAACCTATTCGACCGTAAAAGCTGGAACGGCACCGAAGTACGCGGTGTTGAAATAGGTCAGGCCAATAACCTTAATTTTTTAACACAGCCAGGTATTAATGCGGCAATGAATGCCACTTACACCTTCTAAGCTGTGCTGCACCGCTGACGTGTCTAGTTATTCTATTTAGATAGCTTGGCACTTCAGCACATCACACGGCTTTTACATAAAACAGACATCACTACTTCAGACATTTTTTACCTCTATCGGAGCCTACTGTTATGAACATTCGACAGCGTATTACCACTTCAGTTGTTTTTATATTTTTAACCGTTGGTTTAAACGCTAGCGCACAGGCTAACTTACAGCATAAACCAAAGCTTATTACCGCCGGTGGCACCATTACCGAAATTGTTTTTGCACTTGGTGCCGGAGACCAAGTGATTGCGGTTGACCAATCAAGTCAGTTTCCTGATGAAGTAAAGCAGCTCCCTATGGTGGGTTACTACCGAGAGCTTGCGGCCGAAGGGGTGTTGTCGTTTGCACCCGACAACGTGCTGGCTATTGAGGGAGTAGGGCGCAAAGAGGTGGTAAAACAAATAGAAAGCACCGGGGTTAAGGTGGTTATTTATAAAAAGCCTACTGATGCTGACGGTTTAATTTCGCTTATACAACAGTTGGGCCGCGACCTTGATAAAAACGCAGAAGCGCAAGCGCTTGTTGCAGCCTTTACCGCGTCGCTTCCAAAGCCAAGTACAGGTAACACTGCTAAAGCGGTGTTTCTGCTATCGGCCTCTGAACGCGGGCTAATTGCTGCCGGTACGGAAACCGTTCCACAATTAATTTTTAACTACGCGGGTGTTGAAAATATTACGGCGCAACACCGAGGTTTTAAAGGCATCAATAGCGAAGCGCTTGTCTTGCAACAGCCCGATTTTTTGGTAGCGCCTGAGCATGTAGTCATGGGGGCGGGCGGTAAAGAAAAGTTCTGTCAAAGCCCATCCCTTTCGTTATTAGAAGCGGCGAGAGACTGTCGGCTTCTAATCATGGACTCGCTTAAGTCACTTGGCATGACACCCAGGCTGGCCGAAGCCATAGCTACCGTAAAAAGCTGGAAGCAGAAAAACTGATGAACAGCCTTATCTTTTCACAACAGACGGGCGTTAACGCACGGCCAACTACATGGTTTCAACATCACCAGAAAAAGGTATTGTTTTGGTTGTTGGCGCTATGTGTAATGCTGGTTGTAGCGGGTATTGCATCGCTAAGTTTTGGCCCTGCAGGGTGGGACGTTCGTTTATCTGTTGCCTGGTTTCTCCCCAATGCGTGGTTAGACATAAGCCAGCTTCAGCTTAATATTATTAGTGAAATACGCTTACCGCGCCTTTGTCTTGGCTTGCTTGTGGGCGCAGTGTTAGCGCAAACCGGCGCGGCCACGCAAGCGCTTTGTAGAAACCCATTGGCAGACCCTTCCGTTATTGGCGTTAGCTCGGGGGCAGCGGTTATGGCGGTTGGCACTATTGCCCTTGGCCCATTACTGCAAGCGCAGTGGGGAATTAACGCGGGTGTGCTGCTTCCCTATGCCGCGTTCGCGGGTGCATTACTCGCCACATTACTGGTGTATCAATTCGCTCAAAGTGCGCAGGGCGTGCAGGTTACCTCGCTTATTCTCGTGGGGGTTGCCATGAATGCGCTTGGCTTTGCGCTTATCGGCTTATTAAGCTTTTATTCCGACGACAGTGCACTGCGCCTCATTAGCTACTGGACCATGGGGTCGCTTGCGGGGGCAAACTGGTCTTCACTTACACAGGCAATGCCATTGCTGTTACTGAGTTTGATTGGCTTATGGAGCAAAAGACAGAAAATGAGTTTGCTGTTGTTAGGCGAAGCCGAAGCGAAGTACATGGGCGTAAATATTAAGCAGGTAAAAAACCAAATTGTTATTTTTGTGGCCATTGGCGTGGGTGCCGCCGTTGCACTTACTGGTCTTGTGGGGTTTCTTGGGTTAGTTATTCCTCATTTATCGCGCATTTTGGTGGGCGCTAACCTTAAATACATGATGCCAATTAGCATGCTATTAGGGGCCTTGGTGCTGCTAACGTCTGACTGGATTGCCAGAATTATTGTTATTCCTGCTGAACTGCCTATTGGCATTGTTACCGCCATTATTGGTGCCCCCGTGTTTATCTGGATGTTGCGGCGCCAACTAATGCCAAAACGTTAAGGGGAAACTAAAATGACAACTATGCTTACCTTAAAGAATATTACGGTACAGCGCGGTCAGCGCCGTGTGCTAAATAACATTAACTGCACCATACCCGAAGGCAAACTGGTAGTGCTGGTGGGAGAAAACGGCGCAGGAAAGTCTACGCTTATTCATACCATGGCCGGAAACCTAAAATTTGACGGGCAACTTCATTTTAAAGCACGTGCTATTAATGAGTGGGACGACCTGTCTTTGGCAGGTTATCGCGCGGTGATGACTCAACAAAATGCCTTAAATTTTCAATTGGGCGTGCCTGAACTTATTGCCATGGGGCGTTTCCCCATTGCTGAAACACAGCAGCAAAAACAACAAAGGGTGGCAGAATTTATAGACCACCTTGCGCTTAATCCGCTGGCCGACCGACATACGGGGCAGCTTTCAGGTGGAGAACTGCAAAGGGTGAATATTGCCCGAAGCTTTGCACAGCTTGATGCGTTTAACCCTCGACATGCACAATCAAAAAAAGACGGCAGCAAATTACTCCTGTTAGATGAGCCTACGTCTGCACTCGACCTGCATTTTCAGCATCATTTAATGCAGCTAGTAAAAGCCTTCACCAAAATGGGTAACACCGCCATTGTGGCAATACACGATTTGAACCTTGCTTCGTTATATGCCGACGAAGTAATGCTGTTAAGTGCTGGCGAATTGGTGAGTTACGGGCCTAAAAACTCGGTATTAACCCCAGACTTACTCGAGCCTGTGTATCGCACCCAGATGCATATTCAGTCTCACCCAGACCTACATATTCCAATGATTTTTTCTCAACCTAAGGAGAACCTGAATGAGAACGCAAGCATTAACTGAGGCTAAAGCACTACTTCGCGCCTGTGAAACCGGCGTAATTTCAACCATTTCACACAACTTGCGTGGTTACCCCTTTGGGTCGGTGTCTCCCTTTATCAGCTGCAGCGAAGGTAAGCTTTATTTCTACATTAGCGATATTGCGCAACACGCAAAGAACTTAGAAAAAGACAGCCGTATGAGCTTAACCGTATTTCATCAAGCAGAAGAAGGCGACCAAAATGCGCATGGTCGAGTAACGGTTGTAGGTGATGCTGCGCCTATTAAAGGCGACAAAGCCTCGCAGATACTAGAACAATATGTACGTCGATTCCCTGAAGCCGAAACGTACAAACAAGCGCACGACTTTAATGTGTGGCAAATGGATGTGGTGCGTGTTCGCTATATTGGTGGGTTTGGTAAAATTTTCTGGCTAGAACCAGAAGAATGGCAAGCGCCTGCTAGCCCATGGGGTATCGAAGCCGAGAAAAATATGATTGACCATATGAATGAAGACCATCAAGACGCCATGTCGCTTATTTTAGGGCATCATCATGCAATTCAAGACGACACACCCACTATGACAGGCATTGTGAACGACGGTTTTTATATCCACTCGAACAATAAAAACTATTATGTTCCGTTTGAAAATAGATGCACTGAACAAGGCAGCGCCCGAACCGAATTGGTAAGGCTTACCAACCGCGCCAGAAAAGCGCAGGCTGCATAATCTAAGGTAGTAAAGGTAGACGGCCTACTACTAACAAGTAGCGAGGCCGTTACTGACTAAAGCGCCGTAAAACCGCCTTCTATCATTAGCTGGTGGCCTAATAAAAATGACGATCTATTAGAACTTAAATACATAACGCCATCGGCAATATCTTGTGCCTCGCCCAAACGGCCGATGGGGTGGGCACGCATAGCGACTTGCGCTAATTTAGGGTCTTTTTCTACTGCGCGTTTTGTCATTTCGGTATTAATGACCCCAGGGCATACAGAGTTTACGCGAATACCTTTACGACCATATTCGACGGCCGCCGTTTTTGTTAGGCCTACTACCGCGTGTTTTGTCGCGCCATAAATGCCCATTTTAGGCGATGACACTATGCCTGCAATCGAAGCGGTATTCACAATCACACCACCACCTTGCTTCATCATTTGTTCAATTTCGTACTTTAAGCAAAGCCACACCCCTTTTACGTTCACTGCCATTAGGGTGTCGAACATGTCTTCGTCTGCATCGGCCAAATAGCCGTGATCTAGGTCGATGCCTGCGTTATTAAAGGCAATATCTAAGCGGCCGTAATGTTCTACTATCGAGGCAACCATGGCTTTCACATCTGCCGACTTCGACACATCAGCTTTTATCACTAACGCCTCGCCACCCATGGCGCGTACTTCATTAGCAACGGCTTCAGCCCCGGCCTCATCAATATCTGCAATGGCCACTTTGGCTTTATTTTTGGCGTACTCTAAAATGGTCGTGCGGCCTATACCAAAGCTTCCGCCGGTAACTAATGCTACTTTGCCTTCTAAATCTTCGTACATGGTGTGTCCTTATTTAATTCTAACTAAGCCTTCTTGGGCTACTGACGCTACTAATTCGCCAGATTGCGTGAAAATACTGCCGCGGTTAAGCCCACGACCGTTGCCAGACCATGGCGTATCCATGAGATACAACAGCCATTGGTCTGTTTTTATGTTGTTGGAATGAAACCATACGGTGTGGTCGATGCTAGCGGTGGCAACGTTGCTGTCCATCCATAACATGTTGTGGGGTCGACCACAGGTACTAAGCAGGGTTAGGTCTGTCGCATAGGCCAATATTGCGCGGTGCATCGCCCCGTCGCTTTTCAGTGCCTCTTTTGCACGAAACCATGTAGCTTGGTTTAGTTTCTTAGCGCTGCGTAAAAAGTGGGCTTCCTCATTAATTGGGCGAACCTCTATTGGCCTATATTGGTTTAGCATTGAATACACGTTGTCGGGCAGCACGGCTTTGTGTTTTTCCGCTAGCTGGTTTTCATTTAACAGATTATCTGGCGGCGGCATATCATCAGGCATAGGTATTTGATGATGGTACCCCTCTGCTTTCCCTTGAAACGACGCAATTAAATTAAAAATCGGCTTATTATTTTGCGTGGCGACTACCCGGCGATTACTAAAGTTTCTACCGTCAAGGTCGCGGTGTACCGTGTAATGAATGGGCTGTTCGCAATCACCTGGTCGAATAAAGTAATTATGGCAAGAGTGTACTGCCTTGCTACTGTCTACCGTTTTAGACGCAGCCATCAGCGCTTGGCCTAACACCTGCCCGCCAAATACCCGGCCAGATGAAGACGGCAATTTATGCCCTAAAAACACATCGTTTTCTAATGAATCGACATCCAACAAATCGGTTAATAAATACGTTGCTGATAAGCCTTCCATAAACACACACCCACAATCACTGACGACACACCTTGTACGTACGATGCACAAACTGCTGTTAATTTTTTGAAAACAAATTGTTATCAATTGCTTATTAACAACTATAAGGTGAAACCATTTCCATGTGTGGTGTTTTTTCACGATCATCTATCATAATTTTGATTACGAACATATAAAGTAATCAACACTAAACCATAAAATACAACCAATAATACGTAGCTAAAACCCTATTAAATGTTATTTAAAACAGGTGTTTAAGTAGTAAGCTGCACTACAATATAACTAGGGAAAGCCATGAGCCATTCTTACCAATCTATTCACATAAGCGTGAGTAACGCCGTAGCAACCGTAAGCATAAACCACGGAGATATTAATTTATTAGACGGCATACTGATTAAAGATTTGTACAAAGGGTGCCAACAGCTAGCTGCCGACGACCAAGTCAAAGTGATTGTTTTTGAAAGCAGCAACCCCGACTTCTTTGTTGCCCACGCCGACGTAAATATGATCATGGCGGTTGCCGACGCGCCAACGCCCGACGGCAAAACTCCCAGTATGTTGCAGGCCTTATTTGAGATGATACGCCATATGCCGAAGGTAACTATTGGTAAAGTGGAAGGCGTGGCTCGCGGCGGTGGTAGCGAACTATTATTAGCAATGGACATGCGTTTTGCCGCAAGAGGAAAAACACGTATGAGCCAGCCTGAAGTTGCCATGGGGTTAATTGCAGGGGGCGGTGCGTGCACCCGTTTACCTAAATTAATGGGCCGGGCAAGAGCCATGGAAGTGCTATTGGCCTGTGAAGACTTCGACGCTGAAACGGCTGCAGAGTATGGTTATGTGAACCGTGCCATTGCAGCCGATGCCATTGGCCAATACGTGACAAACCTTGCGAACCGAATTGCCGGCTATCCTACGCATGCCATTGCTGCCACTAAACGGTTAGTAAACCATAACGAAGCCATTGCCAATGAAGATTTCGGTCGTGAATATGCCGAATTTTACGCCGCGGCCACTCATGAGGGTATGGCTAGCCGTATGCAAAATGCGTTAGATAACGGGTTACAAACCTACGAAAAAGAGGTTGATGATTTGGGCAAAACAACCGATTCACTGCCCTATATGAAATAGCCCTGTGTATTGCGCGGCAACCATCAATAATGCTTGCCGCAGCTTGCTTTTTAACCACGCTTGCCGTTTAACGGTACGATGCACTAAACCTTTACGGGTATAACTACGTTAATGTAGTTATTATATGGCTTGGGCTAACGTGAAGGGGAAGTAAACGCAATGAACTACGAAAAATACTTCGAACCTTTAAAAGCAGTACACGCCGCTAATTTCAACCGATGCGTGTATTGTGGGTGCGAGGCGTCGGTGTCTGACTACATTCCTCCTATTAAATATATTCACGACTATCGTGATGGCACCAAAGAAGCCGATTTCGTTTCAGTGCCCTGTTGTACAGAGTGTTTTTCTTTACTGAAAAACCACAACAGCGGAACGCTCGAGTTTCGAACTCTTGTACTAAAAAAACTGTTAGCTGAAAAATACAGCAAGGCCATAAGGGTGTTTAACCATTGGAGCCCAGAAGAAATAGCCGAAATGGATACCGCCTTTCAAATAAGCCTAAACGGCGGCGTAAGCTTGGGTAAAGAAACGCTGTCGCGCATTCGTTTTTCTGGGTTTGATTATGAAGTTAACGGCAGTATTACCCGCGTTGCGAAACCGCAAGAAAGCGTATTTACGGTGTTTGGTGAAACCTTTGCAGACTACAAAACCGCGCTTGAACACGCCAGTGCCACCTATCAGATTAAAAAAAGCCGCCTAAGCCAACTTTATTATGACAATGGAGAGTCGTTCGACAGCGCGGTAGAAGCGTTTCATCGGTCTTTAGAACTGCAACGCCAAGAAGATGAAATTAAAAAGCCGTGCGACGATTTTGCAAACAAGTATTCGCAAAACCCAACGTATGTATTCAGAATGGTAAGCCGGTGGATGGCTGCTAATCCAGATCTTAGTGTTGATGAAGCGCTAGACAAGCTTTATAAACAGCGCATTTCGTTGTGATGAAACTGATGTACAGTATATAAATACGGGGAAAATGTTTATAGTAAAGCATGTTAGTTTTACGTAGGCAGCTAAGCGCGCTGCATAGCACCTATTAGCAGGCTTAGCTGCATAACAAGACTATTAAAAATGTTCGAATTGCTCATGTAAAAGGAAATTATCATGGCAACCTCAAAAGGATTTGGTTTTAAAGTCGTCATCATCGTTGTCATTATCGCCGCCAATTCGTTAGGCGTTTTATATCTCGCTCGTGATAACGTACCGATACCCACTTGGCTACAAAGCCTATTTAGGTATTTTGAGAGCGTCGCTCAGCTTGAGATGCCCTCAGAGGCATTATCGATACCGCAATCTGAAACGACCGTCGATCCTATTCCAGCGCGAAAATTTGATTTACCCACATCAAATACAGCCAAACCTGAGCCCACAACAAAGCCCACTTTTTCTCACATAGAAAGATCAGCAACAAGGTGCCTAGACAAAAAGAAGCCACCCAAAACTAAGGCCTTGTATACGTGGGTTGATGGGCAGGGGGTAAAAAACA
The DNA here is from genome assembly GCF_049117195.1 of Alteromonas algae. Classification (GTDB taxonomy): domain Bacteria; phylum Pseudomonadota; class Gammaproteobacteria; order Enterobacterales; family Alteromonadaceae; genus Alteromonas. Next base: position 109,380 of record NZ_CP185260.1, read on the forward strand.
TCAGCGACAAACCTAGGGTGCTTGATCAGGGTACTTCAGTGATGGTAGCACGAACCATTGAACCAGAAGCAATATCAATCAATTTTCTTACCCACAACCTATCTAACGACGTGAAAACGCAATTTAGAGAAAAAGTAAAAACAGCAATGGACATTTTTGCAGCAGTTACTCCTAAAGAAACCATTGTGCCGGTGGCTGCAAACCTTAGAAGTTTTAGCGATGAAAAGTCATATCACGAATACAGAAAGCGTTTTGGCAACCTACTGCCGTCAAACGTAGGTTTCTATTCAGCGAATAAAAATGAATCGGTCATTCTTATTCGTAAGCCAGAAGAAACGGTAAGAACGGTTGTTCACGAGGTTATGCATACCATTAACCGCCATTGGTATGGGCAAATGGTGCAATGGTTAAATGAGGGGATGGCAGAATATTCTGAGACACCTAACAACCTAAAAAAGAGTGATTGGAGCGACTATTTTCATAAAAATAAGCCTATTCCCTTATTAACATTATTTGAGGGGGCCAGAGAGAAGTGGAAAGCTGAGCCACCACGCTACTATGCAACAAGTTGGGCATTAGTCGCGTTTTTAATGGAGCAAGATAAAGCGCTAATGAGCCGATTGTTACTGAAAGAGTCAGAAAACGGGTGTAGCGAAATTACGATAAAAGATATTAAAACGCTTTCTGGCCAGGAAATATTCATGCTTGAACGAAAATTTCTAGCTTGGATGCAAAGAAAAAACTTAGTTTTATAGTTGGTTAGTTTCGCGCTCAAATAGCTACGGTTACTTCACTGCTTTAACTAAGACTCCTTAAGAGTCTTCTGCTTATGAACGTTGTATAATGTCTAGTGTCATTATGCCTGCTAGAGGAAACCGATCGTGAACCGTCGTAAAAAAATCATCAAAAAACTTGAGAAAAAAGACAAGAAAGCGAACGCTAAATTGCATAAAAGCAATAAGCCCGTTTATGTTTCAAAAGCTGAGCGTGAAAGGTTGGCTGAACTGGCTAACAGCGAGCAGCCCAGTGACGGGGAAAAGGCTAATGAAGAAAAGAGTAATGAGGAAAAGCGTACCGAATAACAGCGTATTGCCCCTTACCAAAACGTTTCACTCATTCCGCATTCTCATAAATAGTGAAAGTAAGCCTGCCCGCTATTGCCTATGAAAGAGATTCACACTAAGTGAATTTTTTGCAGGTGTAGTTACTCATAATATCGCACTAAGGCTATAAACCCTCAACTTTTCAATGTATTAGGCTAAGGCCTAATTATTGCTAATCCTCTGCAAGTAAGTATTACTGATATCAAAGGTAGTGCGTGGTTCAGTTTAATAACCACAACCGACGTTACGTTGATAAGCACTCACCAAAAGGAACTTAGGAGGTTTACATGCATTCACCTGTCAGTGTTGTCACGATAGTAAAAAATCGTACAGAAAAACTTTGCAGACTTATAGAACAGCTTGAGTCGTGTAGCCCATTGCCTGATGAACTTGTCATCGTTTGGATGCGTCCCCCATCAACGCTCTCATTAGCGAAAAGTGATAAATTTAATATAGTCCACAAGTTTGTTGCTAACGCAGAGCTTCCCATTGCTAAAGCGCGTAATAAAGGTTTGGAGGAAGCAACAAGCAACCTATTGGCTTACATTAACGTTGATGCTGTGGTAGATAAAAACTTTATTGCCCAGGGTATGCACGCATGGCGTCCAAATTCCGTGGTGTTTACTAACGTGACATTTGTTCCAGAATCACAGTGGGTATTACCTCACGACACGTTATGCCAAATTAAAAACCAAGAACGACTAGAACGAAGTAGCGACGACCTCTTAAGCCAGCAGAAGCATAATGGTGGCGCGTTTAGTGACGATAGCATTCGTTCAACGGTATTTTTTATTAGCAAAATAGACTTTAAGAAAACCGGCGGTTTCGATGAAGGTTACGAGGGCTTCGGGCTAAACGACGAAGACTTCTTTACGAATTGCCGTTCATTAGGCTTTTCATTACATCAACTAGATTTGCAGACGTTTGCGCCCGAGCGACCCAATTACCGCTGCCCTATTAATCACTTTCTTGATTTTGTAAGAAACGCAGAGCGCTTTCACGCGAAGTGGGGCATGAACCCATGTAACGATGTACTAAATGCTTACGCTGATGCCGGTTATATTAATAAAGACTTTGAAAATACAGGCATAAACATTCTTCAATTGCCTAACTGCGAAATGCCTTCCGCTGAAGAGGAAGTGTCGGAGCAAGAACATGACGCAGAGCTAATTAAACAAACAGCTTAACTGGCAGAAAGGCTAATCAACAATAACTACCACAGCAGAGTGGTAGGTAATACTTAAGGGGCCGCTAGTAACGAAGCGGTTAAATTTGGGGTTATCTGTACTGTACAACGTTACTTTGGTTGAAGCCATAAAGCCAAGAGGCAGTGGCAATGGGTGGGTATCAAAAGAGAAGTTGTACATTACATATACGCGGGCATCTTCAAAGCGCAATTCATAAGCAAAAAGTTTGTTGGCTGCATCTACCTCGTAAATACGCATGTCTGCAGTAGCAAGTGGCCCGTATTGCTGAATATAAGCCGTAAGCGCAGCAATATCACCCCCCATCGTGTTTAATGGTGGGGTAGGCAATACCGTTACTGCATTCAGCGCTTCAAACAAAAGTGTTTCTCGTGCAGATAAATTACCGAGTGCAGGGCAAGTTTGGTTTGCACGCTCTGCCTTGTCGGCATCAACAGGTTCACCCTTACCCAATGCGTTAGCTAGCCCTTCATTCAGTAACAACACATCTCGCTTATCGCTGTTTACCGAAAAAAAGCTGCACACCGCGTTGTTCCATGCAGCACTTCGCCATGGCTCGGTATAGCTTGGCTTAGGTTCACCCTGGCTTACTTGAAAAAACCAAATAGCGCCAGCTAATATAATGGCGGTGATCAGTAATGAAAATATTAGCCCTTTTTTGATAATTGCCTCGTTTTTGAATGTGTTGGGTTTGGGGGGCGAGCGATATATTAGTTCGTTGAAAAACGTTTCTTTTTGCACGCATGGCGTTGGTCTTTTAGTGTTCGAAGTTCCTCTTTTAACCTCTCACCTTCACTTAAACTATAACCTGAGCGCATTTTGGCATTTATATTTTTGATATGCTTGTCGATACCCGCGCAACCATACTCTGATGGCTCAAAGTTTTTACCGGCAACAGCCTTCGCTGAAATAAATAGTATGGGGATAAGAATCAATAATTTTTTCATAAATCTTCCTTGATTAATCATGACGTATCTTTCATACAGCATGAGTGTTGAAAGATACACTCTATAGTTGTTGAATTTAACCTAACTATAAAGAAACTAAGTGTCTAGAGTAATCTGATCGATTCATGCTTCAGATAAGAACAAAGCTTTCCGCTCTGAACGCGCCAACTTCAACATATTTATCGAAGTAACTTCTTCCATCTTCAAGCATCTGCTCTTCAATCAACTCTATATCGCCGCTTTCAAGTTTTTCCCAAAGCACTGGAACAAATGCCAGTTTGTCTAAATCTTTGGAATGGTACATAAAATTTTTGCGCTCAAACTTTTCAAACGGGTTTTGAAGTATGCTCTTTGATAGCTGCTGTTTGTCATTCAAAAATTTTTCATTATTTAGAGGGCTGTTGGACTTTTCCGCTTTACCGTATTTTACCAATAAACTTTTATAGAATGATTGGTAATCATCTCGAAGCAACGAAAGGGAAACTTCGCCAGTTTTATCAGCATGCTTAAGCATCAGTAGTAGGAATATAATTTTAAATGAGAACGTATAATCTCGTTGTTCTAGGAATTCGAAAAAGTCATCTCTTCTCGTTGCCTCACTTCGAAGTTTTAGGTTTTTCTTTTCGCGTATTTCATCGATTCTATCTTGTTTGTAATAGTTGAGCATTTTATTACCAAATGGTAACTGTTTGTCTGGCACAATGCTTTGATTTTTAACCCAGTTTTTTATTGTTCCTGTAGAAATGAAAAGCGCCCGAGCTAGTTGCTCGTCATTAATGTAGTCGCCAAACTCATCTTCAAAATTAAATAGTTTGATGGGGTGAAGTTTACGCGGTTGCTCATATAGATGGTCAAGGATTATCTCCTCTCCTACAAAAGCCTCGTTTGGATTGAATATGTCCGCAAAGGGTTTGTATCCATCAAGGTTAAATATGCTGTGAAGGCTCCATGGTTGAAGCGCTGGACCGTAACTATCCACAATATCAATGGCGTAAAGTGCTTCCTTTCCGGGATGATTACGTGTCCCCCTTCCTAGTTGCTGCATATATAATACTTTCGACATGGTTGGGCGGGCCATCACAATAATAGATGTATTGGGGGCGTCCCATCCTTCATTCAGCAAGTCGCATGCACACAAAAAGCGTACTTTACCTTTTTTATATCTATTTAATCCTTCTCTGCTAGTTGCAGAAACTGCTTCTGCGCTAATCTTATGCTTATTTAATAATGCAGCGAGTCGGTTAGCATGCTTTACGTCTACGCAGAATATAACGCCTTGATGCGAGGATAAAGATTGACCGGTTACAACATCTTGCTGAGTGAAGTATTTTAATATTACGTCTACGATTAGTTGGTCTCGAGAGGGTAAAACCACGTTCTTGTTCAAGTCACTTTTAACAAACTCTTTTCCGTTAAACCGAACCTGTGAAAAGTCAATGTTGCTCTCTAAACGAAAAGCGCGGATCGGTGGCAAAAGTTTTTGCTTTATCGCCTCTTCGAGTGTCATGTTTAATTGATAGCGACCGAATATTTCAGCTAAATCTTTTTGGTCTAATCGCTTGTCTGTTGCGGTGCATCCAAGCAGTGTTTTTGGATTAAAGTGCTCTAACACCCGCTTAAGTCCCTGTGCAGGCGCATGATGTGCTTCATCTACTACTATGTAGTCAAAGTGGTGCGAGGACAGAGAGGCAAATTGCCGCTGTATTGCCTGTGTTGTTTGCACTATGACATCAGCGTTAAGGTCAGTTATTTCTGATGATACGCTTAGGGTAGGGATTCGTTTTAAAAATCGGCTCTTTGTTTGTTCGCGAAGATCTTTAAATGGAACAATAACCAACGCTCGGTTAGCATTGCCTTGTTCCTTTTGGTTACCGTAGTCAGCAATAAATACTTCGGTTTTCCCTGTTCCAGTCGGCAATACTAGCAGGAAGGTATTCTTACCCTGTGTTCTACTATTCTCAATATCTGCTAGCGCATCTTGTTGGTGTTTGAAGAGGGAAAAGCCAATATCCCTAAACTGGCTGGCTGTGGGCTTTGCGCAAAATTTATCTTCATGCCCGAAGTAGTGTCTAATTTGGTCTGCAAACTTCTTTTCATCAGCCATTCCCGCATTCGACCAGCGAAATACTTTAATACCGCCTTTCATGAGCGAATTCTGCTTAAGTAGTTGAGATTGATATCGAGATTGGCTTATGTGAAGCGGATGGTGAAAGCTTTCACCGTTTAGCTCAATGGCTATTTCCCCGTTAATGGTCTTGAGAACGTAATCTACATAACGACCTCTTCCAAGTAAGTCGACATACTGGTATTCGCGTTCCAAGGCGTGCAAGTACTTTGAGCCATAAACCTGTTCAAATAAACTTTCAAAGTTATATTCAGGCCGCGTTGGGTCAGTTTCGCTTATTTGTCTGTCAGGGCCAAACTGCCGAAAATCATACTCATCGGCACTGTCATTTAAAAATGCATCAATCAGTAACTCATCTTCTGGCTGCTCGTTGTCGATAAACCGGTAAACCCGCTCAAATTTATGCATGAGCATGTTCTGCCACCCAGTGTATTCATGGTAGCGAAATGTTGGCTTATTGCTGCCATAAAGTTGCGTATCTAAAACAATTCCGATTTTTTGACTACTATCGCTAAAAAGATAGGAAGTGAATTGAGAGTCGACTTGATGGAAACCTTGTTTTTTTAGGTAGTCAGACAGCGTCATTTTTTTACTTCACGCATCAACTCAACCGTCACCCACTTCACATCATCACGCTTCAACCCGTCTTCACTGGGTACGGGGTTTAAATTACGTGCCACTAACCCATTGTCTGCTGCTAATGTTTGCAGTTCTTCATAGCTTACTGGGTGCATGGGGCGTGCATCGTCACTTGGACCAAAGCGCAGGCTTATGTACATTCTACCGTGGTCTGAAAGTCGCTTTGCCAAGTGTGCTAACGCTATTGGCCTGTCGCTTGGGGGTAAGTGCATCCACACGGCCGACAATAAAATTAAGTCAAACGTGTTGTATTGTTGGGGGAGTGTAGTTAGTTCGGGTAAATGGGCGTTGCACCACGTTACCTGCTTGTGTGCGTTTTGCTGCGCTAATGCGCGCAGTGCATCGGCGGGTTCTGCTGCCACTACATGCCAGCCTTTTGTGGCTAACCAGTTCGCGTCGCGCCCGCTGCCAGCACCTATGTCTAATGCAGTGCCAGGTGTAACTGTGCGTAAGAAAGCGTGCCAGTCGCCATGCACGTTTTCGGCGTCTACCGAATTGTAAAGCGTATAGTAGTGCTGTGCTTCGTCACTGTAATGCTGAATGGTACGTTTCAAACTGTCGATGCCTCCTTGATCTTACCTACACATTATCGCATTCATGCTTTTTCAGCCACAAACAAATAGCGCGCGTTGCCTAATTTATGGACGTTCGAACATACACTGATACAGTTTGATACAAAGTGAGAATTGGCGTTACAGCATCGGCGGGTTAACCTGTTTAGCATAAGCATCAGTTACTAAAAAAGATGCGAGGAACGCAGATGAAACACGTTTTACAACACACAATGAAAAACACACTCGTTACCATGGCGCTTTGCTGTGGGGCACTATCTACATTGGCCGTGGCCGACACTAGCAACGCAGAGTCTGGCTCAGATAATGGCGTTTTTGCGGCTATTAGTATTGGCGGCGGGTTAGCGAAACAAAGCGGTATCGACGGCAACCTAAACGTTAATGAAAGCTACGACGATTTTTTCTTTTTAAATATCGAATTGCGAGCGCAGTGGTACGGGTTGTTCGTTGAATTCCCGGGCAGAAGTCAGCAGCAAATTGACGGTCAGTTCTCAGGTGCGTCGCTAGGTTACAATTTTTATAACACGCAGAATTGGTCTTACGATCTCTATGCGGTTCATGCATCTCAAGGCAATTCTTATAATGCGGCTTCGCCAGAAGGTACACTTAGTTTTAGCCGTGCAAGCGACTTTCGCCTAGGGCTTCGAGCAAGTGGTTATTTCGAAGACTTATTTACGCAGTTTATTGTAACCCCTTACAGCTTTCGCGATGAAATAGGCGGTGTAGAAGCCTCGGCATCTATTCGAAAAGACTGGCAATACCGCAATTGGAATATCTATAAATCTATTGGTGTTCGTTATCGCTCAGAAAGTATCGTAGATCACTATTATGGTGTAGACGAAAACTTGTCTGACTTACTTATACAAATTGTCGCTGACGATGAGAATATCGATAACTTAACGGAATATTTTTCGCCCTACGAAGCAGACAGTGGGATAAGCGTTCATGGTGAAGTCGGCTTTGAATACCCTATTAGCGAGCACATGGTGTTTGGAGGCTTTTTTCAGTATGTCGTGGCGTCAGATTCAGCAAAAGACAGCCCTTTATTTGTAGGTGACAGAATAGGTAACTCTTTTGGCCTTTCACTCACCTATGTGTTTTAAAGGAGGGTGATCATGATATTACTGAAACGCTCTTTTATAAAACATAGTGTGGTCGTTGCGCTTACGGGGTTAAGCGGGGTGTCGTTTGCTCAGTCAGTGCCGCAAGGGCCGCAACAGCACGCTGCTAGTGCAAACATAATACTGCAACCCACAAAATGCGTGTCACTGCGACAAGGGCAGGTGTGCTTTGCCGATGTTGAGCTTAAGTGGAACACAAGCCAACCGGGCCATTATTGCCTTAAAAGTAATACGCAAACAGCGCCTTTACAATGTTGGAACTCTGTACGTAACGGGCAGTTTTCTGGTGAAGTTAGTGCCGATGAAAATGTTGTATTCACGTTAACAAAACACGGCGACGCTAAAGTATTAGCGCACGCGGAAATGGAGCTGGCGTGGGTATACAAGAAAAAACGCAGTGTGGTGTCGTGGCGAGTATTTTGACGCCATTAAGGAATTTACGCAGAGGCTATTTATGAGCACAACCGTTCAGCCACATATTCTTATTGTGGAAGATGATGATGAACTTGCACAATGGACAGGAGATTACCTGTCGAATAAGGGGTTTTCGGTTTCTATTGTGGGCCAAGGGCAGCAGGCCATTGAGTGTATAGAATGCACACCACCAGACGTGGTGCTGCTTGATGGTATGTTGCCTGATATCGACGGGTTGGATGTGTGCAAAGCCATACGCCCGTTCTTTAAAGGGCCCATTATTATGCTTACTGCTCGCGATGAAGAGATAGACGAAGTGCTAGGGCTTGAAGTGGGTGCCGACGATTACCTCACCAAGCCAATACGCGCCCGCGCGTTGTTAGCCAGAATACGTACGCAGCTTCGCCGTACACAAACTGCTACTGAGGCTAGCATGCATACCCTGTCGGCCTCACGCATTACACTATCGGGCTTGGTTATTGATAAGCATGCGCGTACGGTGCAGCTTAATCAGCAAGCCATTAGTGTTACGTCTAACGAGTTTGACGTTATGTGGTTGCTAGCGCAAAAAGCAGGCAGTGTGGTAACACGAGACGAATTAGTCACCGAACTGCGAGGGTTTGATTATGACGGGTTCGACCGTTCAATCGACTTAAGGGTGTCTAGATTGCGTAAGAAATTGGGCGATGATCCTGCAACTCCTCACCGTATTAAAACTATTTGGGGTAAAGGCTACTTATTTGCGAAGGATAATTGGTAAATGCGCTTTTTGTCGTTGTCGCTGGTAGCGGTGGCCTTGGTGGCAACCATCGGGCTTAGTTGGTTGTTCGATACGGTATATCAGTCTTATCAACACAGCCTAGATGAACACCCTAACGACACAGTGTTGGCGCTAGAGCAGGTGACGGTAAATTTAGCCTCTGTGATGAGCACTTCCCCAAACCGCGAAACCATAGTGCAGCAATGGCAAGGTGTTTACCGATTGCAATTGATGAACCTTGACCAACTCGCGTTGCCCGCCGAGCTGCTGTCAGTACTAAAAGCAGGCAGACCGTTAACCCTGCAAAGCGATAACCAAATTCTGATACACGCGCGTATACCTGCTAGTAATCAGTTGCTTCTGCTTGTATTCGCGCCCCCTGGCGAGCCAGCAGAGACCAATAACCACCGGTATTGGCTAACGTCGCTATTTTATTTCTTACTTATCAGCATATTAATAATTTGGCTTACGCCATTGTTAGCGCGGTTATTTAAATTAAGAGCGGCGGCAAAGGCCTTTGGCGAAGGTGATTTAGGGCAGCGCATACAGGTTGGCTCTATCTCATATATTAAAGACGTGGAGTCTGAATTTAACCATATGGCGCAACGTATTGAAGACTTGGTGTCGGATGTAAAGCTGCTGAGTACGGCAGTATCGCACGACCTGCGTACCCCTTTGGCAAAACTTCGAATGGGGCTAGACACGCTGCGGGAAGAAGACAACCCCGATACCCGAGAGCTATATCATCAGCGCTTAGACACGCAATTAGACGCCATGGTCGAGCTGGTTGAAACGCTGCTTCAGTATGCCCGTATGGATCAAACCATGCTGAATTTGGAAAAGCGCAATATCGACCTTTTACCTTTACTTTCTGCCTGTATAAATCAGCAACAAGAGGGTATTGTGTTTACCCCACACGGTCATACAGCATGCATGATAAAGGGCGACGCACGATACTTGAAAATTGCCATGAATAACTTGCTTCAAAACGCCGTGAAATATGGGAATGGAAAGGTGCAGGTGGCGTTGATTGAACAAAGCGATCGTTATGAAATTACAGTCGAAGATAATGGCGAAGGGGTGCCTGAATTACAACGTAGCTGCATTTTTAAACCGTTTGTACGCGGCCAGCATAAAGATAAAAAAGGGTTTGGCGTCGGTCTTGCTATTGTAAAGCGTGTTATGGACTGGCACCAAGGCCGCATTGATATTGGCCACTCTAAATCGCTTGGCGGCGCGAAGTTTGAGGTACATCTTCAAAAGGCGTAAGCCAGGCTCGTTTTTGTTTTGTTGCATCGGCTACCATTAATAGCTCCACAGTGCCGGAGTCGTGCGCCTATCAATGTGAATGTACCGTTTGTCACCTTTTTGATTAATGCCAATACCCACGTACCCTCGGTTTAGAAAAAACTGCAATAAGCGAAGTGCATCTTCACCGGTAACGCCGAAGTCGCAGGCCGCATAGCTATGCGAACCTGGTTGTGCTTTCTTTTTTTCAATAGTGTGTTGTGTACAGCGGTACCCGCTATTAATGGGCAGCGGCTTGCCACTTTCAAGGCGAAAGGCTTGGGCGTCGTCCATCAGTAACGTAAACGCATTGCTTGGTGAAAACGCACCGCAGCATTGGCAGGCCAGTTCGTGGTCGCTAAAGTCGGGCCACCGTGCTTTGCGCTCAGACGTTGTCATTTGGCGTGGGCTTTTTAGCATTCCTGGCAATCCTTTGCTTACATTTTTTACGTTACAAACGTTTCGCTATCATAATAAACCGAGGACAAAAAAAGCAAATATGCGCTGCCGTACTGTTTTACGGTTTGCATGTACTGTGCAGCACTTATGAGGTTGCAGCGGGAAGCACAACGGTAAAACAAGCGCCTTCATTGGGTTTACTTGTAACCGTTATTGAACCCTTATGATTTTCAATAATGCCATGACTAATGGCTAGCCCTAACCCTGTGCCCGTACCAATTTCTTTTGTGGTAAAAAAAGGCTGAAACAACTTATCAATATTTTCAGGTGTAATGCCGCATCCATTATCTGAAACCGTCACCGTTATATCCCGAGCTGCGCGTGCAATGTTTATTGCAATGTTTCCGTTTTCTTTAATGGCGTGCACGGCGTTTACTAATAAGTTAACAAAAACTTGGCTTAGTTCGGTTAAATTACCCATAACAAAGCATGCTTCGCCTGGTTCGTATTGCAAATTAGCATTATGTCTTAGCTCGTTGTTAACCAAAGAAATGGCAAGGTCGATGGCGGACTGCAGAGAAATTTTTTCCTGTGTTGAATCGGAAGGGTGTGCAAAGCTTTTCAGTCCAGAAACGGTTTTACTTACTCGTTGGCTACCTTGAGCACATTCTCCGATAAGCGCTGGAATGTCCTCGCTTAAAAAGCCTAGCTCGTTCCAATTAACCATGGTCCCAGACTGCTTTTCTATCTGCGCTTTTTGTTCATCAGGCAAGGTGTTCAGTGCTGAAAGCAGGGGAAGAATCTTGTTCATATAGCCGTCTAAGCTAGATAAGTTACTCATTATAAAGCCAATAGGGTTGTTAATTTCATGCGCAACCCCGGCCGCCAACGTACCTAACGATGCCATTTTTTCTGATTGCAGCAACTCTTTTGTTCTAAGCGCTACCAACGACTCTAAATGTTCAGCACTTGCCTTTAGCTCTTTGTTCAATGCTGTGAGGTCTTCGTACATGCTGGCTTTTAACTGCAACGTACCAATATAAAAATTGATTGGGTCGTGACCTACGAAATCGCTTAACGACAAGCCCATCTCGGCAAGCTGCCCCATGGTCGTTAACTGAGGGTAGCCAAGAAAGGTAAACCCGTTTTCTGTCTTATAAAACGTACCACCCAATACAATATCTGTATTATCCGTTGGCGAGATAGTGACTAACTGCCCATCAAACATGGTTAAAACTTGGCTGCTTATCGGTATCTTTGGCGCAACCAGTGAAAACGCGTGGGAAAAGGTAGTGCCTATCTGGAGTGGTTTACACACCTTGCTAAATGCTGATGAAAAATGAGTGACACAAAGCTGTTCATTAAGATCAAGTTGGAAAGTATGAGACTGCAAATTACACCTACTTAAACGTAATGAGAAAAGTACTGAAAGGTGTATCGTCGTTTTTGGTACTTAAGTGAGAAATGGTTGCAGGTTCGTTAAAGTAGTTACATACGCCAAGTAACAGACCTTCAACAAACGGCTCTAATCCATCTCGGCTAGAGTAATAATGAATAGTAATGCTGTTGTCATCGTTCTTTTGGCACAAGAAAGAGGGGGGCACTAACTCTTTTAGTTGCGCTGATAATACTTGGTGCATACCGTTCAAATTAGAGAGAAATTCAAACGCGCCGCCTGAAACCAGTGAATACATAGTATGGTAACTGCCTTGCGATGTTTCTTTTACCCAGTCTTCACCCATTTGACGAAGAAACGTTGCCAAATCTACACCAAGATATTCGACAGAGGCACCCACTAACCCAAACGTTACGTCGTCGCCGTAGGGCTGCATTTCAATAAATGAAGATTCATAGTCGCCTAGCGACTGTTTTATATTATTCCAAGCGTCTTCGCCGTAACGGTTTATTACTGTTGTAGAAATAAACTTATTAACCATACCGTACATAGGAACTTCCTCCGTCTACATCTCAACAAAAGATAGCACAGCGTAAAAATTACGCGTTCCAACTTTTGTTGAAAATAAAATAAAGAGAAAAGCGCCCCTTAAAACGCACTATGGTTTGTGTCTATCTGTACGTTGCTTGACCAACATAAGAGGGGATGCTAAGAGTAGGTTACAAATAACGTGTGCCATTCGTTGCGCGCACAAAACACAGGGAAGCGCCTAAATTGAACCTAATTCCAGCCTTGAAATACTTTGTTGGGGCAATCGCCCTAACTGCATCGAATGCATGGGGTGAGCCTTTAGTTACTGCACCAAACAGTAATTGCAAAGCGTCTGATGTACTACTTCATAACGGTGTTATTTACACTGCCAATACACAGCAGTGGCAGGCCGATGTGGTAGCGGTAAAGGCCGGGCGAGTGGCGTTTGTTGGCACTGAAGAGCAGGCTAAAGGCTGGTACTGTGGCGCAAAAGAAACCATAGACTTAAAGGGCAGCACCGTTTTCCCTGGGTTTACCGACGCGCACCAGCACTTAGAAGGGGTAGGTAAGCGAACACGTACGTTAAGTTTATTTGGGTTACCTACATTACAAGAAACGGTTGAAAAGATTAAAGCCTTTGCCGCTAATGTCCCTAGCGGTGAATGGGTATTAGGCCGCGGGTGGATTGAACGAGAATGGCAAGATGAGCAGCGCTTTTTAACGGCGGCCGATCTCGACCCTTTTACTGAGAATAAACCGCTGTTTATGCCACGAGCCGATGGTGTGTCGGCGGTGGTTAATTCAAAAGCCTTGGCAATGGCCGGTGTAACTAAGGATACGCCCGATCCAGAGGGGGGCAAATTCGAACGCTATGCCGACGGTACGCCTACCGGCTATATTTTGGCGACCGCGATGGACCAATTTAGGGCTATTCTTCCGCATGAGTCAGACGAGTACATTAAAGAAAACTTGCGGCGTGGAATGGAAGTTAATGTATCGCGTGGTTGGACACACACGCACGATGCGGGTATGAAAGTTCGTGAAGTAGAGCAGCTTCGTGAGTTAGCGAAAAACAACGCCATGCTGCATCGCGTTTACATTGCCGTGCCTATCGATGACGCCAGTTACCTATTTAGTCACGGCGCCGAAAAAGCCCTTAATGATATGTTTAACCTTAATGCCATAAAGGTGTTTATCGACGGTACGTTAGGATCGAGAGGGGCTGCACTGCTCGCCCCTTATTCAGATGCCGATCACAGTGGCTTTATGAACCGCACAACGAAAACCGAGTTAATGCCAGTACTTGATGAAGCGTTGCGTAACGGCTATCAAATAATGACGCACGTTATTGGCGACAGAGCCTTAAAAGTAACGTTAGATTGGTATGAAGAATCGTGGAAAGCATTACCTAAAGCACAATGGCAAACACAAGACTTAAGGTGGCGGCTAGAACACGCACAAATTATTCCCCCACAACAGCAAACCAGAATGGCCGAGTTGGGCATCATTGCTTCTATGCAGCCTAGCCATGCCATTGGCGATTTAAATTTTGCCCCAGCTCGCCTTGGCGCTGAACGTTTAACCTATGCGTATCCATGGAAGCCGCTTGTAGATAAAGGCATCAAAGTAGTGGGTGGGTCAGATGCGCCGGTAGAAGTAGGCGACCCACGAATAGAGTTTTATGCTGCTATTTCTCGCAGTCGGCTAGATGGAAGTCGCGGTGATGGCTGGCATGCTGAATATGCGTTGTCACGAGAAGATGCACTACGTATGTTTACCTTATGGCCAGCTTATGCGTCGTTTCAAGAAGCCGAATACGGGTCTATTGAAGTAGGTAAATATGCTGATTTTAGCGTGTTTGATACTGACTTCATGAAGGCAGCGCCTGCAGATATTTTGAATGCAGAAACAATCATGACCATTGTGGGCGGAAAAAAGGTTTTTGTACGCCAGTAGCGCCCATTATTTAATATTTTTAATGTCTTTAAACGTCTCTTCGATAGAGGGTTTTCGCCCTCTTTATCCTAAAGTTTAGTTTTCTGTGTAGAATTTTAGTGATAATTGTTTGTTCTGCGTGATTTTTTAGATAAATTATCCTAAATTAGTAGAGCTGTGCGAATTAATGCTTTCGATAAGCATTTTATTGTCGCGCAGTTTTCTTCGCTCAATATCAAAAACACAATAATTCGAAACGCAAGTCTTGAAGGAGACACACATTGAACACTAGTCACTTACCTGCGGGTAAAAAACTTAATCGAATAACCTCTGCGATTGTCGCTGGGTCTTTACCATTCCTTGCGGTTCTTTCGGCACCTACTGTTGCACAGGAAGATGAAGCAAACTTAGAGAATATTATTGTAACCGGTACGCGCATGACCAATCGCTCTGCGGCAGACTCTCCGGTTCCAGTAGACGTTATTACGGGTGAAGAGTTTAGACAAAACTCATCGTCAGACGTACAAGACATGTTGCGTACTAACGTACCGTCTTTCGACGTAAACACGCAGCCTATCAGCGATGCAGCAACCATTGTTCGCCCGGCTAACATGCGTGGTTTATCACCAGATAACGTACTTGTGCTAGTTAACGGTAAGCGTAGACACCGTGGCTCTATCATCTCTTTCTTAGGTGGTGGTATTTCTGATGGCGCACAAGGCGTCGATATTTCTGCCATTCCCTCGCTTGCATTGAAGCAAGTTGAAGTATTGCGCGATGGTGCATCGTCACAGTACGGCTCAGACGCTATCGCCGGGGTACTTAACTTCTTGCTTCGTGACAACGCAGAAGGTTTTGAATTCCGCGCTAACTACGGTTCAACGTTTGAAGGTGACGGCGATAACTACACTATCTCTGCAAACGCGGGTTTCGCACTAGGTAACGACGGCTTTATTAACATTACCGGTGAAGTGCGTGATGTAGAAGGTACTATCCGCTCTGTTGTGCGTGACGATGTTGCCGGTATGGTATCGGCGGGTTATTTAACGCAGGCCGATTTTTCTACCATTAACAACTACACAAACCAAGTGCCACAGTATTGGGGCCAGCCCGATGTAGAAGACGACGTGAAGTTATTTATTAACTCAGCGTACACCCTTAGCGATAGCGCTGAGGTTTACCTGTTTGGTAACTACGGCGAGCGTATGGTTACCGGTGGTTTCTTCTACCGTAACCCAGTTACTGAAGGTAACCAGCGTGGTGGTGTTTACGCTGGTCCACGTGTAGACCCACTTACGGGTATGGCCGATCCAGATGGTGTTCACTCGGTGCTTGTTGGTGACTTAGATGGTCTTGGCGTAGGCGGAAGCTGTATTGACGGTATTCCAATTGGCGGTAACGGCAACGTGTTCCCAGATCCAGCTTTCTTGGCGCAAGTACAAGCCGACGCTAACTGTTTCTCTTTCATTGAAACTATTCCTACCGGTTTTGTACCGCGTTTTGGTGGTACCAATGAAGACATGGCGTTTACCGTAGGTGTGCGCGGCGACTTAACAATTGGTAATGGCTTGTACTACGATGTCAGTGCACAGCGTGGTTCAAACCGAACTGACTTCTTTATCAATAACTCAATTAACGCGTCGTTAGGCCCCGACACACCGCGCGACTTTAAGCCAGGTGGTCAGGAACAAACGGAAACCTTGGTTAATGTTAACTTTGTATACGGCGTTGATGTGGGCTTAGAGTCAGACCTAAACGTAGCGTTTGGTGCTGAATACCGTGAAGAAGAGTTCGATTTATTCGCAGGCGACGAAGCGTCTTATGCGTTAGGGCCATTGGCTAGCCAAGGCTTCTCATCAAGCTCTAACGGTTTTGGTGGTTTCCCACGTTCAACCAGCGCGTCTCAAGACAGTACCGCGTTTTATATCGACTTAGAAGCTGACGTTACCGAGCAACTTACGCTACAAGCTGCGGTTCGTCGTGAAGACTTCAGCGAGTTTGGTGATACGACCGACTTTAAACTGGCAGGTATTTTCCACGTTACCGACGATTTCCGTCTTCGTGGTGCATACTCAACGGGTTTCCACGCACCAACAGCGGGCCAAGCAAACATCACCAACGTAACCACGCAAAACGTTCAAGGTGTATTGATTGACCAAGGTACGTTGCCGTTATCGTCGGCAGCGGGGCAACTTGCGGCTGACTTTATTGAAAGCCAAGGTAATGGTCGCCCAGACTTAGGGCCAGAAGAAGCGAAAAACTTCTCGTTTGGTATGTCACTTGATATTGCTGACATGAGCTGGACAGTCGACTTCTACAACATTGAGCTAGAAAACCGTGTTGCACTTGGTGCAAATGTTAACTTCCTCGATGCATTGAACTTTGCCGGTGGCGGTACAAATTACGCAACCGTATCTGAAGCGTTAACAGGGCTAGACTCATCTGGCATCATTAATCGCCAAGACTTTATTGGTTTAGATGATTTGTCGCAGTTCAGATTCTTCTCGAACAGCTTCGATACTACAACGCGCGGTATTGATATTGTAGGTAACTATAGCTTCGAGCTTTGGGGTGGTGATTCACGCTTAACGCTTGCTGCAAACTACAACGAAACCGAAGTAGACGATGTAGGTACATTAAACCCGATTGGCGAAGGTCGTGTAGCTGCTATTGAAGATTTGCTGCCAAATACTCGCGCGAATGTGTCGTGGACACACACGCAAGATAATATCAGAACACTCGTGCGCGCAAGCTACTATGGTGGCTGGGACGATACAGGTAACGGTGTTAACGGTATTGGCGCAACGGTACTGGTTGATGTTGAAGCGGTTTACTCGTACAACGAAAACCTAGACTTGGTAGTAGGGGTGAATAACTTGTTTGATACTTACCCAGACGAAAACCCAGGTGCAGGCAGTTTAGGTCAGCTTTATTCTGAAGCTAGCCCATTCGGCTTTAACGGTGGGATGTGGTACGTGCAAGCACGTTTTGCATATTAATAGCCTCGTTTAATAAAAATGCCGCTTCTAGTAAGCGGCATTTTTGTTTGTGTTGCTTGCGGTTATATTAGAAATTATAACGCGCGTTTACATTGAAGAAGCTTAGGTCAGAAGACGTTTCGTAGCTAACGCCTACAGCAAACTGAGGGCTAAAGAAATAGTCTGCACCAGCAACAAAGAACGTATCGCTGTCGTCGGCTACGTCAAGGTGGCGAATTGCGCCGCGAAGCTCAACACTATCGGTTACCATTGAGCGTACACCCGCGGTTAAACCGTAACCATTGTCATCTTCGCTTTCACCTGCGCCTGAAATTTCAATGTTCTCATAGCTTACTACGCCAAAGAAATCAGTGTTCTGTGTTAAAGCGTAACGGTAACCAAGGCCTAACGAAGCCATGTCTAAATCGATATCTACACCGAATATATCATCGCTTTGCTGAGAATAAGTACCGGTTACAAAAACGTTTTCGCCAAGAAGTTTTGCGCCTGAAAGTGAGAAACCAGAGGGTTTGAAATCGATATCCGCATCGTCGAAATCAGTCGATACATAGCCTGCTTGAACATAGTCCCAAGAAGGTGCTGCTGCGAATGCATTAATTGATACTGCGCCTAGTGCTAGGGCTAAAAGAGTACGTTTCATGTAAATAATCCTTTTATTAAAAAATGCTGGAAACCAGCTTGCGGCATAGTAATGGTGGTTAGCTGAACGGGCAATGAACAAACTGTAAGAAAGCTGTAGGCATATGTAACAAACGGTAAATTATTGGTATTGCAGCATTAAATTATGAATGCTCATCAATAATTGTGTGTTTTTAATACAGCGTTAATGAAGTTTTAATCATTTTGTTGCTACGCTTAAGGGTAATTAACAACGAGGGTTACACTATGATTAAAAAAACACTGGTAGCATTCTTTACTGTCGTGTTAACTGCAACGTGTTATGCGCAGCCCGATAGAGACAGTCGCGTTGAAACCATTGATGTAATGGGAGAAAAGACAACGCCTCAATTAAAGCGTGAGTTTAAAGCGGCAAAAGCCGATTTTTTGTTGTTATACAACCGTGTTAATGAACAAGCTCAGTTCGACGTAATTTGTAAATGGCGAAAGACGATCGGAAGCCAAATAGCCAGAAAGTACTGCGAGCCTCGTTACGTTAAAGAGGCCAGAGCATTATGGATACAGCGGGTTTCACCTTTTCCTGGTATCGATTTTAACCGCCTGCCCAGTGACGACACGTTGCGGTGGTTAGTTAAAGATCAGCGAGAAGCGGCTTACGAACATGTTGCAGCGTTGGTGATGACTAACCCTGAGCTTCTTGAAAGCTTTACCCGATTAGATACCATTTATGAGCGTATTGAGGGGAGAAAAGATCACTAAAAAAACGTTCCATAGCCAGCACATCGTGTGTTTATCGAACCTATAAAAAATGCGGCTTCAAGCCGCATTTTTCGTATTAGTTTTTACTACTGATATTTTTTAAGCTCTATTCTCGACACCATACCTTTGTGTACTTCGTCAGGGCCATCGGCTAGGCGAAGGGCTCTTGCACCTGCGGCAAATCGCGCAAGTGGGAAGTCACTACACATACCGGCGCCGCCGTGAAGTTGCAGCGCCATGTCTACTACGCTTTGCAGCATGTTAGGTACCACCACTTTAATGGCCGAGATTTCTGTCATGGCGTGCTTCACACCTAAGTTATCAATTTTCCACGCTGCATGAAGGGTAAGTAATCTCGCTTGCTCTATCGCCATGCGAGCATCAGCAACTCGTTCTAAGTTACCCCCTAAACGGATAATGGGTTTGCCAAAAGCAACACGCTCGTGACCACGTTTAAGCGCTAGTTCTAATGACTTTTCTGCCATGCCGATTGCCCGCATGCAGTGGTGAATACGGCCTGGGCCTAAGCGACCTTGTGCAATGGCAAAACCTTTGCCCAAGCCCGTTATAATATTGGCTTTGCTCACACGTACATTGTCAAAATGCATCTCGCCATGACCATACGGCGCGTCATAATCACCGTACGCGTCAAGCATACGCGTGATGGTAATTCCTGGTGTATCTAGCGGTACTATCACCATACTATGACGGCTGTGCTTGTCGTTTTCAGGGTTAGACAGCCCCATGAAAATCGTGAAGGCAGCATTAGGGTGGCCCAAGCCTGTCGACCACCATTTTTTGCCATTTATCACTACGTCATCGCCATCTTCAATAATGGTAGCCGCCATGTTGGTAGCATCAGACGAGGCAACGTCTGGTTCGGTCATACCGAATACAGAACGAATTTCACCCGCAAGAAGCGGGGTTAGCCACTGCTTCTTTTGTTCGTCGTTACCGAAATGATAAAGCACTTCCATATTGCCAGTATCAGGGGCATTACAGTTAAAAATTTCAGGCGCAAATAAATATTTACCCATGCGCTCTGCCATTGGCGCGTATTCCAATGTCGTAAGCCCTTTACCTAGTTCAGCGTCGGGTAGAAATAGGTTGGCAAGCCCTGCGTCACGGGCTTTTTGCTTTAATGCTTCAGTACCTGGGTGAAGTTTCCACTGCTTCCAGTCGCCGTGGTGGTTTTCTTTATGATGAAAGTCGTACACCTCATTTTCAATCGGGGCGATATGTTCGGCGATAAAAGCGTCTAGTTTTTCTAGCAATGCTTTTGTACGGTCGTTATGTGAAAAATCCATGACTATCCTCAATCTGTAAGCGGGGTGTGCTGTTACACCATTGCGATACGTTGCGTATGGTTAAAGCATAGACAAGGTTGACGTATGAATGAAATGAAATATTATCCCTAATAGGTATGAATAGTATTCACAACGTGTTGATGAGACAGGGTAACGCGCTAACGCCGTGGGGATAAACTATGCAAGATGAAAGACAGTTTGAAAAACTCGATTTAAACCTGCTTAAAGTGTTTGAGGCATTGTGGCAACAGCGAAACATGACGCGGGCAGCAGAAACTCTGCATATAACGCCATCTGCGGTAAGCCATGCAATGAGGCGCTTTAGAGATTTGGTAGACGACCCGCTATTCGTACGTGAAAAACAGTTTATGCATCCTACTGCGGCGTGCGAACGGCTAGCCCCTTCAATTTTAAATGCCCTTTCTCAGGTTCGCCAAGCATTAGGGAAGTTTTCATATTTCGATCCTATGCAAAGCCATCAGCGCTTTGTTATTGCTATGCAAGAGTCATTGGAGCTTGGTGTATTGCCGCCGCTGTTAGCCATACTCGAGCGTGAGGCGCCGAATGTCGAGTTAGTGAGTACTCGGCTTAACAGAGACACCATGGCGGCCGACTTAGCGAACCGTAACTTGCACTTAGTGATTGATATTGGCCGCCCTGTGTCATTACCTATTGCGCATTGTTTACTGCACCGAGACGGCTACCGGGTACTAATGAAGCAAGATAACCCGTTAGTCAGCTCGTTAACAAAAGAGCGTTATTTGGCGGCGCGACACATTAGTGTGTCAAACCGTGCTAAAGGCGCATCGGTAGAAGAAATTGCACTGCAACAGCGTGGCATTAGCCGTCCGTCATTGTGGCGATGTCAGAATTATCGTGCCGCCGCCGACGTTGCAGCAACGACTCACGCGCTGCTTACCGTGCCGGGTTCGGTAGCCAATGTGTTATCAGATAATCATTTAGCGGTTGCTACCCTACCATTTGATATGCCGACACTAGAAACGCACCTTTACTGGCATCAACAACAAGAAGGCGAGCCGGGGTTACTGTGGTTTAAATCACTGGTGTTACAGTTGTTCGCCGAATCTGGTCTTACCACCTGACTTCTGCTAGCATAACATGGTGTTTACATTTGAGTGATTTATGAAAATTCATACGCTGTCTGGTTATATTCAATTTATTTATTTAGCTGAAGATAAAGATGGCTTGTTGCTTCTAGACGGCTGCAGCCGGGCCGATATCGACAAGGTTTGCCAGTTTATTACGGGAACACTCAATCGCCCGTTAACCGATTTAAAGTTGATTGTGGTTACCCATATGCACCCTGATCATGCTGGCGGCGCTGTTGGGCTTAAAGAAAAAACGGGGGCGACCATTGCCGCGCATCCCAAGGCTCGCAATTGGTACAGCGGTTTGGGCGGTCGTACGGCGCACGTTATCGATTTGTTGTTAACCTGGTGGGTTGCCGGGCGCATCGGTAAAGCAAAAGAAGCCATTTGGTACAATCCGCTTTTACAAGCCGATGTTTTACTTGATGACGAACAAAGGCTTCCTGGTTTTGCTGATTGGCAAATATTATATTCCCCCGGTCATACCGATCACGATCTCACCGTATTTCATGTGCCCACACAGCAAGCATACGTGGCAGATTTGTTAGTGAAAGTAAAAGGCGCTTTAGTTGCGCCATATCCGCTGTGCCACCCCAATCAATACCGCCGTTCGCTTGAACGCGTGGCCAAGTCGACGATAAAGACAGTGTTTTGTGCGCACGTGCCGCCTGTGAATAAAAACGACATACCTTTTGATGAGATTATTGCTGCTGCACCTAGTACGCCCAAAAACCATTGGTACTCAGCGAAAAACCGCATAAAACGAAAGCTATTCGGGATGACTACCGAGCACTAGTGCATGTGTTACTACCTTGCTGTATTGTTTTGTTACTTTTTAAATGCGGGTTTAACGCTTGTATTTAACGAATTCGTAGCCACACTTTTGTTGAAGACACAAAAAGGTAAACCATAACGTATGCAAAAAGGTATTGCGGCGCTACTTGATAAAACGCTAGAAACTGCCAATATTACCGGCGAGAAACTAGCGAACGTATTTAGCAAGGAAACCCATCGGTTTACCATTACGGGGTTAAGTCGAAGTGGGAAGTCGGTGCTGTTCACAAGCCTGATGACCATGCTTAAAAGCAGAAGTGAGGAAGGGTATGCCTGCTTGCCTCTGCTGCGGTACTTACCGCCCTCATTAGTCGAGCATATGGCGGTAGAGCCCATCGAAGGGTATAAACCATTTCCTGTTGATGAGAACTTAAAGAAGTTAGACGATGGCGAGTGGCCTGCGGCGACTGAAGAGGCCTATGGGTTCAAACTTATTATTCGTTTAAAGCAGGTCAGCACATTCAAACGCCACCTTTTTCCCCATACCAACATTGTGTTTGAGTTCATCGACTATCCCGGTGAGTGGATAACCGATATCCCGATGCTTAATAAAACCTATGCACAATGGTCAGACTCTGCATGGGCGCAATTAAGCAGCGGGCCGCAACAATATTATGCCCAGCAGTGGAAGGCGTTTGTGAACGACTTCGACTTCGAACAAGCTCCGTCGAACGACGCTATGCTGGCGTTGGTCTCTGCCTACCGACAATACTTGTTCACCGCAAAAGCGAACGGTATTTCACTGCTTCAGCCTGGCAGCTTTTTGCTAGAGGCATCACACTTCGACTGGCATCAATATGGCTTTACGCCTTTGCCCTCAAGTATTACTAGCGATGTATCTCACCCTTGGTTTATTGCGTTTAATGAGCATTTTCAACGGTTTCAAAAAGCGTGGCTGACCTCGTTAAAGCAGTCGGTGTTTCGAGAAACCGATAAACAGATTATTTTGGTCGATTTATTCGAAGGGTTAAATCATAGCCGCCAGCATTTGTACCAATTAAAAGAGACGCTAAGTCATTTGGCCGACACCTTTGTGTACGGACAAACAAATTGGTTCTCTCGTACGGTGTTGCGAAAACAGCAAATAGGCAAGGTTGCATTTGTTGCCACCAAAGCCGACCTTGTTCCTGTTTCACAACGTGATAATTTATTGTCGCTACTGAAACAAGTAACAGAGGGGGCGCGCGCTCGGTTTGCCGATAAACCTATACAGTTTGAGCATTTTCTAGTGTCGGCGTTACCGGTTACCGACGATGGAGAGGCTGAAAACAGTGTGCGCTATCGCGATGTGAATACAGGTTATGTAGAAGCAACGTTTGAACCTATTCCCGCTACCCTCAAAGATATGGAGCCAGACGCACACTTTCCCGTGCCTCTTGCACAAGTTCCTTCTGACTATAAAGCGCGCATGCTAAACGGAAAAGGCGTTGATCGCTTACTGCAATTCTTATTGGTAAATGGAGAGGCATCATGATTGATACACCACCAGACAAAGGCCAGCAGCCGGTTACATCAACACCGCCATATCGCCCTAAAGTGGTGCAACAATCGTTAGATATGACCCCTCCCGAAATTCGCATGCCTGCAAAAGTTGAAGGCGATACGTGGCTAAGCAGCACGCACAATAAAGGGCTGTCTTTAGGTACTGCCACTCTAGGGTTAGGCGTATTTTCACTCATCGGCTTCTTTATATTCGATGCATACACAACATTATCAGCGAGTTTTGCCTCTCATCCTATAGGCAGTGGTGTGCTTGCCACATTGCTGTGTGGTTTCGTTGCCAGTTTTTCTTACTTAAGCTTTTGCGAATGGCGCGGGTATAAGCAGGTGAATAAAGCGCTAGAACAGGCAACACACATTGCGTCGTTAAATGCCCAAAGCAGCGTGAAAACCGTTGAAAGCGTGCTAAATAAACACGGTAAACAGTTTTCGTCTCAGTCTTATGCTGCGCATTGCTATCGCCAGTTTAATGCACAAGTACAACCGGATATGACGGCAAAAGAACGGCTAGGGCTATATCAAGACACAGTAATAAACCCGGTTCAAACCAAAGCGCAGCAATTGCTGAATAAAGAGTCGTTAACCGCGGGCAGTTTGGCGTTTATTAGCCCAAATAACCTTATTCAAACGTTTGCGGTTATTTGGGTAAGTTTTCGTACCATAAGGCGCATGGCCAACGTGTATGGGCTTCGCCCCGGTACGCTTGGTAACTGGTCACTGATGAAAGTGCTGGCGCAAAATATTGCCGCACAGGGTATTTTCGACTTAGCCACCGACGAAGTGGCCAACCAAATAGGGGGAAGCTTGTCGGCTAAGTTTATGGAAAACTCAGCCGAAGCGATTGCCGCGGGGGCGTTAAATATGCGCTTAGGAAAAGCGTTAATGAAGATACTTAAATAGTCTTACGTCGAATCAACAAGATGTGTGCTTGCTAAGCGCTTTACCGAAAGGCTACAGCGCTTTTTTGGTGGGCATGATTACGTTGGCAAAAATAAGCCCAGCCACTAACGACATAAAGATTAAAAACACTTCCTGGCCAAGGTGGTCGGCTTGTACAAAGTCTTGCCCTGTCATAAACGAATTTAAGCCAATATAGGTCTTAGAGCCTGGTACCAACACAATCAGGCCATGCATGGCCACAATAGTAGCTGGCTGGTTTGCAATTCGGGTGAAAGCGTTAGCAAAAACACCTAGGCCAAATGCGCCTACAAAGGTACCCAGCCCGTTATCTATGTAGTCTGAACTCCATGCGGTTGCACTGTAAGCAATAAACGCGGCCGCGAGCGCCCATGGAATATGTTTCATACGCGTTCTAAAAATGGCGACAAGTGCAATACACAGTAGAAGTACAGCTAACCAGGTTCCCCAATATGGGAGTGATTCTGCCGGTTTATACACGTTTTCACCAAACAAACTAAAGCCTGCGGATACACCAAGAAAGGCACCAAAATACAGTTTAAACAGCTGCATAATGGCGTCCATTGTACGTGCGGTACCGCTTACCATGTTGCGCGATGATAATTCGGCAAGGCCCATAGTTAACGCCAGTCCTGGCACAAACACAATCACCGACGATAGAACAATCAGGGGAATGTTGATACCCGGGTCAAGGTAGCGGCCAATCGCACAGGTAAGCAGGCCGCTCATAAAGGCCGTAACTGGCTCTAGCATAAGGTTCACACGCTTTGAACGCTGGGCCCATAATGTCCATAAATAGGCGACTAAACCCAGCAGCCCAGACCATACTATTTCACTCCAGCTTGCGCCCATCAGCATGGCAAATGCACTGGTTGCCATGCCAAACGCCGCGCCGGTTGGCAACGTACCGTAAAGGCTTCCCATGGCGTCTATTTCATTGAGGCGCGCATCGGCCTGTGCCAAGGTAAGCTCGCCAGCAAGCAACGAGCTGGCAAGTTCGTCAGTCAGCGACAACGCATTCATATCTAGGTCGCCAGGCATCAAGCGGGCCGCATGGTTATATTCGTCTTCGTGCCTATCACTCCACATTACGAAGCTCAGTGAGGTCGGGGTTGAGATAAACGACGCGTGTATACCGAAATGTGTAGCCACTTCATTCAGGTAAGCCTCTAATCGAAACGCAGGTGTACCGTACTTGTGCAGCATTTTTCCAAGCTTCACAATAAATTTTCGAATTTGAATAAATTCAGCTGTATCCAACGCGCAGTCTCACTTAACAACAGGAATGAATGGCAATATGTCATTGCAGTATAAACAAAAAGCCAGACATTTTCTGTTTATGTCTGGCTAAAATTTGTGCGGATTGTAAAGGCAATAATAAGGGAAAGCAAAGCACATTTTTTATTTTGTTTTGATAGAAAAACTAATGTGTTAACGGTGTGTATTTTCTTGCTCGGAAAACGGCATCCAGTCTTTCCATACCGGCGCTAAGCCTTGCGTGTAAATAACATCAGTTACTGCTTCAACGCTTCGTGAATCTTCAATGTCGAACTGGTTCAGTGCTTTACTCGGTTCGCTGTACCCTCCTGGTTGTGTTTGAGACGCTGCCGATATTGTGGTTACCCCTAACGATAGTGCGCCGTCTCGAAATCGTGCCGATTCGCGGGTGGACAAAGACAGTTCCGCATAGGGGTTATACAACCTATGCGCACAAATAAGTTGAAGCAATTCGCGTTCACTAGGAAAGCTAGGCAAACCTGCATGGCTGTTGGTATTTCCCTCGCAGGCGCGCAAACGAGGGAAAGATATGGCAACACGGCTTCGCCAATAGTGCTGTTGAATCAGAGTGCCGTGCAGCGCTGTCATTGCGCTGTCTACGCGCCAATCTCCCAAGCCGAGTAGTGCACCAATCCCTATTTTATCGATACCTGCACGGCCAATACGGTCCGACGCCTCTAATCGCCATAGAAAATCCTGTTTTTTACCCCGAGTGTGATAGCGGGCGTAATCATGAGGACTATACGTTTCTTGATATACCAGTACCGCATCTACGCCTAGATTGGCTAGCACGTTATAGGCATCTTGATTGAGGGGTTGAACCTCCATCATCAGTTGGCTAACTTGCGCCCTTATATCGGGGATAACGCTTTTAAAATAAGGCATGCCGACCTTCTGTTCGTGTTCACCCGTTACCAGTAATACATGGGAAAAACCCATTTTTGTAATCGCGTTAAGTTCACGCGCAATTTCTTGAGGGGTAAGGGTTTTACGCTTAATTTTATTGCTCATGGTAAAACCGCAATAGGTACACTCGTTGGCGCATAGGTTTGATAGATACAATGGCACAAATAACCCGATGGTATTGCCGAAGCGATGCCGCGTTAATGCTTGCGACTGTGCAGCCATTTCTTCTAAATAGGGTAGGGCGGCAGGTGATATCAGCGCCATAAAGTCATCAATGTTTTTTGATGACTGTACCAGCGCCCGTTCAACATCACGTTGAGTTTTACTTTGAATGCTTAGAGCAATATGCGAAAGATCTTGCTTTAACAGCGTGTTGGCCACTTTCATTCTGCATGCTCCAAAAACCGTGTTAATGGGCTTGAAGCACACGCTACATCTGAAGTGTGGCCCAAGCCGGCTTCATAAGCCATTCGGCCGGTTTCAACCGCTGCTGCAAAAGCACGCGCCATTACAATAGGGTGTTTTGCGGTGGCAATAGCGGTATTAACCAGTACTGCATCTACGCCCATTTCCATCGCTGCCATGGCATGACTGGGAGCGCCAATACCGGCGTCGACAATAACGGGTATGGTGCTTTGCTCAACAATAATGCGCAAAAACGGCTCGGTTTGAAGGCCCTTGTTGCTGCCTATTGGTGCGCCAAGTGGCATAACTGCTGTGCAGCCTACTTCTTCTAATCGCTTGCATAAAACGGGGTCTGCGCCACAGTAAGGCAGCACGTTGAACCCCTTCTTTACTAAACGCTCGGCGGCGCGCAGGGTTTCAATAGGGTCTGGCAACAAATAGCGTTGGTCAGGGTGTATCTCTAACTTTATCCACGACGAGCCTACCGCTTCGTAGGCAAGTTCTGCAGCAAACACCGCTTCATCGGCGTTTTTTGCACCCGACGTATTGGGCAGTAAGGTTACGCCTAGTTTTTTTAGTTCACTAAGGGTGGTGTCAGATTGACTGTGTGCGGCTACACGCTTCATTGCAAGCGTTACAATAGCGCTTTTACTGGCGTGGATGGCGTCGGCCATAAGCGTAGGCGAGCTAAATTTTCCTGTACCGGTAAGCAAACGAGATGAAAATGTTTTAGTGGCAAGTGTCAGCATTTAGCCTCCGGCTACAAGTGAAAATATGTCGATAACATCGTTATGATTAAGGGACGTGTTGTCCCACGCTGTTTTGCTTACGATACGTTTATTAATGGCAACGGCGGCACCTTTGGTATCAATAGCATGCACCAACAAAAAGTCACTTAGGTGACAAGGCGCCTGACAGATTGTTGGATCATCATTAATAAAGACCGTTATTGAATGGCTCATTGGCACACCTCGCAGTGTGGGGAGGGCGAAAGCGTAAACTGCGTTGTTACGCCGGTTCTTGCATCTACATTCAGATAGGTGCCCCAGTTCTCCATGGTGCTTTTGTTAGTCAGGTAAAGCAGTGCCTGATTTGCCTGATGACTTGCAGCCATCCCGACCACAGGCCCTAAAATACCTTTTGTCATGCAGTCTTCATTAACATCAATGAACGAGGTTAAGCATGCGTAGCATCCATGCGGTTTATGTGAATTATGCAGGTTAATACTTTGCCACGTAGTACCACTTGCAGCAGCAATGAAAAGTGGCACGCTGTGCGCAATACATGCAGCATTTATTGCCAATCGAGTATCAACATTATCGCTACAGTCTAAAACACAGTCGTAGTCACGAAATGCATGAAGTAAGTGTTTACTATTGACGAAGGTGTTATTAAAAGACAGTGTTGTGTCGGGGTTAATCGAGGACAAAGCCTGCTCTGCCGCAATGGTTTTGAACTGCCCGATATGCTGACTGGTATATAACGTCTGCCTGTGAAGATTGCTGATACTTACCCGGTCACCGTCGATAAGGTGCAGATGCCCAACCCCTGCGCCAACCAAGTATCGTGCTGCTAGCCCGCCTAACCCGCCTAAACCAACAATTGCGACGTTAGCGCTTGCGAGCGTTTGCTGCGACGCTTCGGTCATGCCCGGCACTAAAAGTTGTCGGCTGTAGCGCTGGATGGCCGTTCGCGTCAAAGCGCTGCGTTTTTCTGAACGGGGGTTACGCATAGCACGCCTCCTGTGCCAAGCGGTGTAATGCGGCCTCTGGATCAGGTGCTTGGGTAATGGCAGAGACCACCGCAATCGCAGACACGCCCGTTTCTGATACAGGTCGTGCGCGCGATGTGCTAATACCACCGATGGCGACCGTGGGCGTAGTGCCACACAGCTGAACATAACGACGCAAGTTATCAAGCCCCTGCGGCGATGACGGCATCTGTTTCGTTTGCGTAGGGAATATGTGGCCAAGTGCGATATAGCTGGGGTTAAGCGCTTTTATTCGCTGCAGTTCACAAAATCCGTGGGTTGATATGCCTAAGCGAAGGCCTGCCTGCGCGATAGCATTAAGGTCTGCCTTTGCTAAGTCTTCTTGCCCTAAGTGAACGCCATATGCGCCAAGTGCGATGGCAAGTTGCCAGTCGTCGTTAATAAAAAGCTGTGTGTCAGTGCCGCCAACGTATTTTATCGCTTGTCTTATTTCTGCTTCGCGGGTAGTGCGCGGTGCATCTTTTAAGCGCAATTGGATAATGTTAACGCCTGCTTGGGTAAGTGTACCTACCCACTTCGCACTATCAACAACCGGGTAAATACCAAGTTCAGTGTGCGTTAGAGCTGGAAATGCCGACAACGCTTTTGTGTTTGTTCTCGTCACATCGCGAAACATAAGGCTGTCGTTTTCAAATGCTACCGCCGGAAAGTGTTTAGCGTTACATGGCATACCCACCGGTACGGCGTGAGCAATATCGTTCTGGCTTGCTGTAACCGCGGTGCGGACTGTCTTGATATAGGCATTCGCAAGCGTTGCCGCATCTTCAAGGTTGTAGCCTTTAGCCATAAAACCAGCAAGGGCACTGGCTAGCATACAGCCGGTACCACGAAGCGTGTTATGCCCCTTTTTTTGCTGCGTAAAAATACGGTGTTGTGTGCCACACACCAATACATCTACCGCATTTTCTTGCCAGCTAGCATGGCCTCCTTTTACTAAAACGGCAATACGATATGCCGTTGAAAGCGACGTTGCCGCCTGCAATAACGAGGCGTGAGAGTGAATAGGCTTTTTACTTAGCACGCATAGTTCATCAATATTAGGTGTGACAACCTGTACGTTGCTGAGCAACGCCCTGATGGTGTCGTCGTGCAGCGCGCTAAGCGTTCCGCCTGAAGAAGTGCGCAACACCGGGTCCCAAATAACGAAAGGCGTGTCTCTGCGCGTTAGGGTGTCATAAGGCGACACTGGGGCATTATTTTCGCTATCATTTATGTCATCGTTAAGCAGTGACATACGAGCGCATAGCAATAACCCTTGGATGTCGTCTGCAATAGCGCCTATCTTTATCGCACACGGATACTGTTCATAGCCTAACGTTTGCCACTGCGTGTTGATGGCTGAAGCCTCCAAGGCTTGTTGGCTATGGCTATGCTTATTCGATTGAATGGCAATTTGTGTGGTGATCATGGCTGCTTTTACGCCAATATCGGCAAGCGTAATGGCGTCGCGGGTTAACCCCGCGCCACCACTACTGTCTACGCCACCCACACACCAAACGAGTGGCGGGTTCATGGCAACTCCACTTTGCTATCTGCAGCGTGATACAGTTCAGCGCCGCTGTCGTTAAACGCGGTTGCCATGTCTTTCATACCTTGTTGCTTTTGCTTTTCTTGCTTGGCAACCTCTCTGACTTCTTGAGATATTTTCATGCTGCAAAACTTAGGGCCGCACATTGAACAAAAATGAGCAACTTTGCCTGAGGCTTGCGGCAAGCTTTCATCGTGGTACGCCCGCGCAGTATGGGGGTCAAGCGCAAGGTTAAACTGGTCTTCCCATCTAAACTCAAAGCGGGCTTTCGACATCGCATTATCACGAATTTGTGCCCCAGGATGCCCTTTGGCTAAATCGGCGGCATGGGCTGCTATCTTGTAAGTAATTAACCCCTGCTTTACGTCTTCTTTGTTAGGTAAACCAAGGTGTTCCTTTGGCGTGACATAACACAGCATTGCACAGCCGTACCATCCAATCATGGCCGCACCAATGCCTGATGTGAAATGATCATAGCCGGGTGCAATATCGGTTGTTAGTGGGCCTAATGTGTAAAAGGGCGCTTCGTGACAATGGGTAAGTTGCTCTTCCATATTGGCTTTAATCATGTGCATAGGCACATGGCCTGGGCCCTCAATCATTACTTGAACATCGTACTCCCACGCTATTTTTGTTAATTCACCTAACGTGCGTAGTTCTGAAAATTGGGCATCATCATTGGCGTCGGCTATGCTTCCAGGGCGAAGTCCGTCGCCTAACGACAGTGACACGTCGTACTGCGCACAAATCTCACAAATATCGCGAAAGTGCTCATACAAAAAGCTTTGTTTGTGATGGCTTAAACACCACTTGGCCATTATCGACCCGCCTCGAGACACTATACCCGTTACGCGGTTTGCGGTAAGCGGAACGTATTCCAACAGCACGCCAGCATGGATGGTGAAATAGTCTACGCCTTGCTCGGCCTGTTCTATCAGCGTGTCTTTAAACATCTCCCAGGTAAGGTTCTCGGCTACGCCGTTCACCTTTTCCAATGCCTGATAAATAGGCACAGTGCCTAAAGGCACGGGACTATTGCGCAATAACCACTCTCGTGTTTCATGAATATTTCGGCCTGTCGATAAGTCCATGATGGTGTCTGCGCCCCAGCGCGTAGACCACACAAGCTTTTCTACCTCTTCTTCTATTGAAGACGTTACCGCTGAATTACCAATATTGGCGTTAATCTTCACGAGAAAATTGCGGCCGATAATCATGGGCTCCAGTTCAGGGTGATTGATGTTGCACGGAATGATGGCACGCCCAGCGGCGACTTCGTCGCGTACAAATTCAGGTGTAATACGCGGGGGCAAATTTGCACCAAAGTGCTCGCCAGGGTGTTGTTGTATAAGGGCTTCATCGGTAAGGCGATCTCTGCCCATATTTTCACGAATGGCAATGTACTCCATTTCGGGGGTAACAATACCTCGTCGCGCGTAATGCAACTGGGTAACATTTCGGTTTTGCGCGGCTTTTTTCGGTTTTGCCGAGCGAATAAAGCGAAAGTCTTCGGTAAAAATGTCGTCTTCACGGGCCTTTGCAAATGTCGACGATACACCTTGCAATGTAATGGTGTCGTTGCGTGTTTCAATCCATGCTTGGCGCATGGGGTGTATGCCTTTGTGAACATCTATACGCTGTTTAGGATCGCCGTAGGGGCCTGATGTGTCGTATACCGGTATAGGTGGGTTTGCTTGAAGAACCGGGTTTTCTTCTGTTCCTCCCACTACACTGTCGTGTTGGTGAATAAGGCGCATAGCAACCTTAATCGATTCGTCACTGCCGCTTTCATAATAGCGCGTTGAATTAGGGTGTGCCTCTGGGGTAAGTTCATTGATAAATTGTTGCGCTTGTTGGCGCTGTTCGCGTCGTGTAGACATAGCATTTTAGCCTTTTTAGGTTGGCGTTAAGTAAAATGCTTGTCAGGAGTGAAGGAGAATATAACCTAGCAGATATACGCAAATATAACTAAAAACCGCGCACCAAAGCACAGGGTTTAATTACATAGGTAAACAGATTATATTTTCTTGTTCCCTTCGCAGGTATTAGCCTGATCAGGTTCAACGGATCCCGCATTAGCGGTCTCAGCTTACTGGATATCCAGTGAAGCACTCCGACAAGTAACTATTTTTAGTATAGGCTGAACAGATTGCCAATTACAAGGGCCATGGCGCGTGTTAATGTGATTAAAAATAGTTAAGGAATGAGAATATGAAAGCGGTCGTTTTTTTATTGACCTTGTTGGTTAGCGTATCGGTAGCGGCCAATACGGTGTATTTAACCCGTCATTTTGAAAAACAAAAAGGCGAAAACCCTTCATTAACAGCGCAAGGCAAAGCACGCGCCAACGCCCTTGCTATGCGGCTAAAAGATACGCCTTTTCGTAGGCTTTATTCAACCAACTATGCGCGAACACAAGAAACAGCGGCGCCGTTGTCAGCAGCCAAAAACATGGCCATTACGTTATACGATGCGCGATCGCTCGAGGCGTTCGCAACACAGCTTAAAAGCGTAAATGAAGATGTGGTAGTGGTTGGGCACAGTAACACCACGCCTGCGCTTATTGCGTTACTTGGCGGGCCTAAAGTGACGATAGAGGAATCGGACTACGGTACTTTATTTATTCTAGAACGTAGTGAAGGTAACGTAGAACTAGAAACAGAAGACGTAACGTTCTAGCAGCGATACAAACCAAGGCATGCTATTTAACATGCCTTGGCGCATAGGTTTACAGCCGTTATGCTTGGTGGCTGTCTTTGTAAAGTTGTAATGCCGTCGCGGTATCATGCTGTCGTTCGCTGATAGCAGATAACAGCAACAAATCTTCTTTTCTCGATGCGATTTTCGTTGCTTTTAACAAGGCTTTTTCGGCCAACACGTCATCGCCCGCATTAAAGGCGACTTGCCCTAACGTTGAATACAGCGCGACGTTTTCACTGTCTTGTTTTATCCAACTTTCAAGTAAACGTAGCGAGGGTGAAGCGTCAGGTAAATTCAACTGGTTAAACAACGGGAATAGCACCGCATTTTGCCCACGCTTTTGCCAGTCTACCAACAACGCTTGTGCATCAGCATGCATACCTTGATCGAGAAGCTGCTGAATGTACGCTGCTCGGTAGGCATCGTCATGGCGAATTTTGCGTGGCAAGCTGTCCCAGTAGGCTTTTAACTCTACCGCGCCCTGTTTACTGGCTATTTCAGCAAACTTACCTTTCGCAATACGTTGAGACCAAACCGTAAAGTCTTTCTTCGGTAGGGCTTTACGCCAGCCATTTAAATTTTCTTGTAATACTTGCCATTGACCAAGCTCTGCTAACAGCGTTGCTTTAAGCTTAATAACCTGGTGGTTTTCACTTGCCTTTTCATCCAGTTCGTTAAGCTGTTCAAGCGCTTCAGCATGCTTGTTGTCGCTTGCATCAATGCGCGCGTTCATGACAGCTGCAGCCACTTTTGCATTCTCAAAGTCAGCGGCCTGTGCTAAAAAATAACGCGCTTTTTGAAGGTCGCCATGGGTAAATGCTATTTGTGCCGAGGCGAGGTAATTTATGCCTTCAAAGTCACCATTGGTGGTGTCATTCAGCGCTTTTTGTGCATTATCTAAGTCGCCCGCTGCCATTAATTGCAGGCCATTATAAAATGCACGTTTGCGTTTGCGTTCCCCAAGGGCGCCAAACCAACGGTGCGAGCCTGTAATTAAACTTGCTAGCCACAATACCAGTTTCACTGTGATGTATATGCCCGCTAGCGTAAGGCCTGAAATAATCACGAAACTAATTAGCGTCATCTCAACGGCTGAATTACCAAGTGAAATAAGCACATAGCCTTTGTCGCCAAGAATCATTGGTCCCACGATAAGTGCAATAATGAATACTGCAACAATACTAAGGGCGATAACTAACCATTTCATAATGCACTAGCTCCTTGCCCAAAGACTTGCTTTACGCGCTTATCTAACAGCATCGACAATGGTTTTTGTGCAGCAAGTTCAGTTGGAATAGGGCGCGCAACGTCGGTATCCATTAGGTTTTGAATTGCGCTAACAAACCCACTTACTTGGCTTTTATCAATATCAAACTTTTCGATTAGTAGGGTTTGCGCGTATTGTAGCGATTGGTTATACAAACCCGCATCGCCTTTTAACGCCGCCGACTGTGCATGCATGAGTTGTAAGCGAAGCTGCTCTTTTAATAAGAATTGAGCCTCAAGAGACAGCACTGGTTCCACTGGGCCTTCAATGGTTTTAACCGTTAAAAAGCTATCTTTAAGGTTTTGCCATACTTTCGCTAGGTTCTCTTGCCAATCATCAGTCGACTCAGACAATGCATTATCGGTTGCGTCTACATCGACAGGCTTTTCAAATTTATTCAAAGGAAGTTTATCAATTTGTGCCACCATGCCGGTAAGTGCAAGTGCCACGGAGCTTGGCGATATTGGGTTTAATTGTTGAAGTGACTGTATATCTTCAGCCAAGGCGGCTCGTACCGGCAGTACTGAAGGGTCGGCTAACGACTTAAGACGTTTGTCGGCATTCACTAGCAGTAAAATCGCCGTGCGTACGTCGTTTTCTAACCACAACTTTCTGCCTGCCATACGAACCAGATAATCGGCTTCTGCAATCAGCCAGTCGGATGGGCGGCGACCTTCCATGTTGTTGATTTGCTCTAACGTAGCGTCAAGGCGCTGGGTGAGTATCGCGTTTTCAGACGCTAATTTGCTCACACGCTCGGTTAGCGTTGTATTTTGATTCTCTATTGCAGCTACCGTTGATGTTAATTGCTGCTTGTCAGCGCTTAACTTCTGAAGCTGTTGGTTATTGGTAGTAAGCGTAGTTGAAGATGCTTGTTGAACAGACTGCTGCTGGTCGTATACCCAATAACCCGCGCCAGCGAGGGCACCGATAAGAAGGAAAAGGATAATAACCACAAACCACAAAATACCGTTTCCTGATTTTTTGGTTTGTCGTGGAGGGGCATCGTCTTGCGCACGAGATGATGTAGTCGACGATGAAGTATCTGTGGTCGATAAATCCTCGAGTTGAGGGTCCGTCTCGTTTTTATTCGTCATGTATTACTCCCAATTTTCCTTTATCCACGCTATCAATGCATTGTCAGTAGCGCGATGGCACAACGAAATATCGTTAATGCCTTTATTATGTAGAACGTCTGCAACTCTCTCACTTACTGTCAGCCAGGGAACAGATAAGAGCGTAGCGTCATGTGTTTCGATAAGTTGCTGAGCCATATTCTCACTGGTAGCGATAATGCCTCTAACGTCATCAACTTTCCATGTTTTTGTGTATATAGGGGGCGTAAGTTGCTCTCTTTTATAGACACAAAACGATTCAACCTGAATAGCACGCTGTTGCAAAGTCTTTGCAATGAGATCTCTACCGCCTTCGCCTTTAATGATAACGGCTTGTTTGCAGTTTGCCTCATTAAGTTGGTGCATAGCCACTATTCCTTCGGAAGAATGTAATGGTGGCGTGATGACCTCATACATGGGAAGCGCTAACGCTAGCGCCCGTGCAGTCGCATCACCTACTGCAACCACAGTGGGTTTGCTATTACGTGTTGATGACAGTGTTAACGCTTTTGCCGCGGCCGACACAGCGTAAACACTGGTTACTATTACAACGCAGACACGGTTTTGCTCGAAAAATGCATTGAGTGCAGCCGTGTGAGACGGTACATCGACGATGTCTAGCGTTGCTACACCCACTACATCAACGCCCGCGCGTTCAAACGCAAGTACGCTTTTGCGTAGTTTGGGTAATGGGCGAGTAACCAAAAGCATTGGTTAGTCGTATAACGCTGCTAAGATTTCGCCAGCACCTTGTTCAAGTAAAGATTCAGCAACTTCTACTCCAATACGCTGGGCATTGTCAGCAGGACCAGTCGCCGATGCAAAAAGCAGCGTAGTGCCATCGGGCTTACCCACCATGCCGGTAAGCGTAAGGGCGTCGCCATCAAGCGTTGCAAAGCTACCTATTGGCACCTGGCACCCACCCTCAAGCCGCTCGTTCATGGCTCGTTCGGCAGTAACGCGAGTGTTAGTGGCCTCGTGGTTTAGTGCTTGTAACAGCGCAATTAATTCGCTGTCGTCGTTGCGACATTCAATGCCTACGGCACCTTGACCTACCGCGGGTAGTGATAGCGATGCAGGCAATGGCATTTTTATACGAGATGCCATATCAAGACGAATAAGGCCTGCTGAGGCAAGAATAATGGCATCGTATTCGCCCGCATCAAGTTTGGCGAGTCGGGTATTTACGTTGCCGCGCAAGTCTTTAATTTGAAGGTCTGGACGATGCTTTCTAATCTGACACTGTCTACGCAAACTTGACGTACCGACTACCGCACCTTCAGGTAAAGCGTCTATACTTTCATAGTGATTAGATACGAATGCGTCGAACGGGTTTTCTCTTTCACAGATGGCGTGTAAACCAAAGCCATCAGGAAACGCGACGGGTACGTCTTTCATAGAGTGTACGGCAATATCGGCACGCCCTTCTAGCATGGCGATTTCCAGTTCCTTTATGAACAGGCCTTTCCCACCAATTTTCGCAAGGGGTGTATCGAGGATCTTGTCACCTTGTGTACTCATTGGCACCAGTTCGACAGTAACATGAGGATAGTGCGCGACTAGTTTCGCTTTAACGTATTCAGCTTGCCACAGTGCCAACGCACTTTTGCGAGTAGCGATACGAATGGTTCGGGCGGTATTGGCGTGCGTCATGGTTTTCCTAAATATTGTCGATTACTGGGGCGATATATACATTCGCTAATGTTTCGTTGTAGGCTTATTGTACTTAAATCTTTGGTACTACGCATGGTTTTCATAGGTTGGGATGATCTGTGTGAAGTTCAATATGCTATTTATACCGAAGTGTGTTGGAGGAAGGGGCGATAGATGGATAATACGTCAATAGGACAAATCTTAAAAAAAGTGCATCACAACCAGGCTGAAATAAAACGCCGGCGTATGACGTTATATTTCATTTCTTATGTCGGCGGCGCCATTATGGCTGCCATGGCGTGGTTGAATATTAACAGTGGCGACACGCTGCTTGTTGCCTCTTTGTCGCTGTCTGCTTTGTTCATATTTATTAATGTGACTTTCTCTTACTTTTACCAAGATAGCGAGATTGTTTATCACATAGCGGGTATTGTGGTGCTGTGTATGGTAATGGCACTATTTTATACTGGCGGTTATAACAACACCGGCCTGTACTTCATTTACCCTCTCATTTTTGTGCAAATAATTGTTGTGGGGTTTAGGCCTGCATTGTTGTACGTCTCGGTGACGATGGCATTAGGGCTAGTTATGTTGCTCAACCAATCCGAAATACCTGCTTATTACAACAATGCAGACGTGTCACGCTTTCTTATTTCTATGCTGTGTTTTATTACCATCGCTTTTATTGGTGAGTATTTTTGGAATCAAAGCCGCAAGGAGATGCTTCAGGACACATTGGAAAAAATGCGCCAAGCCAATACCGATCCGCTTACCAAGCTGCCTAATCGCCGCTTCTTAGAAGCAGTGTATTTCGAACGGGCAATGCAAAACCCTGCCGATTATTTTCCTCTGAGCACGGTCGTCGTTGACCTTGACCACTTTAAGAAAGTAAACGACAACTATGGTCATGATATTGGTGACGATGTATTGGTGCATTGCGCGCAAATGATGAAA
This sequence comes from Alteromonas algae, assembly GCF_049117195.1. Classification (GTDB taxonomy): domain Bacteria; phylum Pseudomonadota; class Gammaproteobacteria; order Enterobacterales; family Alteromonadaceae; genus Alteromonas. Next base: position 147,435 of record NZ_CP185260.1, read on the forward strand.
GGCGAGGTGCGCACCACCGATATTGTTGCAAGAACGGGCGGAGAAGAGTTTTTAATATTGTTTCCGAAGGCCACGCTAAGCCAAGCGCTGAAATTAGCTGAGAAAATAAGAGAAAAGCTGGCCGATACGCCATTTAAAAAGAAAGATATTGAATTATCGATTACCGCCAGCTTTGGTGTAGCGAATGCGCTTATCGACAGTAATATCAATGCTGCATTAAAACAAGCTGACGACAACTTATATCAAGCAAAAAATAGTGGTAGGAATAAGGTGGTATAGCACGTAAAACGTCGTGCTATACCATATAGAAGTTAGTGCTACGCCAAGATGCGCTGCAACCACGCAGAGATGTCATTTAGCTCTTGCATACATACGTTATGCTGCATAGTGTAGCTTGTCCATGTCGCGTTAAATCCGTTTTCCTTCAGCGTTTTATAAGCCGCATTTCCCATAAATACCGGGACCACTTCATCTTGATCGCCATGAGCACAAAAATAAGGCGTATCCTTATTGATGTCGCTTGCTTGGCTAGCAAGTAATGATGGCTCGCACATATAAGTAGACAGTGCCATGACGCCGGCTAATTTTTGTGTGAAACGAGGCGCTAAATGAAGCGCAATAACGCCACCTTGTGAAAAGCCTGCGAGTACAATACGGCTAGCAGGAATGCCACTTTCAATTTGTGCATTAATCAGCGCTTCTACTTGTGCCGCAGAGGTTAATACGCCGTCTAAATCAGCCCTACTTTCAAAGTCTAATGACTTGATGTCATACCATGCGCGCATCTTCATTCCGCCATTAATGGTCACAGGGCGTTCTGGTGCGTGCGGAAAAATGAATTTAACGGACATTGATGCCGGTAATTTTAGTTCAGGTACGATAGGGGCAAAGCCGTGACCTGAATCGCCAAGACCATGAAGCCATATAACACAGGCATCAGGTGCTGCCGTAGGACTACTCTCTACGAACGGTAAAAGTGGTTCAGACATGGTGTTGTATTCCTTCAACATAGAGTTTTTTGTTGCATTTTGAGCTAACTACGTGCCGCCCAATTATTATTTTTATAACCTTGATGCTGTAATAACTTAACACGTTAGGAAACTATACATTGCTAACGGTCTTGGCTGTTACGGCACGCAAGTAAATATGCTAACATTGCTACCTGAAATCACCACCCATTAAATATTATTAAATACACTCATGGCTTCATTACTCGGTAATTTATTTATATTGGCAGCGCCATCTGGTGCAGGAAAGTCCAGTCTCATTAAAGCGTTGATGGAAAAATACGCCAATAATACTAAGGCATCTATGCAGGTGTCTGTTTCGCATACTACGCGTGCGCCTCGCCCTGGCGAAGTTGATGGAGAGCACTATCATTTCGTAAGCCGTGAACAATTCGAGAGCCTTATCGAACAGGGTGTATTTTTCGAGTGGGCAGAGGTGTTTGGTAACTATTATGGTACCTCGCGCGTTACGATAGAGCAGACGCTTTACCATGGTATTGATGTGTTTTTGGATATTGATTGGCAAGGTGCTCGCCAAGTCAAAAAGCTTATGCCAGAAACATGCGGTGTGTTTATTCTTCCTCCCTCAATTGAGGTATTAGAGCAGCGACTGAATAAACGTGGTCAAGACAGTGAAGAGGTTATTGCTGGTCGCATGAAACAAGCCGTTGATGAAATGTCTCATTTTAACGAGTTTGATCACGTTATCGTGAATGATGACTTCGCCACAGCGCTGACCGAGTTAGAGAGTATTGTCATGAGCCAGCGTTTGCTTACCAGTAAGCAACAGATGCGCCATCAAACGTTGCTTGATAGCTTATTGGGTACAGCCTAACGGCATCGGTAAATTACTTCATTTATTTTATATACCGTGTACTATTAATATTATTCGGCGATACTAGGATCGTTATTGTTGTAATTTCAAACAAACGACTAGGATCGCACGCCGCTAGCGTGTATACTACGCGGCCGCTTTTTGAATTACTTGCTCAACCTAATTTTCGGAGAAATACATGGCTCGCGTAACTGTAGAAGATGCCGTAGATAAAATTGGTAACCGCTTTGACCTAGTCCTAGTAGCTGCACGTCGCGCACGTCAGATTGCTACTGGAGGTAAAGACCCTATGGTTGACGTTCAAAACGATAAGCCAACAGTAACAGCGCTTCGTGAAATCGAAGAAGGGCTAGTGACAGCTTCAACACTAGAACAAGCTGATATCCACGATCGCCAAGAACAAGAGCACGCAGAGTTTGCTTCTGTTGCGAACATCTTATCTGATCAGTAAATACCCTATTTAGGGCCATTTGCAGTCAATACAGCGCCAGTGCTTTGAAAAAAGCACTGGCGCTTTGCTTTTAACCTATTGGCATCGTGGTAATTTGTACGTATTCTTACTGGTGTAACGTTTATTAAAGGCGCCCTGATACTGTGTATTTGTTTGAAGGTTTAAAACAAAAAATTGTTGAATATCTACCGGCTAACGTAGTGCAGCTGGTTCAGGATGCTTTTGTACTGGCGCAAGAGGCGCATGACGGCCAGATGCGCTCTAGTGGCGACCCTTATATTACTCACCCCGTCGCGGTTGCAAGTATTCTTGCAGACATGCACTTAGATCACGAAACCCTGATGGCGGCCTTGCTTCATGATGTGATTGAAGACACCCATTACAGCCAAGAAGATTTAGCTGACGCATTTGGCGATACGGTTGCTGAATTGGTGGAAGGGGTTAGTAAGCTCGATAAAATCGCGTTTAGTAGTAAGCAAGAAGCCCAGGCTGAAAACTTCAGAAAAATGATGATGGCGATGGTGCAAGACATTCGCGTTATACTCATTAAGCTTGCCGATCGCACACACAACATGCGTACACTGGGGTCATTGCGCCCAGACAAGCGTCGCCGAATAGCGCTTGAGACATTAGAAATATACGCGCCTATTGCGCATCGATTGGGTATTCACGACATCAAGAACGAGCTAGAAGACTTAGGTTTTCAAGCCATGTACCCCATGCGTCACCGGGCGCTCAAATCAGCCGTTCGCCAAGCGCGTGGTAACAGAAAAGAGATCATCGAAAATATTCGTGAAGAGTTGAACACGCGTTTAGGTGCGCACAAGATCGACGCTAATGTATTAGGCAGAGAAAAGCACCTTTACTCTATTTACCGCAAAATGCGCAATAAAGAGTTAATGTTCAACGAAGTCATGGATATTTACGCGTTTCGTATTGTGGTTAACTCGGTCGACCATTGCTATCGCGCATTAGGCGCTATGCATGGGTTGTATAAGCCCATCGAGAACCGCTTTAAAGATTATATTGCCATCCCACGTACTAATGGCTATCAGTCACTACATACCTCGCTGATTGGTCCTCACGGTATTCCCGTTGAAATACAAATTCGTACTCAAGAAATGGATCAAATGGCTGACAAAGGGGTGGCGGCGCACTGGCTTTACAAAGAGCCGGGCGATAACGGCACGACAGCGCAGTTGCGCGCACGAAAGTGGATGCAAAGCTTACTTGAGCTTCAACAGTCAGCGAGCTCGTCTTTTGAGTTTATCGAGTCGGTTAAGACTGATTTATTCCCAGATGAAATCTATGTATTTACGCCTGATGGCCGCATTATCGAGTTGCCTACTGGGGCGACAGCCGTCGACTTTGCGTACGCCGTGCATTCTGATGTAGGTAACACCTGTGTGGGTGTGCGTGTAGAGCGCAGAAACTTCAGTTTAAGTAAGCCGCTTGAAAACGGGCAAACGATAGAAATTATTACGTCACCTAAGGCGAAGCCTAACGCAAACTGGCTTAACTTTGTTGTAAGTGCACGCGCCAGAACACGTATTCGCCAGTACTTACGTACCCAGCATTCACAAGAAGCGGTGAACATGGGTAACCGTTTATTGCGCCATGCACTTGGTGCGGTGAAGTTAGATAATATCGCACAAGAGGATATCGACCGTGTGGTTGCTGAAACAAAACATGATAGTTTTGATGCACTCCTGGTAGATATTGGTTTAGGTAACGAATTGAGCGCCATTGTTGCCCGTAGATTGTTAGGCGAAAGTACCGATATTTCTGATAAAAAGGGCAACGTTGCTATTCGTGGTACCGAAGGCCTTTTGGTTAACTACTCTCGTTGTTGTCACCCCATACCTGACGATGAAATTGTTGCCGTGCTGAGCCCAGGGCGAGGCATGACAATTCACCAAGCAGGCTGTAACAACATTCGTAAATTGGCCAAAGAAGAGCCTCAGCGCGTATTACCTATGCGTTGGGACGATAACCCGCAGGGAGAGTTTAAAGCCTCGTTACGCATTGAGCTCATTAACCATCAGGGCACATTGGCAACACTAACCAATACAATATCGGGTTGTGACTCAAACATTATTGGTCTTCAAACCGAAGAGAAAGAAAGTAACGTTTATTTCATCGATCTTGAATTGACCACGCACAACCGTGTGCATCTGGCCAGAGTAATGAAGAAAATTCGTACCATGCCAGAAGTGCAAAGAGTATCTCGTCACAGTCAATCTCGACACTAAATTTATTATTATTAGGATGTATTATGTCTAAGTCTATTATTCAGACCGATAAGGCACCTGCTGCTATTGGTACTTACAGCCAAGCGGCTAAAGCAGGTACAACAGTATACCTTTCAGGCCAAATTCCATTGGTTCCGTCAACCATGGAAATGGTGTCAGAAGACTTCGAAGCGCAAGCGGTTCAGGTTTTTGAAAACGTTAAAGCGGTATGCGAAGCGGCCGGCGGAAGCACGAGCGACTTAGTTAAAGTGAATATCTTCCTGACAGATTTAGGTCATTTTGCAACGGTGAATGAAATAATGAGCCGTTATTTTTCAACGCCTTACCCAGCGCGCGCCGCAGTGCAAGTCTCTGCTTTACCTAAAGGCGCCCAAATTGAAATAGACGGCGTAATGGAACTGCCGGAGTAAGTATGAAGCCGGACCGTTACCAGCGAATTCAAGAAGTGCTGGCCAAAAGACAAACCGACTTAACGGTATGTTTAGAGAACGTGCATAAGCCGCATAATGTATCTGCGGTGGTAAGAACGTGTGATGCCGTGGGCATTCATCGCGTTCATACGGTATGGGAAAATAAGTACCAGTTTCGTCGCGGCACGGCGATGGGCGCGGAACAGTGGGTACGCCAGACCAATCACGACAATATTGGCGATGCAATGCGCACGTTAAAAGCGCAAGGCATGCAGGTATTGGTTACGCGCTTATCAGAAAGTGCAGTAGATTTTAGAGACGTTGATTATACTAAGCCTACAGCGGTGCTGTTCGGCCAAGAAAAGTTTGGTGCTACTGATGAAGCCGTTTCGATGGCAGATCAAGATATCGTTATTCCAATGATGGGTATGGTACAAAGCCTGAACGTGTCGGTTGCCGCCGCGTTAATACTGTACGAAGCTCAGCGCCAACGCACTATTGCCGGTATGTATAACCAACCTCAATTGACTGACGAAGAATGTCAGGCGATGGCATTTGAAAACAGTTACCCACGCCTTTACAAGCTTTGTCAGCGTAAGCAACTTCCGCTTCCCCCATTAAGCGAAACCGGTGAAATTGCTGCCGATGACCAGTGGTGGAAGGATATGCAAATTACGCAAGCCGAAGCGCTCGCATTTGAAAACGTAGGAAACACGTAACGCTTCTAGAGCCCAGGGTAAATCAGCGCGCTTTTTAAAGGCCAAAACTGGCCTTTAAGCGACTCGCCAAGCCTATTGTAATCCATTACACTTCGTTCTAGTCTCATTACTATAACTTCATCGAAATCATAGGTTTGATGTGAGGAAACCGGGTCAATGCAAACGTTAGCGACTACGCCAATCACGGCGCTTAAAGGCGTAGGCGCAAAAGTGGCCGAAAAGCTAAATAAAATTGGCTTATTTACACTGCAAGATATTCTGTTCCATTTACCCCATCGTTACGAAGACCGCACACGTATTTATGCGGTAGAAGAATGTCGCCCATTTACCCACATTAGCGTGCAGGGCGAAGTAATGAGCGCTGACATTCAGTACGGTAAAAAGCGTATGTTGGTGGTAAAGCTGAGCGATGGTACCGGCACCATTACACTGCGTTTTTTCCATTTTGGCGCGCTTCAACGCACGATGATGACACCGGGCAATACTATTCGATGTTTTGGTGAGGTAAGAACCGGTAAATGGGGCATTGAAATGATGCACCCCGAGTTCAAATTAGTAGAAGAAGATGCACCGCCCACCGAAGAGTCACTTACGCCTGTCTACCCCACCACCGAGGGAGTAAAACAGTTAACGCTGCGAAACCTCACTGAGCAAGCATTGGCCTTACTTGATAAAGGCGTGTTAGCTGACTTGCTTCCTGAAGGTATGTACGACAGCCAAATTAGCCTGAACGAGGCCCTGCATACCGTGCATAGGCCGCCGCCAGACGCAGATGTACACGAGATTGAAGAAGGGCTTCACCCTGCTCAGTATCGCTTAATATTAGAAGAGCTGTTGTCGCACCATTTAAGTGTATTGAAAGTGCGCAAACTGTCCGACGCGCAGCCAGGAATCGCGATTAGCGTAAACCAGCCGCTTATCGATAAAATGCTTGCACAACTTCCCTTTTCACCAACCGGCGCACAGCAGCGCGTGGTGTCTGATATTCAAAAAGATATGCAACATGCTCGACCTATGATGCGTTTAGTGCAAGGCGATGTAGGGTCGGGTAAAACGTTGGTCGCGGCTTTAGCGGCATTATCTGCCATTGGCGCAGGCTATCAAGTTGCCCTTATGGCGCCTACTGAATTGCTTGCCGAACAACACGCGAATAACTTTCGCGGCTGGCTTGAGCCTCTTGGTATTGAAGTAGGTTGGCTTGCAGGCAAACTTAAAGGCAAAACACGTAATGAAGTGTTGTCTCGTTTAGAAAATGGCGATATTCAAATGCTGGTGGGGACACATGCTATTTTTCAAGAAGCTGTTAACTATCAGCAATTAGCACTGGTGATTGTTGACGAGCAACACCGTTTTGGCGTACATCAACGTCTTGCCCTTCGCGATAAAGGCGAGCAGCAAGGACGGTATCCTCATCAGCTTATTATGACAGCTACGCCCATACCGCGAACGTTGGCAATGACGGCATACGCCGATTTAGATACCTCGGTAATTGATGAACTGCCACCGGGAAGAACGCCAGTACAAACTGTTGTTTTGCCCGATACTCGCCGTGCTGATGTGATAGAGCGAGTCCGTCAGGCCTGCAAAGACAACGGCCGACAGGCATATTGGGTTTGCACCCTTATTGACGAGTCTGAGGTGTTAGAGTGCCAAGCTGCCGAAGACGCGGCGGTCACCTTGCGAACAGCATTGCCTGATTTAAAAGTTGGGCTGGTGCACGGGCGTTTAAAACCGGCTGAAAAAGCCCAAGTAATGGCCGATTTCAAAGACGGTCAATTAGATTTACTGGTCGCGACTACCGTAATAGAAGTTGGGGTAGACGTGCCTAATGCCAGTATTATGATTATTGAAAACCCCGAACGTTTAGGGCTCGCTCAGCTTCACCAGTTGCGAGGTCGGGTAGGGCGTGGCGCGGTAGAAAGTCAATGTGTACTGATGTACCAAAGCCCACTATCGAAAACAGCGACACAGCGTTTACGGGTGTTACGCGAAAGTAATGACGGGTTTTACATTGCACAGCGCGATTTAGAAATTCGTGGTCCGGGAGAATTTATGGGAACACGGCAAACAGGCATGGCCGAACTAAAAATTGCCGACTTAGTTCGCGATGCTGCACTTATTCCCAAAGTGCAAGAAATTGCCCACACCCTTTGGGCTGAATACCCATCCCATGCTCAAGCCATTATTAATAGGTGGATAGGGCATAAGGAGCAATATGGCAATGCCTAGTTCAATGCCTTTAGTGGTGGTTACTGAGCCTCAAAGTAACCAATATTCAGACGATGTATCCCTTGCTGCCACAATAGGTAATGCATGGGGGTTCGATTTCGCAGAGGGAAAAGCGAAACCTGAAAACGGCTTTTATCTGGAAGTCGACAGCGGCGTTCTAGGGCTATGCGATGCCGATGAGAAGAAAACCCTACCGGTCACAGTCGATTTTGCCTCGCCGGCCAGTTTGTATCGTAAACAGCATGGCGGCGGTCGAAAAGAAGCTATTGTTAAAGCGATAGGCTTGAAGGGCAACGAAAACTGGCACGTTATTGACGCCACGCCTGGCTTAGGGCGAGATGCATTTGTGTTAGTGAGTGTGGGCTGTAAGGTGAGTATGATTGAACGCTCGCCGGTCGTTGCTGCGCTTCTTGAAGATGGCATACGGCGTTTAGCATTAAGCTTTCCTGAACTTGCACAGCGAATGTCACTCCATCATGGAAATAGTGCCGAGGTAATGCAATACTGGAAAGAAGAGAGCGTAGACGCTATTTATTTAGACCCTATGTTCCCACATAAGAAAAAATCGGCGTTGGTTAAAAAAGAAATGCGGCTGTTTCAGCAACTGCTGGGGCACGATCCCGATGCAGATGCGTTATTGTCACCCGCACGTGAACTAGCAACATCGCGCGTAGTGGTAAAGCGGCCAAACAGTGCAGAGGTACTGGCCGGCCAAAAGCCATCAATGGCTATTGAGAGTAAAAAGCATAGATTTGACGTATATATACGTTAGTCATTCTAGGAGAGCATCATGTTACAAGTTGGTAGCGTTTTACCGGAAGTTGATTTCGGTTTATTAGTTAATGGTGAAGTCACTAACCCAGGTACAAACGAATTATTCACAGACAAACGCGTAGTGATGTTCGCCGTTCCTGGTGCATTTACCCCCACGTGTTCAGAAGTACACCTTCCTGGTTACGTTGCGCTTGCGGATAAATTTAAAGCAAAAGGCGTGGACAGCATTATCTGTTTATCGGTAAACGATGCTTTTGTTATGGATGCCTGGGGCAAAGCAAATAACGCCGATGAGATCCTTATGATTGCAGACGGCAATGGCTATTTCACGCGTCAGGTTGGACTCGATATGAACACCGGCAACTTTGGTGGCCTCCGTTCTTTGCGTTATTCAATGCTTATCGAAGACGGCGAAGTGAAAATCATCAATATTGAAGACCCAGGTCGCTTTGAAGTCAGTGACGCAGAAAGCATGCTTAAAGCGCTGTGACCGTTTCCCTATAATTCACTAAACGCAGTATTAAAGGCCTGAATAGCAGTATTCAGGCCTTTTTTGTTCTTGTTACAAAACCTTACGTGGTTTTAAACGTAAATAATAATGCTTTTCGTTAAACGGTAACAAATTTATGCATATGCATTATATAAATGCCTTTTAATTCAAACGCTTTAGCCATTAAAAACGGTTCTTTTTTCGCTAAGATATTGAAAATAAAGGCGCCTGTGCTGCGAAAGTATTACAGGTATCTACGTTGAGTTACCTTTACTCTACTAATGATAATAAGTATCATTTGCGTGATAAATAACGTATTAGGAATAACTATGACAACATCTCTCAAAAAATTGAGTGCACTGGCTTTTGTATCGGCGTTTTCTTTTTCTATTGTGGCTACACCTGCTTTTGCTAACGGTGTGATTAGCGACCATGTGAATAACTTGCAAGCCCACATGGATGAATATACGGAAGAAGTTAAGTGGCTAGAAGAAAAGTTTGGTGGTGTTGTTAGTGCTTATGAAACAAAAGACAACAGCGTAAAAACCGATGCGCTGATTGAGTATTGGGAAGAAGTTGATTTTCATTCTGCTATCGAAACACAGTACGTGCCTATTTATGCTTCAATTTGGCAAGGCATTTATGGTGTTAAAATGGCCATTGATAACGGTAAGCCACTAGCCGAGGTACGTGCTGAACAAGCTAAATTGAATCAAGCCTTGTGGCAAGCTTTGGGCGCAGTTAAACTTGCGTCGCAATATCAAAAGCAAGGTCTAGTGAAAGCGGTTCAAACAACTGACGTTGAGCCTACTACACCGCCAGAAGTGATCAGTGATATTAAAAAACGCATTGACCGTGTTGTAGCAAAATACGCTGAACAACTTCATGAAGTCGCAACCACATTAGTTCATGATACTTATCTACAGCGGTTTGAAGGGGTAGAGGGTGCACTTATCGCACTTGATGCTGAGCTGGTTGAGACATTAGAGAAAGACTTCAATGTAACGTTACCTCAAGCGATTGCCCAAGATAAAGGGGTAGACGCGGTGCGCAGTGTGGTAGATGCCATGCAAGAAAAGTTAGACCGTGCACGTACGCTACTGGTTGAAGCAGAAAAAGGTCGTAAAGACGTATTCTAAGGAAGCTTTATGCAAAGAAGAACATTTTTACAAGGGTTGGCCGCAGCAGGTGTTCTAGGTAGCATGCCATTTGGGTTTGCTAATGCCGTGACGCAAGCCTCTAGCGTATCGGTAGACTCGTTACCAAAGCTTGAAGGCGACCTAACCTTGTACTTAGGTCGCGGCGAAGGCGGCCTGTATGAAAATGTACTTGAAGCAATCAAAAAGCGTAACCCTAAGTTAAACCTTAAGATTAGACGTGGTGGTTCTGCTGCACTGGCTAATACCATTGTTGCCGAAACCCGTGCAGGCGTGAAACGTGCAGATTTATTTTGGGCGGTAGATACGGGGTCTATTGGTGTAGTGACTGACGCAGGCGCGGCAAAGCCGTTACCTGTCGATTTAACGGCACAACTAAAAGACGGATTTCAATATTCAAGCTGGTCACCAGTAACAGGGCGAGTTCGCACACTTCCCTATAACACACAACGCGTAAAACCCGCTCAAATTCCTGATAGCATAATGGCCCTTGCCGACACCGATTTAGCGATTGGTTGGGCGCCGGCTTATGCTTCGTTTCAATCTTTTGTTACCGCCATGCGAGTACTAGAAGGCGAAAAAGCAACACAAAACTGGCTGAAGGGCATAAACAGAAATGCTAAAAAATATGCTGGCGAATTAGGCGTTGTGATGGGTGTAGAACGCGGTGAGGTTGATGTGGGTTTTGCTAACCACTATTACACACTACGTTTGAAGTCTGGAAAGCCCGACGCGAATGTCGATTTAGCCTATACAAAAAATGATGCTGGATGTTTAGTTAATGCATCGGGCATTGTTGCATTAAGCGAAGGCGACCTGCCTGTTAACTTTATTCGTTACTTACTGACACAAGAAGTGCAAAGTTATCTAGCAAGCGAAGCGTATGAAATCCCACTGGTTCAAAACGTAGCGCAACCACAAGGATTGGCTTCGTTAGACACCTTGTCACCGCCTGATATGGATTTAAGAAAGCTCGCCGATTTACGCCCAACACTTAACTTAATGAGAAAAGTTGGCGTGCTGTGACAAACTGGCCAAAGTCATATCCACTGGCGTTTGTTATTGCACTCATGGCCTTGCTGCCAGTGGGTGTGTTGTTTGCACTCGCGCAAGACAGCGCGCAGCTATTTGATACCCATAACCTACGAGTGTTGGGCAATACCGTGGCGCTGATGGCGCTGACAATTATAGGTGCCGTAATTATTGGCGTACCTTTGGCCTTTTTTACCGCATACGTACAACTGCCGTTCAAGCGCTTTTGGCTTATTGCATTGGCAGCCCCCTTAGCGCTCCCCAGCTATATTGGAGCGTTTGCCATGTACTTTTCATTTGGACGTGGCGGTGAAATAGAAAATGTTTTAGGGCTTACCACCCCGCCCATTAGCGGTCTGTGGGGTTCTGCATTGGTCATGAGCTTATACACCTATCCGTTTGTGATGATGACAACACGAGCAAGCTTACTCAGCTTAGATGCCAGCCTAGTGAACGCTGCGCGAACCTTGGGGCTGTCGTTAGCGGCCAGTTTGTGGCGCGTAGTGCTTCCGCGTGTGGTAAACAGTGTTGCTGCTGGCGCGTTGCTGGCTGCTCTCTATGCGCTGTCAGATTTTGGCACACCCGCCATCATGGGGTTAGACACTTTTACCCGCGTTATTTTCGTTGAATACAATGCATTTGGTTTAAGCCAAGCGGCTATGTTGAGCTTGCAACTGATGGTCATTGTCGCCCTGATTTTATTTGTAGAAAGTAGAATTGGTGGTGCGTCTGAGCGCCCCGGCAAACACCTTTCATTATTTCCTTCAGCGTGGCAGCGCAATCTAATGCTGTTATCTGCTATGCCCATTGTGTTCATGGCCATTATATTGCCGCTGGGCATATTTACCTTATGGCTGGTAAGAGAAGGCACCGGCGGGTTCGAATTAAGCTATGCGTGGAATTCTGCACACGCGTCGTTATTGGCTGCTATTGTTGCAGTGTTACTGGCTATTCCTGTGGCGCATGCGGCAATTGCAGGTAAAGCAGGCCGCTTTATGGAGCGTATTACTTATTTTGGGTTTGGTGTACCCGGTATTGTTATGGGTACCGCCCTTGTTTATGTGGGGTTACAGCTGCCTGTGCTATACCAAACGTTAGGGCTATTAGTGATGGCATATGTACTGCGTTTTCTGCCCTTAGCGGTAGGCAGTGTGAGAGCAACGGCTGAAAACATAGACTCTGGATTGGTAAAAGCGGCACGTGTACTTGGCGCCAGCCCTAGAGAAGCCTTCGTGCGTATTACATTACCCCTTACATTGCGTGGTATGATTGCTGGTGCTGCGCTGGTATTTCTAGAGGCCATGCGCGAATTACCTGCAACATTAATGCTTGGGCCTACAGGGTTTGAAACACTAGCCACCTATATGTGGCGTGTTTATGAAGCGGGATATTTTGGAAGAGCTGCTGTACCCGGCTTGTTGCTAGTATTGCTTTCCGGTTTAGGGCTTGTTCTGATGTTATCAGGCGAGCGGAAAGCTCAGTTTACCGTTACCGAGGATGATCGTTCTTAATGCTAAGTGTAAGTAATTTGTCAGTGAGTTATGGGCCTACCCGCGTTGTCGACAAGTTAAATCTTGAACTAGGGCAGGACGAAATTCTTATGCTGGTGGGGCCAACAGGCTGCGGCAAAACGACCATACTGCAAGCATTAGCAGGTCTTATTCCTATTTCTGAGGGTGAAATAAGGTTGTCTTCATGGGCAAGCACACCGGCTAAACATGTTCCGCCAGAAAAGCGCAACGTAGGCATGGTGTTCCAAGACTTTGCCCTGTTTCCGCATCTTACGGTACAAGAAAACGTGTGTTTTCGTTTAAAAGACACCGCGCTTGCTGATCATTGGCTCGCACTGTTGGGGTTAGATAATTTTCGCGACGCGAAACCTGCTCGCCTCTCTGGAGGTCAAAAGCAGCGCGTGGCATTGGCAAGAACGCTCGCGCATGAGCCCTCATTTGTATTGTTAGACGAACCGCTGTCTAATCTTGATGCTGCCTTGAAAGACAGCCTGCGCTGGGAAATTCGTGATGCGCTTAAAAAAGCTGGCGTGCCCGCGATATGGGTAACGCATGATCAAGAAGAAGCGTTAAGCGTAGGCGACAGAATTGGCATTTTAAACAAAGGGAAGCTGGAACAGTTAGACACGCCCGAATTATGTTATTCAGAGCCAGCAAGCCGCTTTGTGGCCCGTTTTATGGGTGAGGCTAGTTTCTTAAGCGCGCAGTTTGATACCAGCGCTGCCAATACGCACAGCACTGTGGTAACACATATTGGTAATGTGCCGGGCACACCTCTCCAACAAGCCAGTGGCGATGTTGACTTATTAGTACGTCCTGACGATTTAAGCTTAACCGCAACGCAAACTGAATCTAATTGCGCGGTAGAGTGGGTGCGCTATGAGGGTGAAAGCCGACTATACGCTGTCGCGTTGGACAATGGTGATGAATTAAAGGTACGAGTAAGTCATGAAAATGCATTATCGCCTGGTACCCGCGCACGTGTGCAACTTATTACTACCCATCCTTTGGCAGTGTTTCCTAAGTAAGCGTAACGTTTTGCCATATTGCAGCATAGAATAAAAAAGGGCGGCCTCTGGGCCGCCCTTAATGTATCTAGTACCTTATAACTTCCTCTTATTGAGGCTTTGCATTTTCGTTAACCACAATCACTTTACGGTGCGGGAACGGAATTTCAATGTTGGCTTCATCTAACGCCTTTTTCACCTGCTCAGGCACAGAGTAAAGAATGTCAAAGTAGTGTTCGCCGTGGCAAAACGGGCGCACAATAAAATCTACCGAGCTATCATTTAATGCTGATACCTCAACGAATGGGGCTGGGTCTTTAAGTACATGTTGGTGGTCTGCTAAGACTTTATCGATAACCGTTCTAGCCGCATCAATATTTTCATCGTAAGCAATGCCGAATGTCATATCAACGCCGCGTATTTCATGATGCGAGTGATTAACAATTTGTTCGCCCCAAATTTGGCTGTTTGGAATAATAATTTGCTGATTGTCGAAGGTTTGCAAAATGGTCGTGAACAGATCGATTTCTGTCACTTTACCGAACTTCCCTGCTGCATCGACAAAATCGTTTACTTTATAGGGGCGAAAGATAAGCAGCATAACGCCAGCCGCCAAGTTAGACAGGGTGCCTTGTAGTGCTAACCCTATGGCCAATCCTGCGGCACCAAGTAGGGCGATAATCGATGCGGTTTGCACCCCAAACCGGTTTAGTACAGCAATGCCGACAAATGCTAAAATAGTATAGCGTGCCACGCTACCAAAAAATTTAAACAGTGTATCGTCTAGTTGTGGATGGCTACTGGCAATTGCTACGATAGCGCTGTACACCTTACTAGCAATCCAAAGACCGATAATAAGAATTGCCAAAGCAAGCAAAATATTGGTTGCCCAGGCTAACGCGGCCGGTAAGTATTGATTAATATCTAATGACGCTAATAGCGCTTCCATGAAAATGTTCCTCTGCGGTTTTTATACGTTTTAGTCGGCGCTTGCGCATTATATTGCAATGAACAGCAGTGTAAGTTCTTAGTTATAAAAGAATAACGATAACGTTAGTATTATTAATAAGTATGAAAAGCCATCATTATTGAAAAATGTGCGAAGATTAAATTGTTGGTCTAAGACGGGATAACGTTGTACCAAACAGGTTATAACGTATAATCCCGCACTTCAAAAAGGCAGTGAAAACTGACCTAAATACTTAAGCTGGGTAAGGTAACACATAGTGATAAAGCGTGATGTAATTGTAATAGGAGCAGGTGCTGCTGGGCTTTTCTGTGCGGCGCAAGCGGGTGCCCGCGGACGAAGTGTTGAAGTCCTCGATCACGCTAAAAAAGTTGGCCGTAAAATTCTTATGAGTGGTGGCGGTCGCTGTAATTTTACTAATATGTATGCCGGCCCAGAAAATTTTATCTCTGAGAATGCACATTTTTGTAAATCTGCTCTTAGTCGCTACACGCAGTGGGACTTCATTGGGCTGGTTGCCGATTATGGCATAGCGTATCACGAGAAAACGTTAGGCCAATTGTTTTGTGACGATAGCGCAAAAGACATCGTCGATTTACTGCTAAAAGAGTGTGAAAAAGCGGGCGCCACCATCACTACCCGCTGTGATATTTTAAGTATAGAAAAAACGGACACCGGCTTTACCCTGTTGACGTCTATCGATGAGTATCAATGCGAGTCACTGGTTATTGCAACGGGTGGCTTAAGTATGCCAAAGCTTGGTGCAACGCCTTTTGGTTACAAAGTGGCAGAGCAGTTTGGCTTAAACGTGTTGCCAACACGAGCAGCCCTTGTGCCTTTCACCCTGCATGATAAAGATAAAGACACGCTTGCCGAACTCAGCGGCATTGCTGTCGACGTTTACGCAAGCTGTAACGATACGACATTTAAAGAAGCGATGCTGTTTACACACCGGGGATTAAGCGGCCCCGCCATGCTTCAAATATCAAGCTATTGGGACGCTGGTGATGCGCTTAGCATTAATACCTTACCAAACGACGACCCTCACGAACTATTAAAAACGGCTCGTAGTGAAACGCCTGATGCACTGCTAGCAACCTGCCTTAACAAAGTGTTTCCCAAACGAGTGGTGCAAAGCTTTATTACCCTAAACGCGTGGCGCAATGTGCCGGTTAAACAGCTTTCACACGGTGAATGTGACGCCATTGCGAATGCACTCGAAAATTGGCAAATAAAACCGAATGGCACAGAAGGCTACCGCACTGCAGAAGTGACAATTGGCGGTGTGAATACCGACGAATTATCGTCTAAAACTATGATGGCCAAAAATGTGGAAGGGCTCTACTTCATTGGTGAAGTGGTAGATGTGACAGGCTGGTTAGGCGGCTTTAACTTCCAGTGGGCGTGGAGTAGTGGCTGGGCAGCAGGGCAGGTGGTGTAGTACCAATCATTTACACCAGCCCATTGGGAATATGTTGTGAAAGTAATTGTGTTATGAGGTCGCTGAAACGCGGCCTTGCAACGCTGCTATAACTCTTGCTGGCTTTTCGACATATGCGTTAAAAAATGGAACGCTTGTTCTTCAGACATTTCGTCAGGCAGAAACTCTTGCTGGCCCATGTCATTTAGCAGCTTATTAAATTCAGCACTGCTACTTGCATAGCCCATTTTCCACTGTTCAAACGATAACGTATCTATATTGCGATAACTTATTATGGTTACTTCATCATGACGGGGATCGTCGGCAATATCGAGATACAGTTCGTTGACCACGTCGCGCTCCCCTTCTAATGCTTGCAAAAAATAACGTCTGTCATAGCAAAGCATTCCGCTTACATCTAAATTAGTATTGTTTTTACGTGCCGATTCAAGCACCGATTTAAGATCGGCTAATGACATTTCTCTCGATGCACGACTAAAATAAAGTAGTTGAACTAACTTCACTTACGCTCTCCTGATACCCATAGAGTGGCAATTACGTAATATGCTGACTATCCTCCAACTTTAGCAGAAAAAATAAAATAGTTAATACGTGGTTTACTAATGGATAATCCAATTATTGCGGTATGCACGCATGCTGATGCAACGCGACTATTACCTGACAGCTGGAAAACATTTGAGCATGTAAATAGCGTGCGTGCTGCAAAAAAAAAGATGCGCCAAGCAAAGCCCGCATTGGTATTACTGTGTATTGACTCGGCTGATGACGTGGCGCTGTGCCAGTCGGTGTCTCAGTATATCCGTGAAGGGTTAGTCAATGTGGTATCGCGTATTGTGGTTATTCATTCAGAGTCAGAGAAACTCGATGAAGTCGAATGGTTAGAAGAGTACCAAGTCAACGCATGTCTGTGCGCCCGCCAAGATAAAAGTTTATTCAATCAAAGCGTATTGAAACGTGAGCTTGATACCTTTGATTACATCGAAAGCACCTACAAGCAGCATGATGCTGAAACCGAAATGCTGATGTGCATCTCGCAGTTTTCGCGTGCGAATGAAAGCACCAAGGTATTGTTAAGTACGTTTTCCCAATCGCTTGCCAGGCTCTGCCATGCGGCTTATAGCTGTGAAATTTATATTAATAACGACGGCTATCGGGTTGTGGCGGCGAAAGACACGCCAAGCAACATGCAGAATGCGTTCGAAAGTGTGTTCTCGGGTAAATCACTCCCTAATTTTTTATTAAAAGCTATTGAAGAGCAACAACCTCAAATTGATTTGCTACATGCTGATTCAGGCATTGACGCTGTGCTTGAGCAATCAGTGGCACCAATAGGCAGCTATCTGGCGTTTCCTATTGTGGTGTATAAGCGCGTAGTATGCTTTCTGTTCTTTCTCATTCCCGAAAGCGATATGTCGCGAGTTTCGATGAAACAAATAAATATAATCAATAAAGCGTCCGAGCAATTAACAATTTTGCTTGAACGCAGGAAAGCAGAGTACAGTTTAAAGAATCAGTACAAGCGATTGCAAAGTGCCCTGGTTGAATTAAAAAGCACAAAAGAAGAATTAGAAAGTAGAGAAAAGCTGGCCAGTATCGGACGCATGGCCGCTGGTATTGCCCACGAAATAAATAACCCGCTGTCGTTTGTTATCAGCAACTTTTCTTCTATGGATAAATACTTAGACAGCATTATGACCTTACAAGCAATGCAGTCAGAGTTACTTACCTGTATCGATATTCAGCAAAGCCAACAGGCTCAGAAGTTAAAAGCGTCGTTAACATCCTTCAAGCAAAAAGAAGGCATTGAGTTTGTTCTTGAAGATATTCGCGCCATTGTGACCGACTCCTTTAACGGACTTCAACGTGTAGAGAGCATCATTGCGGATTTGCGCACATTTACCGATATAAAAACGAACGAAGGTGATACATGCGATATACAAAAGGTGCTAAAAGAAACGTTAAAAGTATTCAAGTACGATGAGAAAACCCCTGTTGATATTCACGTTGACATCCCCTCGCTTGCGCCTATCCCGTTCAATACAGGGGCTATTGAACAAGTGGTTAATAACCTAGTGAAAAATGCCGTTCAGGCATGTGAAGGTGTCGATATTGCAAAGCCTGCCGTGACCATTAAGGCTTTCAATGAGTCAGACTGTTTTCACTTAATCGTACATGACAATGGGCCGGGTATTGATGATGCGACGATGGCGAAAATGTATGAGCCTTTCTTTACAACTAAACCAATAGGTAAAGGCGTAGGGTTAGGGTTATCGGTAACCATGAATATTGTTCAAAAGCTGGATGGGAGCATAACGTGTAGCACTGAACTGGGGAAGTACACCGAGTTCAAAGTAGCACTTCCACTTACTAGGGCGTCGTAAAAAGCGTCGGCCCTTTTGTTAATTTAATATATCGTCAAAAAACCATGCTGAGAGGGCGTAGCGCCCCTCCAATTCTGACTTTGCATAAACCGTTGAGGCTTGCTGGCGCACGGTCTTTTCTTTGGTATTTCTTGTCGCGGCGATCTCGGCTGTGCTCAGCCCTTTTATCATGAGCAATGCCACTTCTTTTTCGCTTGGGGCCAACTTCCAATCATTAAACTGCGCTTCTATCGCTTCAAAATACTGCGTTTTAGCCTGTTGAAGTTGTTTACTCATGGTATGAAGTTGATCGTTAGCCGAATGTAGCTGAGTGATTAATTTTCTTGTATTGCGCGTACGTTTGCGGATATCAAATATCAAGTAAATGGCAAGTACGCCAGCAATTAACACAATCATCGACTCTTCAATAATATGAGACGTGGGTACATTAAGTGACAAATCTACCATTACATCGAGAAAATTTAGTGTTGTGATGATAAGTAGCGCTACAGTAATAATTTTATCTTTCATAATTATATCAGTTACTTATTTTCTATTAGACAGGTGTCTAATGCTTTTTTGATGTAGATTAAGCAGTATGTTGGCATGTTTCACTATCATGGAAAGATGTATTTCCTACATCGCGACAACATGGCCAATCACGTTCTTTTCTTTTTAGTCAGTGCGATTGCACTGACCTATATTGCGCCCTTAAAAGCAGAGTCGCTGTCTGATTTGTATGACCATACACGAAATCAGTTAACGCGTGTAAACGATTCACGTCCTGACAAGATGGAGCGCAACGTAAAAGCGCTCAATGACTGGCTTCAAGGACCCATTACGCTTCAAGCGTCTGCACTGCCAAGTCACAGTACAGGAGGAACTGATGAGTATGAAGTAGGCGTATTTTTACCCTTTAAGCCACCATCAGTAAGAGAGATTGATAGGCAGCAATCCCAGCTTGCGCGCACGGTTTCTGCGATGCAAGCGCAGCGTTTTTCGTTACTTGTCAGCGGACTGGTTAGGCAAGCGCTGTGGAAAAGACTAATGGCACAGACAAACTATGATGGTTTACTGCGAAAACAGGCGTGGATTACCGCATTAGATAACACCATGGAGGCCTATCTTGAAAGTGGAGAGATTGACCGAGCAACTTATCTTCGATGGCAGCAAGAGAAGCTTTCTCACAAGCTAGCTGTTAAACAAGCATCCATCACCCTAAAAAGTGCGGTAGATTATTATCACCACACGGTCGGTACCGATGCATTGCCTACTGAAGTGGTAGAAGATGTCGCTAAAAACGCTTCGTCATTACTACAACATCACCCAGAACTTAGGCTGATTGCGCTAAGCCAGCAGCAGCTAGATATTAATTACGATCTTGCTGATCAATCTTTGTCGCCATGGACACTAGGCCTTATTGCTCGCCAGCTACGCGGGCCTGCAGGCAATGAGAATTTACTTGGCGTAAACATTAATATTCCCATCTCTAGCAGCGGCACTACCACGGCAAATGATCACGCACTGTGGCAGGACGCACGTAACGCACTTACCAATGCACTAGCAGAAACCTATGCCAGCCTCACGTGGCAATTAAACGAGGCAACTATTGAATATGAGTACGCCAATGAGGCGGTAAATGTGCTGTTCCAACAAGTGCATATAGGCGAAGAAATTACGGCATTGTATGGAAAGCAACAGCAAAACTTACCTAAGGTATTGTGGTTAGAGCAACTCATTGCACAACAAGACCTGCGTGTAGAGCAGGAGAAGATGAAGGTACGCTTAGCGGAAGCCGCGTCAAAAATAAACCAGATAGCAGGAGTGACGCTATGACCCGTTTTGTATTTATCCTATTGACCACGTTTTCAATATCGACATTTGCAGCATCACCGGAATCCCATGATTCAATCAATATCGGCACGCTCGGTAAGCTCGACTTATCTTATTTTAACGTTAAGCAAGTTAGCACCGTTAAAAAAACGGTGTCTTCAGGCACGGTGACTGCGCTGCCTGGCGCGGCCTTACGTATTGTGTCACCCATGAACCCTCAGCAGATTGACTATTTAGTGCTAGACGGTGAGTTGGTACAGCAAGGCCAACGCATTGCTAAGTTAAGTGGAAGTGAAGTACATCATTTTCGCGATAGCTTACAGGCTAAGAGGACGCTTAGAATGCTCGCAAAAGCGCGTTTTGATGCCAATAAACCGCTTATAGAATCACAATCTATTTCGCAAGGCGCTTGGTTTGATATTGCACAGCAGTATTATGAGGCCGACTTAATGTGGGGACACTTAAATCATTTTGCTGAAATGTTTGAACCGTTAGATCACGATGACAAGGGTTATTTAATTGCTGCTGAAACCGGCGTGTTTCTTTTGCCGCAAACCACACGCATCGATGATGGTGCATTGCTGGGGTCCATCCTTCGCGCTGATGCGGTACGGCTAACTACCCTGATGAATCGTGACGACGTTATGAAGGCTACGGCGTTAGCTACGGATAAATGCAAAGTGGGCATAGATAATATTGAACAGGTTAATCGTCGTCTATTAGTTAATGTGTGGTCTGCACCAATTCCGACGTCATGTGAATTACAGCTTGGTGAGCAGGTTAAAGTGAGTGCTCACTTAACTATGGATTCTCTCGAAGTAAGTGCAAAAAGCGTATTTTATCTTGCTGGACAAGCATCGGTCTTTGCCTTATCGGGAAAGGCGTTAAAGGTTGTGCCAGTAGAAATTGTGGGTCAATCTGAAAGTGACATCTTACTCGTAAAGACGCATCCGTCTTTACTGGGTCAAAAAGTGCTGTCGTCATCGGTGAGTGCGGTTCAAGGTGTTTTGTTGGGGTTGGGGGGTATTGAGTGATAGCCACTATTATTCGATTTTCCTTGGTTCAGCGGCTTTTTGTTCTGTGCCTTTTTATCGCGCTATTGGGATTTGGAATACGGGCATGGCTTACGCTACCCGTTGACGCATTTCCAGATATTTCGCCCACGCAAGTTAAAGTAATCATGAAAGCCGATGGCATGACGGCAGAAGAAGTTGAAGCCCAAATTACACAACCAATAGAAGTGGAATTGCTGGGTATTCCTCACCAAACTATTCTTCGCTCTACCACCAAATATGCGATTACCTCCATAACGTTAGATTTTGAAGAGGGCACCGATATTTATTGGGCGAGGCAGCAGGTCAGTGCGAGATTGTCCTCCATTGCTGACATGCTTCCGTCGACGGCAAAAGGCGGGCTGGCGCCAATGAGCACGCCGCTCTCTGAGATGTTCATGTTCACCATTGAGAACCCCTCGCTCTCGTTAGAAGAGCGTAAATATATACTTGATTGGGAAATACGCCCTGCACTTCGTACCGTACCTGGTGTAGCCGATGTCAATATATTAGGTGGCTATACGCGCACTTTTCAATTCACGCCCGATATCACAAAGCTCGTGGCCTACGACATTAATATCGATGACCTAGCCGATGCGTTAGGTAACGCCAATGTGAACGGCAGTGTGGGAAGAGTCCGCGCAGGGGTGGATGCGCTTATTATTCGCACGCAAAGCCGAGCGACTACCATGGAGGAGTTAGGCACCTTGGTGGTGGGAAGTTACCAACACACGCCGGTCACGTTGAACGAACTCGGTACGCTATCGCTTGGAAGCTTAACACGCTATGGCGGCGTAACACGCAACGGAGAGGAAACCACGCAGGCGCTTATTGTCGCACTAAAAGACAGTAATACCGCAGCCGTAATTGAAGGGGTTATGGCTAAGTTAGAAGCGATTGAGACGACATTACCTGAAGGAACGTCGCTTAATGTGTTTTATAACCGAAAGTCGCTTATCGACACGGCAGTTGGCACCATTACTAACGCACTCGCCCAAGCAGTGGTCATTGTGGTGTTGGTGTTGGCCGTTTTTCTAGGTAATGTGCGCGCCTCATTAGTTGTGGCATTAATTATTCCAGTTGTTGTGTTATTGACGTTTTTAGCCATGAAGATTACGGGGCTTACCGCAAACCTAATGAGTTTAGGTGGGTTGGTTATTGCCATTGGTATGTTGGTAGATGCTGCCGTGGTCGTGGTTGAAAATACGGTATCTGAACTAGGTAAACAGAAGCCGTTACCTCGGCTGCACCTCATATTTCGTGCTACTCGCTCAGTCGCTACGCCGGTTGTTGCTGGCACAATCATTGTGATCGTTGTGTTTGTGCCTCTACTTACCCTCAGTGGGCTTGAAGGGAAACTTTTTTCTCCTGTTGCGATAACCATCGTTTACGCCATGCTCGCGTCGCTACTCACCGCGTTCACGCTCATACCAGTAGCGGCCTCTTTTTTACTTTCTTCAAAAAGTGAGGGGGCACCGCGTTACTTACTATCTCTACAAAAACAATATCGCCGCTCGCTACACTACGTACTAAAGCATTCACGTGTGGCTGCGGTAAGCGTTTTTGCGTTGCTATTGATTAGTGCATTTTTGTTTAGCAATTTAGGTAAAACCTTTATGCCAGTAATGGATGAGGGAGACATTATTGTTCAACTGGAAAAATCACCCACGATTTCACTGTCTTCCTCGTTGGCATTAGATAAGCAAATAGAAAAAATGTTGCTGGCAAACTTTCCAGAGATTAAGCAGATTGTTGCTAGGACCGGATCGGATGAGCTTGGTCTTGATCCAATGGGGCTGAATGAAAGCGATATCTTCATGCAACTCGCCCCAACAGATCAGTGGAGATTTGACACAAAACAAGCATTAGAAGCAGCAATACGTGAAGCGCTGCGCGCTTATCCTGGTATTAATATTGGTTTTACCCAACCTATTCAAATGCGCGTGTCGGAAATGCTTACCGGCACTACGGGTATGCTAGCTATAAAAATTTTTGGTAATGATGTAGCTTTACTGGCGTCATTGGCGAACGAGGTAGCGGCTGTCACGCGTGAGCAAGAAGGGGCTGTTGATGTCAACGCTACTCTCATTGAAGGCGGAGACTTCTTAAGTATTGTGCCAACGCCGGGTGTTGCTATCGACTATGGAATGACAACCGCCTCATTATCTCGTTACCTCAAAATGCAAGTGTCGGGTGTTCAAGTAGGAGAAGTCATACAAGGGCGAGTGCGCACCCCTATTTACTTTAGTGATTTACATCAGGGGGAAGCCGCTTTTAAATCGCCTGAGCAGCTTAACGATCTTCTTGTTTTAATGCCTGACGGTACGCAACTTACGTTATCGAGTATTGCAGATATTACACGCACAAAAGGCCCGGCGGTTATCGAGCGTGAAAAAGCATTACGCTTTGCTGTGGTAACGGCTAACGTAGAAGAGCGAGATCTAGTTGGTTTTGTGGAGGCTGTTAATGCAGCGGTAGCGCAACATGTCACTATGCCAACGGGTTATTATCTTGAATACGGCGGTGAGTTTGAAAATCAGATAAGAGCGAGCAATAACTTGCTGACAGTTATACCGATAGTCATTGTAATTATTGTATTGATTTTATTCACGGTATTTGGCTCTTGGTCGCTCGCATTACTGATTCTCGCCAATGTGCCTTTTGCTATGATGGGCGGCATTTGTGCGCTTTATATAACAGGCGAATACCTATCTGTACCGGCATCGGTAGGCTTTATTGCGTTACTTGGGGTGGCTATACTCAA
This sequence comes from Alteromonas algae, assembly GCF_049117195.1. Taxonomy (GTDB): domain Bacteria; phylum Pseudomonadota; class Gammaproteobacteria; order Enterobacterales; family Alteromonadaceae; genus Alteromonas. Next base: position 171,726 of record NZ_CP185260.1, read on the forward strand.
TGGCGTTGTCATGACCTCGCATTACGAAGATCTCAAGCGTCAATCGTTATCGTTACTTGAACGTGTTCAAAGCGGTGCGGTCGCAAGGTTGCGGCCTATTCTAATGACTGCCATGACGGCAATGTTTGGCTTACTGCCCCTTGCCTTTGCAACCGGGCCTGGCGCAGAGATTCAAAAGCCACTTGCCATTGTAGTTATTGGTGGCTTGGTATCATCTACGCTTATTACCTTATATATCTTGCCAGTTGGCTATTATTATTGGGAGCGTAGAAAAAATGCATAATTACCTACAATTGTCACTGTACATTGATAACAACCAGAAGGATGACATTATCGATTGTTTGTTGCCCCTTGAGTATATTAGCGGCTTTTCTCTTTCGGCCTGTTTTGGCTATAGCCGAAATCATGCGAAGTTAGACATTGCTGAGCAAGTGGCCGGGGGGCGAGAGCTATTACGCGTGGATATTGTCCATGATAGCGAGCATACAGACAGCATACTCATGGTGCTGAAAAAAGTGAACGCACGATACCCAATACGCTTCACTGTTACGCCTGTTGTTCAACATGGTGTTATTGAACAGTAGCTATTTAAGATGAAATACCTACCGCGAGACAATTGGGGTTTCAGCGCGGTGAAGTTACCTAGCCCTTTTAAACGGCTTGTTCGGATGGGGGGCTTAACGTCTCACCGCTAGTCAAAAGTGCTTTTATTTGTTCTTCAGACATAGGCTTAGCATACAAATACCCTTGGGCAAGCTTGCAGCCCATCGAGGTAAGAATGGCCGCTTGAGAGTGCGTTTCCACGCCTTCGGCGACAAGTTCGCAGCCAAATGATTCTGCTAGCGTCACCGTTGATGCAACGATAGCGCGGTGGCCACTATTCGTCTCTATATCTTTTATAAACGTTCTATCAATTTTAAGTACGTTTGCTTGAAGGTTTGCAAGGTACGCCAGTGAACTCATTCCAGTCCCAAAGTCGTCTATTGCGAGTTTAACGCCTAAATGCCTGAGTTTATCCAGCGCACCCTGGATATACTTTATATTGAGGCAGGTTTCGTTTTCAGTAAGCTCTAGTTCAATGCATTCCGCTGGCACGTCATAATCGTTCAGCAAACCCTTTATGTAGCTGTCTAAGCCTGGATCTAACAGATTGTAGGGGGATAAATTCACAGCAATAGGCGTAAAAATGCCCTCTTGTCGCCATAATGCCACGTGTTCAACGGCTTTCTTTATAATGTATCGACCAAATTCTTGTACTTTACCGCTATGTTCAATTAGTTCAATAAAGGCAAAAGGCATCAGCAAGCCTAATTGTGGATGCTGCCAACGGCATAGCCCTTCTACGCTGACAATGTGTCCGGTTTGAATATCCACTTTAGGCTGAAAGTGCAGTATTAACTGATTGTTTAACATGGCGTCGTTAATTTCGGCGCGAAGCTGTAAATCTTGCTTATGGTTAGCGACTTTTTGATCATCATAAAGCTGCCAGCCGCTACGTTGTTCTTTTGCCTTGTACATTGCGGTATCGGCACATGAAATAAGCGTTTCAGAGTTATCAGTATGTGTTGGGAAGTGAGCAAACCCTACACTTGCGCCCGTATTGATTTCAAGGCCGTTAATGAGAATGGGGATATCGCATGACTCAACCACTTTTTGTGCGATACGTTTGCCTTCATCAATTGAGCACTCAGGCGCCCAAATAATAAATTCGTCGCCGCCAATTCGTATTACTTCGTGAGGTGGTTCCGTTACGTCTGAAATTCTTTGCGCCACGCTTTTAAGTAATTCATCACCTGCGGTATGACCAAATGAGTCATTAACCTCTTTAAACTTATCCAAATCAATCGCAAAAAGGCACCCTTCAGGCACAGCGGGTTGCCCGCTTTTTGTACACAATGCGGCGGTCAGTGTGTCGGTAAGATAAAGCCTATTGGGCAACCCAGTTAATGCATCGGTTGTGGCTAATTCTGTAAGCGTATCGTTGATTTCCTCTGCGCGTTTGGCAATTAACGATGACAGCGTAAGTGCCAACCATACCGCAATCCAAAATACGATAATCGATGTAATTAATAATCGCTTAGCCACCAGTGATAGGGTGGTGTCTAGCACGACCGTTTGTTGAATAAAGGTGATGGTGTAAGCATCACTTTTCTGCTGATACCAAAGGTAGGTATTACCGTCATGTGTGATTAAGTGGTTGTCTTGGCTGCGCTCATTTTCAAATGTCAGTAAAAGGCGGTCCATTTCTCCATTGGAAAGCAGGTGTGCTTGTTTCCATTGATTAGCCTGTGAATCCACCTGAAATACTTTTGGCGCTTCGTCTTCGGGTGTTATAAGTAGCCTTGAAAATGCCTCTGTTTTTGAAGAGAAACTGCCATCACGCCGTAAAAGTTCGTTGTTCAACAACCTTACAACGCGCTGCATGGTATTTAATTCTGTTTCAAGACTTACGTCAGCAGTGAGGCGATAGGAAACCGTGACATAAATGGCGGCGATGAGCAATGAAACCGTTAGACACGCCAGTATGAGTCGAGGACGTACCGACGTTTTGCGATCGAGTAAGGGAGCCATTTGCATACGGTTTCGCCGTAACCTTTATAAGTTGTTAACGTTTTTTGGTGCTGATACCCGCAAGTTGATATACCGGACACCAACCAGACGCCAACGAAATGAGGTTCAATACGCCAAAGATACCTAACAATACCTCTATAAAGATGTCGTCGATAACGTCGCCATTAAACAGCGCGAACGCGGTCACGCAAATTCCTATCATGCCACGCAATACGCGGTCGATAGTGTTCAAATTAGATTGTAATGCCATTGTTCTTAATCTCTTTTTTGCATAGTTAATCATAGCCTCAGTCTAAACGTTATACCAGTAGACTTTCCGCTAGGTATTTGTATTAGGTGAGCAAATTACAACCTGGCTTTCTTCGTAATTGAGAACGTCATACGCACGCGTGCCTTCTCAACGAAGACATAAAGATATGAATAATGAAGAGAGATACCCACATTAGCTTAGTGTAATGTGGGTATCTATTTGTGTGCTACAAGTCTACTTTAGCTCTTGCGCCTAGACCTGGCCCATAAACGATGGCATTCAATAGCAAGCGATTAGTGCCTCGCGTTGACCCTCTAAAGTTAGGTTGGCCAGAAAACAAAATCACTTGACCGTTACCAAGTCGCTCGCGCGTAAGGTAAGCGGTATTGGCTATTCTATGCTGTGCTTCTGGCCACACCAGGCCGCTCATGCGCACGTTAAGTGTTTTGTCGGCAGGCATGTTGTACCACCAATCCATGTTCTTCTTATTGGCATCGTCACTAGAGGATTTCTTCGACGGCATAAACACACCCGCGCGTATTACTGCCTCGCTGCTATCGTCAGACATAAGAAGCGGCTGGTTGGTGTACAGCAATGGTAGCACTGGTGGTGTCCCAACGGTTAACCAATGGTCTTGGTCGGTACGTCCAGCAATCATAGCGCCACTGGGCATAAACAGTTTAAGCCACTTATCACGGCGGGTGAGTTCATCTTCTTTTAAAGGTTTTGGCTGATTTGCCCATGGAAAATCATAGCTCCCCTCTAGTGTGTGCGCCATGACTGTTGATGTATCGACGGTTTCTTGTGTCGCCAGATACTCTCGCGTAAGTGCGATATCGAACTGTTGTGCGTTCTCGAAACTAGACGGTAGCGTACGTACTTTTCCCACGCCGCTGTCGCTGGCAATTTTACCGGCCGATTGAGCGCTAGCAATTAATGTCCCGCCCATTTCAACCCATTTTTTAATCGCCTCTGTTTGGCTTTTGGTTAGCGAACTTCCCCAGCTTGCAGGCATGACGAGTACATTATAACGGCGCAAATCTGCGCGGTTTAATGATGCGACATCAACTTGGCTATGACGTATGCCTAAATGCGTGTCAAGGCTCCACCACGTGGCGCCCACATCGTAACTTGAAAAACCGCCGTGACTTAAGATAGCTACTTGTGGTTTTTCGAGTAAACGGAAGTGTCTGCCGCCCCAGTCTGGTAATTCACCTTCTCCGAACCCACTACCGGTAGATACTAATGAAAGGCCAAGTTCATCAGCCGTTGCTTTGCTGATGACGTCTAAATCATTTCTTTTAGGGTTATCAGTGACCGTGACAATAATAGAGCCTCGGTTAAGTTTATTACCGTCTAGCTCGGCCTCTTTATCTAGAAAGCGAACGTGAACATGCTGTTCCATGAGTCTCGCGGCAAAGGCAAGTGAACGGTCATCGGCACCGTCAACGGCCCATGCAATAGCATTACTGCTTACGTTGTGTGATGGCGTATATGCTTTATAAGGCGTTAGATGTTTGGTCATATGGTCAGGTACTGTGAGACCTTGTAAGCCATACATCATGGTCAGGTTCCATGCTGTCGTGTCGTACATAACTGATGAGTCATCGCGAAGTGTCTTTTGGCGTTCTTCCAGCAATACAGCTTCGTTAACGCCTGCTTCAAACTCTAAAATAGCGGCAATAAGGGGGGCTTCAGGTTGACGGTTCGGCACTACGATACTGTTTTTGGGTACTACCGTACTTTTCAGTGTTTCACCAAGATGATTAACCGCTTTACTTACCTCGATATCGCGGGTGGTAACAAATACCTCGATATCTTGCGCAAGTAAACGGTCAACGAGTGCCTGTGTTCTGCCATGGTTGTCATTAGCCAAAATAACGTAGCTTCGGTTCGCAAATTTCCCTTTGCTACTAATATTATTCTTACGTCCCTGCCAGTAGTCCTCGTACATGGCTTTGCTGTGTTTCGCTAGCGTTTGCAGGTTAGCAAGTGTCGAAACAAACTGGTGATGAACCGATTCAAGGTACGTTTGTACTGTGCCTTCGGGGCGACGAACGCCATCTTCAGCCATACGGGATTGTTCGTATAAGATATGCATCGTGCCGCGATATTCTGAATAGTTTGAGTACCCGGGATACCAGTTTTCAAACCATTCTCCCGTGTAGTAACGCCAGCCTTTTTTGTCGAATGCCGAGGATTGGTCGCGGGCAAAAACTTTCGACCATTTTTGTAAATTAGGATCGATGTTGTCATTCAGCGGCTGTCGTGGAGGGCCCATCAGGTAAGTGTCTTGGCTACCCATTTCATGCCCATCAATCATCAGCTGAGGTCGCCATTTATTTATCAGTGCCACACGACCTATCGTTTCAGGTTGCGTTAGGTAAAAGAAGTCACGGTTTAAGTCGAAGAAGTAATGATTGGTTCTTCCGGAAGGCCAATCGCCTCGATGAAGTAGTGATTGATCATCGATATTCGGTGCGGTGCCGCGATACTGCTCAAGTGATTTGGCAAAACGGGCACGACCATCAGGGTTCATCATTGGGTCGATAGCCACAATCATGTTGCTAAGTAGCGAAGTTACAGAAGTGTCTTCACTCGCTATTAGGTGATAAATAGCAGCTAGTGCTGCATCGGCTCCGGATGTTTCGTTGCCGTGAATAGAGTAAGCCATCCAAGCGATAGCCGGTAAGCTTTCTATAATCTGGGAAGCTTCACTGCTTGATGTTGAGCGGGGGTCAGCAAGCTTCTCAATATTGCGTTGGGTACTGTCTAACTGTGATAACTGCTCGGGGGTTGATATAAATACGGCTACCAAAGGTCGCCCTTCATGTGAGCGCGCGTATTCGATGACCTTCAAACGATTCGATTGGGTGGACCAATGCATGATGGCGGCGTGAATTTCTTGTGGGTTAGCAACGCGTGACCCAATAGGAAAACCAAGCAACTCATCGGGGTGAGTAATCTGGGTTGTGTACGTGCCATCAAGAAGTTGGCCGTCATAAACTAAATCTGGGTCTTGGACGGGCTTCATCAGTACACCGGCATGTGCTGGCAGCATCAACACGCCTAATAAAAGCAAGAACCAACGTCTTGTCGATTGCATGTGTATTCCTTATTTTTTTTATAATTAAAGACAACTTACATCATAGTGTAGACTAACTTTTGCACAGTCAAACCGACTGCGATGAATAGCGGTCTCGTAGCGATGTTAGAAAACGTACCTATCGGATTAACGCAAAGGGAAGGGGGTATCGGCAACGGCCTGTGATAAAGCGGGCAGTAAATAGGTAAAACGTGATTTTTTCGACATTCCTAAATAGGTCTTGCGTGAGCCACGATACTCATATTTTGTATGTCGTATTTTGCCTGTTAAATTGCGTTTGTTAATAATGTCATCGATTACGACTCTTATGCCCACGATAGCATCAACGCGATTATCGATTAACATATCTAGCATAACATCAGCACTCACTAGGGGAGACTTTCTTAGCGCGGTATCACTGTCAAAAGGCTCAAAGTACTTACTGTTTCGTATTATGCCTATTCGTTTGCCAATTAAATCGTCGTAGCTGGCTATAGTCATATCGCTATCTGTTAATACATAAAATGTTTGGCTCGACTCAATACCATGATGAGGCTCAATGAACTCTATGTATTGTTCCCGTTCGCGTGTTTTAAATAGGCTGACATATAAATCTGCATCGCCTTGTTCGAGCAATTTTAAGCAGCGCGCAAATGGGCAAGCGTAAGCATCAACTTTTATGTTGGCTTTCTCTGCTATTTTTTCTATATATATTTTGTCGAGCCCAGTAAAACGGCCATCTTCTGTGATAATCGAGTAAGGAGGGAAATGGTCGAATGCCACGGTGAGCGTCGGGCTTGCGTCTACTTTTCGTAACGTTTTCAATTTTTCAAATTGTGCTTCAAAAAGCGAATATTCTTGCCTGGGCAAGTAACGCTTATGGGCAGCTTTAAACGCATCATTATCGTATAGCGATAAGAGCGCGTCATTTATATCATTTATGACATTGTGTCCAAATGCACTGCGACTGCACGCAATATACGTTGGAATAAAGTAGGGGGCCTGTTTCAAAGGGATATAGGCAATATTGCTATCGACAGGTAAAGGATTGTCGTTAAGCTGAAGCCACTGTGATGAATAGAGTAAAGTCATATCTAACAAGCCGTCAGACAATAATTTCGGACCGCTTTTATAGCGCTTTTCAGAATTGTAAAAAGACACTCTGTCTGAGGGGATGTTCGCTATAACATCGTCGAGCATCTCGCCATATGACAACCCGCGAGCAATACCAAAATTGGCTTTTGCATTCACCGTAACCAATGCGGCTAAATTTATTAGCGTACCGTCTTGCGCAATCAAAGCCTCTGGTATCGTGACACTATCTTTGCGGTAATAAAGCCGTGCGCTGGGGTGCAGGCTCATGGGTAAGCTGAATAAGTTGTTCGCCTCCCTATCAATTGTTTTTATTCGGTTTGCGGTGCAGATATTTTCATTTATTTTTAGTTGTTGATTCGTTCTTGGTACGGGAGACGCATTGAATTCAATGGCATAGTGAGGCAATTGCTTTAGTACAAGGTTCGCGGTATCAATACCGATAGAAACCTGCTTGTCTGAAAGATAAAGCTCGATGAAATCACTTTCATCGACCATCCACGTAATGGTGTTTTTTGTCTGGGCGCTCGTTAACGAAGGCAGCAAAATAAATGCGCAATAAACCACCATGCGATACCACGCACCAAGGTTGATATGTGTATTGAGCATAGTACTCGCTTGCTTTGTATAGACCATGCCTATATTTTAGCGCGTTTTTACCAACAATAGTGGTTAAATTTCGCACCCCGCTCAATAGACGCAGGGTGCGGTTCGCTATGGCGTTAATAGTGGGTAAGCAACCTACGCGTTGTTAATAACGAAGCGTATAAGTCAGTCTTGCGGTTCTTGGCTCTACAGGATGATAATGTAAATCTTCAACCCCTTCCTCAGGCTCTTGAGGAAGGCGCGATGCATAGAAGTAATCAATATCATGTGCATCGCTATCTAAGGTATTTAATACTTCTAATCTCACTTCCCAATTTTCCTGACGGTAAGCAACTTGGGTATTTAGTAAGAAAGCCGACGGAGGGGAAACGGTGTCGAAACTGTCTACGGTTCTTGCGCTTAAATATCGGGCTCGTAGCGTATAACTAAACCCTTGCTGATCGCTATTGTCATACCACGTCGCTCCGGCACTCACCACCACAGGCACGGTACCGTTTATATGTTTACCTTCATCCTCGGCTGTGTCACTGAACCTTGCTTTCGTCCAGGCGGCTTCAATATCCGTAGTAAGATGATGATTAACCCAGTAATACGCACTGAGCTCTACGCCATAGCGTTTCGATGGGCGGCTTGCTTCGGTAAAACCTGCATCGCCTACGTAAACCAACTCGCTGTCTAGTTCAAGCTGCCACAGTGCCGCAGACACGTTGTAGGTTGTGTTGTTTGTCCAATTTATGCCCGTTTCGTAGCCAAGTGATTTCACAAGAAGTGGTGAGGCATCGATAGTCTCGTTAGTTAACGGGTCAACGCTGATGGTTGCACCTCTGGCATCATTAGAATGAAAGCCTTGGCCAATATTAGCAAATAAGGTAACACTGTCATTTACGTAATATTTAAGCCCACCTTTTAACGACAGCAAACCGTCGCTTTCATTGCCGCTATTCGCGTCTAAATCACTGTTTACATCTACATCAAGTAAGTCATAACGCAAGCCAAGGGCCATAGCCCATGAATCGCCAAGGATAATGTTTGATTGTGCAAAAGCCGCATACGAACTGCTTTTTATATCGTCTTCTCTGATGGTACTTAACCGCGTAAGGTTTTGCGTGCGATAAAGACCAATATTATCAATATCATCAATGCGCCACTGCGTACCTACTGTTACTGAGCTGCCCTCGGTAATGAATAAAGGCAGTGTAGTGAACAGTTCACCACCAAAAATTTTGCGATCATCGCGTTGTTCAAATTGATCGCCGGTTTCTGGGTTGTCGAGAAAGTACGTAAAGTTTGAAAATAAAGATAGCTCGGTGTCGATGGCATACAATGAGGCGTTCCATGTGTCGCTTTCATAATTAGCCGAAAGACTGTAGCGAGATGATGTCCCTCCCACTTGCGTGTCGATAGATCCTAGTCTGTCAATAAGGCCGCTTTTAATTGCACGGTCTGGAACCTGATCGGCACCATTCCAACTATTATCATAGGCCATGGCGGTAACAGATAATGTGCCCTCTAAAAGCGGCGTTACGTAACGCAGATTCGCATTTTTCTTTCTTACGTCTTCACTGATATCTGTCCAAGGACCGTCATAGGTTTGGTATTCAATGGCAGAAATTAGTTTTCCGCGCTGTAAATCAAATTGATGCAAACTGGCAACGCGTTGATAGGCGTTTTCACCCAATGTGATATTAAAACTATTGCGCGCTATTTCATCTCGCAAGTTAAAGTAGGCACCACCTGCACTTGAGAAGTCGCCAATGTTGGCATAGTAAGTCCCTTTGAAATAACGCAGATTATCGACAAATTCAGGGATAACAAAATTCAAATCTGAATAGCCTTGGCCATGTCCATGGCTGCGCATATTGACTGGCATACCATCAACAGTCACTGCGAAATCGGTACCATGGTCAAGGTTGAATCCACGCAAAAAATATTGATTCGCCTTACCTGAACCGCTGTGCTGGGTCACCATCATGCCTGGAATAAACTCTAGCATTTCAGCGGTGCGCAACATCGGACGTTCTATTAATGTATCGCCATCAACCCAACCTTGGGATGCGGAAACAAATTCTCCATTTTTTGTGGTGGTGTCACCATTGATACGGATATGCTCAATGCTTTCATCCGGGTCGTCTAACGCAAATGCTAGTGGCGAAAAATATAAGGGAATAACAGAGGCAATAATAATAGAAACAAAGCGTGTTTTAGTCATAAATCAGTCAGAGTAAGTGTACTTACCTTAAACTAACGATTAACAAACCCAACTAGATGCAGCAAATCCAGATATATTGCGCCATACATAAAAAACGGCGAACATATTTATGATTGTGTTGTGCCGCAAAAATAACACACCCCGTTTTAAGAGGTGCTTTATTTATGTAACGAGGTTACAAATAAACGGTATGTGTTTTGAGTGGGGCTAACTTCTGTAGAATTTTGTTTTCTTGTTGATAGGTGAGCCCAACGTCACGCATGGCGCTTTGCACATACTCCACCAAAATATAGAAATCGCGCTCTTGGATATTAAGCCCTTTGTGCGACTCCATCATCGTTTTTCCATCGTACTCGCAAGGGCCGCCGATTAAATCACAGGTTTGTGACACTAATTGCTCTCTGAGGTGGCGTTTAGGAACACCTTTGAAATAATGGCCTATTGTTGGGTCGTTATAAATACGGGTAATTGCAACACCATAGATTGTATTTAGGGTGTCATGTCCCCCTATTTCATCATATAAGCTTTGTTCGTTCGTACTTGCACAGCCTGCTGTAAGCAGTGTTAACACCAGAAAAAATGTGATGAAAAGCGAACGGAAAATTATCAACGTTGTTCTCCTTAGAAGTTAGCGTTAACGGTAAGGTAAAAGCCGGACGAGTCTTCTTGTAACGGCAGATTACCTAAATCCACATAGGCAGCGGTAATAGAAACTGATTTATTCGGGAAGTAGGCGATAAACGCATCGACTGCAGTATTTTCTTCAGCGAGTCCACCTAGACGGTTCGATTGAGTTCTAAACTCTGTACCGATCGCCGTTGTGGGACTGACGAGTAATGCGAGAGAGCCTTCCCACTCGAGTGTTGCGCTATCATCGGTTGCTGAACCAAACCCTAATAAACCGAATGTATTTGCTTTGGTATAGCGTGCGGTCACATTGGTGAGTAGGTTAAAGCCGTTGGGAATGCCAAGCCATAGTTTTGTGGCCGATACATATACATCAACACCGCTGTCATCAGCGGCCCCTAATAATTTAGGTACGCCGGTATTGGGAAGTGGGGCAGAGCCATTAGGAAGTAAAAGTGAAGTATTGAAGTCGCGGTTTTTTTTGTATTGCGCACCAACCGATACTTGAGGCAGCCAACTGTCTTGTGAAAATACGCCATCGCCCAATACTTTTACTTTAGCGGCAATAATATCTTGTTCAATCGTTGCTGCATTGGCGTTTGTTATTGCACCGTCGGTGAGTAAAGCGAATACATTGCTGGTTAACCCTGATGAGATATCCAATTTCTGACGTTGTACGCTAAGCTCAACCCGGTCAAATATACCGACGCTAACCCCCGCAGTAGACAAGGTATAATCATTAAGGCTTAAATATTGGATATTTCCAGAGTAACTGACTTCTTCTTTGCTCGCGTACCCACCAATAAATGCCCATGGTGTCAGCCCTCCACCTGCTACACCTTCAAAGCCCGTGATGCCACCGGAAGCAATCAGTCTAGATCCACTATCAGCATGCACCGATGACACCAGTAAACTCAATACCAATAAAATCTTTCGCGTCATACTTTTACTTCCTACTTTTATGTTTGGTGCATCGCGTTAGAACGAGACGTCTTTATATCGCGAAATGTAGGTAAATTAACAGTCGTAAGCGTAAATTGCTATCGCAAAAAGCTATCGACTAGCCGAAATTCGTACAGGCTGAATATGTGTATATTGCTAACGAATACAAAGGTTGTATGGGTAGGACGGGCAATAAAAAAGCCCACAGCACGTTATGCGGTGGGCCTTTTATCAATATAGAGGGTATTTACATGTTGTCTAACTGCGCCCTAAGCGTCGCAAGAAACGTGTTTATACGTTCTGCATTTTTACCTAAATCACTTTTACCAACGCGAGATTTACTGCGTACATCGACAAGCGTGTCATCGCCTTGTGCTGTTAAACGGATAACCACATCATCTTTGAAGCCAAACCATGTAGTGGTATCTGTTGCTTCCAAGGTGTTAGGTAAAGCGCCCGTTTCAACGCGCTCCCAACCTAGTGTGTTTATTGCTTTCACTGCTGCACCGTACACCTCGTCAACCGGCTGCGGTAGCAACTGAGTTTTGATTTCAGGGTAAGCTTCAAGTTGTTGTTTGGTAATATCGCCACCCTCATAACTTATCGGGTTTGGTGCACCTTCGCGTAGCGGTGCAATCGCTACGAACGCAGGAGGATTAGTAACATCAGTGGTAATATCATGAATAGGCGGCACCGCACTGGCTTTGCCCATCATGCTAACCGGCATGCCAATAGCAATAAACGCTAGAACCGCGTAAACAATAGTGCTTCCCCAGCTAATATTCTTACGATTAATTAGCACTTGTAGAATGATAAGGATGATTGCTGCGCCACCCACATAGACACCGTAACGTAGTGACGTAAACGCAGTGCCAAGGCCAACGCCTGCATACTGATAAAGTGGGCCGGGCAGCACCACCATAAGAAAACCGACAATACTGGTAAGGGCAATTAATGCTTTCAAGTGAACTCCTGAATATTATTGTGTTTATGATTGGGTTTGTGCATTTTTACGTTACTTTAACAGTGAATACTGCAAATTGGTTCAATTTATCGCGTTTATTTACCGTTTTGTTATGAATGTATACGCTCTAACCATTTGCGGATACTTAGCTACTTTTTGTCGGGTTTTTGGTATGCTTCAAAGAGGCCGATTTCTTTCCTCACGCAACGCAAAGGTAGAACGAATTGATTGAATTCAGCGACACTGAACGTATGTCTATATCGGACGCCCACCTTGCACTTCTCATTGATACTCTCGCAACACTACGCCCCGTTTTTGAAGATGGGATTAACGAATATACGTTGATTAACACCCTTAAAGCACCGCCTTTCGGATTATTCAAAGACGCTGCCCTGAGCGACCCACTTATCCTATTTAACACACACTTTTTATTGTTTCACTGCTTATACAAATTGCGTGAGCAATGGCGTCTGCAAGGTGTTGGTGAGCTTGATATTCACGCGACTAATATCCTTCTGCGTGCCGTTGATACGGGTTCTCAACCACAACAACGTGAAGCGCATGCAAAGGATATTGGCGCTACAGATGCGTTAGCCGAGTATTATCTTAACCTTAGCAATATGACGAGCACCTCACTAGAAGATGTTGAAACATTAATCGACGGGTTTTGGCAGCGAATGGCTGGTAACCCGATTGAGGCATCTTCTGAAGATATAAAGCATGCATGTGAATGGCTTGATATCGATACTGCGACTACATTGACGTTAGTCACCGTTAAAAAGCATTACAAGAAAAAGCTGCAATCTGTTCACCCTGATAAGGGAGGGTCTACACACGATACCCAGCGTGTAATATCAGCGTACAAATTACTGCTAAGACATATCAGCGCGTTATGAAAACGTTAATATTGTAAACGCTGTTAACATAAGGTGTGCAAGGCAAAAGAAGGCAATAAAATTACATGAAAAATATGTTGTTTGCCGATGTCAAAAGCTATTCAGCGGCAATCGCTGTTATTTTATTCAGCCCACCGTCACAATAGATGAATCTACCTATTGGTATTTTGCGTTTATATGAAACGTAAAACACTAAAATTGTTATACTGACCGACTACATATTGCTACCTCGCGATTACGCAAGGGTAAACGTTATCATTTTTAGCAGTATGACTATGGAAAAGAGAACCTATCATGCGTCGCATACCAACCATTACTTTCGTTATCGCTGTCCTTTTAGGGCTAGCTGGGTGTTCGGGTGAGTCCCAGCAAGCATCTGGCGCTCAGCAGCAAAGGCCCGCCCCCCCCGTTTCTGTAATAACGTTAAAGGCCCAGCCTGTTGTTCACGAGATGATTCTGCCAGGGCGTATTACGCCATCGCGTCAATCTCAGGTGAGGCCACAGGTTGATGGTGTGGTAACAGAGCGCTTGTTTGAAGAGGGAGCGCAGGTAGAAAAGGGACAGCAGTTATATCAAATTGATGACGCGCGCTACCGTGCCCAATTAAATAGCGCGATTGCCGATGTCAAAAGTGCCCAGGCAAATTTAAAAACGCTTGAAGCGAAAGCAAACCGTTATAAAAATTTGATTAAACAAAATGCGGTTAGTCAGCAGGAATATGATGACGTTATTGCGCAAAAAGAGCAGGCGCAAGCGGCGATCAGCGTTGCTGAAGCATCGGTAGATGTTGCAAAGGTCAATGTGGGTTATACCAAGGTGTATGCCCCTATAAGCGGGCAAATCAGCCGCTCGTACGTGACAGAGGGTACCTTGGTGACCACCAACCAAGCGCAGCAATTAGCCACCATTACTCAGCTTAATCCTATTTATATTGATATGCAGGAGTCGGGGAGTGCAATTCTTACGTTACGTCAAACTATGAGAAGTAAAGGCTCGATGCCGGTTGAGCTAACGCTTGATGAAGTGACTGGCGAGAAATATCCACATACAGGAAGTGTGAAGTTTTCAGAAGTGACCGTTGATGAAAGTACAGGCTCGGTAGCGTTACGCGCTGAAATGCCAAACCCTGAAGGGGTGTTACTGCCCGGCTTATTCGTTAAGGGGCACGTTGTCACAGGCAAAGAAAACGCGTTGCTTGTACCGCAGCGTGCTACCACGCGACAAACCGATGGGTCGTTATCTGTTTATGTAGTTACCGATAACAATCAAGTTGAAGGTAGAGCCTTAAAAATAGGAAAAATCTATCGCGACCAATACGTTGTGAAAAGCGGCGTCAGCGAAGGTGAGCGTATCATTGTTACCGGTTATCAGAAGGTCAAGCCCGGCGCGATGGTTAACCCGTCAGAGTGGCAGCCTTCGTCACGCGGTTCACGATAGGAGTCGTTATGGCACGGTTTTTCATAGATAGACCCGTCTTTGCATGGGTACTCGCCATTATCACCATGATGGCAGGCGTGCTTGCTATTTATACGCTGCCTATTGAGCAGTACCCTAAAGTTGCGCCGCCAACCGTCAGCATTAGCGCAAGCTATCCAGGTGCCTCTGCGGAAACCGTAGAGAACTCGGTGACACAGGTGATCGAACAAAGCCTGTCTGGCATTGATAATTTGCGCTACTTTTCAGCAAGTAGTTCAAATAGCGCCATGTCGATAAACCTTACGTTTGAACCGGGTACCGACCCAGACATTGCACAGGTACAAACGCAAAATAAGGTGCAAGGGGCGTTGCCTCTATTACCCACAGAGGTTCAGCAACAAGGGGTAACCGTATCAAAATCAAATAGCTCGTTTGCGTTAGCAGTAGGCTTTTACTCTGAAGATGGCTCAATGTCGCAGTACGACTTGAGTGATTTACTCGTGTCTCAATTTAGAGATCCTATATCGCGCGTAAATGGGGTTGGTAACGTACGTGTTTTCGGTGCCCAGCGGTCTATGCGTATATGGCTCGATCCGGATAAATTGTACAGTTATAACTTAACCCCGGTAGATGTGCAGGCCGCGGTTAAAGTACAAAACACCGATGTGTCAGCCGGTCAGTTGGGTGGCTTGCCCGCCATTCAAAACCAACAAATTAATGCCACAATTCAGGCGCAAAGTCGGCTACAAAACGAAGAAGACTTCGAAAACATAGTATTGCGTGTGAACACCGACGGCTCACAGGTTCGCGTGCGCGATGTGGCACGTGTCGAGTTAGGCGCGCAAAGTTACGATGTTATTGTGCGCTACGACCGAAAAGCGGCGTCTGGTATGGCTATCAGTTTAACCTCAGGCGCGAATGCATTAGACACAATAAAAGCAGTAAAAGCGCGGGTGGAAGAGTTGCGTGCAACCTTGCCTGATAGCGTGAAAGTGGTGTATCCGGTAGACAGCTCCCCTTTTATCGAGCTGTCTATAGAATCGGTGGTAAAAACACTGATTGAAGCGGTGGTATTGGTATTCTTGGTTATGCTGCTGTTCCTTCAGAACTGGCGAGCAACGCTTATTCCTACCATCGCCGTTCCGGTGGTATTGCTAGGAACGTTTGCCGTTCTGCTTGCTTTTGGGTTTAGTATTAACGTGCTTACCATGTTTGCGATGGTACTTGCCATTGGCTTATTGGTTGATGACGCCATCGTCGTTGTAGAAAACGTCGAACGTATTATGGAAGAAGAGGGGCTGTCTCCTCAGGAAGCCACTAAAAAGTCGATGACGCAAATTACCGGTGCGCTGGTAGGTATTGCGGCGGTGCTGTCTACCGTGTTTATTCCCATGGCATTTTTTAGTGGTTCAGCAGGTGCAATATACCGCCAGTTTTCAATCACTATCGTGTCTGCGATGGGCTTTTCTGTTCTTGTCGCTATTGTGTTGTCGCCGTCACTGTGTGCCACGCTATTGAAAAAGCATTCAGACGACCACGATAAGAACAAAGGCTTTTTTGGTTGGTTTAACCGTAATTTTAACAAAGGTCGAGACAGCTATCAGCGCACCACAACGCACATGGCCCAGCGTGCCAAACGGTATTTCGTTGTGTATGGGCTGTTAGTGGGTGGAATGGTCTTTATCTTTAGTCAATTGCCGGGTTCCTTTTTACCTGATGAAGACCAAGGCCGAATGATGGTGCTGATCAGCACGCCACCAGGTGCCACCGCAGGGCGTACGTTAGAATCGATAAAACAGGCCGAAGATTATTTCTTAGAAGAAGAGAAAGAGGCGGTCAATGGGCTGTTTGCGGTAGTAGGTTTTAGCTTTGCTGGGCAGGCGCAAAACGCAGGCATGGCCTTTTTGAATTTAAACGACTGGAGCGAACGCGATGAGGACAGCTCGGCATTCGCTGTGGTAGGCCGAGCGTTTGGTGCCTTTAGTAAAATTGAAGACGCGTCGGCGTTTCCTATTGTGCCACCGCCTATTATGGAATTGGGTAATGCTACCGGTTTCGACATGCAGCTTGTTGATAGAGGCGGAAATGGACATGTTGCGTTAATGGACGCACGAAATCAGTTATTAGGTATGGCCGCCCAGAACCCTAAACTTGCAGGCGTACGCCCTAATGGTTTAAGCGACGTTCCTCAGTTTAAGATTAATATCGACAGTGAAAAAGCATCTGCACTAGGTTTAAACCTTAGTGAAATAAACAGTGCGTTACAGATAGCGTGGGGGTCAAGTTACGTAAATGACTTTATTGACCGTGGCAGAATAAAGCGGGTTTATATGCAGGCTGACGCGCAGCATCGAATGACATCTGACGACCTTGATAAATGGTTTGTTCGAAACGCAGACGGCGATATGGTGGCATTCAGTACATTTGCCACCACGCAATGGGTGTATGGTTCGCCCAAGTTGGAGCGCTTTAACGGTGTGTCATCGGTAAATATTCAAGGCAGCCCAGCCGAAGGTGTGTCATCGGGTGAAGCCATGGCAGAAATGCAAAAACTGGTTGCGCAGCTCCCCTCAGGCTTTGCTATTGAGTGGTCGGGATTGTCGTTTGAAGAACAACAGGCTGGCTCTCAAGCTCCCATGCTTTATGCCATTTCAATACTCATTGTATTTCTATGTTTGGCCGCGCTCTACGAGAGCTGGTCGGTGCCGTTTGCGGTAATGCTCGTTGTACCGCTGGGGATTTTGGGCTCGGTGGTAGCCGCCTACGTGTTCAGTTTGCCAAACGATGTGTATTTGCAGGTAGCATTCTTAACCACGGTCGGCTTGGCTGCTAAAAACGCCATTCTTATCGTCGAGTTTGCTAAAGAGCAATATGAAAACGGCGAAGATTTAATGGTCGCGGTATCAAATGCCGCGTCTCAGCGTTTTCGTCCAATCCTAATGACGTCTATGGCGTTCATATTAGGGGTTACACCTTTAGCACTTGCCAGTGGGGCGGGGGCAGCCAGCCAAAACGCAATTGGTATTGCCGTCATGGGCGGCATGATTGCCGCTACATTCTTGGCTATTTTCTTCGTCCCCATGTTTTATGTGATGGTTGAAAGGTTTTTTCACAAAAAGGACGACAGCGAGTAAGTACTTACCATAAATGACGGTGGCTGCTAGGGTAATTCTGTGGCGCAAAGGAGTGATTATGACGACAGTTGTGTTTTCTCATGGCAAAGAAAGTGGGCCATGGGGCAGTAAAATTAAGTCACTTGCCAATGTGGCCACTGCCCTTGGCTTCGCTGTTGAGAGTATTGATTATCAAGATTTACCGTCGCCGGATGCACGTGTAGCGCGACTTATTGAATGTATTGCCGCTTATGAAGGGGATGTCATTTTAGTAGGCTCAAGTATGGGCGGTTATGTGTCTTTAGTTACCGCGGCTAGCATGGCGGTTAAAGGTGTATTTTTGCTGGCGCCAGCATTATGGTTGCCAGGCTATGACGTACAGCAATATAAATTCGACGGGCCAACGTTTATTGTTCACGGTTGGCAAGATGACATTACGCCTATGTCGAATACACAAAAATTTGCTGAAGAAACCCAGGCACAGCTACTGTGCGTGCGTGACGGGCATCGGCTGTCACACAGTAATGACATAATGTGTAACGCGTTTCATTTTTGGTTACAGCCGTTTGTGTCTACGACTAATCGCCTACGATAATTTACCTAACATTACGTGAAATAATGATAGTTTGTGGCATTATGAGCGTATGGTTTTTGGCATAAAAGGCTCATTGGAATGACGTTTTCCTTGCCCCCCCAACCTGAATGGCAATCACTCATAAAGTCTGGATGTAGGGTGTTTGTTGGCGGTAATGCTTCAGTTCCTTATGCGCTTGTTCAACATCTTATCGATAATAGCGCTGGGCTAAGCGACATTGAATTAGTGCACATGCTTGCGCTAGGTGATACCCGCTGGGTGGATGAAAAATATAAAAACCTGTTCAAAGCGAACACGTTCTTCATCGGTGGCGAAACAATGCGCCGGGCCGTTGATGAAGGGCGCGCCGACTATACTCCAGTATTTCTCTCTGAAGTTTCAAGTTTGTTTAGCGACGGCACGTTACCTTTAGATGCTGCCCTTATCAATGTGAGTCCTCCGGATGAATTTGGCTATTGTTCTTTAGGTGCATCGGTTGATATCGGCATGTCTGCTGTACGCCAAAGTAAAAAGGTCATTGCGCAAATTAACCCAAATGTGCCTCGTACGGCGGGGCATTCTTATATTCATATACGTGAGATCCATGCTTGCATAGAGGCCGATGAAGCGCTCGTACAGGTCGCGCCTCCGCCAATAGATTCGGTCGCCGAGCGTATTGGTCAATATGTGTCGATGTTAGTAGATGATGGCGCAACCTTGCAGTTTGGTATTGGTAAGATACCAAATGCCACATTAAAGTATTTGTGTAATCACCAAGACTTGGGTATCCACAGTGAAATGCTGACCGACAGTATTATTGAACTGTTATCCTCTGGTGCGGTGACCAACAAAAAGAAGACGTTTCACCCTGGCAAAGTTGTCACCAGTTTCGCTATTGGTACACGTAAACTGTATGACCTTATCGACAATAATCCCCACATTGAATTTTATCCCAGCAGCTATGTAAATAAACCCACGAATATCGCGAAAAACGACAATATGGTTGCCATAAATAGCGCGCTAGAGGTGGATTTGACAGGGCAGGTGGTGGCCGACTCTCTTGGCTATGACTTTTACAGCGGCATAGGCGGGCAGGTTGATTTTGTGACAGGAGCCTCTATCAGTAAAGGTGGAAAGGCCATTATTGCGTTACCGTCTACTGCACAAAACGAAACCATATCTCGGATTACGCCTCGTGTAACGGAAGGCTCAGGGGTGGTGACATCGCGGGGTAATGTACAATATGTAGTGACTGAGTATGGTATTGCATCGCTAAAGGGAAAAAGTATTCGAGAGCGAGCGTTAGAGCTTATTAGAGTGGCGCACCCCAAATTTAGAGCGCGCTTGCTTGAAGAGGTTCGCCAGCATTATTGGGTGCCACATTACCAAGAAAAATACCCCACTGATATTCCTGAGTTGGGCGCAATACAGCTTAAAAGGCTGCAAATTCATAATGAAAAATTCTACATGCGGCCATTGAACCCAGCAGATGAGAGACGTCTTCAGGAGTTCTTTTACTCGCATACAAAAGAAACGCTGCGCCTTCGTTATAACTACGACCCTAAACAAATGTCTCGCGAGAAGTCGTGCAATTTAGTGAGTGTTGATCAAAGCTCAGATGCCGCGTTATGTATTGTGCGTCAAGAAGGCTCGCGCATCACTATTCATGCGGTAGGGCGTTTTTATTACGATGCGGCGACAAATACCTGCGAGGCTGCCTTCGTGACCAGAGAAACACAGCAAGGAAAAGGAATGGCCAGCCGGTTATTACATGCCTTAATTGATATTGCTAAGCAACGTGGTATCAGTAAGATGATGGCTTATGTCAGGGGCGATAATAAGCCTATGATAACCATTTTTGAACAAGCGAAATTCACACGCGTGTTTACCGGTGACCCAAGCGATGTTGAACTTGTGTTAGACGTAGCGTCGCTGTCATGACCATTCGAATATTTCGCGGTAAACACTGTACCAAGCACGATATGGGCGCTGACCACCCTGAGTCTCCCGATAGGCTTTACGCCATCGACGATCAGCTATTGTCATCGGGTATAGACATGATTTGTGAACACGCCGATGCAAAGCCCATTGCCGAGGCTTATTTGAGCCTAGCGCACGACCCTTATTATGTAAAAAGTGTATTAGAAAGAGCCGCTACTCTAGTGCCAGCTGCTAGTCGTGGCGACGTCACAAACAGCGCTCAATCGACAGTAGCCTGGTTAGATGAAGATACGGGGTTAATGCCACATTCTTTGCCTGCGGCGTTAGAGTCAGCTGGAGCCGGGTGTAATGCGGTAGATTGGGTGATGCAAAGCAACGACCGTCAGGCGTTTTGTGCAACAAGACCACCAGGACACCACGCTACTTACGACAGGGCGATGGGATTTTGCATATTCAACAACATCGTGATTGCCGCGCGTTATGCATTGCAAACCTATCACCTAAAGCGTGTTGCCATTGTCGATTTTGATGTCCATCACGGTAATGGTACCGAGCAAATCGTCGCAGGCGACCAGCGCATTATGTTGTGCTCTAGTTTCCAACATCCCTTTTATCCACACTCAGGCTCGCCCGTATCGGCCAGCAACATCATGTGTGTACCTCTTGACGCGGGGAGTACAGGTGATGTGTTTCGTACCAAGGTACAGCATTGGTTTGATGCGCTTAAGAACTTTCAACCTGAGCTTATTTTAATCTCTGCGGGTTTTGATGCTCATGCTGAAGATCCCATGGCGCATTTACGATTAGTAGAAGACGATTATTTCTGGATAAGCCAACATATCCGTACCATTGCGGACGTATGCTGCGAAGGTCGAGTGGTCAGTATGCTTGAAGGGGGGTATGACCTTAGTGCGTTGGGACGAAGCGTCGTTGCGCATCTAAAAGGGTTATCACAACCGCTACCTTCTGTTTAATTGGCTTGTCGTTAATTATTTGAGCTCGATGAAGGGCAAAAGCATCCCTCTGCATCGGTGTTGATAACCGCCCCGGTGTAAGGCAGCTGTGTGGTGTACGCCGCAATTTCCTGTACCAACGTTTTACCGGTAAAACACCCATACCCTGTCGAATATGGGCCTAAATACCGTAGCTGATTATTATCATCGATAACAATTAACGCAGGTATTGACGGCAATAATTGTTGCAGCGCAGGCAGCGCTTCAATAGTCACTTGTGCAATACTATATTGTGCGCTGTCTAGCGTGTTTATCAGCTGAGTCTGATGCGCAGTAGTCAGCCATTCGCAGTAGCATTGAGATTGCGTGCCTATATGAACAATATTCGCCCCGGTGATGCCATAGGTGTTTAGTAGTGATACAACGCGTTGGTCAAAGTCGGGGTTTGTCGACGCATATAATAGGCGGCTTTCGGGGTCGAATACGGAAAGCTGACGCTGCCCATAAACGAGCATGGCGGCAAGCAATACTACCGCCCATACCATCAACAGCGTCCAACTTAATCGTGAAGACATTACACCTTAAATCGTTCGATAGCCTGCCGCATTCTTTGAGAAATGTCGGTTAGTACGTCGACCTCTCCTGCCAGTGCTTCAGCAGTAGCAAGTTCTTCAGAGGTAAACTCGCTCAAACGGGATGTACTTGCTGCAATAGACGCTGAGGCAGTTTCTTGCTCAACCGCAGACGTTGCAATTTCTGTCATACTTTCACTTGCGTAACGTATTTGTTCCATGATGGACGTCATGGCTTCGGTTGCTGATTCAGACGAGCTTACTGCTTTATCGACAAGTTCAATACATGTTTGCATTTGCGTTACCGAGCTTGCGGTTTGACTAACAAGTTGTTCAGTAATCGTGGTGATTTGGTCAGCACTTTCTTTTGAGCGTATAGCGAGCGTACGTACCTCATCAGCTACTACAGCAAACCCTCTGCCGTGCTCACCTGCTCGGGCAGATTCTATTGCCGCGTTCAACGCAAGTAAATTTGTTTGCTCGGCAACGGCGGTAATAGAGCGCATTGCTTCAGAAATGTGCGAGCATTGCTCATTTAATGCTTCATTCGTTTTGGCGGCACTATTTAGCGTGCTTCGAAGCGAATTAATGGTGTGGCTAGTACTTGATATCGAGTCTTTCGTTTTGTCTGATGAAGACTGCGCGGCGGCGGCTTTGTCGCTTGCTAACGTGGTTTGTTCCGTTGAAAGTTGCATGGTTTGTGCAATTTCTTCAGAAGAAGCAGAGACCATCGCAAGTTCTTGATCAGTATCTTTACTGATTTTAAACATGTTTGTGGCCGCACTTTCCATTTTCTCGCAGCCGCTTACCACATCGTCGGTTAACGATGATGCAAGCTCGACCAGTTCTCGCACTTGGTCGATTAACAATCCAAAAGGTTGTACCGTTTCATTGCTTCGGTCAACCTCTACGGTCAAGTCTAACTGTCCTTCCGTGCGCTGCATTTTTTCAATCGTAATACGAAGTAAAGCTGCGCCTGCGCCCTCAATGTGGGCTTGTTTTGCCATGTACATAAGTACGCCGCCTTCAGCAACCGCGAACACAGCGTGAAGCACTAACATCGAAAAGGTGACGTGGCCTTCTTCAAAAATCATGACAGACGCACCTTGCGACTGCAGCAGGAAGAAACTGATATGGTGAACCGCTACCACCGCCGTGCCGGTGGCGATAACTTTCCAATCACGGAAGCACGATAAAAATGCTAAAAGCACAAAAATTTCAAAATGAATTTCAATGAGACCAAACGATTGGTGAATATGCAACGCAGTAAGAAGCTGCACCCCTATTGCCATCGCGTGCCTACTTATTGCAGCATAAGGCTGCTGAAAGCTTAGAATAAGTGGAACTGCAGCAATGGGTATACCGAAAATAAATGCGACAAGCAGTTCGCCGGTTATCATGCCAATTGCGACCGAGACAACTAACTGAACCAGCAAGACCACACGAAAGATTTTGTGTCCATCGAGATACCATGGGAAGTGCATATTTATCTCCAGCGAAAGTACGCAATGTATTGAGTGTAGGCAATAAGCATAGTATATGCTAATCCACTATATTCTATGTGTTACCTGTTAATTCAGCCATTTAACTTTGGTCTAACCACATGCGGCTTGATAAAGTTACGCCATTAATTAAAAGTAATATCGGCCCGTTTCTAATAAACGTGAGTCATAACGAGGAGTATTGATTAATGTGCCATGTGGCGTTTCTTTCCACTGATAATTTGGAAGCGTTCTTTGTTTATGACGAGCTGCTTATTCCATTTTTTAATGCCGAGGGCTGGCGCGTTACCACGGTCTCTTGGCATGTTAAACAGCATGATTGGTCACAATACGATTACGTGGTAGTGCGCAGCACCTGGGATTATCAGCAGTTTCCAGATGCTTTTCTAACAGTGCTGGCTGACATTGATGCCTCGCCGGCCATATTGTTAAACCCTTTGTCATTAATGCAGTGGAATATTGAAAAGTTTTATCTTCAAGATCTTGCTAAAAATGGGTGTTTAACGGTACCGACTTGCTGGCAATCAGTGTTCAGTGAAGAAGTATTGCGTGAACAGTTTGATTTACTGAAGAGTGATACGCTAATCGTAAAACCCGTGCTTAGCGCTAATGCAGACGATACGTTTAAGTTAACTTCAGCGAACATTGATGCGCATTTAAAGGTATTGTCGCAAACCTTCAAATCACGCGCATTCATGATTCAATCGTTTTTATCCAGTGTGGTAGAAGAAGGCGAATATTCGTTATTTTATTTTGGTGGTGTTCTTAGTCACGCTATCTTAAAAATACCCGCAGAGGGTGATTTTCGTGTTCAAGAAGAGCATGGAGGGCAGCTTAAATTAGTTACGCCCACTGCAGAACAATGCAGAGTGGCTGAGATGGCCCTTGCGAGTATGCCAGCGCCGGCGCTTTATGCGCGGGTCGACCTTATTAACCTATCTGGTTCATGGGCCGTAATGGAGCTTGAGTTAATTGAGCCTTCGCTATATTTCAATTTAGATGAAGCCTCGTGTCAGCGCTTTGTTTCTGCAATGTTGCACTATCACTCGTTACAGCAAACTGCGCAACCGTAGGTGATGTGAAAAGCGCCGATAAAAAAGGGCCTAATGATTAAATTAGACCCTTTAAACTTGCGCGTCATTGCTTCTAGCGCTCCCGTTTTTCCGGACGGCTAGTGCGCTGTTGAGGCCGAGTGCGTGTTTGTGGCGCGCTTCGTTTTTCTTGTCTCGCTACCTCATAATTGCGCTTTTGTGTTACCGGCCGTTCTTTTCTTGTTGGTTGGTTACGTTTAACGCTGCTAATGTCCCTGCTTTGGCGCTGCACTTTTTGCTGCACGGTTTGCTGCCTAGGCGTTGAAGGACTAACCTGTCTTGGCTTTGAATAGCGCGCTACTTGCTGTTTATTGCTACGAAGCTCATCGCGGATTGACTGCTTTCTGTCCACTCTGCGCGTGGTATCTTTAACCTTTGCAGGCAGCTTTCTTTCGTTATACCTCGCGGGTTTTTGTGACTGAGCTCGTAAACCGTTTTTAATTGTTTGCTCACGGTTAGTGGGTGTATGCGCTTTAGACGTACGATGTAACCACTGAGACTTGGTGTGTTGCACTGGCGTATTATCGCGACGTTTACTCACCCTATTTTCTGTAAGGCGTTGCGCTTGCGTATACTTGTGTGTCACCCCACGGGTACTCGTATTCTTTGGCACGTAGTTTCTCGATACCGGCTGATTACGATGCTGGTATGCGGCAGGTGCGCTTCGTACAACACGTTCAGAGTACTTCGCTCTGCGGTGTTCTTGACGGTGCTCCCAACGCTGATAGCCGTTGCTAATTACGCGTTTACGCTGACTTCCGCGATAAAAGCGTGTAACGGGAGTGCGGTGAATCACCACATGCCTGTTCGACCAATGAATACCGCCGAAATAGAAAAAGGTCGATAGCCGAATGCTTGGGCCCCAGTAAAAATTGCCAGTGCGATGGTAACTGACATGATGATTCCAACGAACCGGGGCTATTGGATGCCACCAGTGTCCGTAAACGGTATCGGGATCGTAGTAAGGAACGTAAACCACTTCGCGTTGGCGAGGTGCGATATAAACGACTTCTTTTTCACGCTCTACTTCAAGGTAGTCGTTTGATCGTAAGTTTCCGGTATTCATCGCGTGCTGACGCAATACTTGCACGCGAGCAAGGACCCGAGACTGACTGATCAGCACATTATCACCGAGTTGCTGCAGCCAGTTAAGGTCATCAGCAACAGTGTGCAGCACATCGGTAAAAGGAACCAAGGCTTTTACACTTGGGTCCCAATCGACAGGTTCGAGCAATTGTTCAACTTGATCTGGGCTTAAGTCTTTATTGCTCTGGCGCCATCGGTCAGCTGACACAACATCGAGAGGATACGTTGTGGCTACCAATATGTGAGTCAGTAAGGTATCGGGGTACAACGCAATAGGCGCAAGAAGGCTATCAAGCTCAGCGTCGCTGTACGTCATAGATTGCGCATCGGTAACAGGAGGGGGCGTTGTTTGTGCGCTTGCAGGAAGTGCAATGCCCGTAGCACCGAGTGCGAGTATCACCGCTATCGTTATGTTTTTCATACGTTCTCCTTACATTGCTGTGCTCATCGATAACGTTCGAAAGCGGGCAATGTCGCAAAGTCTGTATAGAATATAACGTGATGCGTATTAACCTAAGCTGAACCAAACTGAATAATTCGCCCAGCCCAGGTGTCAATTTTACTGCATGTTGCTATTTGAAAATATGCGGGTCGAAAGCGTGCCCTAATTTTTCAGTTTTCGTTTTAAGATAGTGCTTATTGTCTTTAGTGAGGCCATGATCGATAGGCTTTCTTGATACTACGTCGATATCAAGTGCTTGCAACGCGGCCATTTTCTTGGGGTTGTTGGTCATCAATTCAACATGCTTAACATTTAGCGTATCAAGCATAAGCTTACAGATGTCATAGCTGCGTAAATCGGCATCGAAGCCAAGATGTTCGTTCGCCTCGACCGTGTCCATACCACTATCTTGCAGGTTGTAAGCTCTGATTTTGTTGAGTAGCCCTATGCCACGCCCTTCCTGGCGAAGATATAGCAACACACCAAACCCCTTATCAACAATATTTTGCATGGCTTTTTCAAGCTGGAATCCACAATCACAGCGTGTGCTAAACAATGCATCGCCGGTAAGGCATTCAGAATGAATTCTTATTGGTACTATGTCATCTTCTTTCCAGTCACCATAAGACAGAGCGACATGCTCCTGTCCACTGGCTTCTACAAAACCATGGATTTTGAAATCACCAATGCGTGTTGGTAATTTGGCTGAACTGACAAATTCGTATTTAGGCTGTTTGCTGCTCATGTTACTTCTACACCCGGGATGTTAAGCGTAAAGTGGGGGTGTTCTTGCCTTTTACAAGGGGCTGAGACAGGTTCATCTCCCCATTTATTAATGTGATAATGTTACATTATCTCAATCGTTAATAGTAGCATATTCGTAGTGCGATAAAGACAACGGTACACGCTGGCATTATAGGGGAACAAATTCTTTAAGCGGGGCGGGTGGTTTCACACCAAACCCTTGCGCAAAGTCGATTCCCATCTTTCCTAGCTCTACCATTGTCGCTTCATTTTCAACGAATTCACCTACGGTTAGCATGCCCATTGCCTTAGCCACTTCTTTTATGGAAGCCACCATGGCGGCATCAATAGGGTCGATAAGCATGTCTTTAATAAAGCTACCGTCTATTTTCACCTGAGAAACCGGCAAGCTTTTCAAATAGCTATAGGATGAAAACCCGCTTCCAAAATCGTCTAAAGCAAAAGTACAGCCCAACTCATTGAAGGCACGCATGAAGTCGACGGTGTCATCCATTTTGATGATTGCAACCGACTCGATAACTTCGAAACAAATTTTCTCGAAAGGAATGCGGTATTTTTCAAATGCATTTAATACGTAAAGTTTAAAATCGCGATCAGCCAGCGAGTGGCAATTTAAATTAATACTGCATTTTCTAAGCTGTGCCAGATGTTCCGGATTGGCATTAAGATAAGCAAACGTTGACGATATCACCCATTTATCTATTTTTACGTTCATCTCGAACCGCTCTGCGGTCGGCAAAAATGCGGTGGGCTCTACAATGCTGCCATCATTTTGCTGCAGTCGTAATAAAATTTCATAATAGTGGCCGTCATTCTGACGCGATAAGGGGCGAAGCGGCTGATAGTAAAGCAGAAATCGTTCTTCTTCTAGCGCTTGATTAATCGTGGTAACCCAGTCTAATTCGTATTGATAGCGCTGCATGCCTGCATTATCTTTACTGTAGCAATGTACCTGGTTTCTTCCTTGCTCTTTGGCAAAGTAACAGGCGGCATCTGCCATGCTCAGATATTGGTCGGGGGTAAGCGCAGGGTCGTCACATATCGCGAGTCCAATACTTACACCAAGGTTGAAAATGCGATTTTCCCACATAAAGCGGAAGTCTCTCACCGCGTTAAGAATGTTAACTGCATGACGGTAAGCATGCTCCTCGTTGCAACGTTCGAGAATGACCCCAAACTCATCACCTCCAAGGCGTGCTAAGGTCGCATTGTCTGGAAGGCTTTTGTCGAGAAGTTGCGAAATTTCTTTGATAAGTGCATCGCCTGCTTTATGACCACAGGTGTCGTTTATTATTTTAAACCGGTCCAAGTCTAGGTATAAAATAATCACGGGAATTGGAGCGCGCTCGGCAAGTCTATTCTTCAGTGTAGTTTCAAAAAACCTTCGATTATAAACACCCGATAGCGAGTCATGTGTTGCCATATACTCAAGACTTAGGTTCGACTGTTTGCGTTCTGTGATATCGATAATCGAACCGTATAAAAACCTATCGTCGCCTTCGCCCCTTACTTGGCACGAAATGGCAAACCAAAAAGACTCACCGTTTGAGCGCTTGCCTTTAATCTCTCTTCCTATTACTTGGCCTTCGCTAAGCAGAATGCCTAAGAGCGCGGCTCGGTCGTCGGTGTTGTCATAAAATTCGGTCGTGTTTGTTACGCCATCAAGCATGGCTTCTTCGTTGTCGTAGCCAAATACTGCGCACATGGCCGTATTAACCGTCTTAAGCTGACCTTCAACCGTGGAGGTATAAAGCCCCTCTGCAGAATTGCGAAACAAGTCATAGAAATGGCTTAAGTTTGAAATGGTGGCTTCACGCTCAGATAGCTGCTGTTTGTTGTGACTCCGTTCTTTAAGCTCAACACTAAAACCAAGGCATAAAAGCCCAAGTGTTAGCATAATAATCAGCGCTGAAACGACCAACTCTGTATACACCAAGTTTGCAAATAGTATTTGCGTAAAAATAGCGTAAACACAAAAGAAACTAAGCCAAGCTACAATAAAAATTCTGCTTAAGCCTAATGAGGCTTTACGTCGAAATACAAAGGCTAAAAGGATGTGATACAAACCAATAATGGCGCTAAAAAGAAACAGCATTTTCACGGTGTGAAAAGCACTTCCACTTAAGGCAACGGCCATCATCGCAACAGGAAGCAAGAAGGTAATACTACGAAGTACTATTGGAACGTGAGGAAATAAATTATGCGTCACTTTACCTAGCGATAAAAAAGTGAGCCCTAACAAAACCGCAAACGACGCTTCACTGTAGTTGGTCAATGCGGGCCATGTTGACAAACCACCTTGCGCTAAGAAAAATACGGCAAATAAAACACCATTGGTTATAGACAGCCAAAAGCGTGCCGGCGTGCGTTGGTATAAATACGATAACAGGAAGTAGCCGGCGAGGATTGAGAGTACACCGAACACAACACCGAGTAGTGCTAGCATACTTCTATCGTATTGCGCGAGAGTGGCTTGATGCCACAGTGATATTGGAAAATGTTTTAAACCATCATCCTCAACACCGACCAGCAAGCGCACTTGCTCCTCTGCTTTTAGCGGAAATGAAAGGCGAATGGTGGGTAAGGGTTTTGCTAGCGAAAAGTCGCCTTTACCCGCTTGATAACGGTATGACTTAATAATGCGTGAGCTGGTATCAAGTAAATAGAGTTGCAGGTCGTCAACATTGAGCCTGTCTATGTTGATAACGAGAGGGACTGTGCTGTACCCACTGTTTTCAATCGTAGTCGATAACCAAATGCGGTTGTCGTTGTTTTGGGCATCGGTATTTTCAGGAGATCGTGCGACGCCATTTAGTACATCAAAATACGTGGCAGACCGTCGGCTTTCGGTTATCGATGCAAAGTCGTTTATTCTTTGCGTTTTGAAGGCTTCATTGACTACAAGGGTGTTGGTATCGTTATTCGCATGTGCCGACATGCCCACGAACACACTTAGTATTACTAACAGGGTAAGTAACGCAAATAATCCTTTTTGCCGCGATAACGTCACAACATTGAAACCTTATTATTATTTTATAGCCACTATACTAACGGAAGAGTTTGATACAAAGAAAGTAAATGCGTAATACATTACACATTCTTTGTGGTTAAGTACTGAACGAGGGCATTGATATCTTGATTTTTCCCCAACGGCTCTAACCAAATTGCGTCGCATAACCAATCAACATGCATTAAAAAGCATAGAGATAATGAGTCGTCTATTGGTGAAAGAATGGTTTGGCAACGATCGGCGCCCCAATCAGTCGGTTGTGCGCTGCAATTAAAAAACGTGCAAAACGCGTTAATTAACTGCGCTGTTTTTAGTGGCGTTGACGGCATCGCAATCGCGATGACCACTGACTGGTCGTGTGGTTCAAGACCATCAAGTATTGTGCTTTTAGTTAACTGATTTGAACACGTCATTGATAACGTAGTGCCTTGCTGTGTGGGTATGGGGTAGATATACACTTATTGCACTGCATGTTGTACTACAGCGCCCACGTAGGAAAATAGCAAAAACGGCCTGAAATGGAAAGGCAAGCCACGGGCGTACTGCGTATAACCTTTACTGATGGGAGAGAATCAATGAAAAAAACGAATTTAGCGTACATTTTGACGCGAAAATTAATCTTATCTTTGCGCAGTGTTGTATAACTAGTACCAGAAACCATTACTAGCATTATCGCGTTCAAGGAATAGTATGTTAACACTTCATCATTTAAATAATTCTCGCTCTCAACGAATCTTATGGTTACTCGAAGAGCTAGGGGTCGATTATACTATTGAACATTATCAACGAGACAGTAAAACGAACCTTGCTCCAAGCGCGTTACACGCTGTGCATCCACTCGGCCGCTCGCCGGTATTAACTACGCCTGATGGTTCCATTGCTGAATCAGGTGCGATTATTGAGTATTTGATAAAACACCATGCTACAGAGCATTTCGCTATGCCAGAGACGGGCGAAACGTTGCAGCAGTATTGGTTCTGGTTACACTTTGCCGAGGGCTCATTAATGCCGCCGTTAGTGGCAAACCTCGTGCTTGAAAAAGCGCGCCAAAAAGGGTCGAAGCCGTTCTTTATAAAGCCTATCACTAACAAGCTTATCGATGGGATTCTAGATGCCTACTACCGACCGAACCTTGAAAAAAGTTTACGATATGTCGAGTCATATTTATCGAGTAACACCTGGTTTGCGGGTGATGCGCCTACCGGCGCTGATGTGCAAATGATATTCCCATTAGAATCGCTAGTGGCAAGCGGTCGCGCCGAAGAGTTTGCTGCGATAAAAGGCTATGTTAAGCGGGTACATGAAAGAGAAGCATATAAGCGTGCGTTAGAGAAAGGCGGAGAGTACGCTTACGCCTAATGTCGGATAGGCTTATTAATGTTCTCGGTTGATATAGTCATCGATAAGTTGCATAAAGGCTTCACCATAACGCTCTAGTTTGGTTTGGCCTACGCCGCTTACTTCCAGCATTGTGCTTCTATTGATAGGCAGTTTGCACGACATATCGACCAAGGTGGCGTCACTAAATACCACATAGGGAGGAACGCCGTTTTCTTCCGCCAGCACTTTTCGTAAATGCTTAAGACGAATAAATAGGGTTCGGTCGTAGTTTGCCGGGGCCTGTTTCGCTTTCTTGTCGGGTTTAAACTCGAGCCTAGGTACTGCAAGCTGAATGGCAACGTCACTTTTTAGTATAGGCCGCGCCGCTTCAGTGAGCCGAAGCGCAGCATTGGCGGTGATATCTACACGAATAAGCCCTTTATGAATAAGCTGATTGATGATGTTATGCCAATAGCTGTCTGACTTATCTTTGCCAATTCCGTAGGTGGAAAGCTGGTGATGCCCTGCTTCTTGCAACCGTTTTAGTTGCTTTCCGCGAATTACATCAATGACATACTGCGTCGATGCCTGTTGAGATAAGCGAAGAATACATGACAGCACCTTTTGGCTCATCACTAACCCATCAATCATTTTTGGCGGGTCTAAGCAAACGTCACAATTCCCACAGGCGCTGCCGCTAAATTCAGAGAAGTAATTGAGCAACACTTGCCTTCGGCAGGTTTGTGCCTCTGAAAATGCCTCCATGGCAGCAAATTTCTGTAATTCGATGGCATTACGGTCGGCTATTTCGCCTTGCTCAATCCATTGTTTTACGCGCGCGGCATCTTTCTCGTCAAATAGAAGCATGGCTTCTGACGGTAATCCATCTCGTCCAGCACGCCCTGTTTCTTGATAATAGCTCTCGACGCTACGGGGAACATCGTGATGTACCACATAGCGCACATTCGACTTGTTAATGCCCATACCAAAAGCAACGGTGGCCACAACAATGTCTATTTTATCGTTAAGGAATTGACGTTGAACCAGCTCTCTTTCGTCAGCATCCATTCCCGCATGATAAGCGGCACAACGAAAGCCTTGGCGAAAAAGCTTGGCGTGTAAGTCATCTACTTTTGCCCTGCTATTGCAGTAAATAATACCGCTGCCTTCTTGTTGCTTAACATACGCAAGCACTTGGTCGAACGCCTTGTATTTTGACATCACGCGATAACGGATATTAGGGCGGTCGAAACTCCCTTTATAGACAAGTGGCTCTTGTAGCTGAAGCTGGGTAAGAATATCGGCCTGTGTAGCGATATCAGCGGTGGCGGTAAGACCGATAACGGGAATGCTTGGAAACTTTCCTTTTATTTGGCCCAGTGCGCGATAATCTTGTCTAAAATCATGACCCCAATGAGAAACACAATGGGCTTCATCAATTGCAAACAAAGCGATATCAATGCGCGTTAGCAGTTGTTGGAAGCTAAATTGTAAAAGCCGTTCTGGAGAGACATAAAGTAAATCGATTTTACCTGCTAATAAACGTTCAGTGACGCTTTGCTGCGTGTCTTGTGCAAGCGATGAATTCAAGTAAGCAGCACTAACGCCAAGGGCAGTGAGTTGCTCTACTTGGTCTTGCATTAAAGAAATCAATGGTGATACCACAACGGCTGTGCCATCGCGCACCAAGGCGGGTATTTGATAACAGAGCGACTTTCCGCCCCCTGTAGGAAGTAATACCAGCGCGTCAGAACCTTTACATACGCTATGAATAACCTCGCCCTGGCCGTCACGAAATACATCGTAACCGAAAACATCTTTTAAGACAGATTCAGGCGTACACGATGAAACATCGGTATCAGAGTCGGGTGAGGAAGTTGCTGCAATTGTCATGGCGGGGGATTTTACGCGTTTTTTGCTTATGCTTCACGACTGAATCGAAAAAACTATACTAAAATTCAGCGTTCAAATATTTTCATATAAATAACAAAAAAGGTAACTCACTCATAATTAACGTAATGTGAAGCGCTACGTTGTTAAAAAGGAACATTATGACTGACCAGAATTCGACACACAATGATGAAGAAAACCCTCTGACGCATGCAGCCTTGACCGCATTTGTTATAGGCCTATTTAATGACACCATGCCATTTAATAACTTATTGGGGTTAGACGTGGTTGATGGTGAGAACGGTATCGAGCTTCATGTAGGGTGGAAGCAAGAATTAACGGGCAACCCGCTCAAAGGTATTTTACATGGTGGTGTAACTGCCACCATGCTAGACACCATTGGCGGTTTAGTCGCAATAACCGAAACCATTAAGCATACCGATGCATCTCAACTTTCTGAACTAAAAGTGCGTTTGCCTACTATGGGAACGGTAGATATGCGCGTAGACTATCTCAGACCGGGTCGGGGAGCGCGCTTTGTCGCCACGGCAACGGTTATTCGCAAAGGAAGTAAATTAGTAGTGTGTAGAATGGAATTACACAATGAAAAAGGCGATCATATTGCCTTTGGCACAGGCACTTATATGCTTGGATAGCAAAGTGTGACATTACGTGGAGGTGCTACATGGCTGAGCCATTACCTGATTTAATTGAAGAGTTCGTATCTGACAGCATTGGCGATGATCCTGCGTCTATTCTCACCGCATTAAGCGGCCAAGATACGGTCTATATAGCATCTTTATTAGAATCTCTGCCCCTAGAACGCCGTCTTATAGTGTGGGAGGGGATGGCACGAGACCGCAAGCTAGATGTGCTTGTGGAAATGCGTGGTGATCCTCGTGAATTATTGATTGATGCTACGCCGCACAACGAATGGGCGTCTATTTTCGCCGATATTGATGCAGAAGACTTACTAGAACTACTTGACTCATTGCCTACCAAGCTTGTCGATTTGGCGTATGAATCGCTAGATAGCCAAGAGCGTAAATACTTTCGAGACGCAACGCAATTCCCTGATGGTCAAGTAGGACACTGGGTTACCCATGACCAACTCGCGTTACCCGCTAATGCGAAGGTACGAGAAGGGCTTCGCTTATTACGTCGTGATATTCCGCAACATTGTGACAGTATTTACTTGGTCAACCGGTCTGGGCAGTTTGCAGGGTTGGTTAAAATCAATATGTTGTTCTCTGCGCCTGATCACACGCCGCTGAGTACCCTAAAAAGTGACAATGTCATTACATTACAAGGTACCGATGAAACTACGACGGCGTCTATCCAAGTGCAGCGTTCAGGGTTGGCCTCGCTACCTGTTATCGACGACAATGATGTGCTGTTGGGTCGTTTAGATATCACCTCAGCTAGCGAACTGGTCAATGAATTTTACGAACGGCAGGTGATGGCATCTGCGGGTATGGATGAAGACGAGGATTTATTCTCGCCCGTTGCGAAAAGCGCTCGAAATCGAGCATTGTGGTTAGGTATTAACTTGCTCACTGCGTTTTTAGCGTCGTGGTTTATTGGCTTGTTCGAAGGCACACTAGAGCAAGTTGTTGCGCTGGCGGTATTAATGCCGGTGGTAGCGAGTATGGGCGGGATAGCAGGAAGCCAAACACTTACATTGATTGTACGTGGTTTGGCGCTTGGTCAAGTCACCAGCGCCAACATTCGGGCCCTTATGGTAAAAGAGTTAAAAGTAGGTGGGGTTAATGGCGTCATCTGGGCCATTGTGATCGGTGTCGTTGCCTACTTCTGGTTTACCGATGCCATGCTGGGCATGGTAATTTGCTTAGCGATACTGCTTAATATTGTCGCTGCTGCTCTGGCGGGTGTTTTTGTGCCGATTATTTTGGATAAACTGAAGATAGACCCTGCGCTCTCAGGCTCGGTCATTCTCACGACGGTCACCGATATTGTAGGGTTCGTCGCATTTCTTGGTCTTGGTACATTATTTCTATTATAAAAAGCCGGCATAACGTCAAGCGTGCACACGCTTAAAAGAAGTGTGTACGTTCTTCATTATTACTTTAACCATGTCACGTACTACCTTGGAGAACCGCGTTGACCGAGCAAAAAAATAAAGCCAGTGCTGCGCAAGTTGGTGTGATATGCGCTATTGCAGCATATACCATGTGGGGAATAGCGCCGCTCTATTTCAAAGAGCTTGCGGTGTTACCTGCTGCTGAAATACTTGTACACCGTGTGTTGTGGTCTGTGTTACTGCTTGTTGGGTTAATTTCCGCATTAAAAAAATGGCCAAAAGTACTTATAGCGCTTAAAGACCGCAAGGTTATGCTAATTTTATTTTTCGCCGGCATTTTACTGGGCGCGAATTGGTTATTATTTATATGGGCAGTAAATAACGACCATATTCTTGATGCAAGTTTGGGGTATTACATTAATCCACTGCTAAATGTCTTTTTAGGGCGGCTCTTTTTAGGAGAGCGCTTACGTAACATGCAGCGGGTTGCGGTGTTATTAGCAATATTCGGCGTATCGGTACTCATTTTTAATTATGGTGAAGTACCCTGGATTGCACTTAT
The DNA here is from genome assembly GCF_049117195.1 of Alteromonas algae. Taxonomy (GTDB): domain Bacteria; phylum Pseudomonadota; class Gammaproteobacteria; order Enterobacterales; family Alteromonadaceae; genus Alteromonas. The sequence continues at coordinate 207,246 of NZ_CP185260.1, forward strand.
CCTTGCTAGTAGTTTCAGCGTATATGGGCTACTTAGGAAACAAGTGGCGGTAGACTCACTACCCGGCTTGTTTATTGAAACACTCTTGCTGTCTCCTGCTGCTATTGTGTATTGGGTTTTCTTTGGCGGCGAATACAGCAATATGTTCACCAACGAGGTGTCGTTGAATATTTTAATTTTAGCAGCAGGTGTTGTTACCACTGCCCCATTATTATGTTTTACCGCCGCGGCGCGACGTATCATGTACTCAACGTTAGGCTTCTTTCAATATATTGGGCCAACGCTTATGTTCATTTTAGCCGTGTACTTGTATGGCGAGCCGTTAGAAGAGTCGAGGCTGATTACATTTGGGTTTGTATGGTCTGCGCTGTTGTTGTTTACAACAGACTCTTTTATTGCTTATAAAAAGCAACGTAAGGCGAGGCGAATAGCGCAACAAGCAGTGACGTAGCGAATTCTTTTGCGATGAAAGCGGGTTAAACACCCGCTTTGTAAGCCACCTGATTTCTACCATGGCGCTTAGCGTAATAAAGTTGTTTATCAGCAATACTTAGTAATGTATCGATATTTTGTGTCTTCTTGCCGCAAAGGCCAATGCTGCAGGTAACCTGTATATTGTCAGAGCGAAGCTGAATAGTGTCATTAGCCAAGCTATTTCTAAAGGCTTCAAGACGTATAGCCGCTTCTTCGATAGGTGTGTAAGGAAGATAAATGCAAAACTCCTCACCTCCAAAACGTGCGATGATCTCATCTGGAAAGTAAAACTCAATCAATGCGGCCACCGTCTTTAATACGATATCACCCGCATCATGGCCGTAGGTGTCGTTGACCGATTTGAAGAAGTCGAGGTCAATCAGCGCAAGCGCATGATGTGCTGACAGCGTGTGATGTTTTACCGTGACGGTATAGAAAAAATGACGTCTGTTGGGTAACCCGGTTAAATAGTCGGTGTTAGCGGCACGTCTGATTGCCTCGACACTTTCTATGTACTCTATATTTTGCATTACTCGGCATAAAAACTCTTCATGGCAAAAAGGAAGACGAAGGAAGTCATTAGCGCCACTTTTTATAAAGTGAGCAGACATTACCATGCCTTTGCCACCCGCAATGCCAATAATTGCCAGTTGTTCTTTTGAAAATGCTTTACGCAAATTAGATACGAATGCGGTACCCGTCATATCGGGGAGCGCATCATCTGTGATGACCAAGCGGATATCACTGTTTTTGGCCAGCGTCGCCATAGCTTCGTTTGCAGTGAGGCAATCATATACTTCAAAATTGTGCCGACCTAAGAGTGAAAGCATATGCTTACGAATGGCTCTATTGGTGCTGACAACAATGACGCCGGTTGACTTATTTTTTTCTAAGCGAGTGAGAAACCGGCTGAGGTAGTCGTAGTATTGCGAGTTTTCTTTAGGAATGTAGTCAACGATGTCTTTCTCGAGTACTTTCTCGCGGGTATCCGCTTCAAGATTATCAGTGGTAACAATGGTAGGCATAAAAGCGTCAATAGCAAAGTCGACGGCTTCACCTCGAGGGGCATCTGGCAGTTGGTAAGCAACAATCGCGCAAAGAAATGTTTCAGGCATCATTTGTGAAAAACGGGCGCGCGCTTCAGTAAGTGAGTGCGCACCCACGGGGGTAAGCCCTGCTTTTCTAACCAGCTTAGACACCACATCTAAGTTACTATCACTATTTTCAATAACCAGCACATGCTGTTGCATAGTTAAGTTCTTCTATTCTGGCTGCCATGCCAGTGTTGGTGATTACGCCTTTTCCAACTTAGCGTAGGCGAGAACCAGCCACTTTGTGCCGAATTCGTCGAAGTTAACTTGTACTCTAGCATGCTCTCCGCTGCCTTCGTAGTTTAAAACAATACCGTCGCCAAATTTTCTGTGTACGACTCGTTGCCCTAACTGAAAGCCTGTTTCTTCAAAAGAAGCATGAGAGGTTGCTTGGCTAAACCGATTATGAACAGGCCGAGAAATGGTGGTTTTTAAGCGTACTTCTTCTACGCATTCAGATGGCATTTCACGGATAAAGCGCGACGCAGTATGGTACTTGTCTTGCCCGTAAAGCCGGCGGCTCTCCGCGTACGTAATGTATAGTTTTTCCATGGCCCGTGTCATGCCGACATAACAAAGCCTACGTTCTTCTTCCATTCGGCCCGGTTCGTCATTGGTAAGCTGACTGGGGAACATCCCTTCTTCAACCCCTGCCATAAATACCAATGGAAATTCTAAGCCTTTAGCGGTGTGAATGGTCATCATTTGCACCGCGTCTTGGTCGGTATCAGCTTGTTGCTCACCGGCCTCTAGCGAAGCATGTGCTAAAAACGCTGACATGGGCGTCATTTCTTCTGCCTCTTCCGGCACAATAAAGGTTTTACACGCCGTTACGAGTTCTTCTAAGTTTTCTAGTCGTGCCTGCGCTTTTTCGCCGCGCTCTGCTTGATACATGGCGTAAAGACCAGACTGCTTGATGGCTTTATCAGCTTGCTCTTCAAGCGGCAAATCTAAGGTACTTTGTTCAAGCTCGGTAACAAGTAATACAAAGCTTTGCATTGCATTTAACGCGCGGCCTTTTAGCGAACCCTCATTAATAAGTAATTGCGAAGCTTGCCACATAGAACAGTTGTGTTGTCTTGCTGCATCGCGCACTAAACTTAGTGTTTTTTCCCCAATACCACGGCTTGGTGTGTTAACCACACGTTCAAATGCCGCATCGTCATGGGGGTGATTTATCATGCGAATATAGCCTAGCGCGTCTTTAATTTCTTGACGTTCGAAGAAGCGAAGCCCCCCATAAATACGGTAAGCAAGCCCCTCATGTAACAACGCTTCTTCCAGTACCCGCGATTGCGCGTTGTTTCTGTATAAGATAGCGGCGTCTTTCAACGCGTTGCCCTGATGTAGCCAGTCTTTTATTTTTGAAACGATAAACCGGGCTTCGTCGAGTTCATTGAAGCCTGCGTAAACCGAAATGAGTTCACCTTGGTGTCCATCGGTCCACAATTCTTTACCTAAACGGCCCGTGTTATTGTCGATTACCGTGTTTGCAGCTTGTAAAATATTGCCGGTAGAACGGTAATTCTGCTCTAAGCGCACGGTTGCTGGGTTGGCAAAGTCTTTCAAGAAATGCTGAATATTGTCTACGTTGGCTCCACGCCAACCATATATAGATTGGTCGTCATCGCCGACAATCATAATATTGTTGTTGTCACCGCTACACAGCATGCGTAGCCACGCATATTGAATGTTGTTGGTGTCTTGAAATTCGTCGACCAACACGGCTCTGAATCTACGTTGATAATGGGCTAGAATTTCAGGGTTTTTGGCCCATAGCTCATGGGCACGCAATAATAACTCTGCGAAATCGACTAACCCTGAACGGTCGCATGCATCTTGGTACGCCGTGTATACCTCACGCATGGTTTTTTGAATATGATCGCCATGCGTTTCGATATGCTGAGGGCGAAGGCCTTCGTCTTTGTTACCGTTGATATACCACTGAATTTGGCGAGGTGCCCAATGTTTTTCGTCAAGGTTCATAGCCTTTAATATACGACGAATAAGGCGGTATTGGTCGTCCGAATCAAGGATTTGAAAGTTTTCTGGCAGCCCAGCTTCGGCATGATGTGCGCGTAAGAGCCGGTGAGCTAGGCCGTGAAACGTACCAATCCACATGGTATGAAGGCTTCGCCCCATCAATGACTCTAGACGGCCTCGCATTTCTCTGGCCGCCTTGTTAGTGAAGGTTACCGCTAATATAGAAAATGGCGCAATATTCTCAACTTCCATTAGCCACGCAATGCGATGTACCAATACTCTTGTTTTACCGCTACCTGCGCCCGCTAATACTAGGGCATTGGAAAGGGGGGCGGCTACCGCTTCACGTTGTTTGTCGTTTAGCTCGTCAAGCAGTCTGGATACATCCATAGTGTCTATCACCTAATTAATTATCGTAAACTCGGCTATTATGCCTGCTGACTGTGAATTTATACAGGGTTGTGTGCAGACTAATTTAAGTTTGTACTGGTTATATGAATTGAGAATGCTTTATACCTAAATAGAACGATAAACTGATCATAATGCGTACTTTAGCGGTATATGATCTCTATAGATTCACAGATGAGTCGGGTACACTTCTCATTCATTTTAAATGCTTCCCCCTTTTTCCCTTTTGGTTAAAACGCGCATACAGGATTAGCTCATGCAAGCAGACACCCCAGTCTCTGATTTTTGGTTAACGCTAAAAAGCGAGGCAAAAAACGTCGCAGATAATGAACCACTATTAACAAGCTTTGTTCATGCTTGTATTTTAGCGCACCATAATTTCGAATCGTCTTTAAGCTTTATCCTGTCGACTAAAATGGCCGATGACGTTATGCCTGCTTTAGCTATCAGGGAAGTGTTTGATGAGGCTTACTTGTTAGAACCTGGAATTAGTGAGGCGGCGATTGCCGATATCAAAGCAATCAAAGCGCGCGATGCTGCGGTGAATGACTATCTTACCCCACTATTACACTTTAAAGGCTTTCATGCTGTGCAAGTGCATCGCATGGCACATTACTTGTGGGTTCACGGCAGACATCAGCTTGCCCTGTTTTTACAAAGCCGCAATTCAGAAAGCTTTGGCGTGGACATTCACCCTGCGGCGAAAATAGGAAAAGGCGTAATGTTCGATCATGCCACAGGGATTGTCGTGGGTGAAACGGCAGTTATCGAAGATAACGTCTCTATTTTACAAAGCGTTACCTTAGGTGGTACGGGTAATGAGTCGGGCGACAGGCACCCCAAAATTCGCCAAGGTGTGCTGGTGGGGGCCGGTGCCAAGATTTTAGGAAATATTGAAGTCGGTGAAGGTTCAAAAGTGGGTGCTGGTAGCGTGGTATTAGACAACGTGCCTTCACATGTTACGGTTGTCGGCGTTCCTGCTAAAGTCGTAGGGCGGCCCGTTTGCCAACACCCGTGCGAATCAATGCAGCAAAATGTTTTAGAGGACAATACACCTTACTAGTTAACGTAAGTAAGTGAGTTCACGCAGCGTAGACAAAGCGACATGGGGTAACAGTCTTACAGGTTCATTGTTGAGTATCATAGGGCGGTTACAAGCAAACCACGCCGCTTGATAACCGGCATTCAATGCGCCATACACATCTTTTATCAGGTTATCGCCCACATGCAAAATATGCCTTGTGGGCAAATCAAGCTTATCAGCCGCTTCATCAAACATTGCCTTATGCGGTTTCATCGGGCGTGTCATACTCGCGTGCAGAATAACGTCGAAATACGGCGATATGCCAATTTTTTCGCTATCAACGTTACCATTAGTAATGCCGATTAGGGGGAATCGCTTGCTTAGCACGTTCAGTGTGTCGTGCACGCTATCATCCAGCGCAAAGTCGCTTCTTGCTTCATAGAAGCAATGGAAGCATGCCTCTACAGCTTCACGTAACGTTGCATATTGCGTATTCCCGCTGCTTACATCAGCATAGAGTGCTTTCGACAATACTTCTCGGCGCAATTCGCCCATGTCTGATGCAAGCCTTCCATCTTTTACAATTGCAGCGCGACGAAAGTCACCCCATTGCGCGCGCGATAATGCGCTTGCATGAGGGAAATGAGCGTGAATAAACTGCGTTAACGTGGTATCGGCTTGTCTTATAACGGGGTCGTTATTATATAGCGTGTCGTCTAGGTCAAACGTCATTGCCTTAACGGCATGCATGGGTCGAAAAAACTGCATGTAAAAAAGCGCCTTTTATTTTTTGTGCGCGCGCGGATGGGCGGCATCATAAACATTCGCTAAATGTTGAAAATCGAGGTGTGTGTATACTTGTGTTGTAGAAAGATTGGCATGGCCTAATAACTCTTGAACAGCACGTAAGTCACCACTTGATTCTAATACGTGTGTAGCAAAAGAATGGCGCAGTTTGTGTGGGCTTACTTTTTGACTTAGCATTTGCTCGCTAGCCATTTGATTTAGCCTATTGGCCACTTGCCGATTGGATATTCGCGTTTTTCGCTTGCTTACAAAAATGGCTGATTCATAGTCAGACGCATAGGCAGGGCGTACTTTTAGCCATGCATGTAGTGCTTGCTGAGCTTTTTTGCCTAAGGGAAGTATGCGCTGTTTGTTTCCTTTACCCATTACCTTAACCGTACCGTCTCGTAGGTAATCGGCAAGGTTTAGCCCAGTAAGCTCACTTAGCCGCAACCCACAGCCATAGAGTAGTTCAAACATGGCCATGTCGCGCAGTATTATTCCTTCGTCACTTTCGCTATTTAGCAACTGTTGCATTTCGTCAACGCTTAGCTGCTTGGGGAGGGGTTTACCCTGCTTCGGTGCATGAATGCCCTCAACAGGATTACTAAACAACTGCTGTTTATCGATTAGATATTGGCAAAAAGTACGAAGTGCTGAAAGCCGTAAGGCGATGCTTCGGGGCTTGTGCCCAGCCATTTTAGCATCGCCCATCACGCGTTTTATGTCTGATGGAGTAATACCCGACCATTCATGTAAATTAAGCGTAATGGCAACGTCTTGAAGCTGGCGACGATAGTTTTTTATCGTATGAGGAGATAGACCTCGCTCTACCTCAAGATGCAATAAAAACTTATCAAGCCATAGCTGACAGGGTTCACTAAGCATTGTTTTCGTTGTCACGAAAACTAATACCCCATCATCTCTGGCAAAATAATATTGAGTACTTGTTGCAGTTGTTGTAGCAGCAGTGTGTCCATATCGGGGGTAAAGTGATCGGCATGGTTGCTACTAATGCCCAAAATACCCAAATCGTTATTATCGCCTAATAGTAAAAGCGCGACCGATTCAGCGCTGTTCTCACCGAACAATAACTGTCGCTCGTGTTGAGATAAACGACCGAAGAAAAAGTTAGAGTTTTTAAAACGCTTCTCTGTGAACAAACGGCGTTGTAACTCGGGGATCGCGTGTGGGCCTTTGAAGCTTTTGATGACGGCAGACGAAAGCTGTAAACGTTCTTGCAGTACATCTTCAAGCGTAAATTGTACCTCTGCAACGCTAGTACAGCGAAGAAGCTGAACATTTAAGTCGGTATAAACGCGATAAATTTTTTCATTTTGTTTGGCAATGCTAACAAGCTGCGTCAATTTGTAATTAAGCTGACGTACCTTTTTGCGTAGTTGTTCACTTTGAATTTCAACGAGCGACACGCTTCCCTTTTGCGCGTGGGGAATAGCAATTTTCTCTAGAAGTTCTGGATATTCCGCGAAAAATTCAGGGTTTTCTAATAAAAACGCGCGTACATCATCCGCCGACAATGCACTATTGCCAGTAAAGGCGTCTATCACTAAAGAGGCGTTGGATTGCCCTGAACTGTCACTCATAAATTTATATGCCCGTCGTAAACATGTTCGGCGGGGCCAGTCATTTTTAATACACTGTCTTGGCCAGGCCAACGAATGCGTAAACTGCCACCGGGTAGGTCAACCCGAACGTCTTTACCTAATTTACCTTGAATCTGACCAATTGCAACAGCTGCGCACGCGCCGCTTCCGCATGCTAGTGTTTCACCGCTTCCACGTTCGAAAACACGAAGCTTTATGTGAGACTCATTAATTATTTGCATAAACCCAACATTAACGCCTTCTGGGAAGCGCTCATGGCGTTCAACTGCTGGGCCTATCTCATGAACATCAGCGGTATCAACATCGTCTACCTCAAGTACACAGTGGGGGTTACCCATAGACGCCGCGCCCACGAACACGGTTTTTTCTGCGACGCGCAGTATATAGGTGTTTTCTTGTTTGTTGGCTTTCAGCGGAATCTTGGCAGGCTCAAATTCAGGTTTGCCCATATTCACAGTAACGTGGCCGTCTCTTTCGAGATACAACACCATTTTGCCTGCTTTTGTGCTAACAACGATTTTGTTTCTATTAATTAAGCCTTTGTGTTTAACGAAGCGCGCGAAACAGCGAGCGCCATTTCCGCATTGCTCTACTTCAGAACCATCCGCGTTAAAAATACGATAGTGAAAGTCTTGTTCTGGATCGTAAGGCGGTTCAACCATCAACAACTGGTCGAAGCCAATACCAAAATTACGGTCAGCGAGTTGTTGAATCTTCTCTTTAGAGAAAAATACATTTTGGGTAACGTTATCAATAACCATGAAGTCGTTACCCAGCCCGTGCATTTTTGAAAACTGAACCTGCATTAACAGTGCATCTTTTTATGAATTTTCTCTAGTTTACGTAAGTTTGTGCTCACCTTTCCAGAGATCTTTTAGAATTTCTCTTTCTCGAACAACAATTGTACGCGCTTTATCTACCATTATTTCAGCAGGACGGCAGCGGCTATTGTAGTTTGATGCCATGACAAAGCCATAAGCACCGGCACTTCTAACCGCTAACAAGTCATTGGGGGCGATAGCTAACTCTCGGTCTTTACCGATGAAATCACCCGTTTCACATACCGGGCCTACCACATCGTAAATACGAGGTGTTTCTTGGCTTCCCTCAGTAACCGGAATAATATTTTGCCATGCAGAGTAAAGGGCAGGGCGAAGTAAATCGTTCATTGCCGCATCAACGATAGCAAAACTCTTTTCCTCTCCTTCTTTAATAAACTCAACTTGAGTGACTAAAATACCTGCATTGGCTGCAATAGCGCGTCCGGGCTCAAGAATAAGCTTAAGTTGCTCTCGGCCTTCCATTTTCTCTGCCATTGCTTCGGCGTAGGCTTTTGGATGAGGTGGCGCTTCGTTGTTATACGTAACGCCTAAGCCGCCGCCCACATCAAGGTGCTCAATAATAATGCCACGCTCGGCAAGTTCATCAATAAGCCCAAGCAGCCGTTCAAGGGCATCAACAAATGGCCCCAATTCGGTAAGTTGAGAGCCAATATGGCAATCCATACCCACGACGTTAAGGTTAGGAAGCGATGCGGCTAACTCGTATGTGGCTAACGCACGTTCGCGAGCGATGCCAAATTTGTTCGCTTTAAGGCCTGTTGAAATATAAGGGTGAGTTTTTGCATCCACATCAGGATTAATGCGCAAAGAAATAGGAGCGCGTTTACCCAGCTCACCGGCAACGGCATTGATACGATGTAGTTCAGCTTCGGATTCAACATTAAAGCACATGATACCCTGTTCAAGTGCATAGCGGATTTCATCGGACTTTTTACCAACGCCAGAAAAAACGACTTTACTAGGGTCTCCGCCTGCTTCGATAACACGGGCAAGTTCACCACCTGAAACAATATCGAACCCAGATCCTAACTGTGCCAATGCACTCAATACTCCTAGGTTTGAATTTGCTTTCACGGCATAACAAACCAGGTGTGGGTGAGTGCCTACCGCATCATTGAATGCGTGCCAGTGGCGTTCTAGCGTAGCGCGAGAGTATATGTAGACGGGGGTACCATATGTCGCAGCAATATCAGAAACCGCGACGTCTTCAGCAAAAAGCTGACCTTGCTTATAAGCGAAAAAATCCACTAGTTTGATTCTCCAGACAGCGATGCGGGAGGCGTCTCATTATTAATAGGCTTTGCTTCAGATGACGGTGGTGTTGTTTTCTCAGGCGCGTCTGGAAGGTATAACGCACCTTTATATCCACAGCCTGACAGCATTGAAGCAATGAAGACTAAAAGAACCCAATTTTTACGCACAGAAAAACCCGCAAATGCTTGAACAAATGCCGCTATCATCGCATTGCGTGTCTAAATTGCAAGCGTCAATAATCGTTCTTGCGTTTTCTCACCATATTGAACGTGTTTCCACAAACGGTGGCATAGCGAATGGACGTCTGAAAAGTCCCCTTTTTTAAGCCATTCAATGAGTATATCTGGGTTGTCGGGAAAGGTTATCGCTTCTGTTTGTGGTGCTTCCAACCATTCTTCAACAGTATCTGTGTCAAGTTGGAAAAGGGTTTGGCAGAGGTCAAGCGAGGTAAGCGTGAGTACATTCGAAAGTTGCTCAAATTGCCCGTGCAATGGTTTTATCAGTAACTTTTTACCTAACTGTAGTGCTTCGCTAGATAATTCAAAGCCGCCATTAGCAATGACGCCATACGCGTGCTTAAGGGCTTTCTCAAATCGAGGTTTCGATGTGGGGTTAAAATGAATGTGCCCCCTTTGAGTTTGTTCAGAAATGTTGGGATGAAAACATTCAAAAGTGTGATCACTGAGCGGTTCAAGCATTTGCGTAATGTCATCAATGTCTTCAAAGGGTAAATATACCAGAACGTGACTATTACGAGGGTGGCTCGCTGGTTTCTCTGCAACAAACGGAGGAATGATGGGTTGGTTAAAGTGATACCAATGCACGCCTAACTGACATTGTGTAGGGGCATAGATTTTCATTAATACATTATCAATGATGGTGTAACCGGTTTTAGGGACATTGTAGGTGAATGCAGCTTGATGGCTAATAGAGATTGATGGCGTACCTTGTTGCTTGGCAGCCCACGCGGTTACTGGCTCAAAGTCGTTGATAAGTAAATCATAGCTGCTTGTGTCCATGTCTTTTACATCGCGATAAAACTGACGAAGCTTAGCCGTTTTGATTGTCGTTAATTTATCGACGTGCCCACGATGTGTAGCAAAGCTTAGCCCGGTTAAGGCACGATAATCGCCAAACATGTCCATATCAAAATAGCTGTCGGGCGTTCTACCAGAGAAAACAAAGTCGACATTCACATCGTGGTGACGTGCCAATGCAGATGCCATTATTCTAGCCCGCGCTATATGCCCATTTCCTGTGCCTTGCACACCGTACAAAATTTTCATATTAACCTAGTAAAGTAATGCTAAGCAGAGCAATGGTTATACCTAATCCAGTGCCTGCTAATACGTCAGAAGGATAGTGAACGCCTAACAGAATACGCGACAGCCCGATAAGTAACGCCCAGCTATAAGCTACAAGCCCGAAAGACGGATAGTAGTGCGCCACAATACTCGCCATCAACCACGCGGCAGCGGTATGCCCAGACGGTAATGAAAATTTATCTGAAGGCGTAATATGAGCGCGTAAATTAAGCAGGAAATCGCAAGGGCGAGGGCGTTTAAAATAGGTTTTCAATAGTAGGTAGATGGGGAGTTCTAGGGCATAGGCCATTAACGCAGTATAGAGAAACAGTTCGCCGTGCTGGGGCTCGAAAACCCATAACAACAAGCCAATGGCAAAGTATAAGTACCCGTCGCCTGTTTTCGACAGCCAGATAATGCTCTTGCAGTCTCTTTTTTGCGTCAGACCGTAGAGGCGATAGAAGAGGGTGACATCCCATTTATGTAACGATTTAATCAACATCGCCTATCCTCATCAAATTATGTAGAACACAGGCTAAAAGGGCTCTGTGACTAACTGGTGACAGAAAAAAGAAGAATTTTTTACAATGGCGCGATGTGCTAACAAGAAAAGCCGCGTCGGTATTCTATGATGGCAACGCCCTGTTAAGTACTAAAACTGAAACCGTTTGCGGTAAGGCGTAAGTTAGGCATAAATAGTGCCAAGAGTGTCTATTTCAGAGACGATGTATTATTCGACGAATCTATACAAAACAGCCGTTTGCAACGCATGAATTAATGCTATGCTAGGATTACGTTCAGGTGAGTTCTTCACAATCTTCAATTTTTAAGGCATGGCAATGGAATACAACACTTCCGAATTATGCGATCTATTCGCAGACAGCGTAGACGTGGTAGACCCTATTTTCGCAAGCTTCGGCGGTCGCTATTCATTTGGTGGCGAAATAACGACGATAAAATGCTTTGAAGATAGAGGGTTAATAGACCGTGTGCTCGCGCAGCCCGGTGCAGGTAAAATATTGCTCATTGATGGCGGAGGCTCAACCCGTCGTGCGTTATTCGATTCAGCATCAGCCCAGCTTGCTATCGACAACGATTGGGAAGCCATTGTGTGTTATGGCAGCGTGCGTGAAATAGACACACTGGCTGAGATGGATATCGGCGTACTCGCTGTGGCTGCTATTCCTGTAAACGCTGAAAACGAAAGCATTGGCGATATTGATGTCCCGGTAAACTTTGGCGGTGTTACCTTTTTACCCGAAGACTATCTATATGCAGACAGCACGGGAGTGATACTGTCGCCTGAACCTCTTGAGCTTGATTAATACTCGATAAATAACAAAAAGCGGAGGCCTTGGCCTCCGTTTTTTATTGTGGTGCATAAAGCGTTACATTAGTTGTGCTGAGCGTGGGCTTGCTCAAAGACATGATTTAAATACATGGCAATACGAACCCCAGCTGTTTGAAGGCGCTCTTTTACGGTTGGCAAATGATTATACAAATAGTCATAGCTCATTTTATTGGCGTCTTCTGGGTAGATGGTATCGCGTAGTGCAGTACTCTCCTGTATCCAAACAAGCGGGTCTACGCTGGCCCATTTTCGAATGTTCTTTGGCGTAATATCGTTATTTAGCCATTCGGTCCACTCGGTATACGATAAGCCACGCTGTTCAATCATCTGTGAGTCCCAAACACGGTGAAGGTTAGAGTCTTCCCAGAAAAAACGCACTTTCACATCATTACCGCCTTTGTCTTTACCATTTCCTGCATGCAGAGGTTGATGAAGATCACCAATAATATGCACAATAAAGCGCAGTGCTAAGCGCTTCTCATCCTGCGAGGCATTAGGGCTGGTTAGTGTTTCGGTATAGCGTGTCAGTGCTGTCATAGCGTCCCCTTGTTTCGGGGCACCTACATCGTGATAATGTTTGCCTTCTGGCACCGTCACGTAATGCCACGGAGAAGCGGTTCTTTGCCAAAATTCACTGGGGTCTGAACGCATTTCATCAGCATACGTAGACGCTTGCGCTAAATTGCTCGTAGGTAAGAGTTCGCTCACTGCTGCATAACTTAATGGGCTAAGGTATTGCTGCGCTATTGCACCGGTAATGCGGTGGCCGGTTTGCCCCCACCCGAAAGCAGGTGAAGTGATAAACAACGTAAGTAGTGTGCTAAGTGCAACGGCTAACGTCCTATTTGTATACGCTGACATGGTTAGTCCTCTTTATGTTTCGATGTTTGATAACCCCAACGGGCCACCAATGATTGCTCTACGCCCAAATGGTCTAATATTCTCGCAACAACGAAGTCGACCAAGTCAGCAATGGTTTTAGGGTTATGATAAAAGCCAGGGGCCGCCGGCATAATAGTGGCGCCCATTTGTGACAGTTTTAACATGTTTTCTAAATGAATAGATGATAAAGGCATTTCTCGGGGCACCAGTATAAGTTGCCCTCGCTCTTTCAATACCACATCAGCGGCGCGCTCAATTAAATTGTCACTGGCGCCAACAGCAATAGAAGATAGCGTACCCGTTGAGCAAGGGCACACGACCATTTTAGCTGGTGCCGCCGAGCCTGATGCCACAGGAGAAAACCATTCTTCTTTACCAAATACTTTAATTTGTTCTGGTTTGGCACGGCAGTGCTCAGTAAAGAAAGCAGCGGCATCTTCCGGGCGAGCAGGAATTTTTACGTCTTCTTCAGTGGCAAACACCACTTTCGCCGCTGAAGAAATCAGGACATAAACTTGAAAGTCGGCCTTAACGAGCGATGCCAATAACGACAAGGCATAAGGTGCGCCAGATGCACCGGTAATAGCAAGAGTAACTTGCTTATCGTGTTTCATGAATGAACCTCGGTTAACGCATTAAGCATGCGAGCGTGAATACCATCAAAACCACCATTACTCATAATGAGAATATGATCGCCTCGCTCTGCTACGCGGCTGACAATAGATACGATCGTTTCTACGTCATCAAAACATTGTGTTGGGGTTTCACTCTGTGCTGCAATATCGCGAAGCGACCAGTCCATGTTCGCAGGCTCGAAGAGGTAAACCGCGTCTGCTTTTTGCCAAGACTGTGCAAGCGTTGACTTGTGAACACCCATTTTCATTGTATTTGAACGCGGCTCTAAAATAGCATGAATCTTGCCATTGCCTACCTTTTTACGAAGACCATCTAGGGTGGTGGCGATAGCGGTAGGGTGGTGAGCAAAGTCATCATAAACAGTGATATTGTTCACTGCGCCTTTTACTTCCATTCGCCGTTTTACATTTTTAAATAAAGAGAGTGCAGCAATGGCGTCTTTTAGCGTAACGCCTGCATGATGGGCAGCGGCTATCGCCATAAGGCCATTATCAACATTATGCTGACCCAGTAGCGGCCACGTTACTTCACCCACGTCTTCACCGTAATGCAAAACGGTAAACCTACTGCCATCTTGCTCAATAAGAGAAGCAGCCCATTCTTTGCCTAATGACTGACGTGATGACCAACATCCTCTGTTTATCGTGTCTTCTATTGCCTCAGTGCGTTCGGGCGTAAGTATGAGCCCGTTTGCAGGTACCATTCTAATGAGGTGATGGAACTGTGTTTGAATAGCATCAAGGTTGGTGAAAATATCCGCGTGATCAAATTCTAAGTTGTTAATTACCAATGTCTTGGGACGGTAATGAACGAATTTTGAGCGCTTATCGAAAAATGCACTGTCGTACTCATCTGCTTCAATGACAAAAAAGGGGCTATCACCAATGCGAGCAGATACCCCGAAGTTCTCAGGCACGCCGCCAATGAGATACCCAGGGTTTAACCCTGCATAATCTAAAATCCATGCAACCATGCTGCTTGTTGTTGTTTTACCATGGGTGCCAGATACGCCTATTACCCATCTATCTTTAAGCAGGTTATCAAGAAGCCACTGCGGGCCGCTTGTGTAAGGCAAATTTCGGTTTAACACGTATTCAACGGCAGGATTGCCACGAGACATGGCATTTCCTATTACTACAATATCTGGCGCTGGCTCGAATTGAGCGGTGTTATAACCTTCGGTAAGCTCGATACCTAATGCTTCTAACTGCGTACTCATGGGGGGATAAACGTTATTATCTGAGCCGGTAACGGTATGGCCTAATGCTTTTGCGATGGCGGCGATACCGCCCATGAAGCTGCCACAAATACCTAGAATATGTACATGCATAGCGCGTTCTCGTTATTACTGCATAGTATTAATACGTACTTTATCAGAACCTTAAAGCAGGGGGATAATGCAATTTCATATTTGCGGCCTTTCTGAGGCGATAAGCGCTAAAAACTACTCAGACACTGGTAGGTTGAGTGATTATCCACCTATCCCTATGTTTCACTTCGTCGCGAACACGGTTACAATCGTCAAAGCAAAAAAAAATTGCTAGGTTATTTAGATAAATAGAACGCGGTATGGAAAATCGCCCGGGTAAATAACCACACCCTACACACTTTAAAAGGCTTACAATCAATGAAACGCTTAAACTCGCAATTGCAACAAGACGGGGCTCCGCTTGAGCTTATTCTTTTAATAAGAACGTTATTGGCCGGCTGTAAAGAAATCTCTTTCCGCGTCAGCCAAGGCGCGCTTGCAGGCGTATTGGGTTCAACCCTTTCGGAAAACGTTCAAGGCGAAACGCAGAAAAAACTTGATGTCATTTCTAATCAAATTTTAAAAGATACATTGAGAGAGTCTGGCTACGTTAAAGCAATATCTTCTGAAGAAGAAGATGACGTTGTACCATGCAACCCAGAAGGTAACTATTTAGTAAGTTTCGATCCGCTTGATGGCTCATCGAATACAGAAATTAATAGCTTAATAGGCACAATCTTCTCTATTACTCACGCACCGCAGTGGATGAAACCCGACGACCCTTCAGCATTTTTACAACCGGGTACACAGATTGTGGCAGCAGGCTATGTGCTGTACGGGCCCTCAACAATGTTGGCGCTAACAACGGGACGAGGCACGCACATTTATACCCTTGATAAAACCCATGGCGGCTTCTTACTTACTCACCCCAATGTGAAAGTACCTGAAGCTACCTCTGAGTTTTCTATTAACGCGTCTAATCAGCGTCACTGGGAACCGCCCATGCAAGCGTATATCTCCGATCTGTTGGCAGGTGAAGAAGGCCCACGTGGTAAAAACTTTAACATGCGATGGGTTGCCGCAATGGTTGGCGATATTCACCGTCTTTTGTGCCGAGGCGGAATTTTTATGTATCCATTTGATAAGCGTAATCCGTCTATGCCGGGTAAGCTGCGTTTACTTTACGAAGCAAACCCAATGGCTTTTTTAATGGAGCAAGCAGGTGGTTTAGCCAATACCGGCGCAGGAAGAATTTTGGAAGTCATGCCAGAAGAAATTCACCAACGCGTGCCTGTGCTGATTGGCTCTAAAGACGAAATTGAGGCCTGCTTAAGCTATTACAGCCAAAGCGAGTAACGAAAAAGCGGCAAAATTAGACAGATTAATGCGACATCGGTCGTAAACCGTTTTTATTTTGCCGCGGTCACCGTATACTTACGGGCAAATTTTTTACCTATTACCGAAAGGACTGAACAATGAGCTTAAACGCTGTTCCTGCGGGCAAGAATTTGCCTGAAGAAGTGAATGTAATTATCGAAATTCCAGCACATGCTGACCCAGTAAAATACGAAGTGGATAAAGATACTGGCGCAGTATTTGTCGATCGCTTTATGGCAACTTGCATGCACTACCCAACTAACTACGGTTATGTAAATAACACGTTGTCAGAAGATGGTGACCCGGTTGATGTACTTGTTATGACTCCGTTCCCACTGCTTGCTGGCTCAGTTATCAAATGTCGTCCAGTTGGCGTGCTAAATATGACTGATGAGTCTGGTAAAGACGCTAAAGTATTAGCGGTTCCAGCTGACAAGCTTTCTACCATCTACCGTGACGTTAAAGAAATCTCTGACGTACCTCCATTGCTTCTTAAGCAAATTGAGCATTTCTTTGAACATTACAAAGATCTTGAGCCAGAAAAGTGGGTTAAGATTGACGGCTGGGCAGACGCAGCAGCAGCAAAAGCTGAAATCGTCTCAAGTGTTGCGCGTTTCGAAGCAGAATAATTCACGCTTCACGTTATTGATGTTAGAAAGGGCTCGAGAAAAACGAGCCCTTTTTTATTACATTGGAAGAATTATGAAAACGTCTATGGTTAGCATGTTCACGCACGTGTTTGCTTTTCTTGCGTTACTGATAGTGCCAATAGCAGTATCAGCAAGCGACACGCCCGTTGAAGTGTATTGGGAAGACTTAGTCCCTGAAGGGTTTAACGAATTAGCGCCGCCAGCGGTGCAGCACAATGGTGAAATGAGCCAACTGCAGCCTGATGCACCGGTCGTTAACGCTTATGATGGCAAGCGAGTTAAAATCCCCGGCTTTGTTGTACCGCTTGAGGGTACAGCAGCAAGCACGACCGAGTTTTTACTTGTTCCTTATTTTGGTGCGTGTATCCATGTTCCGCCGCCGGCATCGAATCAAATTGTCTACGTAAAATTTGAAGACGGTGTAGAGATAGACAATATGTATGACGCTATTTGGGTCACTGGAATATTGTCAACGGAAGGGTGGAAGGGCGATATTGCTTCGGTAGGTTATCGCTTGAAAGGTGAAGCGGTAGAGGGGTTTTAACCCTCTACCTAACAGCAATGTCATCACCCTTGTGTGTATATTTGTTCTGCACGGTTAAACAGTAGCCACGACGTAACAATGTATTTGTCGTTACTTTTCGGAATTTGCCCGCGGTGTGTATGGGTAAAATACGCTGGCGCAATGACCATTCTCCCCGCTTTAGGTTTTACCGCTTTGTCTTGGTAATAAAACTCGGTTTCTCCGCCGTTATCGACATCATTGAGATAGTACATAAACAGCAATACGCGGTGTAGTGCATCGTTGTGCTGCATTTGAGGGTATACCTCAGAATGCCAATACGGGTAGCCGCCACTTTCTGCGGTGTAGCGCTGCGCATTAACGTCGCCTACGCGAAAAAGGTAATTGACCAAATTGACTAGGTTTGGCTTTCCAACCTCTTCAAAGTTGTCGCCGGTAAGCTTAACGGGCTCTCCGGTTTTGGGGTGCTTAACCGTGAGCCCGATAGGGCCGATTAACGCATAAAAATATTTTTCGATGTACTTTACTAATTGAGGGCCAGTGGCTTGCATGACTTGTTGAAAAAGGTCACTAAACTCTTTATTTTGGCTGATTGATACGTCGGTACTACGCTTCTTATCTAAGTCTACTCCACCGCCTGTTCGCCCCTGGGAAAGATTTGGACTTTGCTCAAACCTATCGATAAGCGCTGAACATAATTCAGGCGGTAATACATCATCTATCACTTCTATAAAATTTTGCATAATTACGACTTACTATCTATGGCTTTGTAGTGTGATTGCAATGTTGCTTTAACCGAGTCCGGAATGGCCGCAGAACGCTGTGTTGCATAGTCAAAGTGCACCATAGTGGTAATGCCAGTAGCGCACAGGATATTGTCTTGCCAAAGCTCTTGATAGACATCAAATGCGCTGTTTCCCAAGCGACTAATAAATGTTTGAACGGTGACGGGCTTTCCGTAAAAAATTTGCGCTAAAAAATCGACCTTATAACTGGCCAGTATGAGCGGCCAGTTTTGTAAATCAAGCGTAGGCGTAAACATACGAAAAATAGGTTCTCTGGCGGCTTCAAACCAAGCGACAAGGGCTGTATTGCTAACGTGTTGTAGGGCATCGGTTTCGCAAAAACGCACGTCGAAAGACGTAGATAAGGGCGTGTTTTTTGACATAAAATTTGCGCTCTTTGATTCTTATTTTTATTCACTCTAGCATGGAGAGCCACAGTTTTCAGCAGTCGCCTTGAAGCAAAAAAGTTTTTACGTATCAAAAAAATGACGATTACCTTAGGCATTCTAAAACTTAAATGAAAACCGTCTTGGTGTTTAATAGCCTTATTGTCTATCTTTAAAACAGATGACTTTTTACAAAGTGAATACGGTTGTTTCAAATCAAAGGGGATGTCGACCCTCGCCCATTACTACTAAGTAACAGCTCTGCTCAAGAAGAAATAAGCATTTTGCGCGCGATGCTTGAGCGAATTAACGATGGCGTATGTATCATTAATCAGAGCTATCAGCTTGTAACCTTCAATCACGCATTTATGTCTATGCTTGGGTATACCAACGAAGAGATGTATTCGTTGTGCATATGGGACTTCGACAATACCTTGAACGAGCAAAAGGTGCGAGACACGTACCCTAACTTCGCTACCACTCAGGCAACGTTTCAAACAGTACATAAAAAAAAGAATAACGACACATACATTGCAGAAGTCACGGCGGCTGGTACGAATGTATTGGGCGAGAGTATGGTGTTGTGTATCGTAAGAGATGTTACCGAGCAAGAAGTGTTAAAGAACTCACTGCTAGAATTCAAAAGTACCGTTGATAAAGCCAGTGATTGCGTATTCATGTTTGACCCTCACACCTTATTATTCACCTATGTAAATGAGGGCGCACTGCAACATGTAGGCTATACCAGTGACGCGCTCTATAACATGCACCCTTTTGACATAAAACCCGATTTTGACAGAGAAGCATTTACGCAGCTTATTCAGCCGCTGCTTAAACACCGTAAACCGTCCCTCAAATTTAAAACTATTCATAGACACAAAAAGGGGCACGATATCAATGTAAGTATTAACTTGCAGTTGGTTGAATCTGAATTTGGCGCTGCAAAATTTATTGCCATCGTGCATGACATAACGGAAGAAACCAAACTTAAGACATTACTTGAAAGCAATAAAGAGGCGCTTGAGAAAGAGGTAGTGAACCGTACGCAACAATTGGTTGAAGCAAAAGAAAAAGCAGAAAGTGCAAACAGGGCAAAAAGTCGTTTCTTGGCTAATATGTCCCATGAGATAAGAACACCAATAACGTCTATTTTAGGCTTTTCAGACCTTTTAAAACGAGACACGCTCAGTCCGTCACAGCAACAAGCCATTGAAAAAATCAGCACAGCGAGTGAGCACCTTTTAGGGTTGCTGAGTTCAGTGCTCGATATGTCGAAAATTGAGTCAGGCACCTATGAACTGAAAGCGCAGACGGTTGATATAGAGAAGCTGATTAATGAAGCCATAGTGCTTAACGAAGAAAGATTAGCGTCAAAAGGCTTACGCATTAGCGTTGAACTACCTCAGACGCGTTCTACTTATATAGGTGATATAACCGCCCTCCAGCAAGGGTTAATAAATTATATCTCTAATGCGGTGAAATATACTGAAGAGGGGAGCGTTATTGTTCGTGCCTCAATTATTCATCAGTATGCAAAAAAAGATGCGTTACGTTTTGAGGTGGAAGATACCGGTATTGGTATAGATGCATCGGCAATGGAGAAGATATTTGAGCCTTTTGAGCAAGCAGATACAAGCTTTGGCCGACAATATGGTGGCATTGGCGTAGGGCTGTCAATTACAAAAGAAATAGCGGCGTTTTATCAGGGCGAGGCCGGTGTAAAAAGCACATTGGGTAAAGGCAGTACGTTTTGGTTTACGTGCCTACTAGAGAGAAACGAGCAACGAGAAGCGAACGACGATAAAGCGCTAAATAGCGCATCATTGCTAACGCATTTGCATACCCATTGTGCAGATAAAAACGTTTTGGTGGTTGATGATGAAAAATATAACCTGGCGCTGTTAGAGCAAATACTTGTTGATGTTGCCCAGTTAACAGTAAGTACGGCATCAAATGGTAAGGAAGCGATTGCAATGGCTCAAGAGCAATCTTTCGATATGGTACTTATGGATATTCAAATGCCTATCATGGACGGAATTGAAGCAACAAAGGCAATACGAGACTTTGTGGGAAAAGATGCCCTTCCCATTATTGCGTTAACCGGTAATATCTTTTTAGACGTGAACGCCGACGAGTTTGGATGTTTATTTAACGACATTATCTCGAAGCCATTTAAGGTAGACGAGTTACTGGCAAAGGTATCAACGCTTCTTACCGCTAATTTACAATAGCGTTAAGGAAAGTGTGAATCGTTTACCGTTTTACATTACAATCTCCGTCAAAATTCAATGTAAAACGATACCATGACTGCGATAGGGATAGATTACGGCACCTCAAATTCTGAAGTGGTGTATTTTGATGGTGCTACGCACCAACATATAAAGCTCGACCCACTTGTTGACGCGAGTAATAAGATACGGTCCTCTGTATTCATTTATTTTGAAGATGAACTTCCCCCTCCACCTGATGCAATGGTTGAGGCTAAAGTTGCCCAGCTTCAGCGCATAATTAATGAACAGTTAGAGAAAGCGAAGCAGGGCTATTACGCTGCTAAAGACCCAAAAGAGCAGACGCTTTACAGCAACCGTATTGATGATTTGCGTGGGGAATTTCACAATCGCCCTGCACTACAGCGCAAGGCTATAGCTCAGCTTATTCACGCCATGTCCCTTGATGAAATCCCCCTATTGCGATTAGTAGAAACGGGTAAATTTGCATTTGGTGAAGAAGGCTTTCGTCGTTTCTTAAAAATGCCAGACAAAGGCAGATTAATTTACTCTCCGAAAAACTTTTTAGGTGCGTCGTTAGACGACGATCAAAAGAAAGCGTTCGTCGGTATTATTGGAAAGCAGCTTGCCTATTTTAAAGCGTGTGCAGAACGACAATTAGAAACCACCGTTGACGCCGCAGTGATTGGAAGGCCCGTGAAGTTTCACGGCACACGAGGTGAGGCGGGTAATGCGCAAGCCTTACAGATTATGCAAGACGCAGCAAGCGATGCTGGCTTTAGAGCCGTAAGCTTTCTAGAAGAGCCTATTGCAGCCGCGTACAAAATTGAGCAAACCCTGTCAGAAGAAACTACCGCGCTAATTGTTGATATTGGCGGTGGCACCACAGATATTTGTTGTATTAACTTGGCTGCTGAGCGAAACAACCAGTTAAATCGTAATCAAGACGTACTGTCGGTCACGGGACGACGTTTAGGTGGCATGGACTGTGACAAAAGTTTGGTGATGAAAGCATTAGCACCAGAAATGGGGCTTGGCCTCAAAATGACGAATGGTCTGCCTGTGCCTCCCACCTACTTTTCAGATATGTGTGCCGTTGACAATATTCCTGCCTTAACGCGGTTCTTTTCAGATGACTATGGCCTCGATATTGCGCAAACGAAATCTATTACATCATCGCCTGAACAGTTAGACCGATTACTTATTGTGCAAGAAAATAAGCTGTCAGCGCGCGTCGTTAATTCAGCGCGTATGGCGAAAGAGCTGCTATCGACCAAAGAAACAATCATGCTTCCTCTTCATTATATTGAACAAGGTTTCGATGTGAAGATTACTCAAGCGGTCTTTGAGCAATCGATTCAGCCCTGGTTGAGTAAGGTAAAAGCATTGGTGGTAGAGTGTTTGGAAAAAACGTCTCAGCAACCTGAGGTAGTTATGATTACGGGGGGAATGAGTTTATCCCCCATCGTCATAGACGCGCTTTATGAAACGCTGTTAACGGGCCTACCAAAACTTGAGAACGATGCATTCAACTCGGTGTGTGAAGGGCTCGCTATACAAGCCTTTAAGTTTTAGTAAGCGTAGCACCGCCGTTTTAGTTGAGAATATTATTCTTTTTTAAGTAAATAAGTATGGCTTCAGGCGTACCAAATGCGTTTAGCAGCATTTGCTGTGCTCTGGCTTTAACGGCATTATCTTCGGATGAAGACAATAGGTGATACCACGTTTTCACTAATGTAATGGGTGGCGCTTGATTCATTTACTGCTCCCGTTATTCGGTCAAAATTGTGCGCGCTTACATTCTAACCTACTGTGTTTAAAAACAAGCTCTGACCAGATGAATGGAAGTAAAAAAACGCGCTGTAGTAAGCGCGTTTTTTATACCCATGAAAAGCAGTTTACGTTATGGCAGCATATCTTTCAGGAACCGCCCAGTGTGCGAAACGGCTTGTTTCGCAATGTGCTCAGGCGTGCCTTCTGCAATAATTTGACCGCCTCCTGAACCACCCTCTGGCCCTAAGTCAATAACCCAGTCAGCCGTTTTGACCACATCAAGGTTGTGTTCAATAACCACTACCGTGTTTCCATGGTCACGAAGGCGGTGCAGTACTGCTAATAACTGTTTGATATCATGAAAGTGAAGACCGGTCGTGGGTTCATCAAGAATATACAGCGTTTGGCCCGTATCGCGCTTAGACAACTCTTTTGCGAGTTTAACACGTTGGGCTTCACCCCCTGATAGCGTGGTTGCCGCTTGTCCTAATCGAATGTATGACAAGCCTACGTCCATAAGGGTTTGAAGTTTACGAGCGATAGCCGGAATAGCGTCGAAGAACTGTCGCGCATCTTCCACCGTCATCTCTAACACTTCGTGGATATTTTTGTCTTTGTATTTTATTTCGAGCGTTTCACGGTTGTAGCGTTTGCCTTTACACACGTCGCACGGCACATAAACGTCAGGTAAAAAGTGCATTTCTACTTTAATAACGCCGTCGCCTTGACAGGCTTCGCATCGACCGCCTTTAACGTTAAAACTAAAACGTCCTGGTTTATAACCTCGCGAGCGAGACTCTTGTGTACCTGCGAACATTTCTCGTATTGGCGTGAAAATGCCAGCATAAGTTGCAGGATTAGAGCGCGGGGTTCTCCCTATCGGACTTTGGTCTATATCAACGACTTTATCGAGTTGATCTAGCCCTGTCATGCTTTCATAAGGTGCAGGTTCCGACGTTGTCGCCTTGTTTAGCTCTGTTTGTGCAATCTTATAAAATGTATCGTTGATGAGTGTCGATTTACCTGAACCAGAAACACCGGTTACGCATGTCATTACGCCAGTAGGGACACGAAGGTTGACTGACTTCAGGTTATTACCTGTCGCGCCTTTCAGCTCAAGCCATTTGTCGTCTTTAACGGCATTTCGCTCGGCAGGAATATCTATTTTTTCCCGGCCTGAGAGGTATTTACCAGTAAGCGAGTGCTCACTGTTTTTAATGTCATCTAGTGAGCCTTCGGCGATAATTTCACCACCATGTACCCCAGCACCAGGGCCAATGTCTACAATGTAATCCGCTTCTCGAATAGCATCTTCGTCATGCTCTACTACCAATACCGTGTTGCCCAGGTCACGTAAGTGCCTGAGTGTTTTAAGTAAGCGTTCGTTGTCGCGTTGATGCAGCCCTATGGACGGCTCATCGAGCACATACATTACGCCTACCAAGCCGGCGCCAATTTGACTGGCCAAACGAATGCGCTGCGCTTCGCCGCCTGATAGTGTATCTGCACTGCGAGACATACTTAAGTAGTTAAGCCCAACATTCACTAAAAAGCGTAAGCGGTCCAAAATTTCTTTTAAGATCTTCTCTGCGATTTGCGCTTTTTGCCCTGATAAATCTAAGGTTTCAAAAAAATCGTAAGCATCAGAAATAGACATCTCAGCAATGGCTGGCAAGGTGGTTTCTTGAATAAACACATTGCGAGCTTCAATACGAAGTCGCGCACCGTTACAGCTATTACAATGCTGCTGACTTAAGTACTTGGATAGTTCATCGCGCACCGCATTTGACTCGGTTTCACGATAACGACGCTCCATATTCGGGATGATCCCTTCAAACGGATGTTTGCGCTCCATGATGTCACCGCGTTCATTAATATATTTAAACGACAGTGATTTACCTTTTGAGCCATAAAGTACGATGTCTTTATTGGCATCAGTGAGCGATGCAAATGGCTTGGTTAGGTCGAAATCATAATGGTCAGCAACGGCTTGCAGCATTTGAAAATAGTAATAGCTACGTTTATCCCATCCGCGAATGGCACCGCCAGAGAGGCTTAATTCGTCATTGCCCACAACCCGTGTCGGGTCGAAAAACTGACGCGTTCCTAACCCATCACAAGTCGGACATGCGCCTGCAGGGTTATTGAACGAAAATAAGCGCGGCTCAAGCTCGCTGATACTGTAACCACAGTGTGGACATGCGAAGTTGGCAGAGAAAATAATTTCTTCTGCGTCTTTATCATCCATATCAGCAACAACGGCATTTCCGCCCGCCAAGCCCAATGCAGTTTCAAATGATTCTGATAGACGTAACGCCATATCATCACGGACTTTAAAACGGTCAACTACCACTTCAATGGTGTGCTTCTTGTGAAGGTCTAGGGGAGGGGGATCGGATAAATCACACACCTCGCCATCAATACGCGCGCGTATGAAACCTTGAGCAGATAAGTTTTGAAGCGTCTTAACATGCTCACCCTTTCGCTCTTTTACGATAGGCGCAAGAAGCATCAACTTACTGCCTTCGGGCATACCCAATACTTTATCGACCATTTGACTTACGGTTTGTGCATCAAGAGGCACATCGTGATCGGGGCAACGTGGGGTGCCAACGCGGGCAAACATTAAGCGCAGGTAATCGTAAATCTCAGTGATTGTACCCACCGTCGAGCGTGGGTTATGTGATGTTGATTTTTGTTCAATCGATATCGCAGGGGAAAGCCCCTCGATGTGATCAACATCAGGCTTTTCCATCATGGAAAGAAACTGTCTAGCATAAGCCGACAGTGACTCAACATAGCGACGTTGGCCTTCTGCATATAAGGTATCGAATGCGAGAGACGATTTACCAGAGCCAGACAGCCCTGTAATCACCACCAATTTGTCTCGTGGCAGTGTTAAATCGATATTTTTTAAGTTGTGGGTGCGGGCACCGCGTATTTCGATTTTATCCATTGAAGCCTAGATGAGAGAAAAAAGAATCAGTATGCCATAGTCGTCAAGTAAAGTGATATGACAATGCTAGTAGAACTTATACTGAGCCACGTATGATGGGATCAACTTACGATTGTTTTAATCGAATATTGGAATCGTGGGTATAAGACCTTATTATGCTAAACTTCGCGCCCAACGTGCCAAAGAGGAACTCTTAAGGTTTGAACGCTTTTGAATTGCGCGCCGCACTGGCGCTAGCATCGGTTTATGTATTGCGCATGATGGGTCTCTTTATGGTGATGCCCGTGTTGGCTATTGCTGCAATGGATTACCCTGATTACTCGCCCATGATGGTGGGCTTGGCGGTGGGCGGTTACGGCCTCACTCAAGCTGCGTTGCAAATTCCCATGGGGATGATGTCAGACAAATGGGGGCGCAAACCGGTAATTCTTTTCGGCCTGGCTGTGTTTGCAGGCGGTAGCTTCATTGCAGCGCATGCAGACAGTATGGCTATGTTAGTGGTTGGACGCATTCTGCAAGGTGCAGGTGCAATTGCAGGTGCTGTGATGGCGCTAGCGACAGACGTAAGTCGAGAAAGCCAGCGAGCAAAAGTACTCGCCATCATTGGTGTAGCAATTGGACTTTCTTTTTATTTGGCCGTGCTGCTCGGGCCGATTATCGCTAATCGAGCGGGCCTAGCAGGCATATTCGCTATAACCGGTATACTCGCGTTGCTTTGTATGCCACTTGTAAAATGGGTTGTGCCTAATGGCGAGCCATTAAGTAGCGGAGAAACGTTACCGCAAAAAGGCCAAGTTAAGCGCCTAATTATGTCGTCTCAACTATGGCGCTTAAATGTAGGTGTCATGATCCTCCATATGCTTATAACATTGTTGTTTGTGCAGCTACCCGTTACATTGCTTGGCTTAGGTATGCGCCTTGAAACACACTGGACCGTGTATTTGCCGGTGCTAGGTTTGTCTGTTCTTGGGTTAATTGTGATGATGGGGATCGCACGAGGACGAACACCTAAATCTTTCTTATTATTTGGCGTTACGATGATGGGGAGCGCTTTTCTCCTGCTTACACTGTCGAATGGTAATGTATGGTTATTAACCGCCGCTGTCGTATTATTTTTTACTGGCTTTAATTATCTAGAGGCTAACTTTCCTGCTTTAGTGTCTAGTATTGCGCCGCCTGGAGAGAAGGGCACTGCGATGGGTATCTACGCCAGTTTTCAATTTTTCGGTGCATTTCTAGGCGGTATGCTTTCAGGCATTATTACCGATGTTTGGACGCCTGAATATGCTTACTTGGTTGGGGCTATTAGTACAGTGTTATGGCTACTTGTGCTGTTTGGATTAAAAGAAGTCAGCAAGGTCAAGCGGGTAATGATGAATACGTCGTTTGACCGCCGGCATACTACAACGGTATCAAGTAAGCAGCTTGAGCATAGTTTATTGCAAGTTGACGGCGTTATTGAAGCGTCGATGACCAATAACAAGGATGCGGTCTATTTGAAAGTAAATCGCGACTTCGACCCCGTGCAGGCGAGAAAAGTATTGGATACTGCCGGCTAACGACGCAAACCAGTAAACCTCACTTAAAGAAAGGAAACGCCAATGTTAGATTTAACCGCGTTTGGTGCGATCATTTTTGACATGGATGGCACATTAATCGATTCGATGGGCATTCATATCAAAGCGTGGGAGGCAACATGCCAGCACTTTGGTTACCCATTTGATGCTGATTACCAATACGGTTTAGGCGGCGTTCCTAGTGTGCAAACGGCAATATTGATGAATGCTAAGTACGGGAAAGATGATGACCCTTTCGAGGTAGCTGCATATAAGCAGAACGTATTTGAAAGGCTCGACCATATTCCGCCGCTTATCAGCGACACCTTTGATATTTTTGAGCACTATAAAAATACATTGCCTATCGCGGTGGGCACTGGGGCCGATAAGCAGCATGCAACGTGGTTATTGTCACATTACGGGATACTAGAACAACTAGGGGCCTTGGTCACCGCCGATGATGTTACGCAAGGAAAGCCACATCCGGAAACGTTCTTAAAAGCAGCAGAGCAATTGCAGGTTACGCCACAACAGTGTGTCGTTTTTGAAGATACCGAAATGGGCCGCAAAGCCGCTATTAGTGCAGGCATGCAGTGTATTATGGTCGTTAATACAAAAGTGCAATTACCCTAATTCGCATGTATCGCTTAATCACGTTACTGATGTGGCCTTTGCGTCACAATTATGCAAGATACTGCGCTTGATCCGCATTGCGGCACTCTTTACCGCTGCTGACACTGCGTTACCGATAACGGTGTTCGCATCATCACCATTGGTTTTAACGCTTTTACCTTTGTAAATTGCTTGGGGTGAATAGTCGCTTGAAACGCTGGGTCTGTATTGAGCGCCCAGAACAACGGTAGCGACAATGCTTTCCCCTAATGTTTTAACAAATACACGCTGTAGCTCAATTTTAACGCTATGTTGAGAAGGGGTGTCCCCGCTGACATTCATGCTATCTAAACGCGATGTTAGTAAATCAAGAACGGGTGTGTCACTGGCCGTATCAGATGTGAAGAAGGTTACTTTGTTTTGTCGAGTATCGCGTAAGGATGCGAGATGAAGGGGGCATTCCTCTGCACGTTGGATAGAGGCCTTATGTGCTTTTCGGTTTTGCTCAGGAATAAGCGACGTCGATAGCTCTGGTGTCGATTCACAACCTGTTAAAATTGATAGCGCGGCAACACTCCCTACGACGTAGGATAAAGCAGTCAGTTTTTTCACAAAATTTACGCCAAGTTTGTCGAGGTAATGTACACTCATTAGTAGCATCAGAGTATAAAACGATTGTAATAGTTTCAATATCCTGTTTTTGTGACAATGTGTTTCAGATTAGGAATTGTAGTTATCGCACCAACGATAAAACAAGGACAGTACTATGATATTGAAAAGATTAGGAGCAATAGGACTAAGTATCCTCGCGCTTTCCTCGTGTGCTATTAATGTAACCTCTAAGGCATTTTTTCATCAAGATAGCGCGCCAACCCCCCTTTTAATGACGACACTACACGCACAAATAAACAGCGATGAAAGTACTGCAGGTATCACGCGTGTAGAATTAATGAATGGCGAAGGAATAACCCTAAGAGGGGTAGCCGTCGCCTACGCAGAACCGGTCGCTAATATTGTCTTTTTTCCTGATAATCGTATGCCGCTAAGCGAAAATAATCGTCTGCTTCACCGCGTGGGAAGCATTCCTGCTAATATTCTATGGATGGATTATCAAGGGGTAGGTAGCAGTGACAAATCGCCTGCATTTCGTATTGATAATGTTAAAGCAGATGCGCTTGTTACTTTTGATTACGTAAAGGGAACGTTTGATAATTCCTTGCCTACCATAATACATGGGCGGGGTATCGGCGCTTACTTCGCAAGTTATGTGGCGGCTAATCGACAGATAGACGGGCTTGTATTAGACGGTGCCTTCAATAATATTTCCGACTATATTGCCAACATGATGCCGGGACTATCTAATTCAATTACAAGCATGCGATTACAAAGCGACGTGCATGATATGCAAATTGCACCGATACTTCGACACTACGACGGCCCATTGTGGTTAGTTGTCGGTGAAAAGGATGTTATTACCCCTCCAGCGGTTAGCGAAGCGCTGTTGGCTGAGTCATTAAGTGCTCACAAGCACTTATCTGTTATTCCAAATGCCCGTCATAAAAATACGTTAATGTCACCTTATGCGGTAGATGAGTATCGTCGATTTCTTCGTCAATTGAATATGCAGTAAGAAGCGCCGTTTCTTCGACCCAATATGCCTGTGGATAAAGTGTGGATTACCCTGTTGTTAACTATGTTAATAGTTATTAGCCTGTACTGATCCCGATCCCGGCAATAACGGGCTGATAGTTAACTTTTGTTAATAAAATCAATAATAAAGCGCATATTGTGTAGGATCGCCGTGTTACCTGAACGTATTTTTCTTTATGATCAGGCTGTTACCTCATTTGGGGATAAATTTTTCATAAACCGATCAAAGCGCTGCGGTTGTCAACGCTTTTTTACTAAGAATTTTTAGAATGAAAGGGGCATCGTGTGAGGGCGCGGCCAGCCAAAAATAGTAAGGCATAAGCCTGTGTTGTTACTGTGACACACTACACCCTAACGATTGAATCTCGCTTCACGACAGTAGGTGTATACTTAAACGTAAGCCCGTCTTCAGGTTTGTTTCCCGAGGCATATTTTAATGCAAGTTCAGCAGCTTTTGCTGCCATCATTTCTATCGGGTAGCGAAGCGTGGTCAATTTTGGTCTGCAATATTTTGCGAGCAACACATCATCATATCCCACGACTGATACTTCTTCAGGAACCGCAATGCCATGGTCTTGTAGCATTGTCATTGCGCCAGACGCCATTGCGTCATTGTACGCAAGCACGGCAGTAAACTTCGCCCCTGTTGCAAGTAAGTTTTGCATAGCAAGTTCGCCACCCTCTTGATCGGGCGTTGCATATTCAATCATGCTATCAGGCAATGAAAGCCCTGCTGCTCTCGTAGCTTCTTGAATGCCCTCAAGACGTTGATTAGGATCGTCAATACGGTATTGGCTACTTATAACTGCTACGTGTTTGTGACCTTGACTAATCGCATGCTCAGCCATTAAACGGCCGCCGGTAACGTTATCTAACCAGACACAGCGGTTGGCTATTTCGGGAATATACCGGTTAATTAGGACGAAGCCGGGAATTTGGTTTGCAAAATCAATAAGGGTCTTATCGTCTAGTGCTTTGCTATGAACGACCATGGCTTCAACACGATGCTCAAGCAATGTCTCTATGGCGCGAAGTTCGGTTTCTTTTTCAATTGACCCCGCACTTAGCAATATTTGCACGTTGTTTTTTCGCGTTACGGTTTCAACACCATGAGCGAGCATGGCAAAGAAAGGGTCGTGTAACTCAGCAAGCACTACACCTAATGAGGCGCTTCGTTTAGTCACTAAAGCACGCGCGTTTGCGTTGGGACGGTATCCCATCTCGACCATTATCTCTTTCACGCGTTGGCGTGTGTCTTTGCCCACTTTAGGCCCGTCGTTAATGACGCGTGAGACAGTGGCGAGTGACACACCCGCAGCTTGTGCAATATCTTTTATCGTAGCCATAAGTACAACAATGAGTAAGTGTTATTAATGCTTGATACGAGTTTACGTAACTACACGTTAAATTCGTACTGAATTTTAAAAAACGGTTACGTCGAGCGTTACGTTGATTGTACAGACTAACGTAAATTAGCTAAAAAACATAAAATTCTTGCTATGTTTTAGGTTGTAACTGGCAAAAGAAAACGTATACCCTTTAAGTCTTGAATGCTTTTGTAATAAGGTCGTTGATAAAAATATGAAAACTAGCACTGCGCACTTTGGCTCGATAGATGGGCAAGCGGTTACTGCTTTTACAATAGAAAACGCGTCGGGTATTCAAGTCACTATTTTAAATTACGGTGGTATTATTCACTCATTATTAATACCGGATAAAAATGGTATGCCACATGAATGCGTATCCTCTTGTACCGACCTTAATGCGTATGTCAAAGACCCAAGCTATCGAGGTGCTATCGTTGGGCGGTATGCTAACCGAATAGGTAACGCAACATTTGCGCTTAACGGGGCAACCTACCCTTTAGACGCGAACGGCGGCGCTCATAACCTTCATGGTGGTATTGCTGGCTTTAATAAAAAAATATGGCACGCTGAAATGCAAGAAGCTAATGACTGCGTAGCACTTTGTTTGTCATTGGTGAGTGAAGACGGGGAAGGCGGCTTTCCCGGAAATGTGAAGATTACGGCTACCTATGAACTTTCGAACGATAATAGCCTTACTTTTCACGTAAAGGGTGAAACCGACAAAGCTACACCACTTAGCATCACTCAACATGCTTACTTTACATTGAGCAAAGCGCCGACAGTAGATAGTACAGAGGTTAAGATTGCCGCCAGTGCAATAACGGATGTCGACGAAACGCTATTGCCTACAGGCGATATATTACCTGTTGCTAACACGCCTTTTGATTTTTCGACACAACGTTTAATTAGCAGTAATCAAGCTTTTACGCACCCAGTATTTGAACGGGTTGGCGGCTACGACCATAATTATATTGTCGATGGCAGTAACGACGATAATCCCCAAGCGGAAGTTTATGCTTCGGATACGGGTATTCATTTAGCACTTTACACGAGCTTACCGGGAATTCAGTTTTACACTGGTGAATTGCACTGCGAAAAACCGTTAGGTGCCTTGTGCCTTGAGCCTCAATATTTTCCAGACTCACCGAATCAAGATACCTTTCCTTCATGTATTGTTTATCCTGACAAACCATACAGTGAGACAATTCGATATGTGTTTGCACTAAAATAAGTTAGCGTATCGCTTGTTACGAAATGTACGTTTTTTTAACATAAAATTTTCTTTGTTTCACAATTGATATATTAGGCTGCTTGCTATACTATTTAGGGTAAACGTTTAACCATCAAGAAAGTGTTTTTCTTGTAAACCATGAGACCGATTAATGGGAACGCCTTTCGACCCTACAAATGACCCGCACCGTCGCTATAATCCGCTACTTGGAGAATGGGTGCTTGTGTCGCCTCATCGTGCAAAGCGTCCATGGCAAGGGCAGTCTGAAGAGCCTTCTACCGAGCAGAAGCCTGCATATGATCCCACATGCTATCTTTGTGCGGGCAATACCCGAGTTAACGGCGAAGTGAACCCACAGTACACCGGTACATTCGTATTTGAAAACGACTTTGCAGCCCTTAAAAAGGACACTGAACAAACAAGTGAAAAGTCAGGCCTATTTCAATTTGAAACCGAGCAGGGCTGTAGCCGCGTTATTTGTTTTTCCCCAGATCATAGTAAAACCCTGCCTGAATTGACGAATGAAGAACGCGTTGAGGTGGTGAATTGCTGGAAAGCGCAAACTAAGGAACTGGGTGAGTTCTACCAATGGGTTCAAGTTTTTGAAAACAAAGGGGCGATGATGGGATGCTCGAATCCACATCCTCATGGCCAAGTTTGGGCACAGCAACATGTACCTTCCGACCCAGCTAAAAAATTGGTTCAGTTACAAGAGTATTACAAAAACCAAGATAGCCCACTGTTGTTAGATTACGCTAGACAAGAAGTTGAGAAAAACGAGCGGGTAGTGTGTAAAAACGACGATTGGGTGGTTGTTGTTCCTTATTGGGCGGCATGGCCGTTTGAAACGTTATTACTGCCTTTGTTCGATGTTCAATCGTTACATCATTTAAACGATGAACAGTCTATTTCCCTAGCCGCTATTATTGGCGATGTTACTACGCGTTACGATAACTTATTTGAGACGTCTTTCCCGTACTCTATGGGGTGGCATAGTGCACCGTTTGATAAAACGTCGCATCCTGAGTGGACGCTTCATGCGCATTTCTTCCCGCCACTACTGCGCTCATCGAGTGTGCGTAAGTTTATGGTAGGTTACGAAATGATGGCAGAAGCGCAACGAGATCTAACGCCCGAACAGGCGGCAGACCGATTGAAAGCACTCTCAACTGTGCATTATAAAAAAAACGAGAGCACTAATGGATAATCGAACCCTATCTTCACATTTTGAACGCCATTTTGGCGAGTCACCGTCGTTTGTTGCTCATGCTCCTGGCCGCGTAAATTTGATAGGCGAGCACACCGATTACAACGGTGGATACGTATTTCCCGCAGCAATCAATTTTGGAACATGGGTTTGTGCCAGCAAGCGCGATGACGACAATATCGTGGTCGTGGCGAATGACTTCGATAATGCCAAAAACCAATTTTCGCTGAATGACATTACGTTTGACGAACAACAGGGGTGGGCGAATTACGTACGTGGCGTTGCTAAAGTATTAGATGAAGCAATGCCTGGCCTTGGTGGCGCAAATCTATTTGTCACTGGTAATGTCCCCCAAGGTGCAGGGCTTAGTTCATCTGCGTCTTTTGAAATTGCTGTGCTGAAAGCACTTAGCGCTCTTTATGATTTGCCGTTAGACGGTGTACAAGCGGCATTACTTGGACAAAAAGCTGAGAATACGTTCGTTGGCTGTTCTTGCGGCATTATGGACCAGCTTATTTCAGCAATGGGTCACGAGGGCAATGCAATGCTTCTCGACTGTCGGTCTCTTGAGATACAGCATTCACCACTTCCCGATACCCACCAAATTGTGATTATAAATTCGAATGTAAAACGTGGCTTGGTTGACAGCGAGTACAACTTGCGTCGCCAACAATGTGAGCAAGCCGCTGAACTCATGGGTGTGAGTTCGTTACGCGAAGCAACGCTCACGTTACTAGAATCGAAGAAGTCTACAATGTCAGACGTGGTGTATCGTCGTGCGCGTCATATATTGACCGAAAATGTACGAACGTTAGATGCATGTGAAGCGCTTAAAAATGGCGATATTGAGACAGTCAGCAGAGCTATGGCGCAATCACATGCTTCGATGCGCGATGATTTTGAAATCACGGTTTCTCCTATCGATTTTATCGTTGAAATTGTTCACGATGAGCTAGGCAAAACAGGCGGTGTTCGTATGACTGGCGGCGGTTTTGGTGGCTGCGTGGTTGCATTAGTGCCTACAGACAGTGTTGATAAGATCAAGGCTACTGTAGAGCAACGCTATGCTGACAAAACAGGCTATCATGCAGATATTTATGTTTGCACGGCAACGCAAGGTGCATTTGCATAATGCATAGCTAAGCAACGTTTATGTAATAAGAGTAAAAATTTAGTGTGTCCCCTATGCCGTATTGATTCTAATACGGCTTTTTTTTGCCATTAACCATTTCGACAAATAAAGTTGGAATGAAACGTGTTAATGAAATATGTTATTTATTAATAATGCTGCTGACAATTCAAAATCACATTGAAAAAAATCAAGACGGTGTGACACGTGAAACCGCACAATAACGAAAAAATTAACGGCGTATTTTATGGCCATCTAGACGCCATACCCCACGCTTAGAACCTAGGGACAAACGATGAAATTAGCCTCTTTAGACATCACGCTTTTTATCTTGTATGTAGTATCGCTGATTGGCATAGCATGGTGGGTGTCACGTGAAAAACAAGGGCACGAAAAAGATACAAACGACTATTTTCTAGCAGGTTCAAGTCTTCCGTGGTGGGCAATTGGTGCGTCGTTGATTGCCGCAAACATTTCAGCGGAACAAATTATTGGTATGTCTGGTTCAGGCTATCAAATTGGATTAGCCATTGCGTCTTATGAGTGGATGGCGGCCATCACTCTCATCATCGTAGGCAAGTATTTCCTACCCATATTCCTTAAGCACAAAATATACACCATGCCTCAGTTTTTAGAGCAGCGTTATGACCATCGCGTGCGTAAGGTTATGGCTATTTTTTGGTTAGGGGTATATGTCTTTGTAAACTTAACCGCTGTGCTGTGGCTTGGCGCGCTAGCTATCAATACTATAGCCGGTGTCGACATGGTGTACGGGATGGTGTTTTTAGGCGCTTTTTCACTAGCGTATTCTTTGTATGGTGGGCTAAAGGCCGTAGCACTCACCGATATTATTCAGGTAGTACTGTTAGTTTTTGGTGGGTTATTTCTTTCTTATACTGCATTGAATTTGATAAGCGACGGTAATGGACCGCTTCAAGGTTTTATTGACCTTACCAATCAGTTACCCGAAAAGTTCGACATGATTCTATCAACCGATAACCCCCATTATATGGATTTACCGGGCATTTCGGTATTGGTAGGGGGAATGTGGATTATGAACCTCTCTTACTGGGGGTTTAATCAATACATTATTCAACGTACGCTAGCAGCAAAGAGTCTTCAAGAAGCGCAAAAAGGCATTGCGTTTGCAGCGTTCCTGAAACTGCTTATGCCTCTTATTGTTGTGTTGCCAGGCATAGCTGCGGTGCTACTTGTGCCTGATTTAGCCAAGCCTGATCAGGCTTATCCTAGCCTGATGACGCTAATGCCAGTTGGATTGAAAGGGGTCATCTTTGCAGCGTTAGTCGCCGCTATCGTTTCATCACTGGCATCAATGACGAACAGCGTATCTACCATTTTTACAATGGACATTTATAAAGATAAGCGTCCAAACGAATCTCAACACCACTACGTTAAAGTGGGGCGCACCGTGAGCGTAGTTGCACTTGTTATAGCCATGATCGCGGCAAAGCCGTTACTTGGGCAGTTCGACCAAGCGTTTCAATATATTCAAGAGTTTACGGGGTTTTTCACGCCGGGGATTTGTGCGTTGTTTGTGTTGGGTATGTTTTGGAAAAATACGACAGCTAACGGCGGCTTAGCGGCGGCTCTTGCCTCGTTCGTACTTAGCATTGTATTTCGACAATTTTGGCCTGAATTGCCCTTTATCGATCGCGTCGGTATCGTTTTCTTACTTTGCGTTGGGCTAGCGGTATTTATTTCATTTTTTGAAAAGAAAGGGGTGCATGAGAATGCGGTTGCGTTAGACGAGGTAGATTTTGGCACAACGAAAGGTTTTAACGTTGCTGCAATTGCCGTCACGTTCTTACTTATCGCGTTTTACAGTGCATGGTGGTAAATACACATGGCCGAGTACCGATACAAACTGCGCCTTGGTTCAGCGGACACGCGAATACCGAATACGTATTATCGCTGAGAAAGAAAAACTGCGTTTTTCGTATGTAAAATACGATATACTGTTCGAACAATACCGATGAACTTTCGTGCTTGTTGCTGCTTATATCAGCTGCAAGCCAATAAATACGTTACAGGAGATATCAATGGCAACGAAAGGCGTTAACAAGGTTATTCTTGTAGGAAACCTTGGCAATGATCCTGAAGTAAGATACATGCCAAATGGCAATGCTGTTGCTAACTTAAGCCTCGCGACAAGCGAAAGCTGGAAAGACCAACAAGGTCAGATGCAAGAGCGTACCGAGTGGCACCGCTTAACCATGTATCGTCGCTTAGCCGAGATCGCAGGGGAATACCTTAAAAAAGGCTCTCAAATTTACGTTGAAGGTAAACTTCAAACGCGTAAGTGGCAAGATCAGCAAGGTCAGGACAAATACACTACCGAAATCATTGTTGACCAAATGCAAATGCTTGGTGGACGTGGTGGCGACGCAGGTGGCGGTAACGGTGGTTACCAACGTCAGCAAGGTAATCAGCAAGGTGGCGGTTATAACCAAAATCAAGGTGGTGGTTATCAGCAGGGCGGTCAGCCTGCACAGCAAGGTGGCGGCTTTAACCAAAACCAAGGCGGCGGTGGTTACAACCAAGCGCCAGCCCAAGGTGGAAGCCAGCCTCAGCCGAAAACACCGCCTATGGCAGAACCTGATTTTGACTTTGACGACGATATTCCGTTTTAGCCGAAGACAAAACCTGAATATTGACAAATGTATCAAAAAGCCGCTTTTTAGCGGCTTTTCTTATTCTAAAAGCCAATATAACGCTGCGATCAGCTGTGCTATTCTGTATTAAATCATCGACCCAAGTACTTAAATTGATTGTGACTACGCCTTTACGCTCATCGTTTTTACTGCTTCTAACAGCAGTGTTTAGCGTGGCTGCGGTAGCCAAATCAACTATTGTATGGCTTCGTCCACCTGAAATTGGAATGGAGGTAGAGGGCACAACCATTGTCAGTGGCGTGCAACACGACATTATGGCGCTAATAGCGTCGCAAACACCCTCTTTCTCTCATCGCTTTGAATCTTACCCGTTAAAACGAAATTGGTCGTTGGTTCGTGATGGCAATACGCCAGATACGGTTTATTGTTTTTACGGCGCCGCCTATAACGAAGCGCGCAGCAAGTGGGGGTATTACACTAAACCAACGTCCCTAGCGCTCCCCTATACCATTGCCAGTAGAGAAGGGGCGCTGAACGACTACGTTGATAACGATGGTCACGTTTCATTACCATCATTGTTTGCGGGCGGTAAAACTACGGTCGTGTATGATGGCATCAAAAACCTTTGGGTGAATAAAGTACTTACATTCGCTGGTTCAAACAATATCGTCCCCATGAATGTATTCGGTAAGGATGTGTTCGAGCATACCCTAGAACTTATTGAGAAAGGGCGTATCGATTTTGGTCATGTTTCAGAGCGAG
This sequence comes from Alteromonas algae, assembly GCF_049117195.1. Lineage (GTDB taxonomy): Bacteria > Pseudomonadota > Gammaproteobacteria > Enterobacterales > Alteromonadaceae > Alteromonas. The sequence continues at coordinate 244,980 of NZ_CP185260.1, forward strand.
AGTTATCTTTGATAACGCGTGACCGACGTGCAATGTTATCCGAGTACTCAGTGGTTGAATTAGCAAATGAAGTCAGAGAATTAGATCGCATTTTATGTTCCAAAAACGCCCTTGGTTTAACGGCTACTAAACAGTTAGACAGAGCGCTCGATATCATATCGCAAGACCAAGACCTATCTAAAGAACTCGGCAGTCTAAATTTCTCAATGCTGGGTTATCCAAACACAAGAAAGCCAACTTACCTTCGCTATTGGGACTTGTATTTCCCGATAACACCAGCAGTAGTTAGCGTGAGTCGTAGCGATAAGCAGTAACGGTAAACTACTCATATCAATTCTTTCAATCTCTTTTTTAATGTCTTCCTCGCACCTTATACCCCAAATTAGGTAATCGTTTAACCTTTCTGTCGCTTAAAATGCAACCAATCGATTGTTCTTATTTGTAACAATTAGTTAAAGTAATGCCCCGTTTCTTGCGATGTTGCCGTTAATAGGTAATATGGAGTTGTTTCAATTCGTTAACAAAAAAAGAGCCCTTATGAAAACGTTATCCCTATTGGCTGGTGTGCTAATGGCGTCTGCGCTGCCTGTACACTCTGCGCAAACTTTATATAAAAATTATCCAGCAGATGTTATGCCTGCACTGAGTGAAAGTGGTGAACATCTTGTAGGGGTAAAAACGGTTGAGGTTACTTATCCAGAACCATCAATGGCCATAGACGGTACCATGAAAAAGCGTTCTTTAACGCTAGAGGTATGGTATCCGACAGAGGCTAAGTCTGAAGTAGCAGTTTATAGCGATGAAACACGAAGCGGACAGGTATTTGAAATACAAGCCGACGCGTACCGAGATGCAAACATAAAGGCATCTGATAAAGGCTATCCTGTTGTCGTTATTTCTCATGGTTACACTGGCTACAGAACTATAATGTATTACCTCGGTGAGCACCTTGCATCTCATGGTTATGTGGTCGCGGCAATCGATCATACCGACTCTACGAATAAAGAAGTGAATTTTGCCGAAAGCCCTTACTCGGGCTTTCCGAGCACCCTGTTAAACCGCTCTCGTGACCAAGTATTTACGCTTAATGCCATCGCTGCACACTCGTTCTTCTCTGGCGATGTAGATGAAAGTAAGGCGGGTGTTATCGGATATTCAATGGGGGGATTCGGTGCGGTAAGTACGGTGGGCGGGTGCTATGCATTTAGCAATGAAGCCGCGGCGATGTTCACCGGAGTTAAAGAGCCTGCTGTTGTTGAGCAAATGCAATCGGCACTTAATACGTGTGCTGGCGGTAATGCATCTACTGATGATGTACTTCCTGCATGGAAAGCAGCGCTGGCCTTAGCGCCATGGGGTGGTCAACATCAACTTTTCTCAAGCGAATCGCTTGCTAATATCAAGGTTCCGATGCTTTATATTGCTGGTGATAATGATGATATATCAGGTTACGAAGGCATCCGTTGGTTGTTCGAAAACACCGGCAATGCGCACAGTAAGCTGCTGACCGTAAAGAATGCGCGTCATAATGTTGCGCCTCATCCTGCGCCCGCTGAAGCGTATGGGAATGAATTTGATATAGGCAGTTATTTGGAACCCGCTTGGGATAACCAAAAGCTTAATGCGATAAATGAGCATTTTGCTCTGGCATTAATGAACTGTCACGTAAAAGATATCGCTGAAGCGTGCGATTACCTCGCGGTAGAGGGCAGTAGCGACCAAGCTCCCGTGAATGGTAAAGCGCCTGAGCCATGGTATGGATTTGATAATCGTTGGGCGTTAGGGCTTCAAATGGAAAGTAAAGAAGCAAACTAACGTATTATTTTTAGTGTAAAAAGGCCTCCCTGGGCCTTTTTTTTTGCGTGTTGTTTAGCAAGTCACGCATCACAGTGATACCCGGGTTTACTGATACTCTTTTTTAATTTAGTGCAGTGCCTTGAACTTTATTAATGCAATAAGCACTAATTGCTAGAAAATAAAAAACGTATAAAGGAATATAAATTGAAGACGCAGAAAAACACGTACCTGAATGTCTCGGGTAATAAAACTCACTTCCGAAACATAGCGCTGGCCGCTACGATTTCTCTGTTCTCACTTCACGCTGCTGCGAATGATACGTCATTGTCGACGCTTCAAGCGCACTTTAGTGACGGAGATTATACGTTTGTCATTGATTCGCTTGAGGAGAAAAGCGCTAAGTCGACCAAAGAATACAATTTGCTTATTTCTGCATTGATGAATGAGGATTTAGATGATGCTGAAGAGGTGGCCGAGCAATTTATTGAAGCGCATAGCAACGATTATCGCGCTTATCATATGCATGCAAGCGTGATGGGTGCGCAAGCATCTTCTAGCATTTTTTCTGCGTTGGGCTATGCAGAAAAGGCGAAAACAAGCTTAGAAAAGGCGGTAACTATTGCGCCTGACAAAGTAGAAGTTTATCAAGCGCTAATGCAGTTCCATATTGCCGCACCCTCAATTGCAGGTGGCGATACCGAAGAAGCCAAAAAATTAATAGATAAAATCGCCGGTATTGATGCTACCGAGGGGTTGTTTTCAAGAGCCTACTTTTTGATGTCTGAAGGGGAAAAAGAAAAAGCCGTTGATATTTATAAGACACTTGCTGAAAGTGATAATGAAAAGGCTCGAGCGTTATCAGATTTAGGTAATCATTACCTTCAAGATGAAGATTATAAAAATGCCTTTGAAACGTTAATGCCGTTTATGACAATGAATATTGCTGAGGTAACTGATAAAACTTCTTCTGAGTGGGATGCATATGAAAGAGACGTGTTCAATGTGCTTTATGGACAGTATCGTCTGGGGCTTGCAGCAGTGAAAAGTGGTGAACAAGCGCAGATTGGTATACGTGCGTTGACGCAATATCTTGAAGCGGTAAAGGTTACTAACATCGATACTGCTGACTTACCAAGTACGAATTGGGCCAATTTAAGGCTGGCAGAATTGCTGATGAATAACAGTCAGTTAGCTGAGGCGAACGACGCCTTGATGTCGATAAATTCCAGTAATAGTGAACGGTTTAACAAAATCCTTAAAGGTGTGAGGAAATCATTAAAAAAGCGAGCTTAATAAGCTCGCTTTTTTAGAACCTAGAGGTGCTTTTATCGCGCTTTAACTGAGTAAATGAGTGCGGTTTGCGGGAACAATACAGGTAACTGCATACCGTACTTCATTAATGCCTCACCGGTGAAGGTTTTACCGTCTATCTGTTGCAAAATAGAGGGGGTGTACTCTTTTAATGTTTCAGGCCACACGCGTTCGAGCGTGTAGGTTTTGTTTTTATCAAGGCCTGCGAAGTAGAAGCGTGTTGGAGTAGTACGTAATGTCTCTTTAACGCTGTTATACGCAAAGATGCCTTCATTTTTGTCTTTGGAAACATACCCAAACTTCACGTTAAGACCGTCATCATCCAGTCTAAATACATCACCAGTATGGGTTAAATGACGGTATTGCTTGTACAGCGCTATGGCTGATGTCAGCGTTTTCTCTTCATGTTCAGTCAGTTCCCGCGGGTCCATTTCTATCCCCATATGGCCAAACATGGACACCGCTGAACGCAATTCTATAGGAATGTTTCGTCCGGTTATGTGACAGTCGCGAGGGCCTACATGTGCTCCCATTACTTCTGAAGGGAAAAAGTAAGAAAAGCCGCGCTGTATATATAGACGGTCTAGTGCATCGTTTGAATCAGATGTCCAAAAACGGTCAGTATGAGGCAAGATACCAAGATCTACACGACCGCCGCCGGAACAACAACTTTCTATTTCAACGCTAGGGTGGGCCACTTTTACTCTATCGATAAGTGCGTAAAGTGCAGCCATTTGACCATGCATTGCCGGTTTGCCCTGCAGATTGCCCGGATGGTTAACATCGCGGTTCATATCCCATTTGATATAACTAATTTTCGGGTATGCACGCAGGACATCGGTAATAACCGTGTATAGGTATTCAACTACCTCTGGGTTTGTCAAATCAAGCACGTACTGGTTTCTAAATGGGACCTGTGCGTTATTTTGTGTGTGCAGTGCCCACTCTGGGTGTGCACGATATAAGTCGCTATCAGGGTTTACCATTTCAGGTTCAAACCAAATACCAAACTCCATTCCCAGCCCCGTTACATGGTCTATTAACCCGTCTAGCCCTTCTGGATAAATCTCTTCATCTACAAACCAGTCGCCAAGGCCTGCTTTGTCGTGACGTCGACCTTTAAACCAGCCGTCATCAAGTACAAAACGCTCTATCCCTAACGGCGCTACCTTGTCAGCTAGTGCTTTAAGCGTGTCTTCGTTATGGTCGAAGTAAATACCTTCCCACGTGTTGTAATGTACAGGGCGAGGCTTAGACTCAGCGCTGTGCTGTAAAATGTTGCTACGTATATATTGGTGAAACTGCTGTGAAAGCGACGAGAAGCCATCACTACCAAAGCCGGTGTACAATAAAGGTGTGGTATAGCTTTCACCTTTAGAAAGTACGACTTCACCCGGGAATAAGAGCTCGCCAAACTGCACATAACTTCTTCCATCTGCCATCAGCTCTGCACGCAATTTGTGATTAGCTGATGCGCCTAGGTGGTAGCCATAGCATTCACCGTTAAGCTCGCCTGTGCCTTGAGGGAAGGCAATTAAGCCTGGAAAGGTGTCGTGTGAGGTTTTACCGCGACGGTTTTCTCTTACATAACTGCCAAAAAAGAGGTCGTGATCGGTCGTTTGAAATTCAGCCGACCACCTACCCTCAAAGGTTTTTATTTTATTAACCCATGTTGGAAGCGGCAGGCTAGCTGCATTTAAATAGCCAAGGTGAAGCGCTGTGTCGCCGGTATTTTCTAAACGAGAAGAAAAAGATGCCACGGTAGTATGGGCGTCTAAGCTCACCGTGGTAACTAGCCGCATGCGCCTGTGTTCGTCTTCGCCAATAAACGTTACCGACGTGCCGCTTTGCTTTGCTTCTACAAGACTAAAACCGGCTGACCATTGATCGTTATCGCCAGATACTTCAAGGCCAGGTTGTCCGGTCCAACCCTCACCATGCGTAGGCACCAAGCTAATAGGAGGCTCAATAACCGGGGCGCATTTGGCTTCTTGGCGGGTATTAAGTAATGCAAGCATCTCTGGTGTTGTGTCGTCGCTAAGGGGAACACCGTAGTAAATAAGCGTCGGCATCGCGCCTTGGCAATCAAAAATAAGCGTCGCTTTATCATTAGACAGGCGAGTGAAAGAAGGGAGTAATGACATGCTGTCCTCAAAGAAAAATAAAGTGTTAAAAATGGCGTTATCTGGCTTTACGTTTTAAGTGCCAATAATAACTATCTGTATCGCTGCACATCTCAGGCAATGCGCAGCGTACACATATGCCGTCTGCTATTCGCTAGTCACAAGCTTCATTCCCACCTTTTTGATGGGGTTATCGGTACCTTGGGTAAGTTGTACAAGGCGGTTGTATTGTCGTAGCGACAACATCATTGCATTGATAGCTAACAAGAGCCCTTGGCTATGTAAATCGAAAACTTGCTCGGCGGTCAGCGAGGCGAACTGTGATTCATTAATGGTGAGAAGGTCGCTAATAATCTTTGTTGTGCCATCTTCAAAATGCAAAGTTACATCCAATGGCGACAGTAAATCTAACGAATCTAGAATAGAGAGAAACGACGCAGATTGCTGTTGTCCTGTTACCAAGTCAGCGAGCATCGATTGATAGCGTTTCAATAGACCAGTCGCTTCTCCGTCACTTGCAAATAAGCGGTTGGCTTGGTTACTACCGGCGCTCGAAAACCTAACCGACGATGTGTCTATTAGCATTGAAACACCGTTATCTTCAATAGCGTAGTTAAATGGATAGCACTGAATGCTTAGTGGTACTGCATGCCCCATCCATTTGTCACCGTTGCAAAATACATTGCCAAATTCTTCAAAACCTACCACCGTAGCTAGACTTCGTGTATTGGTTGATACATCGGTGGTGACAACAAGAGGCATACAGCCGCTTATACTCGCTATTTCGTTAAAACCTACCGTTACTACATTAAAGTGCTTAGCGTGTGAAAAACTATCATCGCTATCAAGTGTTGCAGCGCTGTGATCGGATTTATCTAACAAGGTGTAATTAGGCATAAAATAATTGCTCAGTTTACTGCGATATTATCGCATCAAGAAGCCCACGATGAGACGGTAACATTTGCTTAAGTTGTGCTGTCAGCGTTTTGTTAAGCTGAAACTGCCGCTGGGCGAAAGCGTCTGAATCCATGGTACGACAGTACTGTGTCAAATCGCATTGGTGCGACATTCCATACAAGATATAGCGATAGCTTTGAGCGCTGAAGGGTTCAAAGGTTGAGGGAAAGTCAGACTCTAAAATCGGACGAAACTTCCATTCTTCAAGCAAACCCTGCAAGCGGTCGGGTATCGACGAGTGACATTTGTTGTCAGTCCAAAATGAAGATTGACGGTTGCTTAACATATAATGCAACTTCAAAAACTCAATCGTTCGCTCCCACATATAAGTAAGCGTAGTGTTAAAGCGCGATGCAACGTTGGGCATTATCTGTTTATTAGCCGGTAGTTGTGCGCTAAGTAACCTCGCACTTTGTTCAATGAGCATAAGTGACGAGGCTTCCAATGGCTCTAAGAACCCGCTAGATAACCCAATCGCTACGCAATTCTTTTCCCAAAAGGTCGTGCGATAACCGGTTTTAAATGTAATTTTTCTGAAGTTATCATCAATTGCAGTGTTTGGCTGCTTGGCTTTTAAATAAGCGGTGAATGTGTCTACTGCTTCACTTTCGCTTTGATGGGCGCTGGAGTGAACATATCCAGTACCTCTGCGAGTTTGTAGCCCGATGTCCCATATCCAGCCCGCATGTTGCGCCGTTGAAAGGGTTTCACATGCAATGGCCTGCTGGTTATTTTCATAAGGAAGTTGGCAAACTAGAGCGGTATCAGCAAAGAGTATTGACGACGCATCGACCAATCCAACATTAAGTGATTTTTCAATAAGCAGTGCCGAAAAGCCCGAGCAGTCAATGAATAAATCGGCTGTCATTACACCATTTTTGACGGTGTGTAAGCCGGTTATCCCACTTTCGTCGACGTCAACGCTAGCAACATTATCCACTACATGCTCAATACCAAGGTTGTCGATACAATGTTTTTTAACCAACGCGATAAACATACCGGCATCAAGGTGATAGCCATAGTTGGCAGAAAACCGTTGGGTTTTAGTATCAACAGGCTTAGGTGCTAACCCCAGTTCGCACAACTCAGGCTGGAAGCACACTGCGTGTGCGTATTGTTCGGTATCCTGCTGTGCTAACCAATACGGCGTAATATCTGCCTGTGCCGACCCTTGAGGGGCACTAAAAGGGTGGAAATAACTATTTTTTTTATTGCTGGTATGCCAATCAACAAACTTACTTGCCTGTTTGAACGTTGCGCTAGCGTGCTTAATAATATCGGTTTCATTAATGCCAATATCTTGAAGCGTCTTACGCATGGTTGGCCACGTACCTTCACCTACCCCGATGGGGTGCACGTCGTCAGATTCAATAAGTCTTACGCGTAAGCGCGATTGTGAGCTTGATACTTTTGAATGTTGTGCGGCGACAAGGCCTGCTGTTAGCCAGCCGGCCGCGCCACCCCCCACAATTGTTACGCTATTAATTGAAGCCATATACTTATCGTTATGCGTCGATTAGTCGACCGCGCCACTCTGCTTTCTGTTTAAATACTAGCCTGTTTAACAGAAGCGCTAGCGCGATACAAGCCGCCAACGTTACCAACATTAAATGGATATAATGTAAGCCAAACGGTGCGTGTACAAAACTAAAGTAAGCATAAAGTGACACACCAAAAATAACAGACGCTATACCGGCATTTGCATTAACGTTATTAAACAATAATCCCACGATAAAAATGGAAAGTATTGGCATGCTCAGCAGCCCAAATAGCTGTTGCAGTAAGTTAATAATACTTTCTGCTTGCGCGTAAACCGGCACCATAAGAAGCGACACGACCGTTAAAATTGCAGTAACAATACCGCTTAATTTCGCAACGTTAGGTTTCTTTTGGAAGTAGGCTTCGTGAATATCACACACATACAGTGCAGTCGCTGAGTTTAGATTACTGTTATACGTGGTTAATACCGCTGCAGCCAACGCCGCTGCAAATACACCTGATAACCAATCTGGAAGTACATCGCCAACAAGAGTTCCGTAAGCAGCGTCGTTTATATCGCCATACAGCTTAAACGAGATGATCCCTGGAACAACAATAATGGTTGGAACGATAATAAAACGAATGATGGCTGCGGCATACACGCCTTTCTGTGCTTCTTTCAAGTTAGGGGCAGCCATTGCTCGCTGCGTAATCACTTGGTTAGTGCTCCAGTAGAAGGTTTGTATGAAGATCATGCCGGTTAACAACGTGTGCCAAGGCAAAGGAGAGTCATTGTCGCCTATCAACGTTAAACGCTCTGCTGGGATGCCTGAAAAATCAAAATCGATTGCAACAAACGCAAGTACCACCACGACAATCGCCATAGTAAGTAATAAAACGCCAGAATAAGTATCAGATACAGCTACGGCGCGAAGACCACCGAAAATGGCATATAGTGCACCGATAAGTGCAAAAGCGGTCGCAACGTACATCAGTGGGATATCAACGTTGAACATGTTGATCATAAACAACGAGCCTGAATAAATTACCGCAGGCATAAAAATAAAGCTGCTCCCTAAAAAAAAGAGCAAACCAATCAACGCACGAATATGCTTATTGTTGTAGCGCATTTCTAACAACTCGGTGGTTGTAGTGCATTGATAGTGATAGTAAACAGGAAGGAAAATTCGAGCTAAAATAATAAGGCCTACCACAGCGGCGAATTCCCACCATGCGAGCAGTGCCATTTGGTTACCGTTCATTCCAACAAGTTGGTCGGTACTTAAATTAGTTAACGTGATTGAACCGGCGACGAAAATCCATGTCAGCCCTCCGCCAGCAAGAAAGTATTCTTTGTTTTCACTTGCTTTACTATGGCCGTGCCCACGACACTTCAAATAGGTAAGCAACCCGATAAGCGCAGTAATAAATATAAAAACAATAAGTTGGGTTAAGCTGCCTGACACGAAAAACTCCTCAGCAGAAAAAGACAAAAGGGGGCTAAAATGCCCCCTTAATTCTTCAGATAGTATTAGAAGCTAGCGCGAACGCCAACTGCATAACGTGCACCATCGTTTACTTGCTGAACAAACTGCTCAGATAAACGACCGCGGCGCGTTAATTCTTCTTCAGTAATGTTGATACCTTCGAAGAATACCGTAAACGTTTCATCGATATCGTAGCTTACGCTCATATCAACTTGCGTGTAAGTCTCTGTAAAGCGTGGCTCTGTGCCACCTAACGAACTTACCGCCTCTTGCATGAAAGTTTCACGGTTGTTCAATGCTATACGCGCTTGGAAGGCATCTTTCTCGTAGAACAACGTGATGTTCTGAGAGTTACCAAGTCCAGGCAAGCTGAACTCTGCATCAGAGTTAACAATTGTCGCATTCGCTTGAATACCGAAGCCACTTTCTAGCGTATGTAACCATGCTAGTTCTACACCTTCAACTTCAAGAGTTTCGCCATTTCTAGGACGTAGTACGCTAAATACATACTCGCCGCTGTCTAAAAATAGTGATTCATCGGCAGTTGCTGAAGCAATGAAGTCTTCAACTTCTTTATTGAATGCTGCTGCTGAGAAGTAGCTAGTGTCATCGTAATACCATTCTAATGATACATCCCAGCTAGTCGCTTTGTAGGGTTGTAGGTTAGTATTACCAGCTTGCGCTTGAAGGTTACCTGGACGTGAAACGGTTACGTTAAACACAGGTACCAAATCGTCCATCATTGGGCGAGTAAGCGTTTCTGCGTAAGCATAACGTAGGTAAAGGTCGTCGGTAAGTTGCAACTTAACGTTTACGTTAGGCAATAACGACGAGTAGCTGTTTGTCTCGTTAACCGGCGTACCCGCTGCGGTAGCGAAAACAACGTTTAAGTCTGACGGATCGTTAGGGATGGGTTCAAGATCTTGTACTTGCTGACTTGTTCCATCTACAGACGTATTCGTTTCGCTATAACGGAAACCGAAGTTAACGTCTAACGGCATGTCTGAAATTTCAGTTGAGAAATAGAACTGTGCGTATGCACTTAAAATTTCTTCGCCGACTACGAATGAATCGTTACTTGGTTGAGGGTTAGCAATGTTGGTTGCATCAACGGCTGCACGAGCGGCTTCAAATGGGATACCGTAGGTATCTGCTAAAGCTTGTACACCTGCATCAGACGTTGCGTAATCAAAGAATGCTTCAGGGTCGTAAGTAAGCCACTGATTAGGTACACCTGAGAAATAGTTCTCTGCAGTAAATACAGTAAGCAACTCATCAGGCAAATCTACCTGGTAGCCACAGAAAACGCCACATGCAGAGGCAAAACGACGTGTGTTTGATTTTTCACGGTCTTGGTAGTAAACACCGAAATCGGCTTTATAGAAGGCATTATCCGAATCAGGAACCCACGTGAAGTCCGCACGGTATTCTGAAATCGTATCTTCTGTGTCGAAACCATTACGCTCATTGTAATGCATACGGCCTAGTGAAGGCGTTTGTAATGCTGCGTCACCGCCAGCAACGGCTAATGTAGGTGTAGAGCCAGAAAAATCAACGCTGTACTCGTTGTTATAACCCACAACGGTAAAGAAGTTATCACCACCGCTATTATCTTCTGCGGTAGACGTAGACAAGTCGATATTGGCCGTAAGGTTATCATTGACCAACCACTCGAAGTTAGCACCAAACGCCTGAATTTCAACATCGCGACCATAACGACGACGAATGAAGTCGGTTGCACCGCCCACACCATCAACAACAGTACTGGTTACACCAGAAAGGCTGCCATTATCGGTAAATGACATATTGTCTAGGTTGCCATCAGAGAACCAGTGACCAACACTGTGTGCATCTGAATCAACTTCAAACTTAGAGTATAGACCGTCAAGGGTAAGGGTCATATCGTCATTTGGTGCATATTGAACAACAAGGTTGCCTGACGTTCTTTCACGGTCAACAAGGTCAACAATTTGGTCAAAGTTTTGCGGGATAAAAACACCGTTGTATTGCGCAGAATCAGCATAAGCAGGGTTATCTAACTGAGAACGGTCAGTAATGCTTACGCCTGGACGCCAATAACGAGTTTCTAGAATATTCGTTTGTAATTCACGTTGTTGGAATGACGCTGATGCTAACACACCAAGTTTGCCATCCATGAACGTGTTCGTTACTAAGCCCGACATTTGAGGTGATGTTTCTTCTGAAAGATCCTCATACATGCCTTTTACACTGGCAACAGCTTTAAACCCGTCAAATGCGAACGGACGAGCTGTCGTAATTTCGACTGTTGAACCGATCCCGCCTTCTTGCATTGATGCAAGTGGGCTCTTGTAGACTTTTGCGCCACTGATAAGTTCTGCAGGCAAGGTATCGAAACTAAATGCACGGCCTTGGTTCTCAGTTGCGATTTGGCGACCGTTAACCAATACGGTATTAAAGTCTGGGCCAAAACCACGAACAGTAATAAATTGACCTTCACCGCCAGAACGGTCAATGGCAACACCTGTTATACGCTGCAGTGATTCAGCAACGTTTTGGTCAGGGAATTTACCCAAGTCTTCAGCAGTAATGCCGTCATAAATAACATCCGATGCTTTTTTATCAAGCATCGACGCTTTAAGTGAGCTGGTAAAACCTTTTACTTCAATGATTTCAACTTGGTCTTCAGTAGGTTGAGTATCTTCCTGAGCCAAGGTAATTGGTGCGTGTAGGGCAGTGGCGATCGCAACACCTAGTAGTGAGCGTTTCGCTATAGGGCCAAACTGTGATGTGTTTATTTTATGTGTCACTGTGTTTTCTCCGTGAGTAGGCTACGTTTTAACGTATTCTGCATCTAAATTACGTTTTTAGTATGTGCGGATCAAGCTTATTAACATTACTTTTACACTTTTTATGGTAGATATTTCTGATTATTATTTTCAAGCTTATGAAATATATACGTTTTTTAAAACAAGGAAAAAGGTGAAACGTTTACCTTGTTTCTGAATAGTAACACAAAAAATGATTGTAATGACAATGTTATAAAAATATTTTCGTATAAAAAAAGCGCGGTTTATTACCGCGCTTTATTAAACATACAACGTGAAGGATGTTTCTAGGAGCAGCGAATACGCTCTACAGCGGCTTTCCAGCCATTATAAGCTTCGTCGCGTTCTTCTTTTGATAGTCGTGGCGTAAACACGCTGTCACTTTCCCAACATTGGGTAAGCGTATCCATTGAGGCAAATATTCCCGCCTGAAGGCCTGCGAGAAAAGCGGCGCCTAAAGCGGTCGTTTCGGTAATAACAGGCCGCTCGACTTCTGCGCCGAGAATATCTGAAAGAAAGCTCATAACCCAATCATTACGAGACATACCCCCATCAACCCGGATATTAGTAGGACGTGCGCCATCGCTTTCCATGGCTTTTTGTAGGTCTTTGGTTTGGTAGCATACTGACTGCAATCCTGCAGCGACGATCTCGCTTATGCCGGTATCACGAGTGAGACCAAGAATGGCACCACGTGCATCTGGATCCCAGTAAGGTGCGCCCAACCCGGTGAAGGCGGGCACTAAGAATACGCCATTATCTTGTCTTGCGCGTTGTGCAAGGGCTTCCGTCTCTGATGCATCATCAATTAACTTTAACCCATCACGTAGCCACTGCACGGTGGCGCCAGCCATGAAAATACTGCCCTCGAGTGCGTAAGTCGTTTCACCGTTAATACGATACCCTACCGTGGTAAGCAGTCGGTTCTTAGACTGAAGCGGAGTATTACCGGTATTAAGGATCATAAAGCAGCCCGTACCATAGGTGCTTTTTGCCATGCCTTTTTCAAAGCATGCTTGCCCGACTAGCGCAGCTTGTTGATCGCCAGCAACGCCTTGGATAGGGAGTGAATGTCCGAGAATATCGGCTTGGATAGTGCCAAACTCAGCAGCACAGTCCATTACCTCAGGAAGCATGCATGCGGGGATATTAAAAGTTGAAAGCAGTTTGTCGTCCCAACATTGTTTATTGATATCGAACAACATCGTTCGAGATGCATTTGTTGCATCAGTTTTATGGGACGTACCGCCAGTAAGACGCCAAATAAGGAAAGTATCAACCGTACCAAACAGTAACTCTCCGTTCTCTGCCCTTTCTTGTGCGCCTTCAACATTTTCAAGGATCCAAGCCACTTTTGTCGAAGAAAAGTAGGGGTCTAACAGTAGCCCAGTAGACGCGGTAATATGGTCAACGAGCGCGTCATCATCATTAAGACTGCGGCATTTATCTGCGGTACGTCGGTCTTGCCAAACAATAGCAGGGTAAATAGCTTCGCCGGTATTTTTGTCCCATACCAGGGTTGTTTCACGCTGATTCGTGATGCCAATAGATGCGATGTCTGAAGGTGAAAGGGAACATTTCTCAAATACATCTCGCATGGTTTTCGTTACGCTATCCCAAATTTCTTCAGGGTTATGCTCAACCCATCCGTCTTTAGGATACTGTTGTGAAAATTCTTGCTGAGATACCGCTACAATCGTGCCGTCTGGTGCGAATATAATGCTTCTAGAGCTTGTTGTACCCTGGTCGATGGCTAGTATGTATTGTCCCATGTCACACTCCTGTTAGCTTTTTTCTACAGAGTTTGCACCATTTACACCCGTTTAACAATGTCATATTTTCGAAAACGAACATTGTTATGTTCGTTTATGCTTAGTGTTAGTTAACAAATGTCGGTATACTGAGCGTATTAGAGACAAAAGCAGTGGCAGGGCAACCGTGAACCAAGCGCAAAGGCATGAAAAGATTGTAGGACTAATAAAGCAACACGGCTTTATGTCTATCGATGACTTAGTGACATCATGCGCGGTCACGCCTCAAACCATTCGCCGTGACCTTAACCAGCTTGCCGACGAAGGGATAGTCAGCCGATACCACGGTGGTGCTGGGCTGTGTAAAAGCTGGGAGAACACCCCATACCAAGAGCGCAAAACACAAAACAGCGACGTGAAAGAACGTATTGCAGAGTCGGTAGCCGCGATGATCCCCGATGGTGCCTCGCTTTTTATCAATATAGGGACGACAACTGAGCTTATCGCAACAAAGTTGCTGCACCATAAAAATTTGCACATTGTGACCAATAATATCCATGTCGCGACGATTTTATCGGCGAAAGAAGATTTCTCGGTCATTATTGCCGCAGGTGAAGTGCGCTACAGAGACGGCGGAATTATTGGTGAAGCAACCTGTGATTTTATTAGTCAATTTAGAATGGATTACGGCATTATCGGAATAAGTGGTATCAGTGCAGACGGCGCACTGCTCGACTTTGACTTTAGAGAAGTGAAAGTGTCACAAGCTATTCTAGAGCACACACAGCATGTTATTTTAGCCGCTGACTATAGCAAATTCGAGCGCAGAGCCATGGTTGAGCAAGGCCATATCTCACAAGTCGACTGCCTCGTTTGTGACAAAACGCCCCCCACATCAATTCAAAAAATCATCAGTGAAAACAACATTAGCTTCGTAAAAGCATAACGCACTGCCGCGACCATAAACACACCGGATTAGCGTGCCAGTAAGCGGCGTATTTGTTTACCTAGCGTCATTGTTAATCACGTTCTTAACAAATTGTACAAGATTGTAATGTTCGTTTATGTTCGTTTTGTGTTGACATGGTTTCCTTTTGGTTGTCAAATAGCCATATTATGCGAAATTCCTATGAGGCCGAGAAATGAGCGAAACAACCAAAGATAAAATTTACGATGTCATCGTAGTAGGTGGTGGTGTAAATGGTGTTGGTGTTGCTTTAGATGCCGCAGGTCGAGGCCTGTCAGTATTACTTTCTGAAAAAGGTGACTTAGCTGGGGCGACCTCATCGTCAAGCAGTAAGCTTATCCACGGCGGTCTTCGTTATCTTGAACACTATGAGTTTCGCTTAGTAAAAGAAGCGCTAGCCGAACGTGAAGTATTACTGCAAAAAGCACCACATATTATGTGGCCACTTCGTTTTAGATTGCCTCACCAAAAACACCTTCGGCCCGCATGGATGATTCGAATTGGGCTATTCCTATACGATTCACTGGCAAAACGAAATATACTTCCTCGCTCTAAAAAATTAAAAAACACGCCTGATAGCCCGTTAATCAGCGATATTACCACCTGCTTTGAATATTCTGACGGATGGGTGGATGACGCTCGCCTGGTAGTGCTAAATGCGCTAGCAGCACAAGATCAAGGTGCCGAAATTCATACGCGTACCGAATGTCTTTCAGCGGTAAAAGAAGATGCATTATGGTCAGTTACTTTTCGTGACAATAAAGGGAAAACGTTTACACGCAAGTCGCGTGCTATCGTTAATGCGGCTGGCCCATGGGCGGTTTCATTTTTAGATAGGCTGGCTGATACGTCAAACCCCAACGCCATGCGCATGGTGAAAGGCAGTCACTTTGTTATTCCTAAACTTTATGACACCGACGAAGCCTATATTCTGCAGAATGAGGATGGTCGTATTGTCTTTGTTATTCCTTATGAAGATGACTTTTCTTTGGTGGGAACAACGGATGAAAATTACGAAGGCAATCCGTCAGACGCTGCAATTTCTGGTGCAGAAACTGACTACCTTATCGACATTGTAAATGGCTATTTCAAAACGAAAATCACAACCGATAATATTGTGCATAGCTACAGCGGTGTCAGGCCGCTTTTAGAAGAGGCTAATGCCTCCGCGCAAGAGCTTACTCGCGATTACAAAGTAGAGTTGGTCGGTGAAAAAGGTGAGCCCATATTGCTTAATATTTTCGGCGGAAAAATTACTACTTACAGAAAGCTTGCTGAACATGCTGTCGATAAGTTAGTAACCTGTTTCCCCAAAGCCGGAAAGGCGTGGACAAAACGTGTGCCGTTGCCAGGTGGCGCGTTTAGCGATCAAATGTCTTTAGAACAAACACTGGTAGCCCAGTTTCCTTGGTTACCGAAAAACGTGGTGCGCCGCTACGTACGCCAATATGGCATGTTGTGTATGAAATTTCTGGATGGAAAAAGCAGCATTGAACAGATGGGAGTCGATTTCGGCAGTGGTTTGTTTGAAGTCGAGGTTAAGTACCTCATTGAACGAGAATGGGCGTTGTCACTAGAGGACGTGTTGTGGCGCAGAACAAAGCACGGTCTTCGCTTAAGTGCTGAACAGCAATCGGTGCTATCACGTTACATAAACGATTCTGTTAACAACGATGCAGAACTTCAAGCTTCTGCTTAGCGACGTGGAAATAGGTATTGTTGGCCTGTGATGGAGGCCGACGATAGAGAGGGGGGGTAAAACCTTACAAGGAGGTAAGTGTGGATAAACAATATACCTCAACGCAGCGGCATACGCGTGTTGAAAAAACACATAAGGAAATTGTACTGATTCGACACGGAAAGCCGTCATCAGCCCATAATCAAAAGGTAAGCGCTAGCGCTTATGCGCAGTGGGTCCGTCGTTATAATTTGTCCTCTCTCGACCCTCAAAGTAAACCAACCGTTCTTGAACCGCTAATCGACAGTTATATCATTGTGAGTTCGCTGAAACGCGCGTCGTTGAGCGCAGCAGCGTATGGTGCTGTCGATATTGACGAAGTACAGCCTCTCTTAAGAGAAATGGATATTCCTTACTACCGACTTCCCTTCACCATGAAAGCATGGCACTGGGTTCTTGTCTCGCGATTACTTTGGTTTTTAGGTAAAAAAGGAAAGTTTGAATCGTTTAACGCCGCGAAGTATCGCGTAGTACTCCTTGCCGAACACCTCGAATCTATTATGATGTCAGAGTCTAGGGCTGTGCTATTCGGACATGGCCTAATCCACTATTTTTTAATACGGCAATTAGAAAAGCGCGGCTGGTTATTAGTGGAGAAAAATAGCGAATTCTGGGGTGTTTCTCGCTTAGTAAAACGCAGAGAGTAATATTCTCGTAGATGACACAGTGCAATTCCCCTACTATGTTTGCGACTACTTACATGTCGACACTCTATCTTTAACCGTTCCTGCCGATAATGTATTGAAAGCAATAAAGAGACAACATAGTCATGCAAGAAACCAAACATAATTCAAAAAATAACAGTTGGGCAGCTGCGATAATGGTCATCCTCTTTGCGGCCATAGCTGTGGCTATTATTAGTCGGCTTGATACCCGTTCAGACAATACCACGATGATTGCATTTGAACAGCTAGCGACTAAATTCTCCGACCATGTTACTGCAGCGCACTGGAAGTGGAAAGCCGAACAACCTACTTCAATGATCATGCTCGTTCACTACAACAAAGAAGGACGAGAAATAAACAGAAGCCCAGTAAAGCTCAGTTACCTGGGATGGCCGATGGCGGATGATTCAGAGGAAGGGTGCGAGAAAATTTGGTCTTATATGATTGCTGAACCAATGCGTGTTGATGGCTTTAGGGTGCATGCTGATTATTATAAGGATACCGATGACGATACTACGGTGTCGTGGTGTCGATACCGGTTAAGCTCTGGTGAATATTTTGACTACTTTCCAACAACAGGAAAAGTCATAAAATCCATTGATTAACGCCTGGCATCCATTTGTTATTTTTAGATAATTAGTATACTTTCCTAACGCAACGGTGTACCAATATACCTGTAAAAGTTATGGTTTAAGTTAGCGCGAGCGACCGCACGAATAATATAATAAAGTGGACTTATGCAAATTCCTTTTTTTAACACGCAAAAAGAGACAAATAATCTCATCGTCAGTATTGCAATTGATACGTCGGGGCTGAGCGTTGTTGCGATTAAAAAAGGCGATGCATCATGGCAGTTAGAAAGTGCTACCACGCAAGCACTTAGCCCGTCTTCAAGTATAGAACAGCAGATTGCTGATGTATTGTCTCAATGGGACAAGCAACCGTGCGCGGTAACGCTTACGCTGGCTCAAGAGTCATACCATGTAGTGCAAACCGAGAAACCAGACGTACCAGAAAATGACATTGTAGAAGCGCTCCCTTGGCTGCTTGGCGATGTGGTTCCGTTTGATGCGTCAAATATCGTCTTAGATTACGTTGATTACCCGGTTAAACAGCGGTCTGGCAACCAAAAAATAGACGTGTTTGTCGCTGAGAAAACGCAACTCTCTTCACTGGTTGGCACAATAGAAAAACATAAATCGAAGCATTTAAAGCATATCCACGTCAAAGAGGTACTTGTTAGCGACATGTTGCCCGACGATGATTATGCTCGACTAATCATTGTGCAAGAGCCCTCAAGTGAACCTTTCATTATGATAGTGCGAGCCAAACATATTTGGTTAGCAAGGCGACTGCGTGGTTACCTTCCTAAATTACAGGAAGGAACAGATTTATCACAAGTGGCTGATTCACTAGGGTTAGAAATCCAGCGTTCAATGGATTTTTATGAATCGCAGTTAAAACAGCCTCCGCTAAAAGAAGTTTTGTTTAAAACACAATTCGACTGTGCGCCGGTTATTGAACGCCTGAAGCCTTTTCAACCTGTTAATATGGCTGAATTTATTCCTGTTTTGCCGCTTGCCGATGTTGTAAGTAGTCACTGTTATTTCGCTCTAGCAAGTGCCTTTTACGCGACAGGAGACGCTGAATGAAGCGCACGGTAAACCTCTATCATGCATCACTTAAACCTCAAAAAGATGCGTTATCGCTTAAACGTGTTGCAGGAATTAATGGCATAGTATTGGCAATTCTTATAGGTGTTGCTATTGGGTTTAGTCTCTATGAAGGAAGCCAAGAAAAAACGCTTAGTCGCTTGCGCGCAACCATTGCGTCAAAGCAAGATACGGTATCAATACTGACAACTCAGTTGGCCGCGAAACGCGATACGGCAGCGTTAGAGCAGCGACTGGCCAGTATCCAAGAGGAACTTTCTAATAAACAAGCGTTGGTGCGTTACCTAAACCAAGGCGAGCTTTCTTTCGATGCAACCCGTTACGGGCAGCTTATGGACGACCTCGCGACTTATCACAACGATGAACTCTGGCTGACGCATATTGCCGTCACGAACAATGATATTCGCTTGTCGGGAGAGACGCTCACCCCGTCCTCTATCCCAAATTGGCTGAAGTCACTTCAACGCGCCTCTTTTTTTAAGGGGAAGACCTTCTCTATTGTTGAATTAGACGAAGTGAAAGCGGGCAATGCCGTTAGGCAGTTTACTATCTCCAGTCGTGCAAAAGGAGACAGCAATGAATAATTGGGAAACACTGTCTTCGCGTTTCTCAGCGCTTCAACAACGTGAGAAAAAGCTGATTTTCTACGTTAGCATGGGCTTAATTATCTACTTATTTGTCTGGTTTGTACTATTGCCCAAAACGGATAGCCTAGATAACATCGAACGCGCTCACGCAGAAGCGTCGCGCGATTTATATGCATTAACAGTACAGCAAGACGCGCTAGAGCAAGCGTTAACGGTTGACTACCAAACGCAACTACAAACAACGGTGGATGATTCTATCGCGGCCATTTCGCAGGTTAATGCGCAACTTGACGCAATAAATGAAGGCTTTGTAGGCGCGAATAATATGCCAGAGTTGCTAATGACGTTATTGAACGAGCAACCCGCGCTAACACCACTGCAATTCAATGTCCTTGGCACTGATGTTATTCGGCTTGGGGACGACCCCGAAGCCGACGTTATGTACTACCGCCATAACATGGTATTAAGCGTAGAAGGTGACTATTTCTCTCTGCGTGCTTACCTTGAGAGTTTGCAGCAAGCTAATCAGAAAGTGGCTGTAACTTCTTTCGACTATCAGGTAGATACCTATCCGACAGCGCGTTTAACCCTAAATTTGGCAACAGTGAGTAGCAATGAAACGTTTATTTCACTTTAGGTTATTACTGGTTGTCTTGTTAGCTTGTGCTTACCCGGTGAGTGCAGCCACACTTAAAGACCCGACTAAACCCCCTAGTGGTTTTTCCAGTGGTAAGAAAAGTGCCGATAATGTACAACTATCTGGCTTTGTGCTGCAGTCAATAATTACTAAGTCAAACACTATGCGTGCCATCATCTCAGGCAAGTATTACCAAGAAGGTGATGCGCTCGGAGACTACGTGGTGACAGAAATTAATAAACGAAATGTGGTCATTGAAAATGGGCGTGAGCGTAAAACTCTTAAATTGTATTCCTATGAAATTAAAAAATAATTACACCGCACGAACGCTTTTTCTTTTGCTTGCGCTTGCCATTGCAGGCTGCCAAACCTATGGGGTAGGCGAAAAAGTTCAACCTCACATTAGTGAAGAGCTTGATACGCTTTCTTCAACACCAAGTACTAATCAGCAAGTACCGGCACAGTTTGCGCAAGAGTTATTATCATCAGTGGGCGGTTTCACGCCAGTCGTATCAAGTGCCGCGCAGCAAACTTTTAATGTGGTGGCCAGTGATGTAGACGTTCGCCCATTTTTTGATGCATTGGTCGATGGCACGCCATACAGTGTGGCGGTACACCCCGCGGTGAATGGCAAAATTAGCTTAACGCTGAAAGAAGTGGGGTTAGACGATGTCATTAAAATTATTACGAGAATGTACCCCCTAGACGTATTTAGAGAGGGCAAAGTGGTACAGGTGATGCCGGCTCAAATGAAAACCGAGTCGATTCCAGTTAACTTCTTAATGATGAAACGTTTTGGCGTTTCAAATGTCAGCGTGATCGCCGGTGGTGTTACCGAGCAGGATCAAAACAACGGCAATATGAATAACAATGGAATTAACGGCAACAACAATATAGCTGGCGGCCAAGCTGGTGCGGGTGGCATGAATGGTGTGGGTAATAATATTCAGCAGTTGAATGGCTCGAATATTCAAACCACCAGTGAAAACGATTTTTGGAAAGACTTAAAAGAAGCATTGGGTATCTTAATTACGCCAACCGACGGTCGTCAAATTATCGTATCACCGCAATCAGGGCTTGTGACCGTTCGCGCATTGCCAAGCGAAATCGCGGTGGTAAAAGACTTCTTACTACAAAGCCAAGAAAGTTTGCAGCGCCAGGTAGTTCTAGAAGCGCGAATTATAGAAGTTACGCTGAACGATGGTTATCAGCAAGGGGTACGTTGGGACCGCATAGCCAGCGGATTAAGCGGTTCGGTAAATTTTGGACTAAGTGGTGGTACGCTGGCGTCTAATTTTGCCTCGGGCGTTAACCCTGCGGTGAATGCGGTAAACCGCATAGGCAATGCAATATCAACTGACATAGGGGGAGTGTCAACCTTAAGAATCTCCCGCGGCGACTTCGACGGCGTAATTAACATGCTGCAAACCCAAGGTGATGTGCAAATGCTCAGTAACCCACGAGTCACGGTCACCAATAATCAAAAAGCCGTTATCAAAGTAGGGCAAGACGAGTACTTTGTCACTGATGTGTCAAGCAGTGACAGCATAGGTGGTGCTACCACCCAAAATCAAAATGATATTGAGCTGACCCCCTTTTTCTCGGGCATAGCATTAGATGTCACACCGCAAATAGACAGCGGGGGCTCAGTCATTTTGCACGTACACCCCTCAGTAACAGAAACGGCCGAGCAAACCAAAAGCATTCAAGTGGGTGAGCAACAAATCCAGTTACCACTTGCTCAAAGTAATATTCGCGAGTCTGACACGGTCATTCGTGCCAGAGACGGTGAAATCGTTGTTATTGGTGGGTTGATGGAAACCATCACCAGTGATGAAGAATCGAAAACACCGCTGCTGGGTGATATTCCCGTTCTCGGAAATTTATTCAAGAACACCCGTAAAACACAGAGTAAACGTGAGCTGGTTATCTTGATCCGCCCCTCTGTTGTCCAGCCTGATTCTTGGGAAAAGCAGAAAGCGAGAACACAAAGCCTGTTGGATAAGTGGTACCAAAACTAATATGTATCAGGACTTTTTTCACTTTGATGAAATGCCGTTTTCGCTTACACCGAATACGGAGTTCTTCTGCGCATTAGCACCTCATAACGAAGCGTTAAAGGTTATTCTTTCAGCGTTAAGTATGTCCGAAGGTTTTATAAAAGTAACCGGCGAAGTAGGTACCGGAAAAACATTGCTGTGCAGAAAGCTAATCAATCATCTGAATGATAAATTTGTTGCCTGTTATTTGCCAAACCCCTTTTTGGCGCCAGAAGAGCTTAAGTTAGCGTTTGCTAAAGAGTTAGGTGTTGATAGCTCGACACTAAGAACCACCGACAGTGTTCATAGTACTATTGAAGACACCTTGTTAACGTTAAAGCGAGAGGGGCGTCAGGCCATTCTTATTATCGACGAAGCGCAATCGCTCAGCTGGGATGCATTAGAAATGCTTCGTTTGTTCAGTAATTTGGAAACAGAAAAAAGTAAGCTTCTTCAGATTGTATTATTTGGGCAGCCCGAACTAAATGATAGATTGGCAAATGCACGAGTAAGGCAGATTCGTCAGCGTATAAGTTTCACCTACACATTGCGCCCTATGACGTCGGCAGAGGTGGTTTATTATATCGGTTATCGCACTGAAGCCGCTGGTGGCGACAGGAGCTTGTTTCCAAAACCCGTTTGCAACATTGTGGGTTATGTTACAAAGGGAATACCGCGATTAGTTAACATTCTTTGCCATAAAATGTTGCTGCAAGCTTATGGCGAAGGAAAGACGACGGTGACGTTGAAGCATGCTATAACGGCAGCACTCGATACAGAAGACTGTAAATATCGCGTAGTGCCCCGTCAGTGGCATGTTGTCGCGCTATGCGCAGGCATCGTTGTTGGTGCCGCCTATATCGCATCTTGGGGCGGCTTATGAGCTTGCTCAATGAGACATTAAAGTCGTTGGATGATCGGCACCAGCAAAATGATTTTGGTTTACCGCCAACCATTAAAGTATCTAGTGGTTTTCCTTATATTCGCGTCGCATTACTCTGCTTTATTGTGCTTATCGTCTATCTTGTCGTTACCCTTGTTCCTGATAAGTCTTTACCCACAGCTGATAAGGCTAACAGACCAGTGCCAACAGCCGTTGCGCCACGTGCCTCTACCTCGCCTACTGATGCGTCTGAACCACAAGGTTCACGTAACGAACGCGAAGGTTTAACAACGCCGCCTTTAAGCCAAGATGATTTACTAGCAATGAAGCCTGCAAGTGCAGTGTCTGAGCAAGTATTCGATGAAGCTCCATCACCAGATGATGAGAAAGCCTATCGCGCTGGTAGCAACGCGTTGCCAGCAAGTAGTGCTGAAAAGCGCAGTGATGATGACGCCGATATCACTGGCCAAAACGTTGTGGCTGATTCATCTGAATCTTATGCTGTAGACGCTAACGCAGCGCGTAATACTCAGCCCCAAGTATCTCGTATTCCCACCGCCAAAGCGCCTTTACCAGCACCCGAAACAACGCAGGCTGAACCAAGCTCATCACAAGCAGATGAACTACGGATTATTACGCGAGAACCTAATGTGCTTGTTACGCCTAAAACACCTCAGCAGCAAAGTGATGACCTCTTCGAAGCGGCTCAAAAAGCATTTGAGTTTGGCATTATTACCGAGGCAAAAAATAGTGCAAAGCAGGCACTGATTGCCAACCCAATGAACCAGCAAGCGCGTGAATTACTGGTATCTGTTTTCTACACCGAAGGTGATGTTGATAGTGCGTTGGCGGTGTTAGCTGAAGGTATACAAACCGAGCCAACTGCTATCGTGTGGCGAGAGTTAAGTGCAAAAATATTTGTAGAATTAAACCGTATCCAAGACGTTATTGCCGTGTCACCTAACAGCCTAGATAGTAAAGCGTTACGCGAAGGGCGAAGCGACTACTTAATTATTAAAGGCACAGCAGCACAGGCGTTTGGTGGACATGCTATGGCTGTCTCAGCCTTTAACGCAATGGCACAGCTACAGCCAACAGCGGGAAAGTGGTCGCTTGCACTTGCCATAAGTTATCAAGCGCAAGGCATGACGCAATCCGCGATGCGCGCATATCAACACGCGTTAGCGAAAGGTGGCTTGTCGGCAGAGGCCGAGCGCTATGCCGTTGAACAGTTATCCTTAGTACAGGAGCAGAATTAATGCGCCCTCGATTAAAAATGCGACTCGGTGATTTATTGGTTCATGAGAACATTATATCGAGTGAGCAATTAGATGAAGCGCTTGCAACGCAACGTACCACCGGCCGCAAGCTCGGTGACACACTCATCAATTTAAACTTTATTGGCGAGCCCCAGCTGTTGCGATTTTTAGCGCAGCAGTTAAATGTTCCATTTTTAGATATATCGCAGCGCAACATTGTGCCAGAACATGCCCAGTTGCTACCTGAAACCTACGCCCGACGTTATCGTGCTCTCGTTATCGAAGCTGACGAAGAAAACGTGCTTCTTGGTATGAGCGACCCGACGGATTTGGGTGGGCTCGATCAACTTGGACCGCTGTTTGAACCAAGAAATATGGATCTTGCGATTGTACAAGAAAGTCAGATGCTTGAAGCGTTTGACTCTGTATATCGTCGAACGCAGGAAATAGCTTCATTCGCAGAAAAACTGGATGAGGAATATGACGATGATATCGAGTTCGAACTATCAGCGCTCGATGAAAGCACCTCTGATGCAACGGTAGTCAAGCTTCTTCAGTCGATTTTTGAAGATGCAGTACAGGTAAGGGCTTCTGATATTCATATCGAACCCGATGAAAAAACGCTACGTATTCGTCAACGAGTAGATGGGGTATTGCAAGAAAATACCCTAGACCAAGTTAAAATAGCGTCTGCGTTAGTGCTTCGTTTAAAGCTTATGTCTGGGTTAGATATTTCTGAGAAACGGTTACCGCAAGATGGGCGCTTTAACATTAAAGTGAAAGGCCACAGTGTTGATGTGCGTGTGTCTACCATGCCTGTATCTAATGGCGAGGCGGTCGTTATGCGTTTGTTAGATCAGTCAGCAGGCTTATTAACGTTAGATCAAACCGGTATGCCAGCGGTCATGGCAGAAAAATTTAGAGCAGCAATAAAGCGTCCCCATGGCTTAATTTTGGTTACGGGCCCTACCGGTTCGGGTAAAACCACCACGCTTTATGGTGCGTTGAGTGAATTAAACCGTCCAGACTTAAAAATTATTACGGTTGAAGACCCGATTGAATATCGTCTTCCACGCATCAATCAAGTGCAAGTTAATACCAAAATCGGGTTAGACTTTGCCGCTATTTTGCGTACCACGCTTCGTCAAGACCCAGATATTATTATGGTGGGCGAAATGCGTGACCAAGAAACTGTTGAAATAGGGTTGCGTGGCGCGCTTACCGGTCACTTAGTGCTTAGCACGCTTCACACTAACGACGCGGTTTCTAGTGCAATACGTTTAATTGATATGGGCGCTGCCCCTTATCTCGTTGCAACGTCGTTAAGAGGGGTCATTGCTCAGCGTCTAGTAAGACGAATTTGTGACAACTGCAAAACAGAGCGTCCGGCTTCTAACCAAGAAGCAACATGGGTGAAGTTTTTAAAGCCTGAGTTAGCAGATGCGACTTTCTATCGTGGCATGGGGTGCAATAGCTGCAATCAAACAGGTTATCGAGGGCGAATCGGTGTGTTTGAATTCTTAGAAATGAACGAAGACATGATGGAAGCGCTTCGAGGCGATAATACGCAAGGTTTTGTTGATGCAACCAATGAGAATAAAGACTTTGTGCCGCTTTCACATATGGCTTTAGATTATGCTGCTGAGGGTAAAACATCGCTAGATGAGGTGTTTAAGGTGGCGGAATTCGTGCCTGAGGTGGTTAACCACTAATGCCAACTTTCAAGTACACCGGGAAATTGCATA
Source organism: Alteromonas algae (assembly GCF_049117195.1). Classification (GTDB taxonomy): domain Bacteria; phylum Pseudomonadota; class Gammaproteobacteria; order Enterobacterales; family Alteromonadaceae; genus Alteromonas. Next base: position 270,885 of record NZ_CP185260.1, read on the forward strand.
GCGGCGAGCAAGCCGCTGGAACCGTTGATGCAATATCAAAGCAAGCGGCAGCGCAAATGCTGTTAGGCAGAAAAATTATCCCCGGTAGTATCGTTGAAACCAATCAACCTATGGTTGAAAAGAGCGGGTTTAACGTTTCTCAATTACTTGAACCTGCTATTGGCTTAAATGAATTAATTATTTTTTCCCGTCAGATGTACTCGTTGCAAAAGGCGGGCATTCCTATTATCCGAGCGATAAATGGGTTAAGTGAAAATGCGTCTCACCGCCGCTTTCAAGCAATTTTAAAAGACATTGCCAATCAGTTAGAACAAGGCCGGCCGTTATCTTCTGCCATGGCAAAATACGAAAAGGTTTTTGGCAGGTTGACCATTTCAGTTGTTGTCGTTGGCGAAAATACGGGAAAGCTCGATGACGTATTTTTGCAGCTTGCTCTGTATTTTGAACGAGAGCAGGAAACAAGAAAGCGCATTAAATCTGCATTACGCTACCCAACATTTGTCGTTATCGCCCTCGTTATCGCAATGTTTATTTTGAACTTGTTCGTTATACCGGTATTTACGCAAATGTTTAGCCGCTTTGGTGCCGACTTACCTTTAATGACTAAAATACTTATTGGTACATCAAACTTTGTCGTTAACTATTGGTGGCTTTTAATCCTGATAATGGTTGCTTTAGTTGTACTTATAAAACAATATGTTAATTCTGTTCGTGGGCGCCTGAAATGGGACAAAATTAAACTAAAGTTGCCTATTGTTGGTAGTATTATTGAGCGATCCTTGTTGTCACGATACGGTCGCAGTTTTTCGATGATATTGCGCGCAGGGGTGCCGCTTACTGCGGGCTTGTCACTAACGGCAGACGCAGTAGATAACGCCTACATGCAGCAACAAATTAGAGAAATGCGTAAAGGTATAGAGAAAGGCGAAAGTTTACTAAGGGTTTCAAAAGCCAGTGGGCTGTTTTCTACCCTCGTGCTGCAAATGGTGGCGGTGGGGGAAGAAACAGGGCGCCTTGAGCCATTACTTGAAGAAAGCGCTGACTATTACGAGCGTGAAGTAGACTTTGACTTAAAAAGCCTTACGGCAAAGATTGAACCCATATTAATTGGCTTTGTGGCCATAATGGTACTGGTTTTGGCGCTTGGTATATTCACACCAATGTGGAGCATGATGTCAGCCGTTAAAGGTGGTTGATATGGCCATTGCAGAGAAACGTTTATTTAATACTGTCGTTATTGGCTTGGTCATTGTGGTGTTAGGCAGTGTTTATATTAGAAACATGTTGTCGGTGTATGATGAAGCCGAAAAGGTCAAGCTACGAACGGCAACTGCAGAATTTAGACGCGTAGTCATGCAATCACATGGTTGGTGGCTTAAAAGTAAGCAAGACTACGTAGCCGTTCGTCAGATTGCGCCGCAGGGTGAAGACGCTGCGGTCGCGATGCAAGGTGAGTCACTTTATATTGCTGTTAATCAGCATGGGTGGCCAGAAGGGTTACGAAATAAACCCTCAAGTGCATGCAATGATATGCTAGCGCTTGCGTTTAATGTAGATACGCTAGATGCATATGAACATACCGTTGGTGTACAAAGCGAACGAGATAAAAACCAATTTTTACGATGTGTTTATACAAAAGATAGTGTGCTTTGGTTTACGTATTATGCGGGTACAGGCTTAGTTGACGTGGTGTCTGCATAAAGTCAGGCAATTGAAACCACGCGTTATAGGAAGGGATAAAAATGAAGCAGCAGGGTTTTACGCTTATTGAGCTAATTATTGTTGTTATTATTTTAGGGTTATTGGCAGCAACAGCGCTTCCACGCTTTATTGATGTTACTGACGAAGCGAGAGAGGCGGCGGTTGAAGGTGTCGCTGGAGGCTTTGCCGCTGCGGTAGGGTTGGTAAGAGCCCAATGGGAGGTGGAAGGCCGTCCCAATGGGAACAACGGCAGTGCTAATAGTACGCTAGTTAATTACGACCAAACTCAGGTAGGCGTGGATGGCACTATTGGCTATCCAACGGGCAGCGCGAATGGCAGTACGCTGATTACTGCGATGGACTCGCTTGAATGCAAAAATGTCTTCGACCTTATATTGCAAGCTGCGCCAACGAATACCGTATCTACAGACACCAATGCAATTACACAGTTTCGCTATGCGGTGCGTACCGATAATGCGGGTGCTAACACGCGTTGTGTATATTACCTCGTAGAATCTATGGGGCTACCAAATAACGCTGCACCTACTGATGGGGTACCTGACGGAGTAGCGTTTGATGGATTTATTTACAATCCGGCCACAGGTCAAGTTTCAGTTTTTTAATTATAAATGCGCAGGAAAAACACTATGAAAAATAATACTAAACAAGCGGGTTTTACCCTAATCGAACTCATTATCGTTATTGTGCTACTAGGTATTTTAGCGGTAACAGCGGCCCCTAAATTTTTGAACCTTCAAGATGATGCGCGTGATGCTACATTGGAAGGCATTAAAGGGTCGTTAGAATCTTCAGCGTCAGTGATATATGGCAAAGCGTTGATAAATGGCGTAACGGGCACTAGCGATGGGTCTGAGAGCGTTGATGTGGGTAGTTCGAATGTTTCTGTTGTTTTTGGCTATCCTGAAGCAACTGCGGCAAACGTTGCGGCATTGTTAGACTACGACGCGGCTGAATTTGGTGTAGCGGCATTAACGAGCAGTGTACTTATTTACCCTATCGCGCATGCTGGTTACTCTACTACGGCGCCGGCGGCTAGCGGTGCAGAGTGTACGGTAGAATATAACAACTCTGCCGGCGCTGACACACGCCCAGTAATTACAGTGACAACGTGCGTTCAGTAATGTGAAATACCGCGGTTTTACGCTTGTAGAGCTCATCATTACCATCATTGTTATTGGGGTACTGGCCACTACCGTTGCCCCAAAATTTTTAGGCAGTGATGATGAAGATGCGATATCGTTGCGTGACCGCGCTTTGCAATTTATGCGTAATATGCAGCTGCGCGCTATGCACAATGTGCAAGACGCCAGTTGCGTTAAAATAACGACCAATCTAATGGCCCCGCCCGCCGGCCATGTCTGTACCAATTCTGTATCCTCGAGCTTTGACGACGATCAAGTTATCTCAAGCAGTGAAGCGGGCTTAACGTTTCAGACCTTAGACGCCAATAACGCACCATTTTCGTTTATTCAATTCGATGGCTTAGGCCGGCCAGCCAACCTTGTTTGCACGGTACCTTGCACTGTGTCTATCGGTCAGGCATCAATATGCGTCAGCCATGATGGGGCAATATATGCCTGCTAATTGTTTGGTTCGCACCAATACGCGAGAGGCGGGTTTTACGCTAATTGAATTGGTGGTAGGTATTGTCGTTTTCACCATTAGCTTAAGTATTATTTTAACGCTTATTGTGCCTCAAGCCGAACAAACGGCTGAACCGTTAAGGCAAGTTAAAGCGGCAAAATTAGGGCAGTCGTTAATGAACGAGGTGCTAAGCCGTTCCTATGATGAAAACAGTGATAGAAGCCCGCCTTTTAAGACGTGCACAGAAAAAGGCAATTGCACTACCTCATTAGGCGCTGAAGAAGGAAGTCGAGAGGCGTTTGATGATGTCGACGATTACCATGGCATTAACATAAGTGATGCGGGCGGTATTTATGCAGGGTACGGTTATACAATCGCCGTTGAATATGACAGCTCAGTAGATGCATTGGGTAGCGCCAACACCTATAAACGTATAGATATCGTGGTTATTGCTCCAAATAACCAAAGCTATGCGTTTAGCGCATACAGAGGCAGCTACTAATGAAGCGTGCCAAGGGGTTTACATTAGTAGAGCTGATATTGGTGATCACCATCTTAGGCATTATTAGCGTATCCGTTGCCCAGGTTATTGCATTAAGTGTTCAGATTTATGCAACAGGTGCTGAACGTGCAAGGTTAGTATCGGAAGCGCGTTTTATTGTGTTGCGTTTGGAGAAAGAGCTTCGCAATATTATCCCTAACTCAGTGGTGTTTGATGCAACCAGTGAATGTTTAACTTTTTATCCAATCAAACAAAGCGGCACCTATGTTGATGATGCGTTGGATAACCCAATGCATAGTGTGTTGTTTGATGGCACGCCTCAAGTTGGTGATACGCTGGTCGTATTCCCTACCAGCCCGCAGAGTGTCGTCGATAACGGTCAGTTAATTGATAACGTGGTGGCGGCTGCTGATGCTCCGTTGAGTGCTTATCAATTTGATATCACGCTGGCAGCGGCCAATACCCAAACGTCGCCGGGTAAGCGCTTTTATATTCCGGAGCCGCCAGTATCAATTTGTAAAACAGTGACTACCCAAGGCGCGCGATTAGTCAGAAGCCAAGGTGCACTAAGCAGTGTGTTAGGCGTTAATGTTACGCAGTGGGATGCACAAATTCTTACCACAGGTTTACGGCAAAACGGCCTTGTAGCGTTATCACTGACATTTGAAGGCAACGATAACGAGCAACTGGCCGTTGTGCACGAGGTACATTTTCCTAATGTCCCATAACAGGCGAATACATAGCGCTGATAAACCATATTCAGGTTCAATGCGCGTCTATACCGAACGTTCGGCGATACCACATATCGGCGAAGCGGCAGGTCGTCGCAGCAAGCAGCGCGGGGCAACGACGATCGTGGCGGTGGTGATAAGTATAATCATGCTGACAATTGGTATTGCATTGTCGAATCAAATTGCCTCAAGCACCCGGCAGCAGTCCGTTGAGTATTATGGTACTCGAGCTTACCTTGCTGCTCAGACGGGGCTAGAGGTGGCAGTAACGCGTGTGGTAACAGGAAGTAATCCGGCTTGTAGTCGTGTGGTAACGCCAATACTATTTACCACGAATGCGCTGAGCAATTGTTCAGTGTCGTTGGCGTGCCGTGTAGAGCAAAATATCGATGAACCAGAAGTCGCCTCGGGCGCTATCCGCGTGTATCAGTTGTCATCCGAAGCGCAGTGCAGTGTTGGACAATTAGAGACTTCTCGACGGTTGCTAGTAGAAGTAAGGCAGGAAGAGTAGTGCATTTTTTACAATGGTTTTTATTTGTTCTTATCACTTTGTTGTTTAGTGCCCCAAGTATTGCCGTTCCGCAAATAGAGGGGCGCTTCATTGAACTGCAAAACACTTACAATAAAGCTGAGTGGACAACCATTAGTTTCTCTCAACTCTATGACGAGCCTCCCGCTGTTTTTATGCTGTCTACCAATCAGGGAAGTAACCCTGCCATTGTAAAAATACGCAATGTGACAAGAACGGGGTTCGAGGCGTTGCCGTTAGAGCCCTCAGGTGAAGACGGGCCTCACATTACGATGGGGGCGCACTATCTTGCAATTGCTTACGGGACGCACGAATTTCCAGACGGATCGGTAGTAGAGGTGGGTAAGGTCGATTTAGATGCACAGTATATTCAAGCATCCCCAAGTTCCGATTGGCCGCTTAGCGGTGAAGATAGAACCCGTTACCTTCCTATTGATTTCGACCATAACTTTGCTGAGCGACCTGTCTTTTTTCATTCCATGCAAACCGTAAATAATCAGGTGAATGTAAGAGGCAAAGCGCCACCAAACACATATTTGCTTCCTTTTTTGACCATCGCGGCTAAGTGGGATTTTGTCGGCAGTAACACAAGCGTAGTGTATCCGCCGACTGCATCAGATGAGACGTACTTCATTGCCTTTGAAGCATCAGAAACAGAGTACGAGCCTATTACAAACACTGAAACTATCGCGTACATGGCAACCACTGAAGGTGATGGAAGAGCGTTTTTTGATGACGCGGGTCAAGAAGTAGAATGGGAAGCGTTTTTCGCTGGCAACCAAATTATAGGTTGGGATGACGGCTGTGTGTTGAATTACTTTCGAAATACGTACGCACAAACGCCGCTAGTGGCAGCAAGTAAAGTGTCACGCAATGGTAGTGATGGTGGGTGGCTTCGTAGCTGTGGGTTAAATAGAACCCGTCTGGGTCTTCGCGTAGACGAGGACAGAAGCCTAGACAATGAGCGAAATCATACGCAGGAAGACGCCAGCATTATTGCGATGACATCAGAGTTTGTTTTTAGTGGAGACCTGCCTAGTTGCGAGGTCGCATTTCCAGGTGCGCTAGCAACGTTTGGCGATACGCAACTGTTTTTGGCGGCGCGAACGCGAGTGATTGATGACAATAATGGCAAGTTAACAACATTCCAATATACGACTGATGCAACAGGCAATGGTGCAAATAACCCCTTGTGTGGTAGCCCCGGTGTGCGCTGTTTTGCATCTCAAACTAATGCGTTGTCTGAAGGGCAAGCACGGGCCATTCCCTCTGTTACTTTGAGTGATACTGGGCCCGCAACACTACCCTCACAGCTGGCTGGCGATTACTTTTTTACGCGAGATAGCGTGGTAATGACAGGCACTTATACCGTTGTTGCTCCAACACGTATCTACATTGATGATGTTGATGGTGGTGTGACTTCGCTGCTGTCTATCATAAACGCAAATATTTCATTATCGACAGGGGCGTATTTGTCTATTTATGTCGATGGGGATGTCTTGGTGAGTAATTCAAACCCTAACGCCATTGTGCTGGCAGAAGGCGAAATTAATTTCACCAACATTGATAACGTATCGTTAGCCGGGCGTTTTACCGCAGGTGGCGGTATAAATGTTAATGGCGCTAGTCAGAAAAACAGAGCAGGGACCATTACCGCTACCCCAATACCAAACAGTATTCCTGGTATTTGCGGTCAAGAAGTTATTGAAGTACTTAATCATTATCGTTTTGAGCTTGCAGATAACAGAGGCAGCAGTTGCGCGGCTAAACCCGTTACCTTAAAAGCGTGTGCCGATGTTGACTGTACCGTGCTGTACTCACAACCGTCCACGGTAAACTTGCTTCCATTATCTAATAGTCAATATCAGTGGACGCCATCACAGAGCGTCACCTTTACGGGGCAAGCATCGCTCTCTATTGATAGCCTAGACGGAAGCGACCCAACGCTAGCAACGTCTGGAGAAACGCCATCATCGCAGTTGCGATGTTTTGTTGGTGGCAACGAGGTCGCATTGGCCAAGTGTCGAATCGATTTTCGTAATGACGGCCTTGTATTTAAAAACGTTACCGACAACACCACCACGATACTTACTCAGCTGTCGGGTAAGCCCTCCGATATTGGGTATAACGGAAGAAATTATGTTATTGAAGCCTGTACGAATGGCGATGCCCTGCGCGATAAAACGTTAGATGTGGAATTAAACTATATCTGCGGGAGTCAATCTGCATGCTCAAACACACTGGCTTTTGAGCATAATGGTGAGCGCTACAATATTGGCACGTCACCTACAGTGTACCCAGTCACGTTTGACAGTAGTTCTCGTGCCGCATTTTCGTTCCAATACCCTGATGCGGGTGAAATAGCCTTGCGCGCAGATGTGGTGCCGCGTGCCGGCGTTGAGGGAAGTTCTAATAATTTTGTTGTACGCCCCTTTGGGTTTCAGTTGAGCGTTTTAAACGATGATAGAGCAACCTTCAACAGTAATGCGTTTGCAGCGAACGCGAGTGACTCGCTTCTTACCTTTGCGGGCGAAAGTTTCCCGCTACGTATTCGACCGGTTCAGTGGGTGAGTGGGGAAGATAACAACAACGATGGCGTGCCTGACGACTTTACGTCGCTTGCTAACAACATTACCGCGAAACACGTTTTTTCAAATGTGACATTAACGGCGTCTTCTCAATTACCAACAAGTGGCGTAACGGGCAACTTTGTTACGCCCGCAAGTGGCGCAGTATTTTCCGGGCAAGACACGTCAACCGTCGATGTAAGCTATGACGAAGTAGGAATAATATCAATTGCGGCTCAAAGTAACTTTTTATCCAGTGGAATGGTTCAAGGTGCGCTGGCAAATGTGGGTAGGTTTGCTCCTGCGAACTTCCAATTAACCGGCAGCGTGACCAGTGCATGCTCACTTGCTGGACGAAGGTTTACGTATTTTGAACAGCCACTTAGCGACGTGGCATTTACCCTTCAAGCACAAAACACAAGTGGCGAGGCAACGGTCAATTATAAGGGGGGCTTTGATACCTTGACCGATATTGTCGTGACTGCGGCAAATGGCGTCACATTGCTAAATAGGCTACAAAATATCGATAGTTTCGGCTGGCCGCAGACCGGGGCTACGGGACAGATTGTGTTTACCGACAGCGACATAACGTTTAGCCGCCTTCCCACGGGACAACTTGATACCGCCTATCTGTCTGCTTCTGTCGGACTTAGCATGAATGGCTCGCAGTTAGACGGCGCCACGATAAATGGCAGTGCGTGTTCGGGCAACTGCTACACGCTAATCGATAATGGGCTTATGTTTGCGCAAGGAAGGGCAACACTCACTAACAACTATGGAAGCGCCGACGATGCATTATTGCTCCCACTCAAAACCCAATACTTTGATGGGAGTGATTGGCGATTAAATACGTTTGACAGCTGTACGCTTTTCAATAGCGGCAGTGTTATTGATGGCAGCAATTCGCTCTCGTTGAACAACAGCGGTCGTCTCATTGAAGGGCAGTATGGCGCCGGTGAAGGAATACGTGCAGCGTCATCTACCGGAGAAGGGCAGTTCCCTGTCAGCTATACGCCCCCGTCGTGGTTGCTATGGGATTGGGACGGTGACAACGTTGTTGATAATGAGCCTACTGCCACGTTAACATTTGGGGCTTTCAGGGGTAACGATAATATTATTTATCGACGTGAAGATATCAGCAACTAGCGAAGTAAACGGCCGCCTGTCATGCTTGTATATTGAACCATTCGCGTATTTGGGTGTCGTTATGGTGTCAAAGTAAGACGCTGCAACGCGGCTTATTTTTTATTGATGAAAATTATTTTAATATTAATGCGTAGTATCTGGCGGCATTGCTTGCTCAAATATGCCCCCATTGTTAAAGTGTACGGATAATCTTCGACTTCATGGTTGCGCGTCGTTATCTCACCTTTAAAAGCACGCGTTAACTCAGTAACAGGAATACACTCTTCATGTTTAAAAAGCTTCGAGGCATGTTCTCTAATGATCTGTCCATCGACCTCGGAACAGCCAATACGCTGATTTACGTAAAAGACCAAGGTATTGTGCTTAATGAGCCATCTGTAGTTGCCATTCGCCAAGAGCGAGCGGCGGGGCCTAAAAGTGTCGCAGCAGTAGGTGCTGAAGCAAAACGAATGCTGGGAAGAACGCCAGGCAACATTCGTGCTATTCGCCCTATGAAAGATGGTGTTATTGCCGACTTTTATGTAACTGAAAAAATGTTACAGCATTTCATAAAGCAAGTTCATGATAATAACTTCCTGCGTCCAAGCCCTCGTGTACTGGTTTGTGTACCATGTGGTTCTACACAAGTAGAGCGCCGAGCGATCAAAGAGTCTGCATTAGGCGCTGGCGCTCGTGAAGTTTACTTAATTGATGAGCCTATGGCTGCGGCTATTGGTGCTGGGTTGCCTGTGTCTGAGGCGACAGGGTCAATGGTTGTTGATATCGGTGGTGGTACAACTGAAGTTGCCATTATTTCATTAAATGGTGTGGTGTACTCGTCATCAGTGCGTATTGGTGGTGACAAGTTCGACGAAGCCATCATAAACTATATTCGCCGTAATTTCGGCTCACTGATTGGTGAAGCGACAGCTGAGCGTATCAAACATGAAATTGGTGCTGCTTATCCTGGTGAAGAAGTGCGAGAAATTGAAGTGCGCGGTCGTAACCTTGCTGAAGGTGTACCTCGTGGTTTCACGCTAAATTCAAATGAAATTCTAGAAGCGCTTCAAGAGCCGTTAACGGGTATTGTTTCAGCCGTAATGGTTGCGCTTGAACAATCACCGCCAGAACTTGCATCTGATATTTCAGAGCGCGGTATGGTGCTAACGGGTGGTGGCGCACTGCTTAAAGATTTAGACAGGTTATTAATGGAAGAGACCGGCATCCCTGTTGTGATTGCCGATGATCCTCTTACTTGTGTAGCCCGCGGCGGTGGTAAGGCTTTCGACATGATTGACCTTCACGGTGGCGACCTGTTTAGCTACGAATAGAGCAGGCAAGGCAACCTTACGGTTGCCTTCTTTTTATCATGGATACTATTTTTACCCGCGGTCCCTCTCTCAACAATCGCTTGACATTAGCGCTTGTGCTTTCGCTTGTATTGCTTTTTGTTGACCACAAACTAGATGGCTTCAAATCTACCCGCGTTTACCTTAACTCCCTCATGAGCCCAATACAGTATATTGCTAATTTGCCTGGGTTGTTTTTAAGTGAAAGTGCACAACGACTTACTTCACAAGAAGACTTGCTTGAAGAAAATGCCCGACTCACCAACCAAATGTTATTGATGAGCGAGCAGTTACAGCGCTTTGAAGTGTTGAATAATGACAATAAAGCACTAAGAAACTTGTTAGAAGCGCCTGTTCGCCCTGACTATCAAAAGATGGTGACAGAGTTGATGGCGGTGGATAAGAACCCATATAGCCAGCAAATCGTGATTAATAAAGGCGCGATAGACGGGGTGTACTTGTCTCAGCCCGTATTAGACGAGCAAGGTATTGTTGGTCAAATTATGGAAGTGGGCACGACAAATAGCCGTGTACTACTCATCGCGGATGTAACCCACGCAGTACCGGTACGTTCATTACGCAACAATATTCGATTTATTGCGACAGGTAGTGGTGCGTTAGGCGAGCTGTATCTAGAGCATGTGCCCCATAGTGTTGATATTGAAGAAGGCGATGTACTTATTTCATCAGGTTTAGGAAACGTGTTTCCCGAGGGATATCCTGTTGCGGTCGTAAGTCGTGTTATTCGTGACGAAAGCCGCCCTTTTGCAAGGGTTATTGCTACGCCGTCAGCACAGCTTGACCGTCTACGTTATTTGCTACTTCTGTGGTATACGTCAGAAACCACTCCATCGAGTAACGAACCTGAAACCGAGGAGCCTTCTCTTGATTCGTAAACGCCACTCGGTAATTGTTGGAAGCATTATTGCGGCACTGGTGTTGCAAATTGTGCCATTACCTATTCAGATTGACCTGTACCGCCCTGATTGGGTACTCATCGTACTTGCTTATTGGAGCATGGCACTGCCTCACCGCGTGAATGTAGGGGTTGCATTTCTAACCGGTATAGCCGTAGATATTTTGGTAGGTACGACATTAGGTATTCATAGCCTAAGTTTGAGTATTTCCGTGTATGTATTGGTGGCGAATTACCAACGCTTAAGAAATTATTCCGTATGGCAGCAAGCTATTATTATTGGTCTGCTGTCGTCGCTGTATCACTTAGTAACCTTCTGGGTTCAGCATTTGCTTACTGATATCTATTTTCAGTTAGATTATTTGTGGCCGGTGTTAACGTCGATGTTGCTATGGCCTTGGGTTTTTTGGTTATTGCGCAGAACCCGCCGTCAGTTCTCCATTACCTAACTTTTCTATAAAGCGAGCGTTATGACTGTTTCCGTTGTTCTTGCATCTGCCTCTCCAAGGCGCACCGCCTTACTGAAACAAATGGGTATTGCTCACAGTATATTGCCTGTTGATATCGACGAATCAGTAAAGGGGGGAGAAACACCCCGCGCCCAAGTAGAGCGTTTAGCCAGAGAAAAGGCACAAGCCGCTAAGATAAGGTTGGAAAGTGAAAATCGCTTTTCGGTGGATACGGTCATTTTGGCATCAGACACGCTGATATCGTTCAAAGATAAGAGTGTTGGAAAACCTAAAGATAAGAATGATGCGCACCGTATTCTCGGCATGCTGTCAGGTAATCAGCATGAGGTACTTACTTCAATATGCGTGTTGTCTAACGAGCAAAAGGTGAGTGAAGTTATCACTACACAGGTATCTTTTGCGATAATTACAGAACAACAAATTGATGCATACTGGGATACGGGTGAACCAGCAGATAAAGCGGGCAGCTACGCCATTCAAGGAATTGGTGGTGAATTTGTTAAAGCGATAAATGGAAGCGCAAGTGCAGTAGTCGGCTTGCCTCTTTATGAAACAAGACAATTACTGACCAAGTTTGGAGTTGTACGATGAGTGCTGAATTACTGATAAATGTGACCCCTTCAGAGTCTCGTGTGGTGCTTATTGAAAATGGAATTTTACAAGAAATTCACGTAGAACGTCATACAAAGCGTGGTTTGGTAGGCAACATTTATCGGGGGAAAGTCAGTCGAGTACTGCCAGGGATGCAAGCAGCGTTTGTTGATATAGGCCTTGAAAAAGCCGCTTTCTTGCACGCTTCTGACATTGTTATTCACAACGAAATAGCTGAAGAAGTATCGGCAAGTCACATCCAAAAACAGGACATTCGTGAATTAGTGCGCGATGGTCAGGATATCGTCGTTCAAGTGGTTAAAGACCCTATCGGTACGAAAGGTGCTCGATTAACCACCGACATTACTATTCCCAGCCGCTATCTGGTGTTTATGCCAAGTGTAACGCACGTTGGGGTATCCCAGCGCATTGAAGAAGAAGTAGAGCGCGAACGTCTAAAATCGCTTGTCCAAGAGTTCTGCGATGATAACGGCGGTTTTATATTGCGTACGGCGGCAGAAGGCGTGGGTAAAGCCGAATTGCAATCTGATGCTGCGTTTTTACGAAGACTGTGGGATAAAATTCAATCTCGAATGAAAAATCGCAAGTCTAATGTACTTTATGAAGACTTACCGTTAGCCCGCCGTGTATTGCGCGATTTCGTTGGGACGGAATTAGATCGTATTCGTATTGACTCAAAATTGTCGTTCCAAGAGTTGTTCCAGTTCACGAAAGAATATGTTCCTGAAATGAATGGGAAACTTGAATATTACACCGGCGACCGCCCTATATTCGATTTGTACGACGTAGAAAATGAGGCGCAAAGAGCGCTAGAGCGCCGGGTCGATTTAAAGTCGGGTGGTTATTTAATTATTGACCAAACAGAAGCGATGACGACAATCGACATTAACACCGGGGCATTTGTTGGTCACAGAAATCTAGAAGAAACTATATTTAATACTAATACCGAAGCTACGTTAGCCATTGCTAGACAGCTTCGTTTGCGCAACCTAGGTGGTATGATCCTTATCGACTTCATCGATATGATTGAACCTGATCACAAACGACGTGTCTTACATAGTCTAGAGGTGGCGACAAGCAAGGACAGAGCAAAGATAAACATTCACGGTTTTACCGCGCTAGGCCTCATTGAAATGACGCGCAAGCGCACCCGTGAAAGTATAGAACACATACTTTGTGGTGAGTGCCCCGTGTGTAAAGGTCGAGGCACGGTAAAAACAATAGAAACAATCTGTTTTGAAATAATGCGTGAAATTGTAAGAGTGAATCGCGCATATGAAGCAGATAAGTTTGTGGTGTACGCATCACCTAAAGTAGCCGATGCGCTCATGGGTGAAGAGTCTCATATGCTCGCTGAATTGGAAGTGTTTGTATCAAAACAGATAAAGGTGCAAACCGAAACATTGTACAACCAGGATAAGTACGACGTCGTCATGATGTAACGCAATTTAAGAAATAAGGCGAAGTGTGACAAAATTTACGTCTGTAACAGCCTTTCTGGTAAAGAAGGTGTGGCTGTTACTTGCAATCCTGCTTGTGTTATTCGCGCTATTACTTAGTGCTGCCCGCTATGCTTTGCCGCATATTGAGCATAACGAGCATTTGCTAGAAAATTACATTAACGAACGCTATGGCGTAAGTTTAGAAATAGACAGTGTGCATGCGGTATGGCAGCGCAGCGGTCCAAGCATTGTCTTAAATAACGTTTCTCTCGCACAGAACGAAGCGTCTCCTGTAGCCCTCGATATTCGACAAATCTATGTAGAAATTGATTTCTGGCAGTCTATTGGACAGCGCATGATTTCATCGAATCGCTTTGAACTGCGTGGGCCAGCCTTACATATCGATGCAACAAGACTTGAGAATGCCAGCGACAGCGACTTCCCCGTTGTCGATGCATTAGAGCGCCTCTTTTTAGAACAATTACAAAGCTTTTCTCTGGAAGAAGGCGAATTGACGGTAAAGCGTGCTGACGGTGAACAGTCTTTTGATATCGAACGATTGACGTGGAACAACCGCGGGCTTCGCCACCAAGGCGCCGGTTTTGCAAAAGTCACGGGATTGTCTGCAAATTCTGCCTCGTTTGTTATCGACATAACAGGTACAAAGGATGAATTTGACGGGGTTGTGTATGCAAAAGCAGATGACCTAGATATTTCTCCTTGGGTGAGTGATTTAATTGCTACAAAGCAGCCACTTTCTCAAAGCCGCGCAAACTTCGAGATATGGGCCACCATTAACGAAAGAGCTATTACTGGTATATCTGCGCAGGTCGAAGAAAGTCTATTGCAATGGGGCAGCGAAGCGTCGACCACTGTCACCGGTGTACGAGGCGGGCGTATCCAGCTGTTACCTCACAACAACGCATGGAATGTTCGCGTTGATGAATTGATTATCGACTCTAATAGTGAAACGCTCGTTACCGACTTAGTCGGTCGTATTTCTAGTGATGGCGACATGCTTATCAATACGGTGAAGCCGGTACAGATCAATCCATTCCTCATGCTACTGCCGCTTTTCCTCGATGATACGAGTGAGGACGAAATTAGGGGCTTAAACCCCGACGGAGTGCTGGCAACGGTTCAATTACAGCTACAAAATGGCTCTGCGCAATTTGCAGCAAAAGTATTGGACTTTTCTTGGGCGCAAAGTGACATCATTCCGGGCTTATCGTCTCTCGATGCCGAACTATACTGGTACAAAAACGGTGGTGCTGTTTTTCTTGAAAGTGTTAACAGCACACTGGCAGCAGACCGATTAATTAAACAAAACGTAGATGTTAACGCGTTCAAAGCCGATTTCTATGTTTACCGCGAGTCGAATATCCATAGCAGACCTGACAGCAATGAAGGTGATTGGGTGATTGCAGGGACTAACATGCTGCTCGATACTAGCCTCGTGACCATCACCCCCGAATTTAGATTAAATACACGAAGCGGTGACCTGTCGATATACAGCGATATTGCTCCATTGGGTTTAGCAAACGTTAGCCAGCTTTTTCCCTCTAAGGGCATGGGAAAGAATACCGATGCGTATCTTACCCGTGCATTTACCGGGAAAGGCGATATTACGAATGCCAGAATACTGTGGCATGGCAAGGGAAAAGACTTTCCATTTTCAGACAACTCGGGCGTGTTTCAAGCGTTTGTTGATATCAAAGACAGCGACTTCCTGTTTTCTAGGCAATGGCCAGCACTGAACAAGTTAGATCTCTCACTTCAATTTATTAATGACGGGTTGTTTATGAAAAGCCCTGGGGCATTACTTGCCGGTGTTGAAGTAAGTCGTTTGTCTGCCGACATTCCGCAATTGAGTAAGTCTTCGGTACTGACCATAAATGCGCATGGCAATACTGATGGTGATACGTTAACTAAGTTGATGCTAGGCTCATCCCTTGAGGCGTCGCTTGGGAAAGTATTAGACAAAGAAGTGCAGGTAAAAGGCGCCATTAGTGCCGACTTGATGTTATCAATACCGTTTGATGGAAAGCCTGTGCGCGCCACAGGAACGGCGACTCTCGACAAAAACCCTGTTTATATTACTAGCACAAAGATGCTGTTTGATAACGCGAGCGGTAACATTGCATTTGATAATGGCAATATTACCAGCAAGGAATTGTCAGCGCAGCTGCTCGCACAGCCTGTGACATTATCGTTTGAGGGTACACAGCAAGATAACTACGCGTTGTCTGTTGATATCAAAGGGCGATGGCATGTTCATCCGTTAGCAGATTATATTAATAATACGTTTAGCGAGTACATTGATGGCGAAACAGCGTGGTCTACCCACGTCGACTTAGTGTTTGGACAAGAAGCGTTCTCGTATACCGCGTTACTCACCGCAGACTTAGAAGCGACACAGAGTGTGTTACCTGCTCCTTTTGACACTGCATTGGGTACGACCCTACCCCTTAAAATAAATAGCGAAGGCAATCTTCAAGCCTCCACTGTATTTGCAACGTTAGGTGAAGACATTCAGTTCGAAGGCGTGCTTCCCCACAAAGAAATGCAGTTTTCGCGCGCGCATCTATCATTAGGAGATGCAGAACTGACGAACAGAGGTACAGGGTTTAGTATTGCTGCGCACCTTGAACAAGCAGATGTCACTCAATGGTTTAAAACGATTGATATGTTGCTTACCAAGAATGAAAAGCAGCCGGCGCTTAAATCTGACAGTAACGTTGCGACTAACAGCGCAATTTTTGATGTTCCATCACGTATTTTTGTGACAGCAGACACATTAACGCTAGCAACACATTCGTTAGACAACGTTGTGTTGACAGCAAAGCAGACTGACAACGATTGGCTACTGGATATTGATGCGCCACAAGCGCGCGGCGTGGTGCGCATAAACAGTGATTTGATGGCGCAAGGGATTGATATCAACGCAGACTATTTGTCGCTAGAAAAACCTGATGAAATAGCATTAGATGCTGCGGTTAGTATGTTACGTACAAGTGACGACATGCCCTATGAATTAGACCCTGAAACATTGCCGCCTATCTACTTCTATTGCCGGTCGTGCAGTGTACACGGTATCGATTTGGGGGAAGTGACGCTGGATGCCGCTAAAGCGAAAAATGGGATGCAAATTCGTCAACTGCAGGTACGCTCAAACGAGGCGAATATCAACGCAACCGGTAACTGGATGAATGCTAAAGGCAGCGTTCAGACAACGTTAGCTGGAACACTTGACTCGCCTGATGTTGGCCAGATGCTAAAACAGTACGGCATATCCTCAGGTATCAAAGATTCGAGTGCAGAAGTGGCATTTAATATTAACTGGGCGTCATCACCGATGGACTTTAAACTGGGCGGTTTAAATGGTGATGTTGAATGGTCGTTGTCAGATGGGTACTTAACTGAGCTTAGCGACAAAGGGTCGCGTATTTTTACATTGTTTAGTCTCAATTCTTTAGTACGAAAGCTAAGCTTGGACTTTAGAGACGTTTTCGCGAAAGGCTTCTTTTATGATGACATGAGCGGTACGCTTCAAATTACCGATGGACGAGCATTCACAGATGATACTGAAATAGACGGTGGTGCTGGAGAGATTGAGATTAACGGCTACACCGACCTTAATAATGGTGGGTTAAACTATAACGTGTCCTTTGCGCCCAATGTGACGGGAAACTTGCCCTTCCTCGTTTATTTCTTGGCGACGCCACCTACGGCACTTGCGGCATTGGCTATCGATCAAGTGCTTACGTCTGCGAAGGTAATATCAAACGTAAATTATCATGTGTCGGGCACAATATCCGAACCTTCATTTACCGAGGTGAAACGTGATAGTAAAGACATTAGTTTACCTGCAAGTAATTCCCCTTTGCCTAACAGCAATGAGGATATTCCTCTTACAGAGAATGACGTACAACGCGTAAACATGGAGGTTGTAGATGGTTAACGTAGTGGCACTGCAAATGACATCAACCCCAGATGTTGATGAAAACATTGCATGGGTAGAAGCGGCAATGGAATCAGGCAATATAGCGAAAGATAGCCTTGTCGTGCTGCCAGAATGTTTTGCCTGCTTTGGTACAAAAGAGGGTGTTTTGCTTAGCATTGCAGAGCCCAAAAATGCTGGGAAAATTCAACGCGCGCTGTCGGCATTGGCGAAGCAATATCACTGCTATATCGTGTCGGGAACCTTTCCGCTGGCCACGGACGACCCTAAAAAGTTTTCAGCAGCATGTTTATTATACGGTCCTAACGGTGATGAACTAGCTGATTATCGTAAAATTCATCTTTTTGATGTGTCAGTTGAAGATGCAACCGGCAGCTATAAAGAATCAGCATGCACACAACCTGGCAACGCTGTGGTTACCGTAGATACGCCAATTGGGACCATTGGCTTAGCGGTATGTTATGATGTGCGCTTCCCCGGCCTATTTACCGCCATGGGCGATATAGATATTTTAGTGTTACCGGCAGCGTTTACGCAAAAAACGGGCGAGGCCCATTGGCATACGTTGGTAGCGGCAAGAGCCATAGAAAAGCAATGTTTTGTTGTGGCAGCCAATCAAACAGGTTGCCATAAAAATGGTAGAGAAACCTACGGGCACAGTATTATAGTAGCGCCGTGGGGAAATATACTTGCAGAACAGCCCACTAAAGTCGGCGTACTTGCTGCAAACATAGATATTGCTCAACGGCAGAAATTGAAAGCTAATATGCCGGTAGCCGAACATAATCGATTCAGGAGTCACCTTGTCTAATTCTGTAGAACGCAATTTGTTATCCGACTCAGGATTGTCCTCATCATCGCTTGAAAAGGCGCTTGGCGTCATACATCGCCATGATACAGACTATGCCGACCTCTACTTCCAATCTAGTCAGCACGAAACATGGGTGTTGGAAGACGGTATCATTAAAGAGGGTAGCTATAACATCGAACGTGGTGTGGGCGTTAGGGCGATAAGCGGTGAAAAAACCGGTTTTGCTTATTCTGACGAAATAAGCGAAGAAGCCCTGACTAAAGCGTGTAAAGCAGCGCGTGGCATTGCACCTTCAGGTGGTACGCAACACGTATCAACGCTTGGGCATGGCAACTACGAACCGCGATACAGCGAGCAAAACCCGATCCTTGCTATGCAAGACGCTGAAAAAATCTCGTTGTTAAAAGAAGTCGACACTTACATTCGTCAACAAGAGCCTAATGCAAATCAAGTTGTGGTAAGTATTAGTGGTGTTTACGAAGAAATACTGGTCGCTGCAACCGATGGCACAATGGCAACGGATATTCGCCCGTTAGTACGCTTAAATTGCTCTGTGTTGCTAGAAAACGGCGAGCGAAGAGAGCGCGGTAGTGCCGGTGCTGGTGGGCGCTATGCGTACTCATTTTATACTAAAGACGATAACGGTAAGCCATACTACGAGCAACTTGCTGATGATGCGCTGCACATGGCAAGAGTCAATATGCAAGCGATAGCATCACCTGCAGGTGCGATGCCTGTTGTTTTAGGAAACGGTTGGCCTGGTGTACTGCTGCATGAAGCGGTAGGCCATGGTTTAGAGGGTGACTTCAACCGTAAAGGAGCATCTACCTTTAGCGGTCGTATGGGCCAGCAGGTCGCCGCGAAAGGGGTGACAGTGGTTGATGACGGTACCTTAAACGATCGTCGTGGTTCGCTGTCTGTTGACGACGAAGGCACGCCAACCCAGCGCAACGTACTGATAGAAGACGGTGTGTTACGAGGCTACATGCAAGATAAACATAACGCCAAGTTAATGGGTGTAGCGCCAACTGGAAACGGCAGACGAGAGTCGTATGCACATCTTCCTATGCCGCGTATGACCAATACCTATATGCTTGCCGGCGAATACGATCCAAGCGAAATTATTGCCTCTATCGATAAAGGCATTTATGCGCCTAATTTTGCAGGTGGGCAAGTTGATATAACGTCTGGAAAATTTGTATTCTCTAGCGCAGAGGCGTATTTAATTGAGAACGGAAAAATAACCGCACCCGTAAAAGGCGCTACCCTAATTGGGAATGGGCCTGAAGTCATGCAGAAAATATCCATGATTGGTAATGATGTAGCGTTAGATAAAGGCGTAGGCGTGTGTGGTAAAGACGGGCAAAGCGTACCAGTTGGTGTGGGGCAGCCCACGCTTAAAATTGATGAGCTCACCGTGGGTGGTACGGCATAACCTACAGATACAAAAGAAAAAGGTTGGCGCATTGCCAACCTTTTTTTATTCTTCGTGAATAGTATCTTTTAAATACTGAAACAACTCTCTAAACGCCTTTGGCGGCGCATTCTTTTCGCGTTCTTTCTTTATTTGACGGTTAAACTGTCGCAACTTTTGACGATCTAAATCTGGATGCGCTTCAATTAATCGTTGAATAGCATCATCGCCTTCCTCAATAACCGCCTCTCTGGCTTTTTCCAACGCATGAAACGCTGCATTGCTAGCCTGATGTTGGTGAGTTATTTTCGCTAAGGCTTCTTCAATGGCGGCATTATCGCGTTGACGTAGCAATTTACCGATAAACTGGATTTGTCTTCGGTACCCTTCTTTTTTCCTATTAACGCTACGCCCAATCTCAAGGGCTTCTTGAAGCTCTTCGTCCAACGGCATCGTGGCGAAATGTGCTGGTGTTAAACCAACCAATGTCTCGCCTAGTTTTTGCAGTGCCTTAGATTGGCGTTTCAATTCGCTTTTGCTGATAAGGTCTTCATCAACGGGGTCAGCACCTTTACCATGATGATGTTGTGGTGAATTAGGCTTACTATCGCTCATTTCTATCTCATAAGTGTTACACTCTAGCTAAATTGTAACTACCACAGTCGGATTAAGACAGCGAAACTTTTTATGCAAATTGAGCAACAGTTAGCAGAAATTCAGAATGTCGTTGATGATGTGCTGAAATTAGCCCTTTCAAAAGGTGCAACACAAGCCGAAGCAAGCATGTCAAAAGTGGAAGGTATCGCCGTATCTTCTCGCATGCAAGAGGTTGAAAATGTTGAGTTTACCAATGATGGTGGCTTAGGTATTAGCGTGTATGTCGGCAAGCGTAAAGGCAGTGCTTCTACTGCTGACTTAAGTCAAAAAGCGTTGACATTAGCGGTTGAAAAAGCCGTCGATATTGCACGCTATACGAGTGAAGATCCTTGTACCGGTTTGGCAGATGCTGAGCTTATCGCGACTGAATTTCCTGATTTAGCGCTTTTTCACCCTGAAGTACTCGATACTGAAAAAGCCATTCAGACCACGATTGCGACAGAAGCTGCCGCAATGTCATACGATAAAAGAATCACCAATTCTGACGGAGCATCGTATAACGCAAACTTAGGCATGCGTGTTTACGGAAATACCCATGGTATTAATGCTGGTTACCCTAGCAGCCGTTATAGCCTAAGCTGTATGGTAATAGGTGCGCAAGACGACGATATGCAACGTGATTATGCGTATACCGTCAACCGTCGCGCTGCATTACTTGATTCCGCGCAACGGGTAGGTGAAGACGCCGCTAAAGCAACGGTAGAGCGACTGGGCGCGCGTAAAATTAATACGGCTAATGTGCCGGTTATCTTGCATAAAGATATCGCCTCAAGCTTATTTGGGCACTATGTTGGCGCGATAAGCGGTGGAAGCCTCTATAGACGCTCATCGTTTTTATTAGACAGCTTAGATAAGCAAGTTTTCCCTGAATGGCTAAATATTGAAGAGCGCCCGCTGATTCAATCAGGGTTGGCGAGTTCAAGTTTTGATAATGAAGGTGTTGCGACGCAAGACATGACCATTGTCGAAGCGGGAAGGCTATCGACCTATTTGTATACAAGCTACTCTGCGAGAAAGCTAAACACAAAAACAAACGGCCATGCAGGTGGTATTCACAATTGGATTATCGGTGATACCGGCCATAGTGACGCTGACCTCCTTAAAGAAATGGGCACAGGGTTGCTAGTGACCGAGCTTATGGGGCAAGGCGTTAATATGGTCACCGGTGACTACTCTCGAGGCGCTGCGGGTTTTTGGGTAGAGAATGGTGTTATTCAATATCCTGTTCACGAAGTGACCATTGCTGGCAACTTACGAGACATGTTTAACGGTATAGTGGCAATTGGCGCGCAAAAAGACGCAAGGGGCAGCGTACAAACTGGCTCTGTGCTGATCAACCAAATGAAAATTGCAGGGAGCTAACCGAGTTTAGCTTAACCTTCTGCTTTATTTATCGTCTCGCGAAATGCGCGGGGCGATATACCCTCAGATTTCTTAAATCGTTTTGAAAATGTAAACACATTACTGTAGCCCACGTAGTTTGCGATGTAAGCAATGGGCCATTGTGTGCTGGTTAATAAGTTCTTAGCGCGCTGCATTCTCAGATGTATAACGTATTGCATTGGGCTACGCCCATATTCGGCTAAACACAATCTGTGTAGATGAGGCGGCGAATAATGCACTCTCTCACTAAGCGCATCCACTGACCATCCAAATTGTAACTGTTTTTCAACGTTAGAAAAAAGCGTAGAAAGTCGTGACACATGACTAGGAGGTTCAGGGGTCACAATATGGTGTAAATAGTGTTTAATAATGGGGATCATCGCTTGTCTATGTTGCGCATTCGTTTCTGAATAAAGTAATTCCATTGCATGATGTAACCCAGCAAGTTCAACGTCTTCCATACAGGTGGTCTCATTGCTCTTGAGGTGCGACCACATCGCTGAATTTGATAAGTTTAGCCAAATGATATCCCATTTCTCACTGTCTATTGTGACCTCGAAACTTTGATGTGCAGGTAAAATAATTAGCCCACCAGTAGGAAGGGTATACAGCCCAGATGGCGTATTGAATTTACCCTGTCCACTTAAGGAAAAAAATAACGTGTGATTGGGTGGGTTAACCCTTCCAACTACATAGTTACCTGCTAAGTTTGAACAACCCGCAAGCTCTATCTCTAGTGCTCTTATTTCCGGCGCGTTGCTGCTATCGATGAAACGCTCAATACATTGAGGGCCGATATTGACAATATCACGGAACGCAAATTTCATGGTGAATGATAGTTTTGGATAAATGAAAGAGAGAAACAAGCATAATCGATTGCGTCACTTTTAGCTATATTTCATAGCAATTGAAAGTCGCATAGAAAAGGCGTAAAAATGACAAGTGTCGCACAGGTAATCGCTCAGCAAGATTGGCAAAACCCCGTCGTGTTTCAGCGTAATCGCATAAATGGTCACAGCCCTTTACATGGTTTTTTGAACGAAACCGATGCGCTACTGCATCAAAACAGCCAACGAACGTTATTAAACGGTCAGTGGGAATTCAAGTTATTTGAAAGGCCTGAAGGGGTTTCTGATGCTGTTTTAAAAAGTACACTGTCAGATTCGGAAAAACAGCAATGGCGTATGATGCCAGTGCCCTCCAATTGGCAAATGGAAGGCGAAGACAAGCCCATCTATTGCAACGTTAAATATCCGTTTCCAGTGACGCCCCCGCATGTCCCTTCAGACAATCCAACTGCCTGCTATCGTAAAGCATTCAACGTTGATGCATCGTCGTTATCGAAAGCGAACCATATTGTATTTGAAGGGGTAAACAGTGCATTTCACCTGTGGTGTAATCAGCAATATGTGGGCTATTCACAAGACAGTAGATTACCAGCCGAGTTCGCCCTTTCTCCCTACCTGAAAGCAGGTGAGAACCTATTGACGGTGATGGTTATTCGTTGGAGTGATGGCAGCTATCTGGAAGATCAGGATATGTGGTGGCTAAGCGGGATCTTCCGTGATGTGTATCTTATCGAAAAGCCTAATGCACACATTCAAGATGTGTTTGCGACACCGTCATTAGATGCATGCTATCGCGACGGAACTATTGCGGTTCGTACTGCCATTAATGCGCCGTCCACCTATAAGGTTGGCATACAGTTGTTCGACGGCACTAGGTCGGTGACAGACCAAAATATAGCGCATACCAACAATCGCCGCATTGATGAAAAAGGCGGGTGGGACGATGTCATATTTCAGTCGTTACATGTTGAAGCACCTAAAAAGTGGACAGCAGAAACCCCTTACCTGTATCGCTTAGTGGTAACGCTATTTGATGAGAATGACGGTATTGTTGTTGCCGAAGCCTATAACATTGGCTTTCGCGTCGTAGAGATGCTAAATGGACAGCTATGCGTAAATGGCGCGCCGCTGCTTATACGCGGTGTAAATCGTCACGAACACCACGAAAGTAAAGGTCACGCGGTCTCTGAGGCAGATATGCTTGAAGATATAAAGCTCTTGAAGCAAAACAACTTCAACGCGGTGAGAACGGCACATTATCCCAATCACCCTCGTTGGTATGAGCTTTGCGATGAATACGGCTTATACGTTGTTGATGAAGCCAATATAGAAACTCACGGCATGTTTCCAATGGGCCGTTTGTCACGAGACCCCCTATGGTCGGGGGCTTATATGTCCCGTTTCACTCAAATGGTTGAGCGAGACAAAAATCACGCCTGTATCATTATTTGGTCGTTAGGTAATGAGTGCGGTCATGGCCCTACTCATGACGCTATGTATGGTTGGTCGAAGTCATTCGATCCATCACGCCCTGTTCAATACGAAGGTGGTGGCGCAAACACGACTGCCACCGATATTTTGGCGCCAATGTATGCACGCGTTGATAGCGACGTGGAAGATGAAGCCGTCCCTAAGTGGGCCATTAAAAAGTGGCTATCATTACCTGGCGAAAACCGACCGGTTATTCTTTGTGAATATGCCCATGCCATGGGCAATAGTCTTGGAAGCTTTGAAGATTATTGGAAAGCCTTTAAAACTTACCCACGCTTACAAGGCGGGTTCATTTGGGATTGGGTTGACCAAGGCTTGGTAAAACATACCGCTAGCGGAGAAGCTTATTGGGCTTATGGCGGCGATTTTGGTGACATTGATAATGATCGTCAGTTTTGTATTAACGGCTTATTGTTTCCAGACAGAACGCCACATCCCGCACTATATGAAGCCAAGTATTGTCAGCAGCATCTTCAGTTTTCGTTAACCGAGGAAGCCAATGCGTATGTGGTTAATGTTGCTAGCGATTTTCTATTTAGAACAACAGAGAATGAAACGCTACGTTGGCAAGTGCTTGAAGACGGAGTAGTTATTGCTAAAGGCGATACAGTGCTATGTGTAAAGCCGCAAACATCAACGAAAGTTAATATTACGCCTGACGTCACTTTTGTTGCGGGCAAGACCTATCATTTAAATATAGACGTTGCGCTTTCTGAGCACTGCGCGTGGGCAGAGGCAGGCCATATAACCGACACGGAACAGTTTAGTCTTGTTAACAAAGCGGGCCTTTTACCGGCAACGGTTGCCCAGTTTAACGACACTATCACACTGAATGGAAACGCACATACGATAGACGTGCTCACCGAGACCAGCACGTTTAATTTTGATAGGCATTCAGGTTTACTTACTCAATGGACAAAAAATAATGTTTCGTTACTGGCTGGCCCGCTTGAGGATAACTTTTTTAGGGCGCCATTAGATAATGATATCGGCGTGAGCGAGGTAGATAATCCAGACCCTAACGCATGGGAGTCTCGTTGGAGAAAAGCAGGTATCGACCGATGGGAGAGAGTGTGTAAAGGAGTAACGACAAGCAAAAGCGAGAGTGATGTTCGAATAACAATGTTTTTTGAATACCATTTTAACGATTGTATTCAAGCGGTAACGACGTGGATATACGCCATAGCAAACGATGGGGAATTACACATAGACGTAAACGTTACGCTAAACGACGCATTACCACCTCTACCAAGAATAGGATTAGGTATGGCACTGCCTAATAGTCAAGGTGCCTCGGTATCATGGCGTGGATTGGGGCCATTTGAAAACTACCCTGATCGAAAAGCAGCGGCTCGCTTTGGGGCCTACAAGACATCGGTAGCGTCGATGCATACGCCATATATTTTCCCCACTGACAACGGGCTACGTACGCACTGTGAGCACCTTGAACTGGGTAGCCTGAACGTATCGGGAGACTTTCACTTTGCTGTCAGCCAGTATTCACAACAACAGCTTGATGAGGCAAAGCATACGTGTGATTTGGTATCTCAAGAAAAGCTGTTTGTTTATATCGATCACGCGCACATGGGAGTAGGTGGCGATGATTCGTGGAGCCCTAGTACGCACAAAGCGTTCTTGCTTGAAGAAAAAAACTATTCGTACTCACTACGTTTTCATGCAGGTTAAGGCTATATACAACGTATAAAAAAGGCCTGCATATGCAGGCCTTTTTTGTATTATCTATTTTATCGAAGTCGTTGACGCTGTTATTAGCTGTCAACCGAACCGCAGAAGCGATAACCTTCACCATGAATAGTCACAATGAGCTCTTCTTCGGAAGGAACCGATTCGAAGTGTTTACGAATACGACGGATAGTAACGTCTACTGTTCTGTCATTCGGGCGCAACTCGCGGCCTGTCATTTCCATAATAAGCTGCTCACGGGTAAGAATTTTACCAGGGTTGCTTAGGAATAAATGAAGTGCCCTAAATTCGCTGCGAGGAAGGCGGAATTCTTTTCCTGTAGGAGAAATTAACGACCGGCTGTCGCCGTCTAATATCCAACCGTTAAAGTTAACACGGCTTGGTAAATCGTCGTCTTCATTCGCATTGGTTGTACGTGACAACAGGTTACGCGCACGAATGGTTAATTCTCTTGGATTAAATGGCTTGGTAAGGTAATCGTCAGCACCAATCTCAAGGCCAAGAATACGATCTACGTCGTTGTCTCGACCCGTTAAGAAGATTAACCCTACGTTTTTGCGGTCACGAACTTCACGTGCCAATATAAGGCCATTCTTACCTGGCAAGTTAATATCCATAATGACTAGGTTAATTGCGTGATTTTCAAAGAAGTCATGCATTTGGTCGCCATTCTCAGCTTCGAATACGTTGTATCCCTCTGCCTCAAATAAGCTTTTAAGTGTGGTACGTGTTACCACTTCGTCTTCTACAATTAACACATTTGGCGTCTGCATGGCGTTCTATACTCTTTATACAATCGGTTTAAGCAATCACTGATTTAATATTAATATTCATAAACTTATTTGCAAGTAACGACTGAATATTTTAACAGCTTACGTAATGGGGTTTAGTCAATACAAATCAAGTAACGTTCATTGGATAAACAAATTTTTAATCGGTTTTTGCATCGGATACAGGAAACACAATAACAAATTCAACGCCATCTCCCTCTTCACTGGTGATAGAGATTGAGCCGTTTAGCGCTTGTGTCACCAAGTTGTATACCAAGTGCATACCTAGTCCTGAACCGCCTTGTCCACGCTTGGTGGTAACAAAGGGGTCAAAAATACGCTTTCTTATGTCTTGAGGAATACCTTTTCCGTTATCCCGATAGACAAGCTTCAATTTGTTCGTGGTAACTAGTTCGGCACAAATATCAATTTGGCCTTCTTCGATGTCCTCAAACCCATGGATTACTGAGTTCATAATGAGGTTGATCAAAATTTGGTTTATTGGACCAGCCTTCGTCTCAACGCTTAGGGTAGGATCGCACTCAAGGTTGATTTTGTGTTTTAATTTTTTTAAACGGGGCTGTAAAGACAGTAGTATCTCATTAACTAGCTGTGCAAAGCAAAAAGTTCTGCTTGTTTCACTTGATTGATCGACAGCAACCTGCTTAAAACTTGAAATAAGCTCTGCCGCGCGATTCAAATTGCGATAAATAATGTTTAAATTTTCATTACTTTCATCCATAAAGCGCTGCATAGCACTGGCTTTCAGCGTTTTATTTTCAAAGTCTTTTTTGATGACGGCTAAACGATCTAGCATCATTGTTGATGCGGTAACCCCTAATCCAATAGGTGTATTAACTTCATGAGCAACACCTGCAACCATATCACCGAGTGACGCCATCTTTTCGTTTTGCACAATTTGACGCTGGAACTGGTGTAGTTTTTCAAGTGTCTGAATGAGTTCTTGGTTAGCGTCCTTCAACGCAATAGTGCGCTGACTCACCATTTCTTCGAGACTTGCATTAAGCTTTCGATGTTGGTCTTCAGCTTGTTTTTGCTTTTGCATGTACTCTTGCACACGTGACAGCATGATATTTACTGCGTCTGAAAGCGCGTCTACCTCTTTCAGGTTCGTCGGTTTTGCACGCGAGGCGTAGTCGCGTTGACGAGAGGTACGTTGTAAAAATGCCGTAAGGGTCTCAATAGGGGTATTAATAATACGCTGAAAGCGTAAAGCGGCATACAAGCTCATTATCAAAAGAATGGCCATAACGCCTAAATTAAGCAAAATGGCATCTCTTACTATCGAATTAAAGTTATCGGCTGAAACGCGTAAGTATATCCACCCTAAATGTAAGCCGGTTTCATCGTCATAGATACGATTAGATACTTCAATATAGCTGTTATCTTCTGCAAACGCGGGTCGGCTGTCTAGCGCCGTTAGTTGGCGTTCTTTACTGCCAATAAGCAGCTGCCCTTCTTTATTGTAAGAGGCAAAGCTTTCAACGGGAGACACATTTTGCGCTGAAGCTGGAATACGTTGATAAATGTGAACATTAAGCACTTGTGGTGCAGAGGTAAGGGCTATCAACCTATCTTCAATAAACCCTGGATCGTCTTTAATCAACGGCATACTTGCACTGCGGCCAATAAGATTGGAGAGCGTGATGATGGTGGATTCTATTTCATGGCGATACGTTTTGATTTGCGTATAGACAGACAAACCAGACGACACAACCAGTACAAATGTTGTGATTGTCATCACCGCCCATAGAAATAGGCTTTTAATGGAGAGCTTCGGTGCCCGATCTGTCATGTTATTTTTTTATTATCGTTAATTAATGCATTGTTATAGTGGCGCAAATTTGGTCAAAAGAAAAGCGCCACGTAGCTTATATGTTTGCGCTGCACTACGTAAACATGGCGCGGTATAGGGCAACATATTTTTTTGCGGCGTGCTGCCAAGTAAAACGTGTGCGCATACCACGTTGTTGCATTTCTCTGAATTTAGCGGGGTGTTCGTAGTAAAACAATAATGCACGCCTTATACAGCTTAGTAATGCCTCTGGCGTGGGCTCGTTGAAGCTAAACCCAGTTGCCTCTGAGGTATGGGTAATATCGAAGACGGTATCCTTTAGTCCGCCCACTGCTCGTACAATGGGTACGGTGCCATACGCTAAGCTATACATCTGGTTTAATCCGCAGGGCTCAAATTGTGAGGGCATCAAGAAAAAATCAGCGCCCGCTTCGACATGATGCGCGTGCTCGGTGCTAAAGCCGTTTATAAATGCAAATTGTGTGGGATGTTGTTGGGCAAACTCATCCAAATCCATGCATACATGAGGGTCGCCAGTACCCACAATGACAATTTGAAGATTGTGAGCCATGAGCTCATCAAGTATGGGTAGTATGTAACCGAATCCTTTTTGTTCCGTTAGCCTACACACCATACCTATCACCGGGATGCGTTCATCTTCGGGAAGACGTGCTGTTTTTTGCAAAGCTAGCTTACATACGTTTTTATTGTGCAACGTATCAACGTCGTAATTTGCAGGTAAATATTTATCCGTGGCAGGGTCCCACTGTTTATAGTCGCAGCCATTCAATATCCCCGACAAATCGGCCCCGCGTTTCACAAGTCGTTCATGCAGACCATGACTACCTAAGTCGGTCAACAACTCGCTCGCATAATTGGGACTAACCGTTGTAATTTTAGAGGCAAACTCAATACCCGTTTGTAGCATATTGATATAGCCACCGTGAACCTGTGTGAGAATACCAGGGTGATGACGCAAGAACGGAATGCTGTCTAGCGCATGTACACCTTGAAATGCCGCATTATGAATAGTGAAAACGGTTTTGGTGTGGGCAAAATGCCCTGATTGATCATGTGCCATCAAAAATGGCAGCATGGCGGTATGCCAGTCGTGACAATGAATAATATCTGCAGGCAGAGAGAGTGCGCTCAGCGTATGCAATACGGCACCGCAAAAGAAACTAAAGCGTTCACTATTATCACTAAACGCTTCATAGGTACTGGTATAAAGCCCGTCTCTGTCGAAGTATTCAGGGTAGTCGACTAAATAAAGATTTACGCCGTTAAATACCATGTGACGAATACAAAACGTGTACACTTTTGAATCGGTAAATAAGGTCTGTGCATCGGCGATTATTGGCGCATCGTGAGCACCGGCAATCGCGCGATAATAAGGCATCACAATAGAGATGTTTTCTCCCATATCGTGAAGCGCCAGCGGCAAGGCTTTACCTACATCTGCTAACCCACCGGTCTTTACTAGCTCTTCTACTTCTGAAATGGCAAATACAATGTCCACAGCGAAACCCTATAAAGATAATAATTACCGTAATACGCGACAGCGCAAATTAAATGCTAAAAGACAGGCTAGAAGGAACTAAGCCTGTCATTTCACTTATGTAGATATCTTACGTTAGCACACAGAAGTGGTGAGATGCTATTGTAAAGCAGCGTGATATACAGAAAATTGTGT
Organism: Alteromonas algae; assembly: GCF_049117195.1. GTDB lineage: Bacteria > Pseudomonadota > Gammaproteobacteria > Enterobacterales > Alteromonadaceae > Alteromonas. The sequence goes on from NZ_CP185260.1 coordinate 300,982, forward strand.
TGTTTGTGCTGTAGTAAAAACGCGAGGAAAGTGCTCACCAAGTAACCCTGGATACGGCAGAAAACGATTTGCTACCATTTGCAGGTGCCCATTGTTGTTTAGCAATCTACGAGCATCTTCAATAAAGCGTTTTGTAATGGTGTAATCTGTTTTTATGCCAGTATGAAAGGGAGGGTTCGTGACTATGTAATTAACGCGCTCTTCGACACCGTGTAAACCATTCGCCGCGATAAGTTTGGCTTGCTGATGATTCGCCGCAAGTGTCATGGCACTGCAATAAACGGCCAACGCACTCACGTCGGTCAAAATCATCTTTACGTGTGGATTTTGCTGTAATAAAAAACTGGCAATTACCCCAGCCCCACAAGCAAAATCCATAACAGAGCCGCTTAATCCAGATTGTAACTTTTCGAGCAAAAGCGCGGTGCCTTTATCTAGCGCGCCGTGACTGAATACGCCTGGCATCGAACATACTGTCCACGTTTGTTCACCTAGCGTATAGTCGTCCGATTCAAACCACGCGTCGGCTTCAAATGGTAAATGCGCCTGTTCAACAATGGTTGTGATTATGCTGCAATGACGTGCTGAATCTATCTTCTGTGTCGCGCCATACTGCTGCATTAATTTAGCTGCACTCTTTATGCCGCCCTTGTTTTCACCAACAACATGAAGTCTTGCCCCTTTTTGCACTATGCCTGCAGCCATTCTCAACAGCATTTGAAAATGCGTTTTGGATTTAGGCAAGTAAATCATCACATCTGTATAATCGGCTTCGGTAGCGATAAATGGGGTAAAAGTATGGGTATGAAGACCTACTTTCTGCGTAATATTAAAGCCGTCTTTTGTGATGTCTCTGCTATCAAATTCGGCACATGGCATTACTCGAACACATTCACTAAATACATCGTAATATTGATGCATAATATCAATGTTCTTTTGCTTAAGTGAATCGAAGAAGTAAGCATCTGACGGGTTAATGAATAACCACTTGCCTTCATCAAAAAGCTGAATGTTACGTTCTAAAAGTTGGCTTTGAGGGGTAAGTATCATTATTCAGTGCGCTCGAAAATGAGATCCCAAACGCCATGTCCTAATTTCTGACCCCGCGTTTCAAATTTAGTAATTGGGCGGTAGTCAGGGCGTGGCACGTAATCGCCTTCTTCTGCGGTATTTGCGTAGCCGCGTGCGTTATTCATAACGTCGGCCATGTGCTGGGCATACGGTTCCCAATCGGTCGCCATGTGAAAGCAGCCACCAATGGCTAAACGAGAGCGAATAACCTCAACAAATTCAGGTTGAACAATACGGCGTTTATGGTGGCGCTTCTTATGCCACGGATCAGGAAAAAACAACTGTAAACGAGATAAGCTGCCTTCGGGGATCATATTTTTGAGTACCTCAACAGCATCGTGTTCCATTACTCGAAGGTTTTCAACGCCTTTTTCAGCGGCATCAGCTAAGCATGCACCCACACCAGGGCGATGCACTTCAATACCGATAAAGTTTTTATCTGGCGCTGCGGCTGCCATTTCTACTAGTGATTTACCCATGCCAAAGCCGATTTCGACGACGACAGGCGCATTGCGACTGAACACAGTTTCAAAAGACAGCAACGATGCTTGATAATCGATACCCTTCGTTGGCCAGTAGTCAGCAAGAGCTCGTTCTTGCGCTCTTGTAAGCCGCCCTTCGCGTTTCACGTAGCTTTTTACTTTACTAACATAAATGCCTGCGGCTTCAGCTTCCGCCTGACTTTTGAATTGCTTCATTTTGCAATAACCTTTTACACAATTTTTCTGCTGGCGCATTATCCACTTAGCAGCCTCTTATGCAATGCTATATTGAAAAAATAGCTGTTTTTTTAAGCGCCAACACACTTCTGTAGCAGTGTAGCAAGCTTTTCTGGTTGTTCCAGCGGCAGCATATGTGCAGTGTTTTCAAATTTATAAAGCGTCGATGAGGGCAATGCACGATGCATTTTTGCCAGCGCGCTATGAGGCGCAACGGCATCATCACCTGCCGCTATAATGTTTATTGGTACAGTAATCTTTGACAGCGCCTTTAACGTACTTTCTCTTGGTGTTGTAGATTTAGTATGCGCAAGCAGGGTGCTTTTGCCCAAGTCGGTAGCCATCTCTTTCACTACATCAGTAACGGTGGCATCGTTTAGCCTTGAAGGATGAACAAATCGTTCAATATAGGCCGGGTTGTCGGGAAGAAATTGCCCTTTTTCAAGTAAGTTAACGAGTTGCTTTCGTCTTGCCAGCTCGTCGTTAGATAAACCGCTTGCGTCATAACCAATTAGCGTGAGCGACGCGACGTGTTGGGGGTTTTTTATTGCCCATAATGCGGCAATGAAACCGCCCATAGAGTAACCGACAAGGTGCACTTTTTCGTCATCTAGCACTCTGTCACCGGTAAGTGACAGCATATCGTCTTTAGACGTGGCCCATTGCAGGGGCACATAGCGGCGTTGATTGAGTGACATTTTTTGCCACGTAGGTAACCAAATGCGCTCGTCGCATAACGTGCCAGGTAAAAATAAAACCGGTGCCGATTGCGTCACAATACGCTCCAAAACATAACAGATAATACCGTGCATGCTACCATATTGGCATGCACCCCAACTAACGGCTTTTATACTATTGCCGAGTTTTCACTTTAAAAGTTGTAGCTTCATGAAACAAAAACAAATTAATACATCGTTTGCTGAGCGCGTGCTGACGTGGTTCGATGAAAACGGCAGAAAACACCTACCATGGCAGCAAGACGTCACGCCATATAAAGTATGGGTGTCGGAAATTATGTTGCAGCAAACACAGGTCACAACGGTTATCCCTTATTTTGAACGTTTCATGCAGTCTTTTCCTGATGTGTGCACACTAGCAAACGCTCAGCAAGACGAAGTATTGCATCATTGGACCGGGCTTGGTTACTACGCGCGAGCACGCAATTTGCACAAGGCGGCAAAAATAATTGCTACGCAATACAATGGAGAGTTTCCCGAAAATATTGATGATGTTATTGCGTTACCCGGTATTGGGCGCTCTACCGCTGGTGCTGTGCTATCACTTTCAAAGAACCAACGTCACCCAATACTAGACGGCAACGTTAAACGGGTGCTGGCGCGTTACTACGCGATAGAGGGATGGCCTGGACAAAAGCCGGTAGAAAACGCGTTATGGGAAGTGGCCGAAAAGCTTACCCCTGAGTCTCGTTGTGCGAATTATACGCAAGTAATGATGGATTTAGGTGCAATGGTATGCACACGTTCAAAGCCTAAGTGTGACAATTGTCCATTGCAAGACGGTTGCATTGCTTATGCACAGGGTACGCAAACCGATTATCCGGGTAAGAAGCCGAAGAAAGTGTTGCCAGAGAAACAAACGTTATTAGTCGTTCCTCTGTTTCAACAACAAGCGTATCTGGAGCAGCGGCCACAGAGCGGCCTGTGGGGTGGGCTTTATGGATTTATCGAAGCAACAGATAGTGAGCATGCAAAAACTGAATTAGCAAAGCGAGGCATCGCAGTACGCGCTTTTGAGCAGCGTGAAACATTCAGGCATACCTTTAGTCATTTTCATTTAGATATTACCCCTATGCTTGCCATGGTAGACTCTATGTCAGACATGCGTGTGGCTGAGCGAGCCGGCCAATGGTTTTTTATTGACGATACGATAGAAGTTGGACTAGCCGCCCCCACTAAAAAAATTATTAAGCAGTTAACGCAAGATTGGTAACGCGCGAAAAGCAAAAGAGCAAAATAAGGATTCACAATGAGCAGACAAGTGCATTGCAAACGATTAGATAAAGAGGCGGAAGGCTTAGACTTTCAACTGTACCCTGGTGAATTAGGGAAACGAATTTTTGATAATATTTCTAAAGAAGCATGGGGTGAATGGCAAAAAAAGCAGACAATGCTGATCAACGAACATAAACTGAATATGATGGACCCTACTGCTCGTGCATTTTTAGAAGAAAAAATGTCAGCTTATTTATTTGATGGCGTAGAACCGACAATAGACGGGTATGTTCCGCCTGAAAAATAGCCAAAAAGGGCGTTTTTGCATAAACAATGTGCAAACGATCGCAAAAGCGAAAAAAAACCTACAAAAATGGTTGACTTGTTAGCACTAAATCCGTTTAATACGCACCCACAGCAGCACAGGCACTAACGCTTGTATCGCTACCCAGTTTTGCCTCGATAGCTCAGTTGGTAGAGCAGCGGATTGAAAAGTGCAAGCACTTCCAATCAGATTTACCAGAAAAGCTTTCAGAGCAATAGTTTTGAAGTTAGTAAGCACTTAGGTTTTGCTTGCAAAGTTTTGCAAAGAAAAATTAAAGCTTACATAGCACAGTTTATGTGCCTCGATAGCTCAGTTGGTAGAGCAGCGGATTGAAAATCCGCGTGTCCCTGGTTCGATCCCGGGTCGAGGCACCATCATTAAAGCCCTTGCAGAAATGCGGGGGCTTTTTTTGTTCTTACTGTTTGCTCATGGGTAAACGCAGTGGGTTCAAAATCCGCTTGTCGGTGGTTCGTCCCACCTCTGGGCACCATTCCTCTTGGTGTAATATAAAGTCTGAAGCTTCAACCCAGAATCTTTGCAAAATTAAATCTAGTCCATAGGTCTGATAATTTCGTTTTGACTGGCTATTACGTCAAGAATGTTATTATCTTCGTGATCATTACCATCTTTGTAATAGTGGGTGTTAGAAAGCGAGTTGATAAGCATTAAATTATCTTTGGGTCTTGTCACAGCTGTATAGATTAGTCGGTTAAACTCTTCTTTGGTATCCATCACTTTGCCACTGAAGCGAGGGTCAATCACAATACAGTTCTGACACTCTAGACCTTTAGCCTTATGCATTGTTATCACCTGCTCAGGCTCAAGAAGCCCTTTCAACTTTGTTCTAAGTGTTTTAACCATCGAATTTGTTCTGACAAGAACTAGCGTATCGGTATTGTGATGCATTTTGAGAAAAGCATTTATCGGCTTCAGTACCTTGTCTAACCTATCTACATGGCAGATGCTTGGTGGTGTACCATCAGAGTTAGCCTGGACACGCAAGCCACTGCTTTCAGTTCCCGTAAACTGACGAACAAAATTAGTCAGCATCAATAGTTGTTTCGATGCTCGATATTGTCGAGTGAGGTGGCGCACATTTGCATCTTTGTCTTTCGCAAACTTGGTTAGCAATTCCGGCTTGCTTCCTCTGAAACCATAGATAGACTGAGATATGTCTCCCACAAAAGAGAGCTCTATCCCAGATTCAAGTAGCTTGCCAAGCTGTTTGATTTGTGCGCGGTTGGTGTCTTGCATTTCATCAAGTAGCAGGTGTTTGTGCTTTCTGCCGAGCTTCTTGGCTGTGGTCTTGTCTTTTATCCTTCTTTCTAGCTCTCTAACGACATCCTCGAAATCCCAGAGACTATTCACCTTTTTATATTTCTCATAGTACTTAATGACCTCAAGGCATGCGTTAACCTTGCTTTTTCCCACCACCGGCACCGCACATTTTGATATTGATTTGCAGTCGTTTTTGGCAAGAGACAGAACATCGCTGACATCCGAGGCCGAAATAAAAGCATCGAGATCTTTAATTATCTTGTTTAGTGCTTCAATTCTGCCGCTTTCATCGTCAGTGTCAGCAATGTACCTGTAACCGTTATATTCCGGGAAAAGGCTCTTCAACTGTCTACCGCACCACGCAGTGAATGTAGAAACATTAGGTCTGACAGTAAAACCTGTCTTGAACCTTTGATTAAGCTCGTCAGCAGCCGCATTGGTGAACGATAAGCACGTTATTTCGTTGTCTTTTACTCCATTATCAGCAAGGTATTGAGCGCGTTCTGCGATGAGCCTAGTTTTACCTGTTCCCGCACCGCCATACACAACGGTAAGTGGAGCTGACGATTTAACAGCTCTTTTCCACGCTCTGTCTGGTTTGTCTGGTTTGTCTGGGTCAAATGTTCTTACTGGTCTCACATCGAAAGAGAACAGCTTGTTGGTTTCTGAACGTTGCCACCAGTATCGGTATTGCTCTAAGGTATTAGAGTCAGGTACTCGACTATTTTCAGAAAGCGTTATTGTCGCTAGGAAGTTATCGATTAGCTGAGCTTTTTCGTTTGAGTACCAGTCAGTATCCAGCGTAAATGACGGTAGCTTTTGCGCGATGTAGATTCGCCTCAGTGCGCGCCAAGCATTGAATTTTTCAGTTTCGTTGCCTTTCTCCCGACGACTTTTGTTTTTGAGTAGTCTTACTAGTTTAGGCTTTTCAAGCTTAGCTAAGAGTTTGGGATTGAAGAATGAGAGTCCTTCAAAATCAACATTAGCATCATGCAGATTAGACAGTTTTAATGGTTTTCCACCGAAGAAATGGCGGCGCTCAATCCTACTAGTGACAATACACTTTTTTAGTAGGTTACTGCTGCGTTTGCGAGTCCACCCATAACGCTCTGCATGCTTTTTGAGTTCCTTAAGCACTTTATCGTAAACAATATAATGATTCGCTTGCTTCCTATCGCCGATATAGGTTGTTTCTGCAAAAGAATCTCCATTAGGAAAGCATGCTCCAGCATTAATATTCTGGTTCTCAGCATGATCTACAAATAAAAATAACTGACTAACCCCAAGCATATTAAAACCGATATCCAGTCGCTGACACTCAGCCTGTTTTATGATTTGCTTGTATTGAGTGTTTCCAATGATTGAGCTCAAGTGTTGGAAGAATATCTGTAGTTCGAAGTCACTAAACCTGCTGGGAATAATATCTAACCGCAAAGCTTTCTGATGAGACTTGCTAGCTGTTCCGTCTGCTAAGTAAAGCTGAATGCGCTTGTAAGTATTATCGAATAGCGTCAATGAGAATCGGTGTGTGTATTTTACACCTATTTTTCCGTCATAGTATCGCTTCTTATGTACTTTCCCGACGTTAGGTTCTTCTTTAACTTTGAGTACCGCCGCTCGTGCTTTTGTCTTTGGATTACATATAGCGTCATCATCGAGAAGCTTTTTAACTACCGAATTTTTTGAGCAATCAGTAAAAATTGAAATATGGTCTATATCTAACGTGAGATATTGTTTTGGATTGCGTAGGTATCGTTCTAATAAGCGAGCCTGCTCCGCACACACTTGCTTGTCTTGAACAACACTGAGAAGCTTTTCAGCGTCAGAACCGTAAGAAAAACCACGTGCCTGTATCATTGATCGTATTGCTTTATTGTGTTTTTTGAAGCTAGCCGTATGCTTGTGAGCTGCAAATTTGTTACTCCAATGAATATCTTCAAAACTCAAATTTGCGTCAGACATGCTTAAATCTTACATCCTTTTATTCAAATACCGCTTATAACCACTATTACACTTAATAGCGTTATACATACGTTATAGCAATTTACGTCAAAATCGCGATTACACATGGACCCGTACATTGGGTTGATGGCGCTACACGTCAGTTGGATAGCAATGCCATCGAATACATGTTAATGGCGGAAAGTTGCTGATCAGCAACTTTCCATTGCCGTTCACAACGTGAACCTATGGCTTCAGAAACTGCTCTTTTGACGATTTCACCTTTTTTGCAATTAAGCTGTGCAGTTTTTCTAAACCTTCTAAATAAGCAACTATGTCTATTTCCAGTTCATCCAACTCACGTTTGTGCTTTTTGAATAGCTCCTCAAACTCTTCTTCTTGCTCTGTTATCAGCTTATCGTATGGATTCAATGGGTTAGCGTCGTCTAGCTTAGCACCATAGTTGTCTAATGCTTGGACAACATCCTTCAGAGTGTTACTCATAGACCGCATGCTATTACAATTCCTTACCTGTTCTTTAGCATCTTCAAAGCTGAAATGATTTATATCCAGCTCTAAATTTATCGTTACTAATGGGGTTTCTTCGTCTTCTTCGTCATTTTTTTCAGTCTGAATTTTTGTCATGTCAATTTGGTCGAAGATTTCTGAAGGTAAGATATCAAGGGCCGCTTCTTTAACATCCCTAGAGAAGACCTTCTTCCGATCATCAGCTTTACTTATTGAAATAGCTTCGTCCCAGACCTCCTTGAGATCGACGTGATAATCAGCCTTTCTTGAAAGTTTCATTATTTTGTAGAGCGTTAGAAGTGTATCCCTGGAGACTATGGGATACTTTGAATAGTCATCTCCATATAGTTCAATTAAGACTCGGATACAGTTCTTGATCCTTGAAAGCACCGACTTATCTATATCAAACATTTTCTTGAAAAATTGTGATTCACTCATTCCGTACGAATTTGCTACCTTATTGCTAATCAGAATCTTCAGAAGACAAATTTTGTACAAATCTCCAGCCGAAAGAAGCTTGGACAGTGATTGAATATCATCATTGCTTAACTTGTGTTTGTTCTTACTTAAACCGTCAAACTCTTCTAAAACTTTGACATATGCTTCGTCAACTACATTTGTATCGAGCTTAGGTGGCAGCACTATTGAGTCAAGCTGTCTAGCAGCGGGGGATGTTGCCATTGTGCAGTCCTTTGACGCCTTATCCTTTCGCTTAGTTGCCTTTCTGTCACCCTTCCGCTTTTTTGTATGTGTTTGCTTTGCCACATCATTTGCTTTCACTGAGGCTTTTGATTTTGCTGTTCTACGCATTGCTATTCTCCATTAATAAATAAATCTTCAAATGCTTGTAATCAATTTCACAAGACACGTTAAGATTAATTGGAATACAAGGGCGCATACTCAGTAGAATGATGCGAAATTGAAATCAGTTGTCATTCAAAAAAAACAAGCAAAATCATGAGGTTGAAATAATTTTGCTTGGTCTCTCGCGAAATTTTGTATAGAAATTCCGGGTTTTGTTGATTTTGTTTCTTAATTGTTTGATTTGTATGTCTTTTTTTATTTTTTAAAACTATAAAATTACGGAGGATTGAAATGAGTAAAATTGGTAGTGAAGGCAGTCCAATCAGGTTAACTCCTGATGTTTCAAAGAGGGCACTGTTTGAACAGGGAACGAACATTGATTGTGTCCCAGACGCTGTTGTTGCTATCAATAGGATCAAGGCGCCCAAAAAGTCTTTTGATCTCTATTTTAACAATCTATTGTGGAATCCGAATTTGGATGCTGATGAGATTAGAGTTGGATATTTGCTTTATGATTTGATTGAAGATCAATGCAGCGATCCGGTTTTTTTAGTGGCTGAAAGCTTTCATATGAGTAGAGTCGGAGAAGACGGCGTGATACATATTCGTTCTATATCTGATACAGCCAAGTCATTTGAGTCGGCTGATAAACAAAGCTTATTGAATATGCTACACAAGCAAAGGATGAAGATTAATACTAAAGATTTGATCTCAATCCTTAATAAGCTGCATAGCTTCTTTTACATAACATGCACTGAAATTTGTGAAAGTAACCTTGATGCCAAAAAGGTTGGATTTGATTATAAGAAGGAGCAAGTGCTGTTGTCTAACGACACGAAACTAGTTCATGTCAGGCTCAACCATCATTTCGATAGAATCAATATGATAAATCGCTGGATAGCCCTACCATAAGCCAAATAGAGCAAAGTGTGAGACCTACTATCTAGGTCAAAAACAGCGGAAGAAACCTTCTTTAAAGGCATTTAAAGTGTATATAAGGCTGCCAAGTAGCAACCTAAACAACTATCACTTTGCGGTTTTTTTAAGGAGGTTATATGGATACGCAGTGTCCTTATGCGTTGTATATGGCGCGCCTGTCACATAATAGTAAGCGGTCAGTTCAAGCACAGTTAGAAAGTATGGCTGATGTCATGGGGTGGCCGCTTATTGATTTGCCAGTAAAACTCGCCTGCATTGATTATGCACAGGCTCTTTCAATTCAAAACAAACTTCTCAGCGAAGGCTTTGCACCACGCAGCATCAATCGTGCAATGATGGCCATCCGAGGCATTGTCAAAGCAGCCGTTATTACTCAATCTGCATCACAACAGCAATATTTCAACTTACAATCAATTCCCAAAATCAAGCACGGCAGCCATCAAGGCACGCCTTTATCCAAACACCAAGTGGTTAAACTATTCCGCCTTCTATTTAAAACTCGTACACCACTAGCATTGCGCAATACTGCGGTATTTGCTGTTTTATTAGGTTGCGGGTTACGACGTAGTGAGGTGGTCAGTATTAGCCTAAACCAATACGACATGGATAAGGCATCGCTATTCATCGCGAAGGGTAAAGGTAACAAAAGTCGTACTGTATTTTTGCCTGACTGGGTTCAGATTATTGTGGATGAATGGTTGGAGTGTCGGGGTGATGCAGATGGTGCGTTATTTTGTGTAGTCCGGCGCGGTGGAAACATACACGTTGGCGATTATCTTAGTAATGAAGCGGTGTACTCACTCGTTAAGCGAACGTTTAAAACGCTCAATATGCCCACCGTCACGCCTCATGACTTAAGGCGCACTTACATCACTCAGCTACTTGATCAAGGTATCGATTTAAACACGGTGCGCCAAATGGCAGGCCATGCTGACATATCCACTACGGTTATTTACGACAAGCGAGACGACAAGGCAATGCAGCAAGCAGCCAAGACGCTAAGCTATGGTTTGTTGGGATAATGTTCATGAGAGCAATAGCAAACAAAAGTATTGCACTACCGAGCTTAAGCACACGCATGGCCATCCGCTTACTGTACATTATCCCACATGAACGGCTTGATGATTTAAGTGAAGTTCTTACAAAAGTAAAGGCTTTTGGTACCCCAGTCCCATCGAGCCTGACGCCAACACAAGCCATTAATAAACTGTCTACATCCAACGAGTTATCCCGTAGTGAAAAACGGTTGCAGGACAATATAGATAGACTCTGTCATTTGTTTGCCTTGCCAGATTTTGCAGCCGATGTATTGTTGCTACTGGTGCTCAATGACCAAAATAACGGTATTCAACAACTACTGTCCATGGCAGACGGTGGATTCGAACAACGCGCAATGGAGCATGCTTTGTGTGCATTGCTGAATATAGATGCATCTAAATTAATCGCACTTTTTGCCCAGCTATACGAATTAGGCTTTATCGACCAGCCTGATCCAGACTGTTTTACGTCAAATAGGCTACCCGATTTCATTAGACTGCCGCTGCAAGAAGGCGACATTACGGATAAATCCATATTGCTTGAACCGTTGTTGACTGCCAGTGAAAAGCCGCAGTTTCGACTATCTGATTTTGAGCATATCAATTACTCGCTGGTGCAGGAGTATCTCCATAATGCGACCTTACAGTATCGAAAAGGTGTTTCAGTGATGCTGTATGGCGAAAGCGGCACAGGCAAAACCGAATTTGCTAGAGCTTTGGCAACGGAGTTGGGTCGCACCCTTTATGATGTTAGAGCTACACAGATTAATTCTACAAAAGGGCTATTAGAGTTTGGTCATCGTCATGCGAGTGATGAACGCCTTAAATATTTGCATCTCGTTCAGGATTTATTGGGCACTAATCATAATGCAATATTGTTAATTGATGAGTGCGAAAGCCTGTTTGAGCAAGCCGATGGACGATATACCAAAGAACGTTTACAGCGGTTTATCGAATGTAACAATGTTCCGTGTATATGGATAACCAATCATATTCAATGTTTAGAGCCAAGCTATGTTCGTCGCTTTAAGTTGGTAATGCAGATATCGCCACCACCCAAATCACAGCTCGAAGCGATTGTTGATAAAGCAAGTAAAGGCCTTCGGCTATCCAAACACTTCAAACAGCAATGGGCTAGCGTGGAAAACTTAACACCTGCCATGATTGATAATGCGTGCGATGTTGCTAAAACGGTAAATCATTCTCATCGACAAGCAGAGGCAACGATTACCGAAGTTGCTGAAAGTACATTGCATGCATCGGGCCTGCTAATTACAAAGCCTACCTACCAAGGCGAAATAGCGTTTGATAAAAGTCTGTTGAATATTAAAAGTAACAAATCGCGAATTCGCGACATTGAATATGCGGTTAAAAACAACGCATCTATTCGTGTTTTGCTCACCGGACCATCTGGTACAGGTAAAACTGCATATGCCCATGCACTTGCCCAAGAAAATGACAAACCGCTCATTCGTATATCTGCATCGGATGTTTTGAGTAAATATGTGGGCGAGAGTGAGCAACAGATATCCGCATTGTTTCAACGTGCATACGATGAGCAGGCAATATTGTTGTTCGATGAAGTGGATAGTCTGCTGGCTAATAGGCAGCAGTTGCACGCCCACCATGATGTGCAGCTGGTCAATGAACTGCTCACTCAGCTTGAATGCAATACGCAGCCAGTGTTTGCTGCCACTAACTATGCTGACAAGCTTGACCATGCGGTGCTTAGGCGCTTCGACATTAAATTACGCTGCGATTACTTAACCACGCAGCAATCATGCATGCTATTCAAGCGAACGCTTGGCATAACGCGTCTCACGCAGTCTGAGCAACGTTGGCTTAATACACTAACCAGCTTAACGCCCGGTGACTTTGCCATTGTTGTAAGGCATCAACGTTTTAACCCTTCGGCTAACTTTCGTACCCAAGCACTTTCACTGCTTGTTGATGAAAATCGCCGAAAACAACGCAAACCCACCATTGGCTTTATAGCCACTTAAACCAATCCAAAAGGTAAACAACATGACAACATCTTCATTGAGTTCACTCAAGGTTATCGCTCGTCCTAAAATTGAGCCAAAGCCACCAGTTCTAGGCAAACGCGTTAAGCTTATTGAAAAGCTAGAGCAACAAAAAGAGATGGCGCAATGCCTAATTGATAACAAACGTTTTGAGGCGTTCAAACAAAAGCGCATCAAAGACAGTGAAACAGGCGAAGTGCGCTTTGAACGCAGACCCACTTACGTACGCCCATGGTATTACGACAGCGATGGTCACTACTACCTAGAAGTGAAGGTGCATAACCGTCCCGTGGAACTTAGCAATGGCAAGCATGCCATCGATGTAGGTGACAAAGCTCAGCTCCCCGAAGTGTTGAGTACCGTTATCAAAGCGGTTCAGCAAGGCGAATTGGATGCATTTTTGCTTCAACCAGCGATTGCAAAAAAAGCAAAGTAGGGATATTCGTTTAGTAACCATGCTATTTATTATTGGGGAGCAAAGTGTATACCCGTTCGGTAACGCTTTTGTTTCCCTACTCCATAACATCAACAACACGTTCTAGTGGTAACAAACCAATCGATGTATGCAGGTCGATATTGGGTTGATCGAGCTCAGTTAACATCTTGTCGTGCCAAAGTGTGAAAAGTTCAATTTTAGGTCCATTGTTAACGCAGTGATGGGTATTAAAAAATGGACTATCGAAACATAACGATATTGCGGTGACATGAGCATATATAGCGTTTAGCTTTTGATGTTCGACCTTACAAAGACGAAACCAGCTAATAGCGACATGTAAAGGGGCGCATGTTTTCCCAGTTAAACTGGATACAAAAGCCGTCTGCGCGCTTCGTGTCGTTGGTGTGTGGATAAATGGTCATCACTATCTATGGCTCATGTCGAGGCACATCGCATAGTAATTATTCAAACACTGTGGTGATCCGTATATCGACGGGTATCGGAGGGTTGGAAAAGTCAATCAACATAAGCACGTCACTTTCTTGTTTACTTACCACTAAATTAGCAATTTCAATTCAAACGCCAATAAGGCGACTCACAAACCCATTAATAAGGTGAAATAATATGCGTATTCGCTACGAAGAGCTTGCGCTGCCCGTATCAAAACAATTAGCAGATGCACTGATAGAACTGCTAAGAAAACAATCATTAATTGGCGATAGCGTGACCATCAACTTTCGAGACCCAGGATATGATGCTGAGTACGGTGGTTTTCATCCGCTCGAGATAAGACTTGAGAAGTTAGATAACGCTTGGTGTTTCTGCTACATCACCGACTTTGCCTATGTCGGTATAGGGCCTTATGCAGAGCTTGTCAAAGAGCTCGACTTTGACTTTCAGTCTGGTGTCTTTCAAAACCTATTTGGTGTATTTCCTATCGAGCAAGCAACAGACATGTATCAAATATGGGAAGCGAATTTCTTACATTACTGGCAAGCTTCTGATGTATTCTGCGTAACTTTATCGGGGCACTTTTCTTAAGGAACTTTGTTCACACTTTACTGGAGACAGATCACCATTAGATGTATGAAGCCGTCCTTACATAACCGTTTGCGTAACTTTCTATAACCTCAACTGTTTCTGCTTTGCTCGAAAATAGCCCTCACTCTTCGATATAAATGTAGTTGCTCTGCAGTTATAAGTTTGGCTGAACGATAAAGCCAAGCATAATACGCAGAGCGGCTTACCTTTATCATTTGGCATAGCTTTATCACTGGAAATGCCAATGACAGCAGCTTAATGGTTTTAAAGGTTACTTAGTTTCCTTCAGCAGGAGGGGACTGGCTTTTTTGGTAGCTCTTTTTCCATCCTTAGCTCTTTATTTTCCTTGCGAAGTATTATAGCTCAGCTCGCTCATTAGCATTCAAACTGGCTCACGATTGTTCCGCTTCATACTTGGTTTTCCAGTTATAAAGTAACTTATTTGTAATGCCCAAAGGCGCTGTCGCTTTGGATTCGCTGCTTGTGGTTAAATCCGTCTGAACAAATCAACGTTGCATCACATGTTTCAATCACTGAATAACTTGATAATATCTTTGAAATGGTGACTTAGCTTTATGCTTGCACTTACAGGCTCTATTTTATTTAATGCAACAAATTCTCGTATAGCTCGAACAAGAACTCAACCCTTTCTTTTTCTAGATTAAACTTCTTTGTTGTGTACACCTTATCAACGACCTTATCTAATTTAATATGAGCTTTTTTTAAATCAACGGGCATCGAATCAGGATCATACAAATCGGCTAAAGTTTCTTTGACGTACAGTTTCCTGATATCTAGTACTTCTTTAGCAGCTTTTCGAATTGATTCTTGTTGAGGTGCGTTTGGATTTTCAGGCCACGGATAACTATTAAAAACAATATTACTTGAATATCTATAGCGACTCTCTAGGCGACCGCAAACTGCTCTTGTCCAAGCATTGTGCATTGTCGATGTTAGGATTCCAAAATGGTATAGATCCGATGTGGGCATAATTTTTACTAAATTACTACACATGGTGTTTGGAACTTCAAAGCCAATAGGAATAAACTCCCTTCTTTCCGAAGATACTTCTGGTATAACTAAGTAGTTTTCTTCTGGAAAATTCTCTACATGTAAGCGAGTTGGAAAATTTGCTAACTTTTGCGTTGGTATACTACTACTTTTTGAACGATACTTTTTTACAGAGGAAACAATCTTTTTAGCAAGTGGCATTTTTTTGAGTTCATTAGGAGGACAATCCCCCAACCACAAAAACCATCGGCACCCACCATTTATAAATTCCTCAGCCCCTATATAAGGTCTAAAATAAACTTCAGATTTTGGCTCTTTTTCAATAAACAAAGCTTTTTCTTTATCTGAGAAAATATAGTTGCCATCATCAATTGGCTTATTACCTATTTTTAATTTTGGTACATCAGATATTGGTTTTGAGCGACGTTTAAGTGTTAAGTTTTTAAAGTCAATTAGATAAGGGTTTATATTTGACGCAACGGTTTTAACTGGAAATTCACCTGTATCTGAGTAATCAAATAGTAATTTAGGCGATGAGGTTGGAGCCCCAAAACCTACGATAACACAGTGTACGCCAGCTTTTCCTTTAGCTTCGTTACTCCATGGAAATGCTCGATGGGCAAAGTGAATTTGAATGCCTTGAGTGAATAGCCAATCCCAGATGATACCTGGTTGCTCTCCTTGTACTAACGAGTTAGTAGTAACAAATGAGCACACTATACTTTTATTCTTATTAATATATTCTGCAGATTTCACATACCAAGCAGCAACATAGTCCAATAAACCGTAATTTTTAATACCTCCAACTACAGTAGCCCGATCCTTCGCTTTATTTTTGTTTTTGCTTACTTCTTTCGCCCCTGAAAATGGAGGATTACCCAGAATATAAGAAACCTCACTTGATTGAATCACATCTTCCCAGTCAGTCAATAAAGCATTCGCATGCACTATCGTTGAACTATTTCTTAACGGGATGCGAGCTAAGTAAAATCCAAATTTGACGGAAGCTACTAAATTCATCTGGTGATCAATTAGCCACATTGCAACTCTGGCTATTTGAGTAGGAAACTCTTCTATTTCTATACCATAAAATTGATCAATGTTAACTTTGAACATTGTGATCACATCTGCTTCGAGCCAGCCATTATTTGATAGAACTTGAATGGCTTCCATTTCTAAAATTCTAATTTCTCTGTAAGCCACTACTAAAAAATTACCGCAACCGCAGGCAGGGTCAAAGAATTTAAGCTTCGAAAGTTTATCTAAAAAGTTTAATAATTTATTTTTTACATCACGAGAATGCTTAAACTCTTTTTTTAACCCCTCCAAGAATAAAGGTTCAAGTAATTTGAGTATATTCTCCTCACTAGTGTAGTGAGAGCCTTGCTCGCGTCTAGACTCACTATTTTGTACAGATTGAAACAATGAACCGAATATAGCGGGAGATATTTGAGACCAATCTAATGCAGAACAATCTAGCAACAATTGCCTCATGTCAGAATCAAAAGACGCTAATGGTAAGCTTTCCTCGAACAGCCTTCCATTGATATGCCTAAAAGCCATCTTTTGCTCATCTAAATTGGTAAGGCGCTCTGAAGTAGGTGTGTTCAATATATAAAATAACTCATTTAAATAGCTACTTAAATCTGACCCATCTTCGGCTGTCCGATCTTCTAAATATATTCTAAATTGCTGCCGATCAAATATCCCAGTGTTGTCAGCAAACATACAAAACAACAACCTAACGAGATAGAGGCTTAATGCATGACCTTTATATCCGATCTTTGTCAACTGTTTATATAGTTTTCCCATGCTTTCAGATGCATGGATATCTACAGTTTTTTGTTCACGTAATGCCTTGGTTGTGTAGCCAGCCATGAAACCAAACAGATACACATTTTCATGCAACTTTTCTAACGAAAATTCGTTATAAGTGTCTTCTTCTAGGTCATACAGTCTAAACCTAGCGAAGTCAGAGACAACTACATATCTAGGTAAATCTCTGTCTTTTAAGCCGACAAAATAATCAAAGGCTTGCTCTTTTGCTTTCTCTAAACTTTTTCCTTTTGATTTGTGCTCGACAAGCATGACACCTTTCCATAAGAGATCAATAAAGCCATCCTTCCCATCGTGCTTTTTTACATGATTTTCAAAACTAGCTACACGTTTCCTATCAATGCCAAATATATGAAAAAATTCATCCCAAAATGTTTTAGCTTCTGATTGCTCAGACACTTCATCAATCCATTCTATTGAAAATGATAGAGCTCTGCTTTTTATTTCATTCCACGTTAATGGCAATTTTTTATCCTTTTGAAATTCCGTTTCAAAGTATTCAGCAGTAACCTGCTTGATATCTAACGGGACGTAAAGTAATACATGATATCTTTCGTGGGCAAAAAAGCAATAAACCACTGTAATTATATCTAGTGTTTATGTTATAATTCAGCAGTAGTTATTAGCTGAATGTAAGCACATTTATCGATGCAAATCTTTTTAGGCCGTTAATGAAAGTAGTAGATTTATTTTCTGGTTGTGGTGGCATGACGTTAGGGTTTCAGAACTCCGGATTTTCTGTCCAAGCAGCCTATGATCATTGGGAACCTGCGGTTGATGTTTATAAGAGCAATTTTTCTCACCCTGTTTTTGTTAAAGATTTGACTGACGAATCTGTCATCGCTGAATTAAAAACGTTTAAGCCAGACGTATTAATTGGCGGTCCTCCATGCCAAGATTTTTCAAGCGCAGGTCAAAGAAATGAAAATGGTGGTAGGGCAGACTTGACAGTAACTTTTAGTAATATTGTCTCTTCGGTTAAGCCAAAGTTTTTTGTAATGGAAAATGTCGAACGAATTACTAAGAGCGGTGTATTAAAGCAAGCCAAGGAAATATTTAAACAAGCGGGATACGGCTTAACAGAGAGCATATTAGATGCGTCACTATGTGGAGTCCCCCAGAAAAGAAAGCGTTTTTTCTTAATCGGCCATCTAGGCGGAGAAGATCATTTCTTATCTGAGAGTCTAAATAGGAAATTAGCTCAAAAACCAATGTCAATGTTTGACTTTTTAGGAGACTCTTTGGGTGTTGAGTATTACTTCAGAATCCCTTTGAATTATAATAGAAGAGCCGTTTTCAGCATATACGAGCCTTGTGTAACTATTCGTGGTGTGGATAGACCTATCCCTAAAGGGTACAAGAAGCACCCTGGAGACCTAGTAGAAATTGGTGATAAAGTCAGAGCACTAACTGTTAAAGAAAGAAGCTATATACAAACTTTTCCAGAGGAGTTTAATTTCTTTGGTACTAAAACAAATATGAACTTGATGATTGGCAACGCCGTGCCTGTTAAGCTGGCTGAATACGTTGCTTCTGCTTTAAAAAGCTTTATTAAAAACGGTGAGTATCTTTAAGTGAAGGTGATAGATTTATTTTCGGGCTGCGGAGGTATGTCCCTTGGTTTCCAAAATGCGAATTTTACCGTAGAAGCTGCGTTTGATAGTTGGGAACATGCAGTCAACGTATACCGTGATAACTTTGAACATCCAATATTTTTAAAAGATTTGTCCGATGATGACTCCGAGGCGGTAATTGGTAAATATAAGCCTAATATGATCATTGGAGGCCCTCCTTGCCAAGATTTCTCGATAGCAGGAAAAAGAAATGAAAATGGCCAGCGAGCTAATTTAACTAGAAGGTTTTCAGAAATAGTTTGTAGCATCAAGCCAGAATGGGTTGTTATGGAAAATGTCTACAACATCACTCGCAGTAAAATTTTGCCTGAAATAGTTAATATGCTTAAGGAGAGAGGCTACGGCATTACAACGCTTGTTTTGGATGCAAGTTATTTGGGTGTTCCTCAAGCTAGAAAACGTTTTTTTCTGGTAGGTCACTTACATTCTGAGGATTGTTTTTTAGAAACGTTTTTAACGAGCAATCATTCTAATCGTCAACTTACTGTAAAAGAATATCTAAAAGATAAAATAGATACTGAATTTTATTACATGCACCCTAGAAGCTATCAACGAAGAGCGATATTTTCAGTAAATGAGCCAAGTGCAACTATTAGAGGAATTAATAGGCCGATTCCAGACAATTACGCAATTCATCCTGCTGACAAAACTCATGACATATCTAAAGTCAGAGCATTAACGACAAAAGAACGTAGTTACCTACAAACGTTTCCTGAAAGCTTTAAGTTTAATGGAGGAAAAACGGCTATGGAATTAGCGATTGGGAATGCAGTTCCGGTAAAGATGGCAGAACATGTAGCTAACTCAATATCAAGCTATGCCGCTTTTATCAAAAAGAAAATTGCAGTTGCTTAACATTAGCAAATAGCTACACCAATCATAAGCTACATCAGTTGAGCACTTTTGCCTAATAGGCCGTAAGATGTTGCTTTTATTACCTCAAAAAATATTGAACAGCTAAAATAATAAAAGCCCCGCTATTTGTAGCAGGGCTCTCTTAATAATACTACCAGTGGGCGGACTAGAGCCGCCACGTATTTCTGCGGGGGATTTGAATCCGTCATGGTTACCAATTTCATCATTCTGGCATTGATTGAATAAATCAGTAAATAGAGATAATTGCTTTCAGCTAACATGCACCGCGAAATTTTGGCAGACATCAGCTGGGAATAGTTGCTGTTAATACACATTAACAGTAACTTACTGATGAGCAAATTGACTAATGCTCAGTTGACTTGAACTAATACAAGTAAAAATCTCATCTCACGCATTAGCCGTTCTTTTTTGAGATTTGTATTGTTTAGCTAGAGAAACCAAATCCATGTGAGAGTATCTCTCATTAGAAGACACTGGATACGTAGAATATACGTAACTGATGAATTCATTGAAGTACATCGACTTCGTCTTCTCAATGATGGTGTCTATGATATCTTTCTCGCGGTCAGTGAGATCTACAGAATTCAGGTTTCCGTTGAACGCGATAACGAATTTATCACCGCCATATATTGTTTTTTCAGGTTTTATTGAAAACTCGCTGTCTGTACTTGCAACATCATATACATCGTCAACGTAAGGACCATAGTGATTGAACAGCCAATCAATATCCGTCATTTGGTTTTCATCTAGCAACGAAGAAAACCAATCCGAAAGATATACCAGCTTAGTCAACCGTGCCTTCGACAATTCATTCTTGTGAGGATATTTTGTCGCAATGTAGGCCATGATCGAGCGCAATTTATTCATGACTTCCTCCTAAAAGTAGATACGAATTCATCGTCAACATCATGATCAGCAATTGGAGTAACTTTTAAAGTTTTATCATATTTGATCGCCCCATGAATAAAGTCGACCATATAGCTTTGGTAGTCAGAGCAGTATCTTTTGATTTGAGCTACCTTTTGTTCTTTCCATAATGATTTCTTGTCAGACTCAAAAACAATTACACCTATGTGCTTGTCAGCTTCAACTACCGAGATGGCTATGTACTGACAACTTTTCATCGTAAGCTTTTCGATTTTGTCGTGCTCATAACCATAATGTGCTTTCATATACTCAATGTATTCCTGTTTGTCCTCATCAAAAACAGGGATATTTTCAATATCTACACAAACTCCATGTTCCCATGCTTGGCTTATTACGCCTTTGTTTCTTGGAAATGTTAGTCTGTGAATTTCTGCATATTTAGGGTTTTGTGAGTATCTTGCTATTAAGTAAAACTTCTCATTAATATAATAATAGATTGTTGCACGGCAGTGGGTTCCTAGGTTTAGTTGCCTAGCACTTCCTTTTAACCAAGTCGTTACTAACTTAACCTGTAATTCTGCAAGCTCATTTTGTAATAGTTCAGAATCCTCACTAACACTGTTGATTTGCTCTTTTAGTTGATCAACGTTTTTTATCTCATTATTGAGCTCTTCATTTCTTAAGTTGAGATTTTTTTGATCAATATAAGTTCCTTTTCCTCCATAAATTATCATCAGAGAGCCCAAGACCAGCCAAGCCCAAGGCATGAAAAGTACGAATAATGCAAAGTCTGCAACTCCAGAGGTCGATTGCCAACTGTCGCAAATGTTATAACTTCCAGCGAATGACGCTGATACACTAACAATTGCTGAACCAACGGCTGCCGCAAATATGTACCACCACTGCCCTAATTTGGTAGAAAAATCCTTTAATGAGGAAGAGCTTCCAGTAAATCCAAAATTTAAATCGCTCATTGGTTCCAATTCTTAGTAATGCAATCTGCTTTTACGTAGTTACATTAACATGCCTTCGTATACATTCAGACTGTACGCATGATATATGTTCTATTTATTCCGACGTCATGTACTATTAAATCAGAGTTCGAGATTGAAAATCTGAATCATAACTGATGTAACCTGATTTAAATTTGTTGGGTTGAGTTCGTTGATGATAGTACGAAGTCTCTCCAAAGCTGTATTACAAAGCACAACCCGCCCCAGAATCACTGCCAACAACAAATCGGGAAATGCCTCTCCTCTCTCCTCTTTAGTAGCGCGTGATAGTCGCTCCATAATCGCAACAAATTCATCAGATAGCGTTTCATCATAGCTGTAATCAAGTTCTGAGCCTTTAGCAGCACGCCATAAACAAGACTGTAGTAGTGGATCGTTATACCGAACAAAGTTATCAGGCGATAGGATTGCTTGCTGGTGTGGTGTTGACTCCAAACTATCCTCAGGTGAGTGCTTAAAATTATCTCTCGCGCTTTGTAGTATTGACGCAACTGTTAAATATACTGCTTCTGGTTGCACAGAAGCGGGCTCATATTCAAAGTTCCAGAATGCGAAGTGACGAGTAAAGGAAAGATGTTCCGAGTGTAACCGTCCATTAACGCCTATCTTTCCTTCCAGTCCATTTGACACGTCATTCAAGCACATGAATCTATCGTGAAGCTCTGTGGATTTTATGAGGTCTTCGTGTTTCTGCAATAGGTGACGTTCAGCCAGCCAACTACTCTTGTCAATCCTTGCTGGAACGTTGATAGAATATTTGGAAAAGAACTTGTACTTCTTAAATACTGGCCCAAAAATCAGGGATTTCTCGAATGTTGCAAGGGCTGATTTACCCTTGAATAAATGGAAAAATGTTACAAATACTCTCAGTCCATCGTGGCCTGCTAATCGAAGATCTCTATTGGCAGCAATAAATTTGTCGCCGGAACCCAGAACAGGGAGGAGAAGGACGGCAGCTGAGTTTGCAGACTGAAATTCTTGATTTATAACATCTTCAAAGTCGATAACCTCAACAGTGAGGTGTGTTTGCAATGATTCGATGTACTTTTTGAGAAACGCGTCTGTTTTATCTGTAATGATATATTTTGTAGTGACTGGAATGTGCCAATTGACAATATCATTCCACCAGTCATCCAGCTTACTGAGTAGACTCTCTGGTATTTCATTCAGGTCCACAGTTAATTCTTTTTCTTTATGCCCAGCTATTTTGGGTCTATTACATGCGTGGCTAAGAGATTGATACAGCTGTTTGAAAGGCCACTTAGAAAGTTCCTCTCCATGTATTTTCTTAATGACCACGCTTTTGGGTTCAGAGTGCTCTATGGTGAAGTATTCATCTACCCTTTTAACATAACGTTCAATATTGTCCGGTCTCCTTTTTATTGAAGACTCAAGGGAGCAAAGAACATTCTCAGACTCAGTGAATGACAAAAGTGTAATAACGTCCTCGTTTTGGAGCCTATTCCATTTTTGATAAATCTCTTTCGCCATATTGTTGCTCGATGATGCTGATATGAGGATTAAGGCTTTTTCACCGAGAGGTATTCGAAGATTTCCTAGTCCTCGATAGGAATGAAATGATTCAAACTTTGGTTGATAGTTAACGTTTTCCTTTAGTCGGTTTATTAAATTTATTAGCGCAAGGACAATGTGATTTATCGCAGATGTATCAATGTATATTTTTTCGTACTGGGTGATGTTTTTGATTTTGGTCAATACGCAAAAGCCAACGAATACACATTCGGAATAGCTTTGCGCCAGTCTATTCGTTGCAATAAATTCTGTGCGCTGATCTTGAGAAGGTTTTATAAATGAGGAGCCAGGGGGACTCATCTCTACCACTTGATTTTTCGACGCCAAATGCCTGATCCCTTGCACTACAAGCTCATCTCTCAGTGGACCAAGCCCATCACTATTCAGCTCGACTCCGCTCACTCCAGATAGATCGCCTCGTTCGTCGAATGCGACAACAGACAACTTAACTTTTTCACCATAGCGATATAAATTATTCGTTAAATCTTTAGAAGAACTCAGAGAGTCGTTAAAGATGTCTTTTTCACATAACGGGATAACCACAATTACTTCATCAGGCCTATGGTAATTCTCATAAGTTTGCTCAACTATATCTGAGAGAGAAGATGATTCTTCCTGAATTAGGGGGATGAACAAAACAAGTCTAATTTTTTCTCTTTGTGCCATCTCGAAATGAAGCATCAATATTCATCCTTAAATATCAGTGGTACCAGAATAGTGAATGAAGTCCCAGCTAGCTCATAGTCTTCAATTTGTATTGAGTTTTTATCGATACTAACCGCACCATTCCTCGCGAAACTTGACACTGTTGTGTGACCGGTTTTAAGAATAAAGCCGGCATTCAACGAACCCAGGCTATCCATAACATTCGTTAAGCCAGACCCAGCATAACTTTTATTTTTGGTTGTATTATGCTTTTCGAAACAACTTAGAACTGCATTAATTTCTTCATTAATGGATATTGACTTAGCAGCGTCGCCTGTATTCCTAACCCAACTTTTTGCGTATCCAATACCTGTATCAACAACGCTCAGTTCTAAAAAAGTAACTTTAGGGGGGCCGTTGTATAAGCAATTGATATACGAACTTTCTTTCTCACCCAAAAGTAACAAGAGTTGATTTCTTTCAAGAAGAGAAATGTTTAAATTAATACCCCTTACAGAATTTAAATAGAAGTTACCTTTTTCATCCCGCAAAGAGTGGTCATCAGTATTTTTAAAAAGTTCATAGACGCAAGTAGCCAGATTAATAAACAGGTCTGGTTTTATTATTTTTCTTTGTTCATGACCTAGAAGAAAGTCCAATGCCTCCTGAAATATATATTTGAATTCTCCCCTTTTTGATATTTCTCCCGCTTGGTATAAGGGCTCTATTAATCCGTTACTTTTTGATGGTTTCAAGCAAGGAAAAAAAAGCTTTCTACCTTTGAACGCATTTTTAAAGTCAAGTTTTTGCAATTTTTCAATAGAACTAATTGCTGGTGAAAAGGCTTTGCCCTTCGAGAGAAGGGTCTCTCCATCTGAGAGAAGGATGTTGTCACATAGAGTCAGGTAAGCCATTCCAAGTAAACTTTGGCATAGGTCACCTAACTGCGGGTCTTCAACGTAGTCTAAATAGGTTTGAATTGTTTTGCTGGAATTTTTAGAACGGAACCAACTGGCTAATAATTGTATTACTTGAGACTCTAACCCGAGCGAACCGCTAAATTTAAGACCCTTAGAGCTCATACGAATGAATGCTTCAGGATTGCCTAATACTTTTTTGAAAACGGCGCTTTGATTTTTAGGATTTAAATCCTTCGGAATAATTAAAGTTTTCATAAGTCAGAAGTACCATCCTGTTGGTTATTGTATTGCTTAAGCTCCCGAGGCATTGATACCTATCGTATCAAATACACCCTCTATCTTTATACTCTTTTGTCCATTCCTTGAACTGTTTCTCATCACGCTCCTTATTCCTTTCTTGTCGCGCTAACGTTTTTTTCGATTTAGGCTTTGGCTTCTCTTCATCGAATGTCACACCAGACAGAGCGTCTGCAAACATCTCGGGTTTAACATGGCTGTAATGCTGCTCAATCATGGCTGCACTTGTACCGCACTGCCGCGCGATAACGTCCATGCTGGTTCCGGCTAGTAGTTGCCAGGTGATATATGTATGTCTCAGTGAATAAAGCGTTCTGGGCCCTCTGGGCGAATCTTTTAGTCCAGAGCTTTGTAGTGCTTTCTCAAATGCTTTGCCCAGCTGTGGCGTAGCTTCCCCGTTTGCCAGCAAGAATATTTTTTGGTTTGGTGTGCGCAACGGGAAACGTTCACGAAGTCTAATTAATGCGCCTATAACATCCCGCTTACAGACCACTTTTCGCGTACCTGTATACTTTGTGGTTTTGCCTTTGGTTACATTGATGAAGAACTGGGCTTTGGCACCTTGAGTTTTAATCTCGATGTCTTTCCACGTAATGTTTTCCATCTCCGTACCGGGTCTGATTCCAGTATTAACAGCTATTTCGCAGTAGTCATAAAGTAGCTCTCGAATCTGTCTGGTTTTTTCACTGTGGGCGTTTCGTTCACCTTCAAAGATTTCTTCAAGTACTGCTTCGTATTCTTCTTCTGAGAAAGCTGCACGGCGAGTACCGGCTTCACCTTTTGATGACAGCACTGGAACTTGAGCTGCTATCATCCATTTCTGTTCGATAGCTTCCTTGAATACAAGATTCAATGCCGAATTATGAGTTTGAAGAGTAGATGAAGCGGGCGGCTTACTCATTTTCCTTTTACGCCATTCAACGAATTTCGTTATTGCTTCTTGGTCTATAGAAGTGACAAACGTGCGAGCGAAGTAGGGGATGTGATAGTTTTCTAATGCTCGGATATAGTCTTTGTAAGTGCGCTTCCCACCACCATGTTCAAGCTGCTCTTCGAGCTTTTCGATGACACGGTCAGCAACATCTTTAAACCGTTTGCTCTGTACGAGACTGTTGTTTTCAAGTCTTATTTGATGGTCAAGAAAGATACGATGTGCCATTGCAATGGCCTCGTCCTTGTCTTTCTTCTTGGTTGACTTACACAACCATTTTTTATGATTTGTCAGTATAAAACGCGCATACCAACGTTCACTGTTATCCTGCTTGAAGATATACAGTTCGTCGTTTATGTCATGTCTTTCGATTAACTTTGCCATGCTCATAGTAGATCATGAAATGGCAGCTTATGCAAAGAATTTGCAAAGAAAATAAAATACTTATTAAAACAATTGATTAAACCCTTGTATTACATTGAAAATCCGCGTGTCCCTGGTTCGATCCCGGGTCGAGGCACCATCACAGAAGCCCTTGCAGAAATGCGAGGGCTTTTTTGATCTCGGAGTTAGGAACACGCTAACGTGCCCCTGCGGCTGCACCGCGCGTTGCGACCCCGGGTCGAGGCACCATCACAGAAGCCCTTGCAGAAATGCAGGGGCTTTTTTGATTCCGTTACAGTAAATGTCCACAACGAAAAGAACACGCTAACGTGCCCCTGCGGCTGCACCGCGCGTTGCGACCCCGGGTCGAGGCACCATCACAGAAGCCCCTGCGGCTGCACCACGCGTTATGTGACGGTTTCAATGCTTTCGTGTCACCATAACTAAAGCTATATTCACAGGGCCTCATAGGGTAGTCTTTATTACAGACTTAATTTATCTATCGGGGTTTTTCCATCACTTTGCTTAATTTAACGAAATGGCAGGAAAACGCCGAATACATTACGTTTAACAATTTAGATGTTTTTGTAAAAGATAGTGGTGGCGAAAAGCCGCCTTTGTTACTTATTCATGGTTTTCCTACTGCCAGTATAGATTGGCAGCTTGTTTGGCCGCGTTTAACCCAAGTGTTCCGCTGTATCACGCTTGACCTAATTGGTTTTGGCCTTACATCAAAGCCGCAGAATGTCCCAATCACCATCATGCAGCAAGCTGAAATGTGTCGCGTTGTGTTGTCTGAAAAAGGGATAAACGCTGCACATGTCTTGTGCCACGATTATGGCGTTTCGGTAGGGCAAGAGTTGCTGGCAGCAAGCGATGAGGTGTTTGCACCTCAGTCGTGTATTTTTCTGAACGGTGGCCTCTATCCTGGAGTACATCGGCCTCGACTTATTCAAAAACTGTTGATGAGCCCGATTGGTAGCCTAGTTGCAAAACTAACTTCATATAAGCGCTTTGCATCAACCATGAGAACAATTTGTACTCAACCTATCAGTGAAAACGACATGCAAATATACTGGGAACTGATGGTCAGAGATAATGGTCGTGCAATGTTGCCGGCATTAATTCGCTATATGGCTGAGCGCAAAACGCACCAAGCGCGGTGGGGGACAGCGACAAATAACCCTCCTTGCCCAACGTTACTGATCAACGGTATTGATGACCCTATTTCTGGCGACCACCTTGCTAACGCTTATGAAGAAAGAGTTAGTAATGCAAGCGTCGTTCGGTTACAAAATACAGGGCATTACCCTCAAGTAGAGTCGCCTGATGCTGTATGCGAATCAGCGCTGCATTTTTGGCGTAATATTAATGCACTCGCTTAACGGCACGAAGTGTGTGATTTTTTAATATCATTCTTTTTCTGAGCGGTTGCAATAGCAGTGCTAAGCTCTTGTATATTAAAAGGCTTGCTAATTATTGCTGCGCAATCCCATCGCGCACAATTATCGCTACTCACCAAGTCAGTGAAGCCTGTCGACACTACGCATGGAAGTGAAATGCCTGTTGCGCGAAGTGCTGCGATAAAGGCATCGCCGTTCATTTCTGGCATGGCGTAATCAGTAATTACAACGTTAACTTCCTCTTCATGAATTTTTAGGTAGTTAATACAGGCTTCGGTGTTCTGAAACGTTACAATATTGCATCCCATTTGACTGAGTAATGCTTCGCCAAGCTGGCAAATAGCTAGTTCATCATCAATGAGTACCACGTGACAGTTTTTGAACGTGCCCATTGTTTCTACATGATACTCTCGCGCTAAAATATCTTCAGAAATGACAGGAAGATAGAGGATGAATTCGGTACCTTTCCCTACGACACTTTTTACTTCAATATGCCCTCGATGCTGTTCTACCAAACTATTTACAATAGCCAAACCTAATCCCGTTCCACGCTGTGACGTATGAAGCTTTGTCGTGAAAAAAGGCTCAAAAATCCGGTCGAGATTTTTACTTTCTATACCCTTGCCTGTGTCTGAGATTTTTATATAGATATAATCATTAGGCGTATCATCATCAAGGGCTGCGATTTTCTTTGAGCAGGCTTTAATGTCCAAGCAAAGTGTTCCACCATTTGGCATAGCATGAACGGCATTAGTACATAAGTTCAGCATTACACGGTACAGTTGATCTGGGTCTGCTCCAATAGCTGGTAATTCCTCTTCTATGTCTGACTTTATGATTATATTGTCGCAATTACCGCCTTTAATGACAGAACATACTTCTGCGGCCAGTTTATCCAAATAAACCGGTTCAATATTTTGTACCGACTTTCGGCTCATCATCAAGATTTGTTGAGTAAGTTGTCGTGCTCGCGTTGCAGAGTCTTCGATATGGGTTAAATATTCGTACTCTTTTATGCTGCTCTGTGTGAGAGTCTTCAGCAGTTGTGTATAGCCTAAGATAGGCGTTAATAGGTTGTTGAAGTCATGAGCAATGCCTCCGGCCAAGGTGCCTAGGGCTTGAAGTTTTTGCTGTTGCAGTGCGGTTTCTTCCATGCTTTTACGATCCGTAATGTCGATATGCGAACCAACTAGTCGAATCGGTTTATCATCGCCATCTTTGATAATTGATGCATGGGCAAGTATCCATCGATATGAGCCATCTTTGTGCTTCATGCGAAACTCAATCTCGTGATAGTTTTCGCCTTGTATTAACGTACGGTTTATATGATTAAGTGTCCTCTGTATATCATCTGGATGAACGCGTGTTTCCCACTCAGTAAACTCGTTCTTTATTTCATGCGATGCATACCCTAATTGCTTTTTCCACTCGGGAGAGAAAAAGGTTTTATTAGTAATTAGATCCCAATCCCAGAGGCCAATATTTCCAGCGGAAATAGCTTCTCCTAACTTAATAACAGTATCTCGAAGTTTTATTTCTATTTGTTTGGTCGATGTAATGTCGACACCGGTACTGATGAAATAGTTGTCAAAAGGAAAGCTTGTCATACTCAAGCATTGGGAGGTGGGGTCAAATTGGTACTCCCATGAATAGGGACGATTGTCGCCAAATATGTGTTCTACGATAGGTAAAAATTGTTGCGTGACATTAGATTCAAATATTTCATCAGCTGTTTTTCCTATTATATCGTTTAGCGACTTACCCCATGATGTGAGCGCTTTATTGTTTGCATCTGCGAGATACCACGTCTTAATGCTTCCATCGTCGTTGTATACTAATTTCCATATGTGAACTTCGTGCTGCATATTCTCAAAGAGGATTTGGTAATAATAGTCACGGCTTTTTTGTTCATTGGCCTCAGCCAGCGCTCGTTCTAACTGTTCAATACGCTGTTCAAGGGCCGCTTTATTTTTATACTGTGCCATGGTAATACGCCTAATGTGAGGATACTGTCACCTTCCACTTTTCTTAATTGAATCGTACAGCTTCGGTAAGAATGTGTTGAAATTGATCGGCTTGTCGATAACAAAGTTTTCGTCAATATCGTTGTTCATTACATCCATGTAACCGGTAATGACATAGCACACAATGGTGGGGTATTTTGTTTTAATAAACGTGTAAACATCGCTACCATTAATATGCCCTGGCATTTTGTAATCTGTCACAACAGCATGTATCTCGTTATGATGCTGTTCAATGAAGGTAAGTGCAGCAGAAGCATCGTTAAAGTCATAAACGGTATCCCCGCTGTGTTCCATGAACGCTTTAAGTACGCCCGTAATTAATGCTTCGTCGTCAATTATTACTATTGTTAAGTTATCCATAACGTTACTCAATTAGTCGACAATACGGGTATCCACATAAATACGGAAGTGCCCATACCTTTATTACTTTGTACTTGTAATCCAAGGCCATTACTGGAGCAAAAGTCGCTAAGAAGGCTTAAGCCTAGCCCTAAGTCTTGTGTCGATACTGCGTTTTCAGACTGCGGGTTAAATAGCTGCGTAATGTCGTCTTCTGCTATACCTATTCCGTCATCCTTAATATGAACGACAGCGTATAGCTGGGCGTCTGTGGGTTTAAAAATGATAAGACCACATTGCTCGAGAAATCTATCCTCGTTACGTGTCACAACGCAAACTTCTCCTTTATCATTTATCGATGATATAGCATTCATAATGATATTGATTATGGCGTGAGAAAAGATTGCTTTATCAATCATTACACGTTGGTCACTCTGCAAGCGCTGTGTACAGACGATAGAGGGCGGAAATGCATTGGCAATAATCGTCAAAATATCGCGAATTTCTTCATCAATATGTAGCGGCTGTTGATGTTGTTGGTCGTTTCTCACAATCTTTAATAGATTCTGTGTAACAGAGGCGGCCCGCTCGGTTGCTATTTCTATATTTGAAATATATTTTTTACTTTTCTCATCATTATCTCTCATGCCCAGCAATTGAATGTTCCCAGAGATGATTGTCATAATATTATTAATGTCGTGACAGATACGACGAGCAAGTTGCGCTACTGCATGCATTCTTAGCCGCCGGGAAACGATATCATGGTGGCGGTTTCGCGCGTCATCATATTGTTTTACCTCAACGTTCAACTCGTCGTCATTCAGGTGCCGTTGTGCGCGAATATATATTTCATGGTCATCGAGGCCTGTCAGCATAGTTGCATGACAAGAATAAGCGATGCCCTCTTTAGATTTATGCTTTAAATTAAGTGTAAATGAGCCCTGCATCTCCTTGATAACGTTAATCAACATACGAGAAGCACTGTTTTGGTTTTGCTGCCCCACAAAAGCGACAAAGGGGGCTCCCACAAGTTCGTCAGCTTCCCAACCCAATTGTGTCGTCCAGCCATTATTCACACGAAGAATTCGGCCGTTTTTATCAATAGCCACTGCCAAAACAGTAGGGCTATAAACCGCTTTTTCCTTGTTGGTTGAAGATGACTTTTGTGGTGCTCTCATATGTTTAATAGTTCCTTAATTAGGCAGTACCTCAAATTACCTAAATACGTGTTAACACGCACATCACAGCTACATTTGTGCCATTAATGTTGTGATATCAACGGGCTTTGAAAAATAGAAACCCTGCATATATCGACATTCAACCGACGCGAGTAATTCGACTTGTTCGAGTGTTTCCACGCCTTCTGCAATAACAACCATTCCCAAGTCCTTCCCTAATGCAACGATGTTCCTGACAATAGCCAAAGATCCCGTGCGCTCAGTTATTTTGAAAACAAACTCACGATCAATTTTAACTTCATCAAACGGTAAGTTGTCGAGTTCATGGATGGTAGAAAAACCCGTTCCAAAATCATCCATAGAAATGTGAATTCCCCCCAACCGTAATTTGGTTAACAAGGTTTTTAATTCTTTCGTTAGTTTAATTTCTGACACTTCAGTAATTTCAAAACAAATTTGGTGTCGGTCTATTCCATGATCCAAAAAATACTGTAAGAGCTCGTTAATAAGCGCTTTATGCAGTGATTGTGGGTCGATATTAAATGAAATGCGCCTATCTATAGGAAAGCCGTTTTTTCTAAGTTGTGATACGGTATTCGTTATAAAACTTACCGTGAATTCATCCATTAGCCCGGTCTCAATTAATCTGTCGATAAAAACATCTGGAGTACATTGTCCAAATAGCGGGTGATTGAGCCTAGCCAAGCACTCTACCCCCATAATGCCGTTATTTGTGATGTCGTATTGAGGTTGATAAACCGGGTAAAACCACCCTCGTTGAATCGCTATTTTTAAGTCGCCCCGCGTGAGGGAAATAGCGTCGCGCTCTTTACGTTCATGTGCCGCTGAAGGAGTGTTTTTCTTCGCATTTGAGATAATATAGAGAAACTGCTCAAACGTGAAAGGTTTAGGTAATGCCCCGCCGAAACTTAAACCTAATTCATTAACGACATCAATCGCGCTAGTAATAATATCTTCTGTCATACCAGAACACAGGATTATTGGCGCCTCAATATCCTCCTCGCTCAAGGCCTCAAGTATATCGATGCCGTCATGCTCAGGCATGTTTAGATCAAGAATGATATGAGTAGCTTCATGTAAATGCGCAACGGTAAGGTCTGCAAATCGTTGTGCGTAACGGCTAGCATGTCCCGCCAGGCGAGCAAATTCAGAGAGGTTTTCGCCTATCTCTTTTACATCTTCAATTATTAGTATATTTACCATGCTACCGCCTTTCGAAGACATGCTAGTTAACAATTTTCCAGCATTACGCTGTTAGAACAACTCGACATCACAATCTGAAACGTCGTTATTTTCGCCCTCTGGGGGAAGGTCAACGTCTGACATTATCATTTCATCTACGCACTGCTTTATGAGCGCTTGAAGGGCGCTCAAATTCGTACTTTTTTCTCGGCTTCTAACTTCTTTTTCGATAAGTGATACAAAGAACTGTTCCTGTTCTTCACTCATGTCTAACTCGTGAAAGCTTAGGCTAATGTTCAACTCTATCTGATCGATGAGTTCGCGACGTTCAGCCTCCATGCTGTTAATGCCTTGAGCAAGCATCTCTAGTGCCGCACCTAACTTATCTTTTGTTGAAACTAATGACTGTTGCTGAAGAAGAGAGATAAATCGAGAGTTCACCGCAAGGATAAATTTTGCTGCTACGTCCAGCACTGCATCAAAAGATAGTGTGCCCTCGAAGGGCATATTTTTAAAAAGAATCGAGACGTGTTGGTCATTAAATATTGTTCGTCTACCGAAATGGTAAATACGGCCGTGGTTTTTTAGTACATCAAAAATTTGTAATTCAACGGGAGAGCATTCCCCTGTATCTACATCATAACTGAACGTGTCTGTGTCAGAACGCAATTGAATTGCAATTTTTAAGTCTTGACTGAGCATGTTACTGGCTACCGCATGCATGATATCTAAGGGAGAGCGGCAGTCGTTGAGTTTAGCGACGAGTTCTAACGCCCGCCCATAGGAAGCTGCTTGCTTCATCGCGGTTTGAGCAAGGCTTTCAATTTTTTTGTCTTTTTGTTCTAGTTCGTGAAGCGCTTTTATATCGCGTGAGAATCGAATGATTCGCTCGTGAAAAGTAACAAGATTGAAAGGTTTCCCAATATAGTCGCTAATGCCCAAATCATATGCACTTTTCACTAGCCTGTCTGAGGTGTCACCGCTTATCACGATAATGGCAGGACGGCGCTCAGAATCAAGAGTGGCAATATGCTTACAAATCTCTATTCCAGAACGGCCAGGTAGGTGCATATCTAAGATAATAATATCTATGGATGCATTGAGTTGCTCGAATACCTCGTCACCGTCTAGCGCAAAAACCAAATGAAAGTCTTCTTCAAACAACCCCTTGAGAAGATCGATTATGTCTCTCTCATCATCAGCTATCAGTACAGTTTGCTTCACAACGACGTTCCACTATTGGTATGCGCTATTGAAATATAGTGGAACTAAATGCAAGCGAGAGGGCAATTATTGAGAATCTTGATATAAGTCAACTTTTACACATTTCCTCAGCATGGTTTATTCACAGCGCACTATACTTTTTTCCGACAAGGAATATTCAGTTAAGTCTAAGCAGTGAATAGAAATCAGGAAGGAGAAGTGCATGGGTAAAAAGATTTTAATTGTAGATGATTCACCTTCAATCAGGCAGATGGTGGAAGTTACGCTTCAAAGTGAAGGGTATGACATTACCGTAGCCGTTGATGGTCAAAACGCATTGGACATCTGCCAAGACAATACCTTTGATTTCGTACTTACCGACGTCAACATGCCTAACATGGACGGTATTACCTTAGTAAAATCGTTAAGGGCCATGGGGGCATTTAGCTCAACACCTATCGTGGTTCTTACGACTGAAGCAGGTGGAGATATCAAATCCCAAGGTAAAGCCGCTGGCGCTACAGGGTGGATGGTGAAGCCTTTCGATCCCACCAAGTTATTACAGCTTGTTGCTAAGGTATTGGGGTAATTCATGTCTATCGATGTAGAGCAGTTCCACCAAGTCTTTTTTGACGAAAGCGAAGAGCACTTGGAAACCATGGAACAGTTGCTGATGGCCATCGACCCCGCATCGCCAGATTCAGAATCATTGAACAGTATTTTTCGCGCAGCGCATTCTATTAAAGGCGGCAGCGGTATCTTCGGCTTTAGTGGTTTAGGTGGGCTTACTCATGTCATGGAAAACCTGCTAGATAAAGCGCGACACGGTGAGCAGTTGCTTACTGTCGATATTATTAATCAACTACTTCACACAACGGATTTACTCAAGAGTATTCTCGACGACTACCGGTCAGGCCAACCTATCAATCAAGAAGAGATAGATAAAGGTATTTTAGCGCTTGAAAAGACCATCAACAAAGAGGACCCCGCATCATCGAACAATACGGCGGGCGACGATGAAACGTTTGGTTTTTTTGATGACGTTGAGCAGCCCGAACCGACTGAATCAGGGTCATTTGGC
Organism: Alteromonas algae; assembly: GCF_049117195.1. GTDB lineage: Bacteria > Pseudomonadota > Gammaproteobacteria > Enterobacterales > Alteromonadaceae > Alteromonas. The sequence continues at coordinate 335,455 of NZ_CP185260.1, forward strand.
TTTTTTGATGACGAAGAGCAAACCGACGAAACGTCAGTAGGCGAAGAGCAATCATCATCTGAAGATATTGGTTTTGGTTTGTTCGATGAAGAACCGTTAGAAAAAGATGCTCCTGTCGCGAAAACTGAAACCGTTACAGAGAGAAAGCCGCCTCCTTCAGCCGCTGCGACGGTTGCAAAAAAATCAACATCAGTTGAGTCAAAATCGATTCGTGTTGATACATCCAAAGTCGACTTACTCGTAAACCTTATTGGTGAGTTAGTCATTACCCAATCTATGCTGATGGTGCAAGGCTCAAGTGAGGCGCCGGACTCACAAGAAAAACTTCAAACGGGATTGTTGGAACTTGAGCGTAACACTCGCGAGTTACAAGAAGCCGTTATGTCTATGCGGATGCTTCCTATCTCATTCGTGTTCAATCGTTTTCCAAGGCTGGTTCGCGATCTTGCCGATAAGTTAGAAAAGCAGGTTGAGCTTAATATCGTTGGCGGCAGCACCGAAATTGATAAAGGGCTTATTGAGAAACTTGTCGATCCCCTTACGCATCTGGTTAGAAATAGCATCGACCATGGCATCGAATTGCCGGATGCCCGAGAACGCCAAGGTAAGACTGCTGCCGGCACCATAACACTCTCTGCGGCGCAGCGTGGCGGCAATATTGTTATAGAGATAAGCGACGATGGTGCCGGGTTAAACAAGGAAAAAATTCTTGAAAAAGCGAATGAAAATGGCCTGAGCATTCCAGCAAATGGAACCGACGAGGATATATGGAATTTAATTTTTGCCCCCGGTTTTTCAACCGCCCAAAGCGTAACTGATATATCGGGTCGCGGCGTGGGAATGGACGTCGTTAGACGGAATATCGAAAGTATCGGCGGTAGGATTAACATTACCTCGACCAAAGGTAACGGGTCGTGTTTTTCAATCAGCGTACCACTGACATTAGCAATTGTTGATGGCATGTGCGTGGCCAGTGGCGACCAAGTATTTGTTGTTCCTTTGGTGGCCATTATTGAGTCGATACAACCTGCTGAAGAACAATTACGCTCCATAGGTAATGAAAAGATGTTGTGGGTGCGCGACCGGTACTGGCCAATCTTAAATTTGGCCAAACGCATGGATATAGACAACGCAATGCAATCACCGACAGAGGCCATCATTATCTTGATTGAAAGCAGCAAAAAACGCTTTGGATTAATGGTCGATAAGTTATTGGGCCAACAACAGGTCGTTATCAAAAGCCTAGAGCAGCATTACAGACGAGTACCGGGAGCGGCAGGTGCCACCATCATGGGTGACGGACATGTAGCCATCATTGTTGACGTTGAGTCGTTAGCAGATGATATCAATGAAGAAATAGCGGAGAACCAAACGAATGAGCGAAACGTTGACCAAAAACATGCGGTCTGAACACGACGTGCATCATGACCGTGAGTTCCTAAGCTTCGTACTAGGCGAAGAGCAATATGCGCTTGATATCATGTCTGTCAAAGAGATACGGGGTTACGAACCTGTTACGAAAATCGCCAACGCGCCCCCCTTTATCAAGGGGGTACTTAACTTACGCGGTGACATTGTTCCTATTGTTGATTTACGCATTAAGTTCGACGTGGGGACACCCACATATAACGAATTTACTATTGTAATCATGTTGAATGTTTCAGATCGGATTGTTGGGATTGTTGTTGATGCAGTTTCCGACGTTATAACGCTGAGCGATGATGATATTAAGCCTCCTCCGGAGTTCGGCGTAGCGTTTGATACTAAGTTTCTGCATGGTTTGGCAGAGGTCAACGACGCTATGGTCATCATCGTAAACATTGAAAGCTTAATCAGTAGCGAATCGCTAGCCTTATTTGATACCAGTAACCAGGGTGGTCAGGAGTGACATATGAACGTCTTAAATTTATTTAAAGCATCTTCACAATCGGTAAACACAGAAAGACAACTGCAGGCATTAGAGCTAAGTTCTACCAGCTTTATGATTGCAGACGTTGATCGCAATATCGTTTACGCAAATGAAGCAGTATTGTCACTGTTGAAGCACAACGAAAAGGAACTACAAAAAGCATTACCGCAGTTTTCAGCCGACAATTTGATTGGCCAGAATATTGATATTTTTCATAAAAACCCCTCACACCAACGCAATATGCTAGCGAATTTGCGTGACACCATGGTGTCGTCAATAACGGTTGGAACGCTAAACTTCCGTCTTACACTCATGCCCTTATTTGATGACTCTGGTACAAGCTTAGGCACTGCCGTTGAATGGCTAGACATCAGTGAATTAATTCTAAAAAGTGGGATGTTAGACGCCCTTGATCGCTCTCAAGCAGTAATAGAATTCTCTCCTCAAGGCGATATCTTAAAAGCAAATGCAAACTTTCTGGCAGTAACGGGTTATGCCCTCGACGAGATTGTAGGAAAGCATCACAGAATATTTGTCGACCCTAAAGACCACAACAGTGCTGAGTACCTTGATCTTTGGAAGAAGCTACAAGCAGGCGAGTATCAGACCGGGGAATTTAAACGCATCACAAAGGCAGGGAAAGAGGTGTGGATCCAAGCCTCCTACAACCCTATTTTGAACAATGCTGGCGATGTAACAGGGGTGGTCAAATACGCCGTTGACATCACAGCACAAAAAATGAAAAACGCAGATTATGCGGGGCAAATTGAAGCCATAGGTAAGTCTCAGGCAGTCATCGAATTTGAGATGGATGGCACTATTATCCAAGCCAATGATAACTTCCTAAACACAATGGGATATACGCTATCTGAAGTAAAAGGTAAGCATCACAGCATGTTTGTAGATGCCGAGTATAAGCGCTCTCACGAATACCAAGAATTTTGGAATCAACTGAATGAAGGGGTTCATTCTAACGATGAATTCAAGCGCATTGGCAAAGGCGGGAAGGAAGTGTGGATCCAAGCCACCTACAACCCTATTTTTGACGTCAATGGGAAGCCCTTTAAGGTGGTTAAATATGCGACCGATATTACGGGCAGGAAAGTGGCTGTTAATGAGATAAAACGTGTGTTAACCGGCCTTTCGCAAGGTGATTTAACCACGGAAGTCTCTGTTGATTTCGAGGGCGAGTTTATTGAAATAAGTGATGCAATGACATCGTTTATCAATAACCTGGTTGAGATGATTTCTGAGATAAGAACGGCTTCAGACTTAATCAACACAGCGGCGACTGAGATTGCACAGGGTAATAGCGATTTATCAAGCAGAACAGAAGAGCAAGCCTCTAGCCTAGAGGAGACCGCGTCGAGTATGGAAGAGTTAACCGGTACCGTTAAACTCAACTCTGAAAATGCGAATCAGGCAAATGGCTTGGCTTCTCAAGCATCAACCATTGCTATTGATGGTGGCACACTGATCAATAAAGTTGTCGATACCATGGGGTCTATCAATGACTCGGCACAAAAAATATCTGACATTATTGGTGTAATTGACGGTATTGCTTTTCAAACGAACATCCTTGCACTTAATGCTGCGGTCGAAGCAGCACGAGCAGGCGAACAAGGACGAGGGTTCGCGGTGGTCGCATCAGAAGTCCGTTCTCTTGCTCAGCGTTCGGCTGATGCCGCGAAAGACATTAAATCACTGATCTCAGACTCGGTGAACAAAATTGAAAACGGCAATGACTTGGTTAATCAGTCAGGAAAAACCATGGAAGAAATTGTGGTTTCGATTAAACGAGTCAACGACATTATGGCCGAAATTGCTGCAGCCTCATCTGAACAGGCATCGGGGATTGATGAAGTCAGTAAAGCGGTTTCTCAGATGGATGAGGTAACACAGCAAAACGCTGCCCTAGTAGAGGAGGCTGCTGCTGCCGCCGAGAGCTTACAAGCCCAATCTGAAAGCATGATTAGTCAAATATCGGTGTTTAAATTAAAAGATATGCCCGAAGCCAAATCATCAAACAAAACGAGGGCGATTACGTCAAATGCGAAGCCTATCGCTAATACCGATAGACAAATAAAAACGTCGTCACCTGAAGACGATGAGTGGGAATCTTTTTGATAACGGGCCCGCATTATGGTGATGGAAGCTAGAGAATTTGTATTTAGTACTAGCGATTTCAATCGGGTAAGAGCAATGCTTTATGATGCAGCAGGGATTAAGCTAGCAGACAGCAAAGATTCTATGGTGTATAGCCGGTTGGCAAGGCGATTGAGGGCGTTGAAGATAACGCGGTTTACCGATTACTTGCACTATCTGGACACCCACACAGAAGAGCTAGAGCATTTTATTAATGGCTTGACGACGAATCTGACATCGTTTTTTCGTGAAAACCATCATTTTGAAATGTTAAGTCGCTATTTAAAAAGTGCGCAGGGGCACCAGCGTATTTGGTGCACGGCAAGCAGCACGGGAGAAGAAGTCTATTCCATTGCCATGTGCGCTGCGGAAGCCTACATGACCTTAACACCGCCGGTAGAAATAATCGCTACAGATATTGATAGTAACGTTTTAACCTCAGCGCAGCAGGGTGTTTATCAAAAGGACCGCGTTGCCAATTTAGCTGGAACGCGTTTAAAACGCTTCTTTCACAAAGGTAAAGGTGCTAATGAGGGCAAAGTAAGGGTTGTGCCGGAGTTACGTCATTTAGTGACGTTTCAAAAACTGAATTTAATTGAGCCGCAATGGCCTGATATAAAAGGGCCTTTCGATATTATTTTTTGCCGCAATGTGATGATTTACTTCGATAAACCTACCCAGGCGAAGGTGCTCAATCGATTAGTCACCACTTTAAAGGACGACGGGCTATATTTTGCGGGGCACTCTGAGAGCTTTGCGGGAACAACCAACGTGTTAAAGCCAGTGGGGAAAACGGCTTATCGAAAAACACGTACGCGCCGGATACCACAGGAATGATTGACGAGTACGGCAATAACCTCTATGCAAACCGATATTACGATAGTTTTTTCAAGTGCCATGCCGTAAAGATTTTACCTGGAGAGTTTTATGCAACCAGTGACGACACAATGATTGTCACTGTGTTGGGGTCTTGTGTCGCGGCTTGTTTATACGACCCTATCAACAACATAAGAGGCATGAATCACTTCCTACTTCCAAGTGACGAAGGGCGCTCGTCATTATTGTCGGAGTCAGCGCGTTATGGAGGTTATGCCATGGAATTGTTAATTAATAAAATGCTGAAATTAGGTGCGCAGCGTCAGCATTTGGTCGCCAAGGTGTTTGGCGGTGGGAACGTGATGAAAGGCTTTGTCCAAAATAATGTGGGCGAACGCAATGTTGATTTTACGTTTGACTACTTAAAACGAGAGCATATCCCGGTCATCGCTAACGATGTGCTGTCTGATTACCCTCGTAAAGTCTATTTTTCAGCAAATGACGGGGTGGTTAATATCAAGAAAATTCGCTCGTTGCACAACACCACTATATTAGACAGGGAAAGCGAATATCGATTACGTCTTCGCCACTCTAAAGACAACGATAACGTCGATCTTTTCTAGGAGTATTCATGATTAAAGTACTCATTGTCGATGACTCTGCGTTAATTCGTAGCCTGCTTAAAGAAATATTGTCTAAAGAAAAAGACATGCAGGTCGTTGGCGCTGCTCCCGATGCTTACGTGGCACGAGATATGGTTAATAAATTTTCGCCTGATGTCATAACGCTTGATATAGAAATGCCAAAAGTAGATGGCATTACGTTTCTAGGTAAGTTAATGAAGGCCAGACCTACCCCTGTTTTGATGATATCTACCCTTACTGAAAAGGGGGCAGACGCTACGCTTAAAAGCTTGGAGTTAGGTGCTGTCGACTATATTGCTAAACCCAAAATAGGCGTTGCTGAAGGTATTGAAGAGTATCGCCAGCTTATTGTAGAGAAAGTCAGAATTGCTGCATCGTCGAAGGTTGCAAAACGCGCACAGTCTCAAGACAACGTGAAACAACAATCAATCATAAGCGGTACCGAGAAAATCATTGCTGTGGGAGCATCAACGGGCGGGACGGAAACAATAAAAACATTTTTATTAAGCTTGCCAGCCAATGCGCCCGCCGTAGTAATAACGCAGCATATGCCGCCGGGGTTTACTAAAACCTTTGCCGACCGCCTAAATGCGTTATGCAATGTAAATGTTTGTGAAGCAAAAGGCGGTGAGCGCTTACTACCGGGGTCAGTTTTCATCGCGCCTGGTGATATACATATGGGAATTGAAAAAAGTGGCGCTGACTACCGTACGATATTAATCGACAAACCCAGAGTTAGTGGCCATAAACCTTCGGTAGATGTGTTGTTTGAGTCAATCAGCCAGTGTGTCGGTAAAAATGCGATTGGCATCATTATGACGGGTATGGGAAAAGACGGTGCGCTTGGTTTATCCGCTATGAGGCAAAGTGGGGCGTTTACCATTGCACAAGATGAGGCCTCATGTGTCGTTTTCGGCATGCCAGGTGAGGCAATAAAGCTCGGTGCAGCATCGGTGGTGTGCGATATCAAAGATATCTCACAAACGGTATTCGATTACATTAGAAAGACAGGCAGTGGCTCTCGACTTTAACTATTATCATGCTCACCACGCGCAAAACGCAGCGCACGCTATTCATAAAATTGTGCATGCTGCGCTGGTGGGTGTATGACAGCTACTCGTGCCAGTCTGCAAAATGTTGAACAAGAAAATCTATGGCAAGCCTTACCCGTGAAGGCATGAAACGCTTATTTTGATATACAATCCAACTGCTTGCGCCTTGCCCCCAAAAGGGCTGGAGTATTGGCACTAATTGGTCTTTTTCTAGCGCATCGTTGAATGTGCTTTTGGGCATATAGGCTATGCCCAACCCTCTTTTGCAAGCGTCTAAAAGCACGTTGGTGTTGTTACTACGCCATCGCCCTTTTACCTTAATTGCTTCTTGATTGCCTTCAACATTGAATTTCCATGTGTCGTTATTAGAAACAATGCAGCTGTGCTGCTTTAGGTGCTGAGGCAGTGTTGGAGTGCCATGCTTTTTTAAATAAGGCTTACTTGCAACGGCCATCATTGGGCGGTTAACTAATTTGCGGGCCACCAAGTTAGAGTCGTTTAGTTCTCCATAGCGGATAGCGAAATCGATGCCATCTTCAAGCAAATTCACAAAGCGGCTATTGAGGTCTAAATCAATACTAAGTTGGGGGTGTTGGGCACCAAACTCCATCAACGCGGGGGCAACAAAATGTTCGGCAAACCCGCCCGCTGCACTTACTCTTAATGTGCCGTTTAACAAAAACTGCTGCTGGTTCACGCGGTCATTGGCCTGTTGTAACCCCACCACAAGCGCTCTTGCTTGGTGATAATATTCGGTGCCATTCTCTGTAAGTGATACCACACGAGTGGAGCGGGCTAGCAGCGCGCATCCTACACGCTTTTCTAAGCGGGCTATTTGTCGGCTAACATGGCTGGTACTGCACCCTAGCTGTCTGGCCGCGGCGGAAAAACCGTTTGCTTCGGCAACGGCAACAAACTCGATAATTCCATCAAAACTGTCCATAAGGTCTCTATTGTTGCTATATGGCAATATAGTTTATTAAATTTTGCATATTATCATTTATAGGGCAATGAATTACAGTGTGGCTACGGTGAAAAACCCCTTATAATTTAATATTCGAGAGGAAAAACGATGAAAAAAGTACTTATTCCAGTAACAAACCATGCAACGTTAGGCGACACCGATCAGGAAAACGGTACGTTCTCTCCTGAATTGACTCATGTGGTGCATGTATTTAACGAAGCAGGAATTGATTACGATATTGCCTCTATAAAAGGGGGGGAAGCCCCGGTATATGGACAAGACATTGAAGGCGACGACGTAAATAAAAACGTGTTAGCGAGTGAAGATTTCCAAAACCGTATCAACAATACTTTACCCGTCTCACAGGTAACAATTAGCGATTACGATGCTGTTTTCTATCCTGGCGGGTTTGGCTTGCTATCTGATTTAGCCACCAACGAAGATTTTGCTAAACTAAGCGCGGCGCATTATGAAAACGGTGGTGTTATAGCGTCGGTATGTCATGGCCCTGGTGCATTGCTGCCTATTACGCTAAGTAACGGCGACGCACTGCTAGCAACAAAATCGGTAACGGGGTTTACGCGTGAAGAAGAAGTTGATTATGGCACCATTGATGATATTCCATTCTTATTAGAAGAGGCGCTTACACGCAAAGCCGCTCGCTTTAATAAAGTTCAGCCGTGGGGAACGTTTGTTGTCGAAGATGACCGCGTGATCACAGGGCAGAACCCCGCTAGCGCACATGCAGTGGGTGAAGCAATTGTAAGGCTACTTGCCAAGTAACTAACGTTATCGTTTAGAAGTATTTATAAAGGCTTGCAGTAATACGCAAGCCTTATTTATTTTGTGCCTTTAGGGCAGTAGCCAACCGCCCTTACTATCTAATCATCATCACTTTTTTGACCAACTCAGCAACGTTCTTGGTCATCATTTTTTCTAGTACATGCGCGCGGTGCACTTCTACAGTGCGTAGGCTAATATTCAATGTAGAGGCAATGGTTTTATTTGGGTGACCGTCTACTAATAAGTCGAGTACTGACAGCTCCCGCTTTGACAGGCGTTCCAAAGCAACCTCGACGCTTTGCCGTTTGGTGAGCTGTGCAAGTATTTTTTCGTTGTGGCTAAGTGCTTGCTGAACCGTTTCAATGAGTACTTGATGACGAAACGGCTTTTCAACAAAATTAAAGGCGCCATCACGCATGGTATCGACAGCCATTTTTACATCGGCAAAGCCTGTTACAAAAATAATCGGCAGTGCAGATTCGTAGCTATTTAGAATATGCTGACACGCAATGCCTCCGATGCCCGGCATTCGTATATCACAAACAATACAGCCTGACATTTCTTTAAATGCTTCCTTAGGGAAAGCACGTAAGAACGTTTCAGCGCTATCGTAATGGGCGTGCGAAATACCAATGGTATCAAAAATCAACCCAATGGTTTCTATCAACAATGCATCGTCGTCGATGATATGCACTACATTCCGAGAGTTTTGCAAATCCCTTTCCCTTTTTTTTGGCTCAAGACTGTCATTAATTTCGCCAAATTGGTGGTGATTGTGGTTTCTACTTACTTATAGTGATAATACACACAATAACTTTATGCAAAAAAAACTACTACTTTTGTCTAGGTGTTTCGAGTTTTGAATGCGCTTTGCAAAATGACAGAGGTTAAGGTTATGGATAGTGATACGGTATTTGACGCGTGTAATTACTGCCCGTTTGCAAGTGAATGCTGTGCTAACAAGGGCAGCTTAAAGGCGATCGCTAAGCGCGTGCTAACCTTTGATAAGGGCGATACGCTTATACAGCAAGGCGAGCAGTACGATGGTTTTTACGTAATGTGCTTAGGCAGCGCCAAAGCAATGCTAAAAGAGGGAGCGAGTAATGAGCGTATCCTTGAGTTCTATCATCCCCGCGACCTTATAGGGCTTTCAGGTTTTAGCAACGCGCATTACCAAGAAAGCGTAAAAGTGATGGCATATACCAAAGTGCTCAAAATTGAGAAAAGCGATTTTGAGCGTGCCTTGCACGCATCACCTGTATTGGCGTCAGAAATGCTTAGCGTAATAAGCGAGCGTTTAGTGAAGCGTCAGCACCATTACTCAGCAATTAACACGATGGAAGCGGAAACGCGGTTAATTCATTTTTTATATGAAGAATATAGCGGTACATACCCTGAACAGCATACCTTTGAGTTATCAATGTCGCGTTTAGACATTGCCAATTACTTAGGCATCGCGGTAGAGACACTTAGTCGCCTTATGAAGCGGCTAAGTAATAAAGGAATTATTGAGACCAATCATAGGACGATAGCGTTTAGGAGCCCTGCTGATAAGGTGTTATTTGACGCCTGATATAAATGTTATCTTTAAGATTGGGAGAGTTAAGATGTTTCTTGTTCAACTGATTTACGCCAGTAAAGTAAGTGATATGTTTTTACCCGGTGATGTGGAATCTATTTTGGCGTCTGCGCGCGATAATAATAAGGCGCTGGGCATAACGGGAATGCTTTGTTTTAATTCCACCTACTTCCTTCAGTGTTTAGAGGGCTCTCGTGCTGCTGTAAACAAAATTTTCAATACCATTAGTACTGACTCAAGACACGACGATATGCTGATTTTAGCGTACTCCGAAATTTATAAACGGGACTTCGGTGATTGGGATATGGGGTATGTCTCAGAGTCAAAGTTAACGCGAAAACTCATGCTAAAGTATTCGAGTACAGACCTGTTTAACCCGTTTTCGATGCAAGGTACAAGCGCGCTGAATATGTTGTCTGAATTAAAAAGTGAAATAGGCTGAGCGACCAACGCTACCCTTATGGCTAGCGTTGGTGTTGACGTAGAGTTGCTGACAGGCTTTGCAACGCGTTAACGTTTGGTTTAGCGCTGTCTTTGTGTTGAGAGAAGCGCTGCATGCCAGCAAAAATGCAGTACCAAGAAGGGCGTAAATAGACTAAGTTTGCATCAACCGCATTGAGTGCGGTTTCAAAGCGCTCGCCGTTGTCCCATGCGTTTAGTAGAAAGGCTAACGTGTCAGGTACTTTGATGTCGTTACGACATGCTTGCCAATAGGGTGAGTCTGTACGCGTGTTTAAGTAGTAGTGCGCAGCAATGTAATCGCGTATGCCATCGAACATTCTATTCATTTCTTTATTGTAAGCAGGCTGCGCAAGTAAAGGCGTTACAGTATGCTGCCAACTGTCGATAAAGTGGTGCAACGCATATTGAACAAGCATCAGTGCTGTGGCTTCCAATGGCTCAATAAAACCTTGGGAAAGGCCAATCGATAAACAATTACCCTGCCAATGTTCATTTAATCGGCCAACTTCTATTTTAAGATGGCGCGCATCACCGTCGTCCATTTGTAGCGTTTGCCTTAACTCGTTTTCTGCGTCGTCTTTCGAGCAAAATTGAGAGCTGTAGACATACCCATTACCTACTCGTGAGGTAAGCGGTATTTCCCATTGCCAACCGTACTTCAGTGCAATAGAGCGGGTTTGATACTGGGTCGTTGATTTTGCTGTTTTAGGTGTCGCAATTGCGACTGCGGCATCGTTATAAAGCGTATCTGAATAGGATGTAAAAGGTTTCTTTAAGGCTTGCTTACCAAGTAACCCAATAAAACCAGAGCAATCTACAAATAAGTCAGCATTAAGTTGGCCGTAGAAGTCGGTTGAAACTGATTGGATAGTGTTTGAATCAACCGCTACGTCGGTAACCGTTCCTACTTTATGGGTCACCCCTTTTTTTAGCGCATAGGCTTTAAGGAACTCACCGAGAAGACCCGCATCGAAATGGTAGGCGTAATCTAGCTGTATATTTTTATCAATATTAACAGGGGATATATGTTGCTCGACCATTTGCGCAGCGCTGAAATAGTGAGCAGGGTTGACGTCCGTCGCGACCCCTTTTCTGCGTGCGTTTACAGCATCAAAAAATTGATTTGCCGTAGTCACATCGAGTTCTGAAAAAAATGGATGAAAGTAGGATGTTGTGGCGTGTGGTGTAGTCCAGCCCTCAAAGCTGATACCCATTTTATACGTCGCGCTGCATGCAGGCATCCAGTCTTCTTCATTAACGCCTAAATAGGAAAAGAAATGACGCAAATATGGGGTGGAACCCTCGCCAACACCAACAGTACCAATTGTACTAGATTCCAATAGGGTAATGTTGCATGGTGAGGGCGCACCAACGTTGGCTTGTTGTAATTCATGAGCCCTTGCCAAATAGCATGCTGTCATCCACCCTGCGGTGCCGCCACCTACAACGAGTATGTTATGAGGTAACGCATTCATTTTGATGCCTCTGTTGATTCACGTACCACCAACTTAGGGACAAAGGTATGAGCAAGGTTCTCATGAGATACCTTATTCTTTTTCGCTTTCAAGAAATGGATAAGCGAAGACGTTGCATATTGTGCAATTTGGTCGGTAGGCTGCGATGCGGTCGTTAGCGGTGGAAAGGTTTGGCGTGAGAAGGGGCTATTCTCGAAACCCGCTATGGCAAGATCGCTTGGCACATCAATACCGTTCATACGTGCACCGAATAGCGTACCCGCTGCTATTTCATCGTTACAGGCAAAAACCGCAGTAGGACGAACAGCCATAGATAAGATTGTTTCTGAGCTTTTTACCCCCGTTTCAAAAGAGTAAGACCCTTGAATAATCAGGCTCTCTTCTATGGGGATGTTCGCGTTAGTTAGCGCCGCTTTATAGCCATTTAGCCGTTCAATAGTTGATTTATGAATTTCATCACCAGCAATAAATGCAATGCGTTGGTGACCTTTTTCTAGTAAGTGGTTAGTAATATCAAATGCGGCTTTAAAGTCGTTTACAAGTACATAAGGCAGTGAAGTATCCTGCTCGCGTTCGCCGGACAATATGCGTACGTAACTAATATTGTTTTCATCTAAGTGTGACAATACGTTCGGCATTTCCGAAAGCGGTGGCGATAGCACTAACCCAGCTAACTGCGCCGCATTAACCATTTCAACTAATTCTTGGGATATATTGGTTGAGCTTGCATCACAAGGGTGAATAAGCAATTCGTAATTATTCTTTTTGCAGACATCCAAAATGCCATTTTGCATATCGATAATGTAATACGCGTTAGGGTTGTCGTATACGTAACCTAGCACCGATGCCGCCTTACTGGCTAAATCTCTTGCGGCTTTATTGGGGGTATAGCGAAGGGAGGCAATCGCCTCTTCAACCCGTTTTAACGTATCGGGCTTAACCGTGCCTTCTTTGTTTATAACCCGAGATACGGTTTTGATAGAAACGCCCGCTAACTCGGCAACACTTTTAATGGTGGCAGCCAACGTACTCTCCTGAATAAAAAATTGCTTTAAAAATCAACAAAAAAGCAGTTTTTATTACTTAATTGTTAAATTTGCGTTTGCAGCTTTACATTTCGTGATGTAACTTAACATCTAATGACAGCGTTGTCATCTAATAATGCAACCCTATAACAACGCCTGTCATTTTATTATTATAATAAATGACAGCGTTGTCATTTTGGCTGAGAGAAGGTTCACACAATGTATAAAAAACAACAAAGTAAACTAACAAAAAGCGTTCGCCTCGCCATTGCTATGGGCGCATTCAGTAGTATGGCTATGCCGGTGGCCTATGCCCAAGAGCAAGCAACTGAAACAGAGGTGATTGAAGTCACAGGGATCCGTGGAAGCCAAAAGGCCAACATAAACACAAAACGTTTTTCAAGTGCGATTGTCGATGCCATAACCGCAGAAGATATTGGCAAGTTTCCCGATAAAAACGTTGCGGAAACGCTTGCTCGCGTGCCGGGTATAACGATAGACAGAGACTTTGGTGAAGGTCAGGGTGTGACTATTCGTGGCGTACAACCAGACCAAAACTTAACATTAGTTAACGGCCAGGCAGTCGGTACTGGGCAGTGGTTTGTACTATCAGACGCAACGCGTAACTTTAACTTTGAAATTCTGGCCTCTGAGATGATTGCAGGGCTAGAAGTGTATAAGTCTTCTCAGGCTGATATTGACGAAGGCGCACTAGGTGGAACCGTTATCCTGAAAACCAGGAAGCCTTTCGATTTAGATGCAAACTCAGGCCAAATTTCAGTAGAAGCGCAGTATGGTGATATCGCAGAGCAAATCGACCCATCGTTGTCAGGCCTTTATAGCTGGAAAAACGATGACGAAACGTTCGGCATTCTATTTTCTGGCTCATATCAAGAGCGTACGGTAGAACGCGAAACAAACGAAGATTTTGGATGGTTTGGCCCTAGCATTCCGCGTATCGACCCGCTTATTGAAGCGCCTGCAGGGGCAACACAAAAAGGGGCTTTACCGTGGGGAATGGGTTCTGCATTATTTAAACAAGAGCGTGAGCGTGTAGGTTTTGACGTTACCGCGCAGTGGGCACCGACAGACAACTTCGATGTATCGGTACATTACTTATCGTCGACATTAAAAGCAGATAACGTTAACTCTAACTTAATTGGTATTCCATTTCGCGGTATCGCTTACATGGGCGAAGACACGAATACGGGTACCGTAAGTAGCGATGGTGTTGTTGAGTCGTTGAATGTAGTGGGTGTTCCGCAGCGACCGGCATGGGCGCGCTTTATTGCTTATGACAATATCTTCCGCGACGGTTCTGAGATGTCGACAGAATTACTCGATATAGAAGGTAACTATATTATTGGTGATGGCAATCTTCATTTTCAATTAGGTACTACCACAGGTGAAGGTGAAAACCGCGACTTCTTTACAGAATTTTGGGCCGATGCAAATGACCCACGTGCTGCCTTTGACTTTTATAACCCAGGTGGCGACGCACCTTACATCGACTTCACAACGGCAAGTCCATGGCTTGAAAACCCCACCGATGAAATGTGGCTAGGCGGTATTTTTGATCAACAAAACTCTACCGAAGATAAAGAGAACTATGTTCAATTTGACTACTCACATAGCGTAGATTGGGGTGTGGTTTCGGAAATCAAAACAGGTGTTAAGCGTCGCGATAGAAGCTTTTCTCAGTCACGTTTCAGAACCGACCTTGCTAACCTCGCGCCAGTGGGAGAGGGCAGCTTAGGTCCAGCGTCAGACTTCTGGACAGGCGAAATGGTGAATGTTTCTCACTCAGATACCAATGCAGTGGGCGCGAGCTACTTCTTCCCAAATAAAGACAGTATGTATAGTGCATTATACAACGTAGCCGAATGTGCAGGTGATGCTACTACGCTATGTCGTAGAACCGACCAATTCTTATCAGAATCATCGTTTGAAATTGAAGAAGATATTACGGCGCTGTATGCCATGGCTGTCTTCAGTGGTGATGGATTCAGAGGTAACGTAGGTCTTCGTTATGTAGAGACAGACTCAACGTCTAACGGCTTCGATTTGAATACTGGAGAAGCGGTTGCATTTGACGGTGGATACAATGAGTGGCTACCTAGCATTAACTTATCTTACGACCTAAGTGATGATGTGTTATTACGAATGGCAGCCTCACGTGTACTAACACGCCCCGCTCCTTTCCAATTGGCGCCTGCGGTTAACCTAACGCCAGAGACCAGTTCGGGCTCGGCAGGTAACCCACAATTAAACCCACTTACTGCGAATCAGTTTGAGGTTGGCGCAGAATGGTACTTTAGCGAGTCATCTATTGCGGCTATCACAGTATTTAAGAAAGATATTAATGACTTTATCTTCACTAAAACGGTTTCGCGTGAAATTGATGGGCAGCAAATTAATCAGCTAAGAACCCCTGAAAATGGTGGCTCGACCACGATTGATGGTATTGAATTGCAGGTTCAACATGTTTTCGACAACGGGTTCGGGGGATATGCAAACTATACCTATACCGACGTGGCCGATGCATTAGTAGAAGACGCGGTGGTAGTTACCGATGAAGACGGAAACATTACGGGTGCCACATTGGCGTCTCGCGCAGTAAGCTTTCCGAACACATCAAAAGACTCGTTTAACGTAGGTGTGTTTTATGAAACAGACATTTACAGTGCACGACTTAACTATAACTACCGTTCTGAGTACTTCAGTGCTCAAACTGAAATTGGTGACCGTTACCGCGACGAGCAAGCCCAGCTTGATGCGCAGCTAAGTTGGAACCTAACCGAAACGATTACGCTAAAAGCGGAAGCGCTAAACTTAACCAATGAAATTTGGGAGAACTACTACGTGCGTGAAAGCGATGGTAAGCGATTAGGGGGGACGCAAAGTGCCAACGGACGCCGTGTCTTCGTTGGCGCAAGTATGAAGTTCTAAGATGTTGTAATAAAGAAGCGCTAAAGAGGGCGCAGTTAACTACTTCGCCCTCTTTTTTTGCTGTTAAAGGTAAGTAGAACAAGGAATTGCAAAGTGAGAAGAATACTTGGCTTGTCGTTGATATTAATGTCCTGCTCGGCGGCGCAGTCTGATGAGCGCACTGTTGACCAGGCGCTCCTTGAGGTTATTGGAAGCGAGTTAACGGTACAATATGCCGTTGTAAGTAACCTTGAAGACGCTGTGTGTCGTACGCACATAAAAGACGGCGAGTGTTTTTCTTCCCGTATTACGTTTTCAACGAAAGATCACGCTATTCCTGAATCAACGACTCTCTATTTCAGCCATATTGCGCCGGTAAGAGGGTTTACATCGTCAAGTAACGTGAACATAGAACATGTGAACGGTGATTTACATCGTGTTTCGTTTAACCACTCTATACCGCCGAACACAGAGTTTACTGCCACTTTATCATCGCCGTTTTGGCATGCTGTACGTTCCGATGCCATGCCCAACTATTACATTACTTTTGGTAATTTAGAGCCTGTTATAGTGAGCTCAACGGCGCGCATTACCGAGCCCGGTACACAGCTATTGGTTAATCAACATGCGAACCAGTGGGGAACACAAAGTCAGTACCTACGCAGCAGCGAAGACAGTATGCCCCTCATGGATAGTGCATATTGGTATGATGCTCAATCGCTAACCGCGCCGCATGATTTGGCAGAGAAGTCACTTAGGGTGATCCCACAAGTCGCAGCGCGCGAAGACTCAGGCAAAACGGGGGCGATTAACGGCGTTACGTTTACGCCAGAGACCGCTACACTGCTTGCACCTGCAAGGGCGCAGCTTTCTAGTTTTGGTTTACCCGAAACAGAAAATGGCGTGCCAGTGAAGGTTGCCATCTTGCCAGACGATGCGAAGCGCGCGCACTACACCCTTGCTATTTCAAACACTGATATTGAAATTAACGCGGCTTCAGCGCTAGGCGCAAACTATGCGTTGCTTACGTTAATGCAGTTATTTGATAAAGAGACAAAACACCTACCTATCACCACAATCAGTGACGCTCCTCGCTTCGCCTTTAGAGGGATGCATGTAGATGTGGCGCGCCACTTTCTCGGTAAACAAGCGATAGAGACACTTATCACACAAATGTTTACTTATAAGCTCAATAAACTTCATTTGCATTTAAGCGACGATGAAGGCTGGCGTGTAGAAATTGACGCATTACCAGAGCTTACTGAGGTGGGTGCCTTTCGCTGTCATGACGTGAATGAAACGCGCTGCCTAATGCCGCAGTTAGGTAGCGGCCCACATCGAAGTGCTGTGGGTAACGGCTATCTTAGCGAACAAGACTATATCGATATTGTACAAATGGCGCATGACAGAGGGATAGAGGTTATTCCCTCGTTTGACATGCCGGGCCATGCTCGGGCCGCGATAGTAGCGATGAACGCGCGGCACCATCGTTTGTCTTCACATAAGAATAAAGCCGCCGCGACACAGTATTTGCTCACCGATCCAAATGATAAAACGCAGTATGAAAGTGTGCAGTTTTATAACGACAACACAATGAATCCGTGCCTTGATAGTACATACGCGTTTGTTGAAACAGTAATGGCGTCAATAAAAAGGCTGCACGAAAGAGCAGGAGTGCCGCTAACTACGTTTCATATTGGTGCTGATGAAACCTCAGGCGCGTGGTCGCAATCACCGATGTGTCTAGCCCAAAACAAAGATCCGAATACCTTGTTACCTGAATTCGTGACAGAGGTTCAGCGTATTGCATCAAAGCTTAATTTACGTATTGGCGGCTGGAGTGACGGGATGGAAAAGGCGGTTGATGCACTAGATGCAAAGCGTGCCTATGCAAATGTCTGGGATGTTTTAGCCGCGGGCGGTAGCGAGAATATATCGCACTTTTCCAGCGCTGGTATTCCAGTAGTGCTGTCATTCCCCGATGTCTTATATTTCGATTTCCCTTATGCAAGCCATCCCTTTGAGCCGGGTTACTACTGGGGCTCGAAAGCAACGAGTGTTGAAAAGGTGTTTTCACTAATGCCCGAGCATTTGTCGCTACATAGCAATGAATGGGTAGACCGAATGGGGAATCATTACACACCAAAAGCGGATGCAGACACCGCAACATTAATGGGGATTCAAGGTCAGCTATGGACAGAAGTGACAATAAACCAAGCCGCAATGGAATACATGATGTTTCCGCGTTTGCTTGCCTTGGCTGAACGCGCGTGGCACCAGTCTAACTGGCAAGTCAATGCTGACTCGCTTTCAGCGAAAAAAGAGCTGTTGAATGCACGTGAGCAAGACTGGGCTGGGTTTCAGTCGGCGTTATTCACAACGCATTTTCAAGCGCTCATCAAGCAAAACATAAATGTACGCGTACCGCCTCCTGCGGCCAAAATAAACGATAACCTGATGTATATGCAGCCGGTTGAGGGATTCGTAATGGAGTACAGCCATGATGGCAGTAACTGGTCACCCTATGTAAAACCGTTAACGGTTAAAGGCAATGTTTTTGTGAGAACAAGAGTTGCTGGAACAGTAAAAACGAGTCGGCATGTTTATCTTTAACATGTTGATTTCACGAGTAAAAATGACAGCGCTGTCATCGTGTTGATGGCGATTGAAAATGTGTTTTCGCAAATGAGACAGATAAATGAAAACTGATTTGTATTTTATCGGTATTGATGGCGGTGGAACGAAATGTCGTGCCCGTCTTGAAGATGCAAGCGGAGCATTATTGGGTGAGGGCGTAAGTGGGCCTGCCAATATCATGCGCGACTGTACGCTAGCGACATCGTCAATCCTCGACGCAGTGTCTAAAGCAATAGCACAGTCATCAATGCCTATTAAAATGGACCAATGCGTGGTTGGCGCTGGCCTTGCTGGTGCAAACATTTCGCATGCCAGACAAGCCTGTGAGGCGTGGGCTCATCCTTTTGCATCGCTTCAGTTGCTAAGCGACCTGCATGCCGCCTGTATTGGTGCACATAATGGTCGTGAAGGGGCTGCCCTGATTATCGGTACGGGCTCATCGGGTACACATTGGAAAAATGGTGTATTTCGTGATGTTGGTGGTCATGGCTTCCCTGTTGGTGATATCGCAAGCGGCGCATGGTTAGGGTTAAAAGCGGTTCAGCACACATTATTATGTTTTGATGGGCTAGCGCCTGCAGACAGGCTTTTCGATGCAATATGCGACAAACTTAACGCTAAAAAAGCGGAAGATGTGGTGTGTGCTTGCGCTGCATTTAACACGCATCATTATGCGTCGCTCGTTGAAGCCATGTTGCCTTTGCTTTATACCAACGAGGAATCGGTTGTAGGGTTCTTTGAAGAAGGAGCGAATTACGTAGAGCGAGTCGCTACAAGATTACTGTCAGATAACCAAGCACCGCTTGCCATGATAGGCGGGTTGAGTGATATCTACGCCTCAAAATTTTCTTCACAGATAAAAGCACGGCTTGTCTCTTGTGAGGCGTCACCTCAGCAAGGCGCATTATTTTTCGCAAAATCTACTTATTCTCAATCTAAGGGTGTTAAATGAATCAGTCTATTATGGCTTGTGAGGCCAGAGAAGTGCCGTCAGTAATTCGTGATCAATTGCTCAACAACGACGACGTAATTAAGCGTACGGTTTCTACATTGAACGACATAGCGCCTCGACTTATTTACATTATTGGGCGTGGTTCTTCAGACCATGCCGGCGTATTCGCTAAATACTTATTTGAAATTGAAAAAGGTATTCCGGTAAGTTCCGCCGCACTCTCTATTGCAGGCGTATATGGGAAGGCGTTAGATCTTAACGGTGCCGTGGCATTTGTTATATCGCAGTCGGGTCGAAGCCCTGATATTCTTCGTCAGGCCGAATCGGCCAAAAAGGGCGGCGCGTTCACTATTGCTTTCGTAAACGATGAGTCGTCGCCGCTTGCAGAACTGGCCGATGCGGTTATTGGTATTGGCGCAGGAGAAGAAAAAGCGGTAGCCGCTACCAAGAGCTATCTTGCTACGCTATCTGCACTTTTGCATTTATGTGCACGCTGGAATAACGATGACCATTTGATGGCGTCGTTGCACGCATTGCCCGCCTCACTTGAGAAAGTCATTGATGAGCCAGCCCAATTAGTAGACACTTTTCTTCATAATACGCGAAACGCTGTGGTTTTAGGGCGAGGTTTTGGTTACGCAATAGGTCGTGAAATAGCGCTTAAGCTTAAAGAAGTATTAGGTATTCATGCGGAAGCATTTAGTAGCGCAGAGTTTATTCATGGGCCGGTTACACTTGTAGAGAACAAACTAAAGGTTATTGCGTTAAACATTCAAGACGAAAGTGCCGCTTATCATCACGATATAATCGAAGACGTAAAACATCGTGGAGCAGAGTGTTCAGAGATGAACGCGTGCAATGATAACGTTCATCCAAGGTTATCACCGTTACTATTACTTCAGCGTTTTTATCTCGATGTAGAACAAATTGCGGTGAGAATGGGGCTTAACCCTGACTCACCGCCGGGTTTAAATAAGGTAACAAAAACACAATGAATACGCACATTCGCATTCAGAAAGCATTAATAAACGGTACATGGGTTAAAGACCTTGTGTTTACTATTAATAATGGGCGTATTGTTACTATTTCACCGTTTTCAGAAGCTGTGACGGTAGATGAATATGTGCAAGGCAAAGTGCTTCCAGGGTATATCGACACGCAGGTGAACGGCGGGGGGGGCGTGATGTTCAATCATGTCCCTACACTCGATAGTATCGCGCTAATGGCCGATGCACATTTGCAATATGGTACGACGGGTTTTTTCCCTACACTCATTACTGATGATCTGACTACTATTGAGGCGGCGGCGAACGCGGTTGCTGAGGCGAAACGTGAGCAGCATCCTTCAGTATTAGGCGTTCACTTTGAAGGGCCGCACCTTTCTGTCGCTAAAAAAGGGGTACATCTACCCCGTTTCATTCGGCCACTATCTGATAAAGAGTTTGCGGTTTATACACGTAAAGATATCGGGCAAGTTATTGTTACTGTTGCCCCAGAAAATGTTTCTGCAGACGTTATTTCAGCGTTAGTAAAAGAGGGCGTGATTGTCGCGCTAGGCCATTCAAATGCCCCTCATGATATTGTACAAAAAGCACTTGAAGCCGGCGCTACTGGTTTTACTCATCTACTTAATGCCATGTCGCCATTTACCTCCAGAGAGCCTGGAATGGTAGGCGAAGCGCTGTTATCCAACGCAACGTGCGGCCTTATTGTTGACCATCAACACCTTCATAAAAAATCTGCAGAGTTAGCCATAAAAGTTAAAGGTGAAAAGCAAATTATGTTGGTCACCGATGCAATGGCGCATGTCGGTGCAGCGCAAGATACCGTTGCATTTTTCGATACAGAAATTACGCGTTCAGGACAAAAACTTACGACCCCCGATGGCACACTTGCGGGCAGCTGTTTAGATATGCATCAAGCGGTGTTGAATTGCGTGAATGACATATCAATACCTCTTGAAAAGGCCAGCGTTATGGCCAGCCAAACCCCCGCAGCATTTGCCAATGTTAGTGATGCCGTAGGGCAACTGGCGGTAGGATACGCGGCCAATTTTGTGGTGCTTGATGACGATAATGCGCTAAACCAAGTATGGCAAAACGGCGTCTGCAAAAAAGATAATAACAAAGCGAGTGATTCACTATGACCGTAGCAACGAACACAGCATCTCACCAAGGAATAGGGCGTTTTATTCCTATTGTCAGTATTGGCCTGTTATTTTTTATATTTGGTTTTATCACTTGGTTAAACGGCGCGTTAATTCCGTTTCTACAAATGGTATGTGAGCTGACCGAGATTCAGGCGTTATTAATTGCGTTCTGCTTCTACATTGCGTACGTGGTGATGGCGTTGCCAATGGCAAAAATACTTGAAAAAACAGGCTATCAAAAGGGCATGAGTTTAGGGTTGGCCATAATAGCTTTTGGCTGCATTCTTTTTGTTCCTGCAGCGCTTTCTGCGTGGTTCCCCATATTTTTGCTGGCGCAGTTTGTTGTAGGAAGTGGGTTAACTATTCTCCAAACTGCCTCGAACCCTTTTATTGTGCGTTTAGGCAGTGAAGAAAGCGCTGCGGCGCGTATTGCGTTTATGGGGTTACTGAACAAGGCGGCTGGCGTGCTAGCACCTATTGTATTTACTGCACTGGTGCTAAGTGGGTTGCCCGATGTAAGCCAAGAGTCGCTAAACAATATGCCAATAGATACGCGTACAGCGCTTATCAACGATATGTCATTTTCGCTTATTCAGCCTTATGTGGGCATGGCGATAGCATTGGTCCTTATTGCCTGGGCTTTCTCTCGCATTAATCTTCCAGATATTTCTGCCAGCGATGTTAATGAACCTAACAGCCCCAGCGATAAACGCATTGTGCAGTTCCCTCACCTAGTGCTTGGTGCGATTAGTTTGTTTTTTTATGTTGGAGTAGAGGTGATTGCTGGCGACACCATTGGTTTATACGGCTCATCGTTAGGGGTAGAGAACGCAACAACACTTACCTCCTATACCATGGTCGCCATGGTGATTGGCTATGTTATTGGCTTACTGTGCATACCTCGGTTATTTTCCCAGCAACACGCACTACTTGGTTCTGCGCTTGTTGGTGTAAGTTTGACGGTGGCAATGCTATTTGCTTCAAACACAAGTACATCAATTGCCGAGCTATTATGGGGATGGGCAAGCGTACCGTTACTGCCTAATAGCGTTGCACTTATTGCATTGCTTGGCTTTGCCAACGCGTTGGTTTGGCCAGCAATATGGCCATTGGCGCTCAACAATTTAGGTAAGTACACGGCACAAGGGTCGGCACTGCTTATTATGGGTATTGCAGGAGGCGCAATACTGCCTATGGTATACGGCGGGCTGAGCGAAGCGATAGGAGGGCAGATAGCTTATGCAGTAATGCTGCCGTGCTATTGCTTTATAGGTTATTACGCTATCTGGGGCTGTAAAAAAGTATCGTGGTGACCGGTATATGCGCAGGTGTTATAGACAATATCTGCGCACCTTCCCTCGAGAATTTTTAAGGTGCTTCAACCGTTATTGTGAATTAGTGGCTGCTTAGCTATAGTTCAGCGATAGAATAGAGGATGAGCGGTGAGGCCATGAACATGATTCAGCGAATAATGCTTGCCGCGTTAATCGCCTTTTTTTTCACTTATCCGCACTATTCTGTTGCCAGAGGTATCGCAGTGTTAGCGGTTGATTACCCTCCGTTCACATCGCCTTCTTCAGCAAATAATGGCGTTGCGTTTACCTTACTGCAGCAAAGAACAAAGAATGCAAATGTGCATTGGAAGCCAACTTTTGCGCCCCCTGCACGCATTTTACAGTTGATAAAAGAGGGTAAATGGTGCGCAAGCTTCTACCCTGTAAACGATAATATCGAATCTGAAAAAATAGAACTATCAAAAAGCATGGTGACTATTGGGCTGGTGAGAACATCGTCTTTAACGTCATCATTTGAATGGGAAGCGCTATCAGAGCTTAGTGGTCATTCTGTCGCACTACTGCGAACCTCTCATGAGTCTGACTTTTACAACCAGTTTCTAGATGCAGGGCTTGAGATCGTAGAAGTAGAAAGTGTGCAGGCTGGCATAGACATGGTATTAAGATCGCGTGTGGATTTTAGCGTTGCCGATAATATTAGCGTCGAATTGAACCAATACCCCACACTGCAGTTTTCAAGAACACCGCTGTTATCGACTACAATTGCGCTGTTTACTAACCCCAATTGTGATATTCCCGTACTGAGTGAACATTAAAACTGATATTTGATGCTTGAGCTAAACGGCACGAGATGTTTAAATATCGGCCGCTACTAAAAGCCCTCACGGTGTTGTTTTTCAGAAAGCTGTTACTGAAAACATTAAAAAAGGAACTGCCGTTAAATGCTTCGCATTGCTTTAGTAGTAGTTAAGTGAAATTTCAGGTGTATAAAACAAGAGTGCGTAATACCGACATTGTCGTTTTTATTACCACGTATAAAATTCGGCACCTAAAAAATAGTCATCTATTGCTATAGTTTTTTCACTGACCGCGAGCACAATTTTGCTCTTGTACTAAAGTAAATAAACGCGACTGATATTCCAGTTGTTGGGGACTACCATGAAACAGCAAATTATTATTACCCTTTCTGCACTTCTTTTATCTACTTCTGCATTAGCAAACGGTGGGTTTGAGCCAAATAAAAAGCAGTGCGCTAACGTTGGCAAAGAACTCGTGCGTGTTAGCGGTGAAATGAAAGAGGCGACGTCTGGCCTTCAAAAGTCGTGGCTAAAGCGCCAGCGCTCTGCCCTTGAAACTAAGCGTTCTTCATGTGGTGCTAAAGGCTTTAGCAACAATAAGAGCCTGACCATTGCAGCTAATCAGTAGATTTATTTACGCTCGGTTATGTCGCTAATCGCTTGCGAATAGCGACGCCACATCACCAATGTGGCTAAATACATAGTCGGGCGGTAACCCTAGCGGGTAAGGCATTTTGCCTTCTCTCTCTATAAAAGCAGTACGCATGCCTGCTGCTTTTGCTCCGCTAACATCCCAACCATGCGCAGCCACCATCATTGCTTGGCTTGCTTCTACGCCTACTTCTTTGCACGCCCAGTGATACACTTGGGGGGCGGGTTTGTAGGTGCGAATGGTTTCAGTGCTTAGCACATGCGTGAAATACTCGCTAATACCCGCAAAAGCAAGTTGCGCTTTCAACCCTTCAATTGACGAATTCGACAATGCGATCAAGGGAATGTTGTATTGCTGGAGCGCTAAAAGCGCTGGTTTTACATCAGGGTGGGCAGGTAAAGAGGTAATGTGCTTTTTAATGGTCTGTTTTGCTGTTGAATTACTTAGGGTGATTCCCTTGCCGTGAGCAACCATCACTAACGCCGCGGCACCAATATCAATAAAGTCATGAAACTGTGCACTGGCAATGTCTACCAATGAATGATGAAGCAAAGTGGTAAACCATAAATCTACAAGCGTTTCATCATTATTCAGTACTGAAGCCAGCCCTTGCTTTACCGCAGTCATATCAAGCAACGTTTCGTTGACATCAAAAACCAATGCGCTGGGTGCATTCGACTTATTGCTTGTTATATCTGACACCTTTAGCGCTCCTTCTTGTTACGCATTCACCACTGTTTATTGCTACAGCCCGAGGGTGATAAGGGATCACGGTTGCGCCAAACTACGAGAAAAAGCGCACTGCGCAATGTGCGTACGCAGCGCCTATATTAATGCGGTGAGGGCGAGCCAAAGCTGACAAGAATGCCAACGCCGCATAATGCAATGGCCGACCACACAACAGTAGCTTTCGTAGCCTTTTCACCCATAACCCACGCCACGCCAATGGACATTAATGCGCTGGTCGCGATTAACGTTTGAACCACGGCGGCTTTTGCATAGGCGAATGCGAACATTTGTAAATAAATAGCCGCAGTTGTGCCAAGCAATGTAGCAAGAATAAAAATAGGCCAGATACCTTTTTTGTGCATGACCGGCATCCACTTAGACCTTGTTATGAGCATAAACGGAACAACGAATGCCATACCGCCAATAAGCCTTAAAAAAGCAGCACTAGCGGCATCTACTTCGCCACTGCCCAATATATCGCGGCTAACTACGGCCCCGACAGCTTGACACAATGCTGCCCCTACACCGTATAAGTAGCCTGATGTGGCAAAAATATGTGTGGCACTTCGCTTACGTGCTTTAATAACCATATCGACAGAAAGAAGGACAACTGCTACGCCTACCCATTGCTGCCACGTTATCCACTCGCCAATAAATGCCATGGCGAACAGCGCGGTGAAAAGAGGCGCTAGCGTTTCAGCCACTAATACCGCCTGACTATCGCCAATGCTTTTCAGCGCCTTAAAGAAGCAGGTGTCACCTATGCCTATACCAATAAGACCGCTTAATAACAGCCACACCACATCTTGCATGTTATAGGGGGCGGGTGGAAATATAGCTAACACGCCCGCCAATATGGCAATGGACACGACCCCTTTCCAGAAGTTCATGGAAAGCGGCGAAAACGCATTTCCGGTAGCGCTAAAAAGCCGTGCGGCTATTGCCCAGCAAAGCGCAGTACCTAACGCAGCAAATACACCCATTACACCCGCCATTATAAGTTGTACGCGTGAGCGCACTAGAATAAAAAAGAGCGGCTATGCTAATGCAAACTTCGCATTTGTGTAAGTATAAAATGCACCAAACTTGCGGTAATGGCGTAAAGGTTAACAAAGAATAGTTTGCCCACACTGCAAACCACAGTTGGCATAAAGCACGGTGAAGAAAAAATGAATTTAGACGGTATTAAAGGCGTTATTTTTGATTTAGACGGTACGCTTGTAGAGTCGAGCTTAAACTTCACCAGAATTCGTGACGAAATTGGCTGCCCCCATGATGAAGATGTGCTTAGTTTTGTAGATAACCTAGAGTGTGACGTTGCCAAACAACACGCACATAATACGATATTACAGCATGAATTAGATGATGCTAGACATGCCAAATGGCTGCCTATTGGGAAACAAATGGTAGAAAAGGTAACGGCTCATCAGCTTCCCATGGCCATTGTTACGCGAAACTGCCGAGAAGCAACGGCCATTAAGCTGGCAAACAACGCTATTCCTATCGACATTGTACTAACGCGAGAAGATGCCCCCGCCAAACCAGACCCAACGGCACTACTGATGGTGGCAAAGCAATGGCAGCTTAACGTAGAAGACTGCCTTTATGTGGGGGACTTCATTTATGACCAGTTAGCTGCCGAAAATGCCGGTATGAAATGGCTCATGGTGTAGCGCGCGAGTACCGGGCTTTTTGGGTTTTTCTGGATCTAAATGATATTCATCTTTAGGTAAATCACTATCTCCTGCAATACCACCATAGACATTAGTATAAAATTCGTACTGCAACTCTTGTAACTTGTTTTTTTGCTTGTTAATCATAGTCATTCCTCTGGTTATTTATCTTTATGATAAGAATCATTGTGGTCAAAATAATTTACTTCATGGAAGAGTGAGATTTATATGACTAAAAGGACTATGCCCCTAATTCGCGTTTTTTTGCTATGGATTGGCTCATTTTTTACAGTTTTAATGCTGTTTTTTGTAAAGTCGCAAAGTGTCCTTGCACTACCTCTTGTAGGTCTTACAGAGTTTAATTCTACCAAATCTGGGATTATTCGAGATATCGAGGTTTTAGATACATCTGTTTTTTTGGCATCTGAAAACGGTGTCTTTCAAATCACTGGAAGCCAAGCAAAAAGAATAGAGTTTAATAGCTCAGAAAACACGTTAGGAGTAATTTCTGATATCGACTACGACCCTGCCGGCTATTTATATGTCGTAGAATATGGTGCAGGGGTATTTAAAGTAAATTTGCGGACTGGTGATTCAGAAGTTCTCTTTAGCCAAGAAGATTGGGTAAAGCAAGTATGGAGCATTGAACTATCGCCTAATTATTTAGCGCTCTCAACTGTTGATAATGTTTTTTTTTATGACAAAAAAACAGGAGAATTGATTGATGGTGGAAGCTATTACGAGCAGTCAAGCTTACGCTCACTTTATTCAATCACTGCAACCGATGAGGATAGTTTCTATGTGGCCTCAAATGATCGATTGCTTGCAATTTCCCCTCTAACTCGTACATTTTCTCAAAAACGACTTTCAGTACATTTTCCAAATATATCCTCACTAGATGCAGTTAAATACGGAGCTGGTCATTTGTTTCTTGGCGGCCCTGAAGGGCTTTATAAAGTCGATATCAACAGCAATCAAACAACATTTTACCGTTTTGAAAAAAACACAGAGTATCCAATCGAAGTTGAGAAGATATACATTTCAAAAAACGAAGACGTATGGGTTGCCGCAGGGGAACTTTATTACCTTAAAGAAGGTATATTGCGCACAACTGACTTCTTAAATCCGTTACTGTCAACCGAGAGTTTTAGAAGTGTCATGGATATGGGAGAGTCAGAGCAAGGGGAGTTGTTAATAGCTTCTTCACAGTTAGGATTTGTTGTTATATCAGAAGGCCATAAAGCGGTTAATTTTATTCACATTGACGATAATATATTTACAAAAAACATTCGTTTTGCTGGGTCTACAGAACAAGGTGATGTCTTCATCACCACCGATGAATTGCGCTTATCGCTTAACACTGAAAATGGCCGTCTTACGTCAAGCAAAATGTTTGATAATCCCAAAAGTGAAAGCTGCTCTGACTGGAGAGTTGAACGCCTCAATGAGATATACAATGCTTTTACTAAGGCGATATGTGGGAATGATAGTACACACGTTATTTCTGAATCAGAAGCACGATATTATGTTTACGTGGATGAACCAACGGGAGCAAATTACTATCTTTTAGACAATAATGAAATCAAAGACGTATTAACAGCACCGAGCAATATAGTTTTTTCCACATTGCTGTCAACTGGGGAAATTGCTGCTTTTGATTCAAATGATAATGTTTTTATTCAATTGTCTAGATACAGATGGAAAAAGTTAGAATCTGACGAATTTGAATGGTACGGGCTTACGTGTTTAGTCGAGTTTTTAGATAGCTATTATTTATGCTCCTCTGGTACTGGTCTCATAGAAATAAAAAAGGATACCTATGCCATTGAGCGAAGTAAAATCTTAGCTAGTGAAGATTTACGCTTTGTTAGAGGGGCTACCGTATCTGAGAGAAAAAAATTATGGATAGCGACTAATTTGGGGTTGTATGTACATGACCCCAAGCTAGGAAAATCATATCTCTTAGATAAATCGATAGGGATTTTTGATACAGATTTTGAGTACGACAGTTTCTTACATGTAGAAAACAAAATGATTATATTGGGTGATCGATATTCTTATATTGTTAACCCTAGCGCAGTAGAAAAGGCACTATCAAGTCTTAATAGTAAAGAATCAAAAGTGGCCATCACCGAACTTAGCTGGCTCACAGGCGAAAAATCTCATTTTCATAAAAACACGTCATATGCACCAATATCATTATCGTTTGAGTACCCTATAAAAAACCTCACAGTCAGTATTAGCTCGACGAGCCTGTTAAACAATAATGAACACTTGCTTCAATATCGACTATTAGGTCACGACGATGCATGGAAAACCCATCCTGAATCTCATGCAACGCTATTGTTCTCAGATTTAGGCTTTGGGCAGTATGAACTACAAGCGAGAGTTGCCAGTGAAGATAATAGCCAGCCAATAAGCTCGGTATTATTGTATATATCTCCTCCTTTTTACTTAACCAATATTGCATGGTTAGCGTACTTTTTATTAGTCATCATGATAATGGTCGCTTTTAAACGCGGTTACTTTCAATCCCTAGCATTACGAATGCATAAACACCCTTTTTACGCTTGGATAACACGCTATGAACTTACTGATGGGCAATCAAAATTTGAAAAAATGCTGCGCAGTAGAGAACGACATATACGAGATCTCGTGCACGAAATGCGAACACCTGTACAAATAATGTTAGGAACATTGGAATCGAGCAAATCAGACAAGGCTTCAATATCGCAAGCGTGGGGTTCATTAGACCAAAACGCTAAACGTATTAAGCAATTGGTGGCTCAGATGAATGCAACAGGTCCTTCGATAGACGATAAGAGCGCATTGTATAAAAACTACAGTATGAATGACCTCAAACAAATTGTTATCAGCCTTGAGCCATTAGCTCATCAAAAGCGTCAAACAATCGATGTTAAAATGCGCGGTAATCAAACCCTTTCCCTTATAACCGATAGTGTAGAGAAGATAATCAGTAATTTAATAGAAAACGCTGTTAAATATAGCCCTGAACATAGCGTCATCGTGGTGTCTGCATCGTGTGATGAGAAGAGGCTAAAAATTTCTGTATCAGACCATGGAGAAGGTATTGCTCCAGAATACCATGAATCTATCTTCGAACGTTTTGAGCGTGCTCATTCGGGTGAAGAAGAAGGAACAGGGATAGGGTTATCTTTAGTAAAGAGTTTGGTAACGCTAAACCAAGGGAGCGTCTCAGTAGAAAGCGCGCCGGGTAAAGGTGCAAAATTTGTTGTAACGCTGCCGGTTGACGACATCGCATATATTAACGAAATTGAAACCGGCGAAGAAGCTTTGCAGAAATGGGCAGAACGAAAAACACTGCTTATTGTTGAGGACAACCGAGAGTTTCGGTCTTATCTCTTTGCGTTACTTGCGAATAAATATAGATGTCTGGTTGCAAGCACCGGTAAGCAGGCATTAGCGCTTTTGCGTACCTATGATATCAATTTAGTTATTAGTGACTTGATGATGTCACCAATGGACGGTCTATCGCTTACCGATGAAGTCAGAAAGCTAAATGAGAATATGCCTGTGGTTATATTAACAGCATGCTCTGATGAAAAAGAAAAACGAAAAGCGTTTGCTAAAAAGGTTGATTGCTTTTTAACTAAGCCGGTATCTAATGAAGAGCTTCTTGTTAGAATTTCCCACCAGTTGTCTTTGCGCGATAGTTTGCCTGAAGCATCTATCGAGAATGAAATAAGCCATACTCCCAAAAGCCTCATTATCCCAGAACTGGCTCTTGAAAAAGATATGTCTTTCTATCTTAATTTTATTTCCGTACTTGAGAATCACTACAAAGATGAGTCGTTTAACCGAGATAAAGCGGCCAAAGCGATGTTAATGAGTTCAAGAAATTTGAATCGAAAATTATCAGAACTATTTGAATATAACTTTAGTGAGTTCCTAACTCGATTTAGGGTGGATAAAGCTACGCCACAGCTGTTGAGCGGCGCCACCGTAACCGACGCGTGCTTAGACGTTGGGTTTGGCACCGCCTCGTATTTCTCAACCACGTTTAAACGTATTAAAGGGGTTTCCCCCAAGAAGTTTGTAGAACAACATCAGCGCAACGCGGTGGCATAACCTGTTGCGTAATGCGCTGTTAAATGTATCTACGTCGCTCAGCTAAAAAGCCAATCATCATGAATGCCGCAACAAACCCTGCACCCTGATACTGCCACGGTAAATAAGCAATAACATGCTTTAAGAATGGTGCACCGTACAAGGTAAGCGCGCCGTAGCCAAATGCGCACAGCACCACAAACAAGCTAATGCGAATCGTAAAATGATATGGTGCTAATAGGCGTTTTACATGGCCATTTATAATATCGCCATATACCACCAGAATGGTGGCCATAAGCATAATGCTCATTTCTGTGTAATACGGGCTAAGTGCTTTCGATATTGCGCTAAAAAATTCATTCATGAGAAGGGCACCTACAACAATATGGTTGCAACATAATAACGTGTTGTTAGTGCGCCATGAAGCATTTTGACTGTGTAACGCTGTTTAGTATGCCGCGCGATATATCGCTTCAATATCGTCAACACTTAATACTCTAGGGTTATTGCGCAATAACCGCGTTACGTTGCTGGCATCTTTTGCCAATTGCGTAATATCTTCTTCTGGAATATCAAACGCCCGTAGCGAGGCGGGAATATCTACAGTGCGACACAACTGTTCTATAGCATCAAGTAAAGCGTTAATAGTGGCGTTGCGATCTGTTTTGTTTATACCCAGTGCGGCAGCAACTTCAAGAAGCTTTGCTTCGCATGAGGGCGCATTAACGCGCATAACATGCGGTAGCATAACGGCATTACTCATACCATGCGACAGATGGTAGCGCCCGCCTAACGGATAAGCCAAAGCATGTACCGCACCCACTCCAGCATTACCAAATGCCAACCCTGCCATTAGGCTGCCGGTCGCCATATCTTCGCGCGCCTCAATATTGTTACCGTCTGAATAAGCCAAAGGAAGCGCATGATAAATAAGGCGCATGGCTTTTATTGCCAATGCGTCGGTAATGGGGCTGGCGTTTACTGAAATAAAAGCTTCAAGGCCATGAACAAAGGCATCAACCCCACTAGCAGCAGTAATATGAGAAGGGCATGTAACGGTCATCTCTGGGGCGACAATCGCCACATCGGGTAGCAAGTAGGGGCTAACAATACCTTTTTTTAGCTGCGCTTTTTCATCAGACAATATCGCAATATTAGTCACTTCCGACCCAGTACCTGCGGTGGTTGGAATGGCCACCAGTGGAAGCGTTCTGGGAGGCACAAGGCCTTCACCAAAAAGCGATTGGAGTTCGCCATTAAACCCGTACGTAGCCGCTAACACTTTAGCACTATCAATGGCGCTACCGCCGCCCACCGCAATAATGCCATCAACATTGTGTTCAGCAAGCTGCCGACGCTTAACATCAATAATGGACACTTCTGGCTCTGGGGGAATATCATCAATAATCAATACCGCAGGTTCGGCCAATAAGGTGGTAACAAAGCGCAAAATGCCAGAGCTACTTACCCCTTTATCGGTAATAATCGCGGGCCTTGAGACGCCAAGTAAAGCAAGGTGTTCAGGTAATGCGCTCAGGGCACCATGGCCTGTTAATAGCGTGTTTGCTGATTTAAACTGTGCGACTTTTCGAGTAATTTCTAGATCTGACATTAGTGTTCACCATGCATAATTACTTAGAGCGTTACGCTAATGTAGAGAGTTAGGAAAAGCTTTGCCAATTTTTCCCATTTATTGTGTGCCATAAATAAAAAGGGCTGCTTGCACATATGCCCAAGCAGCCCTTTCTTACACGTATTGAAGATACGCTTATTTTGCTTTGCCTTGCTTAGCTACCGCATCCATCATGGCTTTGATAGCATCTGCATCACCAAGGTATTCTTTGGAAATTGGCTTTAAGTTTTCATCTAGTTCGTAAACCAGTGGTACGCCAGTAGGAATATTTAGACTCAGTACATCGTCATCAGACATATCATCTAAATATTTTACCAGGGCGCGAAGGCTATTACCGTGTGCGGCAATGATCACGCGCTTACCATTTTGAATATCAGGGCGAATAACGTCGTGCCAATATGGAAGTACGCGTTCAATGGTCAGTTTTAAGCTTTCTCCGCGAGGAAGAATGTCAGCATCAACATGGCTATAACGGCTATCGTGACCAGGAAAATGTTCGCTATCATCGCCTACCGCTGGTGGTGGGATATCGAAACTACGACGCCAAATTTTCACTTGGTCTTCACCGTGTTTTGCTGCCGTCTCTGCTTTGTCCAAACCAGTAAGGGCACCGTAGTGACGCTCATTTAAACGCCAGTGACGCTCTACGGCTAAGTAGTGCTGACCCATCTCTTCAAGTGCAATATTGAGTGTTTTGATCGCACGAAGCAATACAGACGTGTACGCTTGGTCGAATTCAAAACCTGCATCTTTCAGTAACTGACCGGCGGTTTTAGCTTGTGCTACCCCTGTGTCAGTTAAGTCTACGTCGTGCCAGCCTGTGAAACGGTTTTCAAGGTTCCACTGACTTTCTCCGTGACGAATAAGTACCAGTTTATACATAGTAATGTTACCTGCGGCGTTAAAGTAAAAGAGTCTGATGATTGACTAGCGAATAGACGCTCAGACGTATATGAAAAAACTGTCACGTATCATCGTTGATCATAAGCGAAAAATCCAGCGCCTAACGCAGGAAATACGCAGGTAGTACCATTAAAACTAAGCCGTTACTGCGACTTTTATTTGCCTTACAAGGGTGACATCGTGTGCTACACGAACCGATACATGTCGGGGTGCGACACTTCTATCCAATTTTTCATAGAGGGTTCTTCTATAAAGCTAAAATCTGCAAAGTCGAAGCCAGGGGCAACACTGCACCCTACAAGCGAATAGTCGCCCATAGACTCGGCTGCTTGATAACGGCCTGCTTCTACTACACACGCATACTCATCTTCCTTACCTCCTATGCGCTGTTCCCAAAGTTGTTGTTGGTGCAACTGAAACAAGCGTAGAGGTGCGCCGTCATAGTGGTTCCATATTTCATCGTGAAGTACCCGATGAAATCGACTTACTTGGCCTTTTAGTAATAGAAAGTAAATATGCGTTACTGCTGGGCGTTGTTGCCCGTGGTGTGGAGAACTTACCTGTGTACTAGCGCTATAAATTTGCTTGTAAAAACCACCCTCGGGATGGGGGATAAGGTCATGCTTTTTAACCAGTGGATGAGTCATTAGTACGTCTTTTTGAATTCTAGTTTTTTTACCAATGCGTGAAGCCGTTAACGGCCCACCAATGCTGAGGCGATAGAATACGCTTTGTACTCCCCAATTTAAATACGATTGTTGCCAAAATGTTAATATATACGCGTAAATAGCGGCTTAACTTGTTTCCTCAAATAACATGAACTTTTTTTCATACTTTATACGTATACATTGCCAACAAGCAGTTTGTGTTGAGGAAAAACGAGCGTATATCAGCAAGCGAGTCATGGTTGCCAGCGCGCCTTTTCTTGTTACCTTTTCGCTAAAGGATCCCGTTTTCTGCGACATAATCTGCCATATTTACGCAAAGCAAATAAGGATGGTGAGCGCATGTCATATCAATCTTTTTCTTCGTTAGAAGTAAATGGAAAAACCTATCAAGCAACAAGCTTTGACAAGCTACAGGGCAAATACGCTCTCGACCGATTACCCTTTTGTATCAAAGTGCTGCTAGAAAACCTTATTCGTCATGAAAACGAAGACTTTGTATCAAGTGAAGATATTGAGCATGTGGCGCAATGGAACACACAAGACGCCAGCGAGCATGAGGTCGCGTTTGTCCCTGCACGGGTTATTCTTCAGGATTTCACCGGCGTACCGGCTATCGTCGACCTTGCGGCAATGCGAGATGCCATCAATAAACTAGGTGGCGATGCGCAAGCGATCAACCCGCTTAATCCTGTTGAATTAGTAATCGATCACTCTGTTATGGTCGATTATTTTGCTCAAGAAAACGCGCTTGAGAAAAATACTGACATTGAAATTGAAAGAAACAAAGAGCGTTATCAATTCCTCAAATGGGGCCAATCAAACTTCGAGAATTTTAAGGTTGTACCGCCGGGTCGAGGAATTGTGCACCAAGTTAACCTTGAATATCTTGCCCGCTGTGCCTTCACAAAAGAAGTGGATGGCGAGACTTTCGTGTACCCAGATACGCTGGTGGGAACCGATTCACATACCACAATGATTAATGGCTTAGGCGTTCTTGGCTGGGGCGTAGGTGGTATAGAAGCAGAGGCCGCAATGCTTGGCCAGCCAGTAACCATGTTATTACCCAACGTGGTTGGGTTTAGATTGTCTGGTCGTTTGCCCGCTGGCGTAACAGCTACTGATATGGTGCTTACTATTACCCAGCAATTACGCGCCCATGGTGTCGTGGGTAAATTTGTTGAGTTTTATGGTCCGGGGCTTAAGTATCTTACTACGGCTGACAGAGCTACCATTGCGAATATGGCACCAGAATACGGTGCGACATGCGGAATTTTCCCAATTGACGACGTAGCACTTGATTACTTGCGCTTAACCGGCAGAGATGAACAGCAAATTGCGCTTGTTGAAGCGTATGCCAAGCAAAGTGGGTTATGGCATGACGATAACGATAAAGATGCCGAATACCATGAATCATTATCGCTAGACCTTGGCGATGTCGTTCCTTCTATTGCTGGGCCTAAACGACCACAAGACCGCATAGCGCTTGATGCAGCGGCAAGTGCATTTAATGAATGGCACCGCTCACAGATTGACGTAAAAGTGCTAGATGAAGAAACCGACTTTATTGCAGAGGGCGGTGATTTTGCCGAGGTCGATGAAGAACATGATTCATATGTGTCGTTCAACGGCGAGCAATTTAACCTAGAAGATGGCGCAATAGTCATTGCCGCCATCACAAGCTGTACTAACACGTCAAACCCATCAGTATTGGTTGCCGCAGGCTTGGTGGCTAAGAAGGCAGCAGAGAAAGGGTTAACGCGTAAACCTTGGGTAAAAACATCATTAGCACCGGGTTCACAGGTCGTAACGCAGTATTTAGAAGATGCAGGGTTGATGGACCCGCTTGAGGCGCTTGGGTTCAATCTTGTTGGTTACGGTTGTACAACATGTATTGGTAACTCTGGTCCATTACCTGAAGAAATCAGTGGTGCTATTCGCAAGGCGAAGTTAACGGCCACGTCGGTGTTATCGGGCAACCGTAACTTCGAAGGGCGCATTCATCCAGATGTTGCCGCTAACTATTTAGCATCACCACCGCTTGTTGTCGCTTATGCGCTTGCTGGAAATATGAATATTGATATTACTACCGCGGCACTGGGTAAAGGGAATGACGGTGAATTGGTCTATTTAAAAGACTTATGGCCGACAGAAGAAGAGATTCAATCCCATATAGCGCAGCACGTGACGGGCGATATTTTCAAGCAAAAATACGCGGATGTATTTAAAGGGAGCGGAGTCTGGAATGACTTAGTCGTAAGTGATGCATCGGTATACGACTGGCCTGACTCGACTTATATCAAGCACCCTCCGTTTTTTGAAAACATGGGAGAAACGCCTGAGGCATTAGAAACGATAGAAAAAGCGAGATGTCTTGTAAAGGTTGGCGACTCGATAACAACAGACCATATTTCACCCGCCGGTTCGATTGCTCCAGATAGTCCTGCTGGGGAATACCTACAGGAAAATGGCGTATCGCCGAACGATTTTAACTCGTACGGTTCTCGACGCGGTAATCATGAAGTCATGATGCGAGGCACATTTGCTAATGTGCGTCTTCAGAACCAATTAGCGCCAGGGACGAAAGGTAGTGCCACAACGCATTTCCCAAGTGGGAATTCGATGTCTATCTTTCATGCAGCCATGCGTTATAAAGCTGACGGCGTACCGGCCATTGTTATTGGCGGCAAAGAGTACGGTACGGGCTCAAGTCGAGATTGGGCTGCTAAAGGGCCCTCATTGATGGGCGTAAGAGCAGTACTCGCTGAAAGTTATGAACGTATCCATCGCTCTAACTTAATCGGTATGGGTATTTTGCCTTTACAGTTTAAGTCAGGTGATAGTGCAGATAGCTTAGGCATTAAGGGCACAGAAACCTTCTCTATTTCGTCGGTGTCACGTGGACAAAAAGAGGTTGAGGTAAGCTATGCAGATGGTGATGGAAACGAAAAGACTATCACTATGGATGTCAGGATCGATACCTCTAACGAATTCACGTATTTTGAGCATGGCGGTATATTACACTACGTCATTCGAGAGTATCTGAAACGGTAAGTGTCACTGGTATTCAGCGCAATAAAAAGGCGACACATGTATGTGTCGCCTTCTTTATTGGGGCGTTAACAAACGCTAATAATACCGCTTTTCGCAAATAATCATTTTAATGTGTGAGCCAATGGCAGCACGTTTTTCACAGCGTAAATCTTGAGTTTTCGCACCATACAGTGAAATGTGTTCGTCAACAAAAGGTTGCATGGCCGTAATGAACTCAGCAGGAAGTGCATTCTTTATTTGTTTGTAAGAACGGTTCCACTCCGTTGTTTTTTGCTCCATGGCAACACTTAGCCATAACCAACCCTCTTCGTAATCCGGTTCGGCTCCCCATCCCTGAAGATACATTTGTGCTAAGTAGTATTGCGCTTGTTTATTACCGAGTTTTGCCGCTTCCATCAGTTTTTCTTTGGCTGTCTCGTAACGTTCTGCTTTAAGCGCATGCAGACCTTGCTCAACCATTAGTAAATAGTCACTTCTCCAAATGCTTTCTTTTGTCGCTTTTTCAGCATAGGCATTGGTGCCGGATAACAACCCAACAGATACAATCATCGTTGCAATAAATTTTTTCATGGTTTCCTTTCCTTAAGGTGTAGTGGTATTTCCCTATAACAGACCTTAATGGTCTTAATGGCAAACGTAGAATGTTAACAATTGTGTCGTGATTAATCACCTCCCACTATCTGGACTTGTGCAATATCGGTGTCGCCTTTTAGTACTTTATATATGGCATCTTGAACCAATGTTCGCATCCCATCTTCCGTGGCCTGCTTCTTCATTTGTGCAACGCTAGATTCTTTATACACTAATGAACGCAGCTCAGACGTCATGCCGAGTAGCTCATGTACACCAGTTCGGCCTTTATAGCCTGTATTACCGCATTCTTCACACCCTTTTCCTCTATACAGCATTAGGGGGGAAGGCAGGTTTAATTCACCGATGTGTTCTGCACCATACTGTCGTTCAATAAACGCTTTGTCTGTATCAGATGCAATATACTTTTCCTTACAATTGCCACACAATGTTCTTACTAATCGTTGTGCCAATATGCCTACACAAGCGTCAGAGAAGTTAACAGGGTCTAGTCCTAAGTCGAGAAGTCGAGTAATCGTCTCAGGCGCAGAGTTAGTATGCAGTGTTGATAATACCAAGTGACCGGTCAGCGAGGCTTCAATGCCGGCATGCGCTGTTTCTTTATCACGCATCTCACCAATAAGAATGATGTCGGGGTCGGCCCGCAGGAATGCGCGCAGTGCGTTGGCAAAGGTAAAGCCTATTTTGGGACTAACTTGCACTTGCTGTAACCCGGCCTGAGTAATCTCTACCGGGTCTTCGGCTGTCCATATCTTTTTCTCAGGTGTATTGAGGTAGCCTAAAATAGCGTGCAACGTGGTGGTTTTACCTGAACCTGTAGGGCCTACAACGAGCAAAATCCCGTGAGGTTTCTTGATCATGTCCTCTAGACGTTCACGGTTTCGTGGTGCAAGGTTCATTTTGTCTATAGGCATAGCACCGCCCGACGCAAGTATACGCATAACCACGCCTTCACCTGCCACCGTAGGGATAGTAGCCACACGCACTTCCACCAACTGCCCGTTCATTTTAAACGCGAGTTTTCCATCTTGCGGAACCCGTTTCTCGGCAATATTCAAATTAGACATTATTTTAATGCGGGCAATCACAGCGCTGTGGTGCGAATGGGGAACTTGGCTCATGTCACGACAAACACCATCCACACGCATCCGTACGCGTGTCGGGGCATTTTTTTCTGGGTCAATATGAATATCGGAGGCATTTAACCGTTTAGCGTCATGCAAGACTCGGCTTACCAACCGGACAACTGCAGGCGCGTCGTCTGAGAGTTCATCAATTTGGTCATCTTTCTCTTCTGCAGACGTACCAATCTCGTCGAGTATTTCACTCATTTCACCTGGTGCGCCGCCACCACCGCCTTCACCAAGATACTGTAGAAGCTGGCTAGGTAAGCCGACAGCAATTTCGTAGCTATCAATACCCATTGCACTTTCAATTTCCATTAAAAGTGCAGCATTATTAGGCTCTGCCATCAGCACTATAGGGTTGTCGCGCACATCGGCGATAACAGCAACATAATTACGTTTTAGATAAGATAAGTTAAGCTTGCTGTCGTTTTCGTACTTGTGATACTTGTCGGGTAAATAGCCAATAAAAGGAACTTGGTAATGCACCGACAGCGAGTTGCCAATTTCCTGTTCAGGAACACGATGCTCTGACATAAGCCGTTGTACAACGGTTTTTACGTCGGGCGCCGAGCGCTGGATATCTTCTAACGCCGACTTATCTATTAGCTGTTTATGAATGAGTAGGTCGAAGGGGTTGTTGGTGCCACCCAGTTCGAAGCGAAACTTAGCCCCAAGCACGAGCGCTAACGATTGTGCTCTTTCCAAATCGGTATCATTAAAGCTTCCATTTTGCTTATTGATAATCTGCATAACGCCCATCAGAACGCCTGCATTTAGAATAGGAACACACAATATATTGTTTGTTTTGAAATCGTTGTCTTTATCGAACTTATCTGCGAACCGAAGGCGTGGGTGAATCTCCTTAAGTTCTTCTGCATTATAAGGGTCTGAAATATTCAAAGGCAGCTGAGATAACGCCACGTAGCCGGCGATAGACATCGGGCTAATGGGGACTTTTATTTCTAATGTTTCTTTACCCGTCTTAAACCGAGCAACCAAGTCTTGATGTTGGCGCCGTCTTTGAAAAATACTCATGCGTTGCGCACCAAACATTTTCAAAATGATTGGCTCTAATGCACTGTAGGCGTCTAATAATGCGGAATGGCCATCTAAAATACGTTTAACATCCGCAAAAATATGTTGGTTGCTTTCTACTTCCATAATTCTCTATTTATAGCCATGCTAATGAATATTGACTCTGCTAACCTGCCACAATATAACGATTAATACTGAGCGGCAATACACTAAGTGGTTTATCAAAGCGTGGAACTGGCTAAAGTACAACGCGTTGAACGAACATATTGAACGTAAACTACGACTAACATCAGTATACACACAGTTTAAAGATATCGAATGATACGCACAATGTACGTAAGTACTGTTCTATGTAACGCATTATTAGCATAAGACGTTTATAGTATTGCTGCGATATAGCGTGTGAGCAGAACTAATGTGTACAAAAAGCGATCTGGTAGTTGCAATGCTGTCTCAGTTCTGTATAATTCGCGCCCACTGCCCAAATAGGGCAATGTTTCTAACCGCGACCTCACTGTTTTTAGGGTGGTTGCCAGCGAAGTAAGCAAAATCATTACGATTAACCTTACTACAGGCGTGTTAGGAAAAAGAACAGGGTTCCAATTGGGAACCATCGGTTTACGCACATCTTTTCTTTCCAATAAAAAATGGAAGAGAAAAGGTGAATTTTTTTGTTCTTTCGATTGGAGCTTAATCGATGCCAAATCAAAGAATTCGTATTCGTTTAAAAGCGTTTGATCACAAGTTGATCGATCAGTCTACGGCTGAAATCGTGGAAACGGCGAAACGTACTGGTGCTCAGGTCAGCGGTCCTATTCCTCTGCCTACTCGCAAAGAACGCTATACAGTATTGACATCTCCTCACGTAAATAAAGATGCGCGTGATCAATATGAGATTCGTACTCACAAGCGTTTAGTAGACATCATTGAGCCAACTGATAAAACAGTTGACGCGTTGATGCGTTTGGACTTGGCTGCCGGTGTTGATGTTCAAATCAGCCTGGGCTAACAAGAGAGGGTTTTAACAATGGCGATTGGTCTAATCGGTCGTAAAGTGGGTATGACCCGCATCTTCACTGAAGATGGCACGTCTATCC
Source organism: Alteromonas algae (assembly GCF_049117195.1). GTDB lineage: Bacteria > Pseudomonadota > Gammaproteobacteria > Enterobacterales > Alteromonadaceae > Alteromonas. The sequence continues at coordinate 376,315 of NZ_CP185260.1, forward strand.
CTGTGACTGTTATTGAAGCGACCCCAAACCGTGTTACTCAGTTACGCACTGAAGAAACTGACGGTTATCGCGCTCTTCAGGTTACTGTTGGAACTAAGAAAGCGAACCGCGTTAACAAAGCTGAAGCAGGTCATTTTGCTAAAGCTGGTGTTGAAGCAGGTCGTACTCTAGCAGAATTCCGCCTAGAAGATAACGAAGGTGCCGATATTGAAGTTGGCGGTGAAATCACCGTTGAAATCTTTAACGACACTAAAAAAATTGATGTAACTGGTACATCTAAAGGTAAAGGTTTCCAAGGTGCAATCAAACGTTGGAACTTTAGTTCTCAACGTATGACGCATGGTAACTCTTTGTCACACCGTGCACCTGGTTCAATTGGCCAAAACCAATCACCAGGTAAAGTTTTCAAAGGTAAGAAAATGGCTGGTCAGCTTGGTAACAAGCAAGTGACTACCCAATCTTTGGAAGTAGTACGTGTAGACTTAGAAAACAGCCTTATCTTAGTGAAAGGTGCCGTACCTGGCGCAACTGGCAGCGATGTAGTCGTAAAGCCAGCTGTTAAAGCGTAACGTCTGGGGAGTGAACTGATGGAATTAACATTGAAAGATGCGCAAAGCGCTCTTGAAGTATCCGAAGCGACCTTTGGACGTGAATTCAACGAAGCCCTGGTACACCAGGTCGTTGTAGCTTACGGTGCAGGAGCTCGTCAGGGTACAAAAGCGCAGAAAACTCGCGCTGAAGTACGTGGTGGTGGTAAGAAGCCATGGCGTCAAAAAGGTACTGGCCGCGCGCGTGCTGGTACTATCCGTAGCCCAATTTGGGTTGGCGGTGGTCGTGCATTCGCTGCAAAGCCTCGTGACTTCGACCAAAAAGTTAACAAGAAAATGTACCGTGGTGCAATTAAGAGCATCCTGTCTGAACTAATCCGCCAAGATCGTTTGATCGTGGTAGAGAAGTTTGGTGTTGACGCACCTAAGACTAAGTCTCTTATTGCTGCACTAAACGAATATGAACTAAATGATGTTCTTATCGTTACTCCTGAAGTTGATGAAAACTTGTTCCTAGCGGCACGCAACTTATATAAAGTTGACGTACGTGACGTTGCAGGCATTGACCCAGTGAGCTTGATTGCATTCGAGAAAGTGCTAATGACTGCTGATGCGGTTAAACAACTTGAGGAGGCGTTAGCATGAAAGAAGAACGTCTACTGAAGGTGCTAGTAGCACCTCACGTTTCAGAAAAGTCTACAATGGCTGCTGAAGCGAACAACACAGTTGTATTTAAGGTAGCCAAAGACGCGAACAAAGCTGAAATCAAAGCAGCAGTTGAAAAACTGTTTGAGGTTGAAGTTGAAGGCGTACGCACTGTAAACGTTAAGGGTAAAACCAAGCGTCACGGTCAGTCTTTCGGTAAACGCAGCGACTGGAAAAAGGCCTACGTGGTTCTTAAAGAAGGTCAGGACATCGACTTTGTCGGTGGCGCTGAGTAAGAAGGGGATTAGAAATGCCATTAATGAAAGCTAAGCCAACTTCTGCCGGTCGTCGTCACGTTGTTCAGGTTACTAACCCTGACCTGCACAAAGGTGCACCGTACGCACCTTTGCTTGAAAAGAACAGCAAATCTGGCGGTCGTAACAACCATGGTCGTATTACAACTCGTCACATCGGTGGTGGTCATAAACAACACTACCGTGTGATCGACTTTAAACGCAACAAAGATGGCATTCCAGCCAAAGTTGAGCGTTTAGAATATGATCCTAACCGTTCTGCTAACATTGCACTAGTATTGTATGCAGATGGTGAGCGTCGTTACATTCTGGCTCCAAAGGGTATGAAAGCAGATGATGCGATCCAGTCAGGTTCGGGTGCACCGATCAAGTCTGGTAACACATTACCTATGCGTAATATCCCAGTAGGTACTGTTGTACACGCAATTGAAATGAAGCCTGGTAAGGGTGCACAAATTGCACGCTCTGCTGGTGCTTATGCTCAGATCCTAGCACGTGACGGAAACTACGTTACCTTACGTCTACGTTCTGGTGAAATGCGTAAAGTACTATCTGATTGCCGCGCCACCATTGGTGAAGTGGGCAATGCAGAACACATGCTTCGTTCACTAGGTAAAGCTGGTGCAACTCGCTGGCGTGGTATCCGTCCTACCGTTCGTGGTGTTGCCATGAACCCGGTTGATCACCCACACGGTGGTGGTGAAGGACGTACGTCAGGTGGTCGTCACCCAGTAACTCCTTGGGGTGTTCCTACCAAAGGTAAGAAAACCCGAAGCAACAAGCGTACCGATAAACTTATCGTACGTCGTCGTAACAAGTAACAGCGAGGATTCACCATGCCACGTTCTCTCAAGAAAGGTCCTTTTATTGACCTTCACTTGCTGAAGAAGGTAGAGGCTGCAGTGGAAAAGAACGAACGTAAACCAATTAAAACTTGGTCTCGTCGTTCTATGATCATCCCAGATATGATTGGGTTGACCATTGCGGTCCATAACGGTCGACAACATGTACCTGTCATTATTAGTGACGAAATGGTCGGCCACAAGTTGGGCGAATTTGCGCCAACGCGTACTTACCGCGGCCATGTCGCGGATAAGAAAGCTAAACGTTAAGGGGTAGGAAGATGGAAGCATTAGCTAAACACCGTTTTGCCCGCACGTCGGCTCAAAAGGCACGCTTGGTTGCGGATCAAATTCGCGGTTTACACGTAGAGAAAGCTTTAGAAGTTCTTACGTACAGCCCGAAGAAAAGCGCAGCGCTAGTAAAGAAAGTTTTGGAGTCTGCGATTGCTAACGCAGAGCACAACGAAGGCGCGGATATCGACGAGCTAGTCGTTGCCAAGATTTTCGTTGACGAAGGTCCAACTATGAAGCGTATCAAGACACGTGCTAAAGGCCGTGCTGATCGTATCTTTAAGCGCAGCAGTCACATTACTGTGGTTGTAGCGGATAACTAGGAGTAGATAATGGGACAGAAGGTACATCCTACAGGTATACGCCTGGGTATCAGCAAACCATGGACTTCTACCTGGTACGCTAATACTGCAGATTATGCAGACAACCTGTTTAATGATCATCAGGTACGTCAGTATCTGACTAAGCAACTTAAAAACGCTTCACTTTCTAAAATCGTGATCGAGCGTCCTGCTAAGAGCATCCGTGTGACTATTCACACCGCTCGTCCAGGCGTTGTAATCGGTAAGAAAGGCGAAGACGTAGAAAAGTTACGTAACCATGTGTCTAAGCTTGCCGGTGTGCCAGCTCAGATCAACATCGCTGAAGTACGTAAGCCTGAGCTAGATGGTCAGTTAGTCGCTGACAGCATCTCTAGCCAGCTAGAGCGTCGTGTTATGTTCCGTCGTGCTATGAAGCGCGCAGTACAAAACGCAATGCGTCTAGGTGCTAAGGGTATTAAAGTTGAAGTTAGTGGTCGTTTGGGCGGCGCGGAAATCGCACGTTCAGAATGGTACCGTGAAGGTCGCGTACCTCTGCACACATTCCGTGCAGATATCGATTACGCAACCTCAGAAGCTGCAACTACTTACGGCATCATCGGCGTTAAAGTATGGATCTTCAAGGGTGAGGTTCTAGGTGGACTACCTACAACTCAAGAGCAAGCACCAGCTGCTCAACCTAAGAAGAAAGGCCGCAACGCTAAGCGAGAGGGCTAATCATGTTACAACCAAAACGCATGAAGTTCCGTAAGATGCATAAAGGTCGCAACCGCGGCTTAGCTGCAGGAAACACTGTAGCCTTTGGTACTTACGGCCTTAAAGCGACTGGCCGTGGTCGTATGACCGCGCGTCAAATCGAAGCAGCGCGTCGTGCTATGACTCGTCACGTTAAGCGTCAAGGTAAAATTTGGATTCGAGTTTTCCCTGACAAGCCAATTACTGAGAAGCCTCTTGAAGTGCGTCAAGGTAAAGGTAAAGGTAACGTTGAGTACTGGGTATGCCAAATTCAGCCTGGTCGTGTGCTTTATGAGATGGAAGGTGTTCCTGAAGCTCTAGCACGCGAAGCGTTTGAATTGGCAGCGGCTAAACTGCCATTTAAAACAACCTTTGTAACTCGGACGGTGATGTAATGAAAGCGACTGAACTGAAAGAAAAAAGCGTAGAAGAGCTGAACGCAGAGTTGATTAACCTGCTACGCGAACAGTTCAACCTGCGCATGCAGCACACAACAGGCCAGCTTGAAAAAACTGACCAGTTGAGAAAAGTACGTCGTAACATCGCGCGTGTTAAAACCATTCTGACTCAAAAGGCTGATGCGTAATGACTGAGCAAAAAATTCGTACAGTGCAAGGTCGTGTGGTTAGCAACAAGATGGATAAAACCATTACTGTTGTAGTTGAACGTTTTGTTAAGCACCCAATCTATGGGAAGTTCATCAAGCGCTCTACTAAGCTTCACGCACACGATGAAAGCAACGTTTGCAACCAAGGTGACGTAGTAACAGTACGTGAATGTCGCCCATTGTCTAAAAATAAAAATTGGACACTTGTAGATGTTGTAGAAAAAGCTAGCGTTTAATTGCTGACTTTTTTATAACGATATAAAAAGCCGCTTTCGAGCGGCTTTTTTGTGTCTGCTGAAAAGTAAATTTTGTCTTTTTCTGAATTAATTAATAAAGCGGTTACAATAGCGTATCGTGTGCACCTGTCTTTATGAAAGCAGTAACCTTCATAAGATTGCATAAAAACCTCCGTAATAGCGAAAAGAAAAAAGGTATAGCGAATGAAGAGCGCCAAGAACGTTCACTACACTCCCTCATTTTTTGAAGAACTGTGCCGTTGGACTTATTCACTCCTTCTTTCTTTATTAATGCCCATTGCTTGCCTGTTGCTAGTGCGAAAGAAATCAATGTATAACCAAAGTGCTACAGGTAAACGACTCGAACGTTTCGGCCTTGTTGCTTTGCCTAAAACATTAAATGGGTATCTGTTTCACTGTGTTTCAGTTGGTGAAGTAGTCGCTGCGTCGTGTTTAATAAAAAAAATAATGATAAGCGAGCCCGACGCCCAAATTACAATCACCACATCCACTGCAACCGGCTCAGCAAGAGTTCGAGATATATATGGTGATACTGTTCATCATTTTTATCTCCCTTTTGATTTTTCGTTATCGATGGCTGCCATGCTTAGGCGTATTAAACCTAAAGCGGTAATCATTACGGAAGTCGAATTGTGGCCAAACCTCATTCATGAATGCTGGCTACGGAACATTCCCACGTTTGTGGTGAATGCACGTATGACTGAACGGTCTGCTCGTCGTTATGCCAAGATTAATACCGTGTTTTTGCCTATGCTTAAAAAATTGACGCACGTCTGTGCACAGGGGCAGAGAGACTACACAAGTTATCTCTCATTGGGTATTAGTGCCGATAAAGTAACCCTCACCAACAATATAAAGTTTGATCAAGTTAGCAGTGACAATGTTACGTCGGGTTTATTTAAAGGTATTAAACTAAACGATGGGCCGGTTATCGTGGGGGGAAGTACGCATGAACCCGAGGAACAGGTACTGCTTGACGCCTATACGGCACTTAACGCGACGTACCCAAACCTAAAGCTAATACTTGTTCCAAGGCATCCTGAACGCTTTGATGCGGTTGCTAACCTGCTTGAGCGTAACAATATTACTTTTGTGCGAACCAGCGCAGTGCAAACAGTCCCAGAAGAGGTTGGTGTTGTACTACTGGACGAAATGGGCAAGCTTAATACCGCCTATTCAATTGCGACTGTCGCATTCGTTGGCGGTTCAATTGCAGACAGAGGTGGGCACAATGCATTAGAGCCTGCGGCATTTTCGGTTCCGATTATAATGGGGCCACACACCTATAATAACCCTGTAATTTGCGAATACTTGTTAGCGCGCGGTGCGCTTACTATTACGCCAGATGCTAACGCCATGATAGCGGCGATATCGACATGGCTTAACTCATCACAAGTGTGTGAACAGGTGGGGGCCGAGGGACGAAAAGTGCTTGATGAAAACAGCGGTGCGGTAGAAAAAACGCTGAAGTGTATTATGCCCTATGTCGCATAACACTCCCATGCACCGGGTTTTACAATAGCACTGTTTAAAAAATGGTCACCAATATGATGCGTGAGTGCACCATGATTTTCATTTTACGCTTTTTTAGTGCTTCTTTTTTAGCATTTAAATATTTAACATTATGAATTAATTGGCATTTTTATTTTTGGCCTATTCGTTGCATTTGTATTGCCGACGGCGTAATGGCGGTAAAAATATAAAAACAACGCTTTGTAATACAAAGCACCAAATTACACGTTTTCCAGGTAGAAGCACCCTTCCGTAAGGTAGGGTGCTTTCTTCTTTATTAAACCGGAACGTCGTCAGCTTCAGGCAATATCATACTAATGACTCGCCATCCGGCCTTTGGTGAAATACTATTTCCGTCGATAAACGTGAAGGTTTTGCCTTCTGGATCTATCGCAATCAATGGCAATACTCTTATTCCGTATTCATCGTTATATTGCTCAAACGTAAACTCTTCTGATAACCGCGTTGTTTTTACCGTCGCCCCTTTTGACACCGATGAGGCAAGATAGCCATAGGTTACCCCTTCATCAAATAACGTCAGTTTTTTAGCATATTGTTTGCTTACTTGGTGACTAGGGCGCGTGGACTGTTCGTTATTGGTCAGCGCCCACACTTTTTCCTTCCCTAGCGTGTATTCGAAGTGGTAAGCAATAGGTGGGTTTAATTGTTTGTAAGGCGACATCACTAATACGGTACCGAATGTAGCAATGTTTAAATGTCTCGCTGCATGGTCAGACATAGGATTACCGAAATAAACGGGTATATCCATCATGCGGGCTTCTCTAATGGCGTCCCAGTTTGTATCGGCAACCGTGACCGTCATTTCTTGGTTGATCATCTCTTTCGCTAGCATGCGATTAAACTTGCTACTTCCAAAGATAAGATAGCCTGTCGGCGCCGGTGCACGCACTTTAAGAAGGGTAGCTACTGCACGTGACGTCAAGCTTTGTACGACGACGGTTGCGATAATCACCAAAAAGACCATTGGAACAATTATCTCAGCACCCTCATAGCCTATTTCTTCAAGCTTTAGCGAAAATAGTGCAGATACGGCAGCAGCAATAATACCACGTGGTGCAATCCAGCTAAGCAACGCAAGTTCGTTGAGTTTTAAGCCCGTACCTATCGATGACACTAAAACCGATAACGGTCTTGCGATAAACATAATGGCAACGATAACAACAAGTGCGCCCCAGCCAACGGCCTCTATCGACGCTAAATTGAGTCGTGTAGCAAGTAGGATAAACAAACCAGAGATAAGCAGTACGCTTAACGTTTCTTTAAATTCTAATATATCCTCTACGTCTACATCTTTCATATTAGCCAGCACCATACCGGTGATGGTAACGGCCAACAGACCTGATTCATGCGCGACATAATTTGATGCGGCAAACACACCAAGAATAATGGTAAGTACCGCAGTATTTAGCAGGTAGTGTGGTATCCAGTCGCGTCTAATTGAGATGCCGAGCAAATAGCCGGAACCCAAGCCCAGCAAACTACCGATGCCAATAGTCTTACCAAAGGTAATAAGCGTATGAGAAATGGCGTTACCTTGAGAAGCTAAAATAAACTCAAAGACTAACACCGCGAGTAGCGCACCGATAGGGTCGATAATAATGCCTTCCCAGCGAAGGATATTCCCTAAATTTGTGTTGGGTCTAACGGTTCGTAACATGGGGACGATAACGGTAGGGCCAGTAACAGTGACAATGGCGCCAAATAGAAAGCTGAGTTGCCATGATAGGTCTAGGGTGTAATGCGCGGCTATGGCCGCCACTACCCAGGTAACCAATACACCAATGCTACACAGGTTTCTAACCATGTTACCGTGGCCTGCTATATCGCCTAGTTTAAGCGTTAGCGCTCCTTCAAATAAAATAATTGCAACGGAGAGAGACACAACGGGGAATAGTAAATCGCCAAATAAGGCATCAGCGTCTAACACACCGAAAACAGGCCCAACCACAATGCCCACAATAAGCAATGGAAGAATGGCAGGTAAGCGAATTTTATACGCTAAATACTGACAACTGATGGACAACAGCCCAACAGCAACAAGGGACAAGAGAGGGTCTGACACAAATTCTTCCTTTTTATTCGTTCCGTACAAGCAACATATTAAATATAGTTCATAAATACGTTTGCTTTAAGCGTATTAAAACAGGGTAATACGCAAGCTGGATCACTTATTAGTGCGGTAACTATTGTACTCACTGTCAGGTCATAGTACTTTGCTTTCACTATTTTGTTCTTTATTTTTGAGTAGTAATTCTTGCCAGTTCGTAGTTTTGTTCTCATCACCGTCATAGTGAGTACCCTTCTAGGGTGCAGTTCAGCTATTTCACCCGCCCCCATAACGCTAAGCACGCTGCGAGTTTTACCAAAGGCGTTAGCGGAAACGTCTGGGCTGCATTGCAATGAAAATACCATGCTTTCAATTAATGACTCTGGAAATGCGGCGGTGACTTACGAAATAGATTATGAAGGTGAAATCGTTTCGACCACCGAGATAAATAAAAAGAATATTGACTGGGAAGCTATCGCTGCAGACAAACACTATATTTACATCGCTGATGTGGGAAACAATAAAGGTAAGCGAACCGACTTATCGATAATACATTATCCAATAAATAACACGTCGCCGATGATTACGCGCACGATAAGTTACGCCGCCAACCGCGTGTCTGGCAATATTCCATATGCGCACGATTTCGACGCCGAAGCCATGGTGGCCGCAAATGATACGCTTCTTTTGTTTTCGAAAAGTTGGCGTAGCGGTATCGCTTTTGTTTACGATATTACCGCTACCAGCGAATCGTTGTTGCCCGTTGCACAGATAGAAGGGTTGCCTGGCGTTATTACCGGTGCAGATTATGATGAAACCCGAAATGTTTATGTTTTCGTTGGCTACAAGTCTGACCCATTTGGTAACTTTGCAGCCTTTATGGCTCAAGCTAGTACAAACTTTGCATTGTTAAACGTATGGTCATTAGAAAACTATCAGCAAGTTGAGGGGGTGTGTGTCGATAAATCAGGAGATTACTGGTTTACCGAAGAGGCAACCAAAACGCGTGCGGCGTCATTAACAAAAGCGATGGTGTCTAGCGACTAATTTAGCTTCAATTATAAATACCTATCTAAAAGTATCGATAGTCTAATATTAAACCACTCACTTCGTGTCTATACTCATGCTATGTGTTAATTTTTAACCAGCAGTCGAGGGTCAATATGAAGCGAAATAAAGCATGTTTCTTTGCTGTCGCATTTGCGAGTATGACCGCTCACACGCAGTGTGCTCTAGCCTCAGATGTTGAAAATGCACAGGAATGGCTAAACAAGTACGTAAGCAGTAACGATGCATTTTCACTTACCCTCATTAAAAACAAAATCAGTTTTAAAGGCTGCAAACAAAAGCGCTATCAGCTCTCTCTTACCCAGCAACTCACGCCCACGTTTAACATCGAAGCCCGCGTGAATTACAACCGTGGTTTATTGAACTATGGGGTACTTTCACAGCGAGTAAGAACGCATGAATTCGAAGTGGTAAGTTGGTGGAAGGGCGATGGGTATCGCGTAGGGTTAAGCCATAAAATAAAACCTGAACATGAAATGTCAGTACCTGTCGCTGATGTTATTCAGCTTCCTACCAGTACGACAGCCGGTCTGTACGTTGAAGTACCTTTTAATGCGTCTTCCCATACGTTAACCATAGCGGCGCTTCGGGAGTCGTGGGATGCAAATAATACAGCGTTAACGCTGCCGTGGCGAGACAACCACGACAGCCAAATTAAAGTCCAATACGCGATGGCTTTTTAACGTTATAGCGTAAAGCGGTCTACTTCTTCTGAGAGTTCGTTAGCAAGATCATCAAGTTTGTCGCTTACCGATACCAACACCTGTGTGGTACTCAGCGTTTCCTCACTTGATTCACTAATTTCGTTAATACTTCTGCTGATATCCTCTACCACCATTGCTTGCTGCTCAGTTGCCGTGGCCACTTGAGTGTTCACGTCATTAATATGCTCTATTTGTTCGGCAATGCGCTGAAGTAGGGTATCAATTTCGCTTGTCGCCGCTACCACGTCTTTTGTTTGTGTTTTGCTGCTTTGCATTTGTGCGACCGCTGAACTTGAGTCCTGCTGGAACTTATCTATTTTCACTTGTATTTCATCTGTCGCTTGAGCAGCTCGCTGCGCAAGTGTCCTTACTTCGTCGGCGACCACAGAAAAGCCTCTTCCATGTTCACCGGCACGAGCCGCTTCTATTGCCGCGTTTAGTGCAAGAAGGTTTGTCTGTTCAGAAATACCGCGGATTGTATCTAAAATGCCGCCGATTGCCGCGGTATGAGCATCAAGAGATTGAATGACGGTAGAGACTTCTTCAATTTGGCTTGAAAGATGGTTTATCGCAACGACCGCTTTTTGGGTAATTACTCGACCTTCAGTCGAGCTGCTTAGTGCATGGTTAGCGCTCTGAGCAGCATGTGTGGCTGACTGTGCTACTTCATTAACTGTGCTGCCCATTTCGGTAAGTGCTGTAGCTGCCTGTAATGTTTGATCGCGCTGACCTTTTGTCGAGTGCTCTGTATGTTGTGATTGTTTCGCCACATCTTTTGCAGACGTTTTAAGGGCATGACTGGTTTGTGCAACCGACGAAATCGTACCGTGAAGATGGTCGATGAAATTGTTAAACCCTTCGACTAAACGGGCGGTTTCCTTTTGCTCTGGTACTGGAATACGTGAGCGCAAATCACCCTGTCCACGACCGAGTTGTTGAAATACGTCGGCAAGTGACTCTAGCGGTCGCGTTAACGAACCGGCCAACCAAATACCGATTAACGCAAAAGCCCCAGCGATGGCTATTGACCAAATAATGATTTGCCTGCTGCCAGCGTTTAAAGAGGCATAAAGTTCGTGTTCAGGCACTTGAGCGACCACATACCACCCAGCTTTTTCGACATAGGTGGTCGCAAATAACGTATCAGTGCCTAATGAGTCACTTGTTGCCATGGCAAACCCGCGCTCTTGTAATAGTGTGCGTTGTACCTCGTTGGTGCTTACGGTGCTTAGTTGTGCTTTTCCAAGTAGCTTCGTGTCTGGGTGGGCAATAATAGTGCCGTTACCATCAACTAAATAAACAAACCCGGTTTCTGCTATTTTAACGTGGTTAATAATATCGAGTAGTTCGTCTACCGATTTGGCCACGCCAGACATGCCTCTACCATTCACCTGCTGGTAGTTGGCAAATAACCGATAACCTTTTCCAGTTTCATTGTACAAACTCAATGAAATGGGCTCGCCACTGTCTTTATAGGCAAAAAACCAGCCATCAAACTTGTCGTTTTGCAGTACGCGCAAAAAGCCGTCTTGATTCCAATATTTATAGGTTTGCCTATCCACGAACGATGCCACCGTTAAATCATTAAACGAAACAATATCGCCTAAAAAGTTAAGGAGTTGCTGTTCACCCATACTGTCTGCGCCTGCCGCTGACCAAGCAAGAATGTCGGGGTTGGAAGCAATACTGTGTGCCACGGTAAGCATGACGCTGGCTTCTCTGTCTACTCTATTACCCACCTGCTTTAACAGGGATGGCAGTTGTAATTGCTCCATATTGTCTTTGACAAGATCGCGAGCAATCCATTGGCTAATTGACCCGACAAGAATAGCGGCAGCTAACACTGCGACCATAAGAGAAAGAATAAGTTTTTGTTTAATACTGAAAGTCATGACTTCCGACCACGTAGTTTATGCTGAAAAAGTGACTGAGCATTGCAGGCATTGCACGTCTTGAATTATTCTTATCGTTATAGGGTATGCGTTTTTGAACAACTAACGCGAAACACGTATTAGGTAGATAATTAACCCACTTATTACGTGCTATCGGCAGGATATAATTATTATTTAGGCTTCCGCTAGCCGTGCGTTTCACGCACCACTAATGATTCTTAATTAATTCTGACTAGAAGGTCAAGAAAAAAGCCGCTTTAGTTTTCACTAAAACGGCTTTGACATAGCATTACTGTGTTTATTCTTCGTCTGAACCTGTAGTCACAGGGAAGCCTCTATCACGCATTAGTGCGTCAACTTTGGCGTCTCGACCTCTGAATTTGCGGTATGCTTCTGCTGGGTCCATCGCATTTCTTACGGCGAATAAGTATTTAACCAAACGGTCACCTACTTCTTTATCATAGAAACCACCCGGTGCTTCCATAAACGCCTCAGAGGCATCGGCGGTGAGTACTTCTGCCCACATGTAACCATAATAGGCAGCTGCATAACCTTCACCAGAAAATACATGACCGAAGTGTGGTGAGCGGTGACGCATCACGACTTCTTCTGGCATACCTAATTTGGTTAGCTCATCGCGCTCAAACGCATCTGGTTCAATAGTGCTTGGGTCAGTGGTATGGTACTTCAAGTCCATAATGGCTGATGCCATATACTCGGTGGTTTTAAACCCTTCGTTAAACGTAGAAGCGGTTTTGATTTTCTCCACTAAGTCTGCAGGGATTGGCTCGCCAGTTTCATGGTGTACCAAAAATTGATTAATGACTTCGTCAGTCGTTAACCAGCGCTCAAGCAGTTGTGATTGAAACTCGGTATAATCTCGCACACCAGAGTGAGACGATGGATATTTCACGTCTGCTGATAAGAAATGAAGTGCGTGACCAAACTCGTGGAAGTAGGTTTCTGCGTCATCCCAAGAGATAAGCGTTGCTTCTCCCTCGGCCCCTTTCACAAAGTTAGAGTTATTTGAAGACAGCACGGTTTTCTTACCGTCGAACGTTGTGTAAGAGCGGTACGTTGTTGCCCACGCGCCTGAACGCTTTCCTTTACGAGAGAACGGGTCTAGGTACCACAAGCCAATATGCTCGCCAGAATCTTTATCTGTCACTTCCCAAACGTTCACGTCTTCATGGAACACTGGAACCTTGCCTGTTTCTACTGGCGTAAAGTTGAAGTTGAACAAACGCCCAGCAACATAGAACATGGCTTCGCGTAGCTTATCTAGCTGTAAATATTGCTTAACTTCATTTGAATCAAGGTCGTATTTTGCCTTACGCACTTTTTCTGCGTAAAAACGGTAATCCCAAGGCGCAATAGTAATATCTGCACCTTCGGCATCGGCAATGGCTTGCATGTCGGCCACTTCTTCTTCAACACGAGCAATAGCCGCAGGCCACACCTTCATCATAAGATCCATGGCATTCTCAGGGTTTTTGGCCATGCGATCTTCTAAACGCCACTGTGCGTAATTTTCATATCCTAGTAGTTCAACACGCTCATCGCGAAGGGTTAATATGCGCTTGATAATCTCATTGTTATCAAGGTCGTCACCATTATCACCTCGGTTGTAATAAGTGCGCCATACGGTTTCACGAAGCTCTCTGTTAGTCGAGTACGTTAGGAATGGATCCATAGAAGAACGGGTGTTAGTAATGGCGTATTTGCCCTCTTCACCGCGCGATTCAGCAGCGGCTTTCGACGCTTTTACAAAAGAGGCCGGTAAGCCATCTAGTTGGTCTTCAGAAATATAAGTAACGTAGCCTTCTTCATCAGCAAGGATATTGCTAGAGAATTTAGTGTGCAGTGTTGCCAGCTCTTGGTTAATTTCTGCATAACGTTTTTTCGCTTCACCATCGAGCGTAGCGCCGTTACGTGCAAAGCTGTTGTATGTCATCCAAGTGATGCGCTGTTCTTCAGGTGTTAACGTCTGCATTTCGTCAGATTCATACACCGCTTTTACACGTTCAAATAACGCTTCATTTTGCGTTATTTTGGAAAAGAAACCAGAAAGCTTTGGCGACATCTCGGCTTGAATTTCACGAAATTCAGGGCTAGATTTATTGGCGCTCCAAATACCGTAATAAGTGAATACACGACTCAGCTCGTCACCTGCTCTTTCCATCTCTACGATAACGTTCTGGAAAGTAGGCGCCGCAGTATTATTCGCAATCGCTTCAATCTCTTCTAAGTTTAATGCCATCGCTTTTTCAAGCGCAGGCTTTAAATCTTCAAGTTTCATTTTATCAAAAGCAGGTACGCCACCGTAGGGGCCTTGGAATGCCTGAAGAAGTACATTGTCGAAGTTGGCTGTATCGGCCATCGCCGTTTCTTTTTTGTCAGCCATTGCGGTTTCTGGTGCTTTTTGTTCTGAGCATGCACCTAATGCAAGCACTACTGACATAGCAGTAAGTGAGGTTCTAAATTTACCCATGGAGTATCCTGTCTTTTTTATGGTTATTTATCCGGTGTTAAACTCAATGTTGTTATACCAATGGGTTCAACATGACGGTTTTTCTTTCTGTATTCCATACTATGCCATAGTCATTTCAGATTAAATGCCCTTTACCGTAATTACCTGTTGTATAACCGTGCATTGAAAGGCAGTGCTTGTTGAAAAAAGTGCGAAATGTAAAAAAACAGTCGCCGTAATGTGAAATCTGCGATGGTCGTATACACTAAGTAGTACGTCAGTCACGGTGACACCGCACTACTACTATGAAAAATACGGCTGCTTCTATACTTTTGTTGTTTAGCGTCGCATTGAATGCGAATGAATTAACCTTGTTTACTGAAAATTTCCCGCCTTACAATTTTGGTAGCCGAGGCAATGTGACTGGTATTAATGCCGAGCTTTTATCAACGGCGTGTAATATCGCACAAGTGAACTGCACCTTCGACCTCCTGCCTTGGCAACGAGCATTTAAGCTCGCATCGACAGAACCAAATAGCGGAATATTTTCTACCGCTAGAACGCCGGACCGTGAAGATGGGTTTATTTGGATAGGCCCTCTAGTGTCAAGTAATGGGTGCTTTTACCGCCTGAAAAGTCGAGAAGACATCGTGGTTACTAATGCTGAGTCACTAAAAGACTATACTGTGGGAATTGCACGAGGGGATACCTACGAAACCCTATTGAAAAAGATGGGTTTTATAGAAGGCGAGAACTTTCTCACTTTTGCTAAAAAGCATGATGATTCTAAAATGTTTAGGCTCGGTAGGATGGACTTAATGATAGGGTCGTCTCTTACGCTAGCATCTCAGTTGCATGAAGCGGGTCTTAACATAAAAGATGTTGTACCGGTTTTTGCGTTTGATGATGTGTCACTGGGGGGAAACTTTCTAGCGTTAAATAAAGAGAGTAATCCGGCTACAGCAGTAAGCCTTCAAAATGCGTTAAACCTGCTCAAACAAAACGGGGTAGTTGGAACCATTGTTTCTCAGTATGCAGGTAAACGAGGTGCGCCAGAGCCGCCTTTTCCGTTACATCTAAAGCAATGTTTGAGTGGTGAGGCAAACTATTAAACATTCTTTTTATGCAAACTGAAAGGCAGAACCGCTTGGCACGTTATTGTTTGCACAGCGGTTCGTTGACAGGTAATACGATTACGCGAACACCACCGTTTTATTATGATGAATAATCACGCGGTCCTCTAAGTGGTAACGCACGCCGTGGGCCAAGGCATTTACTTCGCAGTCTTTGCCTTTTCTGACCATGTCTGGTGCACTGTCGCTGTGACTTATACGTTTTACGCTTTGCTCAATAATTGGTCCTTCATCAAGGTCTTTCGTAACATAGTGGCACGTTGCACCAATAAGTTTTACACCTCGGTCGTACGCTTGTTGATAGGGTTTTGCCCCTGCAAAACTTGGCAGGAAGCTGTGATGTATGTTTATCGCTTTTCCCGCTAATTTTTGACAAAGGGTGTCAGGTAATATCTGCATGAAGCGCGCCAGTACCGTAAGGTCGACCTCGTATTCATCTAATAATGTCGATATTTGATTAAAAGCAGCATCTTTGCCTAACGCTTTAAAATCTACCCAGTGAAATGGCACTTTGTACCAATCAGCAAATTGCTTCATTTGTGGATGATTACCAATAATACAGGGAATATCGCAAGCGAGTTCGCCGGTGTGCCAACGATGAAGTAAGTCTACTAGGCAATGAGACTCGACGCTTGCAAGCAATGCAACACGTTGTTTCTTTGATGAATCAGTCAATTTCCAATTCATTTGATACTCGTTTGCTAAGGGCGTGAATGCCTCTAGAAAGCTGTCGTAGTCAAGACGTAACGAGTCGGCACCAATCTCATGTCGCATGAAAAAACGACCTGTCTTAAGGTCGGTATGATGATTGGCTTCAACGATAGTGGCACTATGGTCGGCTAAAAATTGAGAAACACTGGCAACCAAGCCGATTTGGTCGGGGCAGTCTATTACTAATCTAAATGTTTGTTGCATGGATGAGGTAACGAATCAAAAAACAGTACACCTTTTTACCGAGCCTAACGAGTCAAGTAAAGCCCTTTAATCTGAGAGTTACGCAACTAATTGATATAACTAATACCGCATGAACGATTGTGTTAAGCGTTAAATCAACCCTTTTCGTAGCTGCTCTCTCACAGACATGGCATGTTGCAGCGACCAACTGTGTCTTATCGGGTAGTTGACGCCGTTCGGTGTAGATACCGACTCGAATAAATGAAATGCAGATACTGCCAAATGAATGTGTGGCGAAATGCGTGGCGGGGGGAGCGTATGATTTGCTTTTCGAATCACAGTGACATGAGGGCGGTATTCTCTTTTTTCGACACTGATATTGCTGGCGCGCGCTGCTTTGCGTGTTGAACGAGCCAGTTCAACCAATGCTGGTTCTTTGATGCTGGGCGCAGCAACAAGAATTTTTGGCCCATTCCACACCCCGGTAGTGTCTAACGTGACAGAAAAGGGCGGGGCTACAATCGTATCGAGTTCACTTATTATGGCGTCATGTTGGCGGTGGGTAATGTCACCTAAAAAGCAAAGTGTTATATGGTAGTTAGCGGCAGGTATCGCGTACGGGGGCGACGATAAAACCGATGCGTGAGCGCGCTTATGCTTAACATGGGGTGGAGTGTGTTGTTTGGGCAACACGTCTGGCAGTGCTTTTTCACGCCAATGTTCAAGTGCCAGCTTTTCAGACGGTGCTAAATCAATCCCTATAAAACAACGCATGGTTTTCTCCCTTGTGCACATCTGTCGCCTAAAAACAGCACAGCATTATACTGTTAATTAGGTACAATACGGTGATTAGTTTGTCTCAGTTTACTTAACCGCTATGTTACAGCCTTTGTCTCATCTGCCTGCCGCGCAGCTTATAGAACGTTTACAGCGAAGCATTATTGATAGCAATGTTGTTATTGGCGCGCCGCCAGGTGCGGGTAAATCTACGGTACTTCCCCTTGCGCTGTTAGCCTCTGCACCCACAGGCAAAATATTGCTTATGCAGCCACGGCGTGTTGTGGTGCGAAGTCTTGCGCACTACTTAGCCCGCATACTTAACGAACCTGTGGGAAAAACCATTGGATATCGCGTGCGGGGAGAGAGCAACGTGAGCAATGATACAAAGCTTGAGATCATTACGGAGGGGATCTTAAGCCGTATGATTCAGTCCGACCCCGAGCTCAGCGGCATATCGATGGTTATTTTTGATGAATTTCATGAGCGAAGTATTCACAGTGATTTTGGTTTAGCCCTTGCGCTAGAAATACAAACGGGCTTACGCGACGACCTTCGCCTGGTGGTTATGTCGGCCACACTTGATATAGACCCGCTGCTTGCATTAATGACATCCTCAGCAGACCGCAACGTTACCCATCTACATGCAGAAGGCAGAGCGTTTCCCGTCGATATTAAATATGCTAAAGACGTGCTAGCACATGAGTTAATAGAGGCAACGGTGTCTATAGCGCGCCAAGCCGTGCGCTCTCATGAGGGGGACGTATTAGTATTTTTGCCTGGTATCGGCGCAATAAATGCCGTATTTCGTGGCTTAAGTTCATTGGCTGATGAGCATGATATTGCGATACTTACCTTACATGGTGGGCTAAATAAAGAAGCGCAAACGCGCGCTATTTCCTGCGATAGCGAAGGGCGTCGAAAGATTATTCTTGCTACCAACATTGCTGAAACCAGTTTGACAATAGAAGGCGTGAAAGTCGTTGTCGATAGTATGTGGGAGAACAAAGCGCATTATCATGCAAGCAGCGGTTTTACCGAACTTACCGCTACGCGTATTTCCCGTGCATCGGCTACTCAGCGTGCAGGTCGAGCAGGCCGTGTTAGTGCCGGCGTTTGTTATCGATTATGCTCAAAAAGCAGTTTTGAACGACTATCATCGCATTCTCCTGCGCAAATAGAGCAAGAAGATCTAAGTCGGTTTTTACTGGAAACGTATAGTTGGGGAACATCGCCAGAGAAACTTGCCTTGCTTACACAACCCACAGCTGCACAACAAAGTATTGCTCGTGCCAATCTAACCGCCATTAACGCACTTAATAACGATGTATTAACGGCGTATGGACGCGAGCTTACCTTACTGCCTTGTCACCCCAACTTGGCGCATATGCTGGTACAGTGCAAAGCGGGCGTAAAAGGGCTAAGTGATTCGCTCAAGCATGCAATGCGTTTAGCTGCGCCGTTTGTCGTGGCTTTAAGTGAAAGCCAGTTACCACCATCAAGCGACACCAATATTTCCGCCATTATTCGCACTTCAACCTCAAGTACAAGAGACGCACTTACCCGCCAAGCAAAACGCTACGCAGGCCATGTTGGTCTGTCGAAAAATGCGTTAGATATTTTGTCCCTCGAAGATGACGCCATCGCAAGTTGCATAGCACTCGCTTTTCCAAAGCAAGTAGCGTATTACCGACAAGGCAGTTATAAATTTGCTAGCGGAAAAGGAGGCGAAATTGAAGGGAATATCAACGCACCTTGGCTTACTGTCTTGCATGGTCAGCATATTGGCAATACCCTAAAAATTCGTGCGGCGCAGCCAATAGATGAGTCGCTTCTTAACACCCTTTACAGTGATGCATTTACCCAAACACAAAAAGTAAGCTTCAACCCAGATAAAGAGGTAATGGAAGTCAGGAACGTGGTTGGCTTTTTCCGTATAGAGCTAGCGAGTAACCCCGTAAGTGGACATGATAAAGCAAAGAATGCAGACAGTATTAAACAGAAAACCTGTGATGCGTGGCTTACGTACTTGAGTGACTTACCTTACTCACAATGGCCACTTACCGAAAAAGCGTGGCAGTGGTGGTATCGCGTAAAACTGGCAGAAAAACTCGCTTTGCCCCAACCGCAAGCTTTTGATGGCCCGGAGCCATGGCCATCGACCCTGCAAGATGTGTTAGAGCACGCCAAAGACAGTTTACTCGAAAAGATGGGACGAGTGCAGTCGCTTAAAGCATTACAGGCTCTGCCATGGAATGACATGTTAAATAATGCACTGTCATGGCCACAACAAGATGCCTTGGCGACATGCTTACCAACCGCTATTCAGATCCCAACGAAACGTAACGTGCCACTTTATTATCATGAGAACGGCAATGTGTATCTGTCGGCAAAAATGCAAGAAATGTACTCTCAAGCTACGTCTATAACGTTGGCGCAGGGTCGTGTGACCGTGTTGTGTGAGTTGCTGTCTCCGGCAGGCCGCCCACTGCAAACAACCGGCGATTTAGGCGCGTTTTGGCAAGGAAGTTATAAAGAAATACAAAAAGAAATGAAGGGGCGGTACCCCAAGCATTTTTGGCCAGACGACCCAGCAACGGCCATCCCCACGAACAAAACGAAAAAGGCGATGGGATAACGCTGTCCCATCGCTTCACTATAGAGGTTAGTGTTTACTAGTTGTAAGCACTAACTATCGCTTTGACCTTATTTTAAGCTGGCGTTAGTGCTAACGCTTCCATTACGTTAAGACCGGGGAAACCGTCGGCTACCATGTCGTTAGCAATTTGATAATTACGAATACCTTCTCGCGTGGCGGGGCCAATAATGCCGTCTGGCTTGCCAACATCATAACCTAATGTGTTAAGTTTCTTTTGGAGTGCAATGATGTCTTGCCTACTGTATGTAGGTAAATCAGGAAGCGGCGCTTTGATGCCAGATGCGCCCGCAATTCTATCGGCCAACACACCCACAGCAAGTGCATAGAATTCAGAGTTGTTCCAACGCATTATTACCCTGAAATTTTGGTATGCAACGAACGCAGGTCCATTGTGTCCGGCAGGAACAATCACATAGGCGGTTGTCTCGTCCTCACCAAGCGGTTCGCCATTGGTTTTGGTAACTCCTAGTGCGTCCCAGTCACTTAGCGAACGTTTATTTTTGTAGCCAGAAAGTTGATAATCAAAACTCTCTGGAAGGACAACTTCTCGGCCCCAACGAAATCCACGCTGCCAGCCTAAGCTTGCTAAAAAGTTAGCCGCAGAGGAAAGGGCGTCTTCCTCGCTGTTAAAGAGGTTTATTTTTCCATCACCATCACCATCAATGGCATAGTGCGTGTACGCAGACGGCATAAACTGAGTGTGTCCCATCGCGCCAGCCCACGAACCAATCATTTCTTCGCGTGTTAGCGATTCACGCTCAAACAATTTGACCGCTACCAAAAACTCTTGTGTGAAATACGCGCTTCGACGTGGATCACACGCCAACGTGGCCAATGAATCAAGCACTGGCATTTTACCCCGGTAACTACCAAAATTAGTCTCTAAACCCCAAAACGATAAAAGGTAATGGGGAGGAATACCGTACTTATCACTTAATGTATGTAGCAGTGTTTTGTGCTTCGCATACATTTCTTGGCCTTTATCTGTTCGCCAATCGGTTACGCGCTTGCTGAAATACCCTGGGAACGTTTGTACAAACTCAGGTTGGCTGCGATCAAGTTCAATTACTCTATCTTGATGAACTAAAGACGGAAAAATAGCATCGATGGTATCTTGGCTAACGCCTTCGGCTGTAGCTTGTTCTTCAAGCGATGCAGTACATGAAGCGAATATTTCAGAAGCGAAACTTGATGACGTATGGATGCTTGTCAGAAGCGTAAGGGCCGAGAGCCAATATTTTCCATTAATAATAATGCGCATAGTACAGTTCCTAAGTTGCTTGTGTTTATGCTATCTCGTGTGACAAGCAAACGCGAGTAAAATTCAAGTTGGTACTTACTCACTTACTGTTTTTAAGCCATAATTAAAGGAATAAATAAAAGTGAACGTTGATTCAAATGTGTTTTCTAAGCATGGGTTTGTATTGGGCAACGTCGCGACTGAATTGCAGACTGCAGGTTGTTGACACGTACCGGCAATGGTAGTGTTTAATGTCTCATTATTTCGTAGTGTGCGCTTAGGTGCGGGCCCTGCAGTATTATTATCAAATTAGCTAACGGCGTAGTCGTTTACGTTTCCAGCATTTATCATCATGGCGCAGCAAGTGGCGAATAAAAAATCTAAAGCAAAATCTAAAACGAAATACTCTTGGCTTTTCACCCTTTTCTGGCGTGTATGCGTCATTGGCCTTGTTGTATTGGGGGCGTATGCGTTTTATCTTGATGCGCAAATTAAGCACTCTTTTTCGGGTAATAAATGGGAAGTGCCAGCGCAAATTTTTGCCCGCCCCTTGCTGTTGAGTAAAGGTGAAGAAATTACACCTAAAGAAGTCATCGATGAATTGTCACTTTTAGGCTACCGCAAAGTGACATTTGCTGATAGCAGCGGTGAGTATAGCTACCAGAATAAGGTGCTCACCATACAGCGCCGAGCGTTTCAATTTCCTGAAGGCGCAGAGCCTCTTCGTCATCTTGTGATCACCTGGAATGGGGCACGTATAGGTGAAATTTACGATAAATCGCAAAGTCGACCTTTTGGCAGCGTCAAGTTAGAGCCTTGGCTGGTAACTCGCATGGTTAGTGGGAGTCAAGAAGATCGTATGTTGGTGCGGTTAAACACTATTCCTGACCTGCTTCCAAAAGCGCTAACATTAGTTGAGGACCGTAACTTTTATAACCATCACGGCGTAGCACCACTTTCCATTCTTCGCGCGTTAATGGCTAATATTGCGGCAGGAAGAACGGTACAGGGGGGCAGTACACTTACCCAGCAGCTCGTAAAGAATATGTTCTTAACGCGAGAGCGCTCTATCGTAAGGAAAGCCAAAGAAGCGTTGATGGCTATTATCATCGACGCTCGCTATAGCAAATCAGATATTTTAGAGGCATACCTGAACGAAGTGTTTTTAGGCCAAAATGGCGACATGGCCGTTCATGGTTTTGGGCTGGCAAGCTACTTCTACTTCGACCGTCCGGCGAACGAGCTTAGTGTGCCGGAAATTGCGACGCTGGTGGCAATGATTAAAGGGCCTTCGTACTATAACCCCAGACGTTATGAAGACCGTGTAAAAGAGCGTCGAGATTTAGTGCTTCGCATGTTATTCGATGAAAATGAAATCGATCGAGCATCCTACGAGAAATACATCAATATGCCGTTAGGGCTTGCCAGTGGCGCTAGCTTAGCAAGCGGTAAGCACCCCGCGTTTATGGAGCAGGTGAGAAAAGAGTTGTCTGAAATATTGGCGGACGCCAGCTTACGGGACTCTGGGGTAAAAGTATTCACCACGTTAGACATTGTCGCGCAACGACGTGCTGAAAAAGCCCTAGCAAATACGCTTGATGGTCTACAAAAAGACAGAAAGGTTCCACTACAAGGCGCGATTGTGGTGACTAATAGTGCAAAAGGGGAAGTTAGAGCTATTGTTGGCGCAAGAGATTACGCATTTAAAGGGTTTAACCGAGCGCTAGATGCGAAGCGTCCTATTGGGTCGCTTATTAAACCGGCCATCTATTTGGCAGCTCTTGAGGATCCCACTCAATATAATTTGGCGACACCATTGCTTGATGAGCCTATTACCCTTGAAAGTGAAAATGGTAAATCGTGGTCACCGCAAAACTACGATAAATCGTTTAGAGGTCAAGTGCCGCTGGTTCAGGGGCTAACAGAGTCACTTAATATCCCCACGGTCAATTTAGGTATGCAGTTAGGGCTTGATGTGGTTATCGACACTATTGCCCGCTTAGGTGTTGAAACGCCTATTGAACCCGTTCCATCGGTTACGCTAGGCGCATTCGAACTGTCGGTTTTTAATACCAATCAAATGTACCAAACGCTGTCAAATGGCGGGCGTTATGTGCCTCTTCATACGGTATCTTCGGTGGTCAGTGCAGATAATGCGTTGATTTGGCAGAAAGCAGAATTTTATTCGCAGCGCACCGACGAGGCTGCTACCTACCTACTTAATTATGGCCTGTATAAAGTCACGACAGATGGCACCGCAAAACGTATTGGAGCCACATTTGGCAATGTAAATATGGCAGGTAAAACCGGTACTACCGATGACTATAGAGATAGCTGGTTTAGTGGTTTCGACCGCAATAATGTGGTGACCGTATGGGTGGGGAATGACGACAATAAGCCTATTAATTTAACAGGCGCGGGGGGCGCGCTCCCTGTTTTCGTAAATTATATGAAGTCGCAATCGCCAAAATCGCTGTCTCGCCGTTTTCCTGATGGCTTAGGTATTGCACATTTTGACGCCTCGACAGGTAACGTAGTTGTTGCTGGGTGTGCCAATAGTCTGAGTGTACCGGCGATACTTGACGTACTGCCTCCTGCACAACAAGATTGTGCTGGGAAAAGCATTAAGCCCGGTAGCAAAACGGGAACTAAAAAGAAAAGCTGGTGGGAACGAATTTTTGGATAAAAAAACTCCAGAAAGAAGATAGAAAACATCACATGTAATAGTTTTCTATCTCCCCACTGGAGTGAAATGCCCAAGGGGCGGGCTCAGGGTGGGAGCAAATCTCTTACTTCAACATGTAGCGGGCCGTTGAAAAGGCAATAGCGCTAAGCGCAAAGGCAACGACCGGCCCGAGTACTAACATCAATAATGCTGTCGCGGTAAACATGGGAGCCTCCTTACGCGTCGTTATCTTTTAGGTCAGCACGCTTTATCGGCGTAATAGTGATGTCGGCAATCAGCGTTCTTTCACCATCATCTTCAGGCTCAAAGGTATGGCTTGCCGTTAGTACATCATATGTAATATTAAGTGTTACATCCTGCTTAACATCAGCTGCAGCACGTTCCACCATAAAATCTGTATGGCTCAATAGGTTGTCGTTATCGACGTGAGCCGCAAACGCTGACGATGACAAAGCAGCAGTAATAGTAAGTGCAGTGAAAATTTTACGAACATGGAACATGGTAATCTCCTAAATTAAAAAGTTAGACACTGCACTGAAATGTACTGCGTGGCAGCTATCTCTTAAGTCGTTATCAAAGAACACTTGGTTTATTGCGAGGGACGTGCCAATTTATACAATTATCGTAAGTAACTGAATTTAGATAATTTTATTTTTATTGCTTCAGGCGCTGACAAAGAAAGAGATAAGCTGATACTAACTATTAGCGAATTTCACATACCAAGTGGCGAAAAATACTAACTGCAAGTGAAGGGCGCGTGAATGGTATGCAGTTTGAAGGTTAGAGGCTAACCAGGTACACCATGGGGGGATAAAAGAGCTGCCGCGCCACCTAGGCCTGAGAGTGCCGAATAGGTAACGCAACGCACGTGATTTAAGGGTAATGATTACGCCGCTTTTGGCTTTCTTAGTTGAGATATTGCGGTGAATACGATTGCTAACACGGCTCCCGCTGCCAGCCCCGCGATACCATCAGCTAAAATAGACATGACTAATGCCGCGTTAGGCGCTAATGCAATAAAGTTTGCAGCGACATGATGTAGCATTGAAATATTATGTGTGAGGATCCCTCCACCAACCAAAAACATCGCAATGGTGCCCACAACCGCAAGGGTCTTCATCAGCGCAGGGGCTGCAACTAGCAGCGCTCTTCCAGTAAACCGCTGCACGGTATTCATAGAGCCTGTCAGCGACTTTCTTAAAAGGTACAAACCAACGTCATCCATTTTTACAATAGCGGCCACCAGACCATATACACCAACCGTTATCGCTAAGCTAAGTGCAACAAGCACACCTAGTTGGGTGGTGAAGGGGGCATCGCTGACACTGCCTAATGCAATAACAATGATTTCGGCTGAAAGAATAAAGTCTGTTCGTATTGCCCCTTTTATTTTGTCTTTTTCAAAGGCAACCATATCGGTATCAGGTTTGCTGACCGCTTCAATTCTCGCTTCTTGTTTTGCGCGCTCATCATCGTGAGGAAGGTACTTATGAAGCAACTTTTCTGCACCTTCAAAGCATAAGAATAGGCCGCCCAGTATGAGCAATAGTGTAATAAGTGAGGGAACAAAATGACTGATGATAAGTGCAGCGGGCACCAAAATAACTTTGTTAAGTAGCGAGCCTTTAGCGACTGCCCACACTACGGGAAGCTCTCTATCCGCTTTGACACCTTGTACCTGGTCCGCGTTAAGCGCAAGGTCGTCTCCTAATACACCGGCGGTCTTCTTAGCGGCGACTTTCGACATTACGGCAATGTCGTCCATTAAGGTTGCAATATCATCAAGAAGGGCAAGTAAGTTTGCTGCGGCCACAATAGTATTCCTTTCGTTTTAGATTCATAAGCATACGTTGCCAAGCGCTAGTTTGGCAACGGTATCTTCGAAGCACATGGCGTAATGGCAGCGAGTCTTTTTAACAAGCAGTGAAGTAGGCTAAACCTGATGCTGTGTTATCGTTGCGAATTATCGGGATCTGGCACTTTTTTAATACGCTTTTCAATAAATTGATCAGCGTTGCCCCTGTCAGTGCATTTGAGCGTGCCACCGGCTAATCCACTCAATAGGGTAAGCACCTTGTTGGTTGTACCGGTGCAATTTACTTTCTTAACGACACGCTGCTCATCAGGGTTAATATCGCGTTCATAGGTAGGGTCAATCAGTACCGGGCTAGTTTTACGCTTTCTAAAGATCGTAGAGGCTTGCTGTGCATCTTCTCGCAGTTGCGCATTATTGTAGTCACGAAAGTAGTTAGTGACGGCGCTATCTGTCGAAATGGGCTGGTCGCTTGTTGTCGCTTGCTGTGTCTTAAAATCACTATCGCCCGGCTTTTCTATAGCTTCAAGAGGCACTTGCTCAAACGCGTCCTCACTAGCGGTTTCATTATCCATTTCTGCCTGAGATGTTGGCACTACTTGATTATCGGGGTGAGTAACGCCCTCGTTAATCGGTGGTGCTTCTGCGCTTTGAAGAGGCGTATTGGTAGGCTGTTTTGCAGCGTCAGTATTAGTGGGCGTTTTTGCTGTGCTGGGTTGAAAATACAATGCAGCGCGAACCGGCGGCGTTGTCTGCGCTGGCGATAAATATGAGGGTGGTAAAGAAGAAAACGTCGTACTTATCATAACAGCAATAAATGCAAGAACATGAATTGCTACCGCGAGACTTATACTTTTCGCGTCACGCCAACGCCCCCTTGCAGGCGCAGCGATGCGCATTTCACAAATGTCAGAGGCCGAAAAGGGCAATGGGGTAGCCATTAAATATTATCCATTCCATTGTTCGCCATGTTGTAATTTCATCCTAATTCTACCGCTAAAAATCGACACCTTACCCTACCGTGCTCGTGCATGGGGCAATAACACCTGTGCGCACCACTATGGTGCAACTTTCTCAAGAAATATATCCCATTTTTCTATTAAGTGACTGTTTTTTAATACTTAAAATTTGTGGCACATCTCTTGGTTTATATCAGGCATAAGACACGAAATGTGCACTATAACCACAACATTACTTGGAGCAACTCATGAAACTAGTCACTGCTATCATCAAGCCGTTCAAGCTAGATGATGTTCGTGAAGCCATTTCTGAAATCGGTATTGACGGTTTGACCGTCACCGAGGTGAAAGGTTTCGGACGTCAGAAAGGACACACTGAACTTTACCGCGGAGCGGAATATCAGGTGGATTTTCTGCCTAAAGTTAAATTAGAAATTGCAGTGCAAGATGATCAGGTGGAACGCTTAGTTGAAGCCATCGTTAGCGCAGCTAAAACAGGCAAGATCGGCGACGGCAAGGTATTTGTTTATGACCTTGAACACGCCGTTCGTATTCGAACGGGTGAGTCTGATAGCGACGCGCTGTAAGCCATAACGATATTTTTGCGGAGAAACCATAATGGAAATCACTTTTGAACTAGGGTATGCGCTTGATACCTTTTACTTTCTAGTCTGCGGCGCGCTTGTTATGTGGATGGCAGCAGGCTTTGCAATGCTTGAAGCTGGACTTGTACGAGCAAAAAATACGACTGAAATATTGACTAAAAATGTCGCACTGTTTGCGATTGCTTGCACCATGTATATGGTTTGCGGTTACGGCATCATGTATGGCGGCGGTGAATGGGGTGCATTTTTAAGCGGCATCATGGGCGACGGCGCAACGGGCGTTACTGACGAGCCAGCAACATATGCACCATCTGCAGACTTCTTCTTCCAGGTTGTTTTTGTCGCAACAGCGATGTCTATCGTATCTGGTGCGGTTGCTGAGCGTATGAAACTGTGGGCGTTCTTAGCGTTTACCGTTGTTATGACTGGTTTCATCTACCCAATGGAAGGTGCATGGACATGGGGCGGTGAAGCAGTATTTGGTCTGTATACGTTAGGCGATTTAGGTTTCTCTGATTTCGCAGGCTCAGGCATTGTACACATGGCAGGTGCAGCGGCAGCCTTAGCGGGTGTTCTTGTACTAGGCGCTCGTAAAGGTAAATACACAGCAGATGGTAAAGTGAATGCGATTCCTGGAGCAAACTTACCGCTTGCTACACTAGGTACGTTCATTTTATGGATGGGTTGGTTTGGCTTTAACGGTGGTTCAGTACTGGCTACTGCAACTGTTGAAAGTGCTAACTCTGTTGCAATCGTGTTTATGAACACAAATGCCGCGGCGGCTGGCGGAACAATCGCTGCACTTCTGCTTGCTCGCGTTATGTTTGGCAAAGCTGACCTTACCATGGCACTCAATGGTGCACTTGCTGGCTTGGTAGCCATTACGGCAGAGCCATCTACGCCTACACCATTAGAAGCAACCTTGTTTGGTGGTCTTGGTGGTATTTTGGTTGTGCTAAGTATTGTTACGCTTGATAAGCTAAAAATTGATGACCCAGTAGGTGCTATCTCGGTACACGGTGTAGTGGGTCTTCTTGGTCTTATTCTTGTTCCATTCACAAATGACGGTTCAAGCCTAACAGGGCAGCTTATTGGTGCAGCAACAATCTTCGGTTGGGTATTCGTAGTAAGCCTAGCGGTTTGGTTGGCGCTAAAAGCAGTAATCGGAATTCGAGTGTCAGAAGAAGAAGAGTTTGACGGCGTAGATATGAGTGAGTGTGGTTTAGAAGCTTACCCAGATTTTACAGGCGGTCGTTCTTAAGAAACCCTGATTAGGCAATTTATAATAACGCTAATAATGCCATAATTACTTTAGTTAAGCCTCGCTCCGTGCGAGGCTTTTTTATTTGTAAGCGTACAAATTATATATTTAAGTCTTGTGGTATTACGTAAAACGCAGCGCAAGTTATTGGTTTTTCATATACAGGCAAATAGCGCTACACTAGGTAACTACTATAAGAATAAAACACGTTATTTGGGGAACCACCATGCTACTGCGCGCGCTTTTGTTACTTTCAATAGGATATGTTGCTGTCATTGGCAATGTATCGGCTTACGACAGAATAACCGGCGAGCCCTTTGCCAGTCGCTCAGAAGTAATCGCTCAAAACGGCATGGCAGCAACCAGTCAACCGTTAGCAACGCAAGTTGCGCTTGATATCCTGAAGCAAGGTGGCAGTGCGGTTGATGCAGCCATTGCAGCCAATGCGATGTTAGGTCTTGTCGAACCTACAGGAAGCGGGATTGGCGGTGATTTGTTCGCCATCGTGTGGGATGCTAAAGAGAAAAAGCTCGTAGGGTTAAATGCGTCAGGCCGTTCACCACGCCAACTAACCAAGTCTGTCTTTGCTGAGCGGGGCGTAAATAAAATCCCTAAGTTTGGTCCTCTGCCGGTATCGGTTCCTGGCGCTGTGGATGGTTGGTTTGCACTACACGATAAATTTGGCAAGCTACCCATGTCGACGCTACTGACGCCTGCCATCAAATATGCGCGCAGCGGGTTTCCTGTCAGTGAGTTAATTGCTTATTACTGGCAAATGAACACTGACAGAATTGGGCATTACGATGGGTTTGCGGATACCTTCTTACTCAATGGTAAAGTGCCCAAAAAAGGCGATATTTTTAGAAACCCAGGTTTGGCAGTAACGTACGAAAAAATTGCCACCGGAGGGCGAGATGCCTTTTATAAAGGCGATATTGCACGAACCATTGATGCGTACATGAAAACGCAAGGCGGTTTTTTGTCATATCAAGATTTAGCGTCTCATACCTCCGAATGGGTAGAGCCGGTGTCTGCTAACTATCGTGGATATGATGTGTGGGAATTACCGCCAAATGGACAGGGTATAGCAGCCTTACAAATCCTCAACGTATTAGAGCGTTACGACATTGAAGGTATGGGGTTTGGTTCAGCGGATTACATTCACACCTTCGTCGAGGCTAAAAAGCTGGCATTTGAGGACCGCGCTAAATTTTATGCCGACCCTGACTTCAACACTATCCCCGTTGATTGGCTTATATCTAAAGAGTATGCCGCTAAGCGACAAGCACTAATCGATGAGGATAACGCGTCCAAACGCATTGATGCGGGCATTTATGAAGGTGACACTATTTATCTCACGGTGGCGGATAAAGACGGCAACATGATCTCACTTATCCAGAGTAACTACCGCGGTATGGGCTCGGGCATGACTCCTCCAGGCTTAGGCTTTGTTCTTCAAAATAGGGGGGAGATGTTTACCTTACAAGAAGGCCATTTTAATGAGTATCGTCCAGGAAAGCGTCCATTCCACACCATCATACCTGCATTTGTCACGCGTAATGGAAAGCCGTTAATGAGCTTTGGTGTAATGGGAGGAGGTACACAACCTCAGATGCACGCGCAAATTATCGTCAATATGCTTGATTTTGGCATGAATTTACAAGAAGCGGGCGACGCGCCCCGTATTCTTCATAGCGGTTCAAGCAGTCCCACGGGCGATTTAATGATGGATGGCGGCTACATAAGCTTAGAATCGGGCTTTAGTGAAAAGGCTCAGCGTGAATTGATGGAGCGAGGCCACACATTACAACGGGTTGTAGGGGCATTTGGAGGCTACCAGGCAATTGTGTGGGACGATAAACGAGGTGTATATTTTGGTGCATCAGAAAGTCGAAAAGATGGACAAGCTGCTGGCTATTAGACACACTTAGGAATAAGACCGTTAGGCGAGTCGCTTGCTGTCACGCCGTTAGGGTAAATAGACAATAATAAGAGTCCCGATGACACAACCACAAAAAGGAATATGTGCCGAGCCAAATTTGCATGCACAGTACTTACTGCTGAATGTCGTGGATGATGACAGTGAAGCCGTGCGGGCAAAATTATCTCGGGTATTAGACATATTCGAACATTTCGAAAATGAGCATTATGAAGCCATGGTAACGGGTGTGGTTGCTATTGGTACCGGCTATTGGAACGATGTTTATCCCGGTTTGATCCCAATAGAGCTAGCGCCTTTTCCTGATATGCAATGTGAGGACCGAAGTGCGCCTACCATGCCGTGTGACTTGTTTATTCAAATTCGAGCTGACCGTTTAGATATTTGCCATGCGATTGGTATCGAAGTAATGGATTTACTTCGTTTGCACGTTGAATTAGTTGAACAAATAAGAGGGTTTCGCTATTTGGACGGCCGAGATCTAAATGGTTATTTATATGCCGCCGATAACCCAAGAGGCATGAAGCGACGCAACGTTGCCATCATCGGTGAAAATGACCCAGATTTTAGCGGCGGTAGTTACCTTCATGTTCAACGCTATCGGCACGACCTTCGCCGGTGGCATAGCCTTTCCACTCGCCAGCAAGAGCAGGTGATGGGAAAAACTCAAGAACACAATCTGGATAGCGCAGAATGCTCAGCTTCCTCCCATAGTGTTCGTGCACATGGTACAAGCTCAGAAGGGGGCGAAGTCGAGTTGATAAAACAAGGTATGCCATATGGCGATATGGCATCACAGGGGCTGTTCTTTGTTTGCTGCAGTGCTAGCGCCAGACCTTTTAAGGCCATGTTACACAGCCAAATTTATGGTAATGGGGAAGGCGACTATGATCGCTGGTTAGATTTTACGAGTGCGGAAACCGGAGCGGCGTTTTTTGCGCCATCTGTCACCTTTATTCGCAACCAAGCAAAGCGCGTTGACTACTGAATATTAAGCGCACCGTCCCAGTCATTAGCAAGGTCCATATTGCGATATATCTTGCAGACTTCAATGTGGTGCTTTACTAACAAATCGTCAGGGTTGATCGTTAACGCCGCGTTAAAGTGCGCAATTGACTCGTCCCATTGTTTGTTGATCCTACATGCCAAGCCAGCAGCAATCTTGGTTTGTACTGAATAGCGAATGTCCTGCTCTGCTTTGGGCAGATGGCTAAGGATTTCGTATATTTCAATAGGTGCTTCACGCCCTTTTACCCTGACCCAATCCAACAAGCGCGTTTTAATTGGAAAGTCTGCACCGATGGTTTGAAGTACTTGAGCGCTAACAATAATGTCGGCATTATATTTGGTGGTTAACGACTCTAGTCTAAACGCAATATTAACGCTATCACCGATAACAGTGGTATCCATTCTATCGTCTGAGCCTACTGTACCTAAAATCACCGGGCCAAAATGAATGCCTACCCCCACGTTTATAGGGTCGTATCCACTATTTCCTCTGTGCTTGTTATAAATACCTAAGGCTTTACGCAAATCAAGGGCTGCATTGAGCGCATCGACGGCTTTCTCTTTAGCTGAACCGCCTGGGTGGTCAAATAAGGCCATAATGGCATCGCCAATAAACTTATCAATAAAGCCTTGGTTTTGATGGATAGGGTCGTTCATTCGCAAAAAATAAGAATTTAGAAAATTCATTAATTCTTGCGGCCGCATCTTTTCCGAAAGGCCTGTAAAGCCTCGAATGTCGCAGAACAAAATGGCCACTTCGTCCTCATCGGCATGGCCTAACTCAAGCGAATCAGACCCTTTTTTAGCGATGTGATCGACAAACTGTTTGGGAACGAATTTCTGAAACGTTTGCGACAAACGAAGGGCTTCGTCAGCGGTAGCTTGGAAACGCTTTTCTTTTTCATCCAGCGTCTCGATGTGGATACGCTGTATGTTGGAATGGTTTTGCGCTTGTTTATCGTTGTGCTGGCGACGCTGCGCCACCAGCACTGCAGTGACAACAACGCTGTATGCACTTACCAAAAATAAGAAAGTCAGTAACCAGTCGTTAAATGTCACAGTCGTGTCCAATAATACTTATAGTGTGGCAAACACTTTGTCTGCCGCTTCCAATGTTTTCGCAATGATGTCTTTGTCATGGGCTTTAGAAACAAAGCCAGCTTCGTAAGACGCAGGCGCTAAATAGACACCTTCATTCAGCATGCCGTGATAAAACTTGTTAAATTGTTCAGTATTACAATTGATGGCTTGCTGGTAGTTCGTGACTCGTTTAACGTCGGTAAAGAATAACCCAAACATACTGCCAGCAACATTAGTACTTAGTTGTATGCCATGTTTGTCAGCAAGTGCTTGCATGCCATCTACCAACGCTTGTGTGTTTTCGAAGATACTGTCGTACAACCCTTCTTGTTTTATCTGGTTCATTGCGGCTAGACCCGCAGCCATTGCAACTGGGTTGCCTGATAGCGTACCTGCTTGATAAACCGGTCCGGTTGGCGCGATATGCGTAATTATTTCTTTTTTACCGCCAAAACATCCCACTGGCATGCCGCCGCCAATGACTTTTCCTAAGCAGGTTAAATCTGGCTTAACACCATACTTTTCTTGGGCGCCACCACGTGAAACACGAAAGCCTGTCATTACTTCATCAAAAATCAGCACGCTTGCATACTGGTCACAGACTTCGCGAAGCCCTTCCAGAAAGCCTTCTACTGGCGGAATGCAATTCATGTTGCCTGCAACGGGCTCGACAATAATGCATGCGATGTCGTCACCATGCTCTTCGAACACCGCTTTTACGCTATCAATGTTGTTATACTCTACCGTAAGCGTGTGTTCTGCAACGTTTGCGGGCACACCCGGCGAGCTTGGAACGCCTAAGGTTAATGCGCCAGAACCTGCCTTAACAAGCAACGAGTCAGCATGCCCATGATAACAGCCTTCAAACTTCACAATTTTGTTTCGACCCGTGTACCCTCGAGCAAGTCGTATGGCTGACATAGTGGCTTCTGTACCCGAGTTCACCATGCGCACCATTTCCATCGACGGTACTAATTGGCTTACCGTTTCAGCCATAATAACTTCAGCTTCAGTCGGCGCACCAAATGACAAGCCGTTAAATGATGCTTCAATGACAGCTTTACGTATAGCAGGGTTATTGTGACCTAGCACCATCGGTCCCCACGATTGGATATAATCGATATATTGCTTACCATCAACGTCCCACATGTATGGGCCATCTGCTTTGGTAATAAAACGAGGGGTTCCACCTACGGCTTTAAATGCACGTACGGGTGAATTTACGCCGCCAGGGATAGTTTTTTGTGCTCTTGTAAAAAGTACTTCAGATTTTTGCATGAAATTATTTACTCTTATTGCTGTGCCACACCACGTCGCGCTCATATTTTGAAAGCAGCTTCTCTACGCCTAATGTAAGGGCGAATAAAGCCATACGAACAAGAACGCCATTGTCAGTTTGTCTGAAAATAGCAAGGTTAGGGTTTAAATTTAAGTCGTTATCGAGTTCGTTGGCTTCCATACGAGAATCTCTCGGAAGTGGATGCATGATCACAGTTTTAGATTGAAAATGGCGCGTGTAAATGGCTTGATTTAAGCGAAATTTACCACGGTATTTATTTGCTTCTTCTTGAGACGGAAAGCGTTCTTCTTGAATGCGGGTTTGGTAGCAAATATCCGCATCCATGTTGCCTTCTAATGTCTCGGTAATCGTAAGTTGATGACCCGCGTTTTCAATGGCATCGATAACCGGCTGCGGCATCGCCAACTCTTTTGGGGAAATTAGCGTAAAACGTACGTTTTTGTATAGACAAAGCAAGCGAGATAACGAATGTACGGTTCTGCCATAGCGCAAATCACCAATCATTGCGATGTGTAAACCGTCAATACCTTGGCCGCTATATTCTAATTCGCGCTTTATCGTAAATAGGTCAAGAAGCGCTTGCGTTGGATGTTCGTTGGCGCCGTCACCGCCATTTATTACGGGAACTCGGCTTCCTTCAGCAAATTCGGCCACCGAGCCTGCAGAGGGGTGACGCATAGCGATAATATCAGAATAACCACTGAGCACCCTTGCGGTATCGTAAAGCGATTCGCCTTTCGCTAACGCAGAGCTCGACATTCCCGTTGTTTCACGTACTTCCCCACCCAGTAAGTTAAACGCGGTGCCAAAGCTGACACGTGTCCTAGTACTGGGTTCGAAAAATAAGTTTCCGAGTATGGCACCATCTAACACAGTGGTGCGCTTTTCTCGGCGAGCGTAGGGTTTCATAGAGTCAGCTACTGAGAATACGCGCTCAATAGCGTCACGATCGAATTGATTAACAGATAGGATGTGGTTGCCGGTAAAGTTAAACATATGTCACTCAATCATCAACGAAAACGCGCGTAGTGTATAACATTAGATAGATGATGTAATCAATTCCACGCATCAGATTGCGATGAGGGTGCGGCTTACTTTATATAGTGATTAAACAGTAACGATATTTTATCTACTGCAGCACTCACATGTTCGAACAAGGCAGCTCCTAACAGCGGGGCTTGGATGCCGCATAGCATCATTGTGTGGTGTTCAGCTTTTAGTAATGCGCAAAAATCAACGGCCAGTTGGTTCGCTATAGGCTGACTAATACGCCCTTTGCCATAGTCGTAAATAACATTACTTAGCACCACTAATGACGACTCAGGTCCCGCTTGATAAAACAACTTGGCAACATGCGCATTGTTGCCAGCTTCAGCAATGATTACGCGAAAAATGGCGATGGTTTCAGGATCTTGCAATAACTTAATAAACTGTGTGCCAACCTTACTCATACACGCTTCAAAGCTTACGTCGCTTGTGGATACCGTATCGATATGTTGTGTATCGAGTTGATATGATTGGCATTTTGATTTAATTGCAGCTTGGAACAAGGTATCTTTACTGTCGAAATGAGAATAAACGGTTTGTTTAGATACGCCAGAGGCTTTTGCTACACTGTCCATAGAAGTATTAGCGAAGCCTTCCTGTAAAAACAGCGATGACGCCGCGTTGAGGATCAAACGACGCTTTTCTTCGCTCTTTGGGCGGCCTTGACGTTTTGTGGGTTGATCCATGCTTTTATGAGTCCACTTCGATACATCGTGTTGTGTCTAGTTTGAAAATTATTAATAATCAAACTGGACGGTCTAGTATTTATAGACTAGCATGGCGATGATAATATGACAAACTGACTGGTACGGTTAAGGAATTTAAATGACGGTCGACGTTCAATCTACTAAGCCAAATCGCCTAGCGCTTATTACTGCGGTTATCGCCCTTTTTGTTGGGCTTGTCATATTGCTGTTAGCCGCAGGCGTTAGCAGTGCTACCGATGTTTCTCTTGAACAGCAGCCAACCGCTGTTACCACCAGTCGTGTAAAAATCCAGTCTAGTTTTGAAACCCCAGTTAATATTTTCGGATTAATTGAGTCGCCGAAATCAACAGACCTTGCGTTTGATGTGGGTGGACAGCTCATTGATATCACCGTTGATGAAGGTGATGTGGTGACCAAAGGACAAGTGGTTGCCAAGCTCGATAGCGACAGGCTGAGTGCGCGGCTACTAGAATTGAACGCATCGTTAAAGCGGGCAAATGCCGACCTAACGCTAGCGCAATTAAGTAACAGCAGGACAAAAACGTTAGTAGACAAAAAGCTCGAGTCAGCACAGCGTCTTGATGAAGCCAATGCCAGTGAGTCGGTGTCTAGAGCGCAAGTGGCAGAAATAAAAGCGGCTATTAACAGCGTTAATGTAGAACGAAGTAAAACGACACTTACTGCGCCTTTCGACGGTATTGTAAATTCTCGTACTGTCGATGAAGGCAGTGTAGTGAGTGCAGGTGCTCCATTATTAGGCATTACCAGTGCAGAACTTTATCAGGCGCGATTTGCCGTGCCAGCAGACATCATTGACCAGTTCGCACAAGACGAGCCGGTGCTTATTCGTGTAGGCGATAACGATGTTGCAGGCACAATCAGTCAGTTACTTCCTGTGCGTAACAGGCAAACGAGAACCGTTGATATTTTAGTTACCCTAAACGATAACAGTCGCGTACGCCCTGGTGATATGGCGGTGCTATCCGGGCTTCGAACACACAATAAACGGGGAAGTTGGCTGCCAATCGATGCGCTAAGCAACGGCCTTCGCGGATTGTGGCGTGTATTTGTATTACCTGAAGGTAATGGCAGCGGTATACAGGCGCGTATTGTCGAGGTTATCTACACCGATGGCGCTAATGCGTTTGTACGTGGTGCATTAAGTGACGGCGAACTTTTCATTACGAACGGTACGCATAAGCTGGCACCCGGCCAAATGGTGTCTGTGAAACAGGGAGAAGTGCCTGGAGCACTGAAATGAACCCGCAATCGCACGACACAACTAAACCCTACCCATGGTACACACTATTTTACCGTCGTGGCCACCTACTGGCGTTAAGCCTTATTATATTAATTGTTGCGGGTATATCGGCATTGGGCTCGTTGCCACGACTTGAAGACCCACGAATTGATACCCGAAATGCACTGATTATTACGCCTTATCCTGGCGCTTCCGCCGAACGTGTAGAAGCGCTAGTCAGCGATGTTATTGAGGATCGCCTTCGAGAGATTTACGAGATAAAGGAAGTTAAATCAACCTCCCGTTCTGGCATTTCCGTCATTCTTATTGAAACCCAAGATTGGATAGATAATACCAGTAACGAAGAGTTGTTCAGTGAAATACGTGATGCAATAGGTGCAGCCTCTGCTGATTTCCCAGAAGGGGCTATGTCGCCTATTTTTGATGAAAAGCGCGGTGCCACCGCGTTTACACTGCTTTTATCATTAAAGCCTGAACATCCAGATACCACTCCCATCACGCTTACCGGCCGCTTAGCGCAAGAGTTGACCGACCGGTTACGAAACGTGAACGGTACCGAGCTAGTAAGAATTTATGGTGAGCCTAATGAAGAGATAAGCGTCAGTATCGACCCTATCAAGCTTGCTGCCACCGGGCTTACGTTAGGCCATGTCAGCAATATTATTAAACAAGCCGACCCTAAATTACCGGCAGGCATGCTAGATAACGCAAGCAGTAACCTTCGATTTTCTGTTGCTCAGGGCTTAAGTGGTATCGATCAAATTGCCTCTATTCCGCTGTTAAACCAAAACGGTCGCTATCTGCGTGTTGAAGACATTGCGAATGTTGAACGAGGGTATGCATCACCGCGTAGTGAAATAGCCCTTCTTGATGGTGAAATGACGATTTTAGTTGCAGCCAGAATGCAGCCTTCTCTGCGTTCTGATGTCTGGACTGCTGACGCGCTTAATATCGTCGATGCGTTTAATCGGGATTTCGCAGGTACCGTAACGGCTACCATTGCATTCGAACAAAATGAATATACTGCCGAACGTTTGTCGGGGTTGTCCATCAACCTGTTGATGGGGTGTGCGGTGGTCATGTTGGTTATTTTGCTTTTCATGGGCTTTAGGGCTGCGTGGATAGTGGGCTTAGCGCTACCGTTATGTGCTGCCTTTGCATTGTTTTCCCTTAGCTTTTATAACGAACAAATACACCAAATGTCGATTTTCGGTATGATTATCGCCATTGGCCTACTTATCGATAATGCGATTGTTATTACCGATGAGATACGCATTAACTTGAAAGACAAAGCCCTTACGCGTGTTGGGGCGATGGCAAAGAGTGTGTCGCATTTATTCGCGCCGCTGTTAGCGTCAACGCTTACCACTATTCTAGGTTTTATGCCTATTTTCCTATTAAACGGCAACATAGGTGATTTTGTGGGGCCAATTGCAATTAGTGTGGTTATGGCATTAATTGGGTCTTTGTTTATCTCACTGACGATTATTGCAGCGCTTGCGGCTCGCTTTCTGCCGCGAGGTGAAGAACTCGCAAACAAAACCCACTGGTGGCAGGTTGGTATTCAAGCCCCGCGCTTAAGTCATGCATTTAGTGTTCAGTTGGGTCGCTGGATTAAAATGCCGGTACTCGTACTGCCCTTCGTTATTATTTTGTGTATATCTGGCTTTGTACTTTCTAGCCAACTGGCCAGCGTATTCTTCCCCAGTGCAGATCGTGATCAATTTGAGGTGTACCTATGGACGAAAGACGGCAGTAGCATTGAAAATACGGCGCGCTTTACTAAAGCCGTTGACGATGTCATTCGGGACAAGGCCAACGTTGAGCAAGTGAGTTGGTTAATCGGTGGTTCGGCACCATCGGTTTATTACAACCAAATGATGGTGCGCGATAATATGCCGAACTTCGCCAATGCGGTGGTGACCACCACGACCGTTGAGGATGCCGCTGCATTAGTCGGACAGCTGCAGCGAGAGCTTGATGATGATTTTCCCGAAGTACAAATTGTGGTGCGCTCATTTGGTCAAGGACCACCTATTGCTGCCCCTGTTGAAGTGGAGATCTTAGGGCCTGATTTAAATGTGCTGAACGAATTGGGTGAGCAAGTGCGCCGTTTAATGTCTGAAGTTGATGGCATCACTCAGTCTACTGCGAGTATTACGATGGGCGAGCCCGAATTAAAGCTTAATGCAGACAGTGACCATCTCTCTTATTTAGGCGTGTCGCTTTCAGAACTCGCTAATCAAATGCAGATTAACTTTTCTGGTCTTACTGGGGGCTCGGTGCTTGAAACGACCGAGGAAATTCCTGTACGAGTGAGACTGGAAGAAAGCTTCAGACGGAACGTTGCAGGCGTCGATGCAATGCCTATCCCTGTGCCAGGAGAGAATGAAATAGCGTGGTCACCACTGGCGGCAGTCAGCACCTTGTCTTTAATCCCCTCGGTAAGCAGTATTACGCGGCTAGACGGCGAGCGACTAAACCGTATTCAAGCCTATTTGTTACCCGGCGTGCCGCCTATTGACGCCAGCAATACGTTACGACGTTTGTTAGAGTCACAGCTTGTGTTGCCTGAAGGATACCGTTTACATTTCGCGGGTGATGCAGATGAACAAAAGCAAGCGATGGGACAGCTAGGAACCTATGCCCCCGTGCTACTTGTGCTGATGATAACAACACTTATTCTTACGTTTACTAGCCTTCGCATGGCCAGTGTGATTGTTATGGTGGCGGTCTTGTCAGTTGGCCTTGGTATGCTAAGCCTATGGATTTCTGGGTTGCCGGTAGGATTTAACCCTTTACTTGGGTGCGCAGGGTTAATTGGCGTAGCAATTAATGGGTCTATCGTTGTCATTGCTGCTATCAACGCTAACCAAGACGCCAAGCGGGGTGACACCAAAGCCATTGTCAAAGAAACAATGGGGTGCAGTAGACATATATTATCAACCACTTTCACCACGGTTGGTGGGCTTGTACCGCTACTCTTATTTAGCGATGGAAGCTTCTGGCCTCCATTAGCCGTTGTGTTAGCCGGTGGTGTTGGTTTCTCTGTCATCTTGTCATTAGTATTCACACCCACGATTGTCGCTGCGTTTCAGCGTTATCGCCATCGTCACGACGCATGAGGTAAAAACGCGTAAGACAAGTTGATTTAGTATATTGCGTTATCAATGGGTAAACTAAGCCAACCTTAGTTACGTATAACGAATCATGCAAAGTAAACAAAAAATGGCTCCAGCGAAAAAACGAGGTGTGTGGTCGTATTGGCAAACCGACTGTAAGGTGTGCCAGCGAATACGTCTTTATATAGTGTGGGCCATTATTATGTTGGTAGTGTATTTCTATGTCTGGCAATAATTACGAATCAATTTTAATCAGAGCATCTGCTAAAAGTAACGGTATCACCAGTATGGTGATTGGCGCCGTCGGGCTTTTCATTGCGTTTTTATGCTTTGTGTTGTTACCTGAGTGGCTCTTTTTAGCCAGTATATTTATTACTAGCGCCTCACTGATTGCGATGCTTATTGGGTATTTTAAAATACGCGAGCCGGCGCATAGCTTAGAAATCACTAAAGAAGCTATTATTTATCGACATCGCTTAGGGCAGTGGCATATTGATTGGGATAACTTGCAACGGGTTGATAGGCCTCGGGTAAGACAAGGGCTTGAGCATGTCGGATTAGAAACGATAGGCTTTAAAATTAAAGACTATCAACGTTTTCTTAAAGATATATCTCCTCGACTAGCAACCCATTTGCTTATGGAACAACGCCCGCTGTTGCTGCATAACACCGACGATGCTAATTGCTCAACAGGAAGCTGTTACGAGCAGTCAATGTTTGATGATAATCATTTTAAGTTGAGCGACGGTACGATGCTGACCGGCATAAAAGCAATGCTTGGACACAGAATGACAGAGCTTCGTCGCAGGTTGGGCTACGACATTTATATTGCTACATCGGAAATAGACAGAAGCCCTGAATCATTTGCAGCGCTTATTGCCGAATGTAAAGAAGCTAAAGCGCAGGAAAGCCTGTCGTAACATTCTGCAATCGATATTTGTATAAGCGCGCAGGTGTTGCCCTAAAAGGCGATAAATAGTGTTATTTACTGCAAATAACACGGTGAATCACCTGCGCCAGCCCCACCACGTCTATCTATTCACATTTGCAAAAACTGCCTACCTTCTCTAGACACATTTTCTGCCTCTTCCATTAGCGTTGGTAAATGTTCTGATAAAAGAAAATGTCTGCCTAGCTTCAATGCTTGCTCTAGCTCATTAGCTAAATGTTGAAGTCGAGGCGTACCACAGTAACAGGTGCCACCATGCAGTTTGTGCACTTCACTTTGCAGTTCTTGATAGTCACGCTCTTCCCATAATCTATCAAGTGTCGCGATGGTAGATGGCAGCAATGAAATTAAGTCATTGAGTAGTTCTCTAGCGGCCCCTACATTATTATTGGTACGTTTTAACGCAAGCTGCCAGTCAAGTGTTGGTAGTATGATGGTCGAAGGCTCAGCGTTGTTGCACCATGTTTTTATCAAGTCAATGAGTGAGCCGGTTTCTATGGGCTTGGGAAGGTAATCGTCCATACCTGATGAGAGCAGCCGGTCTTGTTCTTCTTTAAACGCGTGAGCGGTAACTGCAATAATAGGCGTGCCGATGTTCAGCGGGGTTTGCCTTATTTCACGCGACGCCTGTAACCCGTCGATACCCGGCATTTGTACGTC
The DNA here is from genome assembly GCF_049117195.1 of Alteromonas algae. Taxonomy (GTDB): domain Bacteria; phylum Pseudomonadota; class Gammaproteobacteria; order Enterobacterales; family Alteromonadaceae; genus Alteromonas. Next base: position 417,688 of record NZ_CP185260.1, read on the forward strand.
CATTAAGATAAGGTCGAATTCTTGCATTTGACACCTGTCGATAGCGTCTTGTCCACTCGTAGTGGTGGTAAGCGTTACTGGCGAGTCGTCAAGCCAAGTATGCAGTAACTTCAAATTCATATCCATATCGTCAACGGCCAGCACGCGCGCCTTTGGAAGCGCAGCAATACTTTTTTGTAGTGGATTGCGTACCGGCGCGCTTTTACTGCTAACGATTTTGTCTAACTTGGTTAATGTCATTGGCATTCGCATATGCATTAAAAAATGTTCAGACAGACTGGGGTAGCGCGCATAAGGGTCTGAGCCTGAGTACCATAGAATACGTTTTTGTGCATTAAAGCGAACAAACCGATTCAAGTAATTTTCACGTAAATGTGACTTACTGACAGGAATCGTTGCCATGAACACATCAACAGAAGCAGTAAGGGTTTCAAGAAACGCAAGACTCTCTACCGATGTAACCACCGCACCTAGATGACTCAACATAGAGGCACTGGCGCGACGCGTTGCGGGTATAGGATCGAAAATCACAACATGCTTACCTGCCCAGTCAGGGTCGGTCACCGGCGAGTATTTTTGACTCAAATTATTTAGGCGTAACGTAACGGTAAACGTTGAGCCAAGTCGTGGCGTGCTTTTCAGCGTTAGGTCGCCACGCATCAAACGCACAAGCTCTTTACTGATGACAAGGCCCAGCCCTGTTCCTTGATAGTTGCGATTCAATGCATCATCAACCTGAGAAAAGGCATTAAACAGCTTTTTGCGGTCTTGGCGGCTGATACCAATACCCGTATCTTCAACCACTATCTCTAATTCATGGATGCCATGAGGAAGCGCTCGCCCTTTCACACAAAGGGTAATGGTGCCTGTTGATGTGAACTTTTGCGCATTGCTGAGCAAGTTATTTAATACTTGCCTAATCCTAAACATGTCTCCAATGAGTTTTTCAGGCAGTGGACCTAGGTCAAATACAAACTCTATTTTTTTACCATGGGACGACTTCGCCATAATGGTGACCATTTCTTCTAGTAACTGATTTGGAGAGAATGGTTGGCTACTAATTTGAAGTTTGCCGGCCTCAATTTTTGAAAAATCGAGTATGTCATTAACAATAGTAAGCAGATTGTCAGCCGCGGTATTTACAATTCTTACTTGCTCTGATTGTTCAGACGGAAGCGAGGCGTTGGTTAATTCACGGCTAAATCCTAAAATGGCATTCAGTGGTGTGCGTATTTCATGGCTCATGTTTGCTAAGAATTGCGACTTAACATTACTGGCTTTTATTGCATCTTTTCGTGCAATATCGAGTCGAGCGTTCTGCTCCTCTATCAATTCCATATTGTTGCGTAAATCGTTGGTGGCTTGTTCGACTTCCAATTGCAGTTGGCTACGACTTTTTTCCATAAGAGCAAAAGAGAATAAGGCCGACTCTAGGAATACACCGACTTGGAAACAGTAGGTTGTAAAGTCATTCGAGGGAAAAATACCTATGAGGCTGAGCATACCAATAATGGCACCAGCAGCTAGCATCGTCCAAGCAAAAATAAAGTATCGCGCAGGGCGGAAATGATTAAAAAAGGCTTCAAAACCTGCGTATATATAGCTACATATCGCAATGAGTCCCACACCATAAACGAGATTGTTCTTCCATATTGCAGGGAGTACATCAAAGAAACTTACAAAACCTACAAAGCCTTGGATAACCAGCAATGCAGTGATGATTGGATGGATGTTGGTCGCATTCTTTCGGGTTTCTAAAAAGCTAATGGTAAACAAACCCGAACATATACCGATAATGACGAAGATGAGTTCTGTGTGGTTCACCAGCCATGCTGGAATGCCATTGCTAAAGAGCATATGAATATGACCGCCCCACACAAACTGCCATAAAATCACGGCAAAAATATAGGTGACGTAAGCAATTAAACTGTTTTCTTTTACCCCAAAAAAAAGCACAAAATTATAAACCGCAAGAATCAGTAGGCCACCGTAAAACAAACCCCACACTAAGCTATCTAACTGAAAGTAATTGCTGTGGATAGTTTCTGGTTGTATGCGTAGTGGTGTAATCAAGCTTGATGATTTGCTTTCAATACGGATATATAAATCGGCTTGTTCCGCGTTATCGAGTGCTACTCGAAATGTGGGTACCCTAAACAACTGGTCTTGTTGGGCTTTACCTTGATGACTTTGGGAGACTACGCGACCATTTTGTACAAGATAAAAATCAACGCGATCGAGCTGGCTGAAGTTTATCGAGAATACCCAGTTTTTTTGGGTACTTACGTTAGATATTGACGTAAGAAGCCACATGCCGTGATTTCTAAAACCAAAGTTAGGGTTACTGTTTGCATGAATTCTAAAGTCGTTTCGACGATTGGTGACATCTGAAATAGAGAGGGGAAGGTCGCTTTCAAACAGGTAATATAACGAGTCAGACAAATCGTGGGTCTTGTCCTCGTTAAACAGTTGTTCTACATGCTGAGCTTGAACAGAAGTGACAAGCGAGGCCATAACAGAGATGGCAAAAATAAGGATAAGTCGAGTTAACCGCATCTTTATACATTTATTCTTAGTGATGGGGTATTAAAGCACTGTGCGAATCATTGTACAAATAATAGAAACACAAGAAATTGAAACTAAGGCTGTGGGTAACCGTGTTAATACGGTTACCCATCGTGCAACGAAAAATTCGCGCGATAGCATTTTCATTAGTTGCGTCGCACTGTCGTGTGACACCATCATCTAGAAAGCGCGCAGTTTCGTCGTTACGTCGGTTTTTTCGTGACTACAACGTAAGGTCACTGCGCGTAAAGATAAGTGGGTAGGTTACGTTGTTAAACAGCCAATAACGACGCAAGGGTTATAACAGAGCGTGTTCCCTCTTCAGTAAGATGAATAGATGCTTCCAAGGTATCCATGTCTACATGTAGGTGAGCATGTGCATCATTGTTATCCCAGCTTAATGTAAGGTTGTTGTTTACGTAACTAACGTTAAACGTGCCATCAAACGCCTTGTTGGTGTTTCGTAACGTAATAAGCGCTATTAAGCCCTTCACAACTGGCTTTTCAAGCGCAGCGTCTATGTCGGTATCAGTTAAATATGGCCTATTAATGTCTCTACCGACGTTCGTTTTACTAAGTAGCGCCATGTCGTTTGTCGCTGCAACTAATCCACCGTAATAAACTTGAGGAATTCCTGGGCTGAAAAACTGAATGGCTCTGGCCAGTAAATACTGCGCATCGCTTTGTCCTAGTGCATCATAGTAAGTACAGTTTATTTGATACAAATCTACATTACTGGCAGCAGCACCGGTGGCTTTTCTAGACTCATCTTTTGAATTGGTGTGAATTTGCTCCACCAAGTTATCAATTTGTGACTCGGTTAGTAACCCTGCTTTATCGCCGCTAGCACCGACATCAACAATACCAATGCCATCATGGGTGTCTAATACCGTGAAACAGTTACGCGGTGATATTGATAACCAATGAGACAACGCACTGGCGTCTTTACTAAATAGGGTATGCAGTACAAGTGGCGGTAGTGCAAAGTCATAGACGCTATCGCATCGAGAGGCAATATCAATTTGGGTCTGATAATGGCTGTGAATTTCTACTAGGCACTGCATGCCCATGTTTTTTGCACGCTGGCTTAGCGACTCGATAAACGCAAACGTTTCTTCTAACATGAAGCAATTAGAGCCGGCACGCTTAATGGCATAACCCGCAGCATCGAGGCGAATTAGGTCAACATTGTTATCAGTGAATGCCTGTAAAATTGATGAAAGGTAGTGCTTTCCAAGGTCAGATTCAACATCAATATCTATTTGGTTGGCAGTGAAAGTGGTCCAAAAAGGTACAGTTTCGCCGCCGGCAACATTATAGTCGGTAAAAAATGGCGTAGGTCTAGGACGAAATACGTTGGCAATCTGTTCAGCAATATCGCTGTCGTCTTTGTCACCGAAAACGTCTTGCTTAGTGAGAAACAACGGCCAATAGTCCGACTTTTTTCCATGCGCCAATACATCTAAAAACGGTTTGCTTTGCGCGGACATGTGATTAACGATCAGGTCAGACATAATATTCATCGAATGACCAATTTGCTTAACGTCATCCCATACGCCAAGGCGCTTATCAACCGCAGTATGGTCGATAGGATCGAACCCTGCATCTTCGCCGTCATAAGGATAGTAAAAGGGGAGTATGTGTACACCTTTAAAAAGCCCCGATAGCTTTCCATTGAGTAGTGCGTAAAGACCGGTCATTGTGCCGTCGCCAAATCTATCGGCATAGGTGATTAATTGAACGCCATTGCGTATAGACATAGTAATTCTCCCAATAACAAACAGTGCAGCGTGGAAATCTATTGAATTAACGCTGAGTGATGCTTTTTACGTTGCAAATTAAAGTGAAGCTTTAACTGTTAAGAGTCATCATGTCGCGTCGTATAAAACATTAACTTAATCGATTAAGTTAAGGTAGCAACGATTTCGCCATTTGTAAATAAATTGTTTATGGATGCGGCATGGATTGGCATTAGCCATTAAATAGATTGCCTAAAAATGGCAGCCACTGTCCGTCGTAATACCGCCATTATTTTATGCGTACGCGAGGACATTGCGAAAGTCTGCCGTATACCCCACAATAGTGCTATAACCCCATGTTTTCTGGCATATCACTCTTGCTATGAAAGACGCAATGAGACATTGTAAGGGGGCACGGAATTCAAGCATGATGTTACTTTGCTAACACGTGCACACGCGCTAAATTTTGCACAATAACAAAACGAAAAAATATTATGAGCGACGAGATCACAATTAACCGCGACGGTATAGAACAACTGCCGCTTAGGCGTTTCACTGAAGATGCCTATTTAAATTATTCCATGTACGTCATTATGGATAGGGCACTACCGCATATCACTGATGGGTTAAAACCCGTGCAGCGGCGAATTATTTATGCCATGTCCGATCTCGGTTTAAGCGCTAACGCAAAGTACAAAAAGTCAGCAAGAACCGTAGGTGACGTGCTTGGTAAGTTTCATCCGCACGGCGACTCAGCGTGTTACGAAGCAATGGTGCTTATGGCACAACCGTTCTCATATCGCTATCCGTTGGTCGATGGGCAAGGTAACTGGGGAGCGCCAGATGATCCTAAGTCTTTCGCAGCCATGCGTTATACCGAAGCTAAACTTTCTCGTTTCTCAGAAGTGTTATTAGACGAACTTGGCCAAGGTACTGTCGACTGGGTTCCCAACTTTGACGGCACGCTAGAAGAGCCTAGTATGCTTCCCGCACGTCTACCTCACATTCTATTGAATGGGGTAACCGGTATCGCCGTTGGGATGGCGACCGACATACCGCCACACAATGTGCGTGAACTGGCGAATGCTTGCGCCATGCTGTTAGACAACACGAAAGCTGAATTACACGATGTGTTAGAGCATGTTAATGGGCCTGATTACCCGACAGAAGCCGAAATCATTACGCCGAAATCCGATATTAAAAAGCTTTACGAAACGGGTAAAGGCTCTATCAAGATGCGAGCCGTTTTCTACGAAGAAAGCGGGGACATTATTGTTACTGCCCTTCCTCACCAAGCGTCAGGCGGCAAAATCTTAGAACAAATTGCTGGGCAGATGCAGGCGAAGAAACTGCCAATGGTGAGTGATTTACGTGATGAATCAGATCATGAAAACCCGACCCGCCTGGTTATCACACCTCGCTCTAATCGCGTTGATACAGCGCAACTTATGCAACACTTATTCGCCACAACCGACTTGGAAAAAAACTACCGTGTTAATTTGAACATGATTGGTTTAGATGGTCGTCCGAAGGTAAAAGATTTAAAAACGATATTGTCTGAATGGCTTGTGTATCGAAAAGATACGGTAACAAGGCGTCTTCAATATCGTCTCGATAAAGTATTGGCGCGCTTACATATTTTAGAAGGTCTTCTGATTGCCTTCTTAAATATCGACGAAGTGATTGAAATTATACGCACTTACGATAAGCCCAAAGTTGAGCTTATGTCGCGTTTTGGGCTCAGTGAAAAACAAGCTGAGGCAATTTTAGATTTAAAACTGCGCCATCTCGCAAAGCTTGAAGAAATGAAGATTAAGGGCGAGCAAGATGAACTTGCCGCTGAGCGAGACAAACTTCAAACCTTATTGGGCTCTGATAGACGATTAAAAACGTTGATCAAAAAAGAGATTTTAGCGGATGCAGAAAAATACGGTGATGATCGTCGCTCACCCATTATTGAGCGTGGCGAAGCCAAAGCGTTATCTGAAAAAGAGTTAGTGCCGGCAGAATCGGTAACGGTCGTCATCTCAGAGAAGGGGTGGGCGCGATGTGCCAAAGGCCATGACATCGACGCAGAAGGACTCAGCTATAAATCAGGCGATGGCTACTTATCCAGTGCTGAAGGTAAAAGTAATCAGCCCGCTGTATTTATGGATACCTCAGGGAGAACGTTCTCCTGTGATGCACATAGCCTTCCCTCTGCAAGAAGCCAAGGTGAGCCGCTAACCGGGCGATTTAACCTTGTGGGCGGTGAAAACTTTGAATATGTCATCATGGCACAGGACGACACTAAATTCTTAATGGGGTCTGATGCGGGTTACGGGTTCGTGGGTACGTTCAGCGATATGGTGAGTAAAAATAAAGCTGGTAAAGCCTACCTGTCGCTGCCAAAAAGCGCAAAAGTGATAAAACCGCAAGTTGTCACTAACCCTGAAGAAGATTGGTGTTTATCAATTTCCAATGAGGGAAGAATGTTGCTATTCCCACTGCGCGACTTGCCAAGCCTTGGTAAAGGTAAAGGTAATAAATTAATGAATATTCCAAGTGCCAAGGCGCAATCGCGAGAGGAATACATAAAAGTATTGGCAGTGGTGCCCAATGGTGCATCAATAAAAGTCGCCGCGGGTAAACGCAGCATGACATTAACCGCAGACGATTTAACGCATTATCAGGGTGAAAGAGGGCGAAGAGGTAATAAATTGCCGAGAGGTCTTCAGCGTGTCGACAGTGTCGTTGTTGAACACAGTGATAATGTGGCAGAAAATAAATCGCTAGAGGAATAGTATGAGTTGTTCTTATACTCCAATGGTCTACACTTTAAATAATTACTTCTAGGGGCTTATATGCTTGGTATCGTTTTTACATCGCTCATCGATATGCTTGAGGAAAAGGTGTCGCCAGATTTTGCTGATGAGGTAATTGTTGAAGCTGAACTTCAAAACGATGGTGCTTACACCGCAGTAGGGTATTACCCGTTTGAAGAAATGCAAAAAATGGTCGGCATACTGGTAAAGAAAACGGGTAAGTCAGCCAATGAGCTTTTACACGATTTTGGGTTCTATCTGTTCGGCAAGTTATCGGCAGCGCATGGCAGCGTGTTAGCGAATACTGACAGCCTGCTTCAAATGTTAGAGCACCTCGACGGCGATATTCATGTTCAGGTAAGAAAGCTTTACCCTGACGCTGACCTTCCACGGTTTAAGGTTATGTCGCGCACCGATAATGCGATGGTATTGCAATACTACTCTGAACGAGATTTATACGCGCTTGCAGAAGGCCTCATGGATGCAGCTGCCGAGTACTATGGCGTGACCGTTGAGCGAGAGCTAAGAACCTTAAGTGCGCCTCATACTTACGAGTTTAGTCTTTCCGTAACATAAAGGATTTGTGTGTCTAACGAACATGTTTTAGAACAGCTTGAGCAACTTGAACGTCGAGTGAATCGAGAGAAAGAAGCTCGTCATCACGCCGAAAAGCTGCTTACTGAAAAATCCGAAGCATTATATTTAAAACTAACTGAAACTCAGCAGTTACGAAAAAATCTAGAGCTAGCGCTCTGGGCGTCACAAGAGTCTTTTTGGAGCTGGCGTGCTGATACGGATATCATGGATATTCGCTCTTATTCTCTGCATTCTGAAAGTGTTTCCACCTGGTCTGGCACACTAATAGCGCTGCTGGAGCGGGTCCATCAGGAAGATATTGAAAACCTTCAGTTTCATTGGGCAATGGCATTGCATGGTAAACGAGATCGAATAGAGTTTTCATTTCGCTTAAACATTCAAAATGAATTTCAGTGGGTACGTTTACGAGGCCGCGTACTTGAACGTGGAAAGTCTGGTGAAGCGCTGCAAATTGTAGGAACCACTAAAGATATTACACAACAGCGTAAGGCCGAGCAGTCATTTCATTTAATGGCATCTGCTTTTGCGAGTTCTCGCGAGCCTATGCTTGTTCTCTCACCTAACTTACTTATCACTGAATGTAATGAAGCCTTCATCAACATGATTGGTGCGGCGATGAAAGATAAATGTTTAGGTATAGACTTTAACGCCTTGTTAACGGCAGAAAAAGTAGACGTCGCTCATCTAGAAAGTGCAAAGCAGCAGCGGTTTGAGTCAAAGGTAAGGATGTTAAGCGGTGATGAAAAAGCCGTTGATATATCGGTCGCGTTATTCGAGACCTACCTTCAATCTACCTCTTATCTCATTGCTACTATGCGTGATATTAGCGACCGAAAAGCGAATGAAGCGAAATTACGTCAACTGGCCTTATATGATGATTTAACAGGCCTCTCAAATCGAAATGCATTGCGAGAGAGCCTCGCGGCCTACGCTGAGGCTGAAGAACCCTTTCTGTTAGTGTTTGTTGATTTAGACGGTTTTAAAGCAATCAACGACAACGCAGGGCATGAAAGCGGTGATATTGAGCTGCAACGCGTTGCTAAGTTATTGAAAAGTACGTTTGGTAGCGTTGGTGAGGTTGGACGATGGGGAGGCGATGAGTTTATTGCTGTCCTCCCGAATATCGACATGCAAGAAGCGGTCGAAAAAGCGACCCATCTTATCGAGTTAATTGAAGAAGATACCATTAGCGCCTCACGTATCGAGCTTAAGCTATCTGCAAGCATAGGTATTGCGCAGTACCCAGCGCACAGCAACAGCATTGAAGGGGTAATTCAAAGCGCTGACGCAGCTATGTATCAGGCAAAAACACAGGGTAAAGGGTGTGTTTTCGTTTATGAGGATGGGCTGTACGAAAGTATGGCTAAGCAAGTTACGCTGGTTAACAGTTTACAACGGGCGGTAGAAAACCATCTACTCGACTTTTACATTCAGGGGAAATATGACAACACCGGTCAGCTTAAAGGAGGGGAAGTGCTCTGCAGGTGGATATCCGGCCTGCACGGCGTGGTGAGCCCTGGCACGTTTATTCCCATTGCGGAAGAGTATAATTTTGATGGACAAATAGGGCTTCAAGCGCTTGAAGCCGCCTGCGACTATATATCGATAATGGAGTCTCAACAGGGGTACGCGATCCCGCTTTCGATTAACGTGAGCGGTAATCAAATACTAGATACGGGTTTTCCAGCCATAGCGTCGGCGATATGCGCAGAAAATCATGTCAGCCCGAGCATGATAGAAATTGAATTAACCGAGTCCATTCTCATTAGAGATGAAGACGCGGCACTCTCTGCACTAAATAACCTTCGGCAGGAAGGTTTTAGGCTGTCGCTGGACGACTTTGGTACTGGGTTTTCATCATTGAGCTATTTGCGAAGTTTTCATTTTGATGTTGTCAAAGTGGATAGAAGCTTGATTCGAGATATACATCTAAGCAGTAAAGCGAATGCACTGTTTAATGGTGTAGTGACAATGTTAAAAAGCTTGAATATTGAGGTAGTGGTAGAAGGGGTTGAAATAGAGTCTTACTTGCCTTTTATGCACCAAGCTGACATCACGCTAATGCAGGGGTTTTATTTCGACAAGCCTATGCCCTATGAGCAATTTATCGCTCGCCATATTACGCGCGCAGCACGATAACGACACTATAGGTTTATTGGGGCGAAGTGCACGTACCGTATCTTGCGAGATTACGCACTACATCCGCCCCGTCATTACACTACTTTATGTTTGTGCTTTCAAAAATCTTATCAGCTGATGCTGCAACAAACCCTTGGTAACGCTTACCATTAGGCATGTTATAACGCTGTGCAAATTCGTAAAAACAACTTGGAATAGCAATTGTTTCTGAACCAAAATCTACATCGGCACGATCGGCCATCGTAGATGATTGTGCTAAAAATACGTCTGGACCACCTTTAATCTCGCCTCCAGAAGTATTAAGTACAAAGCCAGCTTCTTTCAACAACGTGTTCACGTCAGTAAGTTCATCAGTGCGTGCTAAGTGATTTACACTTACCGTAAAGTGGTTTGCTCTAAATCCCCATGCTGCAAGCCATGCCGCATATTCAGATTCATTTAGCAATGTATCATATTGCGCTTTGGTGACGTCCCAGTGACGGCCTGAATACAAGAAATTATCCGCACTAACAACGTTATCGTTCATTTGCGCAACGAGGTCGTGAATAATAGCCTGTGCATCGTCAGACAATTCGTGAACGCGAAGTTCGCTGATAAATACCTTAGGTTTGGTATCGTCAGCGTGCTCGAAGTGCTTCGCAGTAAGCTTTTTTGCCTCAAAATCATAGTCGCCTTTTTCTTCGTAACCTAATGCGAGAAAATGTGCAGCAAGCTTATCTAACGACGTTTTGTCTAAGGCAAACGTTCTAAAGGCAACGTGGTCATTGACGATATCGTTATTATTTTCTTCACCGGCAAGCAGCATATGAATTTTATGTGCTGATGGGGTAATAGAAACATAATTGTCCCACATATTAGAAAATAACGTATCAATATTGCTATGCATGAAAGTAAATCCTTGTTGTCGTCTACAGCGATAAACCAGGGCTTAACGCGCCAGGTAATGTGACTTTATCTAGCTCAACAGAGGCAACGGGATAGGCGCAATAATCTGCAGCATAAAACGCGCTTGCTCTGTGGTTTCCACTGTCACCAATGCCGCCAAATGGCGCAGCACTGCTTGCACCCGTAATGGGGCGGTTCCAGTTAACAATTCCTGCACGTATACGAGCGAAGAAATAGTTATAGTCTTCTTCACTATCACCAAGGAAACCTGCAGATAGCCCAAAGCTTGTGTTGTTCGCTTCTTTTATTGCAGCGTCAAAATCTGTATAGCGAATAACTTTCAGAAGCGGACCGAAGTGCTCTTCGTCTGGTAGCGCGCTTAGCATGTCGGTAACGTCGATGACTCCAGGCGTTGCAAACCCTTTTGCTTCATCCGGCTGAGTAAGCGGTAGTAATACCGTTGCTCCAAGTGATTCAAGCTGTTGTTGTGCACTTACCATCGCCGCTGCTGCGTTAGCAGAGATCATAGCGCCCATGAAAGGTTGCTCGTCGGCATCGTAGTCGTCAATAAGGATGTTTTTTGTCACTTCTATTAGCCGTGCTAATAGTGCATCGCCTTGTGCGTTTGCCGGTAAAAATAAACGGCGAGCACAAGTACAACGCTGGCCTGAAGTAACAAACGCTGACTGGACAATGTCGTGCACGGCGGCGTCAACATTTTCCACATCTTTAACGATAAGCGGGTTATTTCCGCCCATTTCTAGCGCGAGAATCTTTCCTGGATGCCCAGAGAATTGCTCATGCAACACTTTTCCTGTTCGTGAACTACCCGTAAAGAATAAGCCATCAATATCATTATGCGAGGCAAGTGCTTTACCGGTTTCTACTTCACCTTGAACAAGATTTAACACGCCTTTTGGAAGACCGGCTTCATCCCATAGCTTCACCATTTCTTGTGCAACCATAGGGGTTAAATCGCTAGGTTTGAAAACAAGGGTGTTGCCAGCAATCAGTGCAGGAACGATATGGCCATTAGGCAGGTGGCCTGGGAAATTGTATGGGCCAAACACCGCAACTACGCCGTGCGGCTTATGACGAATAAAGGCTTTACCAACGGGCATTGGATTTTCAACATTTCCTGTACGCTCGAAATACGCTTTTTCAGAAATGCCAATTTTGCCAATCATTGCGCCTACTTCTGTCGCCGTTTCCCATTCAGGTTTTCCGGTTTCTCTGGCAATGATTTTGGCAAGGTGCGCTTTGTTATCACTCAGCTTTTCACCGTATGCTTTAATAATCGATAAGCGTTCTTCTACGCGCTTCATGCTCCATGACGGTAACGCTTCGCGTGCAGCCGAAATGGCATTATCAATCTGCGCAGCAGTTGCAGATTTACCTTCCCAGATACTTACGTTTTTAGCTGGATCTATTGAAGTAAGCGGGTGACCTTCACCAGCAACCCATTCACCATTGATATAATGTGTATGTAGCATGTAGGGTATCCTTTAATTAATCTCTGAATTTAACGGGAGCGAATCGTACCGATTCTCCCTCTTTCACGTTGAGTGCCGCAGCGGTTTGACGAGATAGCACAACGACTTGCTTCTCTTCACTTACTGCGATTTCGGTTGCCACAGCGCGGAAATCAGAAATAGAGGTATTTATAATATAATGTGTCTGCCCTTGCGCCGCCGCGGTGTCATCAATGACAACCGGAAGCTTCTGGCTAGATTGTGCAGTTCTTATGTGGCTTAAATTTGCTTCCACCGTTGGGCCTGCATCAAAGATGTCAACGTACCCTCTACACCCAAACCCTTCTTCTTCAAGAAGTTGTAGTGCTGGGCGCGTTTTGTCGTGAACCTTTCCAATTACATCTTGCGCGTCTTTGCTTAGCAAATTCACGTAAATAGGATATTTAGGCATTAGCTCAGCAATAAATACCTTATTGCCAATACCGGTTAAGTAATCGGCAGTTGGAAAGTCCATCGAGAAAAAGTGGTCTTCAAGCCATTCCCAAAATGGCGAACGGCCTTCTTCATCGCTTACACCACGCATCTCAGCAATCACAGTTTCCGAGAAACGCTCACGGTGCTCCATCATAAATAAGAAGCGAACTTTAGAAAGGAAACGCCCATTTAGACCGCCTCGAGCTTGCTCACGCAAAAACAGGGTGCATATTTCTGTCACACCCGTGTAGTCATTACAAAAGGTGAGTATTTCAACCGTGTTATGAATATTGAGCTCGCGCGATGCATGTACCACTTTGCTTAAGTGGTAATGATAAAAAGCATCATCGATCCCTACGGCTGCCTCAATACCCGTCGTTCCCACTACTTCTCCGGTGGTAGTGTCTTCCATTACAAACAGGTAAGACTCATCGCCAGGGGCGGTAACGTTTTTTTGATTAAAGGCAGTTTCGGCACGAGTAATCTTGCGTTGCAATAGCTCGTCATTAACAGGGAGCGACGTGAAGCCGATCCCTGATTCAACAGCAATGTCGTGTAACGCTTGATAGTCAGCCTGTTTGATTGGGCGAATTATATTCATGTCCGCTTTCTCGACAGTTAAGAAATTATTCAGCGTTTACAACAGCTGCTATTGCTCGCTCAAAGCGTGCCAAACCCTCTTTAATGTCTTCATCAGGAATCACAAGCGATGGTGCAAAACGAATAACGTTCATACCTGCAATAAGACACATAAGGTTTTCATGCGTTGCCGCAGTCATAAATTCTTTTGCACGCCCGGCGTATTTTTCATTGAGCGCACAGCCCAATAACATGCCTTGACCGCGAACTTCGCTAAAGACATTATATTTTGCGTTAATTTCACCAAGTATTTCTCTGAACAACGCTTCTTTCTTAAGAACACCGTCTAACACTTCAGGCTGATTCACAACATCTAGTGCGCGCTCAGCAACTGCACAGGCCAATGGATTACCACCGTATGTGCTGCCGTGGGTGCCTGGCTTTAAGTGCTCAGCAATGTCTGCAGTGGTAAGCATTGCGCCAATTGGAAAGCCGCCGCCTAATGATTTTGCGGTAGTAAGAATATCCGGTGTTACACCAAGACCCATGTAAGCATACAGGTGACCAGTACGGCCAACCCCTGATTGCACTTCATCAAAAATTAGAAGGGCATTATGCTTGTCACAAAGCGCACGAACACCTTTAACAAAATCTACATCGGGTGGAATAATTCCGCCTTCGCCCTGTAATGGCTCCATCATAACGGCGCAGGTGTCGTCTGAGATCAGCGCTTCAAACGCAGCAAGATCATTGTAATCGCAGTGAGTAATCGCACCAGGTTTAGGACCAAAGCCGTCAGAGTAAGCCGCTTGGCCACCTACCGTTACCGTAAAGAAGGTACGGCCGTGAAAGCCTTTGTTAAACGCAATAATATTGTTCTTAGCTTCACCAAACTTATCAAGTGCCCAGCGGCGAGCAAGCTTAAGTGCAGCTTCGTTAGCTTCCGCACCCGAATTGGCAAAGTAAACCTTGTCAGCAAACGTAGCATCGGTCAGTTTCTTTGCTAAACGCAATGATGGCTCATTGGTGAACACATTACTTAGATGCCACAATTTATCGCCTTGTTCTTTAAGCGCACTAACAAGCTCTGGGTGACAATGTCCAAGTACATTTACTGCAATACCGCCTGCAAAGTCGATGTACTCGACGCCATCTTGATCCCATACGCGCGAACCTTCACCACGAACAGGAACCATACCTGCTGGGTTGTAGTTTGGCACCATAACATCATCAAATGTAGCGCGAGTTACTTTCATTTTTGTCACCTCTGCATTGGGCACCCTTCCTCACAGTGGGAGGTTCCAGGGTGCAAAAAATAAACTAATATTGCGCATAGTATGCCATTTCTATCAACAATTGTCTCGTTTGTAGTCGGCTCTAGCCCTTTATATACAAGGACTTTGGCTTAACTTGCACTAAAAGTGAATAACTATTTACTACTAAACAATATTCATTAGGAATAGACTAAAATAGCGGGGCAGAGCCTATCGAAAGCGGCAGATGTAAACGTGCTGTGAAATAGTCTTGATGAGAAAGTGCGCAATATTGGCCTGTTACTCACAGGGTTATTTCCCTGCATGAATATCCAATAAAAAAATTCTTATAAAGTAATGAGTGTTGGTTAAAAATTGCTCACCCTGCTGCTATTTGCCACAATAGGTAAGCAGTTCGAAGCAAGCTACCGTATTTATGTGTTGTTGTCAGTGCGAGTCAAAGGCAGCGTAAACACATCTATGAGTTTGAGCTTTTCTAATGCGCCTACCGGGAAGCATTGTCTTTTTATCATCGGTTTTATTTCGTCTACTTCAGTAGCACGAACCTGATGCATCATGCGTACCTTCGTATACAACCTTGCTTGTATCAATGTCTTCGCCAGCGAGCCGTCTTGAGCGGGATTACCTGAGGCAACGTCTCGCATTGCTCCAGCAATGAACAAACGTTTAAATAGCATGTGCTCGATGAGGTCGGCGGATAATGTGTCGGCGTAAATATCTTGTAATGAAATAATATGTTCAATTGATGGGGTTATAGAAACAAGTGCATCGTGTCTTCGCTGCTCTTGGTTACGAACACATTCTTCCAGCAAATGACGCTGCACTTTGTTAAATAAGCGAAAATACAACCTGACGATCGCACACCGACCTAGATAACTTAACATGCCTAATGTGTAACTTTGCGTGCTATTAATAGTGTTGAATGTGCTCAGGTGCATCGAGGTAACGCCCGTCCCAATCCCGTACTGTGACATTTTTTGTTTAAATAAAGGGTAGGGGTCGGTTACCTGAGGCATGGCGCGTTTGAGTATTAGGGAAGGAATCAGTAGGCGTAAATTTTCAATGCCCAAAAAGCTCAATGCGGTTCGTAATGATTCAACCACAATAACCTTTCCTCTTGCGTCCTTGCGACGAAATGTCGGCGTATTAACGGTTTGGAGCAAGTCATCATGTAGCCAAGGCACGTCACAGACATGAGGTTCTATTTTTGATATGGACGCCGCTCGCACTGAAAGCGCATCAAGTAACGGCGATAGCGCATCGTTAAGATTGAGTGTTTTGGAAAAAATATCGTCAGTGAAGGTGACGTGTTCTGCCATTTCTTCAGCGATAAGTTTATGAAGAAAGCCCTTCACCTTTTCTTTGTAGGCGGCATCATTAGCAAACTTCACTCGCTTGCTGGCAATCGCTACTTTTTCAACGTGCAATAACTCCCGACGGGCATAACTTTGCTCCGATTGCTCAAAGCTTACCTGTCCAGGCTTTTGCTTTCTGATCATTTGAAATAGATTATCGGGAGACACCACTAACGTTTCAAACCGATTATTGAAGGATAACACGCTGCTTTCACCACTTATCATTGCTTACGAACTCCTAAACCCACGCCTGCGATAAGTACATTATCGGTGGTATTACGGTATGGATTGTTATCGGCAGCTTCAGATAAAAGTTAACGCTTTCCTGCCGTTAGCATGTTTTATGTGGATGTACTTTTCAAAAAGGCGTTTAACACCTCGTGACCGTATTGGGTAAGTAAAGACTCGGGATGAAATTGCACTCCCCAAATAGGTAGAGAGATATGAGAAAATGCCATTATTTCTCGTTGGTTATCATCTGTTTCACACCACGCATCGATTTTCATACAGGAAGGAATACTTTCGGGCGCAAGTACGAGAGAGTGATAACGAGTAACGTCGAAAGGTGAAGGTAGGTGCGCAAATAGTCCGGTGTGCTCATGAAATAATGATGAAACCTTGCCATGCTTTATTTCTTTAGCGCCAACGACCTTTGCGCCAAACACCTGTCCAATGGCTTGGTGGCCTAGACATACTCCCAAAATGGGAAGTGTGCCCTTAAAGTGTTCAATAGCACGAAGGCTTATCCCTGCCTCATTAGGTGTACACGGCCCAGGAGATATCACCAAATGCTCAGGTGCCAGCGCTTCAATTTCTTCAAGCGTGATGGCATTGTTTCTGACTACCTTTACGTTACAACCTAGTTCGGTGAAGTACCGAGCTAGGTTGTGTGTAAACGAATCAAAGTTATCAATAAGAAGCAGCACGGATACGGCCTAGGTGTTTGTGTCAGAAAAAGACTACGGCTTTTTAATAAAACCAACCGCGTCATAGACTTTCTGTAATGTCACGGCGGCTCGTTCAGAGGCTTTGTCTGCGCCGTTTTTCATTACTTCGTCAAGGTAGGCTCTGTCTTGTCGAATCTCAGTGTAGCGCTGCTGAATAGGCGATAGTAAAGCGACAACTGCCTCGGCAACGTCACCTTTTAAGTGGCCATACATTTTATCTTCGTATTCTGGCACTAACGCGTCAACCGACTTGCCAGTAGATAACGAAAGCAGGGTAAGTAAGTTCGATACGCCAGGTTTTTCCTGAGGGTTGAAATATATATTGGCCTGTTCGTCAGAGTCTGTCACCGCACGTTTAATTTTTTTCGTCAGCTTTTTCGTGTCTTCAAGCAAGCCAATAAAATTGTTCGGGTTGGTATCAGATTTAGACATCTTCCTTTCGGGTTCCTGAAGGCTCATGATGCGCGCGCCAAATTCTGGAATATAAGGATCGGGTAAGCGAAATACATCACCGTAAAGGTTATTCATACGCGTAGCGATGTCACGTGTAAGTTCTAAATGCTGCTTTTGATCTTCACCAACAGGAACTTTATCAGCTTGATATATTAAGATATCAGCAGCTTGCAATACAGGGTAACTGTAAAGGCCGACATTAATATTGCTTTCGTTTTTCGCAGACTTATCTTTAAACTGTGTCATACGATTAAGCTCACCCATTTGGGTGTAACAGTTTAGTACCCATGAAAGCTGGGCGTGCTCAGGTACATGAGACTGAACAAAAAGCGTGCTCTTTTGTGGGTCGATGCCACATGCTAAATAAAGAGCAAGACCATCTAGGCATGCTTCAAAGAGCTGCTTTGGGTCTTGTCTAAGGGTAATCGCATGCAAATCAACGAGCATGTAAAGACAGTCATGGTCATCTTGCATTGAGACCCACTGTTTCAGTGCGCCCATATAATTACCTAGGGTCAATTGCCCTGAAGGCTGACAGCCGCTTAATACAATGGGTTTGTTACTCATAATGCTTACCTGTAGTGATTAAATAGTATTGTGTGTTAAAGATGAGACAATTGTGCGCGCATATCATCAATCACGGCGCGATAGTCATCGTTAGAAAATATGGCCGAACCTGCAACAAACATATCTGCGCCTGCTTCCGCAATCTCGCGAATATTATCGACTTTAACGCCACCGTCAATTTCTATTCTGATATCTCGTCCACTTGCGATGACTCGCTGTTTCACCTGGCGTACCTTGTCTAACGTAGTAGGGATAAATTTCTGTCCACCAAAGCCCGGGTTCACTGACATAAGAAGAATGTGGTGCAGTTTATCCATGACGTGATCTAAGCAATGTAATGAAGTCGCCGGATTAAGCACTAAACCGGGTTTACACCCTTCGTCAATGATAAGCTGTAATGAACGGTCGACATGCTCTGACGCTTCAGGATGAAAACTAATATAGGACGCGCCTGCTTGCGCAAACTTGCTAATAAGATCATCAACCGGTTTTACCATTAAATGAACGTCGATAGGGGCGGTAATTCCGTACTTTCTTAATGCTTCACAAATCATCGGTCCAAACGTCAAGTTTGGAACATAGTGATTGTCCATCACGTCAAAATGAACAACATCAGCGCCCGCATCCAGCACTTTTTCTACGTCTTTGCCTAGTCTTGCAAAATCGGCTGACAGAATGGATGGCGCAATTAAAAACGGTTTCATGATGTGTCCCTTAATAACGTGCTTATTAGCTAATGCTAAAAATGAATCCGGAGTGTAGCGAAATCTTGGGCATGAAAAAAGCGAAAGCCTACGATTGTGCCTAGCTTTTTCGTTTTTACCCACATAGTGGGTAATGGCCAAGGTGGCGCAAACCACTGCGTCAGCGTGCGCTATTTTGGGGAGTGCGCGTTATCATGGTGCATTTTTATGCACGACATGTGCATTCTTAGTTATGGTATAGTTTCGTTGTTTTTGGGAAAATGCTTATTTATCAATGGCTTAGTTGCTTTTGTTCGCTTTTGGTGAAAGCTGGATAAATGGGCATCGGTTTTGCGTAGTAGTGTTTAAACATAAGAATAATTAGACAGAAAAATCTAAATACAAATTAAAACACTACTGGAGAACACACATGAACGCATCAATGAAGAAAACGGTACTAGCCGTCGCGCTGACATCAGCTACATTACTGGCGTCTGCGCCTTCTTATGCTGAGCTTACTGCTAATGCAAGCGTAACAAGCAACTATATCTGGCGTGGTTTAACACAAACTACCAACGATGCTGCAGTACAAGGTGGCATAGATTACGCTCACGAAGGCGGTTTCTATGCAGGTACATGGGTATCGAATGTAAACTACGGTGCAGACGATGTGTACTCATACGAGCACGATGTTTATTTTGGTTTCTCGGGTGAATCTGGTGATATTGCTTACGATATCGGTTACTTGTACTACAACTACGACGACGAAGCTAACTTTGACTTCGCCGAAGTATACGGTTCACTTGGCTACGGCGGTTTAAGCGCAACACTTTCATTGCTTGCACACACAGAAGCAGATGAAGGCGAAGGTCGCGACTACGGGTTTGGTAAAGCATCGTACTTGTCAGTTGACTACGGCATGCCAGTTTTTAACGGCGCAGAGCTTGGGCTTCATGTAGGTTACCATCAGGGTGATTTTGCAGAAGACTTCAATGGCGTACCAGATGGTTATGCAGATTGGGGTATTTCATTATCAAAAGACGGCTTTAGCTTTGCTGTAACTGGTACTGACCTTGATGATACAGGCGCTGACGCATACGATAACGATTCAGTTAAATTTGCGGTAAGTTACTCAATCGACTTCGAGTTATAAGCTATTGCTTAATAAGCCTTTTTAGTGCTAATTATAAAACCCAAAGTAAGTACTTTGGGTTTTTTATTTTTCCCCTTGTCCAAATTAATAATAGGGTTATAATGAGGCTATATTTTAATCGAATACACAGGTTTTCAGGATGAAAATACTCCCTATTTGTGCAGTAATCAGCGCCGTTGCTCTTTCCGGTATTACGCTGTTGTCTCGTGCTGACGCTGGGTTGTCTGTGTGTGAGTTTCAGCCAGTAACTACCTTTAACCCCAAGTTACCTGCTAGTCACATTCAAAATCAATGTGCTCGCTACAAAGACGGCGTTGAAGAAGTAAGTTGGTTATCATGGCTTGCTGGCAAGTCGCCTTCGTTTCAATTTCATTTTCTAGATTTGCTGGAATTACTGCATAGCGATGACGCTAGCAGTGACTTCTCACAACCCACAAAAGATTCGTAGTCATGCAAGTGCAATCGGGTACCAGCTTTTGGTCCGTTGTTGGAAGTGTGCTCGCGAGCTTGTTTGGTGTCCAAAGTCAGAAGAATTATGAGCGTGACTTTACAAAAGGTACGTTCATTAGTTTTGCTGTGTTTGGTGTTATATTCGTAGTGTTATTCGTGATTGGTTTAATGACGTTTGTGAAATGGTACGCAGGCGCTTAAAAACTACTT
Source organism: Alteromonas algae (assembly GCF_049117195.1). Lineage (GTDB taxonomy): Bacteria > Pseudomonadota > Gammaproteobacteria > Enterobacterales > Alteromonadaceae > Alteromonas. Next base: position 438,034 of record NZ_CP185260.1, read on the forward strand.
TGCTTTTACGTGTTTAACTCTTCTCTGCCCCCTTGTTGACGGTCTTTTACTCGTTCCCTTTATTCTCAGTTTGGCTTCACTTGCGTCGAACAATGCAAGAATTTCACTGACTGGTTTTCTATTTGCGCCATTTTGACTAATGGAGCGTTTTACCGACAGCATTGAGATGTCAGCGCCAACATACAAGTTTCTTGTTAGCGGCAGGTCGTGATTAGAGATTAGCACGGGAATACCTCGCTTGCTTGATGTGTCGATAGCAAGCTCGGCTAACGCCACCTGAGAATCTTGGCCAAAACTATGTGACGCATAGCTCGTAAAAGCAGCGGTTTTGCTTAACGGTGCGTAAGGAGGATCACAATAAATAACATTGCCCCGTCTGGCCCGTGTAAATACTTGCTCGAAAGGGAGGCAGGTGAACGTTGCTTTTTGTGACTTCTCTGAGAAGAAAAACATTTCATGCTCAGGGAAGTAAGGTTTTTTATAGCGCCCGAAAGGTACATTGAACTTACCGGATAAGCTGTATCGACAGAGGCCATTGTAGCCGTGCCTATTTAGATATAAAAATAAGATGGCCCGGTAATATTCATCTTGCGTGGCATTAAATTCTTCCCTTAACGCATAGTACATACTTTCTTCGTTTCGTTTCGCACAAAAAAAGTCTTTAGCATCATGAATAAGCGCATCGGGCTGCGCTTTCAAAAAATTGTAGAGGTTAATCAGATCAGGGTTTATATCGTTAAGCAAATAGCGTTTGTACTGGGTGTTTAAAAACACTGAGCCCGCGCCGACAAACGGTTCAATAAGTTTGTTCGCTTGGGGTAATCTTGCTTGAATATGCTCAACCAAGCTGTACTTGCCACCCGCCCATTTTAAAAATGCGCGGTTCTTTTTTTGCGTCATGCGTTAATGTTACTACCTGAACGGAGCCTGTTGGTGAACGCTCCGATTATTGCCGTACCCGGTGCATTATGAAGTAATGACGATAATGAAAAAGCAAGCGCCACACTAAAGGTAGATTGTAACTTTCATCGTATCGGGCGACAACCGGCAAACGCAAAGCATTCAAATTTTATTGTTATATGCGTCGTTTTCGCGTGAAACATACACAAAATCTAGCTTACACTCGCCGTTAGCTGCGTTAATACGGTGGTAATGTCGAGCGTTATTGCTCTGATAACTCCTTCATCACCTGTACACCAGATTTTATAAATGCATCATTTTTACCAGGGTATGTTGGCAGTGTCTTCATAGCATCGCGCGCTTCGCCCTGGGATGAAAAGAGTTGATGAAAAATGATAACGTACCAATTCCCACCATATCGTTGAGTGGTATATACACGGGTAACATTGGATAGTTGATAGTCTTCGATAAACTCGTCAACCACGGTTCTATCTTTCATGGCGACCATCTGAATGACAAACTGCTCAGAGGTTATCCAAGAAGCTTGTGTATCACTGATAGTCGGCGGCAAAGCGCTATCATCAAGCAGTAATGCTGCATCATCGTTAATCGCAGGCGCTTGTATAGCAGTACGCTCAGGCTGTTGCAGAGTGTTAGTCGGTGTTACTACTTCTTCGGTATCGTTAAGGGTAGTATCCTCAGCGATAGTACTCTCAGCGATAGTGCCGGCTAAGGCCGTATCATTACTGTCGGTGTCGGCTTGATTCTCAATCGCCTCTTGCCAGTCGGTTACGAGTTTATCGGTACCTTGTTGATTGGAGACGATTTCTATCGTTGGGTTGCTGCTACCACTGGGCTGCTGCGTTTCGATTGGGAGGGGATCGATAACATCATCGATGCTGTCCTCAAGCGCAGCGACGTTGGCATAGGCTGAGCCTGGCGTTACCGATGGTTTTTCGTCTACCGTCTCCTCGCTCTCAATGGGCTCGAATAACGAAGAAATTCGAGCGCCATACTGCCACGTTACTAAGCCTAAAAAAGTCAGTGAAAACACTACCAGCAACGACAACATGATGGCTTTCGACTTAAGAGGGTTAGTCGGCCTATCTAGAACGGCTAATGCTTTGCGTTTATCCAAATGTGCTTGAAACGCCTCGCGTCGTTCAGCAATCATTTTATCTAATGTTGATGAAGGAGTAGCAAGCGCCGCGTCGGCATTCACCGATTGACTACTAATCAGAAGTGGCGTGTCATTATTTTTAGCAGGAAGCCACTGCTTTGCTTTTTCGGCCCACCGACTATCACCAAAAAGAAGTACATTTAGGTGCTGTTTGTTTCCGGCCTGCCGGCTTTGCAGTACCACATCCCACAGTTCTTGAAGTAGGGTGTCTGAAATGAACTGAGCTTGCGTGATAGCAAGCAATATAGGGCCTTCGTGATGGTTTAAAGGACTAAGAAGCTCACGCAAAGGTCGAACATAACTTCCTACAACTTGACCAAGTAATTGCCTACAAAGTTGTCGACGATAATCTGAAATATCCATACCTTCTTGTGCAGTAAGGTAGGCAATTTCAGTATCATCGTGCTGCTGAAAAACAAACGCGTCGAGGGTTTTCTGTTGCTCTGCAATAGAGTCGCCGCTGACAAAAATCAGTTGAGAAGAATAATTAACAAGATATTCGAGCCGCTCATGCAATTCACTATGCATGGGTATTTCTTTTATTCATGGCGTTCACTACCTGCTAGCAAACCTATGGTCACGAACGATGTGGGAGTCGCCCGGCCTTTTTCTATAGGTTAGGACAATATTGTCGTTAGGATATCGTCCGTAACGGATTTTGTAACAACAGCAGCGCCAATCGATTGAGGAAGTACAAAGCGAATTTGGCCAGCTTCAACTTTTTTATCGCGCTTCATGTGTTTCATGTAGTCGCTTTTTCCCATCGAGGATGGGCCTTTAACAGGAAGCGAAAATACAGTGAACAATGCTTTCACACGCTGAGTTTCTGACGGTGTCATCCATTCAAGTTGTTCTGCTGCTAAACATGCAATTACAGTACCCGCCGCAACAGCTTCGCCGTGAAGCCAGTTTCCATAACCTTGTTCCGCTTCAATCGCGTGACCGAAAGTATGCCCAAGATTAAGGATGGCTCTTAGCCCTCCCTCTCGCTCATCTTTTGCAACAACGTCTGCTTTGATGGTGCAACAGCGATGAATAGCAATAGAAATAGTAGTGTCATCTAGCGCTTTTAACGACGCGGCATGCTGTTCAAGCCAGTCGAAAAAATCACTATCATAAATAATACCGTACTTCACTACTTCCGCCATTCCTGCCGCAAACTCTCTTGCCGGTAAGGTAGACAAGGTGGTGGTATCAATGGCAACAAAAACAGGTTGATAGAACGCACCTATCATGTTTTTACCCAGCGGATGATTAACCGCGGTTTTGCCGCCTACTGATGAATCAACTTGAGATAGCAGCGTTGTCGGTACTTGGATGAATGGCACACCCCGTTGATAGGTTGCTGCAACGAAACCACACAAATCTCCGATAACACCGCCGCCAAGTGCAATAAGTGTAGTATCACGAGCTGCATTGAGTTCAAGCAGGCGTGTCATTACCACATTGAATTGTTCAAGGCTTTTATACTGCTCACCATCAGGAAGAATAATGGTCTCTACGTGAACGTCACCGCAGGCCTGTATTGCCTTTTCTAGGTAAAGAGGGGCTACAGTCTCATTAGTAACGACGACCGCAAGGGGGCCTTTAATATAAGATCTAAAAAGGCCAGATTGCGAAAGCAAGCCGGCCTCTATCTGTATTGGATAGCTACGATCGCCAAGTTCCACAGTTAAGGTTGACATGGGCGTAGCACCTCCATTTACATTTTATATTTTATAAACCAATTTTACCGATAATCTGATTCGCAACTGCACGAGCAGATTGATCGTCAGTATCTACAACATAGTCTGCAACTTCTTCATACATCGGGTTGCGTGACTCTGCAAGGTCGCGAAGCACTTGCTCTGGATCACTGTTTTGAAGTAATGGGCGACGCTTGTCTCGTTGTGTACGCGCAACTTGCTTATCGATGGTCGTTTGAAGATAAACCACAATGCCGCGGGCAGATAAACGATTGCGAACAGCCTTAGTGACAATAGAGCCACCACCTGTTGCAAGCACAATACCTTGCTTGTCTGTTAAATCATTAATAACGCCTTCTTCGCGCTTGCGGAATCCGTCTTCGCCTTCAAGGTCGAAGATCCAGGCAATATCAGCACCAGTACGGCGCTCGATTTCCTGATCAGAATCATAGAAGTCTAGGTGAAGTTCGTCTGCTAGGTGTCTACCAATCGTGCTTTTACCAGCACCCATTGGGCCAACCAAAAAGATATTACGTTTTTCAGCCATATTTGCTTATATCACAACTTAATCATGTTAGGGGCATGAACTGTTGTCTTACCAGCCTACCCATTGACTCGTGCCTATTCAATGTCCAATAAGCACTACTCCTTAAACCTCGTTAAAATTTCGAGGCGGGGATTATCTCAGTTTCATGCAAGGCTATGCAAGTGTTGTTACCAACAAATAGCGCATACGTGTAAATTTGAACGAAAAAAAATGAAATGAGACGGATTATGCGCGTGAAAAACGCATAATCCGGTACGAATGAATAAACTTAGGGGCGTTCTGTAGTTATTTTGGGCGTTACAAAAATGAGTAATTCACGCTTTTGCTGTAACTGAGAGGTGTTTCTAAACAATGCACCTACCAGCGGAAGGTCACCAAACAATGGAACTTTTGTCACGCCATCAGAACTGGTTTGCTGAAAGATACCACCAAGTACAATTGTTTCTCCGTTATCGACCAGTACCTGGGTTTTAATTTCTTGAGTGTCAATTGCCACCGCATCGCCCGTCGAGGTAGACACTGTCTCACCGCGTGTATCTTGTGTTACCACTAAATCGAGGATAATCCGATTATCAGGCGTAATGTGCGGCGTTACTTTTAAAGACAATACTGCCTTTTTAAATTCTACTGATGTTGCACCGCTAGATGTGGCTTGAACGTAAGGGATTTCAGTCCCTTGTTCAATATACGCTTCCTGCTGATTGGCAACCGTAATGCGCGGACTGGCAATAATTTCACCTTTGTTTTCAGACTCAAGCGCAGAAAGTTCTAAATCAAGAATGGTTCCATCAACCAAGCTTGCCACTTGAAAACCAATGGTGCCCGCTGCACTGGTAACCGGTAGGTTGACGTTCAATCTGTCAGTGATGCTTGGTACTGTACCGCCAGCAATGGTGTTAGCTCCTTCAATGCTGCCTGAAACGCCATTATCATCTTGTTTATCACTAAAACCCCAGCGTACGCCAAGTTGTTCATCGACGTTATCCAGTACTGTTACCATTCTGCTTTCAATCAGTACTTGTTTAACGGGTACATCAAGTGCGTCAATCATCTTGCGGGCTTCGTCAATCGAAGGAAGGGTATCGCGAATAAGCAATGTATTGGTTCGCTCGTCAACAGTGACTGCGCCACGTTCTGACAAAATACCGCCGTCTGTCGATTTCAAAATAGTGGCAAGCGACGCAGCTTTCGCGTAGTTAATGGCAATATTCACCGTCTGAAGGGGGGCGAGGTCTGAGACTTGTTTTTTAGATTGCAGTGCTTGTGTTTCTCTAGCCGCAAGCTCCTCTTGTGGCGCAATTAATAATATATTGCCGTCTAAACGCTTATCTAAGCCTTTAACTCGCAGGATCATCTCAAGCGCCTGATCCCAAGGAACGCCGGAAAGGCTAATCGTAACATTACCGGTTACGGTGTCGGTGGTCACTAAATTAAAGCCATTAACCTGAGCGATAATTTGCAAAACTTGGCGGACAGGAACATCTTGAAAATCAAGAGAAATTGGTTCGCCTTGGTATTTGCTTTTTGCAGCTAGCTCTTCTTGAGCTGCTTCACTCATAGGTTCAATTTCTATTGATAAAACATCATTTTCTATATTGTGACGAGCAAGTACGTTGCCGTCATAACGCACCTCAATACGCACGTCATTACCATCTTGGAAGGTTTCAATGGCCGACACGGGGGTGGCAAACTCAACCACGTTAAGCTCCACTAATTGGTCATCAGCCAGAACCGTATTTTCTAACGTCACAGTCACTTTCCCTTGTGACTCAACAAGCTGTGGAGAGGGTTTGTTGCCGCTAAACGTTACCGTAGTAATGCCCATTCGGTTAACGTCTCGGGTAAAGTCGATATGTGTGATATCAGTGATACTTTCAGCCTGTTTCGTCGCATCAGGGTCGAACAATACGTTCTCTTGTGCATTCGCTGAAGAAGTAAAAAACGGCACTGCGCAGAGCACTGCCAAGATACCGGTAAGCCAGTACAATCGCGAAGTACGGCGATTAAGGGACTTATTAAAAATATAACGCTCAGCCATTATCTTACTCTCCTGACGTTGATGCGGTGACCAACGTGGTATCTTTCTGTTGCCAGCAACCTGCGCCATCAGGTATTAACTGCTCAATGGTAATTGAATTTTTTGTTATGGTTGTTACTTTCCCGTAGAACAGGCCTACGCGACTACCACGTTTAATTTTATGCAGCTTCCCGTCATTGCTGCGTATAAGCGCCCATTGCACACCGTTACTTTTGTAATTGCCTGTAAGTGCAAGTGCATCAAGTCCATAACTCTCAAGCTTTTGTTTGGTGCGTTGGAAGTCGGGTTGCGTACAGTTCGCTTGACGAGCTTGCGTAACGGGAGCGGTTTTATCTTTGGGCTTTATAAACGGGCTACGCAGATTTTGCGCACTGTAGGTAAACGGAGGGTGACTTTCAAACTCCGGATACGGCTCAATTCTGACTACAGCAGTGCTTTTTACATTCTCAGTATAGCCCTGCAGGTCGTCAAGCTTAGGTGAGCAAGCAGTAACAAGCAACATCACAGGCAATAACCATACAATACGCATTATTGTTTCTCCGTGACTTGCAACGAGCTATTCTCAGATCGATAGGTCTTTGCTTGTAATTTTAATGACAGCGTGTTGCCATTACGCGCTAAGTCAAAATCGTGAAGCGTAACAATACGTGGTAAGTCGGCTACTTTAGAGACAAATTCGCCAAAGTTATGATAGCCACCGCTTACTTCCATTTCGATGGGCAGTTCAGTATAAAACTCTTTCGGAATTTCCTGCTGCCAGTTAAGCAGTTCAAAGGTAAGCCCCGACGTGGTGCCTCCATACGTTATGTCATCAAGTAGCCCTGGGGTTTCATTACTGGTGGGCAAGCTTTTAAGCATGCTCGAAAAGTCTTTCTCTATTCGCGCTAACTGTTCTTTATACGCCTCAAGGTTAACTGCAATTCGGTATTTAGCCTCAAATTGTAGCTTTAGTTCTTGCTCTTTCAGTTCAGCGGCATCAAGTACAGGTAACTTAGGACTTACAAGCAAGTAGTAGCTAAGTGCACCAATAACAATTGCCACAAACACTGCCACAACAATACGTATCTCTTTGGGCCAAATTGCAATTTGCTCAAAGTCGAGTTCGTTCAGTTCTTTTAGTTTTGATACGTCAAATTTCATTAGTTGCTTGCTCCATTACTGGCTTTTCCCAAAGGCGCAACGGTAGGGCTAATTAAAAACGTTAACGTAAAGCTGCTGATAGCGCGGGCTGAAGCACTATCTGACTTAATTGATGATAGTTCTGCCGATACGAAGACGTCAGAAGCATCAAGTGCCCGCATAAAATCCGATAAATGGTTGTTAGAATCGCTAATGCCTTCTATCTCGACGCGATTGCCAACGCGTTTCATACTTTCAAACGCCACCCCTTGCGGTACAAGTTTGGCGAGTTCGTTAAATACGACCGGTGCGACATTACGGCTAGCTTGCAGCTGTTCGATTAACGCCATTCTTTGCTCAATTGCACTTTTGCTGTCTTTAACTTTTTGGATTTCTGCTATCTGCGCATCAAGTAAGGCAATCTCGTTGGTGAGAAATTGGTTACGCGAGTTTTGATGGCTAATTTGTTGGTCAATTGCTTGACCTACAAACCAAAATGCCAAGCCCACGATTGCCGCAACCGCTAACAACCCCATTAAGTATTGCTGCTTTTGGTATTGACGCTGTTTCTCGCGCCAAGGAAGTAGGTTTACATGTGCCATGGTGAAAAGCTCCTACTTGCCAGGCCTGCGGCTATCGAAAGCTGCGGAGCAATGGTTGCAAGCCTGTCGGTATCGAGTTTAGGGTTGATGGTTAACCCTTTAAACGGATTAAATATTTCGATATCAATACCAAGGTCTTGCTGCAAAATGTCGACAAGGGGCGCTATGGTTGCCGCGCCGCCAGATAGTAAAATTTTCTCGGGGCGTGTCGCATGTAGCGTACTTATATACATTTGTAATGCACGATTAATATTCTGTTGAAGGTTCGCAGCAAACACAGGAAGGGCGTCTTCCGTCCACGACGAAGGAAGCGTACCGTCTAATAATTGTGTCTCGGCGTCATCTCGTTCAAGCATGTGAATAGCACTAATATCACTAATCAATTGGTTGAGGCCAAACGCATGCTCTTTGTTATAAATAACATTCCCATTTTTCCATACACAAATTTGCAGTAACGATGCGCCCACATTAACACTGCATATCGACGTGTCTTCATTCACGTCGCCATAGAAAAAATCAATGGCGTTGCCAATGGCATAGTTTTCCACGTCAACGATTTTGGGTTCAAAGTTTGCTTCTCTTGCAAGCAATAAGCGGCTATCAACAAGGTCTTTATGGGCAGCGGTCAACAATACGTTTACTTTTCCTGTATGCGTAGCGCTGGGGCCGAGTTCTTCAAAATCTAAATAAACTTCTTCAAGGGGGTATGGAATGAGGCTGTCTGCTTCAATTTCGATTTGTGTTTCTAGCTCAAAATCGTTCTGATCTGGGTCCATATAAACAATCTTGCTTATTACGGAGGTACCCGCAACGGCAATGTTTGCCTGCTTTAGCTTGGTTTTTAAACTCTTACGAACCTTTTTCAATGCAACGCTGACCGCTTCGTAATCTTTAACTTCTCGTTCTGAGAACGCTGTCTTCTTTATTGGCTCGCACGCGAACGCCTGCAACACATATCCTTTATCGGATTGTTCTAATAATACCGCTTTTATTTGACGCGTGCCTATATCTAATCCCACAATGGGGGGCAGCTTTTTTTTGAACAGCGATTTCATCTAATTAGGTGTCCAGTTTTAAATTAATAGCGTTAAAATACAATATTACTCAATATTTTTGATGTTTAGGGTTCTATTGATAACACATACGTATGAAAATATACGACATTTCAACGAAAATGCCTTGGTATCCTTGAACAGTGAAGTACTTTAAACCTTTTATTTTATTCGTCTTACTCTCTGGCCTACTTGGTAGTGCTGTGCTTGTAGGTATTTATTTTTATATCAAACCTGACCTACCAAGTGTCACTGTCCTTAAGGATGTTCGTCTGCAAACCCCGATGCAGATATACACCAAGGATGGCAAACTTATCTCCCAGTATGGAGTTAAACGGCGGATACCGGTAAAACTTGAGGATGTTCCTCAAGATCTTATCAATGCCATACTCGCTACAGAGGACAGTCGCTTTTACGACCATTACGGAATCGACCCCATTGGTATTGCCCGTGCTGCCGTGAGTCTTATCCTGACCGGTGAGAAAAAGCAGGGTGCCAGTACCTTAACCATGCAGCTCGCCCGTGGGTTTTTCTTGTCTCGCGAGAAAACCTATATACGTAAAGTAAAAGAAATCTTTATTGCTCTGCATATGGAGCGGGTCCTCACTAAAGACGAAATCCTAGCGTTATACCTCAATAAAATTGAACTGGGCCACCGTTCTTTCGGTTTTGGGGCGGCAGCGCAAGTGTATTATGGTTCGCCACTCAATAAACTAACATTAGCACAGATGGCTACAATTGCAGGTTTGCCAAAGGCTCCGTCGGTTTTGAATCCGATAAGTGGGCCTGAAAGGTCTGTTGAACGACGCCGCGTTGTGTTGTTACGCATGTTAGACGAAGAGTACATTACGCGGTCGCAATTCGACGAGGCGGTGAGCGCGCCGGTTACCGCGCGTAAGCACGGTGCTGAAATAGAAGTCGATGCGCCTTATTTAGCCGATATTATTTACAACGAAATGGTAGATATCTACGGCAAAGACGAGGCTGAGACGGGCGGCTATCAGGTATATGCAACAGCAATGTCTGACACGCAGCTGTCGGCGCAGCGAGCGGTGGTGCGTAACCTTCATGATTACGATGAGAGGCACGGCTACAAAGGCCCAATAGGGTATTTATGGAACGAACCACAGGAAGACCAAATAGCACCAGCAACACAAACCTCGATGGCGGCGTTACCTATTGTTGCTAAAGCGACACGCGATAATTGGAATGAAAGCGACATATCAGCGGCGCTTGCCAGCGTACCTTACATTAAACCCCTTGTGCCAGCAGTCGTAGAGGCCGTCGACGAACAGACGATTACCGTATTAGACGCCAATGGAGAATCGCGTGTTATTCCGTGGGAAGGACTAGATTGGGCGCGTATGTACATCACCGATTTCAGGCAGGGTAACGAGCCCAAAGTAGCCTCAGACATTACTCAAGAAGGCGCGATTATTTACATTCGTGAGCAAGAGGGGCAATGGCGTATTGCACAAATGCCAGAGGTAAGTGGGGCGTTTATCGCGCTTAACCCCCTCAATGGTGCGGTAGAGGCGGTTGTAGGAGGGTACAGTTTTTACCAAAGCCAATTTAACAGAGCAACGCAAGCAAAGCGCCAGGTTGGCTCAAACATTAAACCTTTTGTGTACTCAGCAGCGCTAGATAGTGGCTATACACTGGCTTCTATTATTAATGATGCACCTATTAGCCAATGGAATGCGGCAACCGGCGTAGCATGGAGACCACAAAATTCTCCCGCCGAATATGATGGGCCAATAAGAATGCGCAAGGCCTTAGGTAAATCTAAAAACGTAGTGTCGGTGCGCTTATTGAGAGGGGTGGGGTTAAGGAAAACTGCCGACTATCTTACTCGCTTTGGTTTTGACCCAGATGATATTCCGCTAGATGAGACCGTGTCACTTGGTTCTAGCTCGCATACTCCTCTTGAAGTCGCTCGCGGTATGGCCGTTATCGCCAATGGTGGCTATCTGGTCAACCCACATTTCATTAGTAAAGTATTGGACGAACAGGGTAGCGAATTATGGCGCGCGAACCCACTGTGGGCATGTGAGAAGTGTGAGCGAGGAAGATCGCGCACACAGGACGAAGATATTGAGCCGCAAGGCGCTGAACAATATAGCGATAATATGACTGACGCTGAAGTCGAAGCGTTGCTCGCCGCAGAACTTAATAAAGAAGTACTACTTGACGGTGAAGAAGCCCAAGAGAAGACTTTTGCGCCCCACGTTATTACTACGCAGAATGCCTTTTTAGTGGGTGAAATGATGCGAACAGGTGTAAGAGCGAACGGGAATTGGAGTAAGAAAACCTACTGGCTAGGCACTGGGTGGCGCGCGCGCAATATTTTACAGCGCACCGACATTGCGGGTAAAACAGGTACTACAAACGATTCTCGCGACACATGGTTCAGTGGGTTTCATCGAGATATCGTGGCAACAGCATGGGTGGGTTTTGACGATATGAGCCGTCAGCTTGGTCGTGCTACGCGCAACCAAAATCTTGTTAATCGCAACCCTGAAAAATATAACTGGATAGGGAATGCACTGGTCGGTACTGAAGATGGGGCAAAAGCAGCAGGCCCAGCTTGGATACGTTTTATGCAAGATGCACTTGCACAGAAGCCTTATTCACCCATCCAGGTACCCGAAAACATCGTGCGCGTTCGGATTGATCGTACCAGTGGAATGTTGACCCGAAGGACAGACCATACGACACTATTTGAATACTTCCTACAGGGCACCGAACCAACAACGTACGTTCGAGAGAATAATGTTGTTGACCCTGCAGAGGAAGAACAAGAAAAAGCACCTGAACCTGAAGAGATATTTTAAGTATAAAATGGCGTCTGTAGACGCCACTTTTGGTTGATGTGATTGACTGCCTGAAAATAAAATCGGAAATCTAATGTCAGAAGACTTACAGCAATATCTTTATATTCCTCACTCTGGCCCGTCATTGCTAGAGACGCCCCTTCTTAATAAAGGAAGTGCATTCAATGCACGAGAACGTGCTGCCTTTAACCTTACTGGGTTAGTTCCGCCTCGCTATGAGACCATTGAAGAGCAGGTTGAGCGTGCCTACATGCAGTATTGCAGTTTCGATGAAGCATTGAATAAGCATATCTATTTACGTGCTATCCAAGATAATAATGAAACCTTGTTCTATCGCTTAATACAAAAACATATCGATGAAATGATGCCGATAATTTACACCCCGACAGTTGGGGATGCATGTGAGCAGTTTTCAGATATATACCGCAGCTCGCGCGGGTTGTTTGTTTCTTATGAAGAGCGTCATCAGTTAGACGATATTGTTCGTAACGCCACGAAGCGTAAGGTCAAAGTTATAGTAGTGACCGATGGTGAGCGTATTTTGGGCCTTGGAGACCAAGGTATAGGCGGCATGGGTATTCCTATTGGTAAGTTATCTTTGTACACCGCTTGTGGAGGGATAAGCCCTGCTTATACATTGCCTGTCATGCTGGATGTAGGAACCAATAACGAAAAGCTTCTGAACGACCCCATGTACATGGGTGCACGTCATCCACGTATTGGGCAAGAGGAATATGACGAATTCGTTGATATGTTCATTAAGGCAGTGAAGCGCAGGTGGCCTGAAGTCATGATTCAATTTGAAGACTTTGCGCAACCCAACGCCATGCCATTACTTAATCGTTATCGCAATGAAGTATGTTGTTTCAACGATGATATTCAAGGTACGGCTGCAGTTACATTAGGGACGATTTTAGCGGCATGTCGCACTAAGCAGCAAAAACTGTCTGATATGAAAGTTGTGTTCGTGGGTTCCGGTTCAGCAGGTTGCGGCATTGCTGAAATGCTAATACAGCAAATGGTTTTTGAAGGGATTACCGACGAACAAGCTCGCAAACAAGTCTTTATGATCGATCGTTTCGGGTTACTTACCGAAGGGATGGAAGGGCTTCGCGACTTCCAGCAAGCACTGCAACAAAAGGTAAGTGACCTAAGTGAATGGACGTTCAGTGGTGATTACGCGTCCTTACTTGATGTAATGCACTGCGCACAACCCGATATTCTTATTGGTGTGTCTGGGCAGCCGGGATTATTCACAGAGCAAGTTGTTCGCGCAATGAAACAAAACTGTGAATTGCCCATTATCTTTCCATTGAGTAACCCGTCGCGACAAGTTGAAGCGCGTCCAGAACAAGTTATTGAATGGACTGATGGGCAGGTCGTTATTGCCACGGGCAGCCCATTTAAACCAGTAGAATATAACGGTAACGTGTACCCCATTGCACAGTGCAACAATTCTTATATTTTTCCAGGGATTGGTTTAGGGGTGGTAGCATCGAAAGCGAAGCTTATTAGCGACGAAATGTTAATGGCCGCCAGTAATGCACTTGCCGATGTGTCACCACTAGTGATTACGGGAGAAGGGTCGTTGTTGCCGCCGCTAAGCGGTATCGCTGAGCTAAGCCGCAAGATAGCTTTCGCAGTCGGTAAAGTGGCCATGCAGCAAGGGCTCGCGCTAGAAATGACTGACGAGGCACTACAGCAGTGTATTGAGCGTCACTTTTGGAAAGCAGAATACCGCCCTTATAAGCGGGTCAGCATTTAGTTTTCTATTTTTAGAAAAAAGCAGGCTTTTTAGCCTGCTTTTTTTGTGCCTCATTATAGTGAGTAAAAAGGTGTTGCTGATTGGTAACGTTTTCAAAGTGAAGCGAAACTGCATCTTTATCGAAATCTATTAAGATTATGATTTAATTGACTTTTATTTGTTGGCATGAAGTTTGATAGTATTCTTTTCAATGGATAGAGAATGAAAGGAAAACACAATGCAACAACACGAAACACCGTCACCAAAAGCGACTTCTTCGCAGTGCAAACCGCTTAGGCGTTCGTTCTCTACCTCTATCCTTATTGCTGCGCTCAAATCATTGAGTAAGTCATAAGGAAAAGACAACCCTCTTTTAGACAATGCAGGTTCATTACACCTGTATTATTTTACCAGTTTGCGGGCAAAGGACTGCTCGCCTTTTAATTCAACGTTAGGATTGCTTAAATAGCCTGACGTATCGTGCACCTGCCCCTGGCGCCAGTTAACCCACTAAATCGTAGATTTATCGATGGTAGTGAACCCTAACGCTTTAAATGACGCTCTGTTGTACCTATACCCAATAGTAATGCAGAGCACTTAGGAGCAACAATGAGTAAACAAGACAACTACACGCCACCAAAGGTATGGTCGCAAGATGAAGACGACGGTAATAAATGGGCCAGTATTAATCGCCCCGTATCCGGTGCAACACATGAAAAAGAACGTGCGACGGGTGAACACGGTTTGCAGTTGTATTCGTTAGCAACGCCTAACGGTCAAAAAGTTACCATTATGCTTGAAGAGTTACTTAGTGCAGGGATTCAAGGCGCTGAGTATGATGCATGGCTAGTAAACATCGGCGAAGGCGATCAGTTCTCTTCCGGTTTCGTTGATGTTAATCCAAACAGTAAAATACCGGCATTAGTTGACGCCACAACAACGCCGGAAACAAAACTGTTTGAATCAGGTTCAATACTTGTTTATCTAGCAGATAAGTTTAACGCGTTCATACCGAAAGACCACGCTGCGAAAGCAGAATGCTTTAATTGGTTATTTTGGCAAGTAGGGTCGGCACCGTTTCTTGGTGGTGGCTTCGGGCATTTCTATAGTTATGCACCCTATCCGATGGAATATCCTATCAATCGATTTGCGATGGAAACAAAGCGCCAACTTGATGTGCTAGACAAGCATTTAGCTCAGAATGAATTTATGGCGGGCGATGAATACAGTATTGCCGATATGGCTATTTGGCCTTGGTACGGCAACCTTGTGTTAGGTAACCTGTACGATGCAGCAACTTTTTTACAGGTTCACGAGTACTCGCACGTAATACGATGGGCAAAGCAATTAGCAGAGCGAGAAGGCGTCAAACGGGGCCGCATCGTTAACAAAACGTGGGGTGAGGAAGGGCAGTTAGCCAACCGCCACAGCGCGAGCGATATTGACAACGCGTTAGCCTCAATAAATCAGTAACGCCACGTAAGGCTAGTCGTCCTTCAGGTTTTTATTCACCGCCTTAGGACGACACCTTGGTGTTTTTTAATGCGCAACTGCCATTACACATAGCGATGAAAATAGGACGATACTTTAGGCCAGAGATGGCTGCACGTTCTAGAGAAAAACTTCATATGCCCAATCTCACCCACATCATGCGCTGACGGGGTCAACGTCTCTATTTCTGCTGCCATCTTGGGGAATACACTTACCATATCGTGCACGTTTTCAATATTCGCTATATCGTCATCATCTGCTAATAACCATTTCGACGGTATTTGTATATCGTTGTAACGGTGATGTTTAACATCGCTGCCAAACCCTGTTTTCACATAACCCTTTCCGTTACACCACTTTTGCCACTGGCGTGCCACATTTTTGGGCAAAGGCTCACCCATTCCAACCCATTGAGATTTAGTGTGGCCGAAAACAAGGTTACTCAGAGGAATATAAATATTCATGAAAAAGTGAGCTTTCAGCAAGTAACGCTTGCGCATATTCTTCAAGCTCCCGGACGAACTACCAAAGTTACAAAACGCGGTTAACTCGTGAACGTTATGCATCAACCCCAGCAGTTGCCCCCCGGCACTATGACCTACTAAAAAATACGAGGTATTGGGAAAATGATGCTTCAATGCCTCAAGTATTGCTGGCATGTCTTGTTCTCCCCACGTAACAAGCGAGGCTTGGCTATGCGCAACATGGCCCTTTACCGACTCACCAATCCCGCGGTTGTCATAGGTGATCACACCAAACCCTTGATCACACAGGTACATAGCAAACGCACGGTAAAACTGTCGCTTTATGCCTGTTGCAGGGCCAACCATCACGGCCCCCTTAATCGGCGTACTAGGCAGGTATAGTGTCGCGGCTAAGCGGGTACTGTCTTCACAAGTCACGGATATGTCACGATACGACGTGTCTATTGGCATATTGAATTCCAATTGCTTATCTGGTCTTACCAGTAAGCCCGTTATGCAGCAGAAAGGCAAGACAGTTAGTATGTATTTTAGTGATTAAGTACTATTGGCGTGGCAAATCTGTAGGTATATTAGGGGCATGGGCGGTTAAGCCCATGCCATTATACGTTTAATGTAAATACCTTTGAGTTACGCTGAAAGTTGTAGAGTTCTTTTTTTACTGTAGGTAACGCACTGATATCAGCGGGTACAAAGCCTTGCTCTAAGAACCAATGCGCGGTAACGGTAGTCAGCACAAATACCGTGTTTATATCTGCATCTTTGGCCCTAGCCCTTACTTCGTCTAATATACGCTCGCCTCTGTTTTTGCCGCGATAGTCTGGGTGTGTTGCCACACAAGCCAGCTCTGCACAACCGTCTTCCGGATAAAGGTAAAGCGCGGCGCAAGCGATAATCATTCCGTCGCGAACAATAATAATAAATTGATTTATTTCGCTTTCTAGCCGTTCGCGAGAACGCTTCACCAGTACACCACTTTCTTCAAGCGGTTTGATAAGTTTTAATATACCGCCTACATCATCGATAGTGGCAGCGCGCAATTGTTCATAATGGTGCTCCATTACCAGCGATCCCGTTCCGTCTCGCGTAAAGAGTTCTTGTAACAATGCGCCGTCGTTCTCATAGCTTATACAGTGAGCACGGGGAACACCCGCAGCAACGCTAGTGGTTAGGGCGCTCAATACTGTATCTTCAGTAGTGATGTTCCCATTGAGTATGAGACTTTCTAACTGTGGACGCTCGATGGTACGTAACAACTTACCGTCGCGGTTATAAATACCATCGTAGTTTGAGAATACAATCAGCTTATCGGCCTTCAGCGCAATGGCGGCCTGCGTCGCTACATCCTCATGCGATAAATTGAATACTTCACCAGTAGAAGAATATCCCATGGGCGAAAGCAGCACGATAGAGCCATCGTGTAGATGGTCGTTAATTCCTACCGTGTCTATTCGACGCACTAACCCGGTATTTTCAAAGTCGATGCCGTTGCGCACACCCATGGGCTTGGCAACCACTAAATTACCAGAGCAAACGCGTATTTGTGCACCATGCATAGGCGAGTTGGGTAAACCCATCGTCAGTAACGCCTCAACTTGAGAGCGCACAGAGCCTGCTGCATCTTTCACACATTCGAGGGTTTGCTTGTCGGTAATGCGTACACCGTTTTCAAAACGACCTTCAATAGTGCGAAGGGCGACACGCTGGTCTATTTGCGGACGAGCACCGTGTACCACCACTACCCTAACGCCTAAGCTATTAAGCAAGGCAATGTCGTGAATGATGTTAGGAAAGTTAGGATGTTCGATAGCCTCGCCACCGAACATCAATACAAAGGTCTTACCCTGATGAGCATTAATATAGGGCAGCGAACTGCGAAATAATTTAATGCCATCATGATGCGCTAACACCATGCTAGTTACTCTTGTTTATCTAGGTTTGCCAGCTCTTGATACAGTGCTTTAGTCACAGTGTCTTTGCTAGTACCACCTAAAATGTTACGTTGATTCACCCCGTACTCTAACTGCAATACGGCGTAAACGTCGTCTTCAATTTTGTCGCAAATGGCAGTTAAATCACTAAGCGGTAATGCTTCTATTGCACACCCCTTGTCGATGGCCTGGAGTACTACGCGACCTGCAATGTCATGCCCGGTTCTAAACGGTATGCCTTTCCCAACTAAATAATCGGCCAGTTCAGTTGCGTTAGAGTAGCCCTGAGCCGCAGCTTCACGGCAGCGGGATTCATTTAGTTGCAGTGAATCAAGCACTTCACTAGCAATACATAAACAAATATGCCATTGGTTGACAGTATCAATAGCGCCTTCTTTGTCTTCCTGCATATCCTTGTTGTATGCAAGAGGAAGGCCTTTCATTGTCACAAGTAACGCTTGTAGTGAGCCAAAAACACGCCCACACTTACCACGCATTAATTCCAGCGCATCGGGATTTTTCTTTTGCGGCATGAGCGAGGAGCCTGAGGTCACACTATCCCCAAGCTGCAAAAACCCTGCTTCACCTGAATTATAAAAAATCATGTCTTCTGCAAGGCGTGATAAGTGCATCATGCTCGTGCTGGCCACAAACAGAAGCTCAAGGACAAAATCACGGTCAGACACTGCATCTAAACTATTTAAGCAGGGAGCGTCGAAGCCTAGCTCCTCTGCAATGGCGTGTCTGTCCACTGGAAATGTCGTACCCGCTAAGGCACCGGAACCCAATGGGCATTGGTTCATACGCGCTTTTAAATCGTCTAATCGGCTTAAATCACGTTTGAACATTTCAACATAGGCCAAACACCAGTGCGCAAAATGTATTGGCTGAGCACGTTGCAGGTGCGTATAACCCGGGATAATGGCTTCCTGGTGACGACTGGCAGCATTAAGCAGAGACCGAGTCACGCCAAGAACATCTTCGCGAAGCGAGGCAATATGTTCACGAACCCACAATCTAAAGTCGGTAGCAACTTGGTCGTTTCGGCTACGACCCGTGTGCAGCTTACGACCTATATCACCCAGTTTCTCGATAAGCGCAGCTTCAACAAAGCTATGAATGTCCTCTTCGCTCGATGCATTAAAATCGAGGGTGCCAGCGTCGGCCAACGTTTTTAACTCTACTAATGCCGTTTCTAACTGAGATTGTTCATCGTCGGTGAGCACGCCTGCTTTATTAAGCGCTCTAGACCAACTGATTGAGCCTTGAATATCTTGGCTCGCCATAACTTGGTCAAACGGCAATGAGTCGTTAACCTGTTTAAACATACTGCTTGCGCCGGATTCAAACCGGCCTCCCCACAACGCCATGTGAAACTCCTTAACGGTCCGTGATTAACCTTGCTTTTTCAATGCCGCAATACGGCTTGAAAGACTGAACAAACGAATAAAGCCTTCAGCATGTTTTTGGTCATAAACATCATCAGCACCAAATGTCGCAAAGTCTTCCGAATACAGGCTGTTAGGTGAACGGCGCTGCGTTACTGTTGCTTGACCTTTATAAAGTTTAACAACGATATCGCCGGTGACTTTTGTTGCAAAAGACGCGGCACCGGCAAGCAATGCATCGTTTAGTGCGGTAAACCAACGCCCGTCATACATCACGTGTGAAAACTCAAGCCCAATTTGTTCACGGTATTTAAGTGCCGACTTATCAAGCACCATGGTTTCTAGTGCTTTGTACGCTTTCATTAGTACCGTGCCTCCTGGGGTTTCATAACACCCACGAGACTTCATACCGACCAAGCGGTTTTCAACAATATCGATACGGCCAACACCATGTGCCGCTGCGACAGTATTTAGTTTAACTAGCGCTTGGTACGGAGAAAGAGCTTCGCCATCGACGTGAGTCAATTTACCTTCGTTGAATGACAAGGTGATACGCTCTGCAGTATCAGGGGCGTCTTCTGGGTCGACCGTCATTGTCCAAATTTGCTTTGTAGGCTCTTCCCATGGGTCTTCAAGCTCACCGCCTTCATGGGAAATGTGCCATGCATTGGCATCACGACTATAGATTTTTGTCGCCGATGCCGTGGTGGTAATGTCACGCTCTGCCAGATAATCGAGTAAGTCTTCACGGCTTACCATATCCCACTCACGCCATGGCGCGATGACGGTAAGGTCGGGTGCTAGTGCGGCAAACGTACTTTCAAAACGGACTTGGTCGTTGCCTTTACCGGTACAACCATGACATAGCGCATCGGCGCCCACTTTTCTGGCTATCTCAACCTGCGCTTTGGCAATAACAGGGCGAGCCATCGACGTGCCCAAAAGGTACTCACCTTCATAAACCGCACCGGTGGTGATAGTAGGGAAGATATAATCGCTAACAAATTCTTCTTTTAAGTCGACGATATAGCATTCACTGGCACCTGACGCGATGGCTTTCTCATGTAGGCCTTCTAGCTCTTCATCGCCTTGCCCCACATCGGCAGCAAATGCCACGACTTCACAGCCATAGTTTTCTTTTAACCATGGAATAATGGCAGAAGTATCCAGTCCGCCCGAGTAGGCTAGTACAATTTTTTTCACGTTTTGCATCTAAGTAAGCTCCTTAGGCACTAAGTAATTGGGTTAATATGGCGTTTTGGCCATGCATTCTATTTTCGGCTTGCTGCATTAATAACGATGTGTCGCTATCAATCAGCGAGCCAGTAATTTCTAAGTCTCGATGGGCGGGTTGGCAATGCATAACAAAGTGTGCGCCCGACGACTCCATTAAGGCTTCGTTTACCTGATAAGGCATAAACGTTTCTTTAATTTTTTCAAGTGGCGTATCGTCGCCCATTGATAACCACGTATCAGTGTAGATGACATCAGCCCCTTTTGCGGCGCTGAGTTCAGTACTTTCTACAATGGTTGCACCGGTTTGTTCAGCCAATTTTTTCGCATGCGCAACCACAGACGGGTCGGCTTCATGGCCTTGTGGCGTAATGACTACCTGATTACAGCCAAGCAAGGCGCCAACAATAAGCAATGAGTGGGTGACATTATTGCCATCGCCTACATAGGCCATGGTTAGGCCTTTTGTTTTGCCGAAGCGCTCGTATACAGTTAGGTAGTCAGCAAGACCCTGGCAAGGGTGATATTTATCACAAAGTGCATTAATAACGGGCACATTAGCAGACGTTGAGAAGGTTTCTAACGTGCTGTGTGAAAATACGCGAGCAACGATAGCATCTGCCCAACATGCAAGGTTAGCAGCGGTATCAACCGCATCCTCACGGCCCGCCAGTTTGCCAGATTGCACATCGAGGTAGACCATATGCCCGCCAAGTTTATTAATGCCAATATCGAAACTTACACGCGTTCGTAGCGACGGTTTTTCAAAAAGTGCAACAACAGACTTACCGGCCAATACATTGCTATAACTCGCTGGCGATTGTTTTATCTCGACGGCGAGCTGAAGTAATTGTTCCATTGCAGCGGGTGTCCAGTCTGCAAACGTAAGTAAGTCCTGTTTCATTTTGTTTCTCCTGCTTCACCACATGCGGGTATTGCGATTGTAGGTAATATTTGTGTACCTGTATTTTTCGTTAAGATGTCGCTTATGTCTGCTGTCCAGCTAGCAATATAAACGGAGCGGTGTAACGTTTGCGCAGATTGCAGCGCAGCCTCTACCTTTATTTTCATCCCGTCAGTAATCACGCCACGTTGTGCCAAGTGCTCTATGCTAGTGGCGTCCAATTCATCGATAAGTTGTTTATTATCGTCAAGCACGCCGTCCACATTTGAAAGTAGAAGTAGCTCTGCATCGATTAACTCAGCAATAACGGTCGCGGCTTGATCAGCATTAACATTCAATAGCCTGCCGTGTGAACTTGACCCTATTGAACTAATAATGGGGAGATTATTTTGTGCTAAAACCTGTTTTAAAAATGACGCGTCGGCAGTGCTTGGGACGCCAACCGCACCATATTGGTCAGCTAGTGGCTTACACTCAACCATGTTTCCATCAAGCAAAGATAACCCAACCGGCGTTAGGCCTGAGGCAATTGCCGCTGCGCACAGTTGCTTATTAGCAGAGCCGGCGAGCGCCCCGCAAATATAGGGCATATGCTCATCAGGTGTAACGCGAAGCCCGTCAATCTTCGTGCTTTGAAGCCCTAAGCTTGCCATTAACGTCTCTACCAGAGGTCCACCGCCGTGCACAACCACTACCGGGCGGGTGGTGATAACCCGCTTAATACTTAAAAATAAGTTGGTCATTGCCGCGGCATCATCAAGCAACGCCCCGCCAACTTTTATTACTATAGGCGCGCGACTCATGGCAGTAATCCTGTTTCAATAGGCTGTTTGGTCATAATGTTTAGGCATTGAATAGCTTGCGAGGCCGCCCCTTTCATAACATTGTCAATGGCAGAGGTGATTACCGCATATCCCGATTCTTCGTCGAGCTTCCAGTGTAGGTCGACAAACGGGGTGTAAGCTACATCGTCTATTTTTGGAAAGCTTTTACGTAAACGCACGATAGGCTTGTTTGCATAGGCGTTACTAAATGCGGCATCAAGGTCGGCGCTTGTCGTGCCCGACGTCACTTTAACGGTGACGGTGGCAAGAATGCCACGTTTAAAGTTACCCAGATGAGGCGTGAAAATAACCGGTGTACCTAAATAGGCTTCAATCTCAGGCGTATGACGATGCCCAAGCACACCATATGCTTGCAAACTGACTTCAAAAAAGCTGGTTGTTAAACTGGCCTTTCTTCCGGCACCTGATACACCAGACACTGCGTTGATAACAGGGCGAACCTTGTTATCTAATAAATTACGCTGCATAAGAGGCTTTAATGCGCTTAAGCTTGCCGTGGGATAACACCCGGGTACTGCAACGAGGTTTGCCGCTTCAATATCAGACTCGTACCACTCTGCAAGGCCATAAATAGCCTCTTTCAAGCAAGCTTGCTGGGTATGGGCAAAACCATAAAACTGCTCAAAAATAGCAGTATTCTGCAGCCTAAACGCACCTGATAAATCGAGCACTTTTGCCGACCCAGACGTAAGTATTGGCATCCAATCATGACTCGCCTCATGTGGCGTAGCCAAAAAGATAAAATCGACCCCGCTTGCCATGTCGAGCAAGGCATCATTTGAAATAGGGGTGAGTACTGCTGATAAATGCGCAAGTCCACCATGCAAGTCTGCAAGGTTTTTGCCAGCATCGGCGCTGTTTTCAGATACATAAGTACCCAAAAGTGAGAGATGTGGGTGTTGTTCAACCAATTGAACAAGCTGTGCGCCTGTGTATCCACTGGCACCAATAATCGATACGTTATACATAATTTTACTATTCGAAAAAGAGAAAAAAACACTTTTTACCTTTGTAAACTGATTGGGCTTAATTTTCAGCCAACCGCTACCACATCACAAAGGTAAAAAGTGCGCTACATAAAAAGCATAGTTCAACGTCGTCGAGAACTACACTGCCTGCAGCCATCCAGGGGAGAGGTAAATGGTATTACATTGTAAAACTCGTGATCTAAAACGAGCGTTGCAAACGTCATTATTTAATCCTGCTATTACTTAACCGTCATCCGGTTAATACTAAACCGAGTCCTAGTTTACTCATATAGAATATTTATGCAAATAAATTGTATATTTATATCAGTTTATTTTTGCTTTCAAAGTATCACAACCTTATGTCATAACTTTGCCAGTGAATAATGACATTATGTTGACAAAGCAAAGACGAACACTGAATATTTATAACATTGAGTGAATCACCGTAAACTCGCGCTAAACATCGACGAGATGGAAATATTAATAATGAGAAAGTTAACCGTTGCACTGGTCGCGCACGATCATAAAAAACCTGAGTTGCTCACATGGGCGAATCAACATATCGATACACTAAGGCAATGCAATTTAGTGGCAACGGGAACCACAGGAGGGCTGGTGCATGATAATACTGGACTACCTGTTACGTGTTATAAAAGCGGCCCGCTGGGCGGGGATCAGCAAATAGGGGCGTTAATCGCTGAAAGTAAACTCGATGCGTTATTCTTCTTCTGGGACCCACTGAACGCAGCGCCACACGACCCAGATGTAAAAGCCTTACTTCGTCTTTGCTCGGTGTGGAATATACCCGTTGCGTGCACGCCTGCTACTGCTGACTTAGTAGTAACTTCACCGTTATTTTTGTCCGAAGACTACAAGCCCATTAAACCCAGTTTTTAACACAGTCATGTAAATAGAAAAGGCTAGCGCATTGCTAGCCTTTTAGCGTTCAAAGACACAGTGGTAATAGTGTCAGTTTTACATCAATTCTCTTAACGCACGTCGCTCTGCATGGCGTTCATCAAGCGCTGCGCGTTGCTCCTCGGTAAGGATCATCAGCATTGATCGCTGATGTTTCGCTTTGTTTATGCCTGCGCGTAATAGCGTATCCTGATATTGAAGCGTCAATGCTTCCCATGCGTCCTTTGAAAATGCATCGTTTCTGATAAGTTGCTTTTGTGCATATTTAACGGCTTTCATTGCGTCTCTTTGCGCGGACCTATCCTGCTTAAACGATGCTTTCAACGTGTTAAGTTCTGAACGTTGTTCATCTGACAAGTCAATACCTTTAAATGCCTGTCGGCGTTTCGCGAATCGTTGCCCTTTTTTCTCACCGTGTTTATCTGCATTGTCACGGGCCTGCATTTTGTCACGTTTTCTCTCAACGTTTATTTCTCTTGAGGCAAGTTCATCTTGTTGCTCAGCAGTAAGTAGCGAATAGATATTGTGGCGCAATTCTGCAAGGGCAAAGCTATGATCATTGCGGGCGTCTAGGTTACTTTCCACAAAAAGATGTAACGATTCATCAGTCGCCGTCGCCAGCTCAAGAGTTGTCATTCGCTCGCGCACTGGTTTTTCATTTACCTGTTTAAAGGTGCGTACCAACGTTTTAACGTCTTTACGCTGCTCAGGCGTTAGCGAAAGGCCGCGAAGGTCCCTTACTACATTTTCAATGTGATGATGACGTACTGAGGTATCGCTTTGTTTAGCATAAACCAAAGGTCCAAGCGCAACGGTAGAAAGCAATGCGCTAGCAATAAGTAATTTCTTCATAGTCGTCTCCTTAAGTTTTGACGATATCGTGATATTCACCTAACCATGCATATCAATATTGCCGGTAGGGTTTACACCTATTCAGAGTAATACTTTTAGTCTGAAATACCGTCAATGCACTGTAAAGCTTGTGTAAAGGTATGCCAGCGGTATGAATCGGGCGCCACTAATAGATATAGTAGATGCAAAGAAATCGCGTAAACGTACCTTCTTTCGAGGGTTATCATTGCTTATTGAATAGATAAGGTAATAATACAAAAGGTCATGAACAATGAACTATGCATCTAAAGAAGCACCTGCTATGCAACCTGAATTTGCCCTACAATCTATTCTTATTATCGATGACGATACCGAGCTGACAGAGATGTTATCTACTTACCTCGACGGTATGGGGTACAAGATAGCTGTAAAAAATGACGGTGAGGCAGGGCTTTCAGAGGCCGTATCAGGAAGACATTATGACCTAATTCTGCTTGATGTAATGATGCCTAAAATGGATGGGTTCGACGTACTTAAAAAGCTACGCGCTAGCCATGCTACGCCGGTACTTATGCTCACCGCGCGCGGCGATGATTATGACAAAATTTTAGGCCTTGAAATGGGGGCCGATGACTACCTACCTAAGCCTTTCAATCACCGAGAGCTAGTTGCTCGCATCAAAGCTATCGTAAGGCGTCATAATCTGTCAGCGTCTGGAACAACCAACGAGCAGGATTTGCATGTTAACGATATTTATTTGAGTACAAGTAGCCAGCAAGCAAAAGTATTCGATATGGATCTCCCGCTTACCACAACCGAATTTTCGATTTTGCGCTTACTCATGCTCAAGGCATCTTCAAGAGTGACCAAAGAAGAAATAAGTTTAAAGGTGTTAGGTAAGCCATTGGAAGCATTTGATCGAAGTATTGATATGCATGTTAGCAACCTAAGAAAGAAACTTGGTGCAATAACGGCTGAGGAAAAAATACGTACCATTCGCGGTGTGGGCTACATGTTGTTAACGGGAGAGTCATAATGTGGGCGCGTATAAACCCCACTCGCGGAATAATGGGACGCCTGTTTTTATGGTTTTGGGCAACATTTATCGTTACCGCGCTTCTGGCATTTTGGGGTAGCCGTTTATTTTTCCACGAATTGCAAATTGAAGCGATAGACCCTAAAGAACGCACAGTATTGAACAACACACTGGGCCGAATCCTCAGCGAGCGCAATGCACCGTTACCGTTAGAGACGATACTGAGACGAGGGTCTAGAGGAGGGAAAGGGAGGCTATTAGCCATTGAGCTAGACTCTAAACGCGTTATCGTTAGCGGCGGGCCGCGGATTCGTAAAAGTGACAGAAAGGATTTGGAACGCCTTTTATCACAAACGTCGCCCATATCTATTAAGCGCGGCGCGATAAAAACGACAGGCCCTCTGTCTTTCGAAAGAAATAACAAACGCTACGCACTTTTTATGATGCGTTTTGAAGAGCCAAGCGATACTGTCCCCCCCATTGCATTACTTCTGGGCATAGCCCTCATCACCACTAGCTTATTAAGTTGGCTGTTTGCCAGATCGCTTATCAGCCCTATCTTACGTATTCAAAAGTCGGCGAAACACCTCGCGAACGGCGATTGGTCTACCCGTGTACCTCATGCTCAAGCGCGCCATGATGAGTTGGGACAACTCGCACGCGACTTTAATCGAATGGCTGAGCAACTCGAGCAAATGTGGGGGGCGCAAAAGCGGCTTTTGGCTGATGTGTCGCACGAGCTGCGCTCGCCGCTGACACGTTTGCAAATGGCATTGGGGTTAGCACACCAACAGAATATAGACCCCGTTACGCTAACGCGCATAGAACGCGAGGCTGAGCGGATGGAAACGTTAATCGCCCAGCTTCTGACATTGAGTCGCGCAGAAGCGGGAGATGTATCTTTTAGTATCATTTCATTACCGACGGTTTTACACGAGGTGCTTACCGACGCGTCATTTGAGGCTGCGAACAATAATAAGCAACTTAATATTGGCGATACGCCTGATATATCGGTAAATGTGGATGCCATGATGCTATGTCGTGCAGTAGAGAACGTACTTCGTAACGCCATACGACATAGCAACGCCTGTGTTGAGGTTCGCTTTGAAGACTCACAGCACAATTGGGCAATCCACATTATAGATGATGGTGAAGGGTTGAGCGTTGACGAATGTGAGCGTGTGTTTTCGCCCTTCTACCGTGCCAGTTTAGCGAGAGAAAGAGCGTCGGGAGGAGTGGGGCTTGGACTCTCCATTGCAAAAGCTGCGGTAGAGTTGCATGATGGGAAGATAATTGTGGTACCCGGTGATGAAGGTGGGCTAAGGGTTACTTTATCCTTTCCAAAGCGTTAAGTAGCGTTCCTCTTCTCAGCCATTGCCCTTCACTCACGTGTAAAAGGTAAATTCGATGAGTTGGATATTTACATCAGAAAATAATTTGGCTTCGGCATTTGCAGAGCATATTAACCCTTTTTGGGGGCAGCATGTTACCGAGGGAAGCTTTACAGGTAAGGAGCACGTGTCGGTACGTTATGCCTTTTGTATACCCGAGAATGCAAAAGCAACGATTGTCATTAGTTCTGGTCGCATCGAGTCGTATTTAAAATATAAAGAGTTTATCTACGATTTGTATGTGAACGGCTTTGCTGTTTTTATACTTGACCATCGAGGGCAGGGGTTATCAGGGCGCATGACGCATGACCCTCAGCACGGTTATGTAAAACATTTTGATGACTACGTCGATGACTTAATAACCTTTACTGAAACCATCGTTAAGCCTAAACAGCAAGGCGAACTCCAATTGGTGTGTCACTCAATGGGCGGCGCTATCGGCGCGTTAACGTTAATCAGAAGGCCCACACTTTTCACGAAAGCCGTATTAGCATCACCGATGCTTGGAATTAAACCCTCATTGCCTAACTGGTTGGCTAACGGGTTAATCAGAACCGGGCTTGCGGTAAATAGAATGAAAAAGCGGGAGTCGGGGTATTTCTTTGGGCAGACGCCT
The DNA here is from genome assembly GCF_049117195.1 of Alteromonas algae. Classification (GTDB taxonomy): domain Bacteria; phylum Pseudomonadota; class Gammaproteobacteria; order Enterobacterales; family Alteromonadaceae; genus Alteromonas. Next base: position 465,769 of record NZ_CP185260.1, read on the forward strand.
TACATCGCGTTTCCGTACGCGCTGAATAAACTAACGCATAGTCGAACGCGCTACTCTCTTTTCCGGGAACTCTACGATGAAGAGCAAGATATACAGCTTGGCGGAGTGACCACAGAGTGGCTAAAAGCGGCGCATGAGGCCATGCATTATATTGAACAAAGCGCTGGAGCGATTACCACGAATACGCTGGTATTAAGTGCAGATGGCGATACCATTATTGACAATAAACGTCAGCGTCGCGTGGCTGAAAAAATGCCGAACGCCACGCTGGTGGTGATCCCACGTGCTTATCATGAACTGTTTACCGAAGCTGACGATATCCGAGATAGTACATTACAGCGAGTATTGGATTTTTTAACTTCGTAAAGAAGCGATGTATTGTTGTGGTGCAATAACATTACTTGCTCGCAATAACGCTTCGCACTATCCTTTGCGCCTGCAAAGAAGTGAGATGGTTACCATGTTAGATATTGTATTGTACGAACCTGAAATTCCACCGAATACCGGCAATATTATTCGTTTATGTGCCAATAGTGGCTTTACCCTACACCTTATCGAACCGCTTGGGTTTGAGTGGGACGATAAGCGTGTACGTCGCGCAGGTTTAGATTATCATGAGTTTGCGCACGTCAAACGCCACGCCAATCTAGACGCTTACCTAGAAGATGCAAAACCTGCTCGCGTGTTCGCATGCACAACTAAGGGCAAAGCGTTTCACAGTGATGTGTCGTATCAAAAGGGCGATGCACTCTTATTTGGGCCGGAGACACGAGGCTTGCCTAACGATGTAATAGATAGCCTTCCGCCAGAGCAGCGGGTGAGAATACCCATGCTACCGGACAGCCGCAGCATGAATTTATCAAATGCAGTGTCAGTTTTTGTTTATGAGAGCTGGCGCCAATTTGGCTATGAAGGCGCAAGGTAAGAATGCAGAAAAAGTAAGGCGTAGAAAGACTACGCCTCGCTAGTTAAATCTCGTCCAAGCAACGTCAGCGCCGCTTCTTTCGGTGATTTACCATGGTAAAGCACAGCATAAATTTGCTCGCAAATAGGCATTTCAACTCCCACCTTGTTTGAAAGAATATGGACTTCTTCGGTATTTCGATACCCTTCTACAACCTGGCCAATTTCTTCAATAGCCACATCAACCGTTTTGCCTTGTCCCAATGCTAAGCCAAAACGGCGGTTACGCGACTGGTTGTCGGTACAGGTTAATACCAAGTCTCCTAACCCTGCCATACCCATAAAGGTTTCTGGTTGAGCGCCTAGTTTAACCCCTAACCGGGTTAGCTCGGCTAAGCCTCGTGTAATCAGTGCGGTACGCGCATTAGCACCAAAGCCAAGCCCATCTGCTAACCCTGCGCCTATGGCAATGACATTTTTCACTGCTCCGCCCAATTGTACGCCTGTAAAGTCAGGGTTCTTATATACCCTGAACGATTTTGCACAATGAAGTTTGGCAGCAAACTCATCACTTAATACGTCATCGGTAGAGGAGAGTGAAATAGCGGTGGGTAAACCAGCGACCATTTCTTTGGCAAACGTTGGGCCTGACAGCACAGCCAGAGGGTATTGCGTCCCTAGAACATCTTCGGCTACGTCGCGCAGCAGTCGGCCGGTTTTTGGCTCTAACCCCTTTGTAGCCCATATAATACGATGATGCGACTGTAATAAAGGCTTCAACGCATTAAGCATGCTAGCAAACGCATGGCTTGGCACCACAACAAGAATATCTTGGCTGGCGGCCACAACGCTCTCAAGGTCAGCGCTTACCTGTAAAGCGTCTGGAAACGTCGCGCCGGGCAGATATCGCGTATTTTCACGGGTGTCAGCAAGCTCTGTAATATGTGCCTCGTCACGCCCCCATAAAAGGGTTGGATTGCCATTTCGCGCAAGACAAAAAGCAAGGGCGGTGCCGTAAGACCCCGCCCCTAATACTGAAACCGAATTCGACTTCATGTTCACGTTAATTACGCGTCCATTTTAGGCGCTTCGCCTTGTGCTTGTTGCGCGCGCTTTTGAACGTAAGCAGCAAAGATAGCATCAAAGTTTACCGGAGAAAGGTTCAACGGAGGGAATGTGCCGCGATTTACCAAGTTTGAGATTGCTTCACGTGCGTATGGGAACAACATGTTTGGACAAAATGAGCCTAGCGTATGCGCTTTGTTTTGGTCTGGCATGTCGCCAATCGCGAAAATACCAGCTTGTTCTACTTCACATAAAAACGCCGTCTCTTCGCCAATTTTAGCGGTAACAGTTACAGAAAGCACAACTTCAAATACGTTCTCGTCTAGCTTGTTCGTACTGGTATCGATATCGAGCTTAATTTCAGGCTTCCACTCTTTAGTAAAGATAGAAGGCGCGTTCGGCGATTCGAACGAAATATCTTTTGTGTAGATGCGTTGAATATTGAACTGTGGTTGTTGTGCTTGGGCGCTTGCTGCTTCGCCGCCATTTGTCTGATTGTCGTCAGCCATGATTATTCCTGTATTTAAAGTCGTATAATTTTATTTTTCATATTGCGCACGCCGGTTAAGGCGTTACGCAAGCCCTAACATAGGGTCTAATTTCTTCTGTGCTTCTAATGCCATCATATCATCGCAGCCACCTACATGCTGACCTTCAATGAAAATTTGAGGCACTGTCCATCCACCATTTGCTCGCTCAATCATTACATCGCGAAGTTCAGGCTGCACATCAATAGCATATTCTGTAAAGGCAACGCCTTTTTCATTTAGTAATGCTTTTGCTCTGTGGCAGTAAGGGCAGTGACCTTTTGTATAAAGCTCTACTTTACTCATCACATTCACCTTTTATTTAGACACGGGAAGGCTGGCACTTTGCCAAGCGTTCATACCGCCTTTTAACACACTGACGTTTGCGAAACCTGCTTTTAGCATCGCACTCGCCGTGCCACGAGCCTGATTGCCCATAGCGCATACTATAATAATGGGTTTGTCTTTTTGGTTTTCAAGCTTCTTAAAGTTTTTCTCGCGCAACTCTTCTGGTTTTATCTGGCGGGCCCCTAAAATATGACCGGCTTTAAAATCTTTCTGAGGGCGTGTATCGAGTATCACTGCGTCGCTTTTATTCATTAATAATGTAGCGTCGTGAGTAGACAGTTCTTTAACAGGAGACGTCAGTGCGCTGATATAGGTAAAAATTATCATCGCAACTAATGCAACCCATACACCTGCAAGTACAATATTGTTGGTAGCAAATTCGATTACCTGATCCATTCTCTAACCTTGTCTATAGACCATAAAAAAGAGAGCAAAGTATATAGAAAATCGCGTGAGAAACCAGTCTCTGTTCATTTTGATACCAAATAGGGTGTTCGCCTACCTACACAATTGATTATGCGTCTAAATTAGACTGGGTTTTGTCGGTTGCCTCGGATACACTCACTATCAGTCCAATGTTTTGACAGAGATTTCTTACTTTTTATGCGCGTTTGTTGGTTACATACGTTTTTTGCAGTCGCTGCGATGCTCATTACGCTGACGTTTTCGGCCGGTTTAAGTGCGCAAGAAGAAGCGCAAGCAGCGCAGCAAGAAAAACTTGCTGAGCTACAGGCTGAGCTTCGCGCGCGTCAGCAGGTCCTTGAAAATAACAAGGCCAGTGCCAAAGAACTAGAAGAAGTACTTCGGCGCTCCGAGCTTGAAATTGGAACCGTGGCGGCCGCGCTATCAAAAACGAAACAGCAGTTAGATAATGTGGTAAAGGAAGAGTCTGCACTTAAACAAGAGCAGGAAGCCATAAAGGATGCAATTAGAAAGCAACAAAGCTTATTGGCAAGCCAATTGAAGAGCGCCTTTATGGCAGGCCATTATGACTACGCAAAAATGTTGTTCTATCAAGAGGACGCTCGCACATTTGAACGCACTATTACCTACTACCAGTATGTCGCTAAAGCTCGCCAACAGGAAATTACCAAGTTTAAAGATAACGTGGCTCGCTTAGAGTCTGTCACGGCGTCATTAGTAAAAAAAGCAGAAGAGCTGGTTACGTTACGGCAAAATCAAGAAAACCAACGTGCTGTGCTAATCACTCGACAGAGCGATCGAAAAAATACGCTGAAAAAGATAAACAGGACTATTGCATCAGAAAGTCAGCGAATCGCCGTGCTACTTGAAAATGAAAAAGCGCTTCTTGATGCAATTGAGGTCGCACGTTTAGCGGCACTACGCGCTGCAGAGAATGCGCAAATTACATTAAATGGGCTGGCCAAGTCCAAAGGCAAACTCACGTCACCCGTCGACGGTCGTATGCGCAAGCTATTTGGAAGTCGTCGTCAGGGACAAGTGCGCTGGAAGGGCGTTATTTTTGATGGAGCAGAGGGCGACCCAGTAACCAGCATTGCGCCAGGGCGAGTATTGTATGCCGACTGGTTAAGAGGTTTTGGCTTAGTCGCCATTGTTGATCACGGTGAAGGCTACATGACGGTATATGGACACAACCAAGCGCTGCTAAAGCAGGCAGGCGACGATATCAGAGAGGGTGAGCAGTTAGCGCTTGTCGGGCGAAGTGGCGGGCAAGAGTATCCCAATTTGTATTTTGAAATACGCCACAAAGGCAAAGCGCTCAACCCGTCGTCGTGGCTTGACTAAAAAAACGCTATACCCTTGAATAACCAAGATTACTTGGTATGCTGTAAACGTTGAGCACAAACCTGCTCGCATGCGCTTAAAATAAAAATAACCATAAAATGGAATTACAAGATGCTAGGGCGTCTACTCTTCGCGTGTACAACAATGTTATGCCTATTGGTCAGCAACGTATCGGTTGCTAAGCCGAATATTGTTATTATTCTTGACGACTTAGGCTACAAACCAACCGACTTAAATGCGTTATCGCTGCCCAGTGAAATAACGTTTTCCATTCTTCCTGAAACACCGTTGGCCAAAACGATTGCTGAGAAAGCCGAACGGCAAGGTCGAGCGGTCATGTTGCATATGCCAATGCAGGCAGAAAGCGGAGAAACAATGGGCCCGCTTGGCCTGACAACTGATATGTATCCCGCCGCTATTACCCACACGCTGAGAAAAGCCATTAAAAGTATTCCCAATGTGGTGGGTGTCAACAACCATATGGGCAGTGCATTTACTGGACAAGAAGCATCAATGACAGCGTTAATGCAAGAAATAAAGCGCCAAGGGCTGTTTTTTATCGATAGTAGAACCAGTGTGTATACCACCGCCCAACAAGTGGCACAGCAAGTCGGTGTGCCCAACGCAAGTAGACATGTGTTTCTTGACCATGTTAGAACAACCCCCTTTATTGCCGCTCAATTTGAGCGCATGAAGCGTATCGCCCAACGAGAAGGCAGTGTTGTTGTCATTGCGCATCCTCACCAAGTTACCCTTAACTTTTTACAGCAACACCTGCCATTACTTCAGGATGAAGGGTTTACCTTAACCTCTGCATCAGATTATTTAATGGAAAAAGTAACGCCAGTACCTGATAACTTGCCTGATATGGCCATTGCAGCCCCTAACGAATAGTCTTAATACTACAAAAAATTTAATTGCTTACATTACTTTTCAGGTGTGCGAGGAAATTTTTTGAGCAATTATTTTTTCATTTTGCACTCAAATGTTATAATATAACGTCTCTGAAATAGTAACGGTGCAGTGGTAATGAATCCAATTGACGACAATCCAGCAAAATTAGACAAACTTGGCATTTGGGTGTCAAGCTTGTGCGCGCTGCATTGTCTGGCGTTACCCGTACTTATCCCATTGTTGCCGCTTATCGGGTCAACCTTTTTTGCCCAAGTGTGGTTTGAAAGGGTCATTTTATCTATTTCGTTGATTATTGGCGGTATCGCTTTATTCAACGGGGCGTCACGCTACCATGGTCAGTATTACCCATTAGTGCTGCTGTTTACGGGTGGGGCAATTTATTGGTACAAAGACATACTTGGCGAGGCGTATGAACCTTTTACGATAGCCCTTGGCGCCTTGTTAATTGTTGCCGGTCATTGGATAAACATGCGTTTGTGCAGACAATGCAAATGTTGCAAAAATACCGTGTTTAGTCATCATTTATCATCTCAAGCTGGGAAGTAAACGCAGCGGGCTACGCCAGTGTCGATACGGCGACATCAGGTACATTAGTAAAAATGCCGTCTACGCCCCAGTCTTTTAGCATCAGCATGTCGTCAGTATAATCAACCGTATAAACGTAAACCGCTAACCCGTCTTCATGTGCTTCATCCACAAACGCTTTATTGATAACGTTTAAATCGACATTAACAGAGTGTGCCGGTAGTGCTTGTGCACAGTGTGTTGACTCTAATGCATATGACGCAGTTAGCACACCTATTTGCACGTCGGGCCAATGTTGCGCAATATCACGCAGCCAATGGTGATTAAACGACGATATTAATAGCTTTCTGGTATCAATATTAGCCAACGTTGCCGCTTGTTTTGCTTCACGTACCCAGGTCTTTGCATCAACAAGGTGCTTAACTTCAATATTGCACCATTTGCCTTTAGGAATAGTGCAAAGTGCTTCCTCTAAAACCGGGATCCGCTCGCCTTGCCCTGCATCAAGCGTACGAAGGGTATTGAATGAGGTATCAAGGAGAAAACCGTGTGCACCAGTGGTACGCGTCAACCTGCGATCGTGAAAAACAACAATGGCGTCGTTATGCTGGTAGGTATCAAATTCGATGCCGTCAGCGTGTTGCGAAAACGCAAGCTTGAATGCCAGTAGCGTATTTTCAGGGGCGTATTTGCTTGCCCCCCGGTGAGCAAAAATAAGCATTGTGTTTACTCTTCATGATTAGGGTTTGCATGCAGCTTATGTGTGTTTAGTGTTTCGTAGACAGACGCCGACGTAATGAGAATGCCGCCCAAGAGCGTTTGCCACGTAGGTTTTTCATTCAGCAAGATAACCGCTAAGATCACACCGTAAAGAGGCTGCATACACGCAATTAACGAAAACGTTTTTGCGCGTAAGTGACGCAAGCTTGCTGCAATAAGTGCGTGAGGTAAGGCAGTAAATATCGTTCCTAACAGTAGCAGTAGCAGCCATGTGTTCGACGACGCGGTAGTTAATTCTGCGCTACCAAATGGAGCAAGAAGTATGGCAATGACCAATGTTTGCCACGCCATGGCTTTTGCGCCACTGTGGTGCTTAAAATGATTACGATGAATAAGGTTTCTAAACGCATACAGTACAGCCGATGCAACGCCTATCAATACGCCTAGCGTAATGTCGTTATCAAGTGATGTCTCAGGCACAATAAAATACACACCCACTAATACAGCCATCGCAGACACAATGTCTTGCCATACCAGGCTTACCTTTTCGAAAAATGGTTCTATCAGTACCGTTATTACAGGAAAGGTAAACAGCGCAATCATCCCAACCGAAACACTCGCATACTGCATTGCAGAAAAGTAGGTCACCCAGTGCAATGCCATCAATGTGCCGAGACCTAATGCAACAAGGTAATCTTTCTTGCTGCTAAGCCTAAGGCTGTCTTTAGTAATAGTTAGAAAAGCAAATAGCGCCACACTCGCTAAAACGGAACGAACTAACGTGATATCGCTGGCACTCAACGGTACCAGTCGAGAAAACAACGCCGTACCACCCAATAAAATGATGGTGAGGTGTAACGAGATAAGACTGCGTTTTACTGGGTCCATAAACTAGCTAATAGCCGTGTCGCTTTCAGCTTTTTTTGCCATAACATCACCAAGGCGCGTTACCTGGCCTGAAACCAAATCGTCAAAATCAATCGTATCTTTTTCAAAACAGACCACAATGGTCGAGCCCAATTTAAAGCGCCCTAACTCATCGCCTTTGCCTAGTTTTACACTCGCTTCACTGTCTTGCTCATACGACCAATGTTGAACATTTTTACCCGCAGGTGGCGTTACCGTTCCGGCCCACACTGTTTCAATACTTGCTACAATGGTTGCGCCAACTAGTACCATCGCCATTCTTCCTACTGGCGTATCAAATAGCGCTACTACGCGCTCGTTGCGTGCAAATAGGCCTGGAATGTTTTGCGCGGTCAGTGGGTTTACCGAAAACAGCTCGCCCGGTATATAAAGCATGTCAGTTAACGTGCCTTCTACAGGCATATGAATACGGTGGTAGTCACGAGGAGCCAAATAAATGGTAGCGAATTTTCCATTTTTAAATGGCGCTGCAATATCTGGCTTTCCGCCCAGCAAGGTTGTCAGGCTAAAATCATGGCCTTTTGCCTGAAAGATGCTATCGCTATGGATGTCTCCAAATTGGCTAACGGTTCCGTCAACCGCATGAATAAGCGTACTGTCATCGTCGTTAATGGTGCGCGCTTCAGGTTTTAGCGGGCGCGTAAAAAAGGCATTAAAGCTGCGATAATGTTCAGGCTTACTGTGAAGCGCCTCGCTCATATCGACATTGTATTGCTTAATAAATGCCTTAATAAAAAACGTCGTTACACTGCCCATTTCAGCCGCGGCAAGTTTACCTACAAGGCGCGACAATAGGTGTTTAGGGGTAATGTATTGTAAGTTAACTTTTAGCCAGTCCAGCACAGAAACATCTCCGTTTATACAATAGTAATAGTCTACCTTAACTTAGTGGCACGCATGTAACTTAAACATTATGAGTGCAATCAACTCGATATAAGTAAGGTGTGTAAAGAAAAAGGCAGCTGCAAAGGGCAACTGCTTTCGTAATTAGGTGCGCCGTTACCCCATACCAGGAGGTTGACTGTGGCTGGGGCGTTGGTCTTCCATCGTTGTTAGTATTTTATGGTAACTTTCAAACCGCGCCGCACTTATCTTGCCGTCTTCCACTGCTTCTCGTAGCAAACATCCGGGGTCGTTAAGGTGTTTACAGTCACGGAATTTACAGCCGCCTAAAAAGTCTCGGAATTCGATAAAGCCCCACGTAATACGTTCGGTAGGAATGTGCCACAAACCAAACTCTCGCACACCAGGTGAATCAATAAGATCGCCCCCAGCAGGAAGATGAAGCAGCTTTGCCGCGGTGGTTGTGTGTTGGCCAAGGCCAGAGTTATCCGAAATTTCGCCTGTTAATTCATCAGCATCGGGTAATACTTGGTTAATAAGGCTGGACTTTCCTACGCCTGACTGCCCGACAAATACGCTGATACTATTATCTAAATAATCATTCAGCGCGTTTATGCCTTCACCCGTTTTACAGCTTGTGTAGAGTACATCGTATCCAAGATTTGTGTATGTTATCAGCTGTTCATCAACAACGGCTTTTTCATCATCACTAAGTAACTCAACTTTGTTCAGAACAATCAAAGGGGTAATGCCAATATCTTCGCAAGCAACAAGATAACGGTCGATTATATTCGTCGACAACGAAGGCAGAATGGCGCTAACGACAATGATACGGTCGATGTTTGCGGCGATAGGTTTAATACCGTCGTAAAAATCTGGTCGCGTTAATACCGAGTGACGGTCTTTTACAATTTCAATAACGCCACTAACACCAATGCCACTGCCTGCATCAGCCGTATCGCCTTTGCTATAAAACACCTTGTCGCCACACACCACAGAATCGATGGTTCTACGAATATGACAGCGTGATACCTCGCCATTGACATCTTCTACATCGGCATGTTTGCCGAACCGACCAATAACGGTTCCACTCTCAAGGCTGCTTTCATCCAGCTTGTTCTTAGCAGGTTCGCCATTTTTACCCTGAAGTCGCTTGTTTCTATTTGCGGCAACTTGGCGTTTTTGTCTGTGTGTAAGTTTTGGTTTTTTCGCCACGATTCTTTTCTAGTTCACGTATACTAAGGTAATAATAACGTTTGTAGAGCATGGTTGCCATGCTTCAATGACAAGAGGAATAATATGAGTAAGAACGACAATAATCTTGTGTGGATTGATATGGAAATGACCGGGCTCGATCCTGAAACCTGCGTGATAATGGAAATTGCAACGATAGTCACCGACCCGCAACTTAATATTTTGGCTGAAGGCCCTGTTATTGCAGTTCATCAGCCTGATTCGGTGCTTGATAACATGGATGAGTGGTGCACTCGTGTACATGGTGAAACCGGATTAACGGACCGCTGTCGAGCCAGTTCGATAAATGAAAGCGACGCGGCACAGCAAACCATGGCGTTTCTTGAACAATGGGTTGGCAAAGGGAAGTCACCACTTTGCGGCAACACTATAGGTCAAGATAGACGGTTTATGGTGAAATATATGCCTGAACTGGAAGATTACTTCCATTACCGAAGTATTGATGTAAGCACGATAAAAGAGCTTGCAAGACGCTGGAAACCAGAAGTACTCGACGGGTTTAACAAAAAAGGTGTGCATTTGGCGCTTGACGATATTCGTGAGTCTATCGAAGAAATGCGGTATTACAGAGAAAAAGTGTTTACGATTTAGTCGAATGAGCGCCTAGGTGCCAAAAAAACACAATTAAAGGTTGCGTTACACCAAAATTTTTGTAAAATGCGCACCACTTCAAACGAAGTGCCTTTTTGTTGCGGGAATAGCTCAGTTGGTAGAGCACGACCTTGCCAAGGTCGGGGTCGCGAGTTCGAATCTCGTTTCCCGCTCCAAATTTAAATCTAACTTTAGTGTAAAAACGTGAGTTAGTGAGTGTGAAAACGCGACCCCGAGGGGTCACGACCGAGTGTCGGCCAGTTGGCAAATCTCGTTTCCCGCTCCAAATTTAACTTACGATAAAACGTGAGTCAGTATCCAAAAGATGCGACAGCATCGACTCTATGCGGGAATAGCTCAGTTGGTAGAGCACGACCTTGCCAAGGTCGGGGTCGCGAGTTCGAATCTCGTTTCCCGCTCCAAATTCTTCATCACATATACAAACTAACTTCATTAGTAATAGTACAGCGACCCCAGTGGGCCCGCGACCGAGTGTCGGCCATTGCTTCACAACGAATTACCGAATCTCGTTTCCCGCTCCAAATTCTTCATCACATATACAAACTAACTTCATTAGTAATAGTACAGCTACCCCATCAATTCTTATCTCCGTTACTGCTGAAAATATCCAGCCCGTTCATCATCGCTATTAAAGATTATTCACCCACCGATTAAGGCTAATTGGTTCAAAGTGGTGCGCTAGGTGAATGATATTGGTGCAAATTAGGCTAAAAACGATATTTTGTTCTAAAATTTCACAAGGTTTGTGCAATAAATGACGAAACGTTTAATAGTAGGGAATATTAAATGGATTTTTGTGAATAAATATGCATAATTCGCGCTCTTTTGCGCTGACGTAATGTATTTCGGTTGCCAAACCGGGCACAAAGCTTGCAGTTTTACACCATAAAAATAAAAACAACTCAACGCCATCAAACACTTTCAGTAAGAAAAGTGAGGCGAGAGCATAATATTAGTATCACTCGGAGAAACACACATGGTTTTTGATTCACCAAAGCGTTACAACGTATCAGCTTTAGCATTCGCTGTCGCCTCAGCGTTAACGCTAAACGCTTCAGTAGTGCAAGCTCAGGAAGAGCCTGTGATAGAAGAAAAGGATGTGGAAAAAGTCGTGGTTACAGGGTCGAGAATCGCTCGAGATCCTAATCTAGCATCGCCATCACCTGTTCAAGCTATATCTGAAGAAGATATTCAATTGTCTGGTGAGTTCTCTGTTACTGACGTAATAAACGATATTCCCGCGCTTTTCTCCTCTACCACTGCGGAAAGCTCGATAGATTCTGGTTTCGCAGATGGTGCTAATATTTTAAATTTACGTGGGCTGGGGTCGAACCGCACGTTAACCTTAGTTAACGGCCGCCGTCACGTTGGTGGTGTTGCAGGTTCTGCTGCGGTAGATGTAGGCTCTATTCCAGTTAAACTTATTAAGTCGGTAGAAGTACTAACGGGCGGCGCCTCGGCAGTATACGGCGCTGATGCGGTAACCGGTGTAGTTAACTTTATACTTCGTGACGATTACGAAGGGTTTGAAGTTGACGTAAACACAGGTATCTCATCTGAAGGTGACGGTGAGCAAATCAGCTTGTCTGCGCTATATGGTACAAACTTTGATGATGATAAAGGTAACTTTGCAATCAATGTCGAGTATCAACGAGATGAAGGCTTACGTGTAAGCGAGCGCGACAATGGTTTAATTATTGGTTCAGCACGAGATTGGACTAACCCAGCGTTACGATTCCAACAAGGTGACTTAGGTGCAGGCACGCCTAACCTTTCTCAATACTACAATTATGACAATACAGGGTTGTTTAATTTTGGTTTGTCTATTCCAAGCCAAGAAGCGTTTATCGCTAATTATATCGACACGTTCGGAACCACGCCGACGCTTACAGAAGCAGAGTTAGCGCTATTTAATCGTGCGTCAACCGCTCCTCCACGCGCCGTATTGCCTTACAGAACATTCCCATTCACGTCAGGATACGGATACATCATTCCTGGAAACCCTTACACATTTGCAGGGTTTGACCCAGCAACTAACATCGACTTAGACGGCAACGGCACCCCTGACTGTTTAGACTCTTTTTCTGGCTATAACAGTTCATTTGGCGCAGCGTCTTTCGGTGTGTTAGGTGGGTGCTGGAATGTAACAGAAGATGGCTCTTATCGTCCTATTCAAGATGGCTTAGTATCGGGCAACTTTGAAGGGTTTGGTGGCGATTCATATAATACCATCCAACAACCGCGCGGCTATTTAATCACCCCTAACGATAAAGTGTCAGTCAACCTGCTTGGGCATTATGATCTAAACGACGATATGACAGTGTATGGCGAGCTTAAATATGTTGTGCAAACAACAGAGAATGAGAGTCAACCTACATCATATTGGGACTTATTATTCGGTGCGCCTGACAACCCCTATTTGCCGGCATTCATCCAACCGCTAGCAACTGAACTTGGCGGTGTAGCGATTACAGCCGATCCTATCGGTATAGGCCAAGGTAAGATTGATAACGAGCGTACAACGGTGCGCGGTGTTATCGGGATAGAAGGCTTCTTTGAAAACGATTGGGAATACAACCTATCAGCAAACTACGGTCAATTTGAGTTTGAACAACAAGGCACAGAAAATATTGTTGTCGTAGATCGTTTCTTCTCTGCAATTGACGCAGTAACAGACCCATCAACGGGAGCAGCAAATTGTCGTGTAAACCTAGATGCAAATACCCCTCAGGTCACGACAGCATTTAATATTCCCGTGTACGACCCAGGCTATTTCTCATTTACGCCTGGCGATGGCAGTTGTGTACCATTAAATATTTGGTCTGGCGCAGCAGGCATTTCGCAAGAAGCGGTTGACTGGGTTACGCAAGACAGCTATTCGAAAACGACAATTGAACAGTTTGTAGTGAGCGGTTCAATTGCGGGTGACTCTGCAGATTACTTCGAACTGCCATATGGCCCAGTCTCATTTGCCGTAGGCGGTGAGTATAGAGAAGAAAAGTCTGAAGCTATTTTTGACGATTGGCAGCTCGGTATTATTCCGCAAGGGTCACAATATCAAGCAGGCACACTGGTATCAGATTACTCAACGAATAACTCATTGGTTTTCCAACCTTCTATCAAAACGGCCAACGAAACTGGTAAATTTGATGTAAGTGAAGTCTTTATGGAGTTATCAATTCCATTAATTGTTGCCGAAGAATTTGCTGAGGAACTATCGGTCGACCTTGCCGCGCGTTACTCTGATTACTCAACAATTGGCGATACTACAACATGGCGTGCTAACGTACTTTATGCGCCGCACACAGACCTTATGATTCGTTTATCGCAATCACAAGCAGTACGTGCCCCCAATATTACCGAATTGTTTGGCCCGGAAGTGGGTACCACGTTCCGTCCAACAGACCCGTGTAATGCAAGTGTTATCTCTGGTATCAGAGGCAACGATCCTGCTGCGGCCGATCAAATCCAAGCAAACTGCGTGGCAGACCTTCAGTCAATCGGGTTTAATCCGTTCAACGATGCAGGAGAGTATACCTATACTGACCCACTTTCAGCGGCGTTCCCTGGTGTAACCGGTGGTAACGCTGAGTTACAAGAAGAAACTGCAGATACCACAACGATTGGTTTTGTTTATCAATCTAGTTGGCTTGAAGGGTTCTCTTTAACGGCTGATTACTGGAGCATTGAAATTGAGTCAGCGATTAGTGCTGTAAGCTCAAACGATATCGTAAATGGTTGTTATGTCGGAGAGGATTTAAATGAGAATTTCTGTTCTCTGTTCACTCGAAACACAGACAGCAATTCGCCACAGTTTGGCGGTTTAAACTTCTTACGCTCAACGCAAGTAAACTTCGCAAGGACAGAAACTGCAGGGGTCGACTTCAGCATTGGTTATGACTTCGAGATAGAAGATCACGCCTTTACAACAAAGATCTCTGGTACACGAGTAAACAAATTAGATTTGTATACTAATCCAAACGATTTAAGCGAAGTAAACCCAGAGCTTGGTGAAGTGAATCGTCCAGAGCTCGCAGGAAACATCAACCTAGGCTGGAAATGGGGCGATTTACAAATTGCATGGCAAACCCAGTACATGGATGAGCAGCTTGTTTCTTTTGTTGAAATCGAAGACTACGAGCGTGGCGACTATGATGATTCTGTAGTCATGGATGAGTTTTGGCAGCACGACATTAGTTTTGCTTACAATGCGACAGAAATTGTACGTGTATATGGTGGCGTGAAAAACATTACCAATGAAGAACCATTCCTGACGAACTTTGCTTACCCAGCAAGTGCCCGTGGGCGTTTCTATTTCGTTGGTTTTGATATGCAATTCAACTAATACGTCTATCGCATTAGGATAAAGATAAAAGGCGGTCATGATTGACCGCCTTTTTTGTGTTTACCGCAATTGATTTTACGTTCATCTATCGCTACTCTTACTGGTCTAACCAGATTGCATTTTCCTCGCGGTCAGATGTTTTTTGCATAAGCTAAGAGGGTTACGCCGTTTCTAGGATCAATATGTCTAACAACTATGTACTCAATACTTATAACAAATTTGTGAAGCTACCTTTTGGGAAGAAACTATTTAGCTGGTACTCCTCTCGTCGAGCACCTTACTTCTCCACCGTGTCGCCTGTTATTACCGATGTGCGCCCCAACTACTGTGAAGTTGAGATAAAAAAGCATAAGGCAGTGCAAAACCATATTGGTACAGTCCACGTTATTGCCATCTGCAACGGGCTTGAAATGGCAATGGGCTTTATGTGTGAAGCGTCTATTCCTAAGCATTTGCGCTGGATACCGAAGGGTATGGAAGTGAAGTATCCTGCGAAAGCAGACTCTGATATTCGTTGTGTCGCCGAAGTGCCGAGCGATGCATGGAAGCCGGGTGATCTTCCCATTCCTGTTAAAGCCTATAACCAAGATGGTGTAGTGGTTGTTGACGGTACCATTACAGTGTGGGTAAGTGAAAAACGCTAGACAACGCTCACTATATCTTCTCTCAAAAAGGTCGCTATGTGGCCTTTTTACTGTCTTATCCACACTGCTCAATATTAAGTTTTTGCGACTGCCAACTTTGTGTTTGACACCTTTTCAAAACCCAACTAAACATAATCTGTGATGTCATTATCACAGCCAATATGAAGTCTATTTCGTACAAGCGCTGTGTTACGTATTTTTTAACAGCAATTCGTTTAGCAAGAGGTTAAGATGACAACATTAACTCGGCAGCAGGTTATTAGTAGACCGTTTTCCGATAGCAAACATTATCCGTATGGTTTTGCTCGTTCCGGCGACTTTTCTATTTCAGAAAGTAAACTATTACAGTCTCATGGCAGCGTTTTCGCAGCCTTAGTCGATGGCAAAATTTCGCCAGAGAACGACGAAGAACAAATGTACTTAGAGTCGGCTTTAGGGCACAGAGCGCCTTCAACGCCTCAAGAAAAAGCATGGCTTAAATACCAAGCACGAATCAATAGGCCAAAAGCGGCAAGTATTTACGGTTCTAAGCGTCCGATAGTGGAAGAGGTTGGCGATGACGATATTGATGATAATAGCGATTTAGACATTGAGATAGATGACGATTGAATTGTTAACTCAATGTAAAAATTCATCCTAATATATGTGTTTAAATTAAGCAAAACGAAACTTTCATCCTAATTATATCGATTATTGGGATATATATCTCACTTTTGTGCGTTTTGTTGTTTTATCTTCCTACTAGCTTCGTTATAGTCCATTCATCGTCAACGTACGCTGACAAACCCCAACCTATTACAGGAGAAAGTACTGTGAAAATGATGTCGGGCGCAGCCATGGTGGTAGAAGCGCTAAAAGATGTAGGAGTGACACACGTGTTCGGTTACCCAGGTGGTGCCGTATTAGACATTTATGACGCACTATTTGCGCAAGATGATGTCAAACACGTCCTCGTACGTCATGAACAGGCAGCCGCACATATGGCGGATGGTTATGCACGTTCAACAGGTAAAACCGGCACAGTACTCGTCACTTCAGGTCCTGGCGCAACCAACACTATCACAGGTATTGCGACCGCCTACATGGACTCTATCCCAATGGTGATACTGTCAGGTCAGGTACCTTCTAAACATATTGGTGAAGACGCGTTTCAAGAAACCGATATGGTAGGGTGTTCTCGCCCTATCGTGAAGCACAGCTTCTTGGTAAAACGTGCTGTTGATATTCCTGAAGCGATTGCAAAGGCATATTATATTGCCAACACAGGGCGACCAGGCCCGGTCGTTGTAGACCTTCCCAAAGACATTGTGAATGTAGCCGAAGAACATCCTTACGTTTACCCCAGCGATGTCACTATGCGTTCATACAACCCAACAGAAAAAGGGCACCCTAAGCAAATTAAGAAAGCGGTAACCGCTTTACTTAAAGCAGAACGTCCGGTGCTTTACGTTGGTGGTGGCGCAGTCTTAAGTGACGCATCATTGAAAGTTATTGAGCTTGCTGAAAAGCTGAATGCACCCGTAACGTGCACCTTAATGGGCTTAGGGGCAATGCCTGGTACCCATGAACAATTCATTGGTATGCTAGGCATGCATGGTACGCTCGAAGCAAATAAAAGCATGCACAATGCCGATTGTATTATTGCGCTTGGCGCACGCTTTGACGACCGTGTTACTAACAATGTAGATAAGTTTTGTCCGCACGCAGATATTATTCATGTTGATATAGACCCTGCGTCTATTTCAAAAACGGTGAATGCGCATATCCCTGTTGTTGGCTCAGTCGATAAAGTGTTAGATCAAATCTTAAGTCACGTTGATAAACACGATCTATCGGGTCAGAAAGAGAAATTAAGCGACTGGTGGCAGCAAGTTAATACATGGCGTGCTCGCCAATGCTTAAACTACGACCAAGGCGAAGAGGTTATTAAACCGCAACGTGTTATTGAAGCCTTATATAAACATACCGACGGAAAAGCGTATATCAGCTCAGACGTAGGCCAGCACCAAATGTTTGCCGCGCTTTATTATGCCTATGACAAACCACGTCAATGGATTAATTCCGGTGGTCTTGGGACTATGGGCTTTGGCTTGCCTGCTGCGATGGGCGTGCAGGTTGCACACCCTAAATCAACATCTGTAGTGGTAACCGGTGATGGCAGTATTCAAATGAATATTCAAGAGCTGTCTACATGCTTACAGTATAATCTACCAATTAAAATCATAACGCTGAATAACCGTGCATTGGGTATGGTTCGACAGTGGCAAGATATGATTTATAAGGGGCGCCATTCGCATTCTTATATGGACTCAATGCCTGACTTCGTGAAGTTGGCCGAAGCGTATGGTCATGTGGGTATAAAAGTAGATAAGTTAGATGAGCTTGATGCCGCGATGGAAAAATGCTTTAGCTACACCGATCGCCTCGTGTTTATGGACATTGCGGTTGATCAAAATGAACATGTATATCCAATGCAAATTAAGTACGGCGCAATGGACGATATGCGCTTGAGCAAGACGGAGCGAACCTGATGAAACGTATTATTTCAGTATTAATGGAAAACGCCCCGGGCGCATTATCTCGTATTGTAGGCGTATTTTCGCAGCGTGGTTACAACGTAGACTCGCTTTGTGTAGCACCGACTGATGATGCTAGCTTGTCGCGCTTAACAATTATTACCCACGGTGACGACAAGGTCATCGAGCAAATTACTAAGCAGGTAAACAAGCTTATAGATGTGCTTAAAGTGGTTGATTTGACCGAAGGCGCGCATATCGAACGAGAGTTAATGCTTATTAAAGTTGCTACCCGTACCGAGTCTGTTAGAGCGGAAGTGAAGCGCAATGCGGATATTTTTCGTGCCCGTATTTTAGACGTGAATGCAAATAACTACACCATCGAACTTACCGGTACCAGTGATAAGCTCGATGCATTTGCTACAACAATGGGGCAGTGTGCAGAGATTATCGAATCATCTCGTACCGGCGTGTGTGGCTTGGCTAGAGGCGACAGAGCGCTTCGTCCATAATCGTTATACTGCTAACTAAAAAAGGGCGTTTTACGCCCTTTTTTAATCTTTAACCTAGTGGCTACTCAAACATCCCTTTAACAATAGCGTTACCGTTCTCAACGACATGTTTACCTTTCGCGATGACATGAACAATATCTAACGTTGCCTTTTTACACAGCACAATGTCTGCGTCACATGCTTTTTCTAGTTTGCCTTTTTGATGAAGCTTAAGCATGCTCGCTGGTGTGCTGCTCACTACTTTTATGGCATCTTCTAGTGATGTATTGTGCTGTAAAACAAGCGCTTTGAACGCGTCGAACAAACTACCTACTTTACCAACTTCTAAACCAACGAGCCTTCCTCTGCTGTCAAACACAGGAAGGCTAGCGTTGCCATCTGAGCTCATACTCAGCTGATCTGCCGCAACACCACTTTCTAAACAATATGCAATGGCATCAGCTGCCGGAATTTCGCCTTCTTCGATAAACTGCTCATTGGTGCTCGTGGTCATATCAATAACGCCACCGCTTTGCGTCCATGCAATGCCGGCGTTTAGTAAATCTTGGTTTCTGTTAATGTGTGTGGGATAAAATTGATGTGCGGGTATGTCCGTTGTATCAACAATTTCATGCAAAAGTGAGAGCTGACGTTTTCCGTCACCAGTATGAATGTAAACAATCCCAGCTTTGCCTGAAATCATACCGCCAGTCCGGGCTTGCGCAGCGACATTAGCCAGCGCCTGAACCGAAGGTTCAGCGGCCCTGTGGTCGGCAATCGCCACTTCACCCACGCCAATCATGGTATCAATAAGCACAATATCATCGGTGACATTGCCGGTAATCGTTCGAGCTGGTAAGTGATAAGAGCCGGTATAGCAATACGCACTAATGCCCTC
This sequence comes from Alteromonas algae, assembly GCF_049117195.1. GTDB lineage: Bacteria > Pseudomonadota > Gammaproteobacteria > Enterobacterales > Alteromonadaceae > Alteromonas. The sequence goes on from NZ_CP185260.1 coordinate 485,069, forward strand.
AATACTCAAACCTTTGGCCTTGGCAATTAGGTCTGGCAATGTGCGGGTGGTAGCATCGGTACCTAGTGCGCCAATTACGGTAGTTACGCCATGCAACGTCGCATCGGTTAACGACATTTGAGGTGTGCGAGTATGAAACCCACCCTCACCACCACCGCCAGAGATATGCACTAAGCTATCTACTAAGCCTGGGATAGCGATGAGGTTACTTCCATCAATAACCTTTACAAGCGACGAGGATAGCTTGATGTCAGGTGCGATATGAGCAATTACATTGTTGGCGATAAGAATATCTACAGACCCCTGCGGAGCAGGTGCATAACATTCTACATTTTTAATCAACGTGAGCATTAAGATAAACCTATAAGAACGGCTGTAATAACAGTGAGTGATGCAAGCAAAAAAAGGCAACCGCAAAATGTAGCGATAAATTTTACCCATGTTGTCCAACTTACACCAGCGACACCTAAGCATCCAATGAGTGACGCTGACGTCGGAACAATGAGGTTCGTTAAGCCATCGCCTAGTTGAAATGCTAAGACCGCAACTTGTCGGGTCACGCCAACTAAGTCCGATAACGGTGCCATTAACGGCATGGTGATAGCTGCTTGCCCCGAGCCTGAGGCAATAAAGAAATTAAAAATACTCTGAAACACCAACATCAACCAAGCGCTCATTACTGATCCAGTATGCGCAAGAGCGCTGCCAGTATGATGCAATAAAGTGTTAAGTACCGAGGGCGTGGTGACGTCATCGCCTCCCAATACCAATACGATACCCTTTGCCATACCTACAATCAGTGCCGCAGGCAGTAACGATTGCGCGCCGCTAACAAAAGCCGCACTAATATCGTTCATTCGCATACGTCCACCCAGCCAAGCAATGAACCCTACAGTAATTCCCATACAAAAAAATTGCGATGCAATTTGTGGAATGTAATAGGCGTGAACTATAACACCCCACATCACCCAAATAATATAGGCAAAAAATGCAGCAAGAATAACTTTATCCGTTGCGGTAAACGTGGTTACTGCAGTATCAACCGTAGCTGCCTGAGTACGAAGTGGAACGCTATCGGTTTGCGGGTCATTGTGTACTCCAGAATTGCACGCCCCTTGCTGCTTTATCCTTTTTGCGTAGCGCAGTGTAAAGAGTAAGCCAGCGACCGTAAATATCGACCAAGTGACAATGCGAAAGCCTTGCCCCGACATCAGAGGAACATCGGCAATACCTTGTGCAATAGCAACAGAAAAAGGGTTCATCCAGCTGGTGGCAAAACCGATTTGCGTAGCCACGTAGGTCACTAAAACAGCCATAATCCCGTCGTAGCCCATTGCGGTCATTAAGGGAACCAAAACAATGCAAAACGCGATGGCTTCCTCACCCATGCCGAACACTGCACCGCCCAGTGAAAATAACAGAAATAACGCGGGCAGCAGTAAATTATCGGCGTGTTGAAAGCGAGTGATTAACGCCATAATGCCATTATTAATAGCCCCTGTTTGCATGACAATACCAAAGGCGCCACCTACAATAAGAATAAAAGCAATAACGCCTATCGCAGCGCCCCATTTATCGCCTGAGACCATACCGTCGAAGGCATAGTTTGTAATACCTGTTGTATTGCCAGAACCATCGAAAAGTATAAACCCATGGCGCGTGTCGCTATAGGTAAAACTGTCGGCATCGAGTACCGTTTTTATATCACCAGAGGATGTGATGATGTCTTTTGTATCAAATGAACCTGCGGGTACAAGCCACGACACAACGCCTGCAATGAGGATGACAAAAAACAAAATGACAAAAGCGTCTGGCATGCGCGATGTTGAAGGTGGATGTTGCAAACTGACCTCCGTGAATGATAGGGAGGCATTACGCCCCCGCTGTATCACTTAGTGAAAATAATAACTAAACGCAAGCGTATAGCGTGTACCATATGGGTCGTGGTTGTACGCGTCGAAGCCTCGTCCAGAGCCATATGCGGTTGGTGCATCGCGGTCAAACAGGTTGTCTATAGTCAACCTAATATCGGCATTGTCAAAGTAATAGCCTGCGCTAAGCGTGACGGTAGTCCAACTGCTGACATCTCTTTCTTGGTTTTCTTCGGTAATCGCACCAATATCAATAAGCTCGTCTATTTCCCTTGCTCGCAAGCGGATAATGTCATCATTGTAACTGCCAGTATAGAAGACGTAAGCACCAACATACCAATCTTCTTCAACGTAGAAGAGCTCTGCGGTAGCCACTGTTTCCGGATACAAAAAAGTACCTGCTAGTGATTCTATTTCATCTGAACCTGGTCTGTTACGATCGTAGGTAAGATAATGCGTGCCTGACAAGCCCAGTTCGACCCTACCTCGAGACAAATTAATGTCGTGTGTAATATTCCAATCGATACCTTCAAGCTTCTGAGTACCTGTATTGTCTAGCAACAAAATGTGGTCTCTAAATAACGGCAGTTCTGCAAAACGGGGATCATCAAAGGCTACCCAAGCATCTAAAATTTCAGTAAGGTTCGCACCGCTATCCTCAATGGTGTTGCCTTGACTATCAGTGACTAAGCACAAGTCTTCTAAATAGGAGATGCCAATTTCACCTTCATCAAGCACACCGCAATGGCGCAGTGAAGCGTTGGTCATTGCTTGGTTGAGCACGCCTGTCATGTTGGTATCAACAATGTCTTCGTGGTCGAATGTCCAGTAATCTACTGTGATATGCGTTTCGTCAGTTGGGCTGTAGGCAAAGCCAAACGAGTACGTTTCAGACTCTTCGGCGCGCAGTGCCGGATTTCCTAACTCAAGCACGTTGTTTCCTCGCACCGTACCCTGGCCTTCGCAATATAAATCGGCAACCGTACTATTTACGCTGCAGTCAAACGATGCACGGGTTGTACGCAACTGTACGCCAGCCTGGGTTAATGATGGTGCTCTAAACGCAGTAGACCACGAGCCACGAAATACTAAATTATCGAGTGGTCGATAGGTAAAGCCCACTTTAGGGTTGAAGGTACTACCGAAGTCATTGTAATCGTCAAAGCGACCTGCAAGGCTAATATCCAGCTGGTCTGTCACGGGAACAAACACTTCGGTAAAAATACCCATCTGATTTCTATCAGCAGCGGATGCACTTGAACCGAAGCCAAATACATCGACGAGAAAATCGTTTTCCGCACGGGCTTGTGAATCGAGGGAAGGCATATCGGTAATTTCTTCGCGTCTAAACTCAACACCCGCTGCAAGCAAAATAGCGTTGCCATTGAACTGTGCGATTTCGCCATTTATTTTCGCATCAAGTCCAAATACCTCGCTGGTACCATCGCGAGTTGGACGAGCCTGTGTAAGGGCTAAAGTGGTTTCATTTTGTGCATCGCCTACTAAAAAAGGGTTGTAAGCAGGGAGTAGGCTGCTGCCGGCACAAATTAAGCTGTCATCACCACTGTTATACTGTGCTAACTCACCATTAGCGCACAGTTCGCCATGGGTAGCTGCAGTATATAAATAGCGATTGTAAATGCCTTGTGTCGCGACCTGCTTTGATTCACTGCGAGAATAAAGCGCGCCGGCTTCCCATTCCCACTCGCCAAAATAACCTAGTACCGAGGTAACTAGCCTAATAGCATCAGTTTCAATTTCAACGGTACGCGGCGACGTAAATCGCGCGTCATACTGAAACCCATCAAGCACGCGACCGGCCACAGTATCGAAGGGGTCAACGTACAAGTTGTTACGGATACTGTTTCTACTTGCTTCATCAAGCACATCAAGTGCGTCAATGCCTATCCACGCGCCGTCTTCATCGTTAACTTGATTGATAGGTGAAGGTGTTGAAAACGAGGTTGATTCGGTGTGCGACGCCAATAGGTCTGTACGCCATGTTAAGTTGTTACCCTGATAGGTGTAAGTGAAACCGCCAGAGAGGGTCTCAAGTGGGGTTTCAAAATAGTCATCCTCGTTAGCATAGTAAGCGCATATTTCTTCGCCAAACTCAGTGATCGTTAACTCATCAGCACAGTTTGGCGCAGGCATTTCATTGCCATCTATCGCACTATTAAAAAATACATTCGGTTGGCCTTTGGCTAAGTAAGAATAGCTGCTTTGTAAAATAGGATCGCGGGTTTGAGAAAAGTCAGTCGCTCGAATCGCTTGTCTGTCGTAATAATCGACGAAAGCAGTGAGGTTACTGTTTTCAAAATTCTTACCCCATAACATTTGAAAGTTCAGTGCGCCGTGATCATTACTGTTGGCGGTGTTTTCGTAATTAGTCGACAGTTCAAGGCCTTCATAATCGTCTTTTAGAATATAGTTAATAACCCCCGCTACGGCGTCAGCACCATAAATCGCAGAGGCACCGGTCGCAAGAATCTCTACGCGCTCGACCGCTGACGCTGGAATGCTGTTTATATCAACAAAGTTTTCTGTCCCAGCGGCAAACGAGCTAGCAGCAATACGACGGCCATTTACCAAGGTTAGTGTGGACGATGGCCCAATACCACGCAAAGAGGCTGCGGCTTGCCCTGGTGGGGTTGAAGTTGAAGTCGCCCCACTTTGTGTCGTGTCAAACGTACCCACACCACCGCGAGCCTGCGTAACTGTGCGCATAAGTTCGGAAATGGTTGATGCGCCAGTGCGAGCAATGTCTTCAGAGGTTAGTACGGTGAGTGGTTGTGCACCTTCCATATTGGCACCGCGAATGTTACTCCCTGTAACCTGGATGCGTTCAACGGTCTCTTCCTCGTCCGTCGGCTCTTGAGCGAATACCGCACTAGAAATACAAAGAGATAGGTAGCTTAGCGTGCCAGCAGACACACCGATACTGCGAAGTAACGTCGATTTTTTCATTATAATGATTCCCATAACGCGCACGGTCTAATGCCGCTCTACGCGCGATTCAACACTTGTTTAGAAATAAATTTGCTGCATGGCGCAGCGAGGCCGCTTCAATTAATTGAAGGGCGTAGAGGCTACTCGTCGAACCACTCCGACAAGTAAAAGTTTTGATAGCGATAGTTGCCTAAATTGGCAGCTTTCTTGATCATTGAGTAAAACCAGTGTTGTGACGAATTATGCAATTCGTTAGGGCTAAATAGTGTTTGACGGTATTTACGAAACCGTTGACATTAATGATTAGTTAACACTACGGTAAATAAAAGTCAATCAAATAAATATGTCGTTGGTCTAAATGAAAGCCACCTTTTTAAACGTTATGAATGGTATTTTGAAAGCGCCGGTTAAATTACTTTCAAAAATGATTTTATTTTTTTACATCTCTGTTTTTTCTAGTTATTCCTTATCATCTCCCAATTTACTCTTAGCGGGTGGGGCACTAAAAACCTGCGCAAGTATGTCCATTGAAAACTGTACGTCAGCGCGCGTTTTTATGAACGCGAAAACTGACATCCTGTATGAAGTTAATACAGCGTCGCTCAGACGATACCAAAAAAATAGTACGAGGTTTGGCGAAGTTGATGAAATTTTGTATGCAGTTTTATCGGATATTTATTCGCGTGAGGGCGGTTCGCTATATACGAAAAATGAACTATTCGACGCTTTAAATGATGCCGGTTTTTCAAATGACCAAATTCGCAGTCTATCGGATTCGAGTTATTTCTTATTATTAGACTCACTAGAGGTTGCCCAGACAAATGAAAAGGGCGAGCGACTCAAAGAGCGAGTATCACTAGGGGATACCAAAGAAGAAGCGTCGCTTGCAGTATATCGCGCCTTTTTGAATGCGGCAGAAGATAAGCATGACAGCAAAAATGTAGAGCGACGAGTGCGAATTGGTGTGGTGACTGCGTCATCTCGTGATCCGTTTGAGGCAGTAGACTTCTATACAGGAGTCTTTAGTAATGAAGATGTAGATGTCGTATGGATACCGTTAACACCTGCGTATCAGTACGCCAAATTTGTGAGCGATACAGGCGGCAAGGGGTGCGATCACCTATCGTATTTCAGGGCGCAGTTTAACTTATTTGATAAAGCGCGTTTGTATCCTGAGCGCACTCAAAAGCAGCGAGCATGGTGCCAAAACGACAAACTAGCGCTTGAGGCACTGTCCAATCTAGATGGGTTATTTTTTAACGGTGGCGATCAAAGTAAAACCCTAGCTGCGCTTGAAACTCCCACAGGCAAACCGAGTACTTTTCTGACTAAACTCCAAGGACTGTGGCGTGCCGACGCTATTATTGTCGGGGGGACAAGTGCAGGCACTGCCGTACAGGCTGGCGGTTTTGCAAACGGTCGCCCTGTACCTATGCTAACCAGTGGCAACTCACAGGGGGTACTATCGAGTGGAGTGTTTGCAGTGCCGCCTGTTTCCCAACGTTGTGAAGATGAAAGTGGTTGTGAAAATCGTCTTGTAGAAAATGCAGTAACAATTGAGCCTTCTGGTGGACTTGGCTTATTTCAGCACGGACTATTAGACACCCACTTTTCAGAACGCAACCGTGAAGTAAGGCTTATTGCGGCAACAGCGCAAAGCCAACAGCAATTTGGTTTTGGGGTTGATGAAACGACAGCATTGTTAGTAGAGCCTGCAACTGAATCACGCATAATCAATTTTAGTGTAATAGGTAAAGGTGGCGTGTTTATTGTGGATTTAAGTGCAGGGCGTATAGAAGACACAAGGCAAGCTGATACAGCGAAACGTATTATTGCTGGCATGGCGAATTATATACCTTCGGGCAGTAACGGTGAAATTCATAAAGGGGTAATTCGCATTGATTTAGCGGAACAAGATATTGCAACACCGCGCCTTGCTGATAAGAAGAAAAAAGTAGGCGGAGTATGGCGCGAACAAGCGATGAGATTGTGTCGAAGTGCTAAAGAGGTGTCGTGGAAACATGAAGGTACATCTCACATACTCAAGCTTTCTGAGCAGTCGGCAGTGCTTCGTACGCACTATTGTGGCTATGCTAATGTGCCATTCCTAGTCTATGAGCCGTAGAGTAGTCTAGGTATCTCTTCCGTAGTACGCTTCAACCCTCAGCGCAACGCCATAGGAAGGTTTGAAATCTTCACTGCGTAATAACAGTACAAAGGGCTCAACCTCAAAAAACAGCCAGTCGCGCAGCGTGTTGTTGCGCCAGCGCACACCTGAATAGATTTCTTCAACGCGATAATTAGGCTGGCTGAGGCCTTCTACCAGAAAATGCGGGATGATCGCGTTGTATTCATTCACTGAGTGAAGGTGGTGAATTTCGTGTCGCCACAACCAATCGTTTGTATCGTCTCTGAAATAAAAACGATTATTCTGTCGAAAAAGATGTTTTTTGCTTAGGTCGTATTGGAATGCAACCCCGGCTTCAGCACCTAAACCATCGCGAGAGTAAAAATACATTTCGCTATCATAAAGCATGGCCCACTTGGTATTTAGTGCAATTGCATCGCGATAACGCGCTTTTACGTAAAGCTGGTCCCGCCGGCCTGCGCCTACACGAAATGAATAATGTGAGTCTTGATCAGGTCTAAACCTCAGCGCAATGGTGGTGCGATCTCTATTATTATTGTCGGTATTACGTGCCGCACGAATCGTGTTGTCTTGGGTTTCATCTTCATTATCGCTAAGCAGTAAATCAACACGGTCTTCCAGCGCCGGCAGTTGAACACGAATTCGAAAGCGCACGTCTGTGTCAGATAACATGCTTGTGCGAGGCTCCCATGCAAGCTGCACACGGCCTTCAGCGCGCGCTTGATTAGACATCGCCGTGTCGCTTTCTCCCATAAATAGCCCATCCAACTGTTTCACGGTAAAATCCATTGAGTCGGTGAAGCTACGCTGCCACACGTCAAACCACGCATTTTGTTTTTGGGGTGTCGCGTCGTTAGCCGTATTTTGTGTACTGCTCGCCTCAGAGGCAGGCGGTGCCGCATGGGTGATAAATGGGACAAGAAGTACCATCGCAACGAAGACGATTCGCATCATGCGGTATATAACCTTCTGTTTATCAATGATATTATCCTTTATCTTATCGACGTTTTGACGAAGTGCATAGCATGCGTCCGTATTCATTAAATATCAATCATTAATCGTTCGTGTAAATATTCAGGTGAAAGCAATGTCAGGGGGTGGCATACTGTTACTACTGACGTAAGGGAGATAAATTTATGGGTGGTATTGGCGTTTGGCAGTTGCTAATTATTTTGGTAATTGTCGTGTTACTTTTTGGGACTAAGCGCTTAAAAGGTATGGGCAGCGATTTAGGCTCAGCCATTAAAGGGTTTAAAAAAGCGGTTAACGAAGAAGACAAAGATAAAGAGAAAGACGCTGATTTTGCACAATCTAAACAGGTTGAAGACAAAGCGCCGTCGGACACTGTCACAACAAACGCCCAGAGCGACGTTAAAGAAAAATCCTAATGTTTGACATTGGTTTTTGGGAAATCCTTGTTATTGGTGTACTTGCGTTGCTCATATTGGGGCCCGAGCGTTTGCCTGGGGCTATGCGTTCCACCATTAAAACGGTTCGAAGTGTAAGAAATGTAGCAACGGGCTTTAAGCAAGAAGTTGAGCATCAACTGCGCGTACATGAATTACACGACAATTTGAAGAAAGCAGAACAGCAAGGCCTTAAAAACCTCTCTCCCGACCTTGAAAAAAGTGTCGAAGAGTTGAAAAAAGCAGCCGAGTCAGTTCAAGAACCCTATAAAAAACAATAAATGTCTGACACAAATAATCTAATTTCTCATCTTATTGAACTACGCAGTCGCATTTTGAAGGCGTTGCTTAGCGTGCTCGTTGTGTTTTTGTGCTTGGCAGCATTTGCGCAAGACCTTTACCAACTGTTGGCCATGCCATTGCTTGATGCTATGCCAGAAAATGCGACCATGATTGCTACCGATGTGGCATCCCCCTTTTTCGCCCCATTTAAACTAACATTAGTTCTCTCGTTTTTTATTGCCATTCCTTATGTGCTCTATCAAGTGTGGGGGTTTGTGGCGCCTGGCCTCTATCGAAATGAGAAAAAGCTAGTTGCGCCGTTACTGCTATCCAGCACGCTGTTGTTTTATGCTGGAATGGCGTTTGCGTATTTTGTGGTATTCCCGCTCGCATTTGCGTTCTTTACCAGTGTTGCGCCAGAAGGGGTAACGGTAAGCACAGATATCTCGAGTTATTTAAACTTCGTATTGAAACTGTTCTTCGCTTTTGGCGTCTCATTTGAAATACCCATCGCCATTATCCTGTTATGTTGGACAGGGGTGACGGATGCCAAATCACTGCGCGCGAAACGCCCGTTTGTTGTTGTTGGCGCATTTGTATTGGGCATGTTACTAACGCCACCAGATGTTATTTCTCAAACACTGCTGGCCATTCCCATGTGGCTGTTATTTGAAGTGGGCGTCATTATCGGTGGAGTCTACGTGAGAAAAGCGCCTGAAGATGACGAAGATGAAACAGAAACTACCACCGAACAAAAATAGAAATAAAGGACAAGTAATGAAGTTACGCGCGTTTTTTTTGCTAGCAGTCGTCGTACCGCTTAGTGCATCACTAGCCAATGCTGAAACTATCGGCGAAGCGCTGAATGGATGTAAGCAAACCGATAATAGCTTGAAAAGGTTGATGTGCTACGACAAAGTCGTCAAGCAAATGAATCAATATGACGGTGTTAGTGCTGGCTTACCCCAAACCTCGTTAGGCGCTATCGCACCGGTGAAGCGTACAGCATCGACGCGACCTGTCGCCGCGGCGAACGCCGACGTCATGCCTAAGAAGCAGAAGTCAGCCACAGAGTTTGGTCTAGAGCACAAACAAGACTTAGACAAAAAAGACGCTGACATGGCGGTATCAATTGCAAGCCTAACTAAAAACCTTCGCGATAAATACGTTATTACATTTAATAATGGCACGGTATGGCAACAGACTGACCAAACCTACCTTAAGATAAAAGAGGGTCAAAACGTTACGGTTGAACGTGGTGTCCTTGGTGCATTTTACCTCAGCGTAGAAGGGCTGAATAAGCGCATGAAAGTGAAGCGTCTTAAATAATATGTCTTGGTTTGATGCTGGCGTTAATTTGCTCGACAGTAGGTTTGATGTTGATGACGTCATCTCGCGTGCAACGGATGCTGGCGTCAAGAAGCTCTGTATTATTACCACTCACCCTAATGAGTGGGATGCGGCAAAAGCATTATATGAGCGCTACCCTGATGCCTGTTGCTATACCGTTGGTGTGCACCCGCACAATGCCAAAGATGTAACCGAAGACGATTTAAAACGCTTGAGGCAATTGGCGCAACACGATGGTGTTGTTGCCATTGGCGAATGTGGTCTTGATTTTAATCGCAACTTTTCTCCACAAGACACACAGATTGCTGTGTTTAACGCGCAGCTTGCTATCGCCGTAGAGCTTCAAATGCCAGTGTATCTTCATGAACGTGATGCGTTTACGCAGCAGGTGGCCTGTTTGCGCCCGGTGTTACCTCATTTGAAAGCAGGCATAGCACATTGTTTTACAGGTACTCATGAGCAGATGAAGTCGTATATCGATATGGGGCTGTTTATCGGTATAACGGGGTGGGTCTGTGATGAAAAGAGAGGCCAAAATTTGCGTGATGCTGTAACGCACCTTCCCCTCGAACGCCTCATTATTGAAACTGACGCGCCCTATCTTTATCCTAAAACGCTAAAGCCGCGAAAGCGAAATAATGAACCCGCTTTTCTCCCCCATATTGGTGAGCAGCTAAGTGATTTGATGGGGGTAAGTACACAAGCCTTGCAAGAGAGTAGTTACGCCAATACGTGTAAGTTGTTTTCACTGCAGAGATAACGCGAATGTTTATAAAGTCAGATACTGTTAAAAGCTACGATGTTGGGCTTATCGCTACAACATTAATTGCTGTCGTGCTGCTGACATTTATTGCGTTGAACCTCTCACCCGAAAAAAATATTCATTCCAGAGTATCCCAGCTTAAATATACCGTTACCGAAGATAAAAACGTCACGTTCGATGACGTGTTTTTATATTCCGAAGCTCAGTGGGTGCCCACAAATTCACCGGTCAATTTAGGGATGGGTGAGGCCACGTACTGGTTCTCTTTCATGGTCTCACCCACGGAAAGCCAAGGCAGTCGCTTTCTTTTAGAGGTCGATTATTCCTTGTTGGACACGTTAGACGTGGCCATTTATCGCAACGTGGGCACTACGCCATTGGTCACCTACAGCGCGGGTGATATTTCACCCTTTTTAAACCGCGCAATAAAACACGAAAAGCCATTGTTCCCACTTCCTTCAAGTGCACAGTCACAACGCGTGCTAGTGAAAATAGAAACCGCAGGCACAATACGTTTGCCAATAAGGGTGTGGGAAGAAGCCGAGTTCATTGAATTTACCTCTACACAGAACCTGATGATGGGGCTGTTTTTTGGTTTTCTGTGCGCGATGGGCATTAACAATGTATTTCTTTTTCTAACAACGAAACGGCGTTCGTTTATTTATTACTCGGGTTATGTATTTAATCTTGCACTAACGTTGGCGGCATTACACGGTTTTGGCTATGCGTACCTATGGTCTGAACAAATGTGGTTCCAAACACGCGCTGTAGTAATTTTCGCTAATGCTACGATTTTATTCGCCACTATATTCACGCGAAATTTATTGCCTATTGTTAAGCACAGTAAGCGTATCGATAGCATACTCAAGGCAATGAGTTGGTCGTTCGGTGTAGGCATTATTATTAGTTTTATCTTACCGTATAGCATTCTTATCAAGCTATTCTTAGCGATGCTAGCTATCGTCGTGCTATTTACTATTGCGATTGGCATATGGCTATCGATAAAGGGCGAGACAGTCGCACGTTACTTCACCATTGCCTGGGGCTTTTTGCTGATAAGTGGAATGAGCGCAAGTTTGGATAATGTTGGGCTTATCGATTTATCAATAAGCTCGAATAGCTTACTTGTTATTGGTGGCGCGCTTGAAACGTTAATCCTGGCGTTTGTATTAGCCATTAGCTACAGCCATAGCCGAGATGATTTGATCAAAGCGCAACAGTTTGCACTTGCACAAGAGGTACAAGCGAATACGGCAAAAGAAAGCTTACTCGAGGTGCAAAAACGCTATCAGGACGATTTGGAGTATAAGGTTGAAGAACGTACTCTTGAGTTAGAAATAACGCTTAGAGAGCTTTCTGAAGTAAATAATGAGTTGGAACGGTTAACCTCTATCGACCCGCTAACTGGAATGAATAATCGCCGTCATTTTGATAAGCGGTTAAAGTCTGAAGGCCGCCGCAGCCGCCGAGAACAAACTCCATTGTCCGTTGCGGTTATCGATATTGATCATTTCAAACAAGTTAATGATTCCTTCGGTCATACCGGTGGTGATGCGTGCCTTATTCACGTGGGTAAAGCCCTTCAGTCAGAACTTAACCGTTTATCCGATGACCTATGTCGCATTGGCGGTGAAGAGTTTGCACTTATTCTCCCGAACACTGAACTCAGCGGGGCAACCCACGTAGTAGAAGCAATGCGCCACGCTATTGATAGCCTCGATGTTGAATTTGATGGGCACCATATACCGCTTAGCATCAGCGTTGGTGTAACAACGGCAATAATTAAAAATGAAGAGCACGCATTAGCGCTCTTTAAGTTTGCTGATGAACTGCTATACAAAGCGAAAGAGTCTGGTAGAAATACCGTAATACATCAAGAATTTATAGGATAGTTTATGACCTCCCCAGCATTTCCCGCGCAGCGTATGCGCCGCCTTCGTGCTAATGACGCCCTGCGAGGTTTGGTTTCAGAAAACCAGTTAAGTGTAGATGACTTGATTTACCCAGTGTTTGTCCTACCGGGCACGCAGCAGCGCGAGTCAGTGTCGTCTATGCCAGGCGTAGAACGCCTCTCTATCGATCTATTGCTTGAAGCCGCAGAGCAGTGGGTTGCGCTTGGTATAAAGACTCTTGCACTCTTTCCCGTTACGCCGATGGAGCATAAAACCGATTGTGCGAAAGAGGCTTACAACCCAAATGGATTAGCGCAGCAAGCTATTACTGCATTAAAGCAAGCGTTTCCTGATGTTATGTTAATGTCAGATGTAGCACTGGACCCTTTTACTTCACATGGGCAAGACGGCCTCATTAACGATGATGGCTATGTGATGAACGATGAAACGGTTGATGTGTTAATTAAACAAGCATTGTCGCACGCGCAAGCGGGGGCAGATATCATCGCACCGTCTGACATGATGGACGGACGAATTGGTGCAATTCGTCATGCGCTAGAAGAGAAGGGGTTTATCAATACCTGCATTATGGCCTACTCGGCTAAATATGCGTCGGCGTACTATGGCCCCTTTAGGGATGCTGTCGGCTCTGCTGCCAATATCAAAGGGGGCAACAAGAAAACGTATCAAATGGACCCTGCAAACTCTGATGAAGCACTACATGAAATCGCGTTAGATATTCAAGAGGGTGCAGATATGGTTATGGTTAAGCCAGGTATGCCTTATCTTGATATCGTACGGCGTTGTAAAGAAACGTTTAGCGTGCCCACCTTTGCCTATCAGGTCAGTGGAGAATACGCCATGCATCAAGCCGCGTTTGCAAACGGTTGGTTAAAAGAAGATGAAGTGATACTTGAATCGTTGTTAGCGTTTAAACGTGCTGGGGCGAACGGTATTCTTACGTACTTTGCGCCCAAAGCGGCGGCATTGTTAGCGAAGCATAAGTAAACGGAAGAGACGGTAAAATGTCAATGTGCGCGCCAAGCAATGTGAGGCGCGCCTAACTACTACGCCCACCTAGTGGCAAACAAGTTCCCAGCCCGCTTTATGTTGAAGCCAACTTTCATTCGCAAGTTCAGCATTGATTAACGGGTGCGATTTAAGCCAGCCATCAGGGAATATCAACGTCCATTTATCGCCCTCACACTGCAATTGCACGTCGGGAATGTGCTTATTTTGACGTCGTAAACTTAACACCACCGCAACGCGTAAAATTCGCATTAACCCTCGAAGCATGGGCTGATAATCGTCATGATAATGTTCGAATGTGTGCTGAGGTATGGCTAAGCGGTGTGAGGCTACTAAATCGCGTATCGCAGTGCGTTGAAGCTTTGTAAAGCCGGGCAAATCTATATGAGTAAGAATATAAGCGCCATGCTCATGATGCTTTTTATACTCTATGTGCAAGCCGGTTTCATGGAGCATCGCTGCAGCACCTAAAATTGCCTCAGTATCTAAGTGACAAATTTGCTGTTGTGAACAGAGCTGGTGGCACATTGAAGTGGCAATGCCTTTTACCGCCTTGGCGTGCGCAGCATCGATATGATATCGCGCCATCGTCTGATTCAGTGTCTGCTTACGTCTGTCGTTATCTTGTATATTATCCAGCATGCCATAAATTAAACCCTCTCTTAACGCGCCGCCAGAGATATTCATATGCTTTATGTTGAGTTGTTCAAACAAGCTGATAAGAATGGCGAGACCAGAGGGAAAAATGGCTTTACGGTTATCTTCAAGGCCTTCAATGTTTAGGTTATCTATTGAAGCGCAATCGATACACTGCTGCTGAAGGTGGTATAAATAGTCTAAACGTATGGCATCGCTTATGCCTTGCGCTACTAATATTTCAGTGATGGCTTGTGGCGTGCCTGAGGCGCCTAAGCAGTTTTCCCAGTCAAAACAAAGAAAAGCATCTTTTTCTGCACGTAATAGTTCGCATGCTGCCGACTTAGCTTGGGTAAAGTTATCGTCGGTGATACGCCCTTGTGGGAAATAACGTTCCATGAACGTGACACAACCCATATCTAAACTTTTTAAGTGAATAGGCTGCATATCATTGCCAATAATAATTTCGGTACTGGCCCCACCAATGTCAATCACTAGGCTGTTGCCTTGATTGGCCGACGTATATGCGACGCCGAGGTAAATTTGGCGGGCTTCTTCTTCGCCGCTAATAACTTCAAGTTTATGTTTTAAAATTTCTTCTGCACGTTTAACGAAAACATGAGAGTTTGTGGCGAGACGAAGCGTAGCGGTCGCTACTACTTTAATATTTGACGGCGGTACATCTTGCAATCGCTCTGAAAAAAGCTGCAGGCATTGCCAACCACGTTCCATGCTTACTTCATCAAGTTCCATCTTGTCGTTAAGACCAGCCGCTAAACGTACTTTCTGTTTAACTTTTCCAATAATTTGGACGCTACCATTAACAACATGAACCACTACCATGTGAAAGCTGTTAGAGCCTAAATCCACGGCGGCATAAAATTCGCCGTGGTTTTGTGCGTTGTGCTGTAGTTCTGCCTGCATATGACTTATTTCTTATCTGTTACCACCACGATTCTGTGGCTTACCTCTACCTCGTCCATTCCCTCTGCGAGATGTATTTCGATTGCTCGGTGTACGTCTTCTCGGTCTAGGCGCTTTAACATCATCAAGTAATACCGCTCTGTCATAGTCAGTAACGGGAATGGTTTGGCTGATGTATTGCTCTATCGCAGGCAAGTTCATGGCATACTTTTCACATGCAAAACTTATTGCGATACCGCTTTGCCCAGCTCTACCTGTACGTCCAATACGATGGACATAATCTTCGGCGTCGTCGGGAAGGTCAAAGTTGAAAACGTGCGTAACGGCATCAATGTGAAGTCCTCGTGCTGCAACATCGGTTGCAACCAGAATATCCAACTTACCATTCGTAAAGTCTTCTAAAATCCCTAAGCGTTTCTTTTGTGGTACATCACCACTAAGTAAACCCACGCGATGACCATCTGCGGTAAGCCAATCGGTTACCTTTTCGCAGCTGTACTTGGTGTTAGCAAATACAATCGCTTTATCTGGCCATTCTTCTTCTAACAAGGTCAGAAGCAGTAACATTTTATCGTCATCTGACGGATAAAAAAGTTCCTGTGAAACGCGGCTCGCCGTCGTTTGCTCTGGCGCCACTTGAACGTGCGTTGGGTTGTTCATGTGCTCGTACGCCAATTCCTGTACTCGGTAGCTTAGCGTCGCTGAGAACAGCATGCTTAGTCGCTCTGAGGCCGGTGGCATTCTGCGGAATAAAAAGCGAATATCTTTAATAAAGCCTAAATCGAACATGCGATCCGCTTCATCAAGTACAGCCACTTGAATATTCTTTAGTGAGAAAACATCCTGTTTATAATAATCTAGTATACGCCCTGTGGTGCCGATAATAATATCTACACCTTCTTCTAGGCTTTCACGTTGACTTTGGTAGCCTTCGCCCCCATAGATCAAACCGAGCGATAAGCCAGTGTGCTCACTGAGCAATTTGGCGTCGTTATAGATTTGAACCGCGAGTTCTCGGGTAGGTGCCATAATAATGGCTCGGGGCCCGGCTGAATTCGCGCCTTTTGAGTTGCTGCTATTGTCATCTTCTGCTTTGCTAAGCAAATAGTGAAACGTAGCAACTAAGAACGCGATGGTTTTGCCTGTACCTGTTTGGGCTTGTCCCGCGATATCAAGGCCTTCTAATAAAGGAGGAAGTGACAACGCTTGAATTGGTGTACAATGCGAAAAATTAGCTGCCGTCAAGGCGTCAACCACCTTGCTATTAATCGGCAGGTCGGAAAAATGAGTATCTGTTAAGTGAGTTGGCATAGCTTATAGCTTATCGGTGCTTGCATTAAAAACGGTTTCTATATAACACTTATGGTAAAGCTGAAACAAATCAGCGACAGACCAATAATGGAGAAAAGAATGAGCGACAAAATTATCCAGTTATCTGACGATAAATTCGAGGCTGACGTAATCAATGCTGAAGGTCCTGTGCTGGTTGACTTTTGGGCCGAGTGGTGTGGCCCCTGTAAAATGATCGCACCAATCCTTGCGGAAGTTGCGAACGAGTTTGAAGGCAAGTTAACAGTTGGCAAGTTGAATGTCGATGAAAATAACGAAACTCCACCTAAATATGGTATTCGTGGCATTCCAACGCTTCTACTTTTCAAAAATGGAAACGTAGCAGCAACAAAGGTTGGCGCGCTATCTAAAGCTCAACTTACTGAGTTCTTAAACGAAAATCTGTAGTTTGCGATTCAATAATAAAAGGCCGGTGTTCATCACCGGCTTTTTTGTTTCTTCTATCCCGTTGTTTCGCTCTCTTTGCATCGAAGCTCATGTATTGAGGACAAGCCTCATTTTATTTAACAATTCCGCATTAAAACGCTGGACGTTGGTTAAATATAGTGCTAACTTTTCCTTCAGCGCTCACCCGAGCTGCATTCTGCTTATTAGCCTGTATCCGGGCATAATCAAATCTAAATTAGAACAGAGTGACAATTAGTCCTGTAAACGAAGTTCAATCACAAAGACCCACCAGTATGAATTTAACCGAATTAAAAAATAAACCGATTAGCGAGTTGGTTGCCCTGGCCGAGGAAATGGGCCTGGAAAACATGGCGAGAGCCAGAAAACAAGACATCATTTTCTCGATACTGAAAACGCATGCTAAAAGCGGCGAAGATATTTTCGGTGACGGGGTACTCGAAATTTTACAGGACGGTTTTGGCTTTCTGCGTTCAGCAGACTCGTCATATCTTGCTGGTCCAGACGATATTTATGTATCACCTAGTCAAATCCGCAGGTTCAATCTGCGTACGGGTGACACCATCGCTGGAAAAATTAGACCGCCTAAAGACAGCGAGCGCTATTTTGCGTTGCTAAAAATTCGTGAAGTAAACTTTGATAAACCAGAGAACTCGCGAAATAAAATATTATTTGAAAACCTTACTCCGCTTCATGCAAACGATCGTTTGCGCATGGAACGTGGAAATGGGTCAACAGAAGATATTACTGCCCGTGTACTAGACTTGGCGTCGCCAATTGGTAGAGGTCAACGTGGTCTTATCGTTGCACCACCAAAAGCGGGTAAAACCTTATTACTTCAGAATATCGCCCAGTCTATCGCGGCAAACCACCCAGAGTGTGAGCTTATGGTGTTGCTCATCGACGAACGTCCTGAAGAAGTAACTGAAATGCACCGTCTTGTGCAAGGTGAAGTAGTTGCCTCAACGTTTGATGAGCCGGCCAGTCGCCACGTTCAAGTTGCCGAAATGGTAATTGAAAAAGCAAAGCGTCTTGTTGAGCATAAGAAAGATGTGGTTATCCTTCTTGATTCAATTACCCGTCTTGCCCGTGCATACAACACCGTTATTCCGTCGTCAGGTAAAGTATTAACCGGTGGTGTTGATGCAAACGCACTGCATAAACCAAAGCGTTTCTTTGGTGCGGCACGTAACGTTGAAGAAGGTGGTAGCTTAACTATCATTGCAACAGCACTGATTGATACTGGCTCTAAGATGGATGAAGTTATCTACGAAGAGTTTAAAGGTACAGGTAACATGGAATTACACCTTAACCGCAAAATTGCGGAAAAGCGTGTTTTCCCAGCTATCGACTTTAACCGTTCTGGTACACGTCGTGAAGAGCTTCTTACCAAACAAGACGAGTTGCAAAAAATGTGGATCTTACGAAAGATCGTGCATGAAATGTCTGAAATCGACGCAATGGAATTCCTTATCAGTAAGTTGTCAATGACCAAGACAAACGATGAGTTCTTTGATGCAATGCGAAGACAAAAAAGTTAAAAATAGACACAGTAGAAAAAAGGCACCTTCGGGTGCCTTTTTCGTTTTAATTTTACGGTGTTTACAGTTAAAAACCGCTTACCGTTAACAACTTAGACTTAAGTCTAAAAGGCCGAATTTTCCAAATATTTTGTGTAATTTAACTTAGGTTGATGATGTGTTTACACGCTAATTGTAATACTCTTAATGGTTAAAGACACGCAAGGGAAATTATACTATGTACCGGACGATATTCTTTTTAGCCCTCATTGGATGGGTATCTGTTTCACACGCGCAAGTCGACGTTGAGGCATTGGCATCAGATGTAGAAAAAGATGTCATTACCTGGCGCCATCATTTTCATGAGTTTCCTGAATTATCAAACCGCGAGTTTAATACCGCTAAATACGTGGCTGATTACCTCACATCGTTGGGGCTTGAAGTAGAAACAGGGGTCGCACGAACAGGCGTTGTCGCCGTTTTAGATTCTGGGAAGCCAGGCCCTGTAGTGGCACTAAGAGCCGACATGGACGGGTTACCAGTAAAAGAGCAAAGTGACTTGTCTTATCGCTCAACACAAATGGGTGAGTACAACGGGAAAGACGTCCCCGTTATGCATGCGTGTGGACATGATACGCACATGGCTATGCTTATGGGGGCTGCGAAGATCCTTACAGGCATTAAAAGTGAGCTAAAAGGAAAAGTGAAATTTATCTTCCAGCCTGCCGAAGAAGGTGCACCTGCTGGTGAGAAAGGCGGTGCAGAAGTGATGGTTAAAGAAGGGGTGTTAAAAAATCCCGATGTTGACGTTATCTTCGGGCTCCATATCAGTGCTAACACCGATGTAGGAACGGTTCGATATAATGCCGGCGGCACAATGGCAGCTGTTGACCCGTTTAAAATTGTAATTAATGGAAAACAAGCGCACGGTGCTTACCCATGGAAAAGTGTTGATCCTGTTGTCACTGCTGCTCAGATGATTATGTCTATCCAAACTATCGTAAGCCGTGAGCTTCGTCTTATTGACGATGCGGCGGTGGTATCCATTGGGTCTATCCATGGTGGTAATCGCTCTAATATTATTCCAAACGAAGTAGAAATGGTCGGCACAATACGTACCCTTAACAAAGCCGCGCGCGATCATATTTACGAAGCCTTACCTAGGAAAGTAAAAGCGATTGCACAAAGTATGGGGGCTGACGCTGAGCTTACGTTGCCGCTTGACTATTACTACCCTATTACCTACAACGACCCAGCGTTAACCCAACAAATGTTGCCTACTATGCAGCGAACTGCTGGTGTAGAAAATACATTGCTGTCAAAACCTGTAACGGGCGCAGAAGACTTTTCTTTCTTCCAAGAAAAGATACCTGGTCTTTACGTGTGGGTTGGTGGGAAACCATTAAACGTGTCTGAAGAAGATAGTCCTGCGCACCATACGCCAGAATTCTACGTGGACGACTCTGGTATGAAACTTGGTGTGAAGCTGTTAACTAACTTCACCTTAGATTACATGGCAAGTCATTAATCGTATTGGCATCGGGAGCATGAAGTGAGTAGGGTTAATTTGTCATTCTCTCCATCTTTGATGCTGCACTTATTCATTACCTGTGTCATCGGTGCGGGGCTTAATTCACTCTCAGCCCCGTTTTATAGCACTGGAATAGCAGCGTTTGGCATGGGAGCCGCTATTTATGGCGCATTACGATTTCCCTCCCGATACGCTATACCGCTTACTGTGCTTATCAGCCTACCTTTATGGGTAGGTAATAATGGCGTAATAGGCAAAGAAACATTAACTCTTTTGCCAATTGTTATTAGTTTTCTCGCCTATGAAGGGTCAATAAAGCGTGTATTAAGAGTAGGGGCGGGGAGCTGGACACTCGTGTTCTTACCCATCCTATTGTTAGAGCACGCAGTATACGATTCAGACTTGCCGTCGGTCATGTTTTCCGGCTTATTGGTTACATGGGTAAGCGGAGCGTTTGGCTTAATCTCTGGGCACTTTGCTTACATTGTGGGCAACGGAATAGAACGAAACATTGAAGATCCGGCCGGAAAAGTTAGCTTTCACTTTTTGTTCAGCTACTTCTTTGCAGGCTGCTTTTTTGTCGCTTCCATGACGGTGGTTTATCTTTCGGTATCCTTATATCAGTCTCAACAAGAAGAACAAATTAAGGGATATATGAAACAGCGGGTTGCTGTATTGGAACAGCAACTTTCAGATTTTATACGGCTACACAAGAACGCGATCGCGTCGTCCGCTAAATCGCTGTCGATGCCCTACGCTCAACCTAATTTTAACGCAGCGGCTGACAATCAGCTGTCATTACTTCATACCTATTACCCAGAATTTTTGACCTTTCTTATTACAGATTCTGAAGGCGAAATACAGCATGCGCATCCGCCAAACTTGATGGAAATCGCGCTCATCAACAACAAGACCAACGTGTCATATCGGCCCTATTTTCGTATCCCTATGGAAGGCGGCGAACTTTATTTATCTGACGTTTTCCGGGGAACGGGGTTTGGTGATGATCCTATCGTTGCGATATCAGCCCCTATTACTAAAGAAAATGGCGTCTCGGCTGGGATTGTCGAAGGCTCTTTGTCACTGCAAAGTTTTGCGACGATTGACGCACTGAATCTGCCCGGTTTTTCATTATTGTTAGAAGATCAAAAAGGCGACGTGATTTACGCATCCGATGCGTTAGGTTTTGCCCCGCTTTTGAAAGCGCCAGAATACCCATGTGGGAACAAGTGTGAGTTAGATATTCAAAATGGGCCTAATAATAAGCCGTGGTTCCGCATGACAACCCCCATGTCATCTGCGAAATGGTTTTTAAGTTATTATTACGACAAAGAACGACTTTACACGATGATGAGTCGCTATCTATTAACCGATTTAGGTCTTCTTTTTCTATTATCACTACTTGGTACATTCACCGGGTACTGTGTCTCGCGTTTAATTGAGCTGCCGATACGAAGGCTAATAAACCATATTGCGAATTTTAGCCCAGCACACGACGCTAAGCTGTCTCAATTACCCGCTAAAACCCTACATATCACAGAGCTTGCTTTGTTGAGCGATGAATTTTTAAAACTTGAAAGGCGGCTTACGTTTGCATTTGATGAACTAGAAAAAGCGCGGGTTAATGAGAAAAACTTAAATGTAGAATTGGCAGAGTTAAATAAATCACTTGAACAAAGAATTAGAGAAAAGACGCATGATCTTCGAGATGCACTAACAGAAGCGAAGGCCGCTAGCGTTGCGAAGACGCAATTTCTTGCGAACATGAGTCATGAAATTCGTACACCAATGAATGGTATTATCGGGTCGTGCGACTTACTTCTAGAGCATGAAATGTCAGAGGCGGCGAAGAAGCGAGCGGGCGTTATTGCACATTCAGCAACAAACCTGTTGATGATTTTAGACAGTATTCTTGATTGGTCAAAAATCGAATCAGGAAAGCTGATTAAAGATGACTATGACGTGTGTGTCAGCGCACAGTTAGAAGCCTGTTGTTCCCTCTATGAGCAAGCTGCGGGCTATAAAGGTGTCGATGTTACTGTAGCTTGTAGCGCCCGACTGCCAGCATACATCACTACCGACGGTGGAAAGCTGTCTCAAATTCTTAATAATTTGGTCAGTAATGCGATTAAATTTACTCATCAAGGAAGTGTGACAATACACGGCGATTATGTCGACAACACGCTATTGATAACGGTCAGCGATACAGGAATAGGTATCCCGTCACACAAAGTGAGTGATATTTTTGGACAATTTGAACAAGCAGATGCATCCACAACACGCGATTTTGGTGGTACCGGATTAGGGTTAGCGATAACGAAGGGATTAGTGGAGTTTCTGGGTGGAACAATTCGTGCTGAAAGTGAACTGGGTAAAGGAACAACATTTAGCGTGACTATTCCATGCGATGTCAGTCACCAAGCAGAACAAACTATGGCGCCAGTAGTAAACGAGTTACCGCAGGGGTTAAAGTTTTTAGTCGCGGAAGATAACGACATAAACGCAGAAATCGTTTTATCTATGCTTAAGGCAGAGCAGGTCAAAGCGATTCGAGTGAAAAACGGTAAAGACGCCGTAGAAGCTGCACAAAAACACAAGTTCGATATTATTCTTATGGATTGTCAGATGCCGGTAATGGATGGCCTCAGTGCATCAAGAGCGATTCGTAATACGGGTAACGCGAACACGGCCACCCCAATCATTGCGCTAACAGCGAATGCGTTCGTAGAAGACAGGCAGGCATGTTTGGCGGCAGGTATGAATGCACACCTCACAAAGCCCATTAATAAAGTGTTATTAATTAATTGTATTGTTGCCGAGCTATCGCGCGTTTAATGAAGGCACCACGCTAACCGTATCAATAAAGTCGTCATTGTACACAATACGTGACAAGAGCGCCCGGGTCTGTCAAGCAGTGGGATTTGCTGTTGATTTAGGCTACAATCGCGACCTTTCCAAAGATTCCAAAATATTTACCTTCGAGGAACACTAGATGGCAAAAGTCGCTATAGTTATGGGCTCAACGTCCGATTGGCCTACTATGCAGCAAGCTGCAAAGATGTTGAAATCGTTTGGCGTAGAGTTTGAGGCGAAGGTGGTTTCAGCGCACCGTACACCAAATTTGCTCGTTGAATTTGCCGAAAGTGCTGCAGACGAAGGGTTTAGTGCCATCATTGCAGGAGCGGGCGGTGCTGCACACCTTCCCGGAATGATTGCAGCGCACACGCACTTACCGGTCTTTGGTTGCCCGGTGCAGTCAAAAGCACTCAGTGGTCTTGATTCGCTACTATCCATCGTACAAATGCCTAAAGGTGTGGCTGTGGGCACACTAGCCATCGGTGAAGCCGGAGCCGCGAATGCTGGGTTATTAGCAGCGCAAGTTGTGGCGCTACAGGAAGAGTCGGTCCGCGACGCGGTTATTGCGTTTAGAAAAGCGCAGACAGATACCGTATTAGCTTCAAGCAATACACTGGAGCTAGGCGAATGAGAGTCGTAGTTTACGGAGCAGGCCAACTTGCGCAAATGATGTACCTAGCGGGAAGCCCGTTAGGTATTGATGTACAGGCAGTCGACGTAAACAGCGATACTGTCGTACATCCGGTAAGTAAAACGCCGCTTGATGTGTCGCTTGAGCAAGCATTAGCCAGTGCCGATGCGCTCACGGTAGAGTTTGAACATGTTCCAGAGCGTCTGCTTGAAGAGGCAGCACGAACAGAAAAACTCATGCCCAATATTAACAGCATCTTAGTAGGCGCTGACAGGGTAAGAGAAAAGCAACTGCTAGAGCGAATGCATGTCGCCAATTGCGCTCATCGAATCGTTACTCACATCGACGAGCTTGATGCTTGCGTTGAAGCGCTTGGTGAAAAGCTGATCATTAAAGCCAGTCGCGACGGATACGACGGTTATGGGCAGTGGCGCTTAGCGTCAAAAGATGCGCTGCCTGAACTCAAACAGCACCTTAGCAGTCTAGATTTAACGCTAGTGCCTCTTGTTGTTGAGCAAATGTCTGAATTTGACAGAGAGCTTTCGCTTATTGGCGTTCGCAATTCACAGGGCGACATTCGCACTTATCCACTTGCGGAAAACCTGCACCATCAAGGTCAGCTTCACGTTTCAGTAGCGCCTGCAACACAGGTAGACGATGCGCTGCAACAGCAAGCACACGATATCTTCGTCAAACTTGCTGAGGGCATGGATTACATTGGTGTACTCGCCGTAGAGCTTTTTCAAGTAGGCGACACGCTGCTTGTGAATGAACTTGCGCCACGAGTACATAACTCAGGCCATTGGACTCAATCAGGCGCGGTTACAAGTCAATTTGAAAACCATTTACGTGCCGTGTGTGGTCTTCCTTTAGGTGACACTTCTGCAATCGGCCCAAGTGCCATGGTAAATATTATAGGGTGTAGTAGTTTCTCGCGAGAATTACTTAGCATCGATGGTAGTCATTTGCATTGGTACGGTAAGTCTGTTCGAGAAAAGCGTAAAATGGGTCATATCAATGTGACCGCTGACAGTTACGAAATGCTGGGCGAAAAGTTAATGGCGCTTAGCCAATATTTGCCACTAGCCTACTTTCCGAAACTTATTGGTGAAGCAACGCGTTTAAAAGGTTGACAACCTCGCGTTTGTGACTAGAATACGCATCCGCTGCTTAGGCAGTGGTGTAAAGAATAGTGTGCCGACTTAGCTCAGTTGGTAGAGCAACTGACTTGTAATCAGTAGGTCGCCAGTTCGATTCCGGCAGTCGGCACCATTTTTCTTTTTAATTCTCTTTTACTACCGTACACTGTTTTCATTACTTAAATGGAGATGCTGTTATGCGTAGTACACGTTTACCCTCACTGTTATTCTTTACTTTTCTATCTTGTATTTTATCGTCTAATGCATTGGCGTCTGCCGTTGTTTCAGAGGGTTATGCAAGGGCGACATTCCCGATGGCAAAAACGGGGGCTGTTTATTTCTCACTTAAGAATCCCACCCAAAAAACAATACATTTATCCGGCGTAAGCACAGATGCATCCATTGCAGATGATGCTCAAATTCACACCACGTTTCTCGATGGCGATGTAATGCGAATGCGCGAAGTGAAAGACGGTATCACATTGGCACCAAGCGAATCTGTCGTATTCGCGCCAGGTGGCTATCACGTTATGCTGCTAGGCCTTACCAAAGGGCTTGATGAAGGCGGCACGGTTACCCTAACACTCGCATTTGATGACGCAGAAAGTGTGGTTGTTTCACTCCCTATTAAAAAAGATGAGAAGAAAGCGCATCATCATCACCATTAAGGGTGAGGTGATGACAGTGAATCGTAAAAACCTATAGACGCAATCAAATAAATGAACGTTTCATTGTGGGGTGGTCGTGTATCATTAAATTAGATTTGAAAGTCAAATAGCAATCTATTTTACCAAAGGAAAGGGGCAATACATGAGCAAAATTGATATTGGTATCTCAGAAGGTGATCGCAATGCTGTAGCCGAGGGGCTAAAACGGTTACTTGCCGATTCGTACACACTTTACCTGCAAACGCATAATTTTCATTGGAATGTTGAAGGGCCGCAGTTCAGAGAATTACATTTGATGTTTGAAGAGCATTATACCGAATTAGCGGTAGCCGTTGACGAGATTGCAGAGCGCATACGTACACTAGGCATTGCAGCGCCAGGAACTTACAAGTCGTTTGCTGCGCTTAGCTCGATTGAAGAAATCGAAGGGGTGCCAGACGCGTCAGAAATGGTACAGCTGCTCACCCATGGGCACGAACAGGTTGTTAAAACGTGTCGCCAGTCACTTAAGTTAGCGCAAGATGCTGATGACGAATCGTCTGCCGCGTTAATTGGTGATCGTATGCGCGTCCATGAAAAGACCGCTTGGATGCTGCGAGCGATGTTACCGAGATAAGTCTTTCTACAAATAAGCCAGGCTGATACGTTGTGTCACACTATCAACCTGGCTTTTCTTAGAGCGTATGCCTACTTCTTTGGCGTATCTTTTTTATAGCGTTCAAACCACGCCAAAATATTTCCCACTTTTTGAATAAGACGAGAAGGGCGGCTAGCGATACCGTGTGACGCACCTGGTAGCCTTACCATTGCCGCATCTGTGCCTTTTAATCGTAACGCTTGGTAATATTGCTCAGATTCGCTGATAGGCGTGCGGTAATCGGCTTCACCGGTAAGCAACAGCGTGGGAGTGTCGACATTACCTACCAGCGAAAGTGGGCTACGAGCCCATAACTTCTCTGCAATATTCCAAGGCATATCGGCCATCCAATATTGGCTGAAAAACGGATAAGCATCGGCGGTAAGCGCAAAGCTCATCCAGTTGATGACAGGTTTTGCGACTACCGCAGCAGTAAATCTGTCGGTCTTGCCGATTGACCACGCAGTAAGTACACCGCCACCAGAACCACCGGTAATAAACAGGTTGTTAGTATCGATATAGCCCTTTGCGATTGTTGCATCGACCACATCCATCAAGTCATTATAATCCTCAGAAGGATAGTTATGATGGATAAGGTTGCCAAAGTCCTCACCGTAAGAAGAACTGCCACGAGGGTTTGACCACACCACCACGTAACCCTGTGCGGCCATTAACTGTATTTCCATCGAGAAGTGCGGACCATATGCAGCATGCGGCCCACCATGAATCTCTAATATAAGCGGGTACTGCTTTTGACTATCAAAATGCGGAGGCAGGGCTATCCATGCATCAATACGTCGTTCGTCGACGCTTGATGTCACAGGAAGGTAGGATACCTGTGCCAACGTTTTGTGCCCCAATGCATCATCATTAAGTGACGTAAGCTGTGTGTCATCGCCTTTCTTGCGATACAGCGCTAAATCACCAGGCCTCGTTTTCGTAGCCTGTGTATAAACAATATCTCCTCGAGGGCTCACCGCGAAATCACCCGAGGTATAGGGGCGTCCTAATGACTGGCCACCAATAGTAATATCAAGCGGTTTTACATCACCATTCAAATTAACAGCGGCAAGGCGATTGTTGCCCTCGTCAAGGTAGGAAAAAACAAGCGCTCTGCTGTCGTTTCTCCACACAAACTTCCCTATCGCTCGGTCAAGGGAGCCAGTAAGGCGTTTGATGTCTCCAGACGCAGTATCCATTACAACGATATCGCTAACCTGATAAGACAACTTTCGATCATTTAACTGAGAAAAGGCTAACCATTTCCCGTCTGGACTAAGGGTAGGCCTACTTTCCGGGCCTGCAAGGTCGGTGACTTGTTCAAGTTCACCAGTATTAACCTGCACCTTATAAATATCGCTCGCAAGTGGGTGAAGTTCATAATCATCACGTTGAGGAGAGGCGAAATACAACCAGTCGTTGTCACGACTAAAGCTTAGCATGCCGCCGTTAGGGAAGTGCCCGCTCGTCAATTGACGTGGGGTACCGCCGTCAACGGGTAGTACATAAATTTGGTCATAACCTGTACGTAAATAGCCTCTCCCGTCTGAGCGGTAAGTGGTGTTTTCAATAAACGTGGCTTGAGGTGCCCACTTAGCGCCTTTCGGCTTGCTCGGCATACCGCTAAATAATGCGGGTTGCTTCTCAGGAGTAAACAAAACGAAGGCAAGTGACTTACCATCATGCGACCACGTGATATTTCGCGGTGTTTCTTGAGTATTGGTTAGCCTGACAGATTGCCTTGTATCCATATAGTACACGTGAAGCTGTGCTTTACCCTTCACCGACTTCGTATAGGCAAGCATATTACCGTTAGGAGAGAGCGTGGCCTGAGATAGGTTGTCATCATCGGCAATAAAAGGGCGGTGTGTGCCCTTTTTAATATCGACTTGCCACAATCGGGTTTGTCGTGCATCTGTCATAACGTCCATGCTTTGGCGAGCATAAACAACGGTATCGTTATTAATAAATAATGGGTTGCTCACAAACTCTACGTTAAACGTATCATTGTAGTTAAGCGGCGTTTCTACCGTATCGTCAGCGTGAGCAAAAAGAGATAATGCGAGCGCGCTAACTAATAATGCTGCAACGCGCACCGTCGATTTCTTTCGCGTAAACATAGTCGTTTTCCTTCATTCTTATTTTTGTATACTATACATAAATAAGTTTACGCGTAAACGAGACTCGCGCAGCTGTTGTGCGTTGATTCAGCAAAAAGAAGTGACAAGCGGCTGCTAAGACTACCCATAATAAATACAAGCGAGTGAACGTAAGTTGTGTGAAATAGTGTAACGAATTACCCCTCACTTACCTTTGATGCTCACTTTTCCAATCAGGATGTCCTTAAACATTACCCAGTCGCCAAGCAGGCTGTAAAAAGGGTGCTTAAAGGTAGCAGGCTTATTTTTTTCAAAGAAAAAGTGCCCAACCCAAGCAAAGCCATACCCGATAATTGGAATTAGCCATAGCAGTGCAGCGTTACTACTGTAAATGCTCAGCCCAATGACACCTAACACCAACCATGGACCAATAAAATGCAAGATACGGCAGGTGGCATTGGCATGCTCTTGAAGGTAATAAGGGTAGAAGTCGCTAAACGACTCGAAGTGTTTCACAGAATGAGATTTGGCTGTCATTGCATGTCCTCACGTGTTTATTTACACAACGTTAACATGGTTTGCGTTAAAAAAGTGTCGTAATAGCGACAGTTTGAAGTGAATTTCGTTGGCCGCTTGCTGCACTGCTATCTTGACGGTTGTAATTTAGCGTTAAACGCCCCATATTTCCTTTCAATGACTAAATGAAACAAAGGCGTTACGCTATGGATAACCTCGTTGCCAATAATGCAGCAAATATCGTTGATATCACGGTAGAAAACTTTCAACAAATTATCGTTGAAGCGTCTCAAAGCAAACTGGTTCTTATCGACTTTTGGGCTGACTGGTGTGAACCGTGCAAAGACCTTATGCCAATACTAGAAAAGTTGGCGGGTGAATACAGCGAACACATGATTTTGGCAAAAGTAGACTGTGAAGCACAGCAAGAAGTTGCTGGACAGTTCGGTATTCGAAGCCTACCCACGGTAATGGTGGTACAAAACGGGCAACCTGTTGATGGGTTTGCGGGTGTTCAACCTGAAGCACAAATTCGAGAGATGCTGGCGAAATATCTGCCTAACCCAGAAGATGAATTGTTGGCCCAAGCGGGGAAAGCTATCCAGCAGGGCGATTATGCAGCTGCACTGCCTTTTGCCAAACAAGCAGTCGATGCGGCACCTGACAACGTGAATGCCCGTTATCTCTTGATTGACTGTTATATTGAAACGGGTTCCATCGATTTAGCGAAAACCTTGCTAAGTGAGATAAAGCTGGTGGACCAAGATTCTCGTTTCAATACGTTAAATGGCAAAGTAGAGCTAGCAGAGCAAGCGGCAGACACCCCAGAAATTAGGCAGCTTCAAGACGCTGTTGAAGCCAACCCAGACGACTTACAATTAAAAGTCGACTTAGCGATTCAGCTTCACCAAGCAAATAAAGCGCAAGACGCATTATCGTTATTATTCGGTGTATTAAAGAAAGACTTAGCCTTTGGGGATGCACGTAAAATAATGATGGATATGGTTAACGCGTTAGCAGATGGCGACCCATTGAAATCTGAATACCGTCGTAAAGTGTATAGCTTGTTATATTAATTACGTAATGACCTTCGGTAGAAAAAGCGGGCACATCCCGCTTTTTTATGTTGCCACAATGGGGGAGTAACCCTCTGTATCAAGCCACTTCAACGCGTCAAAGTAGGTGTTAAAATAATTCCGTTGGTACTCTAATAGGTCAAAGTCACTTTCATTTCCCGGGTGCGTTCGCTCTAACTGCGCACGTTTTACCATTCCACTGTCTAATACATAGGCAGAGCGACGCAAGCCATTCGTAACATTTATCTTAATCGCTTCAGCTAGGCATTGCTGACACTCCGGAGTAGACAGTACCCAGCGCCTACCGTCCATGAGTGCTGCCCATGGTTTCTTCTCAAAGCGCAACGTTAAATCATGCATGTCTTCTACAAATAATTGCGCAGTCTTAAGGTTCCATGCGCCAGTGGCAAACACCTCTAAAACATTGCCAGATACATCCAGAGCGTAATGTCCGTATTTAGGAAAGCGCATAAGTCAGGTCTCTGCGGTTACAACGATTACTAACGTATAGCAGAATATTGGCAAGAGCGAGCGGCTAAGGCGCATTTTTAGCTAAAAGTAGAATAATATTTACACCCCCAACAAGAGAATCTAGGCGGTTATGGGTTACCAGCGTGTGTTTATAAATGGCCTTTGGTAAAGTACTTTCCTGGGTAGCTTCTCTATGTGTGGTAACAATATGGCCTATCAGGCGTTTTATTCCGGTTTTCTTTCTGCGACAAAAGGCAAACAGCATTATGCCTGCCATAGTCATTATTTTTGGCCTGATTGTACTCGTGATGCCATGCTCGAATATTGGGATGATAGTGCCCAGTATGTCGATGAAAAGTGGGGCTTCTTCTTTGAAACCCTGGTGCCTGAGCTACAACAGCGTATCAGCACAATCTTAAACACCTCTCACCCCCAACAACTGGTATTTGCACCGAATACGCATGAGCTCCTGGTGAGAATAATGAGCTGTATGGACTTCTCAAAGCCTGTCACTATCGTGTCTACAGATTCCGAGTTTCATAGCTTTCAGCGCCAAGTAAGCAGAATGGCTGAGAATGACGCCGTAAATATCGTTACGGTGCCGACACAGCCTTTCGATACCTTTTCGTCTCGGTTTAAGGCAGCCATTCAAGACAACACCCCTGATATGGTATTTTTTAGCCAGGTATTCTTTAACTCAGGATATGTGGTCGATGACGTTACCGGCATTGTTGCAAGCGTTACCAATCCTGACACGCTCGTGGTGGTAGATGGGTATCACGGCTTTATGGCTAAGCCTACTGACCTAAGTGGTATTGAAGATCGCGCATTCTATTTATCGGGAAGTTATAAATATGCTCAAGCCGGTGAGGGAGCATGCTTTGCTCATGTACCTACTGCGAGCACCCTGCGCCCTGTGTACACGGGGTGGTTTGCCGAATTTGGAGCGCTAGATAAACCAAGAGCCGGCACCGTGCAATACAGTCAAGACGGCATGCGCTTCGCAGGCGCTACCATGGACTTTACGGCATTGTATCGATTACGGGCCGTGCTTCGTTTGCTGGAAGATAATAACCTAACAGTAAACAAGATTAACGACTACGTTCAAGCTATGCAGGCTCATTTTTTAACAGAGCTTGCCAAGCAAGCGCACCCTTTGTTGAACAGTGACGCATTAGCGGTGTCGAGACCTGAACAGCGAGGCCATTTTTTAACGTTTGTGTTGCCCAACGCCGAGGTGACTGCATCGCTCGCAAAGCAGCTGAAACAAGTGGGTATCCTAACGGATTATCGGGGAAACCGATTGCGATTTGGTTTTGGTTTGTATCACACGCCAGAGTACATGAATTTAACGGCACTTAAGCAGTTTACGTAAAGGCTAACCATGGATTGGATCTTACCCGCGCTTGCCCTTGTGCTCATTATTGAGGGCATCGGGCCTTTATTTTTCCCTCAAAAATGGCGGTCATATTTACTGCAAGTTAGCCAGCTACCGGCAAATCAGCTTCGTCAGGTTGGAGGCGTGCTGGTGGTCGTGGGTGTGATTAGCTTATTTTATTTAATCTGACATGCAGCGATAAATGTTGACTGCTTGCTCAGGTTGTTATTAATAACTGTATTGAATAGAGTGGGTTACCTCTTTTCGCTAGGCATGATTATGGGGTGGTTAACGGCACTTCTAGTAATATGAAATGCTATTTGCCGTATTTTTGTTCGAAAAATAGATGATCCCAGACGCAGAATTTTGTAGAATCCCCGCCTAATTTTCTTACACATATGATTCATGGCAAAGAACGTTGTGGTACTCGGCACTCAATGGGGTGACGAGGGTAAAGGCAAGGTCGTAGACCTACTCACCGATCGTGCAAAATACGTGGTTCGCTACCAAGGCGGTCACAATGCAGGTCATACTCTAGTTATTGACGGCGAAAAAACCGTACTTCACTTAATTCCATCAGGCATATTACGCGATAACGTTACCTGCATCATTGGTAATGGTGTTGTGCTAAGCCCAGACGCACTAATGACTGAAATTACCATGCTTGAAGCGCGTGGTGTTCCTGTGCGCGAGCGCTTGAAAATCAGTGAAGCATGCCCGCTTATTCTTCCTTATCACATTGCGTTAGATGTCGCGCGTGAGAAAGCCCGCGGCGCGAAAGCAATTGGTACAACAGGCCGGGGTATTGGCCCAGCATATGAAGATAAAGTTGCACGTCGCGGTTTACGCGTTGGCGACCTTTTCAATGCAGAAGACTTCGCCGCTAAGCTAAAAGAAGTGCTAGACGTACATAACTTCACCCTTACGCAATATTACGGTGAAGAAGCAGTAGATTTTGACGAAACGTTGAAAGCGGCTATGGACGTTGCAGATATTCTTAAAGCAATGGTTGTTGACGTAACCGACGAACTGGATAAAGCCGATAAAGCGGGCTTACCAATTATGTTTGAAGGTGCGCAAGGTACGTTGCTTGATATCGACCACGGTACATATCCTTATGTGACGTCGTCAAACACCACGGTAGGTGGTGTGGCGACAGGTGCAGGTTTCGGCCCACTTAAACTAGATTATGTGCTCGGTATCGTGAAAGCGTACACGACACGCGTAGGCTCGGGGCCGTTCCCAACAGAACTTGATTGTGAAGTTGGCCAGCACTTAGGTGTGAAAGGTCATGAATTTGGTGCAACCACCGGGCGTAAACGTCGTACAGGTTGGTTTGATGCCGTTGCAATGAAACGTGCAGTGCAAATTAACTCAATCACTGGGTTTTGTTTAACCAAACTAGACGTGCTTGATGGCCTTGAAACATTACAAATCTGTATTGGTTATAAAGATGCAGAAGGCAATGTGAAAGACGTACCACCAATGGCAGCTGATGGGTATGATAAAATCACCCCAGTGTATGAAGAAATGCCAGGTTGGTCTGACAACACCTACGGCGTAACTGAATTTGCGAATTTACCGCAAGCAGCTAAAGACTACATTCAGCGTCTTGAGTTTCTAACGGGCGTCCCTGTTGACATCGTGTCTACAGGCCCAGACCGAAATGAAACTATTGTGATGCGCCATCCGCACGACGCATAACAATAACGTTAAACGAACACCTTGTTAAAAAGCCCAAACCACAGTGTTTGGGCTTTTTTTATCCGCAGCACTTTTTGACACCTTCACCGCCGAGCACAGCATTCATAGCAATCTCAATCGCAAACCGCGCCGTATTAAACCTATATTAACAATTAATTTGCCTTGCTATTCATTGCCCATATTAATATAAGATAGAGACACACACGCAATACGCGTGTTGTTTGCAAGCGTATATCACTACGCTGTTTGGTCTCATCATTTCATTTTTGCCAATGCTGGAGCGCGTTATGCCGAACAAACCTACTCTTCACGCCGTTGAATCAGGCATGTGTTTTCTTGATAACGTAGCGTCGCTGCGTCAAAGCTATGTAACCGGTAAAACACGCTCACTAGAATGGCGAAGAAGCCAGCTACGCGCCTTAAAACGCATGCTTGAAGAAAATCATCACGATATTCTTACCGCGCTAAAAAAAGATTTAGGTAAATGTGAAACCGAGGCGATGGTTGCCGAGCAGGGCTTTTTGTTGTCGGATATCGATCACACCTTAAAGCATCTCGATAAATGGACGCGACCTCGCCGTGTGTCTACTCCAATGGTGGCATGGCCTGGAAAGAGCTTTCAGCAAGCTGAGCCGCTTGGTGTTGTGCTAATTATCGGCGCGTGGAATTACCCCTTACAATTATTACTTGCACCGTATATTGCAGCGCTAGCCGCGGGCAACTGCGCCGTGTTGAAACCATCTGAATTGTCAGTTGAAATTTCGTCGCTAGTGGCACGGTTAATTCCCCAATATATGGATATGTCGTGTGTTGAAGTAATTGAAGGCGGAAAAGAGGAAGCGACAGCCTTGTTAGCGTGTCGCTGGGATCATATTTTTTATACCGGTGGTGAGGCCGTAGGCAAAATTGTAATGCGTGCCGCCTCGCGGTATTTAACACCAGTAACCCTTGAGCTTGGTGGAAAAAGTCCGTGTTTTGTCGATAAGAAGACCAACCTTACGGTAACGGCACGGCGTTTGGTGTGGGGCAAGTGGATGAATGTGGGGCAAACCTGTATTGCCCCCGACTATGTATTGGTGGAAAAAGGGTTCGAGCAAAAACTTATTGAAGCCATTAAGAAAGAACTTAAAAAACAGTTTGGCAACATGCCACTTTCATCCAGAGACTACGGCAATATCATTAATCATCGCCATCTCGCGCGACTCAAGGGCTATCTAGACGGTGTAAACGTGGTGTATGGGGGCGAGGTCGATGAAGCAAGGCCGACTATGTCACCTACCTTGGTGTTAGACCCGCCACTTAATAGCGCTATCATGCAAGAAGAAATTTTTGGGCCTATATTGCCTATCGTGACAATAAAATCGATAGAAGAGGGCATTGCCTTTGTTAATGACAGGCCAAAGCCGCTAGCCCTTTATGCCTTTAGTGATAGCGATGCGCAGCTAGACACCATCATAAACCAAACCACATCAGGCAGCGTGTGTACCAACGATACAATGCTATTTATGACTAACCCAGAATTGCCGTTTGGTGGGGTAGGTAGCAGTGGTATGGGCAGTTATCATGGCCAAGCTGGCTTTGATACCTTCAGCCACCTAAAAACGGTAATGAAGCGCTCGTTTGCCCTTGATGTACCATTTCGATATGCACCATTTTCTAAGTTTAAATTATCACTACTGAAAAAGTTTCTATAAGGGGGGAACATGCCACAGCCGTTTCATTTAGCTATACCGGTGACCAACCTTAACGATGCTGTTGCTTTTTACGGTGAGTTATTAGGGTGTGAACAAGGCCGCAGCGATACGCAATGGATTGACTGGAATTTTTTTGGTCATCAACTGGTCACGCATTGTGTCAACGCGATGCCCACACCACCGGAATATAATAATGTTGATAGCCATGCTGTCCCAGTCCCCCATTTTGGCGTGGTGTTAACCATGCCACAGTGGGAGGCGTTAGCCGAAACCGTTAAGCAGGCCAATATCGACTTTATTATCGCGCCCTATATTCGGTTTAAAGGCGAGCCGGGCGAGCAGGCAACAATGTTCTTTACCGATCCTTTCGGCAATGCCCTAGAGTTTAAAGCGTTCGCATCACTTTCTCAGCTTTTTGCCACGTAGTTATACTAAGGCGTTTTCGTTCGTTTACGCGGGCGAAAACGTTGCCACAGCAGTACCCCACCACTTAGCGTAAACAACAACGCGCTACCAGAAAATGTAATCAGCAAAGGGTGGTTGAAATCACTTCGTGTGTCGTAATCCATGATGTGCAACATCCACATAAAATCAAACAGCCTCCAGGTATCTGTACGCACGCGCTGAACAGCGCCGCTATCTGGTGCTATATAAAACCGCGTGTTGTATACATCATTAAAAGACACTTGCCATAAGGGAGGGGTTAATTGTTGCACCTCTTGCGGTAAGCGCATCAGATGCTTTGCCTGAGAAACGCTGCCATTTCCCTGATATTGCGCCAATGCAAGCCGGCGTATGTCCTGCTCGCTGAAGGCCTCAAGTTTCGCCCCTGTCTTTGCGTTAAACCGTACGATGTTACCCTCGCTTTTCACGTCATATGTAGGGATGGCCGATAACATCGATGTTTCAGCGAGTGCAGTGTTCAGAGGGGAGGCAACCAACTGCGAGCCGAAAGTGAGGGTGGCCTGGTTATCGAATGCCACTAATATATCGCTTGGTGCAACACGCGCATCTTCCCATGTTGCTGACGGTGTTGTTAGCAAATGGGTACCGCGTACCTCATCAATGGGTAGCAGCGCCATTACCAGGCCACTTAAAAACCACAGGCAAACTTGAACAAACAGAATAAGACCTAGCCAATTGTGTAAAGCGCGAGTGAATTTATACATATCAAGTGCAAAGGGGCTTTGTTAAAGTGACGGTCAATGAATAAACCGTATCCTACTCGGCGTCTTTTATACAAGACATATTTTTACGTAGATGAATAGGGTTTGTAAGTACTTACTATTAATGTTTGTGAGTGCTTGCTATTTTTGAAGGTCAGTAATGGTGGTGTATGAATAAGCTGTTGATTTTAGTTGATGTTCAAAACGTGTATTACACGTGCCGTCAAAAGCATCGAAAAAACTTCAATTACAATGCGTTTTGGCAACAGGCCACGAAAGGTAAAACAGTGAATAATGCCTTCGCCTATGCCATTGATAAAGGCGACCAAAAACAAAAAGAGTTCCAGAATATTCTTCGAGCGATTGGTTTTACGGTAAAACTAAAGCCTTATATTCAACGCGCTGACGGCTCAGCGAAAGGCGACTGGGATGTGGGTATAACGGTCGATGCGTTACAACATGCTGCTGATGTTGATGAGGTTATACTGCTCTCAGGAGATGGCGACTTTGATATTCTGGTGGACGCACTTAAAGCGATGGGCAAGACGGTGACGGTGTATGGCGTAGAGGCGCTTACTGCTAATTCGCTAATAAGCGCCGCATCACAGTTTATTCCGATAGAAGAAACGTTACTTATTTAGCGACAATACTTTTTCCCCTTCCGCTTTTTTCAGACGCTGCATCAACGCCATCTATCGTGCGTTTTATAAGATGTACGTCACCAAACCGGCGATCATCAAGGGTGTAACCTTGCTGTATTAGCGACTGTCTGGTTGCGTCGTCGAATCCTGGGTGCATACGAACGGTATCTTTCGGTAACAGCTGATGATGGAAGCGAGGGGCATTGGCAGCTTTTTCTGCACTAAAGTCAAACAGCAGTGCATTAAGTAACGACTGCGCTACCGAAGAGATAATGGTAGTGCCACCGGGTGAGCCCGTTGCAAGAACAACATCTTTTC
Source organism: Alteromonas algae (assembly GCF_049117195.1). Classification (GTDB taxonomy): domain Bacteria; phylum Pseudomonadota; class Gammaproteobacteria; order Enterobacterales; family Alteromonadaceae; genus Alteromonas. The sequence goes on from NZ_CP185260.1 coordinate 522,120, forward strand.
CGCGTTTTACCAACGTCGGAGTCATTGACGATAACATTCTTTTGTAAGGTTCAATGGCATTTGCATCACCCCCTACTGCGCCAAAAAAATTGGGTACGCCAGGCTTCGCACTGAAGTCGTCCATCTCGTCATTAAGCAGAAAGCCTGCACCTTCTACCACTACGCCGCTACCAAATGTAAGGTTGATGGTGGTGGTATTGGCCACGGCATTACCCCACTTATCCATAATGGAGAAGTGTGTCGTGTCTTCGCTTTCAATAAGGCCCGGTGCTACCGTTTCGGTTACCGATATCGCATCTTTATTAATGCTTGTTGCACGCGCAGTAATATAGTCGGGGTCGATAAGGGCAGTAACAGGGACATCAATAAAATCAGGGTCGCCCATATATTCTGCTCTGTCAGCAAATACACGTTTACCAATTTCAGACATTACATGCACATATTGAGCGCTGTTGTGTAGCGGTATATCGCCATGTGCTTGATACGCTTCTAGCATTCCAATCCACTGCGCAACCGCTACGCCGCCAGAGCTTGGGGGCGGCGCAGTAACTAGCGTGTAGTCTTGCCACTCAACTTCTAATGGTTTGCGCCATATGGCACGGTATGCTTGTAAATCATCATGCGTGATTAGTCCGCCATTCGCGTCCATAAACCGAACAATACGTTCGGCAACCTCGCCATCATAAAAGCCATCTTGTCCTCTAACCTGAATTGCCTTTAGCGTTAACGCCAATTCTGGTTGCGTAAATAATCTATTTGCTTTTGCGTGACCAAAATAGTCGGCAAAATTGCTGCTAAGCCCGTTCTCTTTAGTGCGTTTAATATACCACGCTATATTACCAGCCAACTTTTCATGCACCACAAAGCCTTGCTCTGCCAATGTCACGGCTGGCGCAAGCAAACGCGCCCACGGTAAACTTCCGTACTTTTTATGCGCCGCCCACATTCCCGCTACCGTACCAGGGATACCCGATGCTTTCGCACCAAATAACGATTCATACGGTTTTACATTCCCCTCATCGTCTAAGTACATATCGCGATGGGCACGTGCTGGAGCCATTTCTCTGTAGTCAAGAAAGTCGGTGGTGCCATCATAAGCAATGGTCATAAAACCACCACCGCCCACGTTACCCGCTTCAGGTAATGTCACCGCAAGGACGAACTGTGCGGCAATCGCAGCATCAATGGCATTTCCGCCGTCGTTAAGTACCGCCATCGCAGCGTCTGCACTGTAGCTATCGGGCATTGCAACGGCATTGTGTAGCGGTAAGGTAGAAGAAGACGTTTTACTCGCGTTGTTAGTACAGCCAGCAATAACACACAGTGTGGTTATCACGACTATCTGTTTCATAAGTCGTCGTCTTAACATAGTAGGCTCCTTCGTTCTTTATTCATAACCATTACTTGAGGTGGCAAACGTGCGTTATCCAATCATAATGATGCTTGCAATGACATAAGCGATAAGCGTAAGCGCGCCAGCAACTAATGCGTATGGAAACTGTGTTTTAACATGGGTAAGTACATCGGTTCCCGCAGCCAGCGATGATACCGCTGTGGTATCAGAAATCGGCGAGCAATGATCGCCAAAAATACCGCCCCCCAGAATAGCCGCGACCACCAGTGATGGGGGTAGGCCCAAACTTTGAATTAGTGGCACGCCAATAGGAATAAGAATAGCAAACGTGCCCCACGAGGTACCGGTGGTAAAGCTCATCACTGCACCGGCAAGAAACAACATAGGCACAATGAACACAAGTGGCAGATACTCACCTACAATGCCGGCAACAAAAACGCCAGTGCCTAATTCTTTTAAACTGTTCCCCAAGGTTAACGACAATAAAACAATCGTCACTAACGGAAGCAGTTCTTCCATCCCTTTAAAGCCAATTTCAACCGCTTCTGCATGGGTAAAGCGTTTATGAATAAGCAACAAGCCATAGGCAATTGCCGTCGCCAGTGCGGTAGCATACAACACCGACTTACTGCCGCTGCCTTCTGATAGCACGCCGTCGCCGGTCCAAAACATAAAGCCCACCATACTAAGCACCATAACGATTAACGGCACAAGCATAAAGCGTGCTTTGGTCGCCGGTTCGCTAGCGTGTTCTTCCATCAGAGTATGGGTCGCGGCCTCTTCTTCAGCCATAGGGCCATGTACTTTGTCTGCGGCAATGGTATAGGCCACAATCACAAGGGTAAAAATAGCGTAAAAGTTAAAAGCAACGCTTCCCCAAAGAATAGACGCCGATGATGCGGGTAGTTCGTAACTGTCAAGCAAGCTTAAAATAAACGCCCCCCAACCATTTAGTAAAATGAGTATACAAACAGGCGCGCTGGTCGAGTCGATAATATAGGCAAGCCTTGCTCTACTCATGCCGAAGCGGTCAAACAAGCCGCGGGCGAAAATACCAGCAGTCAGTACGCTTAAATTAGATTCAATAAATACGGCAATACCGGTGAACATTGTAAGGCCACCCACTTGCCTTTTGCTTTTGGCCACCCCTCTATTAACTAGGTTGTTAACGGTAGCTGTTACGCCTCCAGAGTCTCGAATCAATGCTAGTAATGCGCCTACAAGGACAGAGAAAATAAGCACGCGTGTATTGCCAGGGCTCGACGCAGTGCCCACAACGCGTTCTATGGCGTTAATAGGCGATAAAAACACGTACGATATGTCGGTATCAATCAGTATTAAGGTTTCTGCGGTTAGTACTGCCAACAGCAAGGCCAAAATAACTTCTTTTTTCCAAAATACAACGGCAATAGCAACAAGAGGGGGGATGACCGACATCCAATCCATAGCAAGTCTCAAAATATAAAAAGGGGGTTAACACAACGTACCTTGTACACTTGCCAAGCGGCTTGAATTATATGAAAAATACAATGCTCAGCGGGTACTCGAACGACCGAGTGCTAGCGTACCGTATAGTAGGGTCTTAATACTAGCGCCGTTTCTACTATGCGCAACACCTTGCTGTATTTTTATGGCTTATCTCTTTATGATGTAATGCCTCTAGCTTGTGTCTTCAAGGAATAACTGTGCTGCGCGTTGCAAGTGTCCTCTTTGTTACTTTCCTTTTCTATCATGCGTCGTTGTTTGCCACTGCGCCGTCTAAGCAAAAAATCGTCGATATGCTTGGGCAAAAAATCATGCTCGACTTTCGGTATTTTTGCGCTAGCGGAACACCGACGAAGGCTTGTCAAGAACCGGTAACTACTCTCCCAGATGACCTTGAAGCATTGCTAACATCCAATAATATTGGCGGCGTAATTCTGTTCTCTGAGAACATTAAAACGTCTGAGCAGCTGATAGCACTAAACAGCCAGATGCAGGCCGCAATGAAAAAGGCTCAAAAACCGCCGTTGTTCATTGCCATCGACCAAGAAGGGGGACGAGTGGCACGCTTCCCACCGTCTATACTGCCCGCATTTGCCGGAAACCTCGCCATTGGTGCTACGTTTAAAAAGCACGGCACGGCGTTTTCTTACAATGTCGCCAGTGCTATCGCGTCTCAGCTAACGCTGCATGGCGTGAATACTAATTTTGCGCCCTCAGTCGATATTAACAGCGAACCGAATAACCCCGTGATCAACGTAAGAAGTTTTGGTGAAGCGCCTAAACATGTGGCTAAGCTTGGCGAAGCATTTGTAAAAGGTTTACAAGATAACGGGGTAATAAGCGTACCTAAACACTTTCCGGGGCATGGCGACACAAGTATCGACAGCCATACGGGGTTACCCCGTGTTGACCACAGCCGTAAGGTTGCCATGCAAAGCGATGTGCTCCCATTTGCTGAACTCATAGGCAGTGACTCGCCGCCCGCGATGATTATGACAGCACATATCCAGTACCCAGCATTTGATAGCACGCAAATAGATGATGAAAAAGGCAATGCGTATATCGTACCTGCAACGCTCTCAAGACCTATTATTACTGACTTGTTACGTAGGCAGTTAGGTTTTAAAGGGGTAGTCGTGACCGACGCGCTGAATATGGCGGGTATTTCGCATTACTACACACAAGAAGATGCAATGTTAAAGGCCTATCAGGTAGGGGCTGATATCGCGCTTATGCCTTATGCTATTCGAACGCCTGACGATATCACTGCATTTAAGCAGCTAGTGTCACAGTTAGCAGAGCGCGTATCAGTGCGTTCCCCGTCTGAGGACACATTATCACTGTCAGAATTAACCTCGTCACACCAGCGGATCATTAAAACAAAGCGCCGTTTTATCCAACCTACAAATAACAAGAAAGCGCTTTCTAATGGCATTGTGCAAGGTAGTGCTAAGTTGGTAATGCAAGAAAGTAAACGGCTAGAGAAAGCGCTTTCTCGCGAAAGTGTCAGCGCGCTGTACGGCAAAGCATTGTTGCCTATACATCGCTCAGACAGCGAGGGATTGTCCACGTGGTTGGCCCTTATGCCTGACACAGCACGATGCCTAGCTTTTGAAAAAAGTGTCGCTACGTTACAATCTACCGTTCAACTAGCGTGTATCCCATTAACACAATTGCCACCTAAGCAAACCGTACACAAAGCATTAAAAACGGCAGATAAACTTATTGTGGGCGACATCACGCCACGGCATGCCAATTATGAATTAGGCGGCATAGACAGTGCAGAGGCGATAAAAAAGAGAGCAATATTAACGCAGGTGCATGCATTTACCAAAGAGATGATGCAGTTGGCACAGTCTGCGAATAAGCAGGTTGTATTCATTGCACTAAGAATGCCTTACATTGCTGACGATATGCGCCAGTATGCTGACATAGGTCTGGCGTCATACAGTTATACGGTAGATCTTCATGCACTTCGGCAACCCGGCTATACCTCGCCATTATTTAACGCCCTCGTAAATGTATTAACAGGCAAGGCAAAGGCGTTCGAATATACCCCCGTGACATGGGAAAAAACACGATAGTACTAGCCTGGTAAAGGCTGACTGAGTTCATCAAGTAATACGACAATATGGGAATAAAGCACCCCACTATGTTCAGTTAAACCAATAGCACATGTCGCACTGTTGGTAACGCCCCGTGATACCGATTTTGGGACCTGTGCGCGCAGCGGCTGTAATGCATATTCATTAAGCTTTGGTTCACTGAAACCTTTATCACCGGCGAACCCGCAACAGCTAATATCGGTAGGAATGAGCACGTTGTCGCTACACGCTTTTGCCAGAGAATAAAGCATATGATGTTCCCCGCGTTTAGTCGTCGAGCACGTGGTGTGTAGCATAAGCGGTGCGTCCAATTTTGTGACGATTAGCCGAGGAAGTACATCAGTTAGCAAGTATTCACTAACATCAATTACTTGCTTTGAGTGAGTGCTCGCTTTCGACACACATGCCGCGTTATCTGTAATAGCTGTTGTGTGCTCATTAGCCTCAACATGTTCTGCGGCGTCTAACCACTCGCGCTTTTTACGTTGCGCAATATCAATTTCGCCTCTACTTTCCCACGGCTTTCCACAACAAAGGTTGTTCTTATTGGCGACAATCAATGTAATGCCGGCTTTCTTAAATAGCGAAAACATGGCTTCGCTCACCGCTTTTTCTTTCCCCGTTGTACCAAACACATGACTGCTACAGCTAGGTAAATACACAACGCGCGTCGCATCGCTTTGAGGGAGAGTATTAACGTTAGACCCGACAGTATTTCCAGCTGCAGTGACTTTATTTTCTCGTAAAAGGCGCGTAATAGAAGGGGCCGCCTTTGGCATAAAATCGCGCCATGTAGGCATAAGTCGCGATGCCGTTACCTTACGCATTGTGTTTGTGCCAAGCCGTTGGTTTACGTGATGACCCGCCGATAATGCAAACGTTGCAATGTGCCGAGTATCATCAATATGTTTAGCTGCAAACCCTGACATTGCACGTGATGCGCGAGTGCGTTGCTGATATCGTAACTGTGTTACCCACTCGCCAGTATCTATACCAACCGGGCAAGTAGTAGCACACAAGCCGGTGGCGGCGCATGAATCAAGCGCCAAGGCGGTATAGCTTACTGCAATAGCATCAGCATCTTGCTGTTTCGCACTGTCATCGCTAAGGAGATTGTATTTTTCCCGGCGTTTTAGCGCAATACGCTGGCGAGGAGTAAGCGTGTAATCCTTTGAAGGGCACTGAGGTTCACAAAACCCGCATTCAATACAGGCGTCGACGCGTGGATCTATGGCCGGAAGGGGTTTTAGATGCGTTAAATGGGCATTAACATCGTCGTTGATAATAACACCAGGGTTCAAAATACCACGAGGGTCAATGGCCTGTTTAATAAGTTGCATAATTTCAACGCCATCATCACCCCATTGATCGCGTAAAAACGGTGCCATATTTCTGCCCGTACCATGCTCGGCTTTAAGGCTTCCATCAAATTGCTTTGTTACCACGTCAGACACCGCTTTCATAAAATTAGCATAGCGTGCAGTGTCGCTATCGGTATTAAACCCTTGGCTAAATACAAAATGGACATTTCCGTCTAAGGCATGCCCGAATATAATGCCATCGTCATAATTGAAACGGGTAAAAAGTGCTTCAATCGCTATAATTCCATCGGCGAGTTGGCTAAGGGGAAAGGCGACATCTTCAATAATAACCGTAGTACCAGATGGGCGGTTAGCACCGACGGCAGGAAACAACCCTTTGCGTATATCCCATAACTTACTTATGCGCACTGGATCATGGGTAAAGTCACATAATGGCTGGCCGTTACCATCATGGGTAAGCGTGTGCGCAACGTGTTGTACTGTCGCGTTGACTGCATCGACGTTAGCACCGCCAATATCAATAAGTAGCGCCACTTTGCCAGGTTGTACGCCGTCGCGTGTAATATCGTTAAGTAGTGGCGCAACAGCTTGCAACGCCCTAGCATCCATCAATTCAACCGCATCTACATGATACTGTTGTAGCGCACTAATCACGCCACAGGCATCTGCTATATTGCTAAACTGATACAACCCAGTTTGTCGTGCGTTGGGCAATGAAATGGTGTTGTAGGTAATATTAGCAATAAACCCTAATGTTCCCTCAGACCCTATCATCAAGTGCGATAAAATATCGATTGGGTCGGTGTAATCGAGCAGGGCATTTAGCCCATATCCCATGGTGTTCTTAATCCGGTACTGATGACGAACTCTCTCTGCTAACGCTGTGTTAGCAAGCAATGAGGCGCGAATAGTAGAAAGCGTACTGAGAAGAGGCGCATGGGAACGCGAAAAAGCCGAGATGCTATCTTCGCTCGCGGTGTCCAATTCACTGCCATCGGCCAAAATGATGTGTAAGGCGCGCAAGGTGTGATACGAATTATGCTTAACGCCACAGCACATCCCCGACGCATTATTTGCGGCAATCCCCCCTATTTTGCAGGCGTTAATCGAGGCTGGGTCTGGCCCTATTTTTCGGCCAAAGGGTTGTAAAATATGATTCGCTTTTGCGCCGATAATACCAGGTTGAAGGCTTATGGCATGGCCGTTATCAATAATGCTAAAGCCAGTCCAATCTGGTGTTAACAATACCAAAACGCTGTCGGTGATCGCTTGACCAGACAAGCTCGTGCCGGCAGCGCGAAACGTTAATGCAATCTTATGCTTATTAGCGAGTGCAACAATGCGTTTCATGGCCGTCACATCAGGGACTCGAAGCACTAATCGAGGCGTTTGAGTATAAAAGCTGGCATCGGTGGCATAGGCGTATCGCTTAGCAACGTCGGTAATAACATCATCGCGTGTCAAAACGTCATAACACGCGGCTTCAAACAATGAAAAATTATTGTGGTCAGGCGTAGCGTGCGTCATGAATAAACCTTTCACTTGAGGGTTGGTTTTTACTTAGCGGCCATCAGGGCTATTAATGGGGTAAAGTAAGTACGGCGCCCGCTTTGCTTTAAAGGTATCGAGCGGCCTACGCCATGTTTCTTTAATTGCAGATGCCGAATCGCCGTTAATGATGGCGAGTCTAAGTGCATCGGTGCCGGCCAGCTTGTCGAAAAAGTGCGGCCGAGTAAAAAATACGTCGTTAGCGCTTGTGACAGTGTGGTACGTATTCAGTAACAACGTTAGGTCAAGCCCCGAAACACTGCCGGGCGGTAAAAACGCTGCGTACAACGTGTCACCAACGTACTTAGGGGCACTGGCACCGGCGTTTGGTGTCACGGTAATACGTTTATCGCCAAGCGGCACATTCGGGTGGCCGATAAGCTGAAACGGGATGTCAGTGCCACGCCCTATGCTTACCGCAGTACCTTCAAAAAAACACAGTGTAGGGTAAAGGGCAATGGCACTATCGTTAGGTAAATTTGGGCTAGGCGGTGTAGGCAGCGAATAGGGCATTGCTTTGTTATAATGCGCGACAGGCACCACGTGCAGCAAAAGTGAGTTGGCACCGTCTATCCACTGCTCACCCTTAATCATTAGCGCTAACTCGCCCAATGTCATACCGTGCAGCACAGGAATAGGGTGCATGCCTACAAAAGACTTATAATTAGGGTGTAGTACGGGGCCGTCGGTAAACCGGCCGTTCGGGTTTGGCCGGTCAAGCACTACAACCGAAATAGCCTGCTGTGCGGCAGCTTCCAGAATATAGTGTAATGTACTTAAGTACGTATAAAAGCGAACGCCAACATCTTGGATATCGAATACCAACACATCAACATTTTCTAGCATGCTAGCGGTCGGCTTTTTCGTTTTCCCGTAAAGAGAATGAATGGGAAGGCCTGTACGTGAATCTATACCATCTTCAATACGTTCCCCCGCGCTAGCTTGTCCCCTAAAGCCATGCTCAGGTGACATAATACTCACAACGTTAATGTTACGAGATAGCAGTGCATCAAGCAGGTGGGCAGCGTCCTTCTCTCCAGCCGGAACGCGCGCGCTATGATTGACCACTAACGAAACACGTTTATTTTTCAAAAGCGGAAGGTAAGCAGAATACTGCTGCGCACCTACCTGAATAGGCTGTGCGGGTTGTTGCGCGCCCAGTGTCGTGGTGTCTTTGTAATGGGTGTGGCAGCCACTTATTAGCAAGACAAGTGCTAGGGTTAATAATTGCGTTAAATTAAGCACGTTAGCGCGTTGTAATAGCATGGCGAAGATAGCCCCTTTTCTGTTCCAGCAAACGCTCCGCCTCTTCTTTAGTGGTGTCGGTAAGCACCATCAAAATAGCCAGTTTGGCGTTGTTATCTGCAGCTAATAAAGCCTGTTGGGCTGTTTGCTCATCACACTCGGTTGCTGACACAACAATGCGCACAGCCCGTGCTTTAAGCTTTTCGTTGCTCGCCTTCACATCAACCATTAGGTTTTCATAGGTTTTTCCAAGCTTTATCATTGTGGCTGTGCTTATCATATTAAGAATAAGTTTTTGTGCAGTACCGGCCTTCATACGTGTTGAGCCTGTTAGCGCTTCAGGGCCAACAACAGGGCAAATAGCATACTTTGCATGCTCGAAAATTGTTGCTTTTGGGCTACAAGCAATGGCCGCCGTGGCACAACCACATTGCCCAGCATAGCGTAATGCACCAGAGACATAAGGCGTTCTGCCGCTGGCTGAAAGGCCTACCACGGTGTCGGTGTGTGACAGCGATAATGCGCGCAAGTCAGTCTCACCGGCTTCACTATTATCTTCAGCGCCTTCTACAGCATGTTGAATAGCGGTTTCACCGCCGGCAATCACCCCGACCACAACCCCATCGGGTACACTAAACGTAGGACGACATTCTGCTGCATCCAATATTCCTAAACGACCACTTGTGCCAGCACCAGTATAAATAAGCCGTCCGCCGCGTGCGATGCTGTCTGCGGCAGCCTCTACAACCTTGGCAATAACTGGAATCTGCTGTGCCACGCAAGGGGCAACGTTGCTGTCTTCATGGTTGATGCGTGCAAGCATGCCCTCCGTTGATAGGGTGTCGATATCCATCGTGTTAGGGTTTCGTCCCTCAGACACGATATGGGCTAAATCTTTGATAAGGTGCGGAACTATCGGCGAAGTAGGAGATGACATATTGACCCTTTGAGAAAACGCGTATGGCAAATAGTATTATGTTACGTGTACGATTAATACCGTACCTATTAAGTGGGGCAACTATAGCAAAATATCGGTTGCGAACGGTGTTTATAAAAATGATTAAGTTGAATTTGTTCCTTGGGAACTCATGGTACAATCTGCACAAGAAGCTTCATTACAGGTTAATATCTCTCTGTGAGTCGACAAACACAAGCCATCATTCACGCGGATGCGCTACTGAGCAATTTCAAAGCGTTAGCATCACTGTCTGCTACTAGCCGTTGTATGGCCGTTGTGAAAGCGGACGCCTACGGCCATGGTGCGTTGAATGTCGCACGCATACTTCAACATGTATCGCCTCGCTTTGCTGTGGCGATTATTGAAGAAGCCGTGGCACTTCGCGATGCAGGTGTAAAGGCGCCCATTGTGGTGCTTGAAGGAGCGCATCAGGCAAAAGAATGCGCTATGGCTAAAATACACGACTGTATTTTAGTTATGCATAACGAACAGCAGTTGCAATGGATGCAGGCGTGCCCTGCCCATGCTAGGCCGCATATTTGGTTGAAAGTAGACAGTGGTATGCATCGGCTGGGGTTTGCGCTTAACGGTTTTCCCGAAATAGTAAAGCGGTATCAAGACGTACTTACGTCTGAAACGGTTATCACTACACACTTTGCATGTGCTGATGACGTTGATAACCCCTTCACGCAGCAACAAATTGATACTTTCACCCGGGTTGTTGCGCCGCTTAATATGCCTGTTAGCTTAGCGAACTCACCTGCCACATTACTGTGGCCTGAAAGCCGTGCTGCTTACAATCGCTTAGGTGTCGCAGTTTACGGCAGCGCACCCGCAGGTAGCGAAGTAAGTTTATCCCCCGCAATGACCTTACGTTCAAGCGTGATAGCGTTGCGTGAGATACCGGCGGGTGACGGTGTAGGATACGGTCAAACGTGGCGCGCATCGGCACCAAGCACTATCGCCACCGTTGGGATTGGCTACGCCGACGGTTATCCGCGGCATTGTCCAAACGGAACGCCAGTGGCAATAAATGGTGTGCGTGCCCCGCTAGTTGGTCGTGTATCAATGGATATGATCACCATCGACGTTACACATGTCCCGAACGTGCGCATTGGTGATAGGGTTGAATTATGGGGCGAACAGGTCGCTATTGCTGAGGTTGCAGAGGCGGCAGGCACAATAGATTATGAACTGATGACTCGGGTGTCTGCAAGAGTGCCGCGCATTGTGAAGTACCTATAAAACGGGGCGTTGTAGTGTCTCGTTTTATAGTAACCCTCGTTTGGCTAATTACATATTATTCACAGAAAGAATGAGGTGGTTTACGAGTAAATAGGCGTATACTGAATGCGCTCAGACACTTTATGGCAGTGAATTTTTCATTACCGAGGTGTTTGGGTTACACGTAAGTGAGGTTTGTATGCGTACTTCGTATTCTCGACCAAGAATGAATCGTGGGGCAGTAAGTCGACCGACAAAGCCAGCGCCCAAAAAGCCTTAAAGATGCGCGGCTAAACACAAAGCGGTGCGGCAATAGCCAGTAATATTCCGAAAGCCCAGTGCCTGAAAACACCGGGCTTTTTTCATTTATGAGTTTTGTGGCTGCAAGTCTGAAGTGATGGCGTGTTGATCTTGCTCGTTGTCGCTTTTGGCAACTACCGGGAAGTAACGTTCTGGGCGATGATTTAGCGAAATTACCATGTTTAAAAAGAATGCCGCAAGGATAGAAATAAGCACTAAATGCCCTGCGATAAAAGACAATGCCGTTAGCAATATAACGCTATCTACTGTTAACTGGAATGTCCCTGCTCGAATATTAAACCGGCTTTGAAGGAAGAAGGCTAAAATACCCACGCCACCTAAGCTAGAGCTATGCCTAAACATTATCAGCATACCAACGCCTATTAAAATTCCACCGAAAATAGCCGTGAAAATAGGGTTCATGTGGCTAATATCAACAAACGCTGGAATTTGCTCAGTTAATACCGATACGGTCGTAACCGATATGAAGGTATTAAAGGTAAAGCGTTTGCTAATTTGTGTCCATGCCAGCGCATAGAACGGCAGGTTTATTAAAAAGAAGATTAACCCAAATTCCATGTCAAACGCATATGAGCCAAGCAAAGCAAGTCCTGCAGCGCCACCTACCATTAAATCCTGCGATTGAAAAAGAAAGACACCAAACGCAACAAAAAGGCCTGCGCTCACTAAGGCAAAAATATCCTCAATGACACTGTGTTTTGTGTTTTGCATAGTAAAGAAAAACCGTTAAGAAGACACGGCGAGAGTATACGTTTCCCCACACCGTCATAATAGGGCGCAGGGCAAGAAATGCTGACGCAAAAAAACATCATGGTACGTCATGCTTTACGAGTTTTATGACTTCCGTGAATGGCCTGTTGCGAACATGTAAACGCTGCACCAAAGTGGTACAGAATGGCTAATTTTAACGAGAGTGATGCAGTGAGTTACTCGATGGCCGAGTAAATAATTACATCACGTTTATTAAACGTTACCCTACAGGTCATCATGCCAAAATCAAGCGGCGTATAAACCACAATACTGGAGCCATTTGCAGCAATATGCGTATCCCACGTTAACAGTTCAAAGCGGTCAAGTTGCTTTTGTGTGCCTTGCTTGGATATGCCTGGAGGTAGCTTATCGCAAAGCAGCATAATCTCACGGCGGGCTTCAACCCAGTAAACAAAATAGGTAATAAGCAAAGCAATAGCAGCGATAGCGATTACATCGTTAACGATGGAGCGTTTCATTTCTCGCAAACTTTCTTCTCTAACGTTTTCATTGTGCTACTACAATAATGGGCTTCAATAGTGTTTTGCAACCTCACTCAACGGTAAAAATACAGCCCATACCGCAAAACAAATAGGCACAAAAACCGTTTCTAATGATTAAAAAGCTTTCACCTTACGGCAACTGCCTTATACTTGCTCGCTTTGCAATTAGTAAACTGAAAGATTGTAAACCGGAGTGTTATGCGTATTTCAACTGCCTCATTTCTTATGCTGTGTCTGCTTGTCATAAGCAACCAGGTGGCGAGTGAATCAGCAATAGATGTCGATTTTAGTGGGTCATATCGTTTGCGCTATGAAGCGCTCAATAATCCAATTTTTCCAACTACCACTGACATACGCTCGCAAAGTAACCAGCGGTTATCGTCACGCTTATTTATCAAGGCTGATGCAGCGCTCAGTAAGCATGTGGGCGTTACCGTTGAAGTTGGCGATTCACGTGTGTTTCTTGATGAGAATGATCCGACTTTATCGTCTAACCAAGTAAACACCATAGAGCCACTACAATTTTACCTTACCTATACGGCAAATGGCGATGGGGCACTTCAATCGTGGCGTGCGGGCCGGCAAGAGGTGAGTCATGGCAGCAGAAGGTTACTGTCTAATACCATTTACCGTAATGCGAATAATATGTTCGATGGGGTGGTGATTGACTGGCGACTACTCGATTGGAATGTACGCACGTTATATTTACAGCCGGTGAGTAGATTGCCAACAGACAGTACGTTGGTAAGTAATAACGACAGAGCGTTCGATAAAAGCTATCGTGAACGCGCACTATACGGTGTGTATGCAACGACACTGGATAACGCACTGAAAGTGCAAAGCTATTGGCTAAAAGAAAGCGACAGTAATACGCTGGCGACAAAGAACCGCGATCTGTACACCTTATCGGTAGATTATACCTTTACGTTTTCTAACCAGTGGAAGGCCAATCTTGAAGTCATTGGACAAACCGGGACATCGCATTTAACCAGCCAACAAGAGGACACCACGCCCGTTGATGTTCGCGCGTACATGCTATTTGGTTATGTAGGCAGACAAATCTCTAGCAGTACATTCTTGCGCGCGGAAATAGACTATATCAGTGGCGATAACAATAATGCTGATGGCACAATATCAGATTTTGATACGTTATACGGTGTGCGCCGTTTTGATTTTGGACCTACCGATGTTTATCAAGCAATGCCACGGCGAAACTTAGCGACAGTGGGGGTTCGAAGCATATCCAAACCGGCGAAATCACAGCATATTATGGCTGCGTATAAGGCCATGTGGTATCAAAGAACCCCTGCTGATGCAGAACGATTTATCGGTCACCAAGTAGAAGCTCGCTGGCGTTGGCAAGTATTGCCGTCGTTGCGTTTGGCGCTAGGTGGCGCTTATCTGCATAAAGGTGAAGGGTTAAAGCGCGGTGACTATACCGACAACAGTATGTTTGCATTTACCGGCGCGCTATATACATTCTAAATCGAAATAGTACCCTTAAGGTAAGCCACCGTATTTCCCGATATGATTACACGCTGGTGGTTTACTTCACAATGAATAATGCCACCACGTGCCGATGCTTGATAGCCGATAAGCGCTGTTTTTCCCAATCGTTTCGCCCAAAAAGGGGCGAGGGCAGTATGAATAGAGCCCGTGGCGGGGTCTTCATCTGAGCCATTCGCAGGCCAAAAATACCGTGAAATAAAATCATATTGGCTATCATCACTGCGGCTAGTAACCACTACGTCATGGGGGGCAAGCATCGCTAAAGTAGCGTTGTCACGTTTCACATTTCTTACATCACAGGGGCTATCATACACCACCATGTAGGCCTGTTTGTTAATGAGAACCTCAGCTGGTGGAATAGACAAACCTTTCAGCAGTGCACTTGGCACCTCACTCGGTGCTATCAAGGTTGGGGAAGTATTGGGAAAGTCCATCGCCAACATACCCGATTTTGTTCTATCGACTGAAAAATTACCTACGGCGTCAGCCGTAAATTCAACGTGATGAAGCTCATTATTTTGAGAAAATAACTCATGCGCGGAAGCAAGCGTGGCATGCCCACAAAAGTCGATTTCAGTTAGCGGCGAAAACCAGCGAATATGAAACCTATTGTGAGCAACATTGACTAAAAAGGCGGTTTCAGACAAATTGTTTTCAGCGGCGATATTCTGCATGTGTTCATCAGGCAACCATGCATCTAAAATAACAACGGCTGCCGGGTTGCCTTTAAATACGGTGTCAGTGAACGCATCAATAACCGATATCGCCAATTCCATCATTTATACTCGTAATGTGTTCTACTGCTATATAGTGTTTCAC
Source organism: Alteromonas algae (assembly GCF_049117195.1). Taxonomy (GTDB): domain Bacteria; phylum Pseudomonadota; class Gammaproteobacteria; order Enterobacterales; family Alteromonadaceae; genus Alteromonas. The sequence continues at coordinate 537,263 of NZ_CP185260.1, forward strand.
GCCGCTTAAGTGACGGCGAAGCACTCGGCATCTATTTTAGCCGCACTATACCCAATAATATTGCGATTGCACCACCCACCATGCCAGCCCATGCTTCAACAGGTGTATCACCACTCAATGAGCGAGTAATTTGCGCGCCCGCAGAGTCATAAATGTTATAACCCCACATTGCTAATGCGGCGCCAACAACAATAAGTACAATGCCTATAATTTTATTATTCATCTTGTTTCCTTAACTAAATAACGTTTTTCCACGTTTAGGCGAAGCGATTACATTCTGCAGCCGTTAGGTTACGGCTGCAATTGCGCTAGCGCTTAGGCCGTAGTGCTAATCTGCCTTGTTCAACGCTAAGTTGCAACGGAACAGTAGAAAGTAAGCTAACGGCTTTGTTGGTGGGGTCTAGCTTGTATACGGGGTTAGACGCCAAGTATCCGTTTATTAACGCCATAAACTCACCGCTCACCGGGGCAATGTTTCCTTTGTAACCGCCTGCATCAATGCTGCTTGAAAGTAATGACAGCGACCTTACAAAAATCGCCTTCTCTTCACTATCGTAATAAGGCGAGCCCTCTAAGGCTAAGTCGACCTTTATCGGGTAGCTTAAGCCGAATGCGCTAAGGCGTGCCGTAGCCTTCGTGCCTAGCCTTACGACATCTCTTCCTTCTGGGCCAATAGCGACCGTCAAGTCATCTATATTCAACAGTAAAGGGATACCTGCCAGCGATGCCTTCTTTTGTAGCTTTCCAAGCTGACGATCGAGTACTTGCTCTACTTCACTATCAGTAACGGTGTAAACTGAAAGTTGTGAAAGCGTAGCGCATCCGCTAATCACCCATATCGAAAATAAAAGGGATAGAAACTTCATACTATTAATTCTTTTTGTCTGATTTTTCCGCTCGCTTCTTTTTCTTACGCGCGTTTTTATCCGTTACAATTTTCATTGCTTCTTCTTTTGTTAAATTAGGATGTTTAGCGACGAGTTCATTCACTCTATCTTCAAATTTGGCCATTGGTAAACCTCTTGTGTTGTGTATTTAATGTATGATGCTGTGTGGTTGTAAAGCGGTATGAGACGCCACAAAAATTGTTGTGTTGCGAACAGGTTGCCTTGCAGCAAAAGCGCCGCCGTTTATAACGGTTTCAGTAACGAAAATATATGGTTATCGTAAAAATGCCCGTTTTTAAAGATGCTTCTTTCTAAAATCGCTTCTTGTTTATATCCAGACTTAAGCAATAGTTGCATTGATGGATGATTACCCGAAAACACCGAAGCAAATAAACGTACAATATGAGTATGAGAAAGTGCGTGTTCAGACATCTGGCGAATAGCAGCTGACATAATTCCTTTTCGCCAATAGGGCTTTGCTAGCCAGTAACCTATTTCTCCTGATCTTTCATACTCGAATTCCCCGGTGTTAATACCGATGCACCCTACTAGTATACCATCAACTGAGATAGCTTTTATTAGTTCGCTTTTACTGCCCTTGTTTATCCACCAAAGTGCGTCTTCTTTGGTGTAAGGCGAAGCGATTTTTGTTGATAGAAACTGAGTGACGGCGGGATCGTTTAAAATAGTGATTAAGCTGTCTACATCGTTTTCAGTAAAGTCGCGAAGTATCAATAGGTAAGCCTTACGTTGGCCAATGTTTAAAGGAGGCTATTCGTTAAGATGACAGTCTATTTTTGTTTATCTTGCAGCTTTTTGTGCGCGACAATCCCAACAAAGAAGATGACGAAAACGACAAGTCCAAATGTAAGCAATATATTTATCAACCAATCCATGTATATCTCCAGTGTAATGTCGGCTTTCAAGTAAGAACGGTTTTACTCACCGGTGGCATTCAATAACACTATAAGCGCTAAATGTTTGTGTTAAGCGCATAAACGTATACTTCAATTACGTCCCGCTTTACATCGTGTAGCTATGCGTTGTTAGATACAACCTTAGTTTCATTTACTGCCTTGTCCTTCTTCAGTGCTAATACCATGATAAAAATAGCACCTAATGGCGGTAATAGACCACAAACGAAACCAACGACCGAAAGCAATAGAGGGGAATTACTTTTCCGTTTACCTAAAAAATACCCGATCAGTGCGCAAACAATGGCGAACGCAAAAGCAATTTGCCCTACAAAGGTGGCGTTTACATTCATATTTAGTTTCTCCATGACTATTAACGGCCCGCATATAGGCCAATACAAAGTTTAGACATAACGCGCCGCCTTTTCGGCGAGCGTAAAATAGCGTCAGCAAAATGAAGCCCTACCTACCACCTATATAGTACACGGAACTATGTCCTACTCCTAAATTCCTTAGTGATTTAAGTAAAACCTGATTATCACTAAAGAATTCGTTCAGTATATTAACGGGCTAAATAGAGATTTGTTGCAGCCACTATGAATCTCTTTCAAAGGCTAGGAAATATCTGCGCGCAAAAAAAAAGCAGTGAACTTTTGATGTGTGGTAACCGATTAAATAACAAACTACACAGCGCTCTCACGTGTAAAAATTTCCCGCTTATAGCCAGTGTTTTGCATTTTCTACTATGGCACAGCACTTGATACATCCTTTGTGAAATTAATCACTCATTCACTTCAATCAGAAGTCGATGGAATATTACAAAAGTAAAAAGGATGAACTTATGAAACACACACTGAAAACACTTACCGGAATAGCAGCAGTAGCCTCTATCAGTGCGATGGCATCTTTCGGTGCAAACGCTCAGTCAACACAAATTGAAGCGAAAGACAGCGGCTTTTATGTAGGTGGTAACTATGGTTACCTTCGTGTAGAGGGTGAAGACGACTTCGACGATGACAAAGACGTGTGGCAAGGCCTGTTAGGTTATAAATTTAACGAGTGGGTCGCCATTGAAGGTGGCTATATCGATTTTGGTGACTACGGTAATGACATTGCTGGCGCCGAAACCGATGGGTATACAGCGGCGATTAAGGGTATCCTGCCATTGACCGAGCGTTTTTCTCTTTACGCCAAGGCCGGTCAGTTGTGGTCTGAAACGGAATACAATTTCGTCGGTGTATCACGTGACAACGACGATGAGAGCCTCTTTGTTGGTGCCGGTCTTAGTTATGCCATTACCAGCAACTTCCTAGTAAATGCTGAGTATACGGTGTACGACACAGAGTTAGATGCAGATGAAGCATTCGATGACATTGATGATACCGATTTCGAAACCGATCTTAAGCAAGCAAGCATCGGTGTAGAATACCGCTTCTAATAATAGAACGTGTTGTTGCATAAATAATGCGTTTTATTTAAGAAAGCCTGGGCCGTTGGCGCAGGCTTTCTGCTTGTTCTTTTCGCCTATACTACCATTTGTTTTCTGGCTTCTATCTAAACGATTAACGTCCGCCAAGGGTTTTTGCGTGCGCTACTGTGCCTTTCATTATGCTCTGACGAGCGTTAATTCAGCATTACCCTTTCTTAAAAAGTACAAAGCCACACACGTTGCAACAATCGCTATGACAGCCCCAAACTCATCAATATACCAAGCAGAATTCGCGTTGGTTTTTGTAATGGGCGTGAAAAGGTTTTGAATAAATATATTCGAACTTGCATGATAATTAGAATTTTTCAATAGAACCTCTTAGTAACTAAAGAGAGAACATCGCTTACCGCTAAAGGAAGCACGCATAATGGTAAAGCGCCACTACATTTGCACTACACTGAGCGATGGGAGTACCAACAATGTTTTGTTATATACCCTTACTCCGCTGATATTGATATAACCCTGATAAAGCATTGTATAATCCCGCAGCCATTGTGAAATCGTGAGAGACATCGTCAAACTCGTTTAGCGTTAACTTTAAATCAATAGAACGGTTTTTCATTATTGTCGTTGCAAACGAGTTATACACTGATTTCATTTCACCGTTTTCACTACCAATATTCATATAAAGGTAAGTGTCGCCGCCTCCGTTTGAGAGCACGTAATTTTTGGCCGATTTCGCCGTCTCTCTTGCTCCCCACCAGATAGCAGGACTAAAGGCCAGATGAGACTGAAAAAGTTCGGGGCGTGAATGAAAGCTATGAATAACAAGTAGCCCAGCAACAGAGTGGCCAACAATGGTATTAAATTCATTTGTGCGATAATTTTTGTTAATACGAGGCATAAGCTCTTGTTCTAGGAAATCTAAAAATTGGTCCCCGCCACCACCTTTACCAACAGGGCCTCGTGGGTCCATGTTTACGGTTGGTGCGAAATCATTCAGCCTATCCTCCACGTCGATACTTACGATAATGTGCTCAAAAGAACCCTCTGATAAATGAAGTCTTTCAAGCATGCCATTTAGCATATTCTGATTTTGAGTGCCGTCGAGTAAATAAATAACAGGGTAGTTTTTTGATGACTCAGTTTCGTATGACTGAGGTACAGTTACGCTCACGGTGTGCGTTTGGGCGTTTACGGTAAAGCAAAAGATAATTGAAAGTAACAAGTAACAGTTTTTCAAATGTTTAAATTCCTTTTTCGACAAACTAAAGTTTACGGGCATACAACACCCTAATAACTGTCCCATTGACCGCAGGGAAGGTGGTAAGCGCTATGTGATGTAAGCATCCGGCACTACAAGTAATCCGCTTTTTGATACTTTCTATACCCTGCTTGTGTTAATTCGTTAAGCTCTTGAAAGAGTTTTGCATCTGTAGCGTTAAAGTTGAAGCACGACTTGCCTTGCATTCGATTTTGAAGTTCTGGCGATATACTTTCCAATAATTCTGGGAATACGTAAACAGGCATAAGATGAAAGCTGACATAATTCTTATTGATTTTGGCTGAGGCAAAATACATTGGCTTCTTGTTTTTCATTATATGATGCGTGTTTAAGTAATAATTGTTGGGCTCATCCGTGACAACCACCATGCCGTTTGAATATGGGACCAGTATTTCCTTGAGGTAATGAAATATTTCTTCTGAATTATCCATTTTGTAAAACCTTATAAACTTGAATATTACGACATTACATAACTTTTCAATAACGGACGCGGCCTTATAGAGCACAATAGCGACGCCGCCTACATGTATGCGTCTCAGAGAACAGCGCGACTGCCTTTAGCGTTGTTTAGTTGCCTTAACTAAAAATAATCTCATATGTCACATATAGACCTAATGCGATATAGCCTAAAGATATAATGGCATTGAGAAACCAAATAAAGCGCCAAAACAAACCTGTAGAGTTGAAAATTTTTCGTATTTTAGGACTCAGTAGCGCTATTGTCGAAGTGATAGAGCCAAAAGCTGAGCAACAAAATAGTGGAAACACTATAAACATAAGAAAAAGGCCAGCAGCACCTGCAGACGCCCCACTTGAGTCAGGCTTTATTGGAGCTAAAATCCAATACGATAAACAGACCGTTACTAATAAAGATAATAAGCTGAATAATTGAAGGCTTCTCATATAGTCCTTGGCAACTAACTTTTCAATAGCGGACGCAGTGAGTGCGTTGATTGGCTTGTTATACACAATCACCCACTAACAAGGGTAGTTATTTATTGCAGGCGACAATTTTTGAGTGGGGCTACCAAAAGCGCCGAGTTCACTACAGAATTGTTTTGAATGACTGTAGTTTGGATAAAAGCGAGAGGCAATATAAATACCTAATACAATCCATATCGAAGCAACGATCCCCGTGTAGGCTAAAATATTATTCAAACCTAAATCCTCCCTGAAAACCCTTGTTGTAACTACATTTAGCCGATAGCTATTCCGATGAATTATTTTTATTCGATTTGTCTGAAGCTTCTAAAGACGCCTTAAAATCTTCAAACTCTATTTTCAATTTGGCGATATCGTTTTTTGCTGTCGTAGCATAAGACAAACCAGCTAAACCAAAAACAAATCCTATAATCCCCATAGCTTCCATATTGCCTCCTAGTGAAGTAGTTATAACTTTCTAATAATGCCGAAGCCGCCCCGCGTGTATGCGTCCTAGCGAACTCAGTGGGCGAGTTTATGCAATTATAAAGCACTTACTCGCGGTCAAGCAGTGCCAACGTACTTTGATCAAACTGTATTTGAATAGGCTTGCCTTCTTTATTCCACGCACCAATGTGAATATGGGGGTTTCGACTGTATCCATTATTACCGACTTTAGCAACGACAGCACCACGCTTCACTAATTCGCCTTCTTTTACATCTATTTCTCTTACATGAGCTAGTACTACTGACAATCCATCCTTGGTTTTAAAGGTTATTGAGCTTGCTCTTCCTGGGGTCATAACGCCTGGTTCATTCGTAATTGGATTTAAGTGGATCTTCGTAACTGTGCAATCGCATGGTGCGAGCACATTCTTTTTAAAACCAAACCAATCTTCATTTTCAAAACCGTTGTTTATGAAGGATCTTTGAAATAGCCTTTTATCATCTTCATACCACCCCCCAATAACGCAGTCTGTACCTAGTGCATCGCCTTTATATTTAAACTGGCCATCCCAATGCTCCGTACATGCGAATGTTTCTTTATGGATAGCGTGAATTTCTATAGGTTTTTCCGCATATGATTTGAAAGGAATCAAAATCACGAGCATAAGTAACTTAGCTTTGATATTCATTTGTCTCGTCCTTAAGTCCTGTGCATAACGCCCAAATAACAGGCTAAGTAATGGTTGGCTAAAATATGAAACGCAGCCAACTGTTATGTGTCCTTGTTTATTTTCCTGTTATGGAGCTTTAAAAGCGCATCCAGTTTTTCATTTGTAATATTAAATACTTGAACGGCTTTAGTACCATCTGGTGAAAACTCGATTTGTTCCTCATTTTCAAATTTGATATTAAGACCAAGATATTGAAGAGTTTTCTTGTCATAAGAGAAAAGCATAGAGTCTCTTTTATTCTTTAATCCTGGCATCATTCCAAGTATCGTTACAGCTTGGTTTACACCAACAGTATCAAAGAACTTTAACTCTTCCTTTTGCCACCTAAGCAAATAAGTATTTCCTTCTTTGTTATCATCAGTGTTACTAAAAAACCTCTTTATTTGTGATAACCAAGATATTTCAGCTTCCAAAGTAGAGTATATTGGTTGGGTCGAACCTCCATGCCATCCAAGAAGAGCACCTTTAGATACAATAACATCGTTACTTGCAGTGACAATATAATTTGCACAAGACGACATGCAATATCGTTCTACGACAACCTTCAAACCAAATTTATGCACTAAGCGGCCAATGTGCATTCCACCAAATACTTCACCTCCAGTACTTGTTACGACTAATGTATCAATTTTATTAGGGTGTTTGGTTAATATAACTTCAAGTTGTTTTGCATTGTCTTTTGATGTATCACCTATGTATTCAACGGTATGCTCATTGATTAAGTTTATTTCACTAATTCTGCTTTTAGGAGAGCTTGAGCAGCCCCAGAGTAATAGCATGGTGATAAATATAAGTTGACGCATCCTTACTCCATAACTTTCCAATAACGGGCGAAGCCATGTGGGGCGTAATGGCGAAGCCGCCCGGCATATAGGCGTTCCAGTGACCGAAGGGAACAACTTTAGCGTTTTGTTCATACTCCCTCCAGTGTTAGACGGCACATAACGCTACATTAAGCGACTTTTAATAGTTGGCTAGAATTGTTGAACGGAGTGAAAACAGCCAACTGTTAAAAGTCCGTTTAAATGCCTTATTAACTAGCGTTTATTGTAGAAACATTTGCTTATTGTCGGCAATACAAGATTCCAACGATTTTGGACGGTTTTCTCTATCAATAACCCAACATTCTTCGTAAATAGAGCAATAGCAAAGTTCTATACTTATTAAATCATCTGCTTTCACAAGCGCTTTCGCATTATCTCCTTCGTAAGAAACTGGAGTAATGCTGCTTTGAGGTGACAATGTGCGATTACTAAGGTGTGATTGTCTGATATTCTGAAATGCCTCTATTTCAATCCATTTTTTTATGTATTTCGAACCATCTTTCACTTTTGCATACTTTATCAATGCTGGGCCAGTTCCATTGTTACTTACGCCGTAACCAAATGAATTTCCGCTAAAACTTCTGAATATTTCCAACCTTGGCCAAACTGATGCTCTGGCATATTCACGGTCAACATAGGCTGAATAAATTGAAGTAAATGCGGTGACCAACCCTATAAGAAGAGCAGATAAAGCAACTATCATCTCAGGGTTTTTATACCACTTATTGTTATCCATACTTTATTAATCCTTACCTAAAATGATGGCAAATACGAAGCTAGTTAACTTTTAAATAACGGGCGCAGGCACGTAGGGTATAACGGCGAAGTCGCGTAGCGGTTTGGCGTCCCAGCGACCGAAGGGAGCGAGTGCTGCGCATTGTTATGAGTTGCTATGCTGATTAGCATTTTGTTTAGCCTTGCTCTGAATTTTTACAACTAAAGGCACTACCGCTAAAGCTAGCACTACGGCAAGAAAAATACTTACAAACGTATTACCAAACACCCACCTAAAAAAGATGCCTGAAAGAGCCAACACAAAAGACGACCAAAGCCATGGGTTTATATTATGCATATTATCTAGAGCACCTCATAACGCTTAACATATGGGGATTTTATGAGCGCTTTTTCAGCGAGTAAAATGCCCATCATGATGTTTTTGTTATGTGCAATCAACCTGATGACTCTACCAAAATAGTATATGACGATATAAATCCTAAGAAATTAGTATTTGCTGAAATGGAAACAATAGCCCAACCATCTTTTTCCATTTCAGTTATCTGCGCATTCAATAAATCTAGATCAGGGCTTTCATGCCACCATTTCTTAGTCTTAGAAAACAGAACAACTTTTCTCATTCGATATATCCTTTTATGCGAATTCTACTTGGCACATAACTTTCCAATAACGGACGCAGACATGTGGGGCGTAATGGCGAAGCTGCCCGGCGTATAGGCGTTCCAGCGAACGCAGTGAGTGCGTTGTTTAGCTTGTTATGCGTTGCGCTCACTCATACCTCTGACAGCAAAGAAGTAATAAACTAAAAACCCTAACCATGAAAAGAATAGTGAAACGAGGCACCAAACTAATTTGTGTACTCCCCTAGCTTTCTTTGATGTAAGGGCAACTAATACTGGTAAAAGCGTTAGGCTGAAAAGCACAATAAAAATGATAATTTGCCAAATACTCATATTAAAAAAATTCCTTATCTTTTGTCTTCTATTTAGACGTATAACTTTTCAATAACGGGCGCAGATTCGTGAGGCATAATGGCGAGGCCGCCCCGCGTGCTTGCGTCCCAGCGAACGTAGTGAGTGAGTGGATTGAGTTGTTATGCATTACTTCCTTTGTAGTAAATACCTGGTGCTAGAGACAAAGTACCAAAGCGCAAACGACCAAGCGGTAAATTTAAACAATACTACAAAAGAAAACCAGAAAGGAGACTCGGTTAAGGAAATAGAATTGGTAGTTCGTAGATTGAGTATCTCTTGGTGAAAAGCAGCGGTAAGAATTTGGTGCCCCAGCCATATTGCGAGAAACAAGCTTACAAACATCCAAAAACAATTGAATGAATAATCTGGTAAGAGAGCTTTGAGTGAAAACACGCTTTTAAAATTCCTTGCTTGAGCGCCTTGTTAAATGGCTTAGCACTATAGCAAAACCATAATGAATAATTAGCCATAGAGTAACCACCAAGCACCAACCCAAAATAGTGATTGGTGCCATAAACATACCCTCGGTAACCTGACCATAAACAGGAACACCTAAGGAATTGAACATTTCTAGCGGGGTGAATACCGAATGGTAAGGTACATACGCCGTCAATTTGTTCTCAACAATAAAGCCAGGAACAATTGCTAATACAAAATGAGAAATTAACAATAACCCCCAAAGCTTGAGATTAACCTTCATACTACCTTTGCCATTTAACACCCGCATAACGGGCAGAAATAGGTAAGCTACAATACCAAGCGCAGCGCAGGGAGCCTACGTATTTTTGTCCCAGCGAACGTAGTGAGCGAGTTAAAAGAATGGAATAAACTAGGTAGCACTTTGCAGCAGCAACTGAAAAAGAAGTTAGCAGAGAGATTAAAAATACCACACGTAGCCCCAGATAGAGTGTTAGGTGCTGATAATGTTTATAAAATAAAATTACGTCAATCGGGATATAGGTTGGTGTATCAGGTACTTGATGACGTAGTTGCAGTTACAGTGCTTGCAGTTGGAAAACGCCAAAGAAATGAGGCTTACAAAAAAGCATTAAAGAGACTTGATGCTGAATAGGGGGTTTAACACCCACATAAGGGGCAGTAACACGTGGGCTAAAATAGGAGCGAAGCGACTGAGCCCACGTGTTAATGTCTCAGGGAGCTCGCGACCGACTACAGCGGTTTGTTAGCTACCTTTCTATGGAATTCCTATTTCCCATAATTGTTCTTGGCTCAACAGCAAGGTTTCTTCATTCGCAGTAAACCTAATACCAACACAATAGCTGTCTGTTATTAGAACACCTTTCTTTTTTAACTCAAAAACCACGATGCCGTCTTTACCATGAAAGTCTTTCCAAGAGTTTAGACGGTAAACAGTCCCTTCAATGGTGCACTCTTTGTCGTTAAAGAGGAGCTCATCACTCTCGTTACTTAAATATCTTGAACGAAGCTTTTCTAAAAAAGAGAACTGATTCACAAATTTCCTCTTTGGGAACTACCGCCCCTATTAAACGGCACAGACTTGCTGGCTAAACTGTGAGCGCAGAGCCAGTATGGTTCCGGTTGAATGGTTTGTTATACGCTACAGCTGAAGCCATCCGCAAGCCCCCAAATAATTAAAGCTAAAATCATTAACCATGAAATTAATACTAAGCGCCTACGTAACGAAAAATTAGATACTACGGCTGCTTCCGGCAAGTGCAACAAGTTGATTGGCAGTTTAAGAAAAAAGCAAACGTTTATATAAACAATAACCGTACTACTTAAAAGAATAATGAGTGGCCGAGCCTGATCTGAAGGACAAGAAAGCGCATTGCCCACTACCACCGCAGCAGCAATGTAAGCTATTAACAAAATCCATTTAAGTGTGGAGTTATTCATAATTCCTTTAGCGTATAACGCCCCGATAAGGGGCAGTTGCTTGCCCGCGAAAATAGCGGGAGCGCGGGCGAGTAACTGTCCTAGCGAGCTTGATTGGTTTGTTGTATTCCTCCACGAAGCACCTCTACGTCAGAAAGGTGCTTTTTCGCTCCAGGCTCACCTTTGTCAGCAAGTGTTTGCAGAAAAGCTACCACATTGTCTAGCTCCTCTTGAGAAGGTTTTTCTACAGGAAACTGTGATGATAGCTTGCCCAAATATTCATTGATGTACTGTAGTTGAGCATCTCTACTCCCTGCATTTGCAGCAGCAAGATACCACTTACTATGCATTTCTTTCACTTTCGCAGAATACTCGTCATATCCAGTGTAATCATCTGATGAAGATATTATGCCGTCTTTCTTCCCTAACCATTTTGGTTTTGAAACATCGAAAGCTAATTCAATGCTTCTAGCGAATGCCAACATAAATTCTGCACTACTATCTAACGACTTAATTTTAAATTGAGTAAACAGTCTTGCGGGCTCCTCGAAAGTACCAAAATCGTGTTCTAGCTTTTCGTATAAGATGGCTTCTTGAAAAGACAAGTCTGATTCCGTAATTTGAAAGCAGTTCTCCAAAATACTGCTCGAATCGCTTCTTTCGATGCTATCTCTACAGAGATCATTAGCCATTGCGATAGTAGATGAAAATAAAAAAAGTAATAAAATCAACCTCATATCTATCCTTGAATATAACGTTCCAATAACGGAAAAGTGCTTACCGGCGAAAATGCGTAACGCGCCGGTGAGTAATTGTCTCAGCGAACGTGGTAAGTGACTTAATTTTTGTTAGCTGCACTATATTCGTAGCCGAAAAAAAAACGCAATACATACAAAACTATCACTGAGTTCAGTACATCATTTATATTTAAAGTTCCATTATGGCTTTGCCTGAAAGAGGCGTTCAATTTTAACTAAAAGGAATATTAGCATGGAATTTGTTGAACTTTCACATGAAGAAATGGAACAAGTAAATGGTGCATTTTTACAAGGAGCAGCAATTGGAGCTGGAGCTTACTTGCTGGGGTCTGCCTTTAACGGCAGTTTTACTTGGGGTGGTTTAGCCGGAGCTACTGTCGCAGGAACTATAACAGGAGGCTTTTCAGCATTAGCTGGAGGAGCTAGAGCGTTGGGTGCGGTTGGTAGAGGAGTTGTTGCAACTAACGCCGCTGCAATTGGTGGTACTACACAACAAATTGTGGATTATTCTATTGAAACTACAGATGAATAAGTTTCGTCATTAAGGGGGAAGATCCCCCTCTATTTGGATTTATTATGAAAAAGATATACTTAAAATTCGTTTTCACACACCTCTCATTAAGTGCTTTGATGTTTGTCGTTTGGTATTTTGTAGCGGGAGCTGAAAATGCAAGAGAGATGATCTTTGTCATAAGTACGCTTGCAAGCTGTCTAGCCGGTAAGAATCTGATGACCGATGTTTTAAAAGTAAGAAATCTAGAAAACAGCGATATTTAGAAATGGCGTGCTTCAGAGGACTTAATTTTGATTAGGCAGCTAACTTTTAAATAAGGGGCAGTAACACGTGGGCTAAAATCGAGCGGAGCGAGTCAGCCCACGTGTTTGCGTCCCAGCCCGCGAGCGGGCGAACTTGATTTTTTTGTTAGGCGGCATGCAGATCTATTGGCTGCACGTTATCCAAGTTGATGTTCTGCTTCGCCTGCCATAGCTCGTAATTGTCTTGCATGCTAAGCCAGCTTTCAGGGCTTCGCCCTAATACCTTTGATAGCCTTAATGCCATTTCTGGCGTTACTGCACTTTTTCCCTTAACGACACGATTTAGTGTAGAAGCTGCAACACCAAGGTGAGTCGCAAGCGACCTGCAACTTATGCCGTGTGGTTCCATGTAAATGGACTCAATAAATTCACCAGGATGTGGTGGGTTATGCATATTCATTAGTGATAATCCTCGTAATTTAAGATGTAAGCATTACCATCCGTGAACTCGAAAGTAACTCTCCAATTGCCGTTGACTGATATCGACCAAATATTTGACCGTTCCCCTTTAAGTTGGTGTAGAGAGAAGCCTGGCAAATTAATGTCATCAATATCTTGCGCGGTGTGAATAGCAGCCAACTGCATGCGAAGCTTCTTCGCGTGCTTAGTCTGTATGCCTGAAGTTTTCCCTTTTTCGAAAAACAGCTTCAGGCCCTTATGTTTAAACGACTTAATCATGGAGAGAGTGTAGCGCGTTGCGCAACGCGATGCAACTTGGCGCCTAACTTTAAGCTAAGCGGCGCAGGCACGTAGGGCATAATAGCGAAGCCGCCCTGCGTGTATGCGTCCCAGCGAACGAAGTGAGTGAGTTAATTGAGTTGTTATATTCAATCTGTTAAGACTTCGACCGATGTCTTTGATTTAGATGCAAGCTCTAGCACCTGCTTGTAAGTTAGGCCATCTAGGTGCTGGGGCAGCAACTCGTAATTTACGGCGTTGCCATCTGGGTTGCCCAAAAAAGCCAATGGACTTTGAGCTATATCCATTTGTATAGAAAGCAGAGCAATCATGAAATCATGTTTTTTCCGGTTTGGGAGAGATTCTACGATAGTGTTTATATCGTTTTCGAGTGCAGCAGCAGACTTCCCATTTAATACTAAGTTTTCATCTACGCTGGCGCAACCTGCAATAAGTAAAATAGATAGTGTAAAAAATAAAGATTTCATAAAATTCCTTTTTGAATATAACTTTTAAATAAGGGGCGCAGGCATGTGGGGCATAATGGCGAAGCCGCTCCGCATGTATGCGTCCCAGCGAACGAAGTGAGTGACTTAATTTTTTTGTTAGGCATGATGCTAATTAGCGCGAAATTCGTCTTTTTCAACATAGATCCTAATCGGTACATTGAGTTTTTTTGACCATTCTAAAAGAAGATTAGCTAATTCGTGCTTTATTGCTTCTGATGTATCTACTGAATAAAGCCATACACCAATTGTCTTTTTAGAAATCGCAAGATCTTCGCAAGGGAGTGTTAACTCTAGGTTCTTTTTTTTAACTTTAAGTTCGTGACTAAACATGTGCACATTTCTTGTGAAGGAAATCTGCCATGGTCCAATTTTTTCTACCACATTCCGTTGCATACTTCTCCTATGAATGCCTAACGGCCCGCATAACGGGCTATAATACAGAGCGAAGCGAAGGGAGCCTACGTGTTTTTGTCCCAGCGAGCTTGCGAGCGAGTTTATGCGATTGTTAGCTGCGTGTTTGAAAGTAGCTCCTGCCTAAATACAAGAAGTGAAAGCCAGATAGTATTGGTAATATGAGCAAAATAACAGGTAGACCACCTACACCAGCAAAAATATAAGCGCCTACAGAGCAAGAAACCAAACCCATCGTCAAAAACAACTTTGTTCGTTTAATTTTTCTGTTTGCTCCGATTGAACCACTTACAACAAACCTAACAATGTTTCTTAGAGAAATTAAACCAGCAATACCCCCAGCGTAAAGCATGGAAATGAGCATAAACGATAATATTCTGACTAATAAAGGATCTGATGAGGTAGGTGCTAAGACTGAATATAGACTTCCCAAAACGGACATACTTCCAAAAACTATTAATAGAAGTCCCGCTGGAAAAAAGCAGACAATCAATTCGACTATATAAAGAGAAAGTTTAAATTTACTCATAGCAGCTAACTTTAAGCTAAGGGGCGCAGATGCGTGGGGCATAATAGCGAAGCCGCCCCGCGTATTGGCGTCCCAGTGACCGAAGGGAACGACTTTAGCGCTTTGTTAGAAGTATTTGCCAGAAACATCATCAAACCTTTCAGCAAGAACTAAATATTCGTCGGACCAACCGTTTGTCATTGATATTTCTTGTAGTGGGCCGGTAGGTAAGAATAAATAATCTAACCTCGCAACCTTCGCTTTACTAGATGCTTTAAGCGATGTTATTGAGTTTCTGATTATTGAGAGTACCTTTACATTTTCCATGTCTGACCAAATTGAGTCTTCAGAATCGTTTAGGAAAGCTTCTATATCTTCGAGTATTGAAACTAGCTTATTAGCGGCTGATGAATCAATTTTTTTGTTAAATATGGAATGCCAAACGTAATTCATACGGTACTTCTAACGCCCCTATTAAACGGCATAAACTTGCTGGCTATAATTGCGAGGAACGAGCGCCAGCCAGCGAGTATGGGTCCGGTTGAATGGTTTGTTATATGGCACCTACAACTTCGGCTGTGAAAGTTTTGTACTACCAAGAGACCTCAATGATGCATAAAAATTGTCAAAATAAAGCTGTGCTGGTAATAAGAATACAAAACCCCAAAATGATATGCGACCAAAAAATAATACTGTCAAAAATGCACAGAGCATTACTGCTAGCATTGATGAACGATACCTAGTAAGGCCTGCAGTATCTTTCACAATTTCGTCTGAACACGCTGAGCATTCAACCCTAAACATGTTACTAAGTTTAAATGACTTCCATAACGAAAAACGGGCCTGACAATTAGGGCAATTCATTTAAAACGCTCCTGTTTTCTCGTGACATTGGTCTTACCCACTAAAAGTGGACATCCATGTTAAGCGTATATCGCTTCGTATTCATATGGGCTTACATAACCCAGTGTTGAATGCTGGCGTACGCGATTATAAAAAATCTCAATGTATTCGAAGATACAAGATTTGATTTCCTGAAGCGAGTTGAATTTCTCTCCATAAATGAGTTCGACTTTCATGCGACTGAAGAATGACTCCATTACAGCGTTGTCCCAGCAGTTGCTTCTTCTGCTCATACTGGATACGGCACCGATGCTCATTATCAGGTCTTGGTATCGCACGGAACGATATTGAACACCTCTGTCAGAGTGAATGATTAACCCAGGCACTATATCTCGTCGGCTAATCGCCATATTGAGGGCTCGTATAATAAGCTCTTCGGTCATATGACCATCAAATGCCCAGCCAACAATGGCTCTTGAGTACAAGTCCATCACGGTATCCAAGTAATGCCATTGGCCTTTGAATCGAATGTAAGTAATGTCCGTAACCCACTTCGTGTTGGGCTTTGTCGCCACAAATTGCCGGCGCAATACGTTTTGACTCACGCGTACATTACTGTGGCTATATTGCGAATATCGAAACGCTCTACCGTTGCGAGCACGTAACTGTAGCTGCTGCATGATTTTCGCTATCGTATTAACGCAGCAGGGCACGTTTTCAGCTTTTAATGCACGCGTTAATCTGGGCGCGCCATAGCGCTTTTGAAATTTCTCAAAGAGCGCCATGGTGTGCTCACGAAGCTGTTTGCGTCGTTGCTGGTGTGCAGATATATCGCGGGTGAGGTACTTGTAATAGCCAGAACGAGACACTTTAAGTGCCCGACACATCACAGTTATTCTGAATTGCCCCACATACACTTTAATGAGTGCGTACTTTACTCTTGGTCGCTCGCAAAGTACGCGGCAGCCTTTTTTAAAAACGCATTCTCTTCTTTAAGGTCGGCCAACTGGCGCTTAAGCGCTTGCACTTCATCAGCGTCTTCTTGGTGAAACTTCACACCTTGAATGGTTGAGAACTGATTGCCGCCACAGCGCTTGAACTGTCGACGCCAGTTGTAGATTTGTTGCGCGGAAATACCCAGCTCTGCGGCTACGGATTGGTTGGAGTTACCCTTTTGATCTGCTCGACGAACAGCTTCCTTACGAAACTCTTCAGTATAAGCATGAACCTTCTTTTTATTAGCCATAAGTCACCTCTTATCTAACTATAGGAGATGTCCACTAAGTTTGGGTAAGTCCTACATATAACGGCCCGCATAACGGGCAAAAATGCGTAGGCTATAATACCGAGCGAAGCGAAGGGAGCCTACGTGTTTTTGTCCCAGCGAGCCCGCGAGCGAATTTATGCGATTGTTAGGTTTCACTGTGATTCAACGAAGAAAGAACGGATTTCAATTGCGGAATTGCAGATTGAACAGAGCCCATACCTTCTAGTGAAACCATTAATACGCCTTTATTAGTACCGAGACACGCAGCAACTAAATGCCCTTCTTCATTTGGACCTGAATAAGCAACTAATTCCCAAGGAGCACTTATTTGAACATCTAAAGGGGCAAGTTGAGAATATAATTCCATTTTAGGAAGTTGTTCATTGAGGTTTGATAAGTAGCTTTTCATTTCAGCTAATATCTCAGCACCCTTTTCTACGGATGGCACAATGTAGACTGAAAGAATGATTACCTGTTCTAACTCTTCATTTGCTGCAACAGTCGTAGTTTTGTTTGTATTTACAACTGACCAGCCCTTTCCGAGCGCTAAAGAAAAGCCATTGGATTGGATTTCTTGAGACACAGAACTAAACGCTGTAACTAGTAAAATCAGACCGAAAAACATCACTTTCATTTAATCAGTTCCTTTGAAACCTAACTTTTAAATAAGGGGCGCAGGCGCGTGGGCTATAATGCGAAGCAGCCCACGTGTATGCGTCCCAGCGAACGAAGTGAGTGACTTGATTTTTTTGTTATGTGCCGCTGTAATAATTTTCAGTCCACCCTATCAAAGGCATAAACTTTTCGACTTTCAGTTTTTGCCCAACTATACATGAACGCTGGCAAACAATGTTTACTACATTGCCATTATTCAGTCTTACAGATGCTTGGTATATATTGGGCTTATTGCGGCCCGAAATGTTCGTATTATCCCAAACCGAAATAACTTCACCTTGATAAGTTTCAATTAAACGACCACGTATAAAAATTTGGTCAATAAATAGATAAAGCCCAATTAAAAATGTGATTGATATAATTGAATACTTAACTATGGTTTTCGGTTTCAACTAAAATCCTCAAGGCACATAACTTTTAAATAAGGGGCGCAAACGCGCAGGGCAAAATAGCGAAGCGGCCCTGCGTGTTTGTGTCCCAGCGAGATAATTGGACTCCCCAACCTAATAGGTTGGTCTAACATCTATGTTGTCACACACAAAGGTTAGATAGGAGTCCATCTATGTATAATATGCTTACTGGCGTAGATTTGGCAAAGAAAGAGATCCAGGTTTGTGTCGCTAAATCGAATAAGATAATTCGTAATATGGCGATGACGCCCACCGCTTTTTCTAATTGGCTAGCCACTCAAAAGCCAATGACAGTTGTTTTCGAAGCGTGTGCAACGTCAAATTATTGGTATCAATGTGCGCGTGAATACGGGCATGATGCCCGTTTAATATCAGCTAAGCTTGTATCGAATATTCGTCAAAATCAAAAGACTGATAAGAATGATGCCGAGGCGGTTTTACAGGCATCACAACTTAGTAACGTGAATTTTATTAGCGGGAAGTCTAAGGAGCAGCAAGAGCTTCAATCGCTTGTTCGTATGCATCAACTATCGGTAAAGCATAAAGTTGCTTACGGGAATCAACTTTGTTCGTTACTTCTAGAGTTCAACATTAAGTTATCGCCAACAGGCTCGGGGTTAAACAGTGCAATACAGTCGATATTAGAAGATGCAGAAAATGGATTTAGCACGATATTCAGGGAAGCATTACACACGGCATGGCATCAATACCTCAAGAGTATAGAGCTCGTAAAGCAATACGAACAGAGTGTAGCCAGAGCCAGCAGAGCATCAGAAGCTTGCAAAAATCTCATGAAGATAGAAGGTGTTGGCCCGACAAATGCGGTTAACCTGTACATAGCGCTAGGTTGCTGTGAGTTAGGCGTTTTCAAAAAAGCGCGAGACGCTGCTGCGTGTATTGGTTTGACGCCAATACAACATTCTTCAGGTGGTAAAGTGCGCTTGGGTTCTATAGGTAAAAATATACGGAATTCGTCATTACGCGCTAACTTGGTTGCAGGTGCGATGTCAGCAGTAAACCAGGCAGTAAAACGTGATTCACGAACGAAGAAAGATGAATGGATTAAAGGGCTAGTAGAGCGGCGAGGTAAACGGTGTGCTGCTGTGGCGCTGGCCAACAAAACAGTTAGAACGGCATTTTCGTTGCTACGTAACGGAACTGAATATAAAGCAGAGTTATTAGCTGCTTAGTTTTAAGTTAACAACTAATGCGCCATACAAGATAAAAATCAGCTTGGTAAGCCAGTGCTGCGCTCAGGGCATAAAAGCCCGCCAGCGAGATGTGGCATCAAGTTCGCGTAAATATCATAGAGCCGGGATAGCTTCCCATTATGAGCTCGTACATAAGCACGCATTACATCTTGTAACGGTAAAAATAGTTGTTGACCATGGGGAGTCCACATAAGCGTAGCGAGAGAGTTTATTGGTTTGTTATACATACGTTCGCAACCTCACTATAAAAGAGGAAAGACAAACAAACTACAAACAAACCAGACCCAGCAGCTTACAACAATATATGGCTTCTTTTTAACAAGATGATTTGCACGGTCAAATGCTTGCGGATCGCCTTTGGTTGCCAAATGGACAGTCAAAAATAAGACGACCAGTACCAAAGTGAAGAGTATATATTTTATGAAATCAGTTGATTCAAATATTGGGTACATGCCGAAGAAATAAAGAAAAGCTTGGGCATTCAAAAGTAGTGTCAAACTAGCGACTAGTTTCGCAGTGAATAATGAGTCGCTATCAAAGCGCTGAAGCAACGAGTTAATGCTTTGTATGTAGACTTGGAGAATTGTTTTCATTCCTTTGAATTTACCAGTATGTATAACTTTAAGCTAAGCGGCGCAGTTGCGTGGGGCATAATGGCGAAGCCGCCCCGCGTAACTGCGTCCGAACGTCCGAAAGGAGTGACTTAAGCGCTTTGTTAGAAGCAGAGCCTGTTCCCTTGGCCTTATTAAAAACTAATAAAGTCAGCATACGATTGATTATTAACACAAACAAGTAAAACAACAGCGCAGTGATGGTATTGATTTGACTGAAGCAAGCTGCCATTCGAGCCGACAAACGCAATGGCGCTTACTGACTCAAAATAAGAACTAGGCGATAAAGCGCCTATTGCGTAACCTTTTAAGTAAGCGCGGTGACATTAAAACTACCAAAGCTTGGGGGATGTTGGAAACAACAGAATAGGGTTGTTGAACTGATATTTTTATAAAGCCAAACGTAGTTTAGGCTGACGCCTTCTAACTTTAAGCTAAGGGGCGCTAGCATGTGGGCTAAAATCCGAACGAAGTGAGTCAGCCCACATGTTAGCGTCCCAGCGACCGAAGAGAGTGACTTGAGCGCTTTGTTAGAAGCAGAGCCTGTTCCCTTGGCCTTTTTAAAAACTAATAAAGTCAGCATACGATTGATTATTAACACAAACAAGTAAAACAACAGCGCAGTGATGGTATTGATTTGACTGAGGCAAGCTGCCATTCGAGCCGACAAACGCAATGGCGCTTACTGACTCAAAATAAGAACTAGGCGATAAAGCGCCTATTGCGTAACCTTTTAAGTAAGCGCGGTGACATTAAAACTACCAATGCTTTGGCGATGATTGAAAAAACAGGTGAGGGTAGTTGAACTGATATTTTTATAAAGCCAAACATAGTTTAGGCTGACGCCTTCTAACACCCTAATAAGGGGCAATTACTTGCTGGCGAAAATGGCGGAGCCGCCAGCGAGTAATTGTCCCAGCGACCGCAGGGAGCGAGCTTGATTTGCTTGTTAGGTTTTATCACTCAAAACAACCTTTTTTTGTTTATGAATAGACTTTGGACAAGCAGTATCAAATTTACTAATTATCTTAGCTTGGTTGGGTTGAATATAGATTATCTCATTCTCTGAAATTGACTCGATTTCGTAGTTGTATTTGTTTAATACTAAATATTTTTTGTAGCAAGTGGTGCCAAGCAAAGTTAGAGCTAACTTTTCAATAACGGGCGCAGACATGTGGGGCATAATGGCGCAGCCGCCCCGCGTGTATGCGTCCCAGCGAACGAAGTGAGTGGGTTTATTGAGTTGTTAGGTACGTTTATAAACATCGGAGCGATGCCCGACTTTTATCACCTGTACAACAAGCTCGTTTTCTCGGATTTCATAAATTATTCTATAAAGACCTTGCCGGATACGATACAAGTCGAGTCCACTAAGTTTAATTGCTCCATCCCTTCGCGGGTTTTCAGCTAATAAGTCAATTTTGGCGAGGATCTTTTTAACGTCCGACTTGGGAATCGCCCTAAAATCTTTTGCTACTGACTTCTTGAAAGTGACGCTATATTTTTCCATCAGCTTCCAAAGTGTTTAGCAAGTCCTCATAGGAGATTTCGGGCTCTTTGGCTCTTTGTCTTACCGCAGCCAAATCTTCTTGATCTTCTTTCATAAGGAGTCTTACTGCTTCATCAATAAGTTCTGATATTGAGGTATCTGATGATGCCGCCCGCAGTTTCAAAGCATTATGAATTGCTGGTTCGAAGTAGACGGTTGATCGTTTTGATAAAGTACTCATGAATAAGCCTCCATTTATGTAACATTAAAACATTATAGCGTTAAAATGTCAGTTGGGCTAATTTTTACTCAAGAGTACCTAACAACCCAAGAAGGGGCTATAATACGGAACGAAGTGACGGGAGCCCACGTGTTATTGTCCCGCTTACTTGGTTTGTTATGCGTCGTCTACTATGCACTCAGCTACCTTCATTACCGGGGTGGTACTAAAATCAAGTTGCAAGGTTGTAATTGCAGGCTGACGTAGATTGTTTAATTCCGTAGGCTGCCACCTGAATTTTTTTAGTGATTTTTTTGCTGACCCTATAAATATAGAGCCTGGTATGGCCTTAATAACTTGGATGTCTTGTGCTTTCCCATCACTGTTGATCACAAATGAAAAATCGACACAACCACTTATTCCCTGCTTTGCCGCATTTATAGGATATTTCGGGTAGTCAGTTTTCGAAACAATCCACATTTCTTCAAGGGCATCTTTCTTACCAATAAGATCAATTGGTTGTAACTCGTTGTCCTTGACTTCGGGAGTTGTGCTACAAGCTGATAGTGCTAAGACACTAGTCAAAAATAGAATCCTTCTCATTGTCTTCCTCCGTTATTTACTGTGACGCATAACACCCCAATAACGGGCAATTGCTTGCTGGCGAAAATAGCGTAGCCGCCAGCGAGGAATTGTCCCAGCCCGCGAAGCTGGCGTTGTTGATTGGCTTGTTATACGTCATTTTAGCGAGACGTCTCTGAATTAGACTTTAACGGTGCTAACAATAAATAGAAGACCCATGCTAGCCACGAGATGAAAAACATAGCCAGAATCCATGCGGCCTTTTCTCCACCTGAGGTGCGTTTAGACACGGCTATAAGGATTATGGGAACAATCCAACCTAATAAAATTATTAAAAGAAAAATGGAGCTATACATTAAGTAATTCCTTGTTTGGTTAATATCCTAGAGTTTCTCGATGACGTATAACTTTAAGCTAAGGGGCGCTAGCATGTGGGCTAAAATCCGAACGAAGTGAGTCAGCCCACATGTTAGCGTCCCGGCGACCGAAGGGAGTGACTTGAGCGCTTTGTTAGAAGCAGAGCCTGTTCCTTTGGCCTAGTTAAAAACTAATAAAGTCAGCATACGATTGATTATTAACACAAACAAGTAAAACAACAGCGCGGTGATGTTTTTGATTTGACTGAAGTAAGCTGCCATTTGAGCTACCAAGTGCAATGGCGCTTGCTGACTTAAAATAATAACTAGGCGATAAAGCGCCTATTGCGCAACCTATGAAGTTGAAGCGGCGAAGTTAAAACCACCAAAAGCCAGAGCGATTTTTGAAACAGCAGGTGAGGGCGGTTGAACTGTTATTTGTATTAAGCGAAACGCAGTTTAGGCTGACGCCTTCTAACACTAAGCTAAGGGGCAAAAGCGCAATGCGAAAATAGCGAAGCCGCATTGTGTTTTTGTCCCAGCGACCCGCGCAGCGGGTTGCGACTTGAGCGTTTTGTTAGGCGTACAACTGAACTTTCGCGGCACTGCCGCCACCGCTTGCCAAGCAAAACGCTGATTTAAAAATAATAAAATAACGATAAAACAACCTAGTACAGAAAGCCAGATGTAACTGCTTGGTTGGATAAAAGCACGAGCTGATAAGGGTGAGAAATTTGATTTTAAGACAGAAATTAAAACTACCTAGCGAAACAACCTTGCTGCATAAATGTCACAGATAAAGCTTCTTTTTGATTCTGTAGGGAACAGCCGCTTAACGCTAAGCTTTGGGGCGCTAGCACGTGGGCTAAAATCCGAGCGAAGCGAGCCAGCCCACGTGTTAGCGTCCCAGCGACCGGAGGGAGTGCCAACAGCGTTTTGTTAGGCGTACAAAGGAATGTACGCAGCTTTGCTGCCACCACTAGCCAAATAGACCGCGTGATTAAACTATTGAATTTAAGATAAAACAACCCTGTGCGAAAAGCCAGATGTTAACGGTAATGCTGGATAAAAGAGCGAGTTTAGAAGAAAGGGGATGTTAAATGCTGGCGTTACGGTGTTTATGAAAAGCACGTTGCTAAAGCCGTTAATACAACCGAGAAAGCTAGCCGCGAAGACAACCTAGCGAAACAACCTTGATGTTGTAATGTCACTGCTAAACCCACATTTTAATGCTGTGAGTAAATGACGCCTAACTTTTAAATAAGGGGCGATAATGCGTAGGGCATAATAGCGAAGCGGCCCTGCGTGTTAGCGGCCCTGCGTGTTAGCGTCCCAGCGAACGAAGTGAGAGGCTTAATTTGTTTGTTATGTGACATTACTGATAAAAGTACGCAATTAAAAATAGCGTTGCAATAATTGAAATAATGCCAGTAGCAATAGTGCGCCCTTCATCTTTATTGGGCCTTGGGTACTTCCCAAACGTGACTATTTTTAACGTGATGAAGCCATAGCCATAAATAACGGACTCGAGTATGGCATCTATAATAAGCCATTTGATTACTCTGAAAATTACGCGACCAAACCCTTCTACAACTTCTTCCATGACTATTAATTACCTTATATAGCTATCCAAAGATTTAATCCTTCGAATTTATAAAAATCTGTCACATAACACTTTGCATAAAGGGCAGCTACTTGTTGGCTAAACTAGCGCGCAGCGCGGGCCAACGAGTAGGTGTCCCCACGAACGCAGTGAGGTTTGATGCATTTGTTAGATGCGCGTTACTCAGGTACATAGCTAATACTACCTTCTGCAAAAACCAAACTACCCACAAACAATTTGAACGGCATACCTTCATATAATTTACCGGTATGAGGTTCATGAGTCAGAAAGCTAATTTCACACTCAACTGTCTCACCTTGTCCAATTGCACGATCAACGTTAAACGCAAGAAGACAACAAAAATTTTCCTTGCCATAGCTTATATTTGAGCGCATCCCCGTTTTATAGACGGCGTTCCAATCTTGATTTTTGATTTTCAAAAAAGTGACATTGGCTAAAATATCCATAAATTTAACTCAAAGTGCATCTAACTTTTAAATAAGGGGCGCAGGCATGTGGGCTATAATGCGAAGCAGCCCACGTGTATGCGTCCCAGCGAACGAAGTGAGTGGCTTGATTTTTTTGTTAGGCATATTTTTTTATCATCCTTTCAGTTAAATACATGCATAAACCTAGCGCTGCCCCTACAAGTGCTAGGCCGATATACGCAAATGGAAAGAAAGCCAATATCATTCCCGATGGACCCAAAGAACCCGTTTCTAAGACATGAAGAGCCAGTAGACCTAAATAGAATAGTGCAAACGCAGATACAGCTAAAAATGAGCAAGCAGTTGCATATAAAAGTAATTTCGCTTTTTTTTCTAAGTTGTGAAATACGAAAGCTAATACAACTGGCGCCCAGCTACCTAAGCCAACCAAAAATATACCGTCCGATTCATTTTCGGAATTATGTCCTGAGCAAACAAAGCTAAGAACAATAATAATAGCTGTTATGAACCAGAAAATAGCTCTCATGTGGTGCATTACTCCATATGCCTAACTTTTAAATAAGGGGCGCAGACGTGTGGGCTAAAATCCGAACGAAGTGAGCAGCCCACATGTTTGCGTCCCAGCCCGCGAAGCGGGCGTGCTTGATTTTTTTGTTATGTGCGTGCATTTTTAGACCCACAGGCAAGTGTTTCTTCCCCCAAGTGGTAGACATTATTGATAGCTACGTATGTGCCGGAAACAACACCTGAGATAGGTAGTAATACAAGCCCGCTGATTGAATAGAAGGTATTGGTATCCTCAAATCCATTGATAACTTTAAGTGTTTTGCGGTCCGAGGATATTTCACACTTGTTCACTTTAGCCGTATCGGTTTCTGGAACGACTATACAAGCGCTTAGCAGAGGAATGCTTAGAATTAAAAACGCTAGTAATTTCATTAAATAAATCCTTTTATCTTTCATTACACAGATTAGCACATAACACTAAGCTAAGGGGCAAAAGCACAATGCGAAAATGGCGGAGCCGCATTGTGTTTTTGTCCCAGCGGCCCGCGCAGCGGGTTGCGACTTGAGCGTTTTGTTAGAAGCCATCCGCTCATATTTCCTCTTCTACTTTTTTGAGCTTTACGCCATCTACAATCATTGTCCACTTTCCGTTTGATAGCGTTGGAGGTTGAGAGACATTAAACGTAGTAGTTAAAAAACTGATACCTACTGTGAAGTCATTGCCAATAAATTCTTGTAGCGATCCATTGATAGAAGTCTTTCCGCCTCTCTGTAAGCGTTGGTATGAAACCGTTCCATCTTCAAGTATAAGCAGATACATCTCTTTACTTTGCCACTCGCCTACATAGGCTAATTTATCATCGGGCAATGGATTGCTGCACCCAGCAAGCACTAAACACACTAGAAATAATAGCTTTTTCATATTTCCTCGTTGTCAAATTTCCTTGTGGCTTATAACGCCCCAGTAAGGGGCACATACTTACCGGCGAAAATGCCGGAGGCGCCGGTGAGTATGTGTCCCAGCGAACGGAGTGAGCGAGCTTGACTGGTTTGTTAGGTGACATAAGCGATCCGGACTTTCCTGTAACGCATAGCAAGAATTGTAAGAATGCCACATAAAATACCGGTGCTAATTGCTCCATTTAGACCAAAAGAAACTACAAGCGGGCGCAAGATAAACAAATGAATAATAAGCGCTGGTATTAATGCAATAGCGAATACTTTGAGCTTAACCGTTGATTCAAAAGGTGAGTTGCAGTGTGGACATACTTTTTTCTTTCCCCACTTATTGGCAGTTTTAGAGAAGAAACCTATTTTCTCTTCACAGGTTGGGCACTTAAAGAACTGTTCGTTTGGTTCAAAATTATCTTCAAGCGTCTCTGGGCTGCTTTTCTCTAATGGTTGTCGCGAAATTAATTCGCCTTTTATTCGCTCTGCTCGATCTGGAAAGGCTTCTTTATCGATATTGGCTAGTGCATCTTCTAGCTCTGTAATCGAATACTCTGAATAATTTGGTTCCATCTATTAAATTCTCCTTGTCACCTAACGCCCCTATTAAACGGCGCAAACTTGCTGGCTAAAATTGCGAGGCACGAGCGCCAGCCAGCGAGTAGGCGTCCGGTTGAATGGTTTGTTATATTGCATTAGCCACTCACAATTAAGAAATATACAACAAATACAGGAATACCAAGCCCAATTAACATTGAAAAAAACGACTCGACCAAATGAAAAATTTTGAAAAACGCATTGGATTTTCTGTATTCATGTACCCATGCTTCTCTAAACATTTTATTGAAGATGAATAACCAAAAGCCAAATACTGTTGTTAACAAGTCCATGTTGTCGATACTACCTTAAATAGAACCTTTAAGTGCTGAAATGCTCGAATGCAATATAACTTTTAAATAAGGGGCGCATACACATGGGCTATAATGCGAAGCAGTCCATGTGTATGCGTCCCAGCGAACGAAGTGAGTGACTTAATTTTTTTGTTATACGCAATCACGATAAGACCTCTTGAGCAGTGTTACTTTCTTCTTGAAATTTACCTTCTTTATCAGGCCAAATACATTGAAGAGCGTCAAACTTTTCAATGCTATATATACTAACAGCTGCCCTTAAGTATTCCTCTTTGTTGAGTTCGCTAATTTTACTAAATTTGACCGGATAGCCTTTTATAACCTCTTCACTTAATTGGTTATTGGTAAATCGTTGACCGTTCCTGATTAACTGTCCAATATCGTTGATAAGTGAGTGCATCAATGAGGTATCCAATCCAGACATGATGATTTCAGGATGATCAAGCGTTTCAGTAAAACCTATTGAATATGAAAAGCTCGGAGCATCCTTGCTAAAAACAGAAAGAACATGCCAACCATGTTTCTTAATGTCATCTTCTACTTTTCCCATTACATCCGACATATTCACAGGTTCCTAGTTTGCGTATAACGCTAAGCTTTGGGGCGCTAACATGGGGCTATAATCGCGAAGCGGCCCCGTGTTAGCGTCCCAGCGACCGGAGGGAGTGCCAACAGCGTTTTGTTAGGCGTACAACTGAAAGTACGCAGCTTTGCTGCCACCACTAGCCAAATAGACCGCGTGTTTAAATTATTGAATTTAAGATAAAACAACCCTGTGCGAAATACCAGATGTTAAGGTAATGTTGGATAAAAGAGCGAGTTTAAACAACTAGAGATGCAGAATGCTGGCGTTGCTGAGCTGATGAAAAGCCCGTTGCTAAAGCCGTTTAAACTACCGAAAAAGTAAGCCGTAAATACAACCTAGCGAAACAGCCTTGATGCTGTAATGTCACTGCTGAGCCCACTTTTAAATGCTGTAAGTAAATGACGCCTAACTTTAAGCTAAGCGGCGCAGTTGCGTGGGGCATAATGGCGAAGCCGCTCCGCGTAACTGCGTCCGAACGACCGAAGGGAGTGACTTGAGCGCTTTGTTAGAAGCAGAGCCTGTTCCCTTGGCCTTTTTAAAAACTAATAAAGTCAGCATACGATTGATTATTAACACAAACAAGTAAAACAACAGCGCAGTGATGGTATTGATTTGACTGAAGCAAGCTGCCATTCGAGCCGATAAACGCAATGGCGCTTAGTGATTTAAAATAAGAACTAGTTGATAAAGCGCCTATTGCGCAACCTTTGAAGTTAATGCAGCGAAGTTAAAACCACCTAAAGCCAGAGCGATTTTTGAAACAGCAGGTTAGGTACGTTGAACTGATATTTGTATTAAGCGAAACGCAGTTTAGGCTGACGCCTTCTAACACCCTGTTAACAGGTAATAAAATAGTTGGTTAAAATAAGCGACGAAGGAGCAAAACCAACTGTTTTTTGTCCTTGTTTAACAGCTTGTTAGGTAACACTTTTAACTTTAACTAAATATGTAAGGAAAATAATAATTAAAACTGAATCCAACGCTATTGTTAATGAGGATTTATCAATATATTGAGTCCCAAAAACAACAATTAAAGATATAAATGCTATTTTACTAATACTTGTAAGTACTAGTGCTAAGTTACGGTATACAGGATTAAAAGCTCCATAAATCAATAAAGTACCCATGAGGAAAATAAGAAATCCCCAACTTCTAACAATAACTTGAGCTAAGGGCTCGGTAAGTGCTTCACCAAACATACTTATTAAAGCTTCTTGAGGTGCGAATACTGCAAAGATCATTGAACATGTAAGTAAGCCTGCAATAAGCATTATCCATTTTATATTATTAATAATGACGTTCAAATTAACTCCTGATTATCTGTGTTACCTAACTTTAAGCTAAGCGGCGCAGTTGCGTGGGGCATAATGGCGAAGCCGCCCCGCGTAACTGCGTCCGAACGACCGAAGGGAGTGACTTGAGCGCTTTGTTAGAAGCAGAGCCTGTTCCCTTGGCCTTTTTAAAAACTAATAAAGTCAGCATACGATTGATTATTAACACAAACAAGTAAAACAACAGCGCAGTGATGGTATTGATTTGACTGAAGCAAGCCGCCCTATGAGTTGCCGAGTGCAATGGCGCTTGCCGGGTAAAATAAGAACTTGTTGGTAAAGCGCCTATTGCGCAACCTTTGAAGTAAGCGCGGTGACATTAAAACTACCAAAGCTTGGGCGATGTTGGAAACAACAGAATAGGGTTGTTGAACTGATATTTTTATAAAGCCAAACGTAGTTTAGGCTGACGCCTTCTAACACCCCGCTAAGGGGCGATAATACATGGGCTAAAATTAGGAACGAAGTGACGCAGCCCATGTGTTAGCGTCCCAGCGAGCAGCGCGAGCGCCTTTAGTGTTTTGTTAGGCGCCATAGGCTTCCAAATTACCTAGTTTTTCGCGGACTTTGAATATGTCTTTGCCTACAACGAACACTCTATACCTCTTATCACCAACAAACCTATAAGAGGGGATGTCGTTACGAATATATTTGACGCCAAGTTTGTCTAATTTGCTTTGTAGGTTTCTGGCCAATATCTCATTTTTGAAAAAACCTACGTTATGCCAATGTTGCTGCTTGAGTATGTGTTTGAAATAAAACTCCGCTGCCTCTTCTTTATTATCGGTACTGAAAATTGGAGAAGAATCCCTCCCTCTTTCTGAATAGAACACTGACCAAAATCCATTTATCTTGTCTAGGCAATAAGCGTCGTCGCCTCTAGTTTGAATCGCTATGTTTCTAGGGTTGCAACCTTCTTCAATTAATCGTTTCTCTAATTTTAAAAAGTCCATGTTGGTGCCTAACTTTTAAATAAGGGGCGCAGACGTGTGGGCTAAAATCCGAGCGTAGCGAGTCAGCCCACATGTATGCGTCCCAGCCCGCGCCGCGGGCGTACTTAATTTTTTTGTTAGAGGCCATAGCGGACAAAACCCTTTTTGCGCCCCAAATATGTTGCGATGAGTATAACTATACTTTGCAACGCCAAGGGAATTAAAAAGACATTCCCAAAGATATAAGTATTGGTTAAGGTGTAAACAGTAATTTGGATAACAACCAATACGCAAAATAATGTAACGACAGAGACTAAGTAGGGCTTTTTATCGGCGCCAAATGCCAAGTAAATGTATATTGGCAATGATAAAAAAATAGATAAAAAGATGGCAAACATTATGTCCATAGGGTGGAACGAGTGTTTAAAACTGCCAAAAATAAAACCGATAAAAAAGAACGAAGCGACTATCGAAATTAGATGGAGAGCAGAGTATTTAAAAATTCTAACAAAATCCATTTTCTACACTTGGCCTCTAACTTTTAAATAAGGGGCGCAGGCATGTGGGCTAAAATCCGAACGAAGTGAGCAGCCCACATGTTTGCGTCCCAGCCCGCACAGCGGGCGAACTTGATTTTTTTGTTAGGTGCGTGCATTTTTAAACCACTACCCTAGGTGGTTTACCATGAAAGTCCAAGTACAATTTTCTGAGATTATCTGGTACGAGAGGCCAGCCACGTTCAATACCTTCTTTGGTACCTTTCCAGAATAAGTGCTCTGTATAATAAACATCTATGTACTCGAATTCCGCCTTGGTTGCAGTATCTAGTTTCTCGCTCATGTATTGCAACTGCTCAAGTGCTTCTTCTAAGTCGCCTTGGTTTAACAAAATAGTTGTCAAATTTGCGAACTCTTCCATTAGAAATGTAAGCGCCCAACTCTCATGTTTTTCCATAAGAGGAACAACGTCAGGAAACTTAGTGCGGATCTCTTTTAAGAATCGTCTTATTTCTGATTTAGCCATTGATTTCCCAGAAGCACCTAACTTCCAAATATGGGGCGCAAACACGTGTGCAATAATGGCGAAGCCGCGCACGTGTTTGCGTCCCAGCGAGCGGCAGCGAGTGCCATAATTTGTTTGTTATAAGGCATTGCCGGAAACAACCTTAAGTTCGTCCAGCTCAAGGGCAAACTGTCGTGGGTTTTCTTCTTTGACAACAACTCCGCCACACCACATTACATCTAATTTACCATTCATTTCACTGGCATAAATTAACATGGTCTGCCCTTGTTTGAACCAATAGCCAGTGCAGCTTGAACCATTAATATTAGTATCCAATACAGTATCTTCGTCTTTTCCTTTAAATCTCTTGATTTGCTGAAAATTGACTAAAACCTCTGCCTCGTTGAACTGGTTAGTTGTTCCCTTCTGTTGAATATCTACCACCTTGCCAACAAAAACAGAGTCAAACATTTCGAACTTCTCTTTGGTTGATCCTAGGTGACAGGAGCAAGCTAGAGATGCCAAAGGAAGTAGACTAATAGTCAAAATTAAGAGGTATCGAATCATTCCCTTGCCTTATAACGCTAAGCTTTGGGGCGCTAGCACGTGGGCTAAAATCCGAGCGAAGCGAGCCAGCCCACGTGTTAGCGTCCCAGCGACCGGAGGGAGTGCCAACAGCGTTTTGTTAGGCGTACAAAGGAATGTACGCAGCTTTGCTGCCACCACTAGCCAAATAGACCGCGTGATTAAACTATTGAATTTAAGATAAAACAACCCTGTGCGAAAAGCCAGATGTTAACGGTAATGCTGGATAAAAGAGCGAGTTTAGAAGAAAGGGGATGTTAAATGCTGGCGTTACGGTGTTTATGAAAAGCACGTTGCTAAAGCCGTTAATACAACCGAGAAAGCTAGCCGCGAAGACAACCTAGCGAAACAACCTTGATGTTGTAATGTCACTGCTAAACCCACATTTTAATGCTGTGAGTAAATGACGCCTAACTTTAAGCTAAGGGGCGCAGTTGCGTGGGGCATAATGGCGAAGCCGCCCCGCGTAAATGCGTCCGAACGACCGAAGGGAGTGACTTAAGCGCTTTGTTAGAAGCAGAGCCTGTTCCTTTGGCCTAATTAAAAACTAATAAAATCAGCATACGATTGATTATTAACACAAACAAGTAAAACAACAGTGCTGTGATGGTTTTGATTTGACTGAAGCAAGCTGCCATTTGAGCTGAAAGACGCAATGGCGCTTGCAGAATTGAAATAAGAACTTGGCGATAAAGCGCCTATTGCGCGACCTTTGAAGTTAATGCGGCGAAGTTAAAACCACCTAAAGCCAGAGCGGTTTTTGAAACAACAGGTGAGAGTGGTTGAACTGATTTTTTTATTAAGCGAAACGCAGTTTAGGCTGACGCCTTCTAACTTTAAGCTAAGGGGCGCTAGCATGTGGGCTAAAATCCGAACGAAGTGAGTCAGCCCACATGTTAGCGTCCCAGCGACCGAAGGGAGTGAACTTGAGCGCTTTGTTAGAAGCAGAGCCTGTTCCCTTGGCCTTATTAAAAACTAATAAAGTCAGCATACGATTGATTATTAACACAAACAAGTAAAACAACAGCGCAGTGATGGTATTGATTATTAACACAAACAAGTAAAACAACAGCGCAGTGATGGTATTGATTTGACTGAAGCAAGCCGCCCTATGAGTTGCCGAGTGCAATGGCGCTTGCCGGGTAAAGTAAGAACTTGTTGGTAAAGCGCCTATTGCGCAACCTTTGAAGTAAGCGCGGTGACATTAAAACTACCAAAGCTTGGGCGATGTTGGAAACAACAGAATAGGGTTGTTGAACTGATATTTTTATAAAGCCAAGCGTAGTCTAGGCTGACGCCTTCTAACGCCCCTATTAAACGGCATAAACTTGCTGGCTATAATTGCGAGGAACGAGCGCCAGCCAGCGAGTATGGGTCCGGTTGAATGGTTTGTTATATGGCACCTACAACCTCGGCTGTGAAAGTTTTGTACTACCAAGAGACCTCAATGATGCATAAAAATTGTCAAAATAAAGCTGTGCTGGTAATAAGAATACAAAACCCCAAAATGATATGCGACCAAAAAATAATACTGTCAAAAATGCACAGAGCATTACTGCTAGCATTGATGAACGATACCTAGTAAGGCCTGCAGTATCTTTCACAATTTCGTCTGAACACGCTGAGCATTCAACCCTAAACATGTTACTAAGTTTAAATGACTTCCATAACGAAAAACGGGCCTGACAATTAGGGCAATTCATTTAAAACGCTCCTGTTTTCTCGTGACATATAACTTTAAGCTAAGGGGCGCTAGCATGTGGGCTAAAATCCGAACGAAGTGAGTCAGCCCACATGTTAGCGTCCCGGCGACCGAAGGGAGTGACTTGAGCGCTTTGTTAGAAGCAGAGCCTGTTCCTTTGGCCTAGTTAAAAACTAATAAAGTCAGCATACGATTGATTATTAACACAAACAAGTAAAACAACAGCGCGATGATGTTTTTGATTTGACTGAAGTAAGCTGCCATTTGAGCTACCAAGTGCAATGGCGCTTGCTGACTTAAAATAATAACTAGGCGATAAAGCGCCTATTGCGCAACCTATGAAGTTGAAGCGGCGAAGTTAAAACCACCAAAAGCCAGAGCGATTTTTGAAACAGCAGGTGAGGGCGGTTGAACTGTTATTTGTATTAAGCGAAACGCAGTTTAGGCTGACGCCTTCTAACACCCCAAGAAGGGGCAATGACACGTGGGCTATAATACGGAACGAAGTGACGGGAGCCCACGTGTTATTGTCCCGCTTACTTGGTTTGTTATGCGTCGTCTACTATGCACTCAGCTACCTTCATTACCGGGGTGGTACTAAAATCAAGTTGCAAGGTTGTAATTGCAGGCTGACGTAGATTGTTTAATTCCGTAGGCTGCCACCTGAATTTTTTTAGTGATTTTTTTGCTGACCCTATAAATATAGAGCCTGGTATGGCCTTAATAACTTGGATGTCTTGTGCTTTCCCATCACTGTTGATCACAAATGAAAAATCGACACAACCACTTATTCCCTGCTTTGCCGCATTTATAGGATATTTCGGGTAGTCAGTTTTCGAAACAATCCACATTTCTTCAATGGCATCTTTCTTACCAATAAGATCAATTGGTTGTAACTCGTTGTCCTTGACTTCGGGAGTTGTGCTACAAGCTAATAGCGCTAAGACACTAGTCAAAAATAGAATCCTTCTCATTGTCTTCCTCCGTTATTTACTGTGACGCATAACAATTTAGTGTACGGAAAAAATCCTTTATGCAAGGCGGACTAATTCCATATATCACGTTTTATAATTACATAACTTTCGCACGTAAATGCACTTCTATCAACAACCTATACTTTCTATCTGAAGTTACTGGGCTTAAGTACGGAATATGTCCATTTTATTTTACCTGTGCCTCAAAAGCCGCAATGCTGTCTGCATTTACAGTTAATGAATTTTATAAAAATGAAATCAATGTTTATGCAAATGGTGGTCGAGCATATGCGAAATCGCCGCTATGCGAAGCGCACTATTGAACTTTATACCACGTGGATAGTTAGCTTTATCCGTTTTAACAGTAATAGGCACCCCTCTGAAATGGCCGATAAAGAGGTTGAATTGTTTTTGTCCCACTTGGTGAATGCTAAGAATGTCGCACCTGCTACCCAAGCGAGTGCGCTTAATGCATTGGCATTTCTTTATCGCGATATTATAGAGCGTCCACTTACATTAGAGCTAGATTTTGTTACTAGTCGAAGGCGTGCAAAGTTACCTGTAGTGCTTACACAAGAGGAAGTGGTTTCATTGTTTGCGCAAATTCCAGCAAACTTGAAGCTGCCCATTTCTTTACTTTATGGCAGTGGGTTGCGCTTAATGGAGGCGGTACGTCTTCGTGTTAAAGATATCGATTTTGACTACAATGCTATACGTATTTGGGACGGCAAAGGGGGTAAGCATCGCATTGTCACCTTGGCCGCCGAGCTAAAGCCTGGGCTTACTCGTCAAATTGGTGTGGTTGAAAACTATCTTGTGGCTGACCTACAAAACCCAAAGTATGAAGGTGTCTATTTACCTCACCGGTTGCGCGTAAAATATAAAAATGGTCCGCGTGAATTGGGGTGGCATTATCTTTTTCCTTCGGCCCGGTTATCTGTCGACCCCGAAAGTCAGAAGGTGCGTAGGCATCATATCGATGAATCTAGCATTCAAAAAGCCATAAGAAATACCGCTAAAGCGTGCGACATTAAAAAGAAGGTCACGCCGCATACGTTGCGCCATTCTTTTGCAACGCATTTGTTACAGGCGGGGGCTGATATTCGTACGGTACAAACCCAGTTGGGCCACTCTGATGTGAAAACCACGCAAATTTACACCCATGTGCTTCAGCAAGGTGCGCAAGGTGTGGTAAGTCCACTGTCGCGTGTGTTGAAATAGCATCTTGACTACCTAATAAAAAAGGGCCCGAAGGCCCTTTCAATATTTAGCTATTTACGCGTTATTTAAACGTTTATACACGTTCAAATACAGTAGCAATACCTTGGCCTAAACCAATACACATTGTCGCTAAGCCCAGGCTAACGTCTTGTGATTCCATTAGGTTAATAAGCGTACCTGAGATACGTGAACCAGAACAACCTAGCGGGTGACCAAGTGCAATAGCACCACCGTTAAGGTTAATCTTAGTATCTAGGTGGTCCATCCAACCTAGTTGCTTAATGCACGATAGTGCCTGTGCCGCGAACGCTTCGTTAAACTCAGCAAGTTCAATATCGTCCATAGTAAGGCCTGCGCGCTTAAGGGCTTTTTGTGTTGCCGGAACTGGGCCGTAACCCATAATTGCTGCATCACAACCGGCCACTGCCATTGAGCGAATTTTCGCACGAGGCGTTAGGCCAAGCTCTTTCGCACGGTCTGCCGACATAAGAAGCATACCTGACGCACCATCAGACAGCGCAGAAGACGTACCCGCAGTAACAGTACCGTTTACAGGGTCGAATACAGGGCGAAGTGCCGCCATGCTCTCTGCTGTGCTTTCAGGGCGTACCACTTCGTCGTGATCAATAAGCTTAAGCACACCGTTAGCATCATGACCTTCCACAGGCACAATCTCATTGGCCCAACGGCCTTCAAGGTGGGCTTTGTGTGCTAGCTGATGCGAGCGTGCGCCAAAAGCGTCTTGCTGTTCACGTGTAATGCCGTTTTGACGACCAAGAAGCTCGGCAGTCATGCCCATCATACCCGACGCTTTCGCCGTATACTTGGCAAGGCCTGGGTGGAAGTCGATGTTGTAGTTCATCGGTACATGACCCATGTGCTCAACACCACCAATCATATAAATGTCACCACGGCCGCTCATAATGCCGCTTGTAGCATCGTGAAGGGCTTGCATTGATGAACCACATAAACGGTTAACGGTTACCGCGCCAGTGGTGCGTGGAATTTGTGTTAATAGTTGCGCGTTACGTGCAACATTGAAGCCTTGTTCTTTAGTTTGCTGAACACAGCCCCAAATAATGTCTTCAATTTCCGCTGGGTTTACACCAGGGTTACGCGCTAGAAGCGCAGTCATAAGCGCAGCAGATAAATCTTCTGCACGCACATTTCTGAAAACACCATTTTTTGAACGACCCATAGGGGTACGAACGCAATCGATTACGACTACTTCTTTCATTAGTTTTTCCTCCGGGTCTTATGCGAAATACGATTTACCAGCAGCGGCCATGTCACGCACGCCGTCTGAAATCTGATAAATTGGACCAAGTTCAGCGTACTTGTCTGCCATCGCAACAAAGTTCGCCAAGCCAACAGTTTCAATCCAACGGAAAATACCACCGCGGAATGGAGGGAAACCTAAGCCGTAAAGTAGCGCCATATCAGCTTCAGCTGCGCTATCTACAATGCCTTCTTCTAGGCAGCGAATTGCTTCGTTTGCCATAGGGATCATAAGGCGTGCAATAATGTCGTCTGCGTCAAAGTCTTGCTTGTCAGCTACGTGAGGTGCCATCAATGCATACGCTTCGTCAGCAGCAGTTTTAGACGGTCTACCGCGCTTATCAACACCGTAGTTATAAAAACCTTTACCGTTCTTCTGGCCTAAACGCTGTTCTTTGTAGAACAAAGTTACTGGGTCGTTATCTAGGCGTGCCATACGCTCTGGAATACCGGCAGCCATTACGTCTGCGGCGTGATCGCCAGTATCGATACCCACAACGTCCATTAGGTACGCAGGGCCCATTGGCCAGCCGAAGATTTTTTCCATTACTTTATCAACCGCAACAAAGTCAGCGCCATCGATAAGTAGCTTACTGAAGCCTGCAAAGTATGGGAACAATACGCGGTTTACCAAGAACCCTGGGCAGTCGTTAACGACAATAGGGGTTTTGCCCATTTTAAGGGTAGCGGCAACTACGGCATTGATAGTTTCTTCAGAGGTCTTCTCGCCACGAATAATTTCTACCAATGGCATGCGGTGCACTGGGTTAAAGAAGTGCATGCCACAGAAGCGCTCAGGTTTATCTAGGCTTTCTGCTAGTTGGTTAATAGAGATTGTCGAGGTGTTTGAACAGATGATCGCGTCGTCTGCTACATTCTCTTCCACTTCTTTAAGTACAATACCTTTTACTTTCGGGTTTTCGACAACCGCTTCAATAACAAGGTCTGCATCTTTCAGTGTGCTGTACTCTAGGGTAGGGGTAATTGCGTTAAGTGTTTGCGCCATTTTGGTTGCATCAACTTTACCGCGTTTCATACCTTTGCCAAGAATTTTAGCGGCTTCTGAAAGGCCAAGGTCTAGTGCACCTTGGTTAATGTCTTTCATAATTACCGGCGTGCCTTTCACAGCGCTTTGGTATGCAATACCGCCGCCCATGATGCCAGCGCCAAGAACTGCAGTAAGCTTTGATTGCGTAGTGGCTGCTTTCGCTTGCTTTTTACCTTTGCTCTTAACTAGCTGGTCGGCAAGGAAAATACCAATCTGCGCTTTTGCTGCATCAGTCTTAGCAAGGGCAACAAAGCCTTCGTTTTCAAGCTTAAGTGCACCTTCACGGTCAAGCACTGACGCTTTTTGAACCGTTTCAACCATTTTGTGCGGCGCAGGGTAATGTTTACCTGCTTGAGCAAATACCATGGCTTGCGCAGTAGAGAAGCTCATCATCGCTTCGTTTTTGTTTAGCTGTAGTGGCGCTTTCTTAACCGCACGGCGTGCTTGCCAATCAAACTTGCCGTCAACCGCATCTTTCACCATGGAAAGTGCGCCTTCAATGAGTGTTTCAGGTGCTACAACCGCATCAACCGCACCTTCAGCCAAGGCTTTGGCGCCTTTTCTATCGCGGCCTGTCGTCATCCACTCTAGGGCATTATCTGCACCAATTAGGCGAGGGAGGCGAACCGTACCACCAAAACCAGGCATTAGGCCTAGTTTAACTTCAGGTAAACCAATCGACGCAGTAGTGTCTGCAATACGCATGTCACATGCCAATGCCATTTCACAGCCGCCACCTAGTGCGAAGCCATTAACGGCAGCAATGGTCGGGAAAGGTAAGTCTTCAAAGCGGTCAAATACTTGAGACGTATTGGCAACCCACTCTAGTACTTCAGCATCGTCCATGGCGAAAAGACCAGTGAACTCGGTAATATCAGCACCAACAATAAAAGTGCTTTTTGCAGAACGCACAACCAAGCCTTTAATGTCGCCTTTTGCAACAAGGGCTTGGGTTGCTTCGTCAAGTTCGCTAACCGTTTGGCGGTCAAATTTGTTTACTGAGCCTTCAGCGTCGAATACCAGCTCAGCAAAGCCGTCATCTAACAGACTGACAGAAAGACTCTTGCCTGTGTATATCATTATCATCTCCTTCGGCATTGGCCAGGATGTTAGTTATTAATCCAACAGTAATGTAGGGCAGTATTAATAAACTAACGCGTTAGGGTGGCTAAATTCTTTACAAAGCCACTCAAAATTTCAATGAAAAAAATCAAACAACCGTTTCAATGTGCAATAAGGTAGTGGTCGGATGACTTAATTTCAAGGGCTTCATTGAAATTTGGGCTTCATTTCAACGAGTGTGCTTGTATAATGAGCGTTATTAGCGCAAAGCGCCAATCCAGCATAATAATAGTCTACAATCATCTGGTTGATGTTTGTAAACAACAGCTAACAAGCTGGCACAACGACTTCCATGGCAAGGAGCCATAACGCGTGCAATGTAAGCACCGTATCGTAAACACATCAAGCCGAAGTATCCGGCTTCACATGCATACGTTCACCGCATGGATGGGTTTAAATATTTATCAGGGTAGGAGTTTTATTGTGTCTGTATTTCCTAATGCCGTGCCTTTTTTAAGCCGCCATGTCTCGCGTCTCGTACTAGCGTTTTTTCTACTGTCATATCCTTTGTTTGCGCAAGCGAGCGTCTCAAATACGTTACCGCCCGATTCGTTTGAAGCACAGCGCCAGCAGTTTCTTACTATTGAAGAAAAGCTTAATACGCTGCCTGCGCGCAGGCTAGACGAACTCGACGGTGCCATTTATTCCTTGGCATCGTATCCGCTTTATCCTTACTTGCTACGTAAAAAGTTACAACGAACCCTGTCACTTAAACATCGTGACAAGATAGAAGGGTTTCTGAAAGATTATGCCGGTCAGCCAGCTAGTTATGGTTTACGCTATCGTTGGTTGAACTACTTGGCAGCGCTTAATCATCAGCGCGTATTCTTGCATAAT
Source organism: Alteromonas algae (assembly GCF_049117195.1). Lineage (GTDB taxonomy): Bacteria > Pseudomonadota > Gammaproteobacteria > Enterobacterales > Alteromonadaceae > Alteromonas. The sequence goes on from NZ_CP185260.1 coordinate 576,647, forward strand.
TACCGAGGAGGAATGGGAGCTAAGTTAACCTGCGTTGCGCTTAATTATCGGTTACAAAGCGAAGAAGATGCAGAAAAAGTACTCTCAGAGGTCGATAACTTGTGGTACCACGGGCAGTCTCAACCCGACGAGTGCGATCCGCTTTTCAAAGCGTGGCGTAAAGCGGGCATGATGACGCCTGAAAAAGTGATTAAGCGTATTGAAATCGCAGCAAAGGAAAAGAACCGAGCCATCATTCCATACCTGAAACGCCGACTGCCTAAAGACTATCAGTACATTGGCGACGCATGGCTTGCGGTAACGCGCAATACCAACGCTGCAAACACGAAAAGATGGTTTCCGCTAAAGCACAAAGCATATGAAGCAGAGGTGCTAACGTGGGCCATTGAAAAATTGGCCTGGAAAAATGCCGAGAAGGCAGCCAAAGCGTACGGATATTACCATGCTAAGTCGTTATTTAGTCAGCCTCAACAGCATATGATCCGCCGCGCTATTGCGCTCAGTTTCACATTAGGAAGACAGCCAGAAGCACACAGTTGGCTAGAGCGTGCCGACATAGCAGGCGCGAATGATGACGTTAAACGATGGCACATAGCTCACTTGTTGCGCAATAAGCAGTGGCAAGAGGTAATCGACATCATCAACAGCGCTCCACAATACCTTCAAGATGAAGAGAATTACCGCTATTGGCGTGCCCGAGCGCTCGAAGAGCAAGGCAATACCATGCAAGCCACGGTGCTATATACACAACTTGCACAAGAGCGCCATTATTACGGTTTTATGGCAAGTGCACACGTCGGGGCGTTACCGCACTTAGCGCATCAGTCGGCTGTTACGAATAACCAGAAAAAACAAAAAATTGTGCAAACACCCGCTACATTGCGCGCATTAGAATTTTATCGTCTCGCGCGTTTCACCAGTGCGCGTCGTGAATGGCATTATTTGCTATCCATATTGCCAAAAAGCGATATTACGGAGGCAGGTATATTGGCCTACGAATGGGGCGTATACGACCAAGCAATAACCAGTTTTGCGCGTAGTGGCGAGTGGGATGATGTAGAGCGGCGTTTTCCGCTCGCCTTTAATGATGCCTTTACGCAAAAGTCCGCCGCCTACGACATCGACAAAGCATTCGCCATGGCGATTGCTCGCAGAGAAAGTTCGTTTCGGGCAGATGCGGTGTCGCCGGTGGGGGCAGCGGGGTTAATGCAAATTATGCCGGGTACCGCACAGTATTTGGCCAAGCAAAAAGTCAGTCGTAATACCCTATTTCAGGTTGACGACAATGTAGAGTACGGCGTGCAGTACTTGCGCTATCTCATGGACAAACTTGATAACAACCCGGTGTTGGTATCAGCGTCCTACAATGCTGGATGGCGAAAGGTGTTAGAGTGGTTACCTGCCAATGAATCGCTACCGGTCGATATTTGGATTGAAAACATTCCATATCGAGAAACCCGCCACTATGTTAAAGCGGTGTTGGCATACCAGCATATTTACGAGCAGCAGCTAGGATTGAACCAAAACATGTTCCCGTCACTAACAAAAGAGGTTATTCCCAGTGCAGCGTCAGTAACGACGAACCCAGACACTGGCCGTTTGCAATTAGCGCCGCGCTAATTGCAAAGGGGCTTGTGGTACACTGTACAACGATCAAAATTACGTAAAAATAAAAACGACAGAAAAAGAGGGGTTATGTCAGACCATCAGGCAACCTATAAGCAACATATAGAAGAGCTTCAAGCACGCACTCGAGAGGCGCTGCAGCGCGAAGGGCTAGACGGATTAGTTATCCACTCAGGCCAAGGTAAACGATTATTTTTAGATGATAATCATTACCCGTTTAAGGTTAACCCACAGTTTAAAGCGTGGGTGCCGGTAATAGACAACCCAAACTGTTGGTTAGTGGTAAACGGTGTCGATAAACCTACGCTGATTTTTTATCGCCCTGAAGATTTTTGGCATAAAGTGCCCCCAGAGCCAAACGCATTTTGGACAGACAGTTTCAATATTGTGCTTCTGCAGCAAGCCGATGCGGTAGAGAAACATCTCCCTTACGATAAATCTCGATTTGCCTATGTGGGTGAATATATCGAAGTGGCGAAAGCGTTAGGGTTTGAAAACGTAAACCCTGACCGGGTGTTGCATTATTTTCATTATCAAAGAGCGTTTAAAACCGATTACGAGCTAGACTGCATGCGCGAAGCGAATACGCTTGCGGTAGCCGGCCATAAAGCAGCAGAAGCTGCATTTAGGCAGGGTAAAAGTGAATTCGACATTAACCTTGCATACGCAGCGGCATGCAGACAAGGTGATAATGACGTCCCTTACACTAGCATTGTTGCGCTTAACGAACATGCGTCGATATTGCACTACATGCAGTGCGATACCCAAGCGCCAAGTGAATCTCGTTCATTCCTTATCGATGCCGGCGCCAATTACCACGGTTATGCTGCTGATATAACCCGTACCTACAGTCAAAACTCGGCCCTGTTTGCAGACCTTATCAGTGCAGTCGACAAGGTTACCGTAACATTGGCCGACGCGCTAAAGCCTGGCGTAGCGTACACCGATATTCATCTTTTAGCCCACGATGGCATTGCGCAAATCTTGCAAGATACAGGGTTAGTTAATTTAAATGCCCCCGACATTGTTGAACAAGGAATAACACGAACGTTCTTCCCTCATGGAATTGGTCATTTCTTAGGGTTACAGGTGCACGATGTAGGCGGGTTAGTCAACGATGACAGAGGCACCCCTAAACCTGCGCCTGAGTCTCATCCGTTCTTACGATGCACCCGTATTGTCGAGCCCAAGCAAGTGTTTACTATCGAGCCTGGTTTGTATTTTATCGATAGCTTGCTGCGCGATTTAAAAGCAACGCCAGCATCTAAATACATCAATTGGGACACGGTTGCCGCGTACAAACCTTTCGGTGGTATTCGTATTGAAGATAATATTATTGTACATCGAGATCGTAACGAAAATATGACCCGCGAACGCGGTTTGAATTAACCATTACGTTGGTGCTATACATCACATGGTGTATACAATTTTAAAAAGCAGCCCTAGGCTGCTTTTTTTATTGCTGCATGCTTACGGGTATGCATTTTGCGTGATAAAAAGTAACTAGCGAACGCAATAGATAACGTAGGAAGTGAACGTGGCACAAGTGGATATCATCGATGTTGTAATAACCGCAACAATAGCAGGTTTAGCAATGCCGGCTGGGGCCTGGCTAGCAACAGTGAATAGCATTCGACCAAAGTGGTTAGAGAAGGAAATTCGTCACGGCATCTTAGCATTAGGCGCAGGGGCGCTAGTATCCGCTGTCGCGTTAGTGCTTGTACCCGAGGGAATGAAAGACTTGTCGTTACTCATGGTATCACTGTGTTTTATATCCGGCGCGCTGGCGTTTATGGCGCTCGACATCTACTTAGCCAAAAAGAAAACCGCAGGCAGTCAATTGGCGGCTATGCTCAGTGACTTTGTTCCAGAATCACTGGCGCTTGGCACTACCGCAGCGCTTGGGGGCGGAACCATGCTGTTGGGAATACTCATCACCGTGCAGAATTTACCCGAAGGGTTTAATGCCTATCGTGAAATGGTGCATGAGAACAAAAAACGCAGTACCACACTCATTCTACTTTTTGCACTAATGGGGTTGCTTGGTCCTATCATGAGCCTTATTGGGTTTTACTATCTATCTCAATACCCCATGGTAATGAGTGGGCTAATGCTGTTTGCGGCAGGTGGCATTCTTTATTCAGTATTTCAAGATATCGCGCCTCAAATCCGCATGGAAAACCATTGGCTCCCGCCACTTGGCGGCATACTTGGTTTCTTGATTGGCATTATTGGGTATGCAATAGAAGGCTAGTTATCAAAAAAGGCGCCATTCAGGCGCCTTTTTTAACGTGATTACAGCGCTAGCTGGTGCGTTCAACAGAAATGTGCGCAAGGGCAATAAGCGCGTCTTTGTACGCAGAATCAGGAATGGCATCTAAGCTATTAATCGCCATCTCTACTTCTTTGTGTGCGCAGCTTTGAGTGTATTTAAGCGCCCCGGTCGATTCCATAATACCTTGAATACGCGTTAGGTGTTCCAAGCCGTTACTTTTTTCAATCGCTTCACGTATAAGCTGTTTATCGTCTTCGCTGTTGGCATGCCACATAGCATAAAGAAGTGGAAGGGTAGGCTTACCTTCGGCAAGGTCGTCCCCTGCGTTTTTGCCCATTTCTTCGCTGTCAGCCATATAATCCAAAATATCATCGGCTAGCTGAAACGCAGTACCAAGGTGCTTACCATACTCCTGCATGGCGTGCTCTACCGCGTCGTTCTGGTCTGTTAAAACAGCGGCTAGTTGCGTCGCAGCTTCAAATAACCGTGCAGTCTTACCGTAAATAACGTCGAAATAGCGCGCTTCCGTGGTGGTTGCATCGTTGCAGTTCATTAGCTGCAACACTTCACCTTCGGCAATTTGGTTGGTTGCCTCTGACAGAATTTCCATAACGCGCATACGTTTTAAACTCACCATCATCTGAAACGAACGCGTGTATAGAAAATCGCCCACTAACACCGATGCTTGATTACCAAATACCGCATTGGCGGTTTCTCTACCGCGCCGCATAAGCGACTCGTCAACAACATCATCGTGCAATAAGGTGGCGGTATGAATAAACTCAACGATAGCGGCCAGTGTGTGATGGTCGTTATTCTTAATACCCATAGCTTTTGCACTTAACACCGTCAAAAGTGGGCGAAGGCGCTTACCGCCACTGTTCACAATGTAAAAGCCAAGCTGATTAATAAGCGCAACATCGGAATCAACTTGTTGCTGTATCAACTGATTAACGGCCTGCATGTCGTCATCAGACAACGCGCGGATTTCATTTATATCCATTGGCATGTGCGAAAAACTTATTTATCTGGGTAAAAACGTATTGTCGGCGATTGTACCTTAATGCAGACGAGTATCCACCACATTGTCTATCAAATTGTCTTAAAAAATCGCGAGTTAACGTTTTCATTTGTATACGGGGGCCGTGAAACACTGTGTTTATGTTCTGCCAGCGTTGACCAATAGCAGTGTAAAGCAACAAAAAGGTAACGCATTTACGCCCAACACCATGGCCAACACTACGCCGCTTACCGCTTTATCTGCCTACTCTTTCCTATTTTACCGGCGAATTTCAAAGCGTAATGAACGAATGGGAAACTAACAATTAACGCGTTGATTACCTTTTATAGGCCTCTAGGTGGTATTTTGAGCACACTAGTTTGTTAATTATCACTGATCTCGATACGATCTCATTTTTAAGCGGTGGCGATCATTTTTCGATCCTCAATGACGATCTCATCAAGGGTAATAACCGCGAAAACCAATGCAGCGCCCGTGAATTAACGAAAAAATCATGCAAAATTATTGCTTTCTCAAAATCTTAAGGTATAACTTACGCACAAATTAAGGGGGTAAATCAGGCGTTCTATCGCTTTTTTTACCAATGTAGGAAAAATAATCTATTTTTCTGAGAAACGGGGTTGTGGTTTGCAGATGTTTCACGTAGAATTTGCGCCCTGTTTTTTGAATTGAAGCGTCATTGGACGCAGAGCGGAGTTAACTATGTACGCGGTTTTCCAAAGTGGCGGTAAACAACACCGTGTGGCCGAAGGCCAAACCGTTCGTCTTGAAAAAATCGAAGTAGCCCCAGGCGAAACGGTTGAATTTGACAAAGTTTTAATGGTAAGCAACGGTGACGATGTAAAAATCGGCACACCTATCGTTGCTGGTGGTAAGGTGACTGCTGAGGTAGTTACGCACGGTCGTGGCGATAAAATTAAAATCGTTAAGTTCCGTCGTCGTAAGCACTCTCGTAAACAAGCTGGTCACCGTCAGTGGTTCACGGAAGTGAAAATCACTGGTATCAACGCATAATAGGAGCACGAACACATGGCACATAAAAAAGCTGGTGGTAGTACCAAAAACGGTCGTGATTCAGAGAGTAAACGCCTAGGTGTAAAACGCTTCGGTGGCGAATCTGTTCTTGCTGGTAACATCATTGTTCGTCAACGTGGTACTCGTTTCCACGCTGGTGACAACATGGGTATCGGTAAAGACCACACGTTGTTTGCACTAAAAGACGGTAAAGTTCAGTTCGATGTAAAAGGACCGAAGAACCGTAAATTTGTAAGCATCGTAGCTGAGTAAGCGCGAAAGCTTCTCGCCTAACAGGCTTAGAAAAACCCCGCGCTTGCGGGGTTTTTTGTTTTATGAAACCAACAATAGTCCCTTTGTAGTAGTGCATAGCGTTTTCGTTATGTAATAAACTAGGTTTCTTCTTTTGTTATTAGTAAACCCTTAGTATTGCATCAAGGCGTAATGGCATTATTTGGTGTAAACTAGGTGTATATATTGGTAAGTAATAACCCAAGGCATTATTGCCCGGAGTGATAAATGAAATTTGTAGATGAAGCTGAAATTCGTGTAGAAGCCGGAGACGGTGGAAACGGCGTAATTGGCTTTAGACGGGAAAAATACGTTCCTCGTGGTGGTCCTGATGGAGGCGACGGTGGCGATGGCGGTAGCGTATATCTTATTGCCGATGAAAACCTGAATACATTGATCGACTATCGCTTCGAACGCTTTCATCGTGCAGAGCGCGGTCAAAACGGCCAAGGCAGTGACTGTATTGGTAAAGGCGGTAAAGATTTAGACGTAAAAGTACCTGTTGGTACACGCGCTACCGACAATGACACGGGGGAAGTACTTGGCGACTTAACCCATCACGGTCAACGGTTAAAGGTAGCACAAGGTGGTTATCACGGTTTGGGCAATGCCCGCTTTAAAAGCAGTACTAACCGCGCACCTCGTCATAAAACAAATGGTACACCAGGTGAAATTCGCAACCTTAAGCTCGAGCTAATGCTATTAGCCGATGTCGGTTTATTGGGTATGCCTAATGCGGGTAAATCAACGTTTATTCGTTCGGTATCAGCCGCTAAACCAAAGGTAGCCGATTATCCATTTACCACGCTTGTTCCTAATCTTGGTGTAGTACGTCAAGATTCGAACCGAAGCTTTGTGGTTGCCGATATTCCTGGCTTGATTGAAGGCGCCGCCGATGGCGCAGGCTTAGGAATTCGATTCCTTAAGCATCTAGAGCGTTGTCGCATACTACTTCACGTAGTCGATATCATGCCTGTGGATGAAAGTAATCCAACAGATAACGCGAAAGCAATCGTTGAAGAACTCGAAAAGTACAACCCAAAACTCGCAAGCAAACCTCGCTGGTTAGTCTTCAATAAAGTCGATTTACTGCTAGAAGAAGAAGCAAAAGAAATCTGCGACAAGATTGTCGAAGAGCTTGAGTGGGAAGGGCCGGTTTATCAAATCTCTGCGTTCCAAAAGTTAGGGTTAGACCCATTATGCAGAAGCATTATGGACTACCTTGAAACCTTGCCGTCTGAATTGGAAACAGAAGACGAAGAGAAAGAAGTCGAATTTAAGTGGGATACTTATCATCGCAATACGTTAGAAGCCCATGACGACCTTCAAGACGACCTTGATGATGACGAAGACTGGGATGAAGACGACTACGATGTAGACGTTGAGTACCGCCGCTAGTACTACATGAATAATAACAGCACGAGCTAAATGACTACACGCCATTACCTCGTGCTTTTTTATGCCTTTTTTTTAATACAGCACACAAGGTGTTGCTAACAACACGAGAACGTTTTCAATGAAAATAGCCATGATTGCTGCGATGGCAGAAAACCGAGTTATTGGTGCAGACAACGATATGCCGTGGCACCTTCCTGCCGACCTAAAGCATTTTAAAGCCGTAACGCTAGGCAAGCCTGTGATCATGGGGCGCAAAACCTATGAGTCGATTGGGCGCGCATTGCCGGGCCGTCCAAATATTGTAATTACATCAAATGAAGAATATAGCCTGTCTGATGCCACCGTAGTTGATTCTCCCGAGTCAGCATTAGGCGTAGCACAGGTGGTTGGTGAAGGCAGTGATGAAGTCATGATCATTGGTGGCGGAACCATTTATCAAGCATTTTTACCACTAGCAGATACGCTTTATTTAACGCATATCGATGTAGCCGTTGAGGGAGACACACAGTTTCCTGATTATCAGCACGCGTACCAATGGAACGAAGTGGAGCGTGTTGCCCACACCAGTGATGAGAAAAACAAACATAATTATGTGTTTGTTACGCTGCATAAAGCATAAAAAAACGCCGGGAGGAGGCTCCTTCCGGCGTTTCACAGTCGATCTGCAAGAATAAACTCAGCAAATATCACTTCAACATGGCTGCGAGTGGTTATCCCATTTGATCAAACAAGCTCTCAAGTGACAGGCCTTGGTGACCTAGCATATCGCGTAAACGACGCAATGCTTCCACTTGGATTTGACGAACGCGTTCCCGCGTTAAGCCAATTTCTGCACCTACATCTTCAAGGGTAGAAGGTTCGTAACCTAAAAGGCCAAAGCGACGCGCTAACACTTCTCGTTGCTTAGGGTTAAGCTCTTGTAACCACCCTACGATATTACTTTTAATATCATTGTCTTGCAGGTTTTCTTCCGGACCAAACTCTTTCTCATCAGCTAAAATGTCGAGTAATGCCTTGTCGTTTTCACCACCAATTGGGGTGTCAACCGACGTAATGCGTTCGTTTAAGCGAAGCATTTTTGTCACGTCTTCTACAGGCTTATCAAGTGCAAACGCAATCTCTTCAGCGGTAGGCTCATGATCTAGCTTTTGCGAAAGTTCACGTGCCGCACGCAAATATACATTTAGCTCTTTAACCACATGAATAGGCAAACGAATCGTGCGTGTTTGGTTCATGATCGCGCGTTCAATGGTTTGTCTTATCCACCACGTGGCATAGGTTGAAAATCTGAATCCTCTTTCAGGGTCAAACTTTTCGACCGCGCGGATTAAGCCTAAGTTTCCTTCTTCAATAAGGTCAAGCAGGGCAAGTCCACGGTTATTATAACGGCGTGCAATTTTAACGACTAACCGAAGGTTACTCACTATCATGCGTTTGCGGGATGCGTCGCAGCCTTTAAGAGAGCGACGTGCGAAATACACTTCTTCTTCAGCAGTAAGAAGCGGGGAAAAACCAATTTCGCCAAGATACAGCTGTGTGGCGTCTAGGTTTTTGGGTTGGTCATCTTTACTGATTACAGAATCGCTGCTTTCAGTGTCAGAATCTGTGTTTAAGGTTTCGTCAGCTTTTAGTTCAGCCGGCATTTCAATGACGTCAGCGTCATCTGATTTTGATACTACGGTTGTATTTACGGTACCCATAGTGAATCTCCTGCTACAAGGTTTACCTTTGACGTTTCTCCTTTAACTTTTATTATTATTATTTATTATTATTGTTTTAGTGCTGGCAGGTATCGCATAGGGTCTAAAGATTTCCCTCGATACCTTACTTCAAAATGAAGCTTAACCGAATCTGTACCACTATTACCCATGGTTGCAATTTGCTGCCCCGCCGATACCCATTCTCTTTCTTTTACATCAATCGTATCGTTGTAGGCATAAGCACTTAAGAATGTGTCGGTATGCTTAACAATAACTAAGTTACCGTAACCTCTTAATGCGTTACCCGAGTAAACTACTTTTCCTTCTGCTGCAGCATAAACAGGCGAACCTTTTGCAGCAGCAATATCAATCCCTTTGTTCCCAGACTCCGCTTTATCGAAAGATCCTACGATCTGTCCTTTTGCAGGCCACACCCACCTTTTGATCTTACTTGGAAAGGTTTTTGGCGCTACTTTTTTGACACTCGTTGACGGCTTTTTGACGACCGTAAGGTTTTGTCCGTTAACATTTTTTTCACTTTTACCATACCCCTGTGACTGAGGTTGGTCAATGCCTCCTTTGGTCTTAGTTTCAATGGTCAGAGCAGTAGACTGAGTGGTCCGATCCGGGTGGGTTGGAGAGGATCTCGATGCGATCTTAGGCGCTGTCATGCGCAATTTTTGACCAGGAAATATACGATAAGGTGTTGATAAATTGTTAAATTTAGCGATATCCTGATAGTCGTTTCCGGTATACCAAGCGATCGCATAAAGCGTATCTCCCGGCTGTACCTCGTAGGTGTCTGAAGAAAAAATACCTTCCTCTTCTTCAATTTGACTATTCAATAAAACAACTGGTGCGGGCGCGGTTCTGCTGCCACACCCTTGAAACGCGAGGGAAATAACAAATAAAATGAAGAAAGAGAAAGGTGATAATTTCATATCACCTCAAAACCAAGTATGCACCAACTGCCAAAATGACTACCGCCCAGCCCAGTATCTCTACATATTTCCTGAGGGTATTCTCCATTTTTTCTCCACCCCAACGCATTAGCCCTGCTACAAGAAAAAAACGAGCGCCCCGTCCTACTGCTGATGCCAGTAAAAACGGGAAAAAGGCCATTTGTAGAAAACCAGCACTTACCGTAAATATCTTGTAGGGAATAGGGGAAAACCCGGCTAAGAAGACAACCCACACGCCATAGTCGGTAAACCATTGCATAGCTTTGTCTATTTTATGTGTGTACCCCCATTGTTCAATTAACGGCGACAACCATACATCAAACGCAAAATACCCCAGCCAGTAACCGGCAATGCCGCCTAAAACCGACGCAAATGTCGTGATGAGTGCAAATCGCCATGCTTGCTTGGGTTGCGACAATGACATTGGTGCTAACATAACGTCAGGCGGTATAGGAAAGAAAACAGACTCAGCGAAGCTCAGACCGGCCAAGTACTTTGTTGCATGTCTATACCTAGCCCAACGCAGTGCTAGGTCGTAACAGGCTCCAAATAGCCTCACATTAAGTCTCCGGCCACTAGCGGGACAAACCTTACCGACTCAATGGTCGTGGTAACAAGTTCACCCTCTACTCTATCAATGCATAATAATGACTGTTGTTCGTTACCCACGGGAATAATAAGTCTGCCACCTTCTTTTAACTGATCGCATAAGTCTTGCGGTAAACTTGCTGCCGCAGCGGTAACAATAATCGCATCATAGGGGCCTTTAGATGCCCATCCCTTCCAACCATCGCCATGTTTCATTGAGATGTTATGTAAATCAAGCTGATTCATACGGCGCTTGGCCTGAAACTGCAATGCTTTAATTCGCTCAACGCTAAATACGTAGCCGAACAATTGCGCCAATATCGCGGTTTGGTAGCCCGAGCCGGTACCAATTTCCAACACTTTCTCTGGCTTATTAGGGCTATCAAGCAATAGCTCTGTCATTTTCGCCACTATATAAGGTTGTGAAATGGTTTGCCCCTGCCCAATAGGCAGTGCCGTATTTTGGTATGCCTTATGTTTAAGTGCATCGGGTAAAAACGTTTGTCTGGGCGTACCGGCAATAGCATTTAGCACGTGCTGCGAACGTATTCCTTCGTCATAAAGCAGCTGAGCTAGCGCATCCCCTTTTCTGGAAGCTCTCATGATGTTGCTTATTATCCTAAGTTTTTGCGATTAACGCTTTTTATTATTTGGCGAACCAATGCATTTGGGTCGTAATTTATAGTATCGAAACTTTGATACGCAGTCATCTAAACGTCGCGTGTATCAAACATCCACGTGCTCGCTGTGCGGTGTTTAGGTGTTCGTGACGGGGGTAAGTGTTTCAACACACTCCCGCAATACCGACGTAGCAAAGCACCCGCTAGGCAGTGCAAACGATACCGTGAAGGTACCTTCTTCACGCTGCCATTGAAGGTCTGACGGCCATATTTTTATTGCTTTTCGTTCTTGGTCAAAACCACATTGGCTAAGAAACTCGACGACGCTTGGGTGTTGGCCTGCAATATCACTTTCAAACGCCAGCGCTAGTGCTTGGGTCGCAAGCTTGCCTTTACCCCATAACGGTGCTGAAGGGCACAAGTCCTTTGCGTCATAGCGCTGTTGTAGGTTGTCAGCTTTTCCGTCGTTGATGAAAAAACTATTTGAACCACTAAGGATGAGCGCGTCGCCTTCAATCACATTATCAAAATTACCCGCTTGTAAACGGGCAGACAGCATGTCGTTGAATAACCAGCTTCGCAATGCCGATAATGCCATAGAGCGCTTGTTTCGATGGCGAATGGTTTCACCATTAATCATACGCTCAGCCATCATCAGGTTTCCTCCACGCTGAACGTCACCCTCATCATTCACACGCATAACGCCAAAGCGCTGTTCACCATAGTAATTAGGTACACCGTGCTTCGCAATATCCTGTAGGCGCGCTTCTATGGCGTCTGCATTTTTTACGTCACGTAATGTAATAGTAAACGTATTGCCTTTTAACTGACCGGTACGAAGCTTTTTATTATGTCTAACCTGTTTTAATACCCGTACCCCTTCTAATTCGAAGGTACTAAAGTCGAAATCAGGCTGACCCGGCGCAAGAATGCCAAACCATTGTTGCGTTACAGCGTATTTATCTTTGCGACCGGCGTAGGTAACTTGGCGAAGCGGCAACGAGGTAAAGCGCGCCAGTTGTTCTGCAACAAACGCCGTATTGGTATTGGTTTTCTCAACAAAAATAAACTGGTGCTCGCCTTCGCCACACGGCTCGTAGCCTAAGTCTTCAACCACCTTAAAATCATCGGCGTATTGTTTAAATACCCCAGATGCCTCGGGCTTGCCGTAATAGTATTGCCAGTGCTGCGTGTCTAATGGCTTCATGCTGACACCAGAAGTACAACAGCATGCGCTGCTATACCTTCCTTTCTGCCCGTATAACCAAGTTTTTCTGTGGTGGTAGCTTTAACATTAATTGCATCAACGTCGACATGACAGTCATTTGCGATAAGTGCTCGCATCTCGTTAATATGCGGCGCCATTTTGGGTGCTTGTGCAACAATGGTCATGTCAGCATTACCCAGTACATACCCTTTGTCTTTTATCACGTTCATTACGTGGCGCAGCAATACTCTGCTGTCAACGCCGCTATATGCATCGTCAGTATCAGGGAAGTGCTTACCAATATCGCCAAGTGCTGCCGCGCCAAGTAAAGCGTCACACAAAGCGTGAAGTAGTACGTCGCCATCAGAGTGCGCGACTAAACCAAGATCGTGGTCTATTTTTACGCCGCCAAGCGTAATGGGGCCGTTGCCGCCAAATTTGTGAACATCGAAACCGTGTCCTATTCGCATATGTCTTTTGCCTTCATGCGTTGGTGTAAATAAAATTCTGCTAAGGGGAGGTCGGCAGGATGCGTAATTTTTATATTGATTGGGCTGGCGTCGATAAGTGCAACGTTTGCGCCCACATATTCTATTGCCGATGCTTCATCGGTAACTGCCACACCGTCTGATAATGCTTTACTAAGTGCCTGTTGTAACAATACATTAGGGAATAATTGCGGCGTCAGTGCATGCCATAAATTATCTCTACTTTCTGTATGTGATACGCAGCCTGTGTTGTCGGAAGACGCACGCTTCATGGTATCTCGTACTGGCGTAGCAAGAATACCGCCAACCACATCGTCACGTGAAATCACCGAAAGTAACGATGAAATATCATCAAGTGGTACACAAGGCCTTGCTGCATCGTGCACTAAAGCCCAGCTATCGTTGTTCATACTATTTAGCGCATTCAGTACCGAGTCTGCGCGTTCTTTTCCGCCTTCAACGCGGGTAACGTCGGGATGGCGAGCAATATCCAAACGCTCAAAATAGCGATCATCAGGGCCCAACGCTACAATAACGTTCGCAATTTGCGGGTGAGAAAGTAAAAGTTCGACAGTATGAGAGAGTATGGGTTTCCCCGCGAGTGATAGATACTGCTTAGGCAGCTCAGCGTTCATACGGCTTCCCACACCAGCGGCGGGAATAATAGCGGTAACAGAGGGTTGTGTCATGACGTTCACTTCGTTTGGGCAGGTAGTATCCGGTAAAAGGTTTCCCCCTGCTTTATCAGGCCAAGCTCATTTCGGGCCCGCTCTTCGATGGCTTCTAAGCCTATTTTTAAGTCGTTGATATCTGCTTTTAAAAGTGCATTTCGTTGTGCAAGGTTGGCATTTTGCTTAGATTGAACCAGTACTTCTTGTTCGCGCTTTAGGTAGTCGGGAATGCTGTTTTTTCCAAACCAAAGGCGATACTGCAGTAGAGCGAGTAAACAAACCAGAACAATTGGAAGCCATTTATCTTGCCACACGGTATCACCTGAATATTGAGAAGCGGAGATAAGTAAAGAGGGCACGACATCGCCCTCACTAAACCCTTATTATGCCGTGATAAAGCGCACAATCAAAGGCGCTTTATTCACCTTGTCCGAATTTTCCTTTTAGCTTATCGAAAAGCTTATTTTTCTGTTGCTCGACAACGCTGCTTAATTGCGTTTCAAGAAGCTGTTTTAATGCATCACTATCGCCCTGCGCAGCGCTTAGCATACTATTAACATCAACCAGTTGGCCCGACAACGCGCTTTGCTCACCGGCAACCATGGCATTTAATTTACTGTTAAGTTCGTCCAGTTTATCTTGCTGCGAGGCGGTCAGTTGGCCTAACGCCGCTTGGGCCAGCTTGTTATCTAAGTCTGATTTTAAAGAAAAATCGGGGTTGGCTAGCGAGCCATCAAGCAGCATGGTCATCGACAAATCGGTAAGTGATTGAAGCGCACTGGCGATGGCTTGTGTGATTTCCGTATTTCCCGACGCTTCCATAACCAGTTGTTTCAGGTCTACTTCGCCGCTGCCGTTTAGCTGGTTATCAGTAATGTTCATACTGCCATTGGTGGCCATAAGCGCAGATTTCAACATGGCATTAAGCGCCTCGTTGCCCTCGAAGTTGATATTCGACATCGTTACACCGGCCAGCGACCACACTTGCTTAGCATCTACCCCGTTCTCATCAATCCAAAATTCGCCGCTAGAGGTGAATGACTTTAATAGATCACCAGCGGCATCTATCGTAAACGTAGTGGGTTCGCCAAACACGCTGTGCGTATTGGTAATGTTATTCCATGTACTTTCAATGGTTTCATTTTGCCACAGTACCGAAACATTGGTTTCTTTTACCAAAACAGAAGGGATATCAGCGGGCGCTTCTGAGGTGCTGTCACCTTGTAGTAATGGCATCACAATTTGCATTGCAGACATAAGGTACTCGGTATACTCGGCGGCTTTATCACCAAATACGAAATAGGTAACCTGCGAAAGGGCGGCTTGGTCGCCAGCAATAACCCCTTTAAGTAAATCGTAATCCGCCTTCGGTGCTTGTTTAAGTGCTTGAACGCTACTACTCAACGCATCCTTGGCTTCAGTCGCTTTTTCACTAAAGCTACTAATTAACGCTTTATCAGCACTGATTTCCTCTTTAAGCCCTGACAATGTCGATTTCGCTTGAAGCAATGCTTGCGGGTCTTGGTAATCGGTTTCTTTTAATTGCTCGATTTGTGTTTTGTAGTATTCAATGCGGCTTTTATCGGGCAACGACGCATAGTCTTGTTTTAGTGATGCGGAATAACGCTCATAAGCTTGCTTCGCTTGCGTTACTGCCGCGGTCGTTTTAAGCGGGTTGCGCGCCAATAACTCATCAACAGTCGGTACCGCATCTTTAGCTTTACCTTTTATCTCATCAAAAGAGAGTGACCGCTCAGGTACGCGGTACACGTCACCCGGGGCGCTACGCTGTGTATCAAATTGCACCTTTAATAAATCAAGATTGTTCACTACTACCTGGTCAGATAACAAAGGCATTAGCGCGACATCAGCATACGCTTCACCTACAAATACTTGATTATGAGTAGGCTTGGTAGGGTTGGTTAGTGCAATGCCCTTAAGGGTCACCGTGGTAGGAAACAATGAATGGTCTAACTCATCGATGTTAACTTCTGCGCCGTAAGACTCGCCCAACTTCGACGTTAATACTGCTTTTATGATGGTATTTGCGAACAAGAAATACACAGCAATAAGCACAACAAAAAAGCCTGCTACATACAGTAGAATCGACTTACTTTTAGAACCACTACTCATAGGAAACTCCTTTTAACCAGCAAACTCAGGGTGAAGGTGATGGGATTAGCATAAACGCTTTTTAGCAGTCTAAAGTACTCTAGCATATTGTGCCATAGCTTCGGGTCGATGAGGTCAAAAGGGGGAGTCGTACAACAGAAGGTGCGTGGTGGCGAACTGTCACCGCATACCCAACATGGTATGCGGTAACAAGCACGAACGCCTAGTCCAGTTTGAAACTCTCTGCGATGGCCTTTATTGCCAAGCAGCTTGTCCGCAGTGATTGACTGGCGCTTGCAAGTTCATCTGCGGTTTTTAAGCTGTCGTCTGCGGCGCCCGACAGCGCGTTAATCCGCACATTTGCTTCATTAGCAGCCTCTGCCTGTTGTTCGGTAGCCCGCGCAATTTCACTGCTCATGCTAGCAATTTCGGTCATTAATCTGTCGGCTTCTTGCAAATCCATGTTTGCTTTATTCGCATTGTCTACCGTCGTTGCCGATGCCTGTTGGCTGCCTTTTACTGCATTAACCGCCGCTTTTGCGTGGCTTTGCAGCTTTTCTATCATTGTCTGAATTTCGTCGGTACTTTGCCCAGTACGACTTGCCAAGGTTCTTACTTCGTCAGCCACAACCGCAAAGCCTCTGCCTTGCTCACCGGCGCGGGCGGCTTCAATCGCTGCATTAAGCGCAAGCAGATTGGTCTGTTCAGCAATACCTCGTATTACGTCAAGCACAGCACCTATACTATCGGTTTGTGCCGCAAGTTCGGTCACTACGGCACTAACGCTTTCAATGTTTGAAGTAAGCGATTGAATATCTGATACAGTACTTTCAACCACTGCGGCACCGCTTTGTACGTTTTGACGCGCACCGGTAGTACTGAGTTCTGCCGCATCGGTGTTTTGACTCACATCCTTTATCTGTGTTGTCATTTCTTCCATAGCGGCAGCAACTTGCATCATGTTTTCATTTTGCGTATGCGCCTGTTTGTTGCTGTTTTGACTTACGTTATCAACCAATTCAGCTTGTTCTGTCAGCGCTTCAATATTCGCCCTAATCCCAAGAAGCGATTCGCGCATTTTTTCAGTGTATTCGTTAAAGTAGCGCGCAAGGCGCGTAACTTCGTCTTGCCCCGTCTCTGGTAGCTGGTGAGTTAAGTCGCCTTTGCCTTTGGCGATATCTTTCATTCGCTCGGTTACCTCTTGAACGGGCTTAACGATACTGCCTCCAATGAAGTAAATAAGTGCAATAACTAAAATAATACTCACAGCGCAAAACATAATCAGCACGTTGCGAAGGTGTGCGTATTCTTCATCTAAATGAATCAAATACATACCCGAACCTATCGTCCATCCCCAAGGTTTGAACGTTTTAACGTAAGATATTTTTTCGATAGGGGTGTCGTCGCCGGGGAAGGGCCATACATAGTCGACGAAACCATCACCGTTGCGTCTTGCACTATTCGCCATATCAACAAAAAATGCTTTTCCATTTGCATCTTTAAACGAGCGAAGGTCTCGACCATCTAACTCAGGCTTGATGGGGTGCATAACCATGGTTGGGGTATCGTCTTGGATCCAAAAATAATTAGTGCGGTCATACCGCAGCACTTTGACTGCATCTAGTGCGAGTGCTCGCGCCTCATCTTCTGTAATATCGGTACGGGCGGCAAATGCATCAAGCATGGTATGGACTACCTCAACAAGATGTTGGTTTTCCTCGTAAGACTTGGTTTTTAAAGCATCGTAATGCCGGTCTAATACCACTGCAGTAAGCACAATCAGTAGCATGACGATAAGGGCTACAATAATGCCTAATCGCTGAATCAAACTAAATTTTCGTAACCACATGATACGGTTTCCACCTGATAATTATTGTTAATTGTGTCCTTGAATGTATGGGGTAAAGCATCCTTATCGCTATCATCGACTGTTGTTAACGATTTGTTACTTAAAGATAGTTTAAGTTTCGAATTTTGGAAAAAAAAGGGGCAGCGATGTGGGTATTAAACAAAAGAAAGGCCCACGTTGAGGTGAAAAGAAAACGTTCCATTTGTTTAATCGAAAAGTTAGCAGGTCGGGCTTTTCGTCAGATTGTTGTGTGCTACTATCCGCGCAAATTTTAGCCCTGTCATGATCTTCATCCTAAAGTATAGAGTTAAAATAATAATAAGAGTTAAAGAGGCAGAGTTCTACTTTGCTTGTTTTATGAGTGTTTCCATGTAACCGTGACCAAGTTCGCGGCGGAAACGCTTTACAGTTACAGCTATTTCTAAGAAAGGGTTGCAATGCTCATTAACGACACACTTCATACAATTTCACCTCTACGCCAGCGCATTCGAGATTACTATCGCATTAGTGAATCTGTGGCCGTGGATCAAATTCTTCCCATTGCTGAGGTAAACCCTCGGGCACGAAGTCGAGCATGGGAACGAGCACGAAAAATGGTGCTTCAAATTCGCCGGGAACAAGAGGGTCACGGTGGCGTTGATGCGCTTCTCAATGAGTATTCATTATCGACAGCTGAAGGTGTGGTACTGATGTGCCTTGCCGAAGCATTGTTACGTGTTCCCGATAGAGCCACTCAAGACGAGCTTATTCGAGATAAGCTGTCGCAAGGGCAATGGACACCGCATTTAGGTAACTCCGACTCGTTGTTTGTTAATGCATCTGCCTGGGGCTTATTATTTACAGGCAACATGGTGAACTATGCCGATAAGCGCAAAAAAGAGCAGTTCGGACTGTTAAAGAAAACACTCGGACGCCTTGGCGAGCCCGTTATTAGACGTGCCATGAATATCGCGATGCGTGTAATGGGCCGCCAGTTTGTCATGGGCGAAACCATTGAAGATGCCGTTGAGCGTGCGAAAGATAAAGAAACGAAAGGGTACGTGTACTCTTACGATATGTTAGGTGAGGGCGCTCGCACCATGCAAGACGCCGACCGATATTATGACGCGTACGTCAAAGCCATCAAAGTCATTGGTAAAGCCGCTAACGGGCGTGGGCCAAAACGTTCTCCTGGCATATCGGTTAAACTATCAGCTATTCATCCTCGATTTGAATTTTCTCACCGCGAACGTGCGATGGAAGACATTCCGCCGCGTTTGAAATCGTTGTGCCTCATGGCAAAAGAATACGATATAGGGTTGACGGTTGATGCTGAAGAAGCAGACCGCTTAGACTTGTCGCTTGATATCATCGAATCGGTATTTAGAGACAGCGACTTGCAAGGTTGGACAGGGTTTGGCCTTGCCGTTCAGGCATATCAAAAGCGCTCAATCCATGTTATCGAATACTTACGAGCGCTTACGGTAGACGTCGGCCGTCCACTGATGGTGCGCCTTGTTAAGGGGGCATATTGGGATACAGAAATTAAGCTAACCCAACAAGCCGGCCTTGAAGAGTTTCCAGTATTTACGCGTAAATCGTCTACGGACGTGTCTTATCACGCTTGCGCAAACCGCTTACTTGAATATCGCGATACTATTTATCCGCAATTTGCGACACATAATGCTTACACCGCCTCGGTTATTGTTGAATTGGCCGGCGATGATAAAGAAGGGTTTGAATTCCAGTGCCTTCACGGCATGGGAGACACACTTTACGACCAAGTAGTGTCAGAAGACAAAATTCAATGTCGTGTGTATGCGCCAGTTGGTGAACATGAAGACTTACTGGCATATCTTGTGCGTCGATTACTTGAAAACGGCGCGAACTCGTCATTCGTTAATGCCATTGTCGATGATGAGAAACCTGTGGAATCCCTACTTGAAGACCCGGTAGAAAAAACACAGCGTTTAAAAGTACGTTACAACAAGCTGATCAAAACGCCACGCGGTTTGTATGCCCCAGAGCGTGACAATTCACGAGGGTTAGATTTAACCGACGTCAATGCAGTAGGGGCGTTAAGTCACGAGCTGGCCCGTTGGAAAGAGTACTACACCTTTTCAGAAGTACTGCCCGAGGGCGCTACGGCGGTTCGTAGTCCAACCAATCATAATGACATTGTTGGTTATCACCATTACGCCACCCCTGACGAAATGCAACATGCACTTGATGTGGTTAATACCGGCTTTGACGCGTGGTCTAAACGGGATGTAGCTGAACGTGCAGAAATTTTAAATCGCACTGCCGACGCGTTAGAGCGTCATATGGCCGAACTTATCGCCATTTGTATGCGTGAAGCGGGTAAGATTGCGCAAGACAGCATTGACGAGGTGCGTGAAGCCGTCGATTTTTGTCGCTATTATGCGGTACGAGCACAAGAACTGTCTGAGGATCAGCGTTTGCTTCCTCGTGGTGTTGTGCTGTGTATCAGCCCATGGAACTTCCCGCTGGCCATTTTCTTAGGCCAAGTTGCTGCTGCCCTTGTCACCGGTAATACCGTAATTGCAAAGCCTGCCGAGCAAACCAGTATGATTGCTCAACGCGCTGTCGATATCATGCAGTCGGTTGGGCTTCCTGAAGATGCATTAAAACTCATTGTGTCGCCGGGTAAAGAGGTGGGAGAAACACTACTTCCTGATGAACGCATAAAAGCGGTTATGTTTACTGGCTCTACGCAAACCGGGACACTGATTTCACAAGTGCTCGCAGAGCGTGGTGGTGAACAAGTACCGCTGATTGCGGAAACCGGTGGTCAAAACTGTATGATTGTTGACTCCACGGCACTACCTGAACAAGTTGTCGACGACGTTGTTCACTCAGGATTCCAAAGCGCAGGACAACGATGCTCAGCACTTCGAGTGCTGTTTGTGCAAGAAGATATCGCTGACGAACTTACCGATATGTTGATTGGCGCGATGAAAGAGTTAACCGTCGGTGACCCGACAAGGCTTGCGACCGATGTTGGCCCGGTTATCGACGAAAAAGCGTTGAAGAGCCTGACAGATCATCAAAGCGCAATGGAAAACAAAGCACAGTTGTTATACAGAAATGACTTGCCTGAAGAGTTTGAAAATGGAACTTTCTTCCCGCCAACGCTATACCAAATTGATAGCATTGACGTCTTGGAAAAAGAGGTATTTGGCCCCGTTGTACACATCGTTCGCTTTAAAGCCAATCAGTTAGACGCTGTGCTTGAGCAAATTAACGGTACAGGATACGGGCTCACTATGGGCATTCACTCTCGTATTGAAGAGCGTGCAAATGAATTGGCAGCCAAAAGTCGCGCAGGTAACGTTTACATTAACCGTAACATGATTGGCGCCATCGTTGGTGTGCAGCCGTTTGGTGGGCGAGGCTTATCAGGTACAGGGCCAAAAGCGGGTGGACCGAACTATTTAACGCGTTTGATGGTAGAACGCGCTACGCCAAAACCTTCTCAGGTTGAAGACGTCGAATCAACAGATACGGCACTGGTTGGTGATGAGAAAATAGAAGAACGTGCCCATATTATGATGGACAAGGCGAAGGACGTTGAAACACAGTGGCGTCATATGGCGCTTAATGACCGTATTTCAATGGTACGCCAGCTGCTTGCTAAGATTGCAAAAGTAGATATTGTTGACGACCTTGCCGACGATTTAAATCGCACACTAGCAACGGCTCGCCAACAGCTTATCAGTGTAGAGAAAAAACTCGCAAAACCTCAGACACTTCCTGGTCCTACAGGAGAGTCAAACAAACTCTATCTTGAACCAAGAGGCATACTGGTTTGTTTTGCGGATAAAGACGTAACATTTGAATATTGGATGTTGTCAGTCGTCACTGCATTAGCAACGGGCAACCCCGTTGTGTCGGTAGTGTCTGAAATTTTCTACGACGAAGCCGTTGAAATTCAAAATAAGTTCGAGGCAACCGGGGCACCTAAAGGTGTGTTTCAAGTTGCTCGCCTGGCGCACTTCGATACGTTATTAATGGACGAAGATTTAGCCGGGGTGGTGGTTGATTCAAGCACCGAACGTACTGCTAGGATTTCAGCGATGCTGTCATCTCGTGAAGGTGCTATTTTACCGGTCATTACCGCCGAGTATAACGATAAGCTTATACAGCGTTTGATGACAGAGAAAACAATCAGTATCGATACTACGGCATCGGGTGGAAACACATCATTGATGACACTGGTAGAAGACGACGAATAGCGTTGTCCGTAATACAAAAAAGCCCAGAGAATGTCTCTGGGCTTTTTTTTAAACCTAAACGGCTACATCCATTCGTTACTGCGGCGCTTTCTTTTTGGTAAATACGTAAGAATAATACCCAGTAAAATACCGGCACCCGCCACCATTCCGCCTCGCGTGAACCACATCATCATTTCATCTTTATCGGCACTCGCCACTTGTTCGGTTAATACCGATATCTTACTTAGCTGTTCCTCGTTTTGCTGTGTAAGGGTAGAAACACGTTGACGCGACTCGTTTAGCTGTTGGCGCAGTCGTGCGTTATCACGTTGAGCAGTCTGTAAACTCGTTTGGCTTTGCGCAAGCTGCTCACTCAGTATAGGAAGTCGTTC
Organism: Alteromonas algae; assembly: GCF_049117195.1. Classification (GTDB taxonomy): domain Bacteria; phylum Pseudomonadota; class Gammaproteobacteria; order Enterobacterales; family Alteromonadaceae; genus Alteromonas. The sequence continues at coordinate 599,075 of NZ_CP185260.1, forward strand.
TGCTTGAGACATGGTGGTAGAAACAAATTTACTTTCTACCCATCCTTCTCTGTCATCCTCGTCTTTCACTTTTGTATAGCCGGTTTCACTGTTCGCCTCTAATACAGCAATAGGTGAACCGGCCTGTATCGACCCTAAAATACGGTAGTTTCGAGAAGGGCCTGTGTGCATAAAGATAAAAAGATCGTCACTGATGTAATGTGAAGATGAGGCTTCTATACTAGACGTATCTTGAAGTGCAGACACATTGAAAGCGCATGCAAAAAGGCCAAGAGCTAACCACTTACGGATCATAAAAATTCCAATTACTCGTTGTAAACATAATGATGGTATTGGTTGACCGCACTAAAGGCAAGTTAGTTTCATTTTTGTCTTAGACACATAGGTATCAAAAGCATTCCTTTGCGTAATACGTTGTAAACCGTTAACGCTAGGCCAGAATGATACTTAGCCTGCGTGTTTCATTGCCAAAAACGACGTTCGAAGGTAAGGTTGCTCCATAATCTGAAGTACACAAAACGACAATGTCAGAAATAGAACTTAAGTTTGTAACGCACCAGCATGCTCATCGGCCTTTTACACAAAATGTATTGCCTTTATTTAAAGCGAATAATGTCGTTGTGCTATCTCACCATGAAATGCGCTTAGAGAACGACTACTACGACACCTCAAACCTAACGTTTCAGAACCATAAAATGGGCTTTCGCGTACGCGGCTGTGATGGGCGGTATGAGCAAACCCTTAAGACGAATGGAGTGGTTAGTGGTGGGTTGCATCAGCGAGCGGAATATAACGTCGATTTAGACAGCCCAACGCCAGATTTAACGCGGTTTAGCGCTGACGTATGGCCAAATAATTTCGATATCTCCACAATGAATGCTGAGCTGTCTCGCCAGTTTAGTACACACTTTACCCGTCACGCCTATCTGGTAGAAATTGATGACAGTGAAGTGGAGATTGTGTTGGATTGCGGCGAAGCAAGCACCGACAAAGCACGTTCACCCATTAATGAAATAGAGTTAGAACTAAAAAAAGGCGAGGTGGGTAGCCTCTTTATCTTGGCATCGTTAATAAACAAAACGATGGATGTACGTTTAAGTGATGTATCGAAAGCGGCGCAGGGGTATCAGCTTCTTCATGGGTTTAATGAAAAAATTCGCCCATTGCCTGCATTTTTATCGTTACCGGAGAACACCAGTACACAGGACGCCTTTATTTTGGCAGTAAATGCGGCACTAGCGCATTGGCAATATCATGAACACCTTTTCATCGAAAGTGGCTCGATAAAAATGCTGGGAGAAGTGGCAAAAAGCGTGCGATTACTATTACAAAGCGTGTCGCTTTATTTACCCGTATTACAATGTGCACAGATGCTTTCACTGCATAAAAAACTGATTGCACACGTGCAGCAGTGGGCATGGCAAGACGATTTGCAGAGCTTGCGTTATTTGCTGTCCAAAAAGAGCATGTTTCACAAAAATTTAAGTAAACACCCCGCCATTGTAAGTTATCTTCAGGGGCGCAAAGCTGGGTTACTGCATGCCCACGATCCAAAAAACCTTTTTTACGATAGTGATGCTACCGAAATTAAGTTGCTGGCGATTGGCCTGATGAACAATAGGCCTTGGCAGCATGAAGCTACCGGGTACGAGCTAGATGTGCTTGATCACGCAAAAGGTTGGTTATCGCAAGGGTGGCAAACTGTACAGCAAAGTATGCCAATTAATAAAATGATGGCGCCTGCAAATTACTCTTCGGTTGAGGTACTGTTAAGACAAACCTTGTGGAGTGGTTTTCTACTTGGCGACTTGTTCGTTGAAGAGCGAGGTAATTTTCGCGCGCCGTGGTTGGATTTACTGACCGGCATCGACGAGCTAAATGCGTTATTAATGTTGAAGCAAGCGGTCCATGATGCAGATGATGAGTCGCACGATGAGCTAACCACATGGACAAATACTAAACTCAGTACGCTGATAAAGGTGATGGAACGAACGCGCAACGTAGCAATGCGCAAAGAAATGTATTGGTAGTATCGCGCAGTAATAGGCGATTAAAAGGATGTTGTTATGACAGTTAGCGGGTCTGTTTACGATTTTTTCTTATATGCCATGGTCGGCTTCTACGTCGTTGCACTTATTCGACTTGCGGCTAACTGGCACAAGCTTAAAGAAGCGCGCTGGTTAACCATTGGCGCAGCATGTTGGCCAGTGTTTATGCTTGATGAATGGATAAGGCTAGCAGAAGCGAGTTCGCTAGCATGGTCGTTAGGGGCAACCGACGTTTTTGGCGTCATGCTACTGTCGTGTTGTTATCGCTTCATTAAATCAATGCTTATCATTACGCCCTCAAAACGCTCACGGCTGTTTTGGCCTGTTGGAGTTACCGCAGTATTTCAGTTGTCTATTCTTTTAATGCCGCTACACGAAAAGTCGCAATGGCTGGTGGGGTCGCCGATAGGAGAGCCTCTCTTGCTGTGGCCTGCGTATATCCCATCGCTGGTGGCAGCGTTTAGCATATTGCTTATTGGTATTTTAGTGACAGAGCATATACAGCTATACCACCGATACCTGCCCTATCAAGTTGTCGATGTAGGTGAATATAAAATCCCGCGATTAGCCGGGCTATTAGGTAGCACTGTAGGGATATCGTTTCTAAATATCTTGTTAGTCACTGCCGCGATGTTTGGGTTTTTTACCATCCCATTTTGGGAAAGCCTTTATCATGTGCTTATTGGTGCGGTGCTGCTTGTCGTTCTACTAACATTAACGTCGCCACGTAACACCTCACCGTCGCCACTTGATTACGACAGGTTTGATAAAGGTGAAGAGACGCCTGCAAATATTCGGCAGGTGTTGCAGCAGGCTGAAATCGCCGTTATCAATACAAAGGCTTACAAAGATATGGGGTTAACGTTGCAGCAATTTTGTGTAAGTAATGATATCGATCCGACATTACTTGCCATCGCGCTTCAGCTAGAACGTAAACAAACGTTTCGCAGTTTCATCTATAAATACCGCTTAGATTATGCAAAGAACGTATTACTTAACAGTGACGCGAAGGTAGCAAGGGTCGCAAAGCGACTAGGGTTAGACTCAGAGAAGTTTTTGAGCGACTTTCTGGTAAAACACTTGCGTCGAGGCTCAAGATAACGAGGCATAGATTTGCCCGTCAACTGCCATGTATGAGTTTTTCCCACGATAGCAGAAGCTAGGCGCTAACGGGGGTTACGTATGCTGGAATAAAATGTTTTGCGTAAAGTTTTTACGCAAATAAAAGCCTCGTGGACGCGTTTTAATTTTATTGCCTTCAGGCCCTAACGCGTCGGTAAGTACGCTGCCATTTGCGGCTTTCGGGCGCATGTGTAGTGCTTCACCTTGTTTAGACGTGATTGACTCCACGTGGCCGGTCAGTACTGCCTCCGTTAACTCTTCCCAATCTGCTCGTAGTAACCCATCCTCCTGTTCGCTCGGCTGCCATAAGCACGGTGACGCCACGCGCCGCTGTGCCAGTGGAATGCGCCTATCGCCCTCAATAGGTAACCACAACACCTGTTGCAGCTTATTTCGTACATTCGAGGTTTCCCACGTAACGCCTGGCGCCATAATCAGCGGCGCATAACAAACATACGTGGTTTCAAGCGGGCGAAAGTGCTCATCAATAGGAATGGTTTTAAGTTCAATACCCAGTTCGGGAAAGTCTTGTTGGGGTTTCGACCCTGCACTTGCACCAAGCCAGCGCTCAATAAGCATTCCAGGCCACCCCTTGTGTCGCTGTAAATTGGCCGGTATAGCCACATTCGCCATCTCAGCAAGCTCGCCTAACGATAAGCCACCAAGGTTATTACAACGCGCTAAAAGCGCCTCGGCTGAAGAGGGGGGAGTCGATGGTGGTTGCATACAATTCACTATTTTGGGGTTTGAGACCGTCCTAAGAAGAATAACACTATGATTGGAGCATAGTTTGTGGAAGAATGAAAACATATAAAAATACTGCGTGCCCGGGAGTCTATGTGATAGATGCCGATGGATTCCGTGCGAATGTGGGCATAGTGATTTGCAACAAAATGGGTCAAATATTTTGGGCAAGGCGTTATGGTCAACATTCATGGCAGTTCCCTCAAGGCGGAATTGATGAAGGGGAATCTGCTGAACAAGCCATGTACCGCGAGCTTCACGAAGAAGTAGGGCTAATGCCCAAAGACGTCACTATTCTTGACGTTACGCGGAATTGGTTAAGATATAAGTTACCGAAGCGTTTAATACGCCAAGGTAGTAATCCCGTTTGTATAGGACAAAAACAAAAATGGTTTCTGCTGCAGTTAGAGTGTAACGAGCAGGACGTAAACGTATTAAAAACCGGGCATCCCGAATTCGATGATTGGCGATGGGTAAGCTATTGGTATCCAATCCGAAATGTTGTTTCTTTTAAACGTGATGTTTATCGCCGCGTAATGAAAGAATTTTCACCTGTGGTTATGTCGGTACAACATCGACCTCCCCACCGTCAAAATGCTGCGCCTAATAATAAGCGTGGGAAAAAACGAAGACGAGGGTAAGCAAAAGGGGGGCCTGTGAGCACAGGACGTAACAAAGGAGCCATGCTAACAACGTTAAAGCGTATCGTGCAGGAAATGAATCAAATTCCTGCGCTCGATACCGCATTGTTTCGCCTTGCCTCCCGGGTTAAGCAAACCTTAGACGTTGACTCGTGTTCAATATACCTTGCCGATTATGAAAGACAAGATTTTGTCCTAAAAGCAACCGACGGCCTCGACGTTGATGCTGTCGAGCACGTGCGAATAGGTTTCTCAGAGGGGCTTATTGGCCTTGTCGGTCAACGTGAAGAACCCCTCAATATTGCTAACGCGCAAAAACATGCCCGCTTTAAACATTACCCAGAAGTAAAAGAAGAAAACTACAACGCATTCTTAGGCACGCCTATTATTAACCAACGGCGAGTGCTGGGCGTAATTACCCTTCAGCAAAGCGAGAAGCGCCGTTTTAGCGAAGACGAAGAAGCCTTTCTCGTTACGCTTGCCGCCCAGTTAGCCCTTGAAGTGACCAATGCCGACATGCGTGGTGCACTTAATTACTCGGCCACCAATGAATACACTATTCAGCAAAAAAATGTCACCGGTATTGCAGGGTCTCCCGGGCTCGCTATCGGAAAAGGGTTTGCGCCAGATAAATCGGTCAATCTTAAAAACTGGGTAGTTAAACGCACTAAAGCACCAGCGGAAGAAATCCAACGATACCGGCTTGGCGTAGAGGAAACCCGTAAACACGTCGACAATCTTTCAGAACGGTTGGATGATGGTATTCCAGACGACGTTAAATCTATCTTTCAGCTATATCACCACCTATTAGATGCTAATAGTCTAGGTCGAGAGGTTGAAGAAAAAATTAAGCAAGGTTGGGATGCTGCATCATCATTGAAGATGGTGGTAGAAAATTACGCTGCGCGCTTTCAGGCCATGGACGACCCGTACATGCAAGAGCGTGCCATTGATATTGTAGATTTATCAGATCGCATTCTTGCCAATATTTTGCTTGCTGCAAAAGGCTACAAAGTAAAAGAAAAATATGCGGTAGAAGACAGCATTTTAGTTGCTGAAGAAGTCTCCGCGACCATGTTGGCAGAATTCCCGCGAGATAAATTAAAAGGCATTATCTCTATTCGCGGCTCGAACAACTCTCATGCGGCCATATTAGCCAGAGCCATGGGCGTGCCGGCAGTTATGGGGTGTCAAAATGTTTCACCCGCGTTATTAGAAGATAAAGAAATACTGGTTGATGGGTATGCGGGTGAGGTTATAGTTTCACCCGATAGAAACATAAAAAATGAATTCATTCAGTTAATAGAAGAAGAGTCGGCGATAACTGAGCGCATCGACGCTGAGGCCGGACAGCCGTGTGAAAGTATCGATGGATGCCGAATGTCTTTGTACATCAATGCCGGGTTATCGGCACAAGGAGAGCTTAGTGCAGAGAATATCGGTTCAGGCATTGGGCTATATCGAACTGAAATTCCATTTATGCTGCGAGAGCGTTTTCCGTCAGAGCAGGAACAAGTGGTGTTGTACCGCGAGGTCTTAGAATCGGCGCCTGAACTGCCCATCACCATGCGCACGCTCGATGTGGGGGGAGACAAGCCGTTACCGTATTTCCCTATTAATGAAGAAAACCCTTTCTTAGGCTGGCGTGGCATTCGGCTTACACTCGATCATCCTGAAATATTTCTTGTGCAAGTTCGTGCTATGCTCCGCGCAAGTGTGGGGTTAACCAACCTACAAATAATGTTACCGATGATTTCTACGGTAAGCGAAGTGCAAGAAGCAAAACGACTTATCAATCAAGCGTTTTACGAAATCAGCGATGAAGTGGTCGAAAGTGGTGAAACACTCGAAAAGCCCAAACTGGGGATTATGTTAGAAGTCCCCTCGGTATTGTATCAACTTCCACAACTTGCCAAGCATGTTGATTTCTTTTCAGTGGGCAGCAATGACCTCACGCAGTATTTACTTGCGGTTGATAGAAACAATACGCGAGTAGCGAGTCTGTACAATAGTTACCACCCTGCGGTGCTTGGTGCACTGTACGACATAGTAAAGCAAGCTAACCAAAATCAGGTACCCGTCACAATTTGTGGTGAAATTGCAGGTGAACCCTCTGGCGCTATTCTGTTAATGGGAATGGGCTATAGAAAGTTAAGTATGAATGCGTTCAACTTACGTAAAATAAATTGGCTGATACGAAAAGTAACATTAGAAGAAAGTCGCGATCTACTCGCGTTGGCGATGACCTGTGAAACACAAGAAGAAGTATTTGGTTATTTAAATACCTTTTTGGAAGAGAAAGGCCTGGGCGGGCTTATTCGAGCTGGCGCATAATGTTAACAGACTGGGATTGTTGGTCGTTGCTCAGCATGAGAATTCACCCTGTCAATGTAGCCAACACCGCAATCAGGATAGTAAATCGTATTAACCTAGTAGCTTGCCCATGAAACAAGGGAATAAATGGAACCTGTAACCGTCATCTTTTTAAGCTGTTTGTTGCTTGGCACAATTGTGGGCTTGCTAGCAGGAATGCTCGGTATAGGTGGCGGGCTTATTATCGTCCCTGCGTTGTCTTATCTATTAGTACATTTAATGGGGATGACAACAGAAACGGTTATGCCAGTCGCCATTGCGACATCGCTTTCCACCATCATATTCACGGGGTTTTCCTCTGCCTACGCGCACTATCGGCTTGGTAATATCGACCGTTCAGTTGTTACCTATACCGGCGCAGGCATTGCTTGTGGAGCCATAATTGGTGCGCAGGTGGCGAGTTTCATTTCAGGTGAGCTGTTAAAGAATGTGTTTGCCGTATTAGTCATCGTTATTGCGATTTATATGATTGTAGGTAAGCGAAAAGCGTCGGATAAACAAGCCACCACGTCTGCCCTTGCCAGTGTAGGTGTAGGGACTGGTGTAATCAGTGCGCTAATGGGCATTGGGGGCGGCGCATTGTTGGTGCCGGCACTGGTATGGTTTAAAGTAAATATTCGCGCAGCCATAGGCTGTGCGGCCTTTTGTGGGTTGATTATTGCAATATTTGGCACCGCAAGCTTCGTTGTGGCAGGGTTAAAACAGCATGAAATGCCACCTTTCAGCGTGGGATATGTTTACCTTCCTGCTACGGTCGGTATAGTAGCAACCTCGATGTTTACTGCAAACGTTGGCGCTAAACTAGGCCAGCGGGTAAATACACGTATTTTAAAGGCTATACTGGCAAGCTTGTTGGTAGTGGTCAGTATTAGAATGTTAGTAGGAATTGAATAAAATAATGGAACAGAGCAGTTTTCTGGTATTCCCAAGTATCGACCCAGTCATTTTTAGTCTTGGTCCGGTCAGCGTCCGTTGGTATGGCATGATGTACCTGGTGGGCTTTATTGCGGCATATTTACTGGCCCAAAAGCGGCTATCTCAAACGTCGTGGTCTAGAGACCAACTCAGTGATCTCCTGTTTTGGAGTTTTGTTGGGGTTATTTTGGGTGGGCGAGTGGGCTATGTGCTCTTTTATCAGTTTGGAATGTTTGTTGATAACCCGCTTTATCTTTTCAAAATTTGGGCGGGCGGTATGTCTTTCCATGGGGGATTGCTAGGTGTCCTTGTGGCCTTGTTTTGGCAAGCAAAGAAAATAGGCGCTTCGTTTTTACAAGTAGGTGACTTCGTCGCCCCATTAGTGCCTATTGGTTTGGGTGCAGGGCGGATTGGCAACTTCTTGAATGCCGAGTTATGGGGCCGTACCACCGATGTACCATGGGCCATTATATTTCCTGGTGCAGGGAATGTGGCAAGGCATCCATCGCAGCTTTATGAATTTGCACTTGAAGGCGTATTATTATTTGTTATCTTATGGTTATACTCAGCAAAGCCACGTCCAACTGGCGCGGTGAGTGGGCTATTCCTTTTGGGGTACGGTAGTTTCAGGTTCTTTGTTGAATACTTCCGTGAGCCCGATGCGCATATAGGTTTATATCAAATGGGCTTAAGCCAGGGGCAACTGTTGTGTTTACCAATGATTGCGCTGGGGTTGGGGCTTATTGTCTGGGCCTATAAGGGTGGCAAACAGCACCGTGTTGAAAACTAGAATAATATAAGAATAAGAATGAAAGAATATCTCACACTTATGCGTCACGTGCGTGACGCCGGCGTTAAAAAGGAAGACCGCACTGGAACCGGTACGCTTAGCGTTTTCGGCTATCAAATGCGCTTTAACTTACAGGAAGGGTTTCCGCTAGTCACAACCAAAAAGTGTCATCTTAAGTCCATTATTCATGAATTGCTCTGGTTTCTTAAAGGTGAGACTAATATTGCGTACCTGAAAGAAAATGGCGTTAGCATTTGGGACGAATGGGCTACCGACGACGGCGAGCTAGGCCCAGTTTACGGTAGCCAGTGGCGTAGCTGGGAGCGGGGCGATGGGACAACGGTAGATCAAATTACCGAGGTTATTGAGCAAATTAAAACAAACCCCGACTCACGGCGACTTATTGTCAGTGGCTGGAATCCTGCCGTTCTGCCTGATACCAACTATACGCCAAGAGAAAACGCGGCAATGGGCAAACAAGCACTGCCGCCTTGCCATACGCTTTTCCAATTCTACGTGCTAGAAGGAAAGTTAAGCTGTCAGCTTTATCAGCGCAGCGGCGATATCTTCCTAGGCGTACCGTTTAATATCGCAAGTTATGCACTGCTAACGATGATGGTCGCGCAGGTCTGCGATCTTGAGCCTGGTGATTTTATTCACACTCTAGGTGATGCCCATCTTTATGCTAACCATTTAGAGCAGGTCGAGCTTCAACTGAGTCGTACCCCTTTTCAGCGCCCGACCATGAAAATTAATCCAGACGTCAACGATATCTTTGGTTTTACTTTTGACGATTTTTCATTGGAAAATTATCAATGTCATCCACATATTAAAGCGCCAGTGGCGATATAGGGAGTGTCTATGAGTACGCCTATATTAATTTGCGATGACTCTGGGTTCGCAAGGCGTCAAATGGCGCGAAGTATCCCTGATGGATGGGATGTTGAGATATCCTTTGCAGAAAATGGCAAAGAAGCCATTGCGCTTATAGAGCAGGGCAAAGGGGACGTCGTTTTCCTCGACTTGAATATGCCGGTGATGGATGGTTATCAAACCATGGATGCCATTCGTGCCAAAGACTTACCCTGTCTCGTTATTGTGGTTTCAGGTGACGTACAAGCTGAAGCGCGCGAGCGTATGATTGCCAAAGGGGCAATCGACTTTATTCGCAAACCGATAGATAACGACAAATTAAGCCATATTCTGTCTTCATATGGTATTTACAACGGTGATGCTAAAGCTGAAATGCGCGAAGCCGCGGTACGTGACGGTGATACGTCTACCGAAGAAGATAAACTTGACGCTTATAGGGAAATGGTTAACGTAGCCATGGGACGCGCGGGAGAAAACCTTGCGCAGTTATTGGGTGAGTTCATCGATTTACCTATTCCCAATGTTAACCTACTAGAAAGCAACGAGTTATCAATGGCCGTAGCTGATATCAATCGAAACGATTGCGTTTCTGCGGTATCAAAAGGGTTTGCAAGCGCAGGAGTGCGAGGTGAAGCACTGGTTATTTTTAACGACTTCAATTCGCAAAATATTATCGAGTTATTAAAGTATGACCAATATAGCTCAACAGGTAGCGTTGAGTTAGAAGCGTTGATGGATGTGTCAAACATTCTTATCGGCGCGTGTATAAATGGGTTATCTGAACAGTTAAATGTGTCTTTTAGTCATTCGCACCCGGTGTTACTGGGCAGGCACCAAGGCCTAGCGGCATTACTGAGCGAAAATGTAAAACAGTGGGGCAAGGTTATGGCAATAGAGATAGCTTACGCCATCAAGGCAAAAAATATCTCTTTTGACCTACTATTATTGTTCCCCGATGATGCGATGAAGCATATTTATGGACGTCTTGTTGATGTGGAAAGGGAAGCGTCGTGATCATATCGAGCAATCAAAATAATACGGTACCGGCAGAATTAGTCGACTCTATTGAGGTCGGTATTGTTATTTTAAACCGCAATTTTGAAGTAGAAGTGTGGAACAAGTTTATGGAAAACCACTCATCTATTTTACCAAGAGATATTGTCGGACAGCCCATATTTTCCCGTTTCCCAGAAATTGACGAACCTTGGTTAAGGCTTAAGTCAGAGCCTGTATTTAATCTTAAAAGCCCTGTTTTTATTATATGGGAACAGCGACAGTATTTGTTTAAATTTGGCTGTAATCGCCCAATAACATGTGATGCGAATTACATGTATCAGAACGTCACAATGTTTCCCCTCATTGCAAAGGACGGAGGCGTCGAGCGCTTTTGTGTGCTGGTTTATGATGTAACCGATCAAGCATTAGGCAAGCGTGGCATGGAACGGCTAAATGAAGAGCTGAAAATAGCCAGCCGAGTAGATGGGCTAACGGGGTTGTATAACCGACGTTATTGGCAAGAGCGGTTTGAACAAACGTATAAACTGGCTAAGCGACAAGAAAAATCAAGTACGGCCATCATGCTTGATATCGACCATTTTAAAAAGATTAACGATACCTACGGGCATCAGGCGGGCGATAAAGTCATTCAGATGCTTGCCGCATTAATAAAAAAATGCATACGAGAAACGGACCTTGCAGGGCGTTATGGTGGTGAAGAGTTTGCACTGATCTTGACCGACTCAGCAGCAGAAGATGCGCTGGTGGTAGCCGAACGCATAAGGCGTTTTGCAGAGCGCTTAACCGTAGAGCATGAAGGCGAGAGCATTACTTTTACGGTAAGTTTAGGGTTATCGCAGTTTAACAATGATGGCATCAGCTCGATGGCGTGGTTGGAACAAGCAGACCAAGCTTTATACAAAGCAAAAGAAACCGGCCGCAATCGGTCTTGTGTGTTTTCAGACTAACCCTATTCACGAAAAGAGCGTGTAGTTTAACGGGGGCCACATTAACGTTGCGCCCTTAGTTATACTTGATAAGCGTCAGTGCTAACGTATTTTTAAGCTCTTGAAACGTCACGGGCTTAACCAAGTGATAGCGCATACCCACCTTAATCGATTCTCTTTTTTCTTCGTCTCTGGCATTTGCCGTTATGGCTATTACAGGAAGTGATGGCTGCTTTTCAGCGATAATTTTTGCGACATCTATACCGTTCATATCGGGTAAATTTATATCCATTAATACGGCGGCAAAGTCGCGGGTAGTAACGGCCACAATGGCATCTTCTCCATTGGTCACCACATAAGCCTCATAGCCCATGCACCCCAGCATACTTTGTGTCATTTCTGCATTGATAGGTTCATCTTCCACTACTAAGATCGCACTTTTTTGTATTGTTGTAATGTGCGTGTCTAGTGATGAGTTGAAATGGTGCAAGGTATCGACGAATCGGTTGGTATCGATGGGCTTAACAAAGGCTTGTGCAATGGCAAGCTCTTGGTTCGCCACAATGTTTGCAATGTCGGGGGTGGCGGATATTAATATAATAGGCGGCGTTCTTTCACCGTAAATGGCGTGCAACGTGCGAACAAGCTCTAGGCCGTTAATACCCGGCATGCATAAGTCGATAACAATGGCGGTGAAATTAAGCAATTCTTCGTGCAAATTGAGTAGATCGTTACCATTTGCAAAACACTGTGCGGTAAACCCTTCTCGGGTAATACAATTTTGAAGGTGAAGTCGAGAGATTTCTAAATCATCAACAACAGCAAATTTAACAAACCGGTTTACTTCTTTAAGGTGAGTGACTGCCTCTTGTGGGATAATAGGAATGTGAACGGTAAATTCAGTACCAATCCCTTCTTGACTCACAAACGAGATGGTCCCCCCAAGACGTTCGACATTTTGTTTTGCAATCGTTAGCCCTACGCCGGCCCCTGGGTAGCGGTGATTTTCAATTTGCTCAGCCCTGAAAAACCGGTCGAATACTTTGGTTTGAATGTCTTCATTAATGCCAGTGCCGGAATCATTTACACGGACCACTAAATAGATTTTCTTTTCTTTTACTTCCGTGGTGATACTGACATCGATTAACCCGTTAGACGTAAATTTAACGGCGTTATCTAAAACATTAGCGAGGGTTTTATTGATAACGGTAGCATTGCCCAAAATGAAGGAAGGGACACTATGGCTACAATGCATAGTAAAATCGACCTTTTTATCTCGCACGCGAACAGAGTAAGGCGACACAATTTCATCAAGCAGCCGAATAAGGTCAATATTTTCCTCAACAAGCACCGCCTCATGTTCTTCATCAAAAATATCGACGAGGTTGTTGGTGAGGGTGAGTAACCGGTAGCATGATTGCTCAGCTTGCTGAATTAACTTTTCCTGCTGCTCCTTAAGGTTTGGTATCAGCTCAAGCGCGGAAATGATGGCACTTATCGGGGCCCTAAATTCATGGCTCATGAGATTAAGGAACTGTCGCTTTTCCTTATACAGGCCTTGATTTAACGAAGAGAGGTTATCGCCGTCATTAGCGCGTAATGTGTTAAAGCCTGCCACAAACCAAAACCAGCTTCCAACTAACAACAGTAGAAGCCCCGCGGCATAAAGTGAAAAGTGCACCAGCTGTTCATTGCGGTCACGATTGAAGCGTTCGAGTTTGTCTTGTTCCAGCGCGCGTAGCGATTGGTCGATAATGTCAAACGTTCGAGGGGGGAATACAATTTTCTCTACACGCGTAGGAGGATCGTATGAAAGCACACGAAGTGCCTTACTCACAGTAAGTAACTGGCGCTGGTCGTCTTGCATAGAGAGCGAGATAAGTGCGTCGTTAATGGATTCACTCGTTAACGTGTTAGTGTTATCTATGTCGCTAAAAAGCGCGACGTCATCTCCCCACAGACGCGCAGTATGAAATTTCATTTCCTGGTAAAGGGGTTGTAGCTTGGTTTGTAAGGCAGGGATACGTTCTTGATTTTCTACCTGTTGTATTGCATTCACAATAGGCTTTGACGTTGCCGCAATATGTTGAATCGCATTAAGCGCGTAGATGTGGTTAGCAATAATATTAGGCGCACGAACGGCGTTAAATACGGCAAAAAAGCACAAACTAATGACGATACCAATTACTATTAATGAAATAGCATGGTGTCGTAATACAGTAGAATGAGAAGCGCGTTGAATCATTAAGGCTATCCATTGCTAAGCCAGTTAACGGCGGCGTTATACAGTGATGCTGAAAAGCTTACGTCTTAATTCAAAGGTAGAGTAATTTACCCAAAATGCAATGCGAAAATAAAGGCTATGGACTAGCTTGTTCCAATACGTTTATCTTGTGCCTAATGCTATAGAGAAACAACAGACTTGGAATAACCATAACGGCGGTTAACACAAAGAACAAGCTCCAATTTCCATCAAGCGCATCTACGACAAAGCCACTGCTTGAAGCAACAAATGTCCTTCCAGCGACACTCAACGACGCCATAAGCGCATACTGAGTTGCGCTAAAGGCTCGGTTACACAGAAGTGAAATAAACGCCACCATAGCCACGGTGCTCCACGCGCCGGTAAACCCGTCAATGATAACGGCGGCGGCTAACAAGTTTACATCAGGCCCAGTATGGGCAATAAGCGAAAACATCAGGTTGGAAGCGGCCATCGTTATGCCTGCAATCATTAGGCCTTTGTAGATACCGTAGCGAATGTTGACCAAGCCTCCCAACAAAGAAAAAATAATGGTTACCCACCAGTTAAGGAGTTTTGAATACGTCGCAATATCGCTATTTGAGAAACCGACCTCTTTGTAGAAGACAATGCTCATTCTTCCTAAAAAGGCTTCGCCAATTTTGAACAGGAAAATAAAAAGAAGGAATGAAAGCGCAAGTTTTACGCCGTTACGAGAAAAGAACTCAACAAATGGGCTTAGCAAGCTTTGTTTAAGCCACGATATAATCGAAAAACGAGTGGGGTGTAGCGCATGGTCGCGGCGGCCAAGGACAAGGTTGTCCGCAGCGTCACGCAGCGCCTGTCGGTCGATGTCAGGCTCTTTAGCAAATAGCGTAGCCAGTGATAACCCTACCATTATACAGGCCAGCAATAAGTAGATGTTAGGCCAATACCATCCTTCAATATCGGCAATAAAGAACGGGATAGCACCAAGCCCACCATAGCCGGTCCACCAGCCCGCCGTCGCTACCGAAGAGGCGGCAGACATGGACGCTTTTTCTTCGGCCTTAATAACATCAATGCGATAACCATCAATGGCAATATCTTGTGTGGATGAAAATAGGGCAATCAGCAGGCCAAACAGTGCGATGAAATACAGCGACGTTTGGGCGCTTAACTGAGACATAGCAACACAACACACTATGATGGCCAGTTGCATCGACACAATCCAGCCCCGCCGTTGACCCAGCACTAGGGGGGTTATGCGGTCAATCAGTGGAGACCAAAGAAAGTTTATTGAGTAGACGGCAAAGATAGCACCAAACAAACCAATCGACGACCGTGATAAGCCTTCATCTTTTAACCACGCAGATAATACTGAGCCGATCATTATCCACGGAAAACCGCTGGATATCCCAAAAAAGAAAATACTGAGAAGGCGTTTATCTTTAAAAATGCGTAGCGCGTTAAACAAAAAATTTTCCAGCTCAAAGAGTCAAAGGCAGTATTGAGCCATTATTATGATGAAGATGCAATGAAAAGAAATGTCAACATTGCTAAGGAGTTACGGTCGAATGCCTACGCAATCTAGTGGACACAAACCCTCACCCTCTAGAAAATTGACGCAGTTCTTCAATTCATCCAGCAAGTATGTGTCGTTGCGTAACTTATCCTCAGACCAGTAGTGGATCTGATGAAGTAAATGCCAAAAAACACGTTCCTGTGGGGTATAGGGTTGAGTGAAGGTACACGAAATTTGCCCCCACTCTTCCATGCTATCCCAAAAGAATAGTTCAAGCTCTTGCGCTGGCAGCTCGTTTCGCCAAAAGGCTTTAAGATAAAAACACAGCTGCTTGGCTTTTTTATTTACGAATGCTTGTACAGTCACAGAAACGTCGCCGCTGTCATCTTGTAATACAGGTATTATAGTTCATAACATTAAACGCATGTTACTGCTACGTAACATTATCGTTAGCCCTTTGTTTTTACGTGTAATTTAACCTAGCGATTTTATAACAGAATTACCAGCCTAAATATCGCGTCCATCCTACGACGCTTCCTGTAACTGATTGAATAAACGATGAATTGTTGTAATTTTCTAGACTAAAGTTGAATATGTTAGACGAAATATTTACCTGGCGGTAGTGCAACTTCAGCGATGTCTCTGCTCGCATCTTACGGTCAGCTGCCGTGGCTTGTTCCCACTTATTGAATTCACTAAACGAAATATCAAGAATAGGGAAGGCGGCATTTGCGACTTGTCCTGCAATCCGGTCATTAATATCGCTTTGTGGCCAAAAAGGCGTAATGGCGACAAAAGTATTGGGCGTTGCCGTCGTGCCCGCTGATGCACTATCAAGATATGCAGCTGCACTGAGCCCTTGTGCAATGACCATTCTAAAGCCTTGGTGACTTTGTGTGTGCTGTTCAATTGCGCCAAGCAACAAGGTAAGTTGTTGCCGATAGGCAGTGTAATCTAATGAAGGCGTTCTGTAGTCTTGTCGCGGATGGGGCTGGGTGTCTGTGTTACCGGCCTCTGCGTCTATATTCTCGCTGGCCGTCGCAGCATCGTAGCCTAATACAGGCACAAGGCTTAGCACTACATGCCAGCCTTTTTCACTAAGCGCATCGCTGAGTTGCTTTCCTTGTCCAAACGTCAGTCCTAATGGAGAAACGTCAGCCAGGATGATGGCGACCCCCCGTGTTAATGGTGTCGCTGCGGGAGACTCATAGACAGGGACAGTATTCTCGCCAACCATGATTTCGGTTAATTCGCCGGGTAAATACTGATTAAAAAGATCGTCATGAAGACTCGCACTCGCAGGGGCGCAGAGCAGCACGATGAGTGCAGATAGCAGCGTTAGTGGTGCTGTTGAAAACATACATAACCTTCTCAATAAGTAGATTAATCTAATCAAGGTCAAGTGGACTCGCGTTAAGCCTACAAAACGTACACATGACACTATCGTTACATTATCGGCAAATTGTTGGTTTTCTTCACCGTAATCTATTACAGGTTACTGCTCAAATGGGGGAAGCGCAGTGTTGGTGAAAGGAACTGGGCTGGTAAAGGTCAGCATGTCGCCTGATGTTGGATGCGCAAACTGCAGGGTTTCAGCATGCAGTTGTAAGCGAGGCGCCAATTTTAATGCGTCCTCATGGGCGTAAAGGCGGTCTCCCAAAATAGGGTGACCTAGCGATAACATATGCACGCGCAATTGATGAGAGCGACCCGTGACAGGGTATAGCGCCACCAAGGTAGTATTATCGTCACGTGCTACCACTTGAAATCGGGTAAGCGAGGGCTTACCGTTTTCGTGATCGACCATTTGTTTTGGTCTGTTAGGCCAGTCGCAAATTAGTGGTAAGTTTACTTCGCCCGAGTCATGCGCAATATTCCCATAGACCCGCGCAAAATAGCGCTTTTTTGTTTGCCGTAATTCAAACTGTTTTGATATGGCCCGGTGGCTTGGTTTATTTAGCGCAAACACCATAATACCTGACGTTGCCATGTCCAATCTGTGCACCACAGTGGCACTGGGGTACACAAGATTAACGCGGGTAATGAGCGCATCTTTATGTTCCAGTGCTTTTCCTGGCACGCTCAACAGCCCGCTAGGTTTTTGGGCAACAATGATATCGTCATCTCTATACAACAAGGACAGAAATGGCGACATCGGCGGGTTATAAACAAAACTTGGGTTCGGCATTATGGGTTATTAATCACAATTCTAAGTGCGTCGAGTTGTACATCGGCTGTTTGAATAACGCTATCAAGCGCGTCACGCTGATTCTCGATGAACTGTATTTCGCTATCACGAACCGCCGGGTTTCGCTTCTGTAAGTCACTCAGTCGCTGAATTTCACCATTTAGCGTAGCGTGCATGGTCTCAAGTGCATCGTGTAATTTCTGATTGGCCTCTTGGTGCGCTAGCTTTCTGCTTTTTTCAATAGACAGCGTCAGCGGTTGTTGCAAAGCTTTAAGCAGTTGCCCTGATATTTTCCTACCGACTTTACGTTTTACATCAAACGAGAGGTCAACCGCATTGCCTTGTGCATCTAGGCAAATTCGTACTGGAGTCTGCGGTAAAAAGCGGCCAAGTTGCAACGCTTTAGGTGCACTAGCATCAAGTACAAAAAGCGCTTCAAGCCAGTACGCTCCTTTAGGTAGGTCAGGCTCGGCAATAAAGCCCATGCTGCTTTTTCCATGCACATCGGTAAGTACTACGTCGATAGCAGTATGAACCAGCGGATGGTCCCAACTGAGAAACTGTACGTTTTCTAACGTGGTCGCAACACGACGTTTGTAAGTGACAGTCATACCTTCTGGGTCGAGACCTGGAAGCTGACTTACCATCTGCTCTGTTGGCATTAAAATGAAACAATCATTGCCTTTTTCGTCTTGCTGAACACCGATGGCATCGAAGATTCGGCCCATAAAACGGGATAAGTCTTGCTCACTGTCTAGTTTAATGATGTCTTCGAGTAACTGCTCAACTCGACCTTCACCTGAGGCATTGAGTTCAAGAAGCCGATCTCTACCCGCATCAAGCTGAGCGACAAGCTGGCTATTTAGCGTAATACTTGTTGCAACCAATTCATCGCGGGCGCTTATATCGTTCGGGTGTAGGCACGTACCAATCAGTAATGCTTTAACCTCAGCGAATACGCCTGAGCCTGTCGGGCAGGTTTTTTCAAAGGCATTTAGTCCTTCATGATACCAATCGATAAGCACATGCTGGGCACTGTGCGCTAAATAGGGGACGTGAATTTGTACGGTCTGTGTCTGCCCAATACGGTCTAAGCGACCAATGCGTTGCTCAAGTAAGTCGGGGGTGAGGGGCAAATCGAACAACACCAAATGATGAGCGAACTGAAAGTTTCGGCCTTCACTACCGATTTCGCTGCACAATAAAATTTGTGCGCCGTCTTCTTCATCGGCGAAGTAATGCGCAGCTTTATCACGCTCTACAATGCTCATCCCTTCATGAAAAACACTGTGTCGAGTGCCCGTTTGTGTACGAATTACTTCACCGAGCTCTTGGGCTGTTCTCGCACTTGCACATATCAGCAATATTTTAGCGGGCTTTTCTGACTGTATAAAATCAAGTAACCACTCAACACGGGGGTCGGCTTGCGTCCAGCGGCTTACCACACTTGGTATGCGCTCTGGGTAAAGCGCGTGCGTTAAGTCGCCACTGTCGACAGCGTCTTGATACACATCGGGCAGGGGCAGTGAATACGCACACAGTTTACGCTCAGGAAACCCTTGAATATTCGCTCGACGGTTTCTAAACAGCATTCTGCCGGTACCATGGCAGTCAATAAGTTGATGAAGAAGCGAGCTGCGAGCGTCTTTGTCATGTAAATCGCCCGCGTGCGACATAATGTCAGGCGCAAATTCAGTTAGCGCAGTTTGCTGGCTTTCGTTTAATTGCTCGTCACACAGTAACGGGGAAACGGCTTCAGCTAATTGGCTGTATTTTGATTCCTCTTCTAAGAAATCGTCATAGTTGGAGAAACGCGCAGGGTCGAGCAGGCGTAAGCGTGCAAAATGACTTTCATGGCCTAACTGGTCGGGGGTTGCCGTTAACAGTAACACCCCTGGGGTTTGATTGGCTAACGCTTCTACGCACTGGTATTCTGGCGACGGCGATGTCGCAGACCACGCCAAATGGTGGGCTTCATCCACAACCATTAAGTCCCATTGTGCGGCTTCAACCTGCTGTTTGCGTTTTTCGCTTTGGCTTAAAAAATCAATACTGCACAGCACCAATTGATCATTTTCAAACGGGTTGGTTCCTTCCTCATCAAGCGCTTCACAGCGGCTTTCATCAAAAATGGCAAACGGAAGATTAACGCGGCGTAGCATTTCAACTAACCATTGATGAAGCAACGAGTCTGGCACAAGAATAAGAACGCGTTCGGCACGGCCTGTACGCAACTGCTGATGAATGATAAGTGCCGCTTCAATGGTTTTACCTAAGCCGACTTCATCAGCAAGCAAGACGCGGGGCGCATGGCGTGTACCGACTTCTGATGCGATATGAAGTTGGTGAGGAATAAGTGAAATTCGTGCGCCGGCAAGGCCAATGGTCGACGAGCGCAAATAATCATACTGATGGTCAAACGAACTCACACGTAAATCGAACCACTTAGGGTGGTCAATTTGCTGACTAAATAGCCGCTTTTCGGGCTGGTTTAAGCGAATATGATGGTCGAGCATGGCTTCGACTAGTCGGGTCTGGGCCTTGGTGTCTTCACGTAAACCAAAGTAAATAACGACACCTTGGGACTCTTCTACATCAGTGACTGTCATTTCCCAGCCATCTTGACTCTTGACGGTTTCTCCCACTTCAAAGATTAAGCGCGTAAGTGGAGCGTCCTGCTTGGTATACATTCTGGTTTCCCCAGTCGCTGGGAAAAGTATTTCTACAGAGCGAAAATTAGTGCCAATCACCGCACCCAATCCAAGTTCTGTTTCTGTATTACTTAACCAACGTTGACCAATAGCAAATGGACTTCCTGAACTCATAAATCACCAACCTTTTTTGCGGGGGCGGTATTGTACGCATTGCACCATGATATTAATAGTAGATGGCGAGAAGAAAAACGGGGAAAACGGCTGCATTCATTATTAATTTAATGCAGAAAAACAGTGTTAAAATTAAAAATGTAGATTATGGTAAACAAACGCATTGAGGGTTTTTAAAAAGACACTGATATGCATGGAGTAGGTTGAGGGTAACCTGCTTGTTCGTCGACGCGATAAGGGGATGAAGTCCTGTTCGAGCGACCACTTCTCCTTGTAGCTAAGCGGTACCAGTTCGTTATGTTCGTTGACGAGCTTGGCCTTATTTACCGGAGTAAAGGATGCCACGAAAAAATTCTGCCAATACTAAATTATACGTACTCGATACCAATATTCTTCTTCACGAACCGCTCGCATTTCTCTCGTTTAAAGAGCACGACGTTGTTATTCCAATGACCGTGCTTGAAGAGCTCGACCATATCAAAGACAGCAAAAAAGACGTTGCCCGTGATGCGAGAGTATCGATTCGTGCTATGGAAGACCTACTGCACGAAGCAACGCCAGAAGACATGTTAGCGGGTGTGTCAATGAAAGGCATGGGGGCGGGCGATACCGCACCCTCCGGAAGCCTTTCAATTTATACCGATCTCACCATGATGGAGTCGCAGCAGGTTTTCACTAGCAATGAAAACGACAACCGTATTATCAATGTAGCGCTTCAACTGCAAAAAACCTATGCGCCCCAGCAAGTGGTGCTAGTAACGAAAGACTTAAACATGCGGCTCAAAGCGAAAGGTGCAGGCCTTGCCCATGTTGAGGACTACCGCACCGACCAGCTGATTACCGATATTAAGTACCTATCTAGAGGTTTTCATCAGTTTGAAGGGAATTTTTGGGACAGCGTGCAAAGTGTTGATAGCAGAACTGAAGGTCGAGACACCATCCACTCGATTGCTAAATCGACGCTGCCAGAAGCGTATGTGAACGAGTTCTTACTTGACGATAGCCAGCAATTTGCAGGGCTAGTTGAGGCTGTGAACGATGACACATTAGAGGTGCTAGACTTAGGCTACGAGCGTTTAATGAGTCGTCATGCATGGGGTATAACGCCCAAGAATATAGGGCAAGCGATGGCGTTACATGCCCTACTGGACCCGCATATCGACTTGGTCATCCTTACCGGCCCTGCGGGTAGCGGAAAAACCTTACTAGCACTTGCCGCAGCGCTAGAGATGGTAGTCGAGCGCAATATGTACGATAAGATAATTGTGACGCGAAGTACCCCTGAAATTGCTGAATCGATCGGTTTCTTGCCCGGTACAGAAGAAGAGAAAATGTTGCCGTGGTTGGCTAGCATTACTGATTCGCTAGAGGTACTGCATAAACATGATGAAAACACCAAAGGCTCGATGAACTACATCATGGAAAAAGCGAATATCCAATACAAGTCAGTGAATTTTATGCGAGGGCGAAGTATCCAAAACTCGATTGTGATTTTAGACGAGTCTCAGAATTTAACTGCGTCGCAGCTTAAAACGATCATCACTCGTTGTGGTGAAGGAACAAAAATAATTGTGGGAGGAAACCTTGCGCAAATCGATAGTAATTACCTTAGTGCAGTCACCTCTGGGCTAACCTATTTGGTAGAGAAGTTTAAAGACTTTTCTGGTAGCGCAGCGATGAATCTTGATGGTGTGGTTCGCTCACGATTAGCCGATTTTGCCGAGCGTCATTTATAGCCACAACGCAATGATACCGCGATACCGCGTGCAATAATGGTTTGATTGGTTACGCGTCACTAAACGGCGCGTGACCCCTATTTTTTGTATGCCAACGCGGTACGTTAATCTATTGCTTCAACTTGATATCGGCCCGTATCGATAAACTGCTTGGTGCGGGTAGATACCTGACCAAATGGCAAAAGCGCCGGGCCTGTTGGGTCATAAAGTACAAATGTTTGCCCGTCGACGTCTAAGGTCTCATCACCCGCAATGGGCGTTATAGCCACGCCTAACAATGCGTGCTCCGGTAAAAACACCATGATCATGTCTGTGTTAGGAAGAAAAGCCCTGACGAGTGCAGATGTGAGTACCGCTTTACTATCACAGTCGCCTTTATTCTGAAGTAGAAGGCCCATTGGTGGGGCAAAACCGGCGCCACTGCTGGCAACGCGGTCCTCTAGCGTGTCATAAGGTATACTTTGAACCCACCCTAAAAGCAGAGAGAAATAAGCGCGCGCGTCGGCCGATGCATTGATTTTTTCGTAAAATGCCTGCGAGACAGGGACTAAAGACTTGGCGGTTTCATCAATGTAGCGAAGATGGTCAGGTTTCACCGCACGCTGGTTAAACATTGTCGTAAAGCGAGTGTAATAATTATCATAAAGATAGGTGTCGTGCGCTTTGTGTTGTACCGATGTTAAATCGCTTAATATACGCGTTGCTAAGGCATCGTCTTTTGACGATACCTTGATGTTGATCCCTTCATTACTGGGCATGACATTAACGACCGCTTTTCTCGCATCAATCTTTTTCGCTTCTTTTAACAAAGACACTAAGACATAGCGCTGCGCAATTTGTGGTTTGTAGTTGGTTTGCTGCAAAGGAGTAACAGATAGCGCATCTTGAGACAGGGTAAACATAACTTGTTGAGGCTGGCTGTCAATATCAAGCCATTCATAAGAGAAGGTTACGCCGTTATCAACGGTAGCGGTTTCAAACCGGGTTTGCGTGCCTAACGCCTCTTGATGAACAAACGCGAACAAGCTAAACAGGATAACGGCGGTACAGGATACGTTGTAGGATACATGGTTGATAGCTGTCATAAGCGCGCCCTGAAAACAGTGTTTAGCCGGTTATCAGTATGCGCGCAGGAATAGAAATTACAAGTAGACGGAGATAAGAGGGTTAATTAAACCAGCTCAGCTCTTCGTGCAGTTCAACCACCGAGCCGACAATAATCAGCGTGGGTGGCTTTAATGCTTTGGTTTCTTCTTTATGTGTAATGTCTTGCAATGTGCCTTTAACCACGACTTGCTTTTCGGTTGTGGCACTTTGCACAAGCGCGATAGGGGTGCTGGGCGCAAGTCCATGTTCCACTAGCTTTTCGCAAATAATAGGTAAGCCAGTCAGCCCCATATAAAACACAATAGTTTGATTGGCGTGTGCAAGCGATTGCCAGTTCAAATCAATAGTGCCATCTCTTAGGTGGCCTGTCGCAAATACCACTGATTGTGCATGGTCGCGGTGCGTAAGGGGGATGCCTGCATAACTTGATGCGCCGCTAGCAGCAGTAATGCCAGGCACAACCTGAAACCCAATATTGTGCTTGATAAGCGTTTGGATTTCTTCACCGCCTCGGCCAAATATAAACGGGTCGCCACCTTTAAGGCGTACCACGCGATTTCCTTTTTTCGCCTCATCAACCATAAGTTGGTTAATATCGTCTTGCGGTAAAGTGTGATTACTTTTGGCTTTACCTACATAGATTTTTTCAGCATCTCGTCTAACAAGCTCCAATATTTCAGGCGAAACCAGACGGTCGTAAACGACAACGTCTGCTTTTTGCATCAAGCGTAACGCTCTAAAAGTAAGCAAGTCAGGGTCGCCTGGGCCTGCGCCCACCAAGTAAACTTGCCCCACAACGTTATTGTCATTTGCTGCCGCCATAAGCGCCTCATTAAACGCAATTTCAGCCTTTTCGTTTTGGCCTTTTTCCACCATTTCAGCAATGTCGCCATCGAGCACATCTTCCCAAAAATAGCGTCGCGCCGTAACGCCATTTAGCGCATGCTTAACCTTATCTCTGAATTTTTCAGAAAAAGCACCAAGGCGACTTAAGTGGGTAGGCAGAACGGTTTCTAATTTTTGGCGTAAATATCGCAATAGTACCGGCGCTACGCCACCGCTGCTCATCGCAATAATAATAGGAGAGCGATCGACAATCGACGGCGTAATAAACTGGCAAAGTGGTGTGTTATCGACAACGTTAACTAACACTTTTTGTGTTCGCGCTAAGTCGTGAATATATTGGTTTACCGCTGGTTTATCCGTGGCAATAAAAACCATCTCTTTATTCGCCAAATCGTTATCTTCAAATTCGCGAACAATGAGTGTTACGTTTTCGTTTTCTGATAAGCGTTTTACCGTGTCGCATACCCACGGCGCCACAACGGTGATACGTGCGGGCGTTTTCATTATCAGCTCTAGCTTCCGTGCGGCAACTTCGCCAGCACCTACGACAAGGCAATGTAATGAACGGGCATCAAGAAAAAGGGGGAAATAATCCATAAAGGCGCAAACAAAAAAAAAGAACTGACGCTATTCTGCGCCAATTCTTCTTTTTAAGAAACAATTGATAACTGACTTTATATTGCTAAAAGTTATATAAAGCTAATTATGTTGTTTAATTAGTTCTTACGCTTACGGTTTTCGCGGTTACCACGGCTGTCTTTGCCAGGGCGAGCGCCACGGCCGTCACGCTTAGGTGGCGTTTCTGACCATTCGCGAATAGACAAACGTTGTCCAGCTACACGGGTAGCTTGAAGCGTGTCGTGTGTCTCTTTCGGCATGCCTGATGGTAAATCTACGGTACTAAAGTTATCGTAAATTTCAATGGCGCCAATATTCTTCGAATTAATATTCGCTTCATTGGCGATAGCGCCAACGATATTGCCAGGCTTCGCACCGTGTACGTGACCTACGTCAATACGGTAGCGTTGCATACCTTCTTCAGGTGGACGATTTACACGTGGTGCGCGCGGCTTACGCTCACGACCATCACGGCTTTCTCTTCCATCTCTGCCTTTACGTTCACGTGAATCACGAGGTTCACGCTCAGGACGGCTATGTATATCAGGACGATCTGACTCTTTCAAAATAAGAGGCTCGTCGCCTTGTGCTATTTTAAGCAACGCAGCCATCAAGACTTCAGGAGACGCTTCTGCTTCTTCTTTAATCATATCCACGATGGGAATAAGCGACTCGATGCTATCGTCTTTTGTTGCATCAATAACCGACTGCTTGAAACGGCTTAAACGCGTTTCATTAATTTCGCTGATTGAAGGAATAGGCATTGCTTCAATAGGCTGCTTGGTTGTTTTCTCAATAGAGAAAAGCATGCGCTTTTCACGGTGAGAGATAAACAAAATAGCGTCACCTTGGCGACCCGCACGGCCTGTACGACCAATACGGTGAACATATGACTCGCTATCGTAAGGGACGTCATAGTTAATAACGTGACTTACACGCTCAACGTCCAATCCACGCGCTACTACGTCAGTAGCAACAAGAATATCAATGGCGCCTTGTTTTAGCTTATCTACAGTACGTTCACGCGCATTCTGTGGAATGTCACCGTTTAACGGTTCTACGTCGAAACCACGTGCAGAAAGTTTGTCTGCAAGTTCAACTGTCGCCGTCTTTGTGCGCACAAAGATAATCATGCCGTCAAAACGCTCAACTTCCATGATCCGCGTTAACGCTTCAAGTTTGTGATGAGGTGCGATTTGACAGTAGCGCTGGCGAATTGTGCTCGCGGTACTAACCTTTGACGCTATTTTTACGTGCTTAGGATCTTTTAAGTAGCGCTGAGTAATCTTCTTAATTGGCCCAGGCATAGTCGCTGAAAATAACGCGGTTTGGCGTTCAGCGGGTGCGTGGCTAAGAATAAGCTCTACGTCGTCAATAAAGCCCATGCGTAGCATTTCATCGGCTTCGTCAAGTACTAAGTACTTAAGCTCGCTCAAATCTAATGTTTTGCGCTTTATATGGTCGATAATTCGACCTGGTGTACCTACAACAACCTGCACGCCACGTTTAAGCTGACGAATTTGGTTGTCATACGATTGGCCACCGTATACTGGAAGTACTTTAATTTTTTGACTAAAGCTCGCGTAAACCTGAAACGCCTCTGCAACCTGAATAGCTAATTCACGAGTTGGGGCTAATACCAGTAATTGCGGCTTACGTTGTTCAGGATCGATATTTGCCAGCATTGGAAGGGCAAACGCAGCGGTTTTTCCTGTTCCAGTCTGAGCCTGACCGAGTAAATCGTGACCTTCAAGCAGTAATGGAATACTCTCTGCTTGAATAGGAGACGGTTTCTCGTAGCCAACTTTTTCAAGGGCTTGTAAGATAGGTTCTGGTAGATTGAGGTCTTTAAATGTCATGTCGACAGTTGTTGTCATTAAGGGTCCTGGTGCTATAAGTAAGGAGGGTGCGGCAAACGTGAGTGACGCCTAAAAACGTCGATGTGTGCCTGCAGTGTTGCAAAAAACAATATTATATTCGAATAATGGCAATGTTGCCATGAAATTGCACAAAAATGATGAAAAAACACACAGAGTGCAGGTAAGCGCCTAAGAATAATCGATAATAACAGTTTGAAAGGTAAGGGACAGTAATGAAAAATGGTAAAAAGGGTCAGTTTAGCCCTAAGCAATTACTTTTAGCGGCAGTCGTCGGGAGTTTTTTGGTCGGCTGTGGCGATACGTCTATGGAGTCCCACCTCGAAAGTGCCCGTAGTTATGCTACAGAAGCTAAATTAGATGCGGCAATTGTTGAATATAAAAATGCAATCCAGAAAGCGCCGAATGTCGCGTTACCGCGTTTTGAGCTTGGGAAGCTGTATCTAGACATGCAGAATTACCCCGCGGCAGAAAAAGAACTGAACAAAGCGTTAGAGCTAGGCTACGCGGCCAGTAGTATTATTCCCCTTTTATCATTAGCCTATCAGCAATCGGGTGCTGAAACGGCGCTAGCTGATGTCGATTACCGCACGCAAGGATTAACCTCAGTAGAATCGGCTGAAGTAGGCTTTTATAAGCTTCAAGCATTAGTTCAGCTTAACGATATGGAAGAAGCTGAAGCGGTACTCAATGACCTTATTACCCTTGATACCCAATCGGTTTACAAAGGGCTTATTGAAAGCTACCAGTACATTATCGCTAATGACTTTGAAAAAGCGTTAGAAAAAACAGAAAGCTTACGAGCGCAAGCGCCACAAAATAAAGATGTATTACAGCAACTCGCCAAGCTTTACATAATGAATCAGAAGCGCGCAGAGGCAATGGATGTTTACAGCGAGTATGTGTCGCTATACCCACTTGATAGAACCACTAAGTTTGCCTACGCGTCATTACTTATTGAGGAGCGCGATACGGCACGGGCTGAACCTATCGTTGATGAGCTTTTAGCGTTAAGTAAAAATAACCCATTGCTAAACATGTTTAAAGGCATCATTGCATCGTCAAACGGACAGCATGCTGATGCACTTTCCTATTTAGAGCTAGCCATACAAGGTGGCCAGAGCGATCAAATTGTGCGCTTAGTGGCTGGCTTTAGTGCCTATCAAATTCAAGATTTTGAAGCCGCACAGCGTCATCTCACCATGATTGCTTCAAGTCTTCCCGATAATCACCCAGGATTACGTATGCTTGCCGACAGCATGTTACAACTTGGTGAAAGCGAAGAGGCCTTAGGTGTATTAAGTCGCGTAGAGGGCGAAGCGGGCGTCGATGCATTGCTATTTTCAAAGGCCAGCTATCAATTGCTTAGACAGGGCAATCTGGTCGGTGCGCAAGAAATGGTGGATAAAACTGAAAATGTAAGCGATACGGCAGAAGACTTGGCACGACTTGGAGCACTACAATTATCGCTTAACGACATAGAAGGTTTGGTTAACTTAGAGCAGGCCGTTGCCCGTGCCCCAGAGTCTGCAGAGTCGCAAAACACCTTGGTTCGCGCTTACGTGGCAACCGGTCAGTTTGACAAAGCCAGCGCCGCGGCAAATGAATGGAAGAAACAAGACCCAACGCTTGCGCTGCCGTTGGTATATCTTGCCAATATCGCGTTGGCTGAACAAAACTATAGTGAAGCAACTGCATTGCTTGATGAAGCAGACACACTAGAGGGCGCAAAAAGTGAAATTACTTATGCGCGGGTTTCGTTACTTGTTTCGCAACAAAAGATAGACGACGCGCTCGCCGTTATTAATGCTTTTATCGAAAACAACCCGTCAGATGTTCAAGCCCTAACGTTATGGTATGGCTTGGCAGCAGAAAAAAATGACACCTCTGAAGTGGTGGCTTATACCAAGGCGCAAATTGAAAAAGAACCTGATGCACTCGATGTACGCGTGTTGTTAGCGCGTTTCTACACGGTTGAAGGTAACGCAGAACAAGCCATTCAGCTGCTTAACGACATAAAGGGCGATAAGCAAAGCCCATTGTCGTTTTGGAATGTAAAAGGCCAAGCCTTTATTGCCGCAAATAAAGTCGCCGACGCAGAAGCATTCTTTAAGCATTGGCTTAGCGTTTATCCTCAAGATAAAAATGCTGTGCTCGGGAGTGTGTTAATTGCTGATACACAGAACAAGTATCGAGATGGCCTTGCGTTGCTGACTAACGTGATAGAGAAACGCCCTGATGCCCAGTTAACATTACTAAAGGCATACTTCCACAGCATGGTTGGCGAGACGGCACAGGCATGGGACATTATCAATAAAACCGCAGAGCCTGTGCGCGAATTACCGTTCGTTCAGGGGATAATAGGGCGTTTGTTGGTAAGCGATAAAAAGCCTCAGGACGCTATCCCTCACATACAGGTAGCTTACGACGCTTCACCCAATTCAGACAACGCATTGTTATTGGTCGCCGCGTACGAAATGACGAACAAAAAAGAGGCGGCGTTAGCCTTTTTGCAAAAGCACGTGACACAGTCGCCTAACGATGTTCGAAGTGCAATGTTGCTTGCCGAGCGCCAAATAAGCGGCGATACCCCAGCTGCAATGCGCACGTATTCCTCGATACTTGAGATAACGCCGGATAACTTCGTTGTGCTTAATAACCTTGCTTACCTTCAATTTCAGCGTGGTAACGTAGCCGAAGCTAAGGTGTTAGCAGAGCGAGCTGTAAATCTTCAAAGCGATAACGCGGAAGCGGTAGATACATTGGCGCAAATTCTTATTGCACAACAAGATAATGAGGAAGCGCTGCGATTATATGAGCGCATTGACACCAAGCCGATGTCGAATGAAGAAGTGTTTTTAAATTACGTGGAGTTGCTACTTACTATGGACAAAAAAGCGCTAGCGGAACGCCGTTTAAGCGCGAGAGAATTAGTGAAGCCAGACTCGGTAGAAAGAGCAAAAGCGTTAAAGCAAAAATATGGCTTGTAGCGTCCTTATTAAATAAGGCTGGGTAGGCCTATAACAAAAACAAACCCCAGTAATACACGTTCGGTGTCACTGGGGTTTTTTATAGGCTAGGGTTTTTGATTGTTCAGTTGCGCTTTAAGTGCTTTTAGCTCTGCCATTACATCTTTAAGTGTTGGCTCACGCTCACCCCGTAGGGCTTTTTCCGCCCGCAGCATTGCCTCTCGTTCTTCTCTCGCCTTTTCGTTTTCTCGCTCCATGACATTAACTACAATCCCAATGACCATGTTTAAAAACGCGAAGGCCGTAAAGAATATGAAGGTAAGATAGAAAATCCAGCTTAACGGATAGACTTCTTGAGTTTCATACATTACATCGGTCCAGTCCTCGAAGGTCATCACTCTAAACAGAGTAAGTAGCGATATCGTGATATCCCCCCAAAGCGTTGGATTAATGTCTTCAAACAACGTGCTGCCTATCGCGGCATAAATATAAAAGATGATAAACATGAGCAGCATAACGTAGCCAAGCTGTGGCAAGGCTTTTACCAGCGAGACAAGTAAAATGCGTAGTTCAGGAATAATCGATATCATTCGAAGCACTCTGAATACGCGGACTAACCGGGCGATAAGGGCTAACTCAGTATCGTCAGCAGGAATAAGGCTAATAACAACAATTAAGGTATCAAACCAGTTCCAAAAGCTTTTAAAAAAATGTCGTTTTTGGCGTTCAGCAAGAAAGCGGATTGTCAGTTCAGTAAGAAAAAACGCACTGATAAACCAGTCTAAAAATAAGGTGACGGCCGAAAAGCCCGCGGGCAATTCATACGTTTTCGCCCCAACGAGTAGGGCAGATATAATGATGACGCTGACGACAAATGTTTCGAACCATTTGTTCGCGCGAATGCGTTCAAATCTATTTTGAAGGGCTAAAGCTTGCATGTGTTTCGTTTCTCAGAATAGAATGGGGTAACCTACAGGCGTAAAAATGCCTGTTCAGATTCCATATAATAAACAAAAATAAAATGGGGCAATATCATGGACGATGACTTACGGTCGTTGCAAGACAAATTATACCGGGTGTCCAGTAAGCTTGCTCAATATGAACCTAGCCACGAAAAAGCAAAGCAACTGCGCTTTGAGCTTCGCCAACTGCTTGGCTTATTAGAGCGAAGTCGCTTTCCTTTTAAAGTGCAATAACAAAAAAGGGCAGCTTATCCCAAGCCACCCTTTCGATATCTTACAACTGCAAGCTATTACCCATTATTATCAGCAGGCTTTAACCCTTTGTTTATCATGGCGATATCGTCGCTTGTAAGCGTGCCAGCAGCTTGTTTAAGCGTGACCACTGACTGAATAAAGTCATAACGTGCGCCCGCCAGGTTTCTACGTGCATCAAACAAGTTACGTGTGCTATCTAGCACATCAACAATAGTACGTGTACCTACATCAAAACCAGCTTCTGTAGCTTTAAGCGCGCTGTCTGCAGACACTACCGATTGCTCAAGAGCGCGAATGGTAGAAATAGACGCTTTCACATTGTTGAACGAGCTACGAACAGACTGAACCGTTTGGCGGTACGTTTGTTCCGTTGCTTGGCTCGCTGCAACATAGTTAAACTTCGCTTGGTCAGTTTGCGATGTAACGCGTGAACCTTGATAAATAGGAACATTAAGCGAAACCGCCACCGATTGACTGTCTAAGTAAGGCGTTTCGAATTGAATGAACGGGTTTTCAATATCGTTCTTACTTCTGTTTGCATTTGCAGTAAGGCTAAGCGTAGGCAGGTGGCCTGAACGCGCAATAGCGATATCTTCTTTTGCAATATCCATCGCTAGTCGGTTGACTAATAACGCAAGGTTTTTGTCTTGAGCCGTTTCTAACCAGCCTTCAACCATTTCTGGTACCGGCATGGTCGTTGAGAAGCTTTCGGTATTTAGCCCATAAAGACGATCGTGATATTTACCCGTGATAACGCGCAGTGCTTCAAGCGCAAACTCTAGTTGGTTTTTTGCTTGGATTTCTTGCGCCACGGTGCTGTCGAAGTTCGCTTGTGCTTCGTGAACATCAGTGATAGCAGTTAAGCCCACTTCAAAACGCTGACGCGTTTGTTCAAGTTGTCGTTCAATCGCGCGTTTTTCTGCGCCGACAAATTCCACACTGTCACGCGCACGAAGTACATCAAAATAGGCGGTTACGGTACGAACGATTACATCTTGCATGCTAGACGCGAGCTGCGCATCGCTTTGCTCTGCCACTTTTTCAGCACGATCAAGCCCAAGCCAGTTAGCATGGTCGTACAATGACATAGAAAGTTGAAGACCATAATCAATGGTGGTCGCATCTGTCTCAAACACTAAAATCTGTAAGTCTTCCGCAGTTGCCCCCAATGTTTGCGTACGCTCTGCCGTTGAAGTCGTATAGCCTACTGACCCTGAAATTTGAGGGAGTAAATTAGCTCGGCTGATACTGATCCCTTCAAACGCCGCATCTCGTTGCGCTTTTGCTTGGTTTACCAAAGGGTCGTTTGCCAAGGCTTGCTGGTATACCTGCATGAGGTCATCAGCGAGTGCACTGGTCGTTACTGATAATCCAATCATCAGTGACAGAAGTGTTCGTTTCATGCTTACGTCTTCCTGTTTTTGTGTTTAAGCGTCGTGTGACGGCGAATAAAGTTAAGTGTAAGAAATATCGCCAGTAAACCGAAAGTTTTTACTCGTAACAGTGTTTGTTTAACTGTAACAGAATATGTGAATTCACCCTATAACTTACCCATTATAGAGAAAAAACTAACGCGGTGACGCCTTATTAATTACGTGTAGTACATGGTTTTCCTGCATGTACATACGTTATGTCTGTCTGTACTATGCATGATAAATCGATTCAAACCAAAAGTGTCTGCAAATGAGCAAGCAAATTCTTTCATTTACCTCAAATGACGTTGAAATCATCGATATTAAGCCTGTTTACAACGGGTTCTTTACGATGCAGCAGTACCAATTCAAGCATAAATGCTTCAATGGTGAGTGGAGCGACATTGTTAAACGCGAGATATTTGAACGCGGACATGCTGTCGGCGTTTTGCCTTACGACCCAATACTTAATGAGTTTGTTCTTATCGAGCAGGTTAGAATTGGGGCGTTGCCTACATCTTCAACCCCATGGTTAATAGAAATAATCGCGGGCATGATTGATGAAGGTGAGACCGACGAGCAGGTGTGTCACCGCGAGTCGCAAGAAGAGGCGGGTATTACCCTAACTAACTTAACGAAGGCGCTTAGCTACTTGTCTAGCCCTGGCGGGACCACAGAACGACTTCACATATTTGTTGCTCAAACGGACGCCACTAAAGCATCAGGCATTCACGGCCTTGAGAGTGAATCCGAAGATATAAAAGTGCACCGAGTTGCCGAAAGTACCGTACTAGAATGGTTAGAAAGCGGCCATATAGACAACGCAGCAGCGATTATTGCGCTACAATGGTTCTTCATGCACAAAAAAACATTATTGGAGCAGTGGCAAACCCCGTGACCTATCAAACGAGAAAAAAGTATATTCCTCACCTTCCCACTATTCAGGCACTGTGTGAACTGAACTATGCGCACATTCTGCGTATTTTGCCCGACTGTGATACTGAGGATTTGAGCTACTTATTTTCGGTCGGGAAAACGCTGCGCTATGAAATTCATATTACTGATACCGCCCGTTACACGACGACATTGACCGTTAAGCAAGTTGCTGATGATATGCCAGCTTACCTAACCCCCTCAATGACTGTTCGTTTGTACCATGATGCGCGGATGGCTGAGGTGATAAGTAGTCAGAATACCGGCAAGTTGGAACCCTCCTACGAGTACCCTAATATCAAAATGCGTCAGCGTAACGAAAAGCAAATGGTGAATATTTTCTTAGCGGAATGGTTAGACTTCTGCTTGAAGCAAAAACCTAAGGTGGCAAGCGAAGCGTGAAGCTAACCCTTCTTCATATCAGCGACCTCCACCTTGCTGGAGACAAACAAAAAAAAGGTTACGATAATGCGGTACCTATCGAAACCTTTACGCGAGTGCTTGCACATGCCCTTCTTCATACTGATAAAATTGATGGGCTGTTAGTGACAGGAGATATTAGTGGGGATAACTCGAAAGCCAGTTACGACCATTTTCTCTCAGTCATTCAAACGGTACGATCACTACCGGTATGGGTTATTCCGGGTAATCACGACAATAATCAATTTTATGCCAGCGCATTGCAATCATACCACCTTAGTGATGAACGTCCTGCGAAGCTTGGACGATGGTGTTTGCACGGTCTTGATACCCGAAGAACAGGTACCAGTGGCGAAGTGCGCCCGGCCGCACTTCGCCGTGTTGCAGCGAATATACAGGCATCACCCCAGTACCATCACTTAGTGGCATTACATCACCATGTAATGCCATCAAATAGTTGGATGGACAAGCATGAATTAGTAAACGCTGATGAGTTCGTGACATGGCTAGATACGCAACCTCAAATACGCGCAATACTCCATGGCCATGTGCATTCACCACTTCGGCAAGTCATAGGGAATAATCGTTGCTTAAGCTTTGGGGCGCCCTCGACCTGTTGGCAATGGGAGCTAACGCCAGATTTTAATACCAGTGCCGAAGGGCCCGGTTATCAATTATTTTCTTTATACGATGATGGTAACCTTATGTGTGAAGTTAAAAGGGTAAATAAATAATGAGTCATGTGTTGTATCTTCATGGTTTTTTAAGTTCTCCACAATCGGTGAAAGCACAAGCGACAAAGTCATATTTTGACAGGTTTCACCCAGAGGTAACGTTGCATATCCCCGAGCTATCAAATTATCCAAGTAAGATAGAACATCAGCTTCTTAGTTTAATAGCACAAACGCCAGAGCTTGTGGAAAACGGGCTAAAGCTTATCGGTAGCTCTATGGGGGGCTACCTTTCTACATATTTGGTGGAAAAATTCGGTGGTAAAGCGGTGCTGATAAACCCAGCGGTGCAACCTTATAAATTACTCCATGGCTTTATTGGCGAGCACGTGAACCCCTATACCCAAGCGCGTTTTGAAATTGTAGAGAGCGATCTTGGCGTTATAGAGGCGCTTGACGTACCAGAGTTAAAGCACCAAGACGCTTACCGTGTGATGCTGCAAACCAACGATGAAACCCTCGATTATCGTCAAGCACAACAAAAGTATGCGTCGTCGTCGTTACTCATTGAAAAGGGCGGCGATCATAGCTTTATAGGGTATGAAAAACATTTGCCTGACATTGCAGCTTTTCTTTTAGCACAGTAGGCAGGCGCTTAACCTCGTATTGCGTGTCATTATGCAGGAGATTAGGTAATGCCTGCTTTCAGATTGCGGGGATTCACTAGCCCTGATACCATCAATTTATCTTGCGTCGCAGGCATTAACTGCGTACGTTAAACTCGTTTCAGGCTTAAATAATAACCATAACTATGTCAAATCAATACAATTCAGATGCAATCGAAGTATTAAACGGACTTGACCCTGTAAAACGTCGCCCAGGTATGTATACCGATACCTCACGCCCCAATCACCTAGGGCAAGAGGTTATCGATAACAGCGTTGATGAAGCGCTTGCTGGGCATGCATCAAATATAAGGGTTATCTTGCACGAAGATCAGTCACTTGAGGTGACCGATGATGGCCGAGGTATGCCCGTTGATATTCACCCCGAAGAAAAAATTTCTGGTGTAGAACTTATCCTAAGTAAGCTACATGCTGGGGGTAAGTTTTCAAATAAAAACTATGCGTTCTCTGGTGGTTTGCACGGCGTTGGGATCTCAGTGGTTAATGCGCTATCTACCCGAGTAGAGGTGACAATTCGCAGAGATAGTCAGGTGTACCAGATAGCGTTTGCAAGCGGCGATAAGGTCGAAGACCTTGCGGTCATCGATACCTGCGGAAAACGCAATACGGGTACGCGTGTTCACTTTTGGCCCGACCCTCAATATTTTGATTCAGCAAAATTTTCGATAAGCCGCCTTATTCATAACTTACGCGCGAAAGCCGTATTAGCACCAGGGCTGCGTATACGATTTGATAATAAAATTACCAAAGAAAGCCAAGAGTGGTATTACGAAGATGGCTTGAAGGATTATTTATACCAATCAGTACAAGAGTTTGAAACATTGCCCAGCGACACCCCATTTATTGGTAACTTCAGTGGCAACACTGAAGCCGCAGATTGGGCAGTGATGTGGCTACCCGAAGGGGGCGATTTAGTCACTGAAAGTTACGTGAACTTAATTCCCACCGCACAAGGTGGAACGCACGTAAATGGTCTAAGGCAAGGGTTGCTGGAATCAATGCGGGAGTTCTGCGAGTTCAGAAATCTTATGCCCCGCGGCGTAAAATTATCGCCTGACGATATCTGGGACCGATGCGCTTATATCCTCTCAACAAAAATGCAAGACCCTCAGTTTGCAGGGCAAACGAAAGAACGGTTGTCCTCGCGACAATCCGCAGCGTTTGTGTCTGGTGTGGTGAAAGACTCGTTCAGCCTATGGCTAAACCAACACACTGATATTGCTGAAGCCCTGGCGGAAATGTGTATCAACAATGCCCAGCGCCGCCTGCGCCAAACGAAGAAAGTCGCGCGTAAAAAGGTCACGCAAGGCCCTGCATTACCGGGTAAATTAACCGACTGTTCATCGCAAGATATTAACCATTCAGAGCTGTTTTTAGTGGAAGGTGATTCGGCAGGTGGCTCGGCGAAACAAGCACGCGACCGCGAATTTCAGGCCATTATGCCGCTGCGTGGTAAAATCCTAAACAGCTGGGAAGTTGATTCATCACAAGTACTTGCTTCGCAAGAAATACATGACATATCGGTAGCGCTTGGCATCGACCCTGATTCAACCGACCTATCGGGGTTACGTTACGGAAAAATTTGCATCCTTGCCGATGCAGATTCTGACGGACTGCATATCGCCACGTTACTGTGCGCATTATTTGTTAGGCATTTTAGAACATTGGTCGATCAAGGCCATGTATATGTCGCCATGCCACCTTTATTTAGAATCGACATTGGTAAAGACGTTTACTACGCACTTGATGAGGGTGAGAAGCAAGGCATATTAGACCGAATCGAAGCGGAGAAAAAGCGCGGTAAAGTTAATGTGCAGCGCTTTAAAGGCCTAGGTGAAATGAACCCTATTCAGCTTCGTGAAACCACCATGGACCCAAACACGCGTCGCTTGGTGCAGCTTACCATTGATGATGCACAAGACATGCTTGAATTGATGGACATGTTGTTAGCGAAAAAACGTGCCGGCGACCGTAAAACATGGTTGGAAAGTAAGGGGAATATGGCTGAAGTAGTACTTTAGCAACGGTAATCATAAAGAAGATGTCACCGTGCTGTATACGGTAGCGTCGACATATTTCGTTACATACTGCTACCTTATCTGTTAGCGCCCCAATGTGATTGTAAAGTAACATAGCAATACAGTCATAAAATGGGCGCATTGTCGCTTTTAAGTTAACCATGGTGAACACTAAATCGTAATGAAACGCAGCCTTAAATGGGTGCTGGGTATTGCCTTCGCAACCACACTTCTTCTTTTTGCTGGTCTACTTATTCTGACGTTCTCTGCATTTCAACGTGAACCTCTCGTTGCGGTAGAGGCGCCTGCGCAGTTGGACGGCGCTGATAGTGTAAATGCACTGTTGGCACAGCTTCAGCGAGCATTTTCAAAAAGAGAAGAAGGCCATGAAATTACGTTGTCAGAACAACAAATTGAAAGTTTAGTTGGCGTGTTACAGCGGGCCATACCTAATTTTAGTGGGAAGGTTAATGTTACCCCCATGGGCAGCACCATTGCGCTAACGTTTGCCCCTTCAAGTCAATCGCTATTCATTAACGTCTCTGCCCTTATTTTACCGGGCGATACATTGGCGCTTGATCAAATCAACGTGGGTGACATTCGCCTTTCCGGGCGCTACGTTCTGTCTTTTCTTGAGTGGGCAATCAATACATGGACAGAGTCTGAAGTGGCGACCCTGGCACTTACCCGAATTGAACACGTCTCGATGACTGACACCGATATGACGTTGCGACTCGGTCCGCTAGGGGCATTACTTGCAGAACTCAATACGGTAAAGCTTAACTTAGGGGTAGATGAAGAGTCTGAACTTTCTGTACTCAGTGCCTATTATCTTCGCTATATCTCAGGGAGAGAACTTGCCTTATCTACGTCGCCTCAGTCGCTTATTGAATATCTTCGCGAGGGCATGGCACGTGCCAGAGAACAAAGTGAGACTGAAGAAGATGCCGTACTTCACAACAAGGCTGTCATTGTTGCGTTAGCTGCGTACGTGGGGCATCACAGTGTGGGCCATTTAGTCGGCGATATTCAGCCAAATGCGTCGATTGCGATAAAACCAAAGCGAGGCGCAACGCTTCATGGGCGCAACGATTTAGCGCGGCACTTTATTATCTCCGCAGCGTTTCAATTGTTATCAGAAGAGGGCGTGTCGTTAGCGATAGGAGAGTTTAAAGAGTTGATGGACAGAGGCCAAGGGGGATCAGGCTACAGCTTTGTCGATTTAGCCGCAGACATGGCCGGGGCTGAATTTGCAAAAGTGGCAACGAATCCAGCACGGGCAAAGCAACTACAAACAGATGTAGCAAGAATTCGCACCGAAACCCAAATTATACCGCCAATTTTGGATTTACCCGAAGGGCTAAGCAAAGCAGCATTTACGCAAACGTACGAACGGGTAGATAGCCCGCGCTACCTAAAAGAGGTCGACAAAATTCGACAGCTACTTGGCGAAACACCAATGTATTCGCTGTCGAATAAACCGTAAACGTAATGGTATGAGGGGGATAAGTTCGTTATTAACGTGCGGATAGCGACTGTTGAAACTGCGCGATAGTGCTTAACGCAAGCTCAATTTTTTTAATGAGTGCAGGAAGCGCACGCTTAGCATCGTCGTCATTCATTTCCTTCAATGCCTGCCAATCCAACGCAATTTCTTCTACATAGGGGCCAAAACGTTTGGCCGAGGTAGTAAAGCCACTATCCTCTGCAAATACCGCGGCAAACTTACCCTTCTTATCCTGTTGAAGTAGCTTTAGGGCATTATCGGCGTCTACTGATTTGCGGTAGAGCGTTTGAATGGTTTCCTGAAGCTGTTCATGAATAGCTTGCATAAAAATCCTCGAAATTAATAAAATCGGTTAAAGTTTCTACAGAAGGTGTCGATACTCTATGAGGTGGGCAATTCTGCCCACTTTTTTACTTTGCTACAAGCAACAAAGGAAAATGGTATGGATCTACAAGGTGCTAGTACCTCTGGAACGTCCGGTGCGTCACTTGAAGTAGCCTCTCTTAAGCTGGCGAAAAGCCAACAGCAACAAGAGGGTAAAGCGACGCTTCAGCTACTGGAATCAGCAGCTGACGTACCAAAACCGTCATCATCTAATCCTGCATTGGGCGCCAATATCGATACCTATGCCTAGGTTAGGGATGCAAATGTAAGTCGATAGGCGTTTTGCCAGGCTGACCCCCAATCTCTCTAACGAGTTTGGGGACGAGAAAGCCTGGCAAGCGCTTTATCGCTTCCGCTATTATTCGCCTACCATCGTCATCACTCACATAAAAATGCGCAGCCCCTTGCACTTTATCCAGCACGTGAAGGTAATAGGGAAGGACGCCGGCATCCATGAGCGCGTCGCTTAAATCGCATATAGCATCGGCGCTATCGTTTACCCCTTTCAGCAATACCGACTGATTAAGCAGTGTGACGTTCGCTTGTTTAAGTGCTTGTAGGCGTTGTTTCAGCGGTTCAGCGATTTCATTAGCATGGTTGGCGTGTAGCACTAACACTTTCTGTAAAGGCAGTGCGCTAAACCACGATACAAATGCATTATCGATGCGCTCAGGCAGTACAACAGGTAGCCGAGTATGAATACGCAATCGTTTAACATGAGGAATGTCGGCAAGGGCATTGGCCAGCCACGCAAGGTGGTCATCTTTTGCCATTAATGGGTCGCCGCCGGAAAAAATAACTTCGTTTATGTCGCTATTATTTTCAATGTAAGCAATCGCGTCTTGCCATTGTTGTTTGTTTACTGCGTTGTCAGCATAGGGGAAGTGGCGGCGAAAACAGTAACGACAATTTACCGCACAGCCAGTACGCACCATTAGCAATACGCGCGACTGGTATTTATGCAGAACGCCTCGTGTTGCGGTGTCATGCTCATCCAGTGGGTCTTCGCTATACTCCGGTGTGGTCACGAACTCATTACTTAATGGCATCACTTGCAAAAATAAGGGGTCGTTAGGGTTACCTTTTTCCATTAATTCCACGAAATGGCGAGGTACACGCATTGGAAATAAGCGTCGCGCTTTACTATGCTCAGCGTACTTTTCTAACGGCAATTCCATATAAGAAAGCAGCGCGGCAGGGTCAGTTATGCTTTTTGCTAATTCTTTTTGCCAGTTATGCTCTACAGAAATCGGTTTTTTAGGTATTATTCGTGCCACGAAACTTTTTGTACCTTATGGTTAGACAGAGGAATTATGGCTAATTACAGCACTAACGAGTTCAAAGGCGGCCTGAAAATCATGCTGGACGGCGAACCATGCAACATTTTAGAAAACGAATACGTAAAGCCTGGTAAGGGCCAAGCGTTTAACCGCGTAAAAATTCGTAAACTAATTTCAGGTAAAGTTTTAGAAAAAACATTCCGCTCTGGTGAGTCGGTAGAAGGCGCTGATGTGTTGGATACAGAGCTTGCCTACCTATATACCGACGGTGAATTCTACCACTTTATGAATAATGATACATTCGAACAAATCGCTGCAGATGAAAAAGCGCTTGGCGACAACAAGAAATGGTTGGTCGAAAACGATGTATGCATTATCACCTTGTGGAATGGCTCGCCTATTACGGTAACGCCACCGAACTTTGTTGAGTTGGAAATTACTGAAACTGACCCAGGTCTTAAAGGTGATACAGCAGGAACTGGAGGCAAACCGGCAACATTGAGCACGGGCGCTGTAGTTCGCGTACCATTGTTTGTACAAACCGGTGAAGTAATTCGTGTCGATACGCGTTCTGGCGAATACGTTTCTCGCGCGCAAAAATAATAAGTTGCATGCCGTATTGATGATGAATACGGCATGCCCTTTTTATCTTTAACGGGTGTAACCTGCCGCTATGTCTACATGGAAACCAACCACTTCGCACCACGCGCGTGTAGCTCGTGCGACGATGTTGAAGCATATTCGACAGTTCTTTGAAGACAGGCACGTACTTGAAGTA
Source organism: Alteromonas algae (assembly GCF_049117195.1). Classification (GTDB taxonomy): domain Bacteria; phylum Pseudomonadota; class Gammaproteobacteria; order Enterobacterales; family Alteromonadaceae; genus Alteromonas. The sequence continues at coordinate 639,742 of NZ_CP185260.1, forward strand.
GAAACCCCGCTTTTGTGTCACGGTACCATTACCGATGAGCACTTAGATGCCTTTCACACCCAATTTCATTTTGATAGAACCGGTAGCCCCGTTTCACTTTATCTGCAAACCTCACCCGAATACGCAATGAAGCGGCTGTTATGTGCAGAGAGTGGTGCTATTTACCAAATTTGTAAAGCATTTCGTCATGAAGGGGAAGGGCGTTGGCATAACCCTGAATTTACGATGCTTGAATGGTATCGCCCAGGCTTTGACCATCATGCGTTAATGGAAGAAGTTAACGCCTTACTAATGGCAATACTACACACCGAACGCGCTGACATCATGACCTATCAGCAGGCATTTATGGAGCACCTTGGCTTATGTCCGCTTGATGCATCTCACGCTATGCTTTTAACCGAAATGGCGAAGATTGGTATTAACATCAATAGTCCGCAAACCCTCAGTAAAGACAGTGTATTACAGCTTCTGTTCAGTTATGCAGTAGAGCCTCGCATAGGACAAGAACGCCCTTGTTTTATTCATGCATTTCCTGCCTCACAAGCCGCACTGGCCACCATTAATAAAGATGATGCGCGCGTAGCGGATCGTTTTGAGGTGTACTTCAAAGGTGCTGAACTTGCAAATGGATTTAACGAATTGAGTAATGCCAGTGAGCAGCGTAAACGCTTTCACTGCGATAATGAAAAACGACTGGAAAACGGCCAAGAAACCAAGCCCGTTGACGAGTATTTCCTCGATGCACTGTCGCATGGTTTACCCGCTTGTGCGGGCGTAGCGCTTGGCATCGATAGGTTGTTAATGCTTCAATTAGGCGCGTCTTCAATCAGTGACGTCATCAGTTTCCCCACGCATATTGCTTAGGCATAGTTACTAACGCGAATTTTCAAACATAGTGTTTAAACCTATCGCTTCCCTCGCTTAATTTTTGCGTTCTAAACGACTGAAAACGCTGCGTTGCGTTCAAATAACCCTGCTGACAACGGTCAAACCTCCATATTGCACGGTAAAAAGCCGTTGACATTATTCTGCGCATTGATGACAATGTTATAACATCACATTAATTGATAAAAATACTACACGTAGGGGAAAGTAATGAAGGTTCCATCGTTGTTAAGTTTGACTATTGCCGGTTTGCTCAGTGCGCCAACACTGGCAACTACCATTACCGGTAAAGTTATTGATGCCTCGGGTAATGCGGTTGTCGGTGCGAAGGTGCAAATAGAGGGCACGCGCAGAGTCGCTAAAACCAATGACAAAGGTGTGTATGTTTTTGAAGACGTAAAGCAAACCCACGTTCACTTGCACGTATTCTCATCGCAGTATATCCATGGCGATAATGACTTAGGCGAGATTGAAGGCGACCAAAGTGTCGACTTTACACTGACGCCGGCATCGGTAGAAAACATCGTGGTTACAGCAACGGCACTAGAATCTTCAGTGCTTGAATCAGTTACGCCTGTGACCGTGATCGGTGCTGAAAAATTACGAAAAATAGAAGCGCCTACACTGGGTGAAACATTAAAGAATGCACCTGGTGTCCACAGTACCTATTTCGGGCCAGTATCAAGCAGCCCTGTTATTCGAGGAAACGATGGCCCTCGCGTTAAAATTGTACAAAATGGGTTAGACGTGTCTGATGTTTCTCGTGTTGGGCCTGATCATAACGTTGCCACAACGTTATCAAGCGCGACACAAATTGAAGTACTTCGTGGTCCAGCCACACTACAATACGGGAGCGGCGCCATCGGTGGGGTGGTAAACGTTGTAGATAAACGTATTCCGCAATACCAAGTTGATGGTGTAGAGGGTGAAGCCGAGGTTAATTACAGTACGGTAAATGAAGGTAAGTATACCCGTGGTGATATTACCGGCGGTTCAGGCAATATTGTATGGCACGTAGACGGTTTTTTCCGTGACACTGAAAATGCCGATATTCCTGGTTTTGCGTCTGTCGACCCAGACGAAGATGAACCAAATGGCGTTCTTGAAGACAGCGCCATGGAAACCACCAATATCGTAGCGGGTATTTCATACGTCGCCGAGGAAGGCTATTTTGGTTTCGCCGTTGAACAACTAGACAACGAGTATGGCGTTCCAGGTCACAGCCATGCGCACGGTGAAGAACATGAAGAGCATGATGAAGCGCATAGCGACCTTGAAGGCGAGCATGATGATCATGATGAAGAACACGGTGAAGAAGGCGTTTTACTCAATGTAGACATGACCCGATATCAAGCCGCAGGTGAGTGGCACTCACCGGTAAAAGGGTTAACCAACATTAAATTCGCTGCAGCATACACAGACTATGAACATGCTGAAATTGAAGACGGCGAGCCGGGAACTGTGTTTACCAACAAAGCGAGCGATATCCGTCTTTCTGCCTATCACGAAGAAGTTAATGGGTGGCACGGCGTATTTGGATTGCAGGTTAACCGTAGCGATTACAATGCGGTAGGAGAAGAGGCATTTACGCCAGAAAATACCACATCAAGCTATGCGCTATATTTGATTGAGCAGAAGAAAGTAGGCGATGTTACATTTGAGCTAGGTGGTCGTATTGAGCGCACAACCATAGACGCTGAAGATACTGCGGTTGAACTGGAGGTATATCATGACGAAGACCATGACATGCACGAAGGGGAAGAAGATCATGAAGAAGAGCATGAAGGTGAACACGAAGCGCATGCAACAGCCTTTAATTTCCCAGAGTACGATTTCACCAGCGTGTCGTTATCTGCTGGGGCAAATTGGGTTTACGCAGACGGGCAGTCGGTAGCGGTAACCTTGTCAAGAAGCGAGCGTGCACCTAGCCAACAAGAGCTATTCTCTTCAGGTCAGCATTTAGCGACGCAAAGTTACGAAGTTGGCCTAGTGTTCGACCTAGACGAAGAAGGGCATATTGAAGAATCACTAAAAGGCGTTTCAGAAGAAGTAAGTACTAACCTTGACGTGACGTTCCGAAAGTTCACGGGCGATTGGGGGTATAGCGTTTCATTCTTCTACAATCAGGCTAGCGATTATGTTTATCAAACTAATACTGGGCTTGTTGCGTTAACAGAGCATGACGACCATGAAGATCATGGCGATGAGCTTGATGGCGACATGCATGAAGAAGCCCATGACGAACATAGTGAAGAAGGCTTGCCGGTGTTTTACTTCCAACAAGCTGACGCTGATATTTGGGGTATGGAAGCCGAAGCGTATTTTGATATGAGCGACACGCTTCGCTTGACGGTATTTACCGACTATATTGATGCAGACATTGAAGACGACAACTTACCGCGTACGCCACCGATGAGACTGGGCAGTGAGCTAAGTTACGTGAACGATGCATTAAGTGCTGATGTTGGTTTTACGTGGTACGACGAGCAAACTGATGTGGCAGCGTTTGAAACGGCAACCGACGGTTACACGCTGATTAATGCGAGTGTCCAATATGAATTTGCGAGTCAGGGGGTGGATTGGGTACTATTTGCCAGAGGAAACAACCTTACAAATGAAGAGGCGCGAGTGCATACGTCTTTCCTCAAAGACCAAGCGCCGCTCCCAGGTAGAAATTTAACAGTGGGGGTTCGCGCCCTGTTCTAAGACACGGGGTTATATGCTTTCAGACAATGATATTGCAACATGGCTGAGAAATATTGATACGCAACATATCGTATTAGGCTATGGCAGTTTATTAAGCAAAGACAGTCGAGAGCGTTTCTCGCAGATACATACACTTGGCATTCCTGTGCGCGTTGATGGTTTTCAGCGCGCATGGGTAACCCGAAGCCTCGCAGAATCGCAGACGTATGTCGGCGCTTTAGTGGACGCTACATCGCAGCTTACCGCGCAGCTTATTCCTACTTCTATTAACCCTCGTCTACGCGAACGTGAAAAAGACTATCAATTCGTGCAAGTTCCCCATCACGCTATATCATTCTCCTCAGATGATGCGGGGGCTATGGCACGTGGCGCGTTAGAAAAGCATACGTATTGGCTATGCGAAACGCTGGCGTGTGAACCCGCGACAGCACAGTACCCCGTCCACCAAACGTATATCGATACCTGCCTGTCGGGTTGCTTAGAACATGGTGGAGCTAAAGAAGCTAAAGCTTTTATCGACCTTACCTCCCATTGGCAGCACCCACGGGTTAACGACAGAAATGCAGTAAAGTATCCCAGGGCTGCGCATGTGAGTGACGCAGTGCGAAGCGAAATAGACGCGCTGTTAACCGCGCATCAGGAATGAGTATGGAAATACGCACACCACGCTTATCGCTGACGCCGCTGCAATTTGATGATCACGAATGGGTACTTACGATAAACCAAGATCCGCTCTGGCTTCAGTTTATTGGTGATAGGGGCGTGAGCAATGCGGCAGATGCCAAAGAGTACATCTACCGCATTAATACGCAATTGTCAGAATGGGGCTATGGCTTACTCGCAGTTAAATGTCGAAAAACGCATCAAGCGCTAGGGTTGTGTGGTCTGATAAACCGTTATGCTTTTACATGCCCAGACTTAGGGTTTGCGCTGTTGCCTCATGCTAGGGGGCAAGGCATTGTATTTGAAGCGGCTCACGGTGTTATTGAGTGGGCGAGGGTTAATCGCCATTTTCCGTTCATAACGGCAATGACACACCCAGAAAATGCACGTTCACAGCATGTGCTTGAGCAACTAGGCTTTCAAAAACAAGGAACGTTTTTTGATAAGGGGTTGCCAGGCCAGCATCTTTATTGGCAACCCCTTATATTGGTAGGGTGTTAGTAGGGGGGTAACACCGTGACTTTATTTATAATAATTGGCTCAATAGGCACGTTATTGGTGTTTAACCGAATGGAGTATTCGGTTTCTACTTCTGACATCGCGTCGACAATATCCTCGCCTTCTACAATCATTCCAAAAACAGCATAGCCCCAATCGCGCCCCGGGTTTAACGTGCTATTGTCGTTAACGTTAAAGAAAAACTGACGGTTAGCGGTATGCGGGTCATCCTGACGCGCCATGGCGATAGTGTGTAAGTCATTGGTTAACCCGTTGCCTGACTCGTTAAAAATATCAGGGAAGTTAGACTTGCCATCGAAGTTTTCGGTATAGCCGCCACCTTGCACCACAAAGCCAGGCACAATACGGTGAAAAATCGTATTCTCATAGCTTCGCTTATCTACATATCGTAAAAAGTTGTTCACGGTAATCGGTGCACGTCGTCTATCCAATTCGACCACGATATCACCCATAGTGGTTTCAATTTTAACCCGCGGGTAATAGTTATCGGGCTGTACGTGTGAGCCATCATCGTTTTTCGCGGCAAGTAATGTGTTGCTCAAAAGCATACTCACAATGACAATTGATAGCGTTACAATATTTCGCATAGTGCGTTCCTTATCGTTTTGCGGTGGTGAAAACAACAAACTTGCTGTCACTTGCTGTTGTTGTTATACCGCCAAAAATGCGTTTTAGCTTAATGTGATAGTCTAAATGGCGATTGCCCACTACAACAAGATGGCCGCCTTTACCTAAGGCATCTTTTGCGTCATGAAACATTTGCCACGCAATATGATCGGTAATGGCATTTTGTTGATGGAACGGCGGGTTGCATAATACTTTACTGACACAGTTTTCGCCCTGTTGTTCGATAAGCTGTTCTAGGCAATTGCTGGCAATGAACTGGCATTGCTCAATCGCCTCGGGAAAATTTTCAAGTACGTTTTGCCTTGCACTTTCCACTGCCATAAACGATTCGTCTACAAAAATAACCTTGCAATGGGGCGCCAAATTGAGCGCGTTTAACCCTAAAATGCCATTGCCACAGCCTAAATCGACTACTACATCATTAGCGGCGACGGTCATATGAGACAGCATGATGCGCGCGCCAATATCCAGAGATTGACGTGAAAACACATTAGCATGGTTGTGCAATGTAAAGACTTTTCCCGCCGTGCTTTTACACGTCCATGTTACAGGGTAGGGCGACGAGGGAGGCGTTATGCTGTCATCAAACGTAGAAAATATAAGACGCGATTTCTTTTTCGCCAATGACGTAGTTGTTGGGCCGATATATTTTTCAAACAGCGCTAACACCGACTTTGTGATGGCTTTGGCTTTGCCTCCCGCTACGATATGAGTATCAGTTGTCGCGTAGCGCCTGATATCGATAAGTTGCTGCTCGAGTAGAGCAAGTGTACGAGGAACTTTTATAACGACTATTTTAGGCGTATGTGGTGGTTCAAAGTGCATGCTCTCAACGCTCGTTACCGTTGAGACGGGCGCGGTAATCTGCGTATCGTTGGCCATAGAAACGCTGTGCCCATTCTGGGTCAAGTTTTCTTTAAGCGAACGTAATGATATGTAGGAGTCAGAAATCCAAATGGGGTTAACATGCGTAAACCAACAACCAAGCGCGCCAAAATCATCGTTAACGATAACCAGATTGTTTGCGTTACACGGTGGCATATCGCTAAGTAATGACTCTACATGGCTAATAAGTAATTCATCGGCGCTATCCCATGCTTGCAAACTCACATGCTGGAGCTTTTCAGGGTAGCGTATTAAGGTAAGCTGGCGGTCAGCCAATATAAATTCTGTATTCATTGTTTTACATTCAACGTTAAAGAGGGCGACATGCAGTTACCACTGTTTGAGACATCGAGCCGCAGCCCGTCATCTCCTGTGAAGCTTCCTTTGCCAGAAGCAGATGTCTTGTATTATCCGCAATGGCTAGGTGTAGAGCAAGCGAATGCGTATCATCATACGCTGGCCCACACGCTCCCGTGGCGTCAGGACGATATTCGTTTGTATGGAAAGTCTATTCCTATTCCTCGTCTGCAGTCGTGGCATGGTGACGCACACTGCCGATATCAATATTCAAACTTAACCTTGTCGCCATCGCCTTGGACGCCAGAATTATCGGCGATTAAAGATAAATGCAGTCATCAATGCGATGCGCCATTTAATAGTGTATTGGCAAACTGGTATCGAGATGGACAAGATAGCATGAGTTTGCATGCCGATGATGAGCCCGAGCTTGGTGTCAATCCGACGATTGCCTCGGTAACGTTCGGTGAATCTCGCCCATTTGTGTTTAAACACAAGGAAACCAAAGCGCGATATGTACATCATTTGGAGCATGGTAGTTTATTAGTGATGGCGGGCACCACACAAACCCACTATGTTCACGGTATCGCAAAGACGGCAAAATCAATTGGTGATAGAATTAATCTTACTTACCGATTCATCCATCCAAGGTAAACAAAACAAATGAACGTAAAAGCATTTATAGAAAGTGCAGTGAATGAAGCACTAACCCCGACGTTTCTAGACATTGTCGATGAAAGTTTCATGCATAATGTTCCCGACGGTGCGCAAAGCCACTTTAACGTAACCGTAGTGAGCGAGACCTTCGTTGGTCAACGCTTAATTGCGCGTCATCGTGCAGTAAATGCACTCCTTGATGAAGCATTAAAAGGCCCCGTGCATGCATTAGCGCTGCATACCTATACACCAGATGAGTGGATAGCAAAAGGCCAAGCGTCTTCTCCATCACCTGATTGTTTAGGTGGCAGTAAACGGTAAGCCGCTTACCAAACCCACCTCAGAACATTCTAAAAGTGAGCATGTACCCCACGATTACCCCAGCGCAGCGACGCTACGTTGAGAATATCCTCATTGCAGATAACTATCGTATGGACTGTTTATATGCATTACGTACGTTGGATTTGCCCCAAGGGTATATTGGTGCAGGTTTCTTGCGAAATGCTATTTGGGACGCGCAGCACGAGTTTGTGGTTCCAACCCCGCTTAACGATGTTGATGTTATTTATTTTGACCCGCATACGGTGTCAACGGCGGCCGAACGCGCCATCAAAGAAGCATTACAAAAGCAGTGCCCAGCGGCGCCTTGGCAGGTTAAGAATCAAGCAAGAATGCATATTCAGCACAACCACGCCCCTTACTCGTCATGTGAAGAAGCACTCTCCATGTGGGTAGAAAGGGAGACCTGTGTCGCGGTGCGATTATCGCTAAACGATACATTCGAATTTCTTGCCCCTTTTGGCCTCAGTCAAAACATGAAAGGCACCATTTCGGTTAATCCGAAAATACCTCGACCTGAGGTATTCAGTAGGCGCGTTACGACTAAAAAATGGTTAAAGTTATGGCCACAATTACGTCTCGTCAATACCCAATAGCATCAATCTTGGGTAATAAACTTATCGTTACTTACGGCGTACAACCTGAAGAAACCAGCCAACAAACACAGAGATAAGAAACCCAAAGAAGGTCATTAATAAGGTGATAGTAGGCAGTTCAGCAGAAAAGTCAGGGTTTTTGCCAGTGTGCTCACTAACCAACATTCCTGATGCTTTAAAAATAAAAAGTGCTGCAATTGAAAAAAGCAAAATAACCGCGGTCGACATCAACGTGGCTTTCCAATACGCCTTAGGCGCAAACCAATGAATAGTGAACGCAACACCAATACATAAAACAGTTAAAATATAAGGGACCACGTAAACTCCTAGCGTGTTAAATAGTGACTGTTGCACAAGGGGCGCGATTCAGCCGGTAAACCTCATTGCAAAATTGCGCGTTACGATGCCATGTCACCCAACGTTTGTCAGCAACAAAACAAAATAAACTTCACCGGCAGAGCACACCTTTAAATCTTGAATTGTTCGATTAACATTCTATTAAAAGATCTTAACGCACAATGATGATAGAATCGCGGGCACTTTTAAGCGCGCTTGTGCTTGTTCATCAGAACAATAAAAGCCGTTAACCTTTAAACGTTTTACACGCTGAGAAAACATGTTCGATTTAATTACCAATAAAGATAGCAACGTTAAAAACGATGTGCTGTCAGGTATTACGGTTGCGTTAGCACTGGTACCTGAAGCAGTAGCATTTGCTTTTGTTGCAGGTGTTGAGCCTATGATTGGCTTATATGCAGCTTTCATGATGGGGTTAATTACCTCTGCAATAGGTGGCCGACCCGGTATGATTTCTGGGGCGACAGGCGCAATGGCAGTGGTGATGGTCGCGCTAGTCGCACAGCACGGTGTGCAATATCTGTTTGCCGCGGTCATTCTCGCCGGGTTACTGCAGATCATGTGTGGCGTGTTTAAACTTGGAAAGTTTATTCGCTTAGTGCCTTACCCCGTAATGCTGGGGTTCGTAAACGGGCTGGCAATCGTTATTTTCCTTGCGCAATTAGGGCAGTTTAAAGTACTTAACGCCGTGGGTGAGTTAACGTGGATGCAAGGCACCATGTTGTATTGGATGTTAGGCCTTGTGGCCTTAACCATGGCTATCATTTATCTGTTACCTAAATTAACGACTGCGGTTCCAGCATCGCTAGTAGCTATTGTTACCGTTACTGCACTTGTTCATGGCATGGACTTAGAAGCGCGAACTGTTATCGATTTTGTACGCGACCTTTTACCTGCGGAACAAAAAGCAAGTGCGACGCTCGCGGGAGAGCTGCCTAGTTTCGCCATTCCTATGGTGCCTTTTACCTGGGAAACGTTCATGATCATTTTGCCTACCTCAATTATCTTGTGTTTGGTTGGTTTAATAGAATCTCTGCTGACATTGTCACTTATTGACGAAATGACCGACACCCGCGGGCGTGGTAATAAAGAATGCGTAGGGCAAGGTGTTGCAAATACGGTTAATGGGTTCTTTGGCGGAATGGGTGGCTGTGCCATGATTGGTCAAAGTATGATTAACATTAATTCCGGTGGCAGAGGTCGCTTATCGGGTATTACCGCAGCACTAGTACTATTAGCATTCATTTTGTTTGCAGCACCCCTTATCGAAATGATCCCACTGGCAGCGTTAGTGGGCGTTATGTTTGTGGTTGTTATTGCTACCTTTGAGTGGGCGTCATTTAGAATAATACGTGGCGTAAATAAAGAAGATGCATTTGTTCTCTTCCTCGTAACCGGTGTTACTGTCATCGCCGACTTAGCTATTGCAGTGGTGGTAGGGGTTATTGTTTCTGCCCTCGTTTTTGCTTGGAAGCATGCACGACATATTGCGGTAAAATCGCATATCGACAACGATGGTTGGAAAGTCTACGACTTAGAAGGTCCGTTATTTTTCGGTTCAGTGTCTCATTTTAAAGATTTGTTCGATGTATTAAATGACCCTGACGATGTGGTTATCGACTTCAAAGAATCTCGTATTTGGGACTCATCAGGTATTGATGCGCTCGATACGCTTGCCGATAAGTATGAAGAACAAGGTAAGAAGTTACACATCCGTCATATCAGTGACGAGTGCCGCTGCTTACTTCGAAATGCGGATAAATTTGTTGAAATTAACGTGAATGAAGATCCAAGGTATCGTGTGGCGACAGACTCGCTAGCGTAAACCGGCATTCCCTAAATGTTCAAAGCCCAAACCTCTAATGAGATTTGGGCTTTTTTTTACCATACCTATTTTAGCCATTAAATAGCGCTTAGTGCCCTTTTAAGCGTAAACAAATGTTTAAATATCAAGCCTTGGCCTAGAGTAATCCAAATCCTCTGCTACATTTACTACATAGTTACAACGCTGATTAACACGTGAAGCGCGCGTAGTACCAAAAAAATAAGCAGTTAATTTAGGGGTGAGGTAAAAGCCAGAATGGGACTATTTTCTAATAAAAAGGCACTTGAAGCTGAAAATCAGCAGCTAAAAAAAGAGCTTGAGGCATTCCATACTATTCAAAAAGAGTTACGAGAGGAGCTGTTGTTTCTTGAACTAAACGCAAGCGGGGGGATTACCGCATGCAATCGAGGCTTTGAGAAGCTTACGCATTACAGCATGCAAGATCTTGAGGGAAAGCGGGTGCCTGTGCTGCTTCACGAAGAATTTGTTTCAACGCAAGATGGAAAGGGGTTGCTTAGCGCTGTGCAGTCACGCGCGCATTGGCACGGGAAAGTACGCATTGCAGGCGCGAAAGGAGACGAGCACTGGCTAAGAGCGATTTTACACCCTATTGATAATGCTAATGGGCAAGTAGAGCGCATCGTCTTGTACATGGCTGAACAAACCTCTGAAATTAAAACGTCAAGAGAACAGCACGACATGATGGCAGCGCTGCATCGTTCAACTGCTGTCATCGAGTTTGACCTTTCAGGCACCATATTAAAAGCCAATGAAAACTTCCTAGAGGCAATGGGCTATCAAGCTGCTCAAATTATTGGTAAACATCACAGCATTTTTTGCCAGCGAGACTACACAGGCAGTGCTGAGTACAAAGAGTTCTGGAGAAATCTGTCCAATGGGGAAATGTTCTCCGATAGATACCTGCGCATCGATAGTAACGGGCGTGAAGTCTGGTTAGAGGCATCTTATAACCCTATACGTGATGAAAATGGGAAATTGTATAAAGTCGTTAAATTTGCCACGGTGATAACCGAGCAAATGCAGCGAGAGCAAGCCATTGCTGATGCTGCTAATGTGGCTTTTACCACATCAACAAAAACCGGTGAGCAGGCCCTGAAGGGCAGTGATGTAGTCAAGAAAACCCTGGAGATAATGCAAGGGTTGTCTTCTCAAATGGGCTTGGCTAGTCAGGGCATTAAAGAGTTAGATGAACAATCGCAAAAAGTCGCAGATTTAGTGAAAAGCATTAGTGGTATTGCAGACCAAACCAATCTGTTAGCGCTTAACGCAGCAATAGAGGCTGCACGGGCAGGAGACCAAGGGCGTGGTTTTGCAGTGGTTGCTGATGAAGTCAGGCAACTTGCTTCAAGAACCAGTAGTGCAACCGAAGAAATTGTTAGCGTTGTAACGGAAAATAGGAAATTGACTGAAAACGCAGTACAACTGATAGAAACAAGTCAGGCCCGCGCAAGAGATGCATTGGATTACTCTAATGAATCGGGCGAAGTAATGAATGAAATTCAGCGCGGTTCTGATGAAGTGGTACAAGCCATCGGGCATTTTGCACAACGCCTCTAGTGAGGTGTTGACAACCCGATACTGTCGCGAGCTACTTCAACCAGCCATTGGCGACGGCAACATCAAGTTGTTGGCCAACGTAATCCCACAGGGCGGGTGCACATTGCTTCAAATGTGCATTACGCTTTTCTATTTGCTCCCGACGAATACCGTGGCGTTTCCAGCTCCCACCTTGGTCATTCATGTTTTGAAAAACAGGCAGCACGCGGTCCATGGCTTTAGCAAACTCAGCGTCAGGAGTCGTTGCGTCTTCAAATTCAAGCCACAAATTGAGCCATTGTTGGTCTAATGGGGCAGGCAGTAGCCCAAATATACGCTTCGCCGCATCGACTTCCTTTTCAGCTTGCGCATCATGACTATGCTGCGCGTTAAACGCAAACATATCTCCGGCGTCTATCTCGACAACGTCGTGTATCAAAATCATTTGAATAACACGGGTTACATTTATTGGTTTACTGGCGTATTGGCTTAACATGCTTGCCATTAATGCAACATGCCAACTATGTTCAGCCGAGTTCTCTTGGCGTTGCCCATCACAGGGTAACGTAATCTGTCGTTTTATCGCTTTAAGCTTATCTAGCTCGCAGATAAAAGCATTGAAGGAGTCTACAGCAAGCATAAGTGACCTCTTAGTGTCGGCTATGGCTTAAAAAAATGGGCGCCGATTTACGTCGGCACCCATTAATGCATTTTACATGTCGAGCTGCCACGTGATGGCAGCATCAATTTCTATTTTAGCTCAGACAAATAAACGATAAGGTCTGCAATATCATCAAATGTCATTTCAGCGGTGAAAGTAGGCTGATATTTACCGTTAATAATAAAGCTTGGAACACCGGTTAAATAAGCACGGTTTGCATCAATAGCTTGTTGGTTCTTTTTCGCCATGCTGTTAACGCCAAAGCTACTGGCTAGTTTATCAAACGCTTCACCATCGGCACCGTTTACAACAAAAATGTTACGAAGGTCATTAAGATTCGTAATGGTTGCTCGTTGCTTATGTATGTAATTAAAGATGGCAGCGTTCATTGCCTCTTCTTGCTTCATGGCACGGCCAATCAACATGGCTTTTGTTGCTGCATCCTGTACATCAGGACCGGCAAAGCGCATAAAGTTTACGTGCACTTTATTGAATTTCGTATTTGAATCCATCTTCTGTTTGATTTGTTTAACAATGGGTTCAAATTTGAAGCAGTGAGGGCACCAAAACGAAAAGTACTCAGTAATTACAGGTTTATCTGTCGCTTCTTCATCAAGGACGACGTAATGTGTACCTTCTTTCCATTTCATTGGGCCTTCTTGGGCACAAGCGCTTAACGGCAGCATAATCGCCATTAAAAACAGTACTGCAAACTTTTTCATTGAGTAAATTCCTATAAAAGAATAATAGTTATCATTACAAAGGTTACCACAGGCGTTTGCTGTTCACTAGCGTACGCGACCAGCGTACAAAAAAATCCCATGAATCAATGCGTAACGCTTTGCATTTGTAACGTGATTTCAGCAGGTATAGCACGCCCATTATTGATGGGCTTGCTATACCCTATTCGTTACATTTGATAAGCAAGCGTAAGCAAGGTACGACGCTCCTGCCCTTGGTAACCAATAATGTCCTCAAAGTCTGCATTAAACGCATTATTAACTTTCAATGCCACAGAAAGCGCATCGGTCAGTTGATACTGAACGTTAAACGTCGCTAAGGTATAGGCTGACAATGCTAATGTTTGTGACGGTTCAGGAAACGGTGGGAAAAACGTATCAAAACGCGTTCCCGTATACGCTAACTTGGCATAAACAGATAGCTTATCTATGCCGAGAGACGAAGAGGCAGTAAGTGCGCCTTGATGTCTAGCTCTGCGTAGTTCAGTCGCTGACGAGGTGTTGTCAGGCTGTTCGGCGTCAAGGTAGCTATAGCTTGCAGAGAACGCCGCCCATGACGTCGACCATGTCATTTCTGTGTCTATGCCTCGACGTTTACTTTCGCCTTCTACATTGTCGGCGGTGAATACACCTAAATCTGGCGCGAAGACAAACCCATTTATTTCATTTTCTAGCCGTGCGTTATATGCACTGACTTGCCAGCTAAGGTTTTGTGTACTGCCTCGTAACCCTAACTCAACCTCTTCACTCTTTTCTGGAGTAAGAGAGGGGTTGCCGGCAAAGCTGTCTGGGAAAAAGCCAAACCGCTCGGTGAAAGTGGGGGTTTTAACCGCTTTACCTACACTCGAAAATAGCGCGACATTAGGGGATATATCCCACGTTAGACCAGCACGATAGGTCGTTGCGTTTTTAAACTCACTATTGTCATCAAGCCGAGCACTAAGCGTTGTAAACAAGGTTTGAGATAAGTGACGAGAAGCTTCACCAAAGATACTGAGGGTGTTGTCGTGTTGCTTTTGGTTAGGGTCGCCAAAGTTAACTGGCCCTCGCTGCGAAAACAAACGCTGCAGGTATTCGCTACCGGCAGCAATATTCCACTGGTCGAGGCTAAATGTATTGGTCCAGTTTAACTCCAGTCTTTCGCCCGTTGTACCACCGGCATCTGTTCCTTGGGTCGTATTGTCATTTTCGTCTTTTCTATATTGAAAAGCGATGACAGAGGCATAATCACTTTGCAATGGTGTATATCGCCATTGTAATTTTGTACTTAGTTGCGAGCCGTCGGTACGGTTATTCGCATCAGTCGGCAACCCAGTAGTGACAAAATCGGTTCCATCGTAGTCATTGTTGTATGCTACCGTTCTAAGCGCCGCAATAAACGTGTGAACATCGGTTACTGAATAATTAGCATTAACGCCTGCGGTTACGTTTTCATAGCCATCGTCTTCACTTCCCATGCGGGATATATTATCGCCATCGGTCACAAAATAATTGGCATACGCGTTCACGCCAAGATTGTCGAACTGCGAGGCCGAATTCACGCTACCGCGAAAGGTATCTTGCGTGCCGCCTGATAGCGAAAGCGTTACGTCTGCATCGTCGTTGCCATGCTGGCCCGCTCGTGTGGTTATGCTGAGCACGCCACCAATAGCACCACTGCCCCATAAAGCACTTTGTGGCCCTCTTAACAGCTCAATTCGAACGACATTTGCAGTAGTAAGGTGGGCTAAGTCGATAAGACTCCCTTGACCAATATCGTTCGCTATCACGCCATCGATAAGTACTAGCAAGTGATTGGTCTCGCCGCCTCTGACGCGCATTTCCGTTAAACCACCAGGGCTGCCTGACTGCGATAAGCTTACACCAGGTAATCCTCTGATAAGTTCAGCTAGTTGGACAGCGCCAGATGCATTGATATCATCTTCGGTTAGCACTGAAATCGACGTAGGAAGTTTTGTAATGCTTACGGGTATGCGTGAGCCTGTAACAGTAAGGGTTTCAACGTCTTGTTGCTGCGCAGCTGCATGATTAAACAGGCAGGATAAAGTAGTAACGGCTAGGGCCGCATTAAAGCGTTTTGTGTGTGTTTTCATGATAGTTCTCGCAATGTACTCCGCCCGAGTACATGGGTGAATGAATGGCAGCATTGCTACCGTAAGGCTTAGGCCGGTATCCGGGCTCACTCACCAAAACATGGATCTTTTACCTTCCCACCGCAAAATGACACTGTGCGGCAGTGGTGTTTAAAAGATAATACACACGTGTGTATTGAGTTTACCGTTGCGGGGGCAGCATCAGCATTTCACTGATTTCCCGTTTAACATCGCGACGTGTTTTTTATCACGTTAGGCGTAACACACCCGTAAAATGACAAAAAATTCACTTGCAACGCACCAAAGCGGCGAGAAGTATATATAAGAGACTGAATAATAGCGAGAGAAGGCCTTATGCTAAAACGTGACAAGTCATCACGTTTTACATTAAGGCCTGTATATTATGTACATAGTTAACCGTGCGAGAGAGTTAAAAGCCGAGTTTTAACGGCGGCTCTTGCATGGCTGACATTTGTTCTTTCAGTGATAAAATTTGGCCTTCCCAGTATTTATCTTCTGCAAACCAAGGGAAAGCGCGAGGAAACGCGGGATCTTCCCAACGTCGAGATAGCCATGCCATGTAGTGAACCATTCGCATAGCTCGCAGTGGTTCTATTAAAGAAAGCTGTTTCGTGTCGAAAGGGTGGAATTCTTCATAAGCTTCGATAAGGGTATCGAGCTGTAAAAGTTGCTGCTGCCTATCGCCACTTAACATCATCCATAAATCTTGAATGGCTGGCCCCATTCGACAGTCATCTAAGTCGACAAAGGTAGGCCCGTCGCGCCACAAAATGTTTCCTGGGTGGCAATCACCGTGCAGGCGAATAGTACTAGAGCAGGAATAGGCGCTTGTCGCTTTTTTTATAACAGGGTGCATAATGGCGAAAAAAGCAGTTTTCAAATGTTCCGGCAATAACGTACTGTTTTCAAGAACATGCAAAGGCTCGCTAAGGTAGCTTGCCACATCTACCTTCGGACGAGTGCGAAAAGGTTTTGCTTGAGAAACGCGATGGATGCGCCCGATAAACCTTCCCATCCACTCTAACTGGTCTAAATTGTCGTTTTCAAACTGGCGGCCACCCACTGATGGAAATACCGCAAAACGATAGTCATTGTGTTGGTGCAGCGTTTTTCCGTTAATAAACAATGGGGCGACGATGGGAATTTCATTGTCTGCAAGCTCATGAGCGAAGTCATGTTCTTCTTGAATCTGCTCGTTGCTCCAACGACCTGGTCGATAAAATTTGGCAACATAGCGCTTGGTGTCGTCGGCTAGGAATTGATATACCCGATTTTCGTAACTATTAAGTGCGAGTAAACCGCTTTCAAGAAAAATGCCCTGGCTTTCCAGGGCATCTAATATGGTATCTGGGCTTAGCCCAGAGAAGGAAAAATCTGTCATCGATATAGGAACTTCGTTGGCTCATCTACCGTAATAACGTCCCCGTCTAGGGTGGTCGTTGTTACGCTAATCTGAATTTCTGTTACCACATCTTCCAGATTATAGGGGTCGGTTGCAACTGAAATCGGTGTGCTATACACCTCGCCCCCCAATACCGTCACTTCTTGCTCACCGTAATAGGAATAGTCAGGTAGGCCTTTAACACTAATTTGGTATGTGCGCGTTTGTTGAGATTTATTGAGTACTTTTATCGTATAAACATTCTCAATCAAGCCTTCGTTTGTCTCGCGATAAAGCGAGTTTCGGTCACGTATAATATCGACTTCAACGGTGCTTCTAAATAAAATATTAGCCACGAGCAGGCCCGTCATAATCACTAATACAATAAAGTAACCGATTAATTTGGGGCGAATGATATGGGTTTTGCCGCCTGAAAGCTCTTCTTCAGACGTAAAGCTAATCAGCCCCTTAGGGTAGTCCATCTTTTCCATGACCCCATTACACGCATCGACGCAGGCCCCACAGTTGATACATTCGTACTGCAAACCATTTCTAATATCGATGCCTGTTGGGCATACTTGAACACATAGATTACAGTCAATACAGTCGCCCAAACCTTTTTCTTTCACTTGCTCGTGACTAAGTTTTCTTGGGCGCGGTCCTCGTGCTTCACCACGTTTTGCGTTGTACGACACGGTAAAGGTATCTTTATCGAACATAGCCGATTGGAAGCGCGCATACGGGCAAATATGTGTACACATTATTTCGCGCATATATCCAGCGTTTCCATAAGTACACACTGCAAAAAAGATAACGGAGAAACCCGCGGCGAAACTGGTATTAAACGTGAAGAAATCAATGAATAGCGTATTGATGGGAGTAAAGTAGCCCACAAACGTTAACGCCGTAAGTAGCGCAACACTTACCCATGCCGTTTGTTTCAGTGTTTTTCGTATAAATTTATCTGCATCCATGGGGCGGTCATCAAGCTTGATACGCTTATTTCTAGGCCCTTCTATTTTTTCCTCAAACCACGTATAGATATAAACCCAAGTCGTTTGTGGACACATGAAACCGCACCAGACTCGGCCAGCGAACGTGGTGACAAAAAACAATGCAAAAGCAGAAACAATTAAAATGTAGGCAAGAAGTGTTAAATCTTGAGGCCATAAGGTAAGGCCGAAGATGGTAAACCGCTGCTCAATAATGTCCAACAATACCGCTTGTTGCCCGTTATATTGAATCCAAGGGATTGCAGCAAATAACCCCAGAAAAATAAGCCCGAAAAAACGGCGAAAAGATTCAAGGGGCCCTTTAACAGCACGCACGTAAATTCGACTTCTCGCGCTTTGTCGCTTCCCTTCACGCTTTGGCTTATGGACCTTAACCGGCGTGACATTTTTTACCGGTATTTGTTCACTCATAATACTACCTTAGCTACTCACATCTGCTGTTACTACGCATTATAACAGTACACACATGCGCATGTTTAATTTAGATCAACAATGTAGAGTATGATCTACATTATTGAGTTTTCAGTCAATACTGAAAGTTCAGAAATTAACTATATTCATATCAATAGAGAATACCTGAGGTAATATTGTGGTGAAAATGAACAAAAAGCGGGGTGAAGAGGTCTATATTTATATCTCATCGATGAGATAACTGATGTGTTCAATACCATTGTATAGTTTTTGGTGTTATCTAATGGGTAACAATCCAGTATGCTTTAACGTCGGCTAGTCTTGCTTTTTAAAGGAAGGAAATGTTACGCGCTTTTATTGTATTTGCAGAAATCGTGGTGCTAATCATTGTTTTGCGTTCATCATTTGCTCAATATCTTTTTTCTGATGCGCAACGCGTAGTATCAGGGTGGTTTGTGACCCTTGCAGAAATGCCTGAACAGAACGAGTTAGAAGCGCTACGAGAGACGGTAAAGCAGCGCCTTCCTCCGCTTAGGCCCTATCAGGACACGTACCTGTCGGCAATTACTGTCAATAAAGCCACGTTGAAACGATTCAACACGAAATACTGTGATGGTAATGACATTAATCCCAATTTCACGGGAACCAGCAGAGCGCAGCTTTGTCTTATTATTAAACAATCTCCTTTGTTAGCGCGTAATGATTAATACATGGTGTAATGAATACATCATGTTAATCACAGCCTAGATACCAATGTTCACAGTGTGCATTGCGCGCCTGGCGAAATAAGTGAGGAACATTATGTCATTGTTAAAAAAGCGTGGAGTAATATGTAGTACGGTGCTGTTTCTCCTTGGAACCCATATTCCTACTGCATCTGCAGCAGAAGTTAATATTACGTGGGAAGAGCCTGAATCATTCACTGACGTTAGACCTTCGAATGAATCGCGTAAGCGATTTCGAGAGCGGACGTTAAGTGAGTTAGAAGCACATATCAGTGAATTAGCGTCGGCATTACCTGAACACTATGTGTTGTCTATGACAGTGACCAATCTCGATTTAGCAGGACAAGTATGGCCAGCGCAGTTCGTAGGCTTAGGAAATAACGTCGGTAATGATGTTCGTTTAATTCAAAGGGTCGACATACCTCGTATGAACTTCACGTATTCGTTGAATGGCGAAAACAGTAAAGTGCTTAAAGCGGACGACGTTAAATTGAAAGATATGGCGTTTTTAGAAAGTCATACACGCAGAAGAGCTAACGAAAATTTAGCTTATGAAAAGGCGATGTTAGATACATGGTTTAATGACACGTTCGCTGAACATGTTGTGAAGCCTAATAGCTAACACGCAAACGTATAGGTCGACATAAAATCATAAAAAACGCCGCGATGATAAACCATCATCGCGGCATTTTTATTGTGCTATCTATTTACAGGTAGTCAAATTCACTGCCTGAAATGGCAAGCGTACTGTCTGGACCCGCAGTATACGCTGCTTTGTGAGCGTCACGACGTGGCATAATACGCTCAATGAAGAAGTCTCTCGTTTTCTTCTTAGACGACGCTAATACCGCATTATCTCCTGACTCGGCCTTATCCGCCATGCTGTACCAAAGCACACCGAGCAGTGAATAGGCACTGTAAGCAAGGAAATCATTCGCCGCCGATGCTGCAGTGGTTCCGTCCATCCCAAGACATGCTTTAGAAGAGGCATGCCATTCATCTAATACTGTCTGTGCCGCGTGTTTAGCGTCAGAGTCGTTAATCTCGTTAACCAGTTCGATGAACGCCTGATACGTTGCTTCCATCATATGGCCGCCGTCACGTGTTAGTTTACGGCCAATCAGATCAAGTGCTTGAATACCGTTGGTTCCTTCGTAAAGCATCGCAATACGAACGTCACGCATAAGTTGTTCCATACCCCATTCACGAATAAACCCGTGACCACCGAGCACTTGTACGCCTAGGCTAGTCGTTTCAAGTCCCATGTCGGTCATGTAGGCTTTACAAATCGGTGTTAAGAATTGAAGTACCTTTTCAGCGTGTTCCTGTTCTTCAGGTGTACCAAGTTTTTCGATATCCATGTATTTAGCATACAGAAGCGACAATGCCCGAGACCCTTCAATCTGCGACTTCTGTGTTAGCAACATGCGAGCAACGTCAGGTTGAAACACAATTGGGTCGGCTTTACCGTCAGGGTTTTGTATACCTTGAGGTGCGCGAGATTGAACACGTTCACGGGCGTAAGTAAGTGCACCTTGATAAGACGATTCAGCAGCACCTAGGCCTTGAAGGCCAACTTGGAAGCGTGCGTCGTTCATCATAGTGAACATACATGCCAAGCCTTGGTTCTCTTCACCTACAAGCCACCCAGTTGCACCATCAAAGTTCATAACACAGGTTGGGCTCGCCTTTATCCCCATTTTGTGTTCGATACTACCTACCGATAGGCTGTTTGCTTCGCCTGGTTCATTGTTATCGTCAAGCAGTAGCTTAGGTACAAGGAACAAACTTATACCTTTCACACCCTTTGGTGCATCTGGCAAACGTGCAAGTACAAGGTGGATAACATTGCTGCTCCAGTCTTGATCGCCCGCTGTGATAAAGATTTTATTACCTGTTACTTTATAGCTGCCGTCAGCCTGCGGCTCGGCTTTTGTATTCAGTAAGCTAAGGTCTGTACCCGCATGAGGTTCAGTCAGGTTCATGGTACCTGTCCACTCACCGCTGATTAGCTTCGCAAGATATTTATCTTTCAGTGCTTTGCTTGCGTGTTTGGTAACGGCTAATGTCGCGCTCTCAGTCAGCATGGTCGTTAAACGCCAGCTAAGGTTAGCTGCGTTTAGCATTTCATGAACTGGCACCGCCATGGTATAAGGCAAGTCTTGTCCATCGTACTCTGCGGTACCTAGCATCGCATTCCAGCCGTTGGCAACGTACTCTTGATAGGCGTCAGCAAACCCTTTTGGCGTAGTAACTTTTCCATTCTCAAGCTTACACCCTTCTTCATCGCCTTCGCGGTTTAAAGGGGCAACAACATCAAGCGCAAATCTTGCACCTTGTGCAATAATTTCGTTAGCTAAATCACTGTCGAAGTCGCTAATACCTAGCTTTTCATAGTGAGCATCAAGTCCAAGCCACTCTTTAAGTAAAAACTGAAAGTCAGCGGTAGGGGCATAATGTAAAGGCATGGATGACTCCTTTTTCAAACGGGTGTTTTAATTTTTCCGTATTATAGCCTTAAAAAGGCTAATCAGAGTAGCCCGTTAACGGAAACTTAATAATAAATATAGGTGATAATACCAACAGTATTTTGCTTTTCGACGGTTCACTGGCATCCTATTGCCATTATTTTAAGTTGCATGCGCCAAAGCAACGTATCAACGCGCATTGGATAAAGGTGAAGAAGTGGAAAAAAACACACCTGTTTGTATCGTGACCGGGGGGAGCTTAGGCATTGGTTTAGCCGTCTGTCAGACATTTTCACGGGAAGGCTATCATGTGGTGAATCTCGACTTACGAGATTTTGAAGCCACACCAATGCGGTGTGAGTGGAAGTCTTGTGATGTAAGCCAGGTGTCTGAAGTAACGGCGGCAATCGAAGACATTGTCGCAACATACGGCAAGGTCGATGCGCTGGTTTGTAATGCGGGGAAACATGTTTCTGCCACTATTGAACAAACTGATGAAGCGTTGTTAGATGCGGTATTCAGCCTCAATGTTAAAGGCGCTTACGCGGCAATAAAAGCGACGTTGCCAACAATGAAAACGCAGCAACGAGGCGCTATTGTTGTCATGGGCTCTGACCAGTCTTTTATTGGTAAGCGAAATTCTTTTGCCTACGCGTTGACTAAATCTGCGCTAGCGTCAATAGCAAAGACCACCGCGTTAGACTATGCACCCTATAATATTCGGGCAAATGCCGTGTGCCCCGGCACGATAGAGACCCCGCTTTTTCATAACGCAATAGACAACTACGTTGCTAAAGCCGGTGTCGATAAGAAAGATGTCGTCGCCGAGGAAGCTGCCGCACAGCCTATCGGGCGCTTAGGTCAACCTGAGGATGTCGCAGAACTTACGTACTTTTTGTGCAGTGATAAAAGCAGTTTTATCACTGGAAGCTTGTACGCGGTAGATGGTGGTTACACTGCGCAATAAGGTATGTTTATGACGTTTACCGACCCTCACATTCATTTTTTTGCGTTGTCGCAAGGGCATTACGATTGGTTAAAAAGCGCCAATCCTCCTTTTTGGAAAGATAAAGACGCAATCGCAGTGCCTGTTAATGAGATAGATTTACGTCGCGCGGGCCGCCATCGGTTAGCCAGCTTTGTGCATATCGAGGCCGGTTTCGACAATGCCCAGCCGTGGCGCGAAATACATTACCTTAACGCACACTGTACGCTGCCATTTAAAGCGGTCGGGGCAATCGACTTGTTGTCCGTTGATGCGTTAAGCCATATAGATGCTTTGAATAGCTTTACCTCCGTGGTTGGGCTTCGCCATATTCTTGATGGACAAGCCAAAGAGATATTAACTCACCCTAAGGCAAAACATACGTTAAACGCCATGGCAAATCGGCAGTTATCGTTTGATGCACAGTTTGATGTAAGCGATAGCAATGCGGTAAAAGCGTTACTTAACATATTAGACTATGCGCCTACACTGCGCGTTGTCATTAATCATGCGGGTGAGGCACCGCTTTGTGAAGGCAAAGCAAATAGCTTGCGTTTCAAGCGTTGGCGGCAGCATATACAATTGCTAGGCTCGCACGAGCGTGTAGCGATAAAAATGTCCGGTTGGGAAATGCAAGATAGAAGGTGGCAGCGAGATGCAGTGTCCTGCATTATTCATGACCTGCTTGAACAGGTGGCAGACGATAAACTTATGTTTGCAAGCAACTTTCCGCTTTGCCAATGGCGCACGAGCTACCATACCTTATGGCAATTCTATGGCTCCCTTGTTGAAAGCATGCCCCCCGATAGTCAACAACGGGTGTTGTCAGACAACGCATCACGCTGGTACCGCATGACATAAAGATGGGCGATACCCAAAAGGCCGCGTTTATACGCGGCCTTTTGATTTTCGTTTTACATTACTTTAGTTCGGTAATCGTCATGTGTGGTGAGCGATAGACTATTTCGTCGTTAAGGTCTATGCCCAATCCCGGCGTATCTGGTGCTTCAATGAAACCGTTAACAGGCTGTGGGTCTTGAAGACACAGCTCGCGGTTCCATTCTTTAATCGCGTACGTATGATGCTCGTGAATTAAGAAGTTGGGAATAGCGGTTTCTAAATGCAAGCTTGCGGCAGTGGCCACTGGGCCTCCACATACATGGGCTTGAATTCTTACGTCGTAGATATCGGCATAATCACAGACCTTTTTCGCTTCGGTAAAACCGCCGCATAACCCGACATCGGGTTGTAAAACGTCAATAGATTGGTCTTCTAAATACGGGCGAACATCCCAACGATGGTACAAGCGCTCGCCTCCAGCGATAGGAACGTTAACGTTTTTCGCCACTTTATCGTGAAGCTTCGAATTTAAATAGTTAACGGGCTCTTCGTAATACAAGCACCCAATTTCTTCCACAATACTGCCAAGCTGAATGGCAGTAGAGGCACCAAGTAAACTATGACATTCAAAGATAATGTCACCGTCATCACCCATAGTGTCTCTAATGGCCTGTAAGCGCGCTTTGAACAGCTTAAGCTCTGGCTTAGAAAACAGTTTCGTTCTGTCAAAGTGCGTATTGCCATCTTTGTCGTAGACAATTGGGTCTACTTTTACCGCATCATATCCGTCTTTTAATGCTTTCTCTGTGGCTCTGGCATAATCTGCGGGGTCGTTGAGCTTGGTCACTTCAGCGTCCCAATCGAACTGAAGCTGGCTCGCATAGCTTCGCAACTTACCATTGGTTTTTCCGCCTAACAGCTCATAAACAGGCAAACCAAGGGCTTTTCCTTTAATGTCCCATAAGGCGGTATCGATAGCGCTCATTGCGGCATAAATGACCGGGCCGCCACCTAGTCCCCAAAAACCCTCGCGTAGCATACGTGACCATAACAATTCAGTATGAAACGGGTTAAAACCAATAAGCATCGCTTCGGCAATTTCTTTTATCATGTGCGCGGCAGCGCTATGGCCCCAGTCGTAGGCAAGGCCAGCTTCGCCTACGCCAGTAATGCCCTCATCGGTATAAACACGCACAAAAACCGGGTTCCACTGAGGGCGCTTCGGGCATTCAATATCAAATATTTCAACTTTGGTTACTTTCATTAGAGCTTTCTCAATTGGTTATTATGTGACTGTGATAACACGCGCTATGTTATTCACAAAACTGTGGGTCTAGTTTATAGGCTTTTCGCAGCATAGCGGGCCACGCCTTTTGGCCGCCAGTCTCACCACTGTGGACCACTTTCGCTTGTTCATAGATACCGTCAATAATTGGGTCAGGTATCGATATAACGTCTTCATTTGACTGCATCAATGCTAACTGGATCTCACAGGCTCGTTGTAAATCATAAAAGCGCATAAACGCATCTCCAACGGTAGGGCCAAGCGTTAAGCCTCCATGATTGGGAAGTAGCATATGATTGGTGTCGCCCAAGTCACGCTGAAGTTGCTTTTTCTCGCTTTCATTGACGGCAAGCCCTTCGTATCCGTGGTAAGACAATGACGGCAATGAAAATAACGAGTATTGGCTCCAGGGGCGTAATCCGCCTTTTACCGACGCAACAGAGATAGTCGCAAGCGTGTGCAGGTGGATAACGCACTGCGCATCGTGGCGCACCTCGTGAATGGCACTGTGGATGGTGAACCCCGCTGGATTGATGCCATAAGGGGTGTCATCTAATATCGTGCCATCTAAGTCAACTTTGACAAGATTCGACGCGGTGACCTCGTCAAACGTCAACCCGAAGGCATTAACCAAATAATGTTCGGTGCCGGGGACTTTTGCTGAAATATGCGTATAAATAAGGTCGCCCCATCGCATGTCCGCCACTAAACGATAGCAGGCAGCTAAATCGATTCGGGTTTTCCACTCTTCGTCAGATACTTTGCCCTTTAGGCTGATTGTAGGAAGTGAAAACAAGATGGGTCTCCATAGGTTACACGGTTAACGAAATTACCAAAGCGCGTAATAACACACAACAATTCTCACTACATTAATGCTTCTTGCTTATATCATCATGCACTATAAAAGCATCTCGCAATGGAATAAGATCATCAGGAAAGCGAAGCGCATCATGCGTAAGCGTGAAGGGGTCGTGTTTTTGAAGCGAGATGACTTCTATTTTTCTCCATGGCGGTGGCGCGAAGGCGTCGGGTAGCTTTGCAATACCTGCATCAAGATGGCAGGAAAACAGCGTCATACCCTTTGACGTTGTACCTACTACATCATTCACCTCTACATTAAACCCTGTTTCTTCCCAGGTTTCTCGATGCGCAGTACAGGCTAATGATTCATTATCATCCTGCCCACCGCCCGGAATATCTAACTTCCCAGATAACCGATGGGTGATAAATAGCATTTTACCTTCAGTCACAATGACGCACCCTGCTGCACGAGATAATGAGGAGGTAAATTCATCATGTTGCAGCACGTTTCGGCACGCAGGCGAGGAGGGAGGCTCAGCATCACAGCCCAAAAGCGTTAAAACTACCAAAATGAATGATAAGCGAAAATTGATATGCATTAGTTTAGGTAAAATACTACGTATATAAAAGAAACAATAAAAAGCCTTGGCGATAGAACGATAGCACATCAGCTACTGCATTTAATGCCAAAGGTTAGCGTAACGCGGGTAATGTATCACGCGGCGTACTTTTACCAATAGGAAAGGTTATGTTTTCACGTTCGAGTTTTTCTCCGCTGATGATCGCGGTGGTGTTGTTGGCTGCGGTGGTTGTGTATCTAAACCTTCCCGCTGAAGAGCAAAGTAAAGCATATAGCGCCAAAGCAACGCCGGTCAAAACCACGGTAGCCCGTCAACAGGCCTTGGCCATTACTATTGAATCGCTCGGAACGGCGACAGCAAACGAGTCGGTGACGATTACCGCCCAAGTGACAGAAACGATTCGGTCGGTTAACTTTGATGATGGAGACCGTGTAAAAAGTGGTGATGTCCTTATTCAGTTGAATAATCAAGAAGAGCTTGCCCGCGTAGAAGAGCTCAAAGCAAATATTGCAGAAGCAAAACGGCAGTTTTCACGGATTACTGACTTAAGGCAGTCAAGTGCAGCATCTGAGCAACTCCTCGATGAACAACAGGCGAGAGTGAAAGCGTTAGAAGCGCAGCTAGATGTTGCTTTAGCGCAGCTCGATGACATGCAAATCCGTGCACCTTTTAATGGACTTTTAGGGGTGAGGGCGGTCAGTAAAGGTTCGCTTGTTCGCCCCGCTGATGTTATCACCACATTGGATGATATTAGTATTGTTAAGGTTGATTTTAGTGTCGCAGAAAATCAGTTGGCAAGCCTTGAGAAAGGGCAGAGTATTGCTGCTACGTCTGTTGCCTATCCGTCTGAAGTGTTTAATGGTGTTATTTCTAATATTGATACCAGGCTTGACCCCATAAGCCGCGCTATTCAAGTTCGAGCAACCATTGATAACCAAGATAGCAAGCTTCGCCCCGGCATGTTGTTAACCATTGTCGTTGAAAAAAAGGTGCTCAATACGTTGGTGATCCCAGAAAAAGCACTGGTGCCAGTTGAAGATAAACAGTTTATTTATGTCGTAAAAGACAATGTTGCTTACGAAAGAGAAGTGGTGTTAGGTGAACGTCGCCCAGGCATCGTTCAAATCTTGTCGGGCTTGAATGAAGGAGACGCAGTCATTACCGAGGGAACGCTAAGAGTACGTGACCAATCTCCAGTGTCAGTCATTAGCGAAAGCGACGGGGTATAAGCGTATGTTGCTTTCGGATATTTCTGTAAAACGCCCGGTTTTTGCTACCGTTGCCAACCTACTCCTTATTATTTTTGGTGTGGTCGCGGTGTCTATGCTTTCGTTAAGAGAGTACCCTGACATTGACCCTCCTATCGTTTCTGTCAACACAACGTACACAGGCGCATCGGCGAATATTGTTGAGACCCGAATTACCCAACTGCTAGAGGACAGAATAAGCGGTATTGAGGGGATAAAAAATATCACGTCTACTTCGCGCAATGGCCGTTCAGACATCACGATTGAGTTTAAGCTGTCTCGAGATATTGATGCCGCGGCAAACGACGTACGAGAGCGCGTTAGCCGAGCACTTAACAATTTACCCGATCAAGCCGATCCGCCTGAGGTATCAAAAGCAAACTCAGACGAAAGTGCTGTGGTGTGGTACAACCTACGAAGTACGAACTTAAACACCATGGAACTTACCGATTACGCAGAACGCTTCTTGGTAGACCGACTGTCCATCGTTGATGGCGTAGCACGGGTTCAAATCGGCGGTGGTCGACGTTATGCCATGAAAGTATTTTTAGATAGAAATGCGATGGCGGCGCGCGGCATAACAGTAGCCGATGTTGAAAGTGTCATTCGAGCAGAGAATGTCGAGCTACCGGCTGGAGAAGTAGAGTCGACAGATAGAAATTTTGAAGTAAGAGTCGCACGAACGTTCTTGACCCCGGATGATTTCGCGGCCCTTACCGTAGCCGTAGACGATAACGGGTATTTGGTCCGTTTAGGTGAGTTGGCCACCGTCGAACTTGCAGCCGAAGACGACGAAACAGAATTCCGTGGCGACGGCGTTAACATGATTGGCTTGGGTATTATCAAGCAATCAAAAGCCAACACACTAGACGTTGCCCGTGCAGCAAAGTTACAAGTTGCGAAAATTGAAGAGAGCCTACCGGATAACATCTTTATCGTGCCTAGCTATGACTCGTCTGTATTTATCGAAGCGTCGATAAATGAAGTCTATGAGACATTGGCTATTGCTATGCTTATGGTGGTTATAGTCATCTATGTATTCTTGGGTAATATTCGTGCAACCCTAATTCCTGCGGTAACGGTCCCCGTGTCACTGATTGGTGCCTTTATTGTGATGTATACGTTAGGTTTCTCCATTAACCTACTGACATTACTCGCGATGGTATTAGCTATCGGGTTGGTCGTCGATGATGCCATTGTAGTACTTGAAAATGTTTACCGCCGAATTGAGATGGGAGAGCCACCTATTCTTGCCGCTTACCGAGGAGCAAGAGAGGTTGGGTTTGCCGTTATTGCGACCACATTAGTGTTGATATCCGTATTTGTGCCCTTAGTTTTCCTTGAAGGAAATATAGGCAGGCTATTCACTGAATTTGCACTCGCCATCGCCGCTGCGGTGGCGTTTTCAAGCTTCACTGCGCTAACACTTTCACCCATGATGGCATCAAAAATTTTGAAGAAGCGAGAGCGTTCATCAGGTTTTGGTGCGTGGATGGATAAAGGGTTTCGAGGCATAGAAGCCCGTTATTTTAAAAGCTTAGCAAAAACCTTACATCAGCCGTTATTAATGGTTGTATTACTTATTGTTGCGGTCATTGCAACGGTACAACTATCAGAAAAAATTCCGAGCGAATTTGTACCTCGAGAAGATAGAGGTAACTTCTTTATTTTGATGAATGCGCAAGAAGGGGCAAGCTTTGAAAGTAATGCCTCAAACTTGAAGCAAATCGAAGACGTGCTGATGCCCTACCGCGAAAGCGGTAAAATCAATAGGCTATTGGTTAGAACACCAGGTTTCGGTGGAAATGCTGGTATTGCTATTGTTGGCACGGCTGATTGGGATGAACGAGATTTCAGCACGTTCGACCTTATGAATGAAATTAGTGGCAAGCTTACCCAAGTGCCTGACGTTAGAGCGTTTGCAATCATGCGAAGCGGTATTTCAGGAGGAGGGTTTGGTCGTCCTGTCCAGTTCGTGCTGCAAGGTGATACCTATGAGAACTTAGTTGAATGGCGAAATATCGTCATGAATAAGGCGCCTGAAAACCCAAATTTCGTGCGTTTAGATTCTGATTACAAGGAAACGTCGCCGCAGTTGCTGGTGAATATCGACAGAGACCGAGCAGCAGACCTGGGCGTGTCTATAAGCGATATTGGCAGGACTTTAGAGGTCATGTTAGGTCAGCGTCGTGTATCAACATTCCTCGACAGAGGCGAGGAGTATGATGTCATCATCGAAGGCATCGAAGACGATTTCAGAAGCCCAAATAGTATAGATAACTTGTATGTTCGTTCATCAAGAACCGGCGAGCTTATTCCAATGGACAATTTGTTGTCTTTCTCAGAGCAAGCAACGTCGTCAAGACTAAATCGTTACAATAGAATGCGTGCTATTACTATTTCTGCAAACCTTGCAGACGGCTTTACCTTAGGCGATGCGCTTGCCGAGTTAGAAAATATTGTAAGAACAGAATTGCCAGACACGGCGTCAATCGATTACAAGGGTGAGTCGCAGCTATATCAAGAGGCGGGGAACTCGTTCGTTTACGTATTTATTTTAGCGCTTGCGGTCACCTACTTAATCTTGGCTGCACAATTTGAAAGCTGGATCCACCCACTCGTCATCATGTTAACGGTGCCACTTGCGTTAGTAGGTGCATTTATAGGGTTATACTTCGCAGACATGACCTTAAACATTTACAGCCAAATAGGGCTGGTCATGTTAATTGGTCTTGCAGCCAAAAATGGTATTTTAATTGTAGAGTTTGCTAACCAATTGCGAGATGCGGGCTTAGAGTTCGAAGCTGCCCTTAAACGAGCGGCGACGCAAAGGCTAAGGCCTATTGTGATGACCGGGTTTACTACAGTGTTTAGTTCATTGCCCCTCGTGCTGGCGTCCGGACCAGGAGCTGAAAGCCGAATGGTGATTGGTATGGTCATTTTCGCTGGCGTGTTAGTTTCTGCGTTTATGACACTTTATGTTGTGCCAACGGCTTATAGTTGGTTGGCTAGAAGCACAGGCTCTCCGTTACAGCGAACACATGAAATTGAAAAACTCAATGACGCTATTCCTTATAAGAAAGGAGAGGAATAACCTGCGTCGTGTGTTGTCGGCATGGTTGTTTTTAGCTTAAGTGAAAAAAGGAAGCATTGCGCTTCCTTTTTTGATCCTATGCGATAAACAGTCAATATTGTCGCATATGTCCATTTCGGCACAAATTTAATGCGATTTTTTGCAAAGAATACATCTTAATACTTATTCTTATTTATACCTTTCTGGCGTTTTTTTGAGCGCGTTTTTGTGTGTGAATTTTTTCAAGGTTTTGATTAATAGAGACTTTGTTTCTTTCGTTACCCTGATGCAATGTGCAGGCGTATGTATTTTCAAACGTAAGTTTGAAAATAGTCTTTTAGTATAATTGTTTATCTTATCAAGTGCCTTAAACTGCACGCCAAATATTACCGCTTTCACACCACTGAAGCGCTTGTACTTTTAATATTTGCAATCTATATACCTGATGAATTGGCAAAATTATTGTTCTTCGCTAATACTTATGTCAGTTGTATTTCTGCTGTGCCGTGAAGGTGCAATGCCGAAGATAAAGCAGTATTAAAATGACAAGAGAGTGATGAAAGCTCCTACTTTAGTAACGTAATACTCTTGAGGACACACAATGAAAATATGGTTACTTGCTGCAACGTTATGCAGCAGCATGGCATTCGCCGATGTCGCAGTAATTGTTCATCCAAGTAATGGTGACGCATTGGACAAAGATTCAATAAGCCGTCTATTTTTGAATAAAGCAAAAGCTTTCCCTGGTGGTACGCAAGCAACGCCTGTTGCGCTTGCTGAAGGTTCACCTGCGACAGATGAGTTTAACGACAAAGTACTTAAAAAGTCGGCGTCTCAACTTACCGCATTTTGGTCTAAGCTAGTATTCACTGGAAAAGGGCAGCCTCCTAAAGCATTAGCTAACGACGCTGCTGTTATTGCTGATGTGGCAGGTAATCCTGGCGCAATTGGTTACGTTGATGCTGGCGCAGTGAACGATACCGTTCGTGTTGTGGCTACATTTTAACTACTAGCTTAGAGAATTTAAGGAATACGTATGAAAACCAAATTAGCACTTTTATCAATTGCCAGTGTAGTGGCTGCGCCGTCTTTTGCAGATGTCCAAATCAATGGATTCGCTAACCTCATCGGTGGTATGACGTTAGATGACAATGAATCTGTATACGATTATGACAGCGACTTTAACTTTGACCCAGCCAGTGTGTTTGGTCTACAAGTTCGTGGCGAAGTAAGCGACAAACTATCTGCGACTGCACAGCTTGTGGGTCGTGGCCGTGATGATTATAGCGCCGACTTCGAGTGGGCATACATGACTTATGCGCTTAGCAATACAACAAGCATCAGTGCAGGTCGTCTTCGTATGCCATTGTTTAAGTATTCAGCGTCACTCGATGTTGGTTACTCTTACCATTGGCTTACACCGCCAGATTCTGTTTATGGCATCGACTTTAATAATATAGACGGTGTGCGCATAGATTACTCAAATTATTCTGGTGATTGGGAATATGGCGCGCAGTTCACAACAGGTCGTGTACAAGCTGATACTACAATCTCTGGAACACCTGCGGCACTAGAGCTTGAAAATGTACTTGCTCTGTCATTTGAAGTAACAAGAGACTGGTTTAGTGCAAGAACACTTGTTGCACGCGGTAAGACAAGCGCAGCAAACGAAGAGTTTGACGCATTTGTAGATGGTGTTGCGGCGTTTGGCGCATTCATTCCATCAGCGAGCACTGCTGCCGCCGGTTTTAGTGTAGATGAAGATACCGGTACGTTCTTTGAAGTTGCCGTAGATATTGATAAATACGACTGGTTCATTGGTGCTGAATATACGCAAACCGAAGTTGATGGCGCTATTATTGCCGACAACAAAGCATGGTATGTAACAGCGGGTATGCGTTTCGGTAAGTTCACACCGCATATTACCTATGAGCGTGAAGAGGGTGATAATGCTGCTCAACTAGGTCTAGTGGCTGCACTACCACCGACAATTGCAACCGGTGATGCAGTAACTGATGCAACATGGGCTGGTGTTTATCAAATTGCTTCAGGTATCGCGGCGCAGCAAGCCCTCGATGTAGATGCGGTAACCGCGGGTCTTCGTTACGACGTAGAACCAGGTTTCGCGCTAAAAGCTGACGTAACGTGGTATGGAGACCAGCTGAATGATGCTAACGACGCTACGTTGCTTCGCGTTGGCTTGAACTACACGTTCTAAGTTACATTTACGTTACCGCTTATTCACGCTTATCGTTTGCGATAAGCGTGAATTTTTTCTAAAGTTTTTCAACATTTAGAAGATATATAATAATAGGGTCGCATTACGGACAGCGTTAGTCCAAGCGCCATTGAAACGACGTAACAGTGAGATTGCAAATGAACTTTTTGAAGAAAATGCCTATAGCGACAAAAATCTTCTTAATACCGGGAATAGCGGCTTTGAGCTTTATTATTTACTTGCTCATCACCATTTACACCGCGTTAAACAATGGCGATATTCTTGAAAAAGTACAAAAAGTGCAGTTTCCTGCTTTGCAACTGTCGGCATCTACATTAGTCGAAATGCAAAAAGTACGCGATACATTAAGTAGCGCGGTAACCACCGGTGACCAAGATACATTGCAAGCTGCGAAAGATTTGGTAACCGAAGCAAAATCGGGGTTAGACCGTATTGCTAATATCAGTCCAGAATTTCGTGGTGATATTTCAAAAATTTCAGACGGTTTTGACACGTACTTTGATACTGCGTTTGATGTGTCGCAATCAATGGTAAATGGTACCGCTGATTTTAGCCGACTCGGGCAGCTTTCATCTGAAATGAACAGTTCTTATGACGCGGTTATTGCGGCAATGACGCGTTTTAGAGATGAGCAACAAGCAGCCTTTGAAAAGTCTTTTGAAAATACTGATTCGGCCAACACGTCGCTTATAAGCACCGGTGTGCTGATGACAATCGTGGTAACGTTACTCTTGTTCGCAACGGCTATTCCTATTGTTAGAGGGATAAAGAAAAGTATCGACGATGTGGTGCGTTCGTTAAAAGACATCGCGCAGGAAAACGGCGACTTAACGGTTCGTATCGCTACTAACAGTGAAGATGAGATTGGTGACCTGGTACACTGGTTCAACCAATTTATGGATAAACTTCAAGGCGTGGTAAAAGACGTAGTAGAAGCAAGCCTGCCTCTTTCAAATCTTGCACAGAACCTTCGCGGTCTTACCGAGGAAACGCAGCGCACGATTGACGTTCAACAGCAGTCTGCGACCAACGCGAAGCGTGCCGTTGATACAATGAGCGGGTCAGTAGACGGTGTAGCGCATAGCGCAGCGCAAGCGGCAGGAGACGCGAACGAAGCGACGAGCGCGGCAAGCGAAGGCCGTCAAATTGTGCAGCAAACGGTGTCGAGTATTCAGCAGCTAGCCGACAACGTGCGTGAAACGGCCGATGTAATCGCGCGTTTAGAGTCTGACTCAAACAAAGTGGGCTCGGTACTAGACGTTATTAAAGGTATTGCTGAACAAACCAACTTACTGGCGCTAAACGCGGCTATCGAGGCGGCGCGTGCTGGTGAGCAAGGTAGAGGGTTTGCAGTGGTTGCTGATGAGGTACGTACGCTTGCCTCTAGAACGCAGCAATCGACAGAAGAAATTCAAAGCACTATAGAGCAACTACAAAATGCAGCACATTCTGCGGTTGAAGTAATGGCGAGAGGGACTGAGCAAGCAGGCAGCAGCGTTGATACGGCTAATAAAGCGGGCGTTAGCTTAGAAACCATTACCAGTACGATTGGACGTATTAACCAAATGAACGAACAGATTGCGCATAACACCGAAGACCAGCGTACGGTAGCGGTAGACATTGTGCGTCACGTTGATGAAATTCATGAGCGTACCGAACAAACCGCGAGTCGCTCTGGCGAACTGGGTACTATGTGTAATGAGTTAGCCGATTTAGCACAACACTTAGAGTCAATTGCTAAGCAGTTTAGAGTGTAACAGACGGCTCATTCAACGTAACAATAGTAAAAAAAAGCGCCCCATTAACTGGGGCGTTTTTGTATCTGCGCCAATGAGGAAATACCACTAGGCCACATTGTCAGAAAAGCTAATGGTGGATTGCCACATAAAAAAATCCCCTGACAAGCAGGGGATTTTGATTATGTTATTGGTATTACCACGTTGTCTTATTCGTCTAAGAAACTGCGTAGTTGCTCAGAGCGGCTAGGATGACGTAGTTTACGTAATGCCTTTGCTTCAATCTGACGAATACGCTCACGCGTAACGTCAAACTGCTTACCTACTTCTTCAAGTGTATGGTCGGTGTTCATATCGATACCGAAACGCATACGAAGTACTTTAGCTTCACGTGCGGTTAACCCAGCAAGAACTTCTTGCGTTGCACCTTTAAGGCTACCGCCAGTCGCTGAATCGAGGGGCTGAATAATCGTGCTGTCCTCGATAAAGTCACCAAGATGTGAATCTTCATCGTCACCGATAGGCGTTTCCATCGAAATAGGCTCTTTTGCAATTTTAAGGACCTTACGGATCTTATCTTCAGGCATTAACATGCGCTCAGACAATTCTTCCGGTGTAGGCTCTCTACCCATTTCTTGAAGCATTTGACGCGAGATACGGTTTAGCTTGTTAATCGTCTCAATCATGTGTACTGGAATACGGATAGTACGAGCCTGGTCGGCGATTGAGCGAGTGATAGCCTGACGAATCCACCATGTAGCATACGTTGAAAACTTATAACCACGACGGTATTCAAACTTATCGACCGCTTTCATCAAACCGATATTACCTTCTTGGATAAGGTCCAAGAATTGTAAACCACGGTTTGTGTACTTCTTAGCGATTGAAATAACAAGACGTAAGTTAGCTTCAACCATCTCTTTCTTCGCGCGGCGTGCTTTC
Organism: Alteromonas algae; assembly: GCF_049117195.1. GTDB lineage: Bacteria > Pseudomonadota > Gammaproteobacteria > Enterobacterales > Alteromonadaceae > Alteromonas. The sequence goes on from NZ_CP185260.1 coordinate 674,897, forward strand.
GCTTCGCCAATCGACATACGACGGTTAATATCTTTTATATCAGAAATAACCAACCCGGTTTCTTGTTCAACCTGGTTCATTTTGCTGATACAGCGTTCAATTTCTTCTTGGTTGGTCGCTAAGGCATCAGAGTAAGCCGTTTTGGCTTTAACTGCTTTGTGCAACCATGCGGTAGACGTTTCATTTCCAGCGAATGCCTTGATGAAATCTTTCTTAGGCATTTTGGCGTTAACAACGCAGAACTTCATGACCAAGCGTTCTTGAATTCTTACTTTTTCCATCATCGCACGCATGTTTTTAACCATACGATCGAATTGCTTAGGAACAAGGCGGAATTCTTTAAACACTTCGCTTAATGCGTTTATCTGCTCGCGCGCAGCAGCGTGAGAACGACCTTTCTTCTCAATTACATCGCGTGCTTTAATGTACTGGTCTCGCAACGCACCAAATTTAGCACGAGCAAGCTCAGGATCTACGCCTGTATCTTCTTCTTCATCATCGTCATCGTCGTCATCATCTTCGTCATCGAGTTCTTCTTCCGATAACTCAGAACCGACGTGCGTAGCAGTAGGAGCAAGGTCTTGTTCTTCATTAGGATCGACAAAGCCAGAGATAATATCGCTTATGCGAATTTCTTCTGCTTCATACAAATCCCATTGGTCTAGCAAGTACGTTATCGCTTCAGGATATTCTGCAACTGAGCATTGTACCTGGTTGATCCCGTCTTCAATACGCTTGGCGATTTCAATTTCGCCTTCACGTGTTAATAGTTCAACGGTACCCATCTCACGCATATACATGCGCACAGGGTCGGTAGTACGGCCAATTTCACTTTCAACCGTTGCCAATGCCTGAGCCGCTGCTTCAGCTGCGTCTTCATCAGCTGTTGCTTCTTGCATAAGAAGCTCATCCGAATCAGGTGCTGATTCAGAAACTTGAATTCCCATGTCGTTGATCATGCGGATAATATCTTCGATTTGATCAGAATCGACGATATCTTGCGGCAGGTGGTCGTTAACTTCTGCAAAGGTCAAATACCCTTGCTCTTTACCCTTTGCAATCAGGAGCTTAATCTGAGACTGCTTGCTTTGCGCCATATAACCTACACTTCTCACATTCAATTAGTTTGCAATAGAAAGACAACAATGCACGAAGCATGTTCCCCTCTTCTGTAGTACTGCTGTTGCATCAATGCCGCTTTCGCACGATGCCACGTGACATTTTCACGGTGCACATCTGCTCGGGTTTGGTTTTGCCCGATTTGTTCGGCTATATCTTTGCTACTTGTCTTGCTGCCATTTTGTTCACGTTTAGGTGTTTCTTATTCGTGCAGCGAATACGCCAGTATAGCAGAAGTACCAGTGGTTTTACCAGATTGGTGGCTGATTTTTTAGCCAGCTTTTGTCAAGACAGACCATCGACCTAGTGGTCAACTTTTCTGTCGCTCTTTCATCAACAGGTTCAGTTCTTCCTTTTCCGCTTTGGTAAGCGGTTGAACCCGTGAGCGAGAAATTAATGTTTCAATACGGCTGTCAAAATGCCAATCGAGGAGTCGAGCAAAACTGTCGCTATATACTCGGCTTGCGTCCTCATCATTTACAAGGTGTTCTTGTAACAGTAATTTCGCGATAGTAGTAGAATGGGGATGATTACGGAAGTTTTCAACTAGCTGGGCAGTGGTGGCCGACGGGTAGGCAGCACAATACGCATGAACGTCTTGAAGTAAATCCATGCCTGCAGCATCACTTCCTGCAAAAATACTAGGCTGAACCTCATCACACGCTATCGCTAAAGATGGGTTATCTAGTAGTAAACGAATAAGCATTCTAAGCGGAGAGAGGCGCGCCTTACCCACTTGATGTTTGTTTGCTGAATACCCGGGTTTGCCTGCGCTACCGTTTGCCTTAGAAATGTCTTGTTGAAGTTTAAACCGGTCGAACTCGCCGGTATGCTTGGCTAACTCTTCGAGCAACATCTGCTTTTGGTCTTGACCCAGTGTGCTCTCGATCAACGGCATTGCAGCCTTTTTCAGAGCAATTTTTCCTTCGGCGGTACCAATACTATGGGTTTTCAGTAGGTTCTCAAAAAAGAACCGTGAGAGCGGCATAGCATTATCAAGAAGAGAAAGAAAATCTGCTTTACCGACTTTTCTTACCATGGTGTCGGGGTCTTCACCATCGGGAAGAAACAAAAACGAGAGCCTTACGCCATCTTTTAGCGAGGGAAGTGCGTTTTCTAAAGCTCGCCACGCGGCTTCACGTCCTGCACGGTCGCCGTCATAACAACAGACAATATGTGGGGTAGCGCGCACTAACATCTGAATATGTTCAGGTGTCGTCGCAGTGCCGAGTGCAGCGGTTGCTATGTTAATATCAAACTGGCTGAGTGCGACAACGTCCATGTACCCCTCAACCACCATAATATGGTCAAGCTGCCGGTTTTGCTGACGGGTATGGTAAAATCCAAAGAGCTCATGCCCTTTGTGAAAGATACGGGTTTCAGGAGAGTTGAGATATTTTGGACCACCGTCATCAAGCACACGACCGCCGAATCCAACCACGCGTCCTCGTTTATCACGTATAGGAAACATGATGCGGTCGCGGAAAAAGTCGTAACGACGTCCCTGATCATTTTGGTTAACCAGCTTCAAGTCGATAAGCTGCTTAACGCGCGCGGCGTCTGTGCCAAAGGCCGATAACACTGCGTCCCAGCTGTCGGGCGCATAGCCTATTTCCCACTGCTTAACGATATCGCCGCTAAGCCCTCGCTGTTTTAAATAGTCTATTGCTTTTTTGCTCTTGCTGTTTTGCCGAAGCTGCTGTTGAAAAAAACGGGTAACGTTCTCCATCAGCGTATAGTCATCTTGTTGCTGCTGCTTCTTTTCCTCGCTCATTGCAGGCCGAGCACCTTTCTCTCGCGGTACCTCTAACCCGTGAAAACGCGCAAGCTCTTCAATCGCTTCTACAAACTCTAAGCGATCAAACTCCATCATAAATGAAATGGCGTTGCCATGAGCGCCGCATCCAAAGCAGTGATAAAACTGTTTGTCTTGGCTAACGGTAAAAGAAGGGGACTTTTCGTTGTGAAACGGACAGCAGGCTTGGTAGTTCTTACCTGCTTTTTTGAGTTTTACTCTACTGTCAACAACATCAACAACGTCGGTGCGAGAGAGTAAATCATCAATGAAATCGCGAGGTATCTTTCCGGCCATAAGAAGTTCAAATAAATAAAACGAGCAACACTTTAACAGGGAAGTTAAGAAATGAGAATGGTAGACAACATTTATCGTTGACTACCCTCTTCATCAGGCATGATGGTAAAAAAAGCGCGAGTTAAGCGTTAAGTCGCGCTTTAATTTTTCCGCTCAAGGCGCCCATATCGGTTCTGCCTTGAACCTTCGGTTTCAACACGCCCATTACTTTACCCATATCTTGCATGCCAGACGCGCTCGTGGCGGCCATGGCTTCATTGATAAGCGTAGCAATTTCATCATCGCTTAGCGGTTGTGGAAGAAAGTCTTCTAACACGACAATTTCTTCTCGCTCTTTAGATGACAAGTCTTCGCGGTTAGCGGCATCGAATTGTGATGCGGCATCTTGACGCTGCTTAACCATTTTAATCAATACAGCCAGTATTGCTGTATCGTCTAATGTGATTTGCTCGTCAATTTCTCTTTGCTTGATGGCTGCAAGTGCCATGCGAATGGTACCCAGACGAAGCTTGTCTTTTGCTCGCATTGCATCTTTTTGGGCAGATTTTAAGTCGTCGATTAACGCCATAATACTTTCCTAGATGGTAATGGTTGTAATTTTATAGACCCAGAAACGAAAAAGGTGCTGCAAATGCAACACCTTTCAAACTCGTAGAGTAACCCTGTTTTAGTAGAGTTTTACGCGACGTGCGTTTTCACGAGCTAGCTTCTTCAGATGACGCTTCTTCGCAGCTGCTTTCTTACGCTTGCGTTCCCAAGTAGGCTTTTCGAAGAATTCACGACGACGTACTTCTGAAAGTACACCTGCTTTTTCACAAGAACGCTTAAAACGACGCAGCGCTACATCAAACGGCTCGTTTTCTCTAACTTTAACGATAGGCATTAAACACTCACCTCAAAACTTTTGCTGTGTAATTCCGGGTAAATTGTGCGCTAAAAAAGGCCACCCGGGTTAAAAATGGTGCGAAATTCTAATCATATCTACAGAAAAAGTAAAGGACGAATTGCTAAAAAATAGCCAATATAACCTAATTAACTTAATCAGCATTCCAAGAATAAGGGTTTACAGGTAAACTCTGCGCTCATTAATTGAGACCTAGCCCTGCAAAACAACAACTATTTCTTTGAAAAAAGACATCATGTATTCGCGGCGGCGAGATTTTACCTGCGATCGTCAAGGATCGCCAGTGATTAGTGCAACCAATATCAGAAACTTTGTTGAAAGGCTCTACACCATGCGTATATTAGGAATAGAAACGTCCTGTGATGAAACGGGGATCGCCGTTTACGACGATCACCAAGGATTGCTGTCTCACGAGCTTTATAGCCAGGTTAAATTGCACGCTGATTATGGTGGCGTTGTCCCCGAGCTGGCCTCACGTGATCACGTAAGAAAGATAGTTCCGCTTATCGAAAAAGCCCTTAAAGACGCAAACAGTACACCGTCAGATATCGACGGTATCGCGTTTACGCGAGGGCCCGGACTGGTAGGCGCATTGTTAGTGGGGTCGTCGGTAGGGCGCTCACTAGCCTACGCATGGGGCGTGCCTGCGGTGGGTGTTCATCATATGGAAGGACATTTGCTTGCGCCGATGCTAGAAGACGATGCGCCGGCGTTTCCTTTCATTGCTCTGTTAGTGTCGGGTGGTCATTCCATGCTGGTTAACGTTGAAGGTATTGGCCGGTATGAAGTGCTTGGTGAATCTATTGACGATGCAGCTGGTGAAGCATTTGATAAAACAGCGAAATTATTGGGTCTAGACTACCCAGGCGGTCCTTTGCTAGCCAAATTGGCAGAAAAAGGTGAGCCCGGTCATTATAAGTTTCCAAGGCCAATGACAGACCGTCCAGGCTTAGATTTTAGTTTTAGCGGGTTAAAAACATTTGCTGCCAACACCATCAGAGCGGCTGATGGTAGCGAGCAAACGAAGGCAAATATTGCTTATGCGTTTCAAGAAGCGGTGATTGACACCCTTATTATCAAATGTAAGCGTGCGTTAAAGCAGACCGGAATGAAACGTCTTGTTATCGCTGGCGGCGTAAGTGCAAATACAATGCTTCGTGAAAAAATGAAAACACTGATGGCGTCGATGCAAGGCGAGGTATTTTATCCAAGCTTGGCGTACTGTACGGATAATGGTGCGATGATCGCTTATGCAGGTATGCAGCGATTGAAAGCAGGAGAAACCCTCGCGCTTTCCTCGCAAGCAAAACCTCGTTGGCCGCTTGATTCGTTAAGTGCAATTTAAACGTTTACGACACTATTTTTGACCGGAGCAAGGGTACGTTATGCAGCGTTTATCTTTTTATCTACTGGTGGGGCTTTCTTTTGTTTTGTTTCGCGGCGCACAGGCTGCAAGTGTTGATGGTGATATCGTCAAAAACCAAGAGGCTGTAAAACACGTCGTATTGTTATCTTTAGATGGGTTTCGACACGACTATATCGATTTGCACGATGCAAAAAATATAAAGCGTATAGCAGATGAAGGGGTTCGCGCTACGTCTATGCAGCCGGTATATCCCGCTAACACGTTTCCAAACCACATTTCGATTGTAACCGGCTTACACCCTACCAACCACGGTATCGTAAACAATGCGTTTTATGACAAAGACAGAATAAGAAAAGGCAAGTACAGTCGATATCGTTTAGGGTTAGGCAAAGACGATAGCACTTGGATAAATGCCACGCCACTGTGGAACCTTGTTGAGTTTAACGGGGGTAAGGCAGCGACGTTTTTCTGGCCGGAGTCAGACGCGCGTATTGGTGGTGCAACCCCCACATACCATTATCACTATTCAAAATATGCTGACTACGAACAGCGGGTACAGCAAATGTTAACGTGGCTCTCATTGCCTAAGGTTGCTCGCCCTACATTCATTGCAGGCTATTTTTCGCTCATCGATACGGTAGGGCATGATGAGGGCCCAACGTCGGCTAAAACGCGCGCAGCAGTGCAAAAACTCGATAAGCTTGTCGGTGATTTTTACAACAAATTAAAGGCGCTGCCTATTAATGTCGACCTTATCATTGTCTCAGATCATGGCATGACCCCTGTCGATGACACACAGCAACTTAGTGATACAGAGCTGAACATTCCTGACACCTTTGTCTATGAAAATGAAGGGGCACAAATCAGTATCTATGCTAAGCCCGGCGTTACACATGATGAGGTTGAAGCAGAGAGAAAACGCCTTAGCAACATTGCAAATGGACGCTTTCAAGTATTGAGCGAAGCAGCGCGCGCAATGAGGCACTTTTCTGCGTCGTCAAGAACGGGTGATCTCGTTGTGGAAATTGCGCCGCCAGCGCGATTTGTTTCTGCGCAACCTAGTCATGTCAGCAAGGGAGGGCACGGTTACGTCAACACGCACCCTGATATGGGGGCATTGTTTGTTGCAGCAGGGCCTAGTTTTCATGAGGGGAAAGTCATTGGCGAATTCAGTAATTTAGAAATCTATCCAACAATTGCAGATATTCTTGGGCTAGGCTTGCTAACCCCCGTTGATGCAGAAATCTCGGTGTTGAAACAGGCGTTGACAGAGTAGAACACCTTTCACAAACGAGCGCGATATAGCGCTCGTCACTCTTTGGTGTTGCCTTTATCCCAAATTTTACCTTCAGCGCCCTTTACTAACCGAACGATATTCTCTTTGTGCCTGACAATGATAAGTAAACTCAACATCGCCACGGGTACTGTGTACAGCGGTTTAATTAGCCATGTAAAAAGCGGTGCAAGTGATACGGCAATAAGTGCACCAAGCGATGAGTAGCCCGTTAAAAAAACCACGATAATCCAACTTAAAATCAATAGCCCTGCCAAATCGAGGCCAATGGGGAGCATTGCGCCAAAGGCGGTAGCAACGGCTTTACCGCCTTTAAAACCAAAATATAATGGATAAATATGGCCTAAGCAGGCGGCAATAGCGATAAGACCAAGCCACACAGGCTCTATGTTGAAGAAATAACTCGCGTATACAGGAATGGTTCCTTTAAGAATATCCATTACCAGTACGAGCAATGCCGGAATTCTGCCTCCGAGGCGATATACATTGGTGGCGCCAGGGTTTTTAGAGCCTGCAGTACGAGGGTCGGGAAGGTTAAATGCACGGCTTATCACAACGGCACTTGAGAGCGAGCCAAGTAAATAGGCGACACAGGCCATAAGCAGAATAAGGGAAACCATAAAACTCGTCATCATCACCTTGTTACGTTGGGTGCGTGTTATTTTTTAACCCATTACCAAATAATGTGTTATTGCGTCGGTGTTACACCCTTTACCCACATTATTAACCGAAATGCGTTTGTCAGGTTGCCCACGGTATCCGTAGAGCGGTATAGTTGAACAAATTCGAACGCTACGTTCAGCAATTAGTCGTAAACTACTTCATTCAATAGGGTTATTCCAGCGTTGTAATACCTCGAAGCGAGTTTTGGCGTAGTTGTAAGACCAGTAGTATCAATAATTTGAATAGGTTTATGGGAAAGATATTTATAACAGGGTTAGCCGTAAAAACGCTGATTGGCGTATACGACTGGGAGCGTGAACGACTGACAGAACTATTACTGGACGTTACGCTTGAAGCCGATTTAGAAGCCGCTATGGTGTCTGATAATGTTGCAGATACCATTGATTACGCCAAGGTCGCTGATTGCATTACACAAGTAGGGCAGGACAGTACGTTCGAGCTTCTCGAAGCCTTCGGTAATCGGGTAATGGATGAAGTACTTGCGCAATTTAATGTGATGCATATCACGGTAAAAATCGTTAAGCCTAATATTCTGCCCAATGCTAAAACCGTCGCGGTACAGCTATGTAAAGAGCGTAATTAATGGCATCCCATCATATTTTGATTAGCGTTGGTTCTAATATCGATAGAACGCACTACACCAATCAGGCAATAAAAGCCTTGAAGGCGACCTTTGAAAAGGTGTTGTGTTCGTCGGTGTATGAAAGTGAATCTGTTGGGTTTCAAGGTAGTCCGTTTTATAACTTGGTTGTTAGCGCTCACACACATCTGGCTATCGAAGATGTATGTAAAGCGCTAAAAAATATAGAAAAAGATAACGGAAGAAAGCATGGTGAAAAGAAATTTTGTTCACGCACCCTTGATTTAGACTTGCTCACTTACGATAACGTCGTCACACAATCGCCTGTTATTTTACCTCGCGAAGAAATTACGTATAACGCATTTGTGTTGTGGCCGCTTGCTGAGTTATTGCCTAACGACATTCATCCCGTTACGCAAAAATCATATAGCCAGATGTGGCAAGCATTTGATAAAACCAAGCAGGCATTATGGCCTGTAGAGTTTAACTGGAAGTAGGCTGTGTAATGACACTGTTTGAAATAATTATTTTAGCGATTATACAAGGAATAACCGAATTTCTTCCTATTAGTAGTTCTGGGCATTTGCTACTGCCCGCCGAGTTGCTTGGCTGGGTGAATCAAGGGTTAGCCTTTGATGTGGCGGTACACGTAGGAAGTTTGCTGGCGGTGATGATTTACTTTAGGGCTGACATCGCTAATATGACCGTCGATTGGGTAACGAAAGGGTTTACCCGACACCAAACACAAAACAGTAAATTAGCGTGGTACGTTATTGTAGCCACTATTCCTGCCGTCATTGTTGGCTTTTTACTCAAAGGTTGGATTGAAGAGAACGCCCGAACCGCGCTAGTCATTGCCGCGACAACATTGTTCTTTGGCGCAGTGCTCTGGTATGCAGATGCAACGGCGAAACGTAATAAACCCCTCGAAAAGCTTAATTTGAAGCAAGCGGTAATTATAGGCCTCGCGCAAGTAATGGCACTGATTCCGGGTACGTCCCGTTCGGGCATTACCATGACCGCAGGACTAATGCTTGGACTTACGCGAGAAAGCTGTGCGCGCTTTTCTTTTCTTCTCTCTATTCCCATTATCTTAGGGGCGGGGCTGTTAGCTACCTACGACTTGATTAAAGTGAATGAAGCGGTTGATTGGCGTGCTTTGTTGTATGGTGCAGGGTTCTCATTTGTGAGCGCATACCTTTGTATCTACTTGTTTCTAAGTTGGATTTCTCGTATCGGTATGATGCCCTTTGTGATCTATAGAATGGTGTTAGGCGCGGTGCTGTTATGGTTTGTATTTGCCTAAATGTGGCAGGTAACTGATTTTAAAAATGAGGAACGAAAGCAATGTCAGAAACTATTTTTACAAAGATAATCAATAAAGAGATTCCAGCAGATATTCTTTATGAAGATGAATTGGCGTTAGCGTTTAAAGATATTAACCCTCAGGCGCCCGTTCATTTTTTGGTTATTCCTAAGAAGCCCATTGCGACAATTAACGATATCACCTCGCAAGACAGAGAAATTGTCGGGCATTTATCTTTGGTAGCGGCCAAAATTGCTAACGATTTAGGCGTTGCCGAACAGGGCTTTCGAACCGTGATGAACTGCAACGAATTTGGTGGGCAAACGGTTTATCATATTCACTTGCATGTATTGGCGGGTAAGCCGATGGGCTGGCCTCCTTACACGGAAAACATGAAACAACATGTCGAGTAGCAGTTACCTTTGCAGGCATAAAAAAACAGTCAGCACATGCTGACTGTTTTTATTTTTACTCCGCAATACTCGCGAGTTTTAAAGCGCTCATTCTAAACCAAGCACTGCTTTTCCTTGTTCAAAATGAATATCTACTGGAATATTTGCCTCTTGTAGCTTCGCTAAATCGCTTGCCAATGATGGGGGGATTACGCCCATCGTTGCAACGAGCTCACTAACACTACCGTAGTCACCATCTCCCTGCATCGTCAAAATCAACTCAGATAGTGCCGCTACCGCTGCGCCCATTTTTGTCATATCAACACGATAAAACCCGTCGTTCGTTTTTTCGAAAGCCCCTTGTTGAGCAAAGAAATTAAATCGAATCATATTGGCTTTGCCATGTGCACTAGAAGCGCCAAATCGTACAGAACGAAAAATACCAGCCATAAAGGTAACGTAGTAATCTTCAAGCGTACCTTCTGAGATTTCGCCTTGTTGAAGCAGGCTTTGAATCATGTAGAGGCCGAGAATATCAGCCTTTCCTTCCTCTAACGCCGACGCGTGCTCTTTTAACGCAGCTCTCACGGTGCCTTTACCATCTAGCGTATTCTTAATGCCTAGTCCATGTGCCACTTCATGAAACATGGTATTTGCAAAAAATGCATCGAAGGTAATATGTTTTCTCTGCTCGGGTGCTATTAATGTATCGGCGATAGGAACAAGGATATTATCGAATTTCGCTTGCATGGCATTCTTTAGCTGTAATCTGCGTGTGCCTTTTTCTAATTGAACGCGTTCGTCATTCGGAAGGTTTATCGCAATGGTTTTGCTTCCCGCATTTGAATGTCCTGCGTAGTACACCACATCATATGCATTCAGGTCGGCATCAGAACCTGGCACTTCAGCTTTGTATCCAGATGCTACGGGCAAGCCTTTTTGAAGCTCAGGCAGAAATTTAGCGTATTTTGCTAGGCGTTCGCTCCATGCCAAATCTTTTATTAGAACATATGCTTCAAACGCAGCGCGGTAGCCAAAGAGTTGGTCTTCATAGGTTTCTATTGGACCGATAACAAGCTCAACCGGATTAGTTTTGGTGTCCATCCACGCCATATCAGAGGCCAGATAGTCATCGGTAAGCAACGCCTTTGCACGCAAAGTAAGGTAGTGCTTAAAGCCTGCATCTTCAGCCAATTCACTGGCCTGCATTAATAATTCAGAGGCTTTCATCAAATCGCTTTTAAATGCTTCTGAATACGGTAGCGCATACAGGTTGCCAGCTTCGTTACGCTTAACCATGGTGTAGAGGCTTTGCTTACCGTCAAATGATGCAGTTGCAAATTCGGCTTTTTCCATATCACTAGGATAAAATTCTGCACCGAATGCTTTATCTGCATAGCCACCTAAGAATGGTGTGTCGCCGTTTAGCCTATCCCATGGGCCATAGTTAATGGCAGCAAAATGCCTAATATCGTCATTATCTATGTCATTTAAGAATGCTTCTTTATTTCCGTAAAATGCTTGTTTCCAAAATAAATCGTCCATAATTTTGGCGGCATCAATAAGAAGGCTAACCATGTCTTTTTGGTTAGCACTTAGGTGTGATAAATCGCTTGTTAGGGTAACGGGATGGTAAATGGATAACCGCGAAGCATCAACGAGTAAGGCCGCATCGTTAGTTGATTCACTTGCCGTCGACGCTGTTGCTTGTGGCGCATTATCGCAGCCACTTAGTATTAAGCAGGTTGCAACAGCAATCGGTGATAAAAGATAGCGTAATTTCATAATTAGAGTTCTCGTTATTGTTTTCGTATTGTTCGTTAGAAAGTGGGTCAATGCAGCGTTAATAGCGAAATAAATTGCGCTATATCAACATCGTTTTACAGCGCATCGCTTATACTTCGTGCTAGTAATGTATACATAATGAAGTTCTTGTTTCGCTTAATATTTACTTTCATTTAAGCATAATACTAGCTATACCATAACTAGAATAAAAATTTCCGCTTTGAAACGCTGCGCTTTTGTAAAAGCTAGCGTATAGTGGAAAAAGTAATGATGATTAACTGTTGTTTTTGTTAAGTGAATACTTAAAAGTATCCGACACGGCAGTGAGTCTTAAAACACTATCGCCTTGCCGCGACAAATAGATTATTTAAGAAGGTAGAAATATGTCTACACAGAACGCGCTTTTAACCATCTTAGTTGAGAAGATTAATAACGATACATTGGTATTGCCAACGCTTCCCGCGATTGCTTTGCAAGTAAGAAAAGCGGCGGATGACCCTGATATTAACCTAAGTGATATGGGTGATGTTATTGGTAAAGACCCTTCATTAAGTGCGCGTATGATAAAAATCGCCAATAGCGCTTACATGGGACGGGCCGTTAAAGTCACGTCACTAAACCAAGCGGTAACACGCATTGGCCTTCGCCAGATTAAGAATATTTCTACCGCATTAGCTATGGAACAACTGTTCGTATCTAAAAACGACATGGTTGCACGTCATCTCCAACAGGAGTGGGCGCGTACGATTGATATCGTTGCTAACAGTATGGCGGTGCTTCAACTTTATATTGCGCGTACCAAGAAGCGTGAAATGAGCATGGATACGATGACGCTTGCTGCATTAATGCATAATATTGGCGTACTTCCCATCCTAACAGAAGCCGAGCGCTACCCCGATGTATTTGCTGCGCCCACATTCTTAGACGTTGCTATAGACAAATTGGCAGGCCGTATTGGTGCAAGCATCATGCGTGAATGGGGGTTTGGCGAAGAATTTGTACACGTGGCGAAAAGCTGGAAAGACTTAAGCTACATTCCTGAAAACCTAGGTTACATTGACTTCGTAAGAGTAGGTGCAGCGCTTGCTGGTGTAATGGATAGCCAAAAAGATGCGGTCATTAATCTTGCGGTTCAACGCGGTGTGGTTGCCGATGTGAGCGAACTTCAATCTGAAGAGTTTGCTGAACTTGCAGCAGCAGGAAAGCAAGTTTTTCAATAGAAATACAGTGCTACTCACTGAAAAAAGCTGGCCATATGCCAGCTTTTTTTGTGTCCGTTTCCCTTTATTCACGGGCTAATGAGTACGTTTCACTTTAGTACTATCTAGCCGTTTTTTATGCGCTAATAGTAACAATAACCCCAATGCCAAACCCCACACCGCTGAGGTGATGGAAAACAGTGTGAAGCCGGATGCGCTGCATAAAAACGTAAGCAGCGCTGGCTGTTGATACGTTGGTGTTTCCAGTGCGCGGGCAAGAGCACTTTGTAAGGTAGATACCAAAGCGAGCCCCGCGAGCACGTGAACAATGACAACAGGCATGGATACAAAGAGCGTAACCACCACCGATGCACACAACCCCATCAGTAAATAGCCTATCCCAGCAGCAATAGCGGCTTTATAACGCTGCGCTTTATCGCTATCTACTTGCTCACTCATACAAAGCGCAGCGGTGATGGCTGCCAGGTTGAATGTAAAGCCGCCAAACCCCGCTAAGGCGAATTGAACAACACCAATTCCGGTTAACACGGGTTTATGATCTAAAAAATAGCCGTGAGCGTGGTGAATGGCTATACCCGGTAAATTTTGCGATAACATCGTAATGAGAAACAACGGCACAGCAAGGCCAATGGTGGCGCTTAAGGAAAAATCAGGCGTAACCCAAACCGGTGCAGGCAGCGTAACAGCGGTAATGACAAAATCGTCACTGAGTTGACTTGCAATACATAGCGACAACATCAGCAGGACTAACATCAAGTAGCGCGGAAACCATCTGCTGCCCGCAATGTAGACACTTAAGAACAAGGTAATAATAAAAGGGTAGGTGTCTATTTCACTAAAAATAGACAGGCAAATAGGCAGCAGGATACCGGCTAGTAGCGCAGCGGATATTGCGGGGGGAATGCGTTTTATTAACGAAAGCAGGTGGCGGCTTTGAACCGCGGCAATACCCAGTAACGCGCTAGCAAAAAACGCACCTATTGTTTCTGGCAATGTATATTGCTCTACACTCCCAATAAGAAAGGCTGCACCAGGGGTAGACCATGCGGTCACAACCGGCATTTTTGTTAGCCACGAATAGGCAATACAGGTAATACCCATGCCTATCCCCAAGGCCAAAAGCCAACTGACGACCATTGCATCAGTAGCGCCAGCGCGCTTTGCAACATCGATAACGATCACTACTGCACTGCTATACCCCACTACAACCGCAGTTAACCCCGACGTTACTTGGCTTATGGTCCACGGATTATTCATAGCGTATAAACCCTTTTTTCAGTAAAAATACGTCGCACATTGCCAAAACCTGCTGTATGTTGTGCGTTATAACATACAAAATAGCACTTGTGCGTTATAACGCACAAGTGGTTTGTGCAATTCCTACTACTCTCACGGCTAGACAAGCGGTAACCGCCATGAAACAGACCAATCAGGCAGACATTGCCTTAAGCATTGCAAAGCATCTTAAACATTTACGAAACGAGCGAGGGTTGTCATTAGATAAAGTATCGGCGTTGACCGGAGTGTCTAAAGCCATGCTGGGCCAGATTGAAAGAAAAGAGTCGAGCCCAAGTATTGCTACACTATGGAAAATAGCGACTGGACTAAATACATCTTTCTCATCGTTTATATCATCGACGGCAAATAGCATTTCGCCTGAGTCTGATGGGTTTGACGATGACCCAAACATGCACATCAAAACCTTGTTCCCGTTTCGAGATGACAAGGGCTTCGAAATGTTTGAACTGTGTTTAACCCATTTTCACGAGCAACGTTCAAGTGCACATCAACACGGCGTAACCGAGCATATTCATGTGCTTGAGGGGCGCTTAAGTGTGCATAGTGATGGCGATTGGGTTGCGTTAGAAGCGGGTGAACAATATATATTAAACGCAAGTAGTGAGCATGGTTATCGAGATGATGTGGGAAGAACGCGATTTATTGCAGTCATTCATTATCCGAAAACATAGCAGCGGCGAACGCTACGTTTTGCGTTCGCCAGCCTTATCTTTATTAAGCGTTATCGTCTTTCAGGTTAAGTGTGTCTTGTAAAAACACGACAAACTGGCTCAGTTCAGCAGACATAAGCGCAAACTCTGCATCAAGTCTCGCTTCGACTTGATCTTTAGGTACATCTTCGGTTTCTTCCTTTATGCGGTCTGTAAACTTAATACGTTTAATAGAACCGTCTTCAGCAATGATTGCCGTCAGCGTGTCTTGGTACTCAAATGCCACTTTTTGAACCAGCTTACCCGCGTCTAGGTGAATGGTAATTTCATCACTATCGAGCGGCTGATTTTTACAGCGAATGACACTGCCGGCATCGTCGGTAGATTTAAATTCTGCTTCTTCCAACAGTTCAACGCCTTCTGGCGTAGCGTCGGTAACCCAATGCGTTAGTTCGCTTTGAAGACTATGGCGTGCCAGTGGTACAACGGGAAGTGAGCCAATCGCTTTTCTTACCAACGCAAGAAAGGCTTCAGCTTTGCCGTCAGAAGACGCATCGATGATTACCACGTTGTCAGGCAACGAGATAAAGCCATGAGTGTAGCTATTTTTGGTAAAGGCTTGAGGAAGTAGTTTAGTCTGAATTTCTTGTTTTAAATCAGCTTTCGCTTTTTTGCCAACAGGAGAACCTGTTTCCATCTCAATTTTGGTTACCATTTCTTCCAGCTCAGCGTTTATCACGGCAGCAGGCAATATCTTTTCTTGCTTTTTAACCGTAATCCAATAACGCTGCTGAACCACGTGGAACATGGTGCCAGATTTTCCGGCTTGTGAAAAAGGGGACGCAAAACCCATGGTTGCAACATCTTGACTGCCGCAAGGGCGAAAAGCGTGCTCGCCTAATACGCGCTCTAAATCGTTGTCATCTAACGAAAGAGGCTGGGTTATCTGATAGGCTTTTATATTTTTAAACCACATGTGAAGCTATCTCTTTAAAAAGCGGGGCGTAAGCGTACCAACCTAGCGAAAGCAGCGCAATCGATAGATAGGCACAAGCACTGATATTTTAGTTGCGGCGCAGTGGGAAGCGAATAAGGTAGGTTAAGCCTTGTCCAAGCTCGCTATTAGCTTCGATGCTACCTGAAAGCGATTGTGTCACCAGATTATAAATAATATGCGTGCCTAGTCCGCTTCCTCCGTCACCCCTTCTTGTGGTGAAAAATGCATCGAACAGTTTACTTAGGTCTGACTCAGACAACCCTTTTCCGTTGTCAGAATATGTCATCACCACTTCGTTTTCATCAAGCGTGATGTCTAACTTAATGACGCCAGTATTTTTATTTTCAAAACCATGGACTAACGAATTTACGACCATATTGGTAATGATTTGAGCAATAGCACCAGGTGCGCATTTAATGATAAGTTCAGGCGGACAATTAACCGTAATTGTGTGATTGCTGTGTTTAAAGCTGGGCTTGAGCGATTGGATAACCTCACCAATATAGTCGTTAAGGTTAAAGTCACGTTCTGCTTCGCTGGTTTGGTCAACAGCTACCTGTTTGAAACTCGCAATAAGATCTGACGCCCTATCAAGGTTCATGAGAAGCAGCGTTGCAGTTTGCTGTGCTTCATCAATAAACGTAGACATGGTTCTTGTGGTGAGGCTCTTGTCCTCAAAATCAACTTTAAGGTTGTTTAAGCGTTCCTGTAGAAAGCTGGCCGCGGTGACACTTACGCCTAACGGTGTATTAACATCATGAGCGATACCGGCGACTAACCCTCCTAGCGAGGCCATACGCTCTGACTCAACGAGCTGATCTTTCGCTAGTTGAAGATTATCCATAGATTCTACGTATTCAGAATTCTTCTTTCTCAATTCGTTTTCTATGTATTGGCGGTTTTCATTTTCTTGACGCAATTCACGTTGGTTGGCAATGAGCTCATCTTTTTGTTGCTCAAGGTCTAGCATAATCTGAGATAACGATGCTGTTTTCTTAGCGACTTCTTGTTCAAGAATTAAATTTTGGTCATCTAACTTTTTATTCGCGAGAGTAAGCTGGTCTTGCGTGCCTGTCAGCTTGTTGTTAGAAATGATGAGATCGTCAATAACTTGGTTATATGATTCTTTTAACTGCAATAACTCGTTGTCATCATCGATATTGACATCAAGCTTTCCCTCTTCAGGGTGCATGGCGTCGAATCGCCCCATTTTGTCGGTAATTTCATGCAGCGGCTCTGACAGCATGGTTCTAAACGCTGTCATAAAGAGGAACACTAAAAAGGTAGTTTTTACCAGGGCATTCCCTATCAAAAAGAAAATACCCACTTCAATGCGACCAAATATGGTGTCGAAGCTTGAATAGAGAGTGACATCGCCGACGGTAGACTCACGGCCGGAAAATTTGAACACCAGTGGAAAACTGTAACTGAAAATGCCCCCAGTGTGATCTTCTATGATTTCTTCTAAAACGGGCGCCCCAGAACGCTGAGTACGAATCCCGAACTCGGCAATATAGTTACCATTTTCTCCGCGTACTTGCACACCTTCTACAATAGGTAATTCTAATAGCCCTTCAGCAATAGAGCGCGCTTGTTCTGTGTTAAGCTCCCACAGTGCGCGGGTTAAGCTGGTTGAAAAGGTGTTTTTTAGTGTTTGAAGTTCAGATTCAACATGGTTCTTGGTGCTAAGATATTCAGTAAATATTTGTCCCACTGTCACGATGAGTGTCAGTGTGAAATAGACAGAAAGCACCCGTGTTAAGAGCTTTCTTGATAACCCGGTTTTAACGGTCGCCATTGAACAACCTTCTCCTGTCCATAAATTTACTGAGCACCTGTGAAAGAATATGCGCAAACGGTTTAATAAACAAGCAAGTAAATTGAAACTTTCGTGTTGTTAAGTTTCTATAAAGCTTGACACATATTTGTAATCGTTTTAATAAAAGTGTCATGAATGACATTAATAATGGCGGCGTTTTGTAATGATCAGGAAGATAACAATGTCTCGTACCGTATTGGTTGTTGAGGATGAAGCGCCTATTCGCGAAATGCTGAAGTTTGTACTTGAGCAATCGGGCTTCAATATTATTGAAGCCGAAGACTACGATATAGCGCAGGAAAAAATCTGTGAGCCGTATCCCGACCTTATTCTCCTCGACTGGATGCTTCCAGGAGGAAGTGGCGTGCAGCTTGCCAAGAGCTTGAAGCAACATGAGTTTACGCGAGATATTCCGGTTATCATGCTTACCGCGCGCGGCGAGGAAGAGGATAAGATTCGCGGTTTAGATGCGGGCGCTGACGACTACATTACGAAACCGTTTTCTCCAAAAGAGTTGGTAGCACGCATAAAAGCGGTAATGCGCCGAGTGACGCCAACCTCAAATGAAGAGCCTATTGAGTTTAACGGTCTTAAACTAGAGCCTGTATCTCATCGCGTAACGGCGAATGAGGATGCGCTTGATATGGGGCCAACAGAATTCAAATTACTACATTTCTTCATGACGCACCCTGAGCGCGTATACAGTCGAGAGTTGTTGCTTGATAACGTGTGGGGAACGAATGTATACGTTGAGGATAGAACAGTGGATGTACATATTCGCCGCCTAAGAAAGGCTATCTCTCAACATGGCCATGATGCTATGATCCAAACCGTTCGCGGCGCAGGTTACCGTTTTTCAGCGAAATTATAATTGCTATATCCGCTGTCGTGGCATCACGTACAGCGGTTATTGACTTTGTATATTAGGCGTATTGTTCTATGTATTACCCGTTCTCTTGGTTGAGAAGCACATTGCGATTGGCGCTATACCTGTTGGTATTTGCGGTAATCGGTTGGTACATGGATGACATGCTGTTTGCCATTGCAGTGGGTGCTACGCTGTTGCTTGTGTTCAACTATTGGCATCTCTATAAATTGAATCGTTGGCTGTGGCATAGCCGAAAAATGTCTCCCCCGACTGTTAAAGGTGTATGGGAACATATTTATGAAGGCATTTACTACCTTCAACGCAGAAACCGTAACAAGCGTAAAGAGTTGGGCGAGCTTGTTAAGCGGTTTAGAGAAGGGTCTGAAGCGCTTCCCGATGCCGCTGTGGTGGTTGACGCAAAGGCATGCATTATTTGGTGTAATCGGTTAGCTCGTTTAGACTTGGGATTGAAGTGGCCGCAAGACGCAAACAGCCGAGTCGATAATCTCATTCGACACCCCGAATTTATTCAATATTTTCACGCCGGTGATTTCAAATATCCTATTGAAGTACCGTCTCCAACCAACCCTAACAAGACGTTTGAATACCGTATTATGCCGTACGGCGAAGAGCACTTATTACTTATCGCCCGTGACGTCACACGGGTATCTCAGCTAGAAGAAATGCGCAAAGACTTCGTGGCCAACGTGTCTCACGAGCTGCGCACGCCCCTTACGGTAATTAATGGATACCTTGAAATACTGCCTATCGATGAGTCGGCCGACCCCTTTATGCAAAAGGCCATGAAAGAGATGACGTCGCAAACGCAGCGTATGCAGAATTTAATAGAAGACTTGTTGGTGCTATCTCGTATCGAAGCCAGTGCTGAACGTATTTACGAAAACGTCATTAATGTGCCCGCTATGCTTACTCAAATTGAGAGAGAAGCCATCGCGCTTAACAAAGAGAAACAGCACACTATTCATTTTCATATTGATAGTAGCCTGCTGGTTTATGGTGTTGAAACCGAATTGCGCAGTGCGTGCTCTAATTTAGTCTTCAATGCGGTGCATTACACGCCCTCGGGGGGCGAAATCAATGTGTACTGGCGAAGGCATTTCGAAGGGGCCGAATTTGCTGTTGTCGATAACGGGGATGGGATTGAACCCAATCATTTGAACCGACTTACTGAACGCTTCTATCGTGTTGATAAAGCCCGTTCAAGAAAAACAGGGGGCTCGGGGCTGGGCTTGTCTATTGTGAAACACGTGCTCAGCCATCACAACTCTCGACTCGACATAACCAGCGCTTTGGGCGAAGGAAGTCAATTTTCTTTCGTTTTAGACCGCGAACTTATCGCGGAGCAAGACTAAATGGTTCGAAGTCTTTTGGCGACGATGTGTTTAAGTGCGCTTGTTTGTTTCAGTGCATCGCTTGCGTTAGCTGGCGAATCTAATGTACCTGAATACGAACGTGCGCCAGGTGTTGCGGGGAAAATCACATCGGTAGGGTCAGATACACTGGCAAATCTAATGGCATTTTGGTCACAAGAATTTAAGACCTTGTATCCGCAAGTCGGTTTTCAAATTCAAGCCTCAGGCTCATCGACCGCTCCCCCCGCGTTAATTGAAGGAACGGCTACGATAGGCCCGATGAGTCGCGCATTAAAGCCGAGTGAAATTCGCGATTTTACGCGTAAGCATGGTTACCCCCCGGTGGTGTTAAAGGTTGCAATGGATGCTATCGCTATTTTTGTTGAGCGTAGTAATCCCCTTGATGGATTAACACTAAATCAGGTTGATGCCGTGTTTTCTGAAACGCAGTATTGTGGAGCGAATGAGGCGGTAAATCGCTGGCAACAATTGGGTGTAAGTGGCAATGACTACCAAGCACCTATTCGTGTCTATGGTCGAAACTCTGTGTCAGGGACATACGGGTTGTTTAAAGTGATGGCACTGTGTGACGGCGATTTCAAAAACACGGTAAATGAGCAACCTGGGTCTGCGTCGGTTGTATTGTCTGTTGCATCGAGTAAAGGGGCTATGGGGTATGCCGCCTATGGATATAAAACAGCGGGTGTGCGCGCTCTACCATTGGGTGAGCGGGAGGATAGTTTTGTTGCCCTCACCATGGACACTGTAAGAAACGAAGAATATCCCTACTCCCGCTTTTTGTATCTTGTCGTGAACAAAAAACCTGGAGAGCCATTGCCAACGTTAGAGCGTGAATTCTTACGTTTTGTGCTTTCAAAAGCAGGACAGCGTCAGGTTGTGCGCGATGGTTACTTCCCTATCCGTGATGACGTTTTATTGCGTCAGCGCCGGTTATTAGACGAGGGGTAAGCCTGTGACAACGGTTTCTTCGCAATGGAAAAACTGGGTGTTACAATGTTTACTAACACGCGTTCCCATCGAAGAAATTGCTACGACGCTCTCTCAAAATGGGTTTGTACCGCACACCATAAGACAACTTCTAGGCGCAAATTTACCTCCAGAGCTTCCTTTGGGTAACGATACGCCATTTTTTACACGTTTAGCGAATAGTTTCGAGAGTCATAATAGTAGTCGCTCAAACGACGCCAATCCCTCAGGCAATAAAACGAACTCGCACTATGCCTCATTAAGTGACCCCTCCCAATTATCACTTTATGCCGTTGAACATTTTCTCAGTGAACAAGAGTGCGATGATATTATTGCGTTAACGAGGGGGAAACTCACCCCTTCATCGCTTGCTGGGGCAGCATCGTCAGAAAATATTCGCACATCATCAACGTGTGAACTTGCTCAACTTAATAGCAGTGTAGTGCAACGCGTAGAACGGCGCATTGTTGAGCGGCTTCAATTGGGTGTTGGTGAACAAGAGGTTATTCAAGCACAGCATTATCAGGTTGGTGAGTATTACAAACCGCATTATGATTTTTTTCCACCGGGAACGCCGCAATATTTAGCCCATTGTGCATCAAGAGGCCAACGTACGTGGACGTGCATGATTTATTTAAATGAAGATTGCGAAGGTGGCCATACTCGGTTTACTAAAGTAGGTATTTCTGTAAAGCCCCAAAAAGGCAAAGCGTTATTCTGGAACAACCTCTTACCAACCGGTGAACCTAACCTTAATAGTATTCACTTCGCTGAACCGGTAACTCGTGGTAATAAAACTGTCATAACAAAATGGTTTAGATCGAAAAACTGACATGTCATATCGCACATGCTTCGGAATGTAAGTATGTATAATTCATTAAGCTTATGAAAAACATGGTTTTTATTTTTATTAGTCGAGTATTTTAAAATCGTCAATAAATTTTACTTTCTTTCGCGTGTTGTAACAAAAATGTCACCGATGTCCTTTACTCTCTACGAAACCTAAAAATCCATACTAAAAAATCTTGGAGAATTTAATGGAATTTCGTAACGTATTTAAGATAAGTGCTATTACAACTGCGCTTATTCTTGCTGGCTGCGGTGGTGACATTGTAATTAACGAAGGTGATGAAGTTGTAGCAGCGCCTACTACACCTACTACGCCCACCACACCTACTACTCCTACAACACCTACAACGCCTGACGTGGATACTCCGTTCTCTCTTGGTCTTGCTACTGACGTTTCTAGCGAGTTCTCTGGAACTATTACTGACAAGCCTGTTTATCGTTTAAATGCAGACTTAACAGTTACTCAAGACATGACGTTAACCAACAACGCTCACTGGATCATTAAAGGTCGCACAGCCGTTGGTAACGACAACGCAGACGCTTCTGTTCTTACCATCGAAGAAGGTACAACTATATTTGGTGAAGACGGAAACGATTTCCTAGTCGTACGTCGTGGTTCACAAATTGAAGCTTCTGGTTCAGCATCTGCGCCAATCGTGATGACGTCGGTACAAGACGTTACGGGTGAAGAAACTGATATCGGTCAGTGGGGTGGTGTTGTACTGCTTGGAAATGCACCGACTAACTTATGTAACACCGGTGACGACAACGAAACGTCTGACGAAGAACTAGCTAACTGTGGTGTGGCCGCAGAAGGTGATGCAGGTCTTTATGGCGGTGACAACCCTGAAGATAATTCAGGCTCACTTGAATACGTTGTAGTTAAGCACGCGGGTAAAGCACTGGCGTCTGGTGACGAACTAAACGGTATTTCTTTCGCAGGTATCGGTTCAGGTACAACAGTTAATCACATTCAGGTTCACCAAAACCTAGATGACGGTATCGAGTTCTTCGGTGGTACCGTTAACGTTAACAACGTAGTATTGACCGACATCGGTGATGACTCTCTTGATTGGTCTTTCGGTTGGACCGGAAGCGCAACGAACGTTTACATTCAGCAATCGGCTGAAGGTGGCGACAACGCAATTGAAGCTGACAACAACGAAGACAACCCTGCTTGGTTGCCACTAACTAAACCAACTATCTCGAACGTAACTATTGTTAGCGCTGACGGCACTAACGGCGTACGTCTTCGTAACGGTACCGCCGGCGTACTTTCAAATGTACTAGTAACGGGCTCAGCACTTGCTACTAACTGCCTACGTGTAAATGGCGATGAGTCAATTGCAAACGCTGAATCAGGCGAGTTGGCCATTACTAATTCAATAGTGGCGTGTGAAACGCCTGCAAATAATTTTGGTAGCGACACTATCTCTGGTGGCACCACTCAAGCATGGTTTGAAGGGCAGTCTGGCAATGACGTACTCACACCTTCACAGCTTTTATTAGAAGATAACGGTTATTTCCCAACGTCAGCGTCGCCTTTGGCGCTTGGCGGTAACAGTTATATCGGTGCATTTAATCCAAATGGTGATGACTGGACACAAGGTTGGACCGTAGGCGTTAACGGCGGTTTCCCAACTGACGTTCAAAACGCATTCGAACAAGGTCTAGCAACAGACGTATCAGGTGACTTCTCTGACCTAGACAAGCCTGTATATGAACTTGCTGCTGACACAACATTCACCGCTGACGTTACATTGACAAATAATGCACACTGGTTGATTAAAGGCCGTACTGCGGTTGGTAACGACAACGCCGATAGCGCAACGTTATTTATCGAGCAAGGCACTACCGTATTCGGTGAGCAAGGTGATGACTTCTTAGTTGTACGTCGTGGATCGATGATTGAAGCGAACGGTACAGCTAACGCGCCAATTACTTTCACTTCAGTACAAGATTTAACAGGTGAAGAAACGGATATCGGCCAGTGGGGTGGTATCGTGCTTCTTGGTAACGCACCAAGTAACCTTTGTAACACAGGTGATGATGCTGATGCGTCTGACGCTGAGCTAGCAGCATGTGGTGTTGCAGCAGAAGGTGATGCGGGTCTTTACGGCGGCAACAACTCTGAAGATAATACTGGTTCACTACGCTATGTTGTAGTTAAACACGCTGGTCGTGCACTAGCCGCGGGTGACGAACTAAACGGTATTTCATTTGCAGGTATCGGTTCAGGTACAAAAGTTGAGTATATCCAAGTTCACCAAAACCTTGATGACGGTATCGAGTTCTTCGGTGGTACAGTTAGTGTACGTAACGTTGTACTTACTGACATTGGTGATGATTCACTAGACTGGTCTTTCGGTTGGACGGGTAACGCACAAAACGTTTACATCCAGCAATCAGCTGCTGGTGGTGACAACGCTATCGAAGCTGACAACAACGAAGATAACCCCGCGTGGGCTCCACTTACTAAGCCTACTATCGCAAACGTAACTATCGTTGGCGCAACGGGTACTAACGGTGTTCGTTTACGTAACGGTACTGCAGGCAACGTTCGCAACCTAGTCGTTACTGGTGGTGAAGGTTACGCTAACTGTCTACGTGTTAACGGCGACGAGTCAATTGCAAACGCAGTATCTGGTGAGCTTTCAGTAGAGCACTCGGTTGTAGCATGCGAAACTGACGCTAACTTTGGTTCAGACGCTATCGGTAGCGGTACTACGCAAACATGGTTTGAAGGTCAAGACGGTAACAGCACGCTAGCAGCTAGCGCACTTATGCTTTCTACAGACGGTTTCACTCCTCGCTCTGGTTCTCCGCTTCTAGGTAACGGTGTAGATGTATCTGAAGAAAACGACTTCTTCACAGCAACAGACTACATTGGTGCATTTGACGGCGACAACAACTGGATGGAAGGGTGGACTGTTGCAGTTAATGACGCTATTCCTACAAGCGTTACCAACGCATTAGCACAAGGCTTAGCCACAGACGTATCTGGAAGCTTCCCAACCATCACGGACAAGCCGGTATACCAGCTTGCTACTGATACAGTGTTCACGTCTGACGTGTCGCTTACTAATGATGCTCACTGGTTAATTAAAGGTCGTACTGCAGTTGGTAACGACAATGCAGACAGCGCAACACTTTACGTACAGCGCGGTACCACAGTATTTGGTGAAGACGGTAACGACTTCCTAGTAGTACGCCGCGGTTCACAAATTGAAGCCAGCGGTTCTGCAACACTACCTATCACCTTCACGTCTGTACAAGACCTAACCGGTGAAGAAACTGACATTGGTCAATGGGGCGGTCTGGTTATTCTAGGTAATGCACCTACTAACCTTTGTAATACGGGTGATGACAACGATACGTCTGAAGAAGAGCTAGCTAACTGTGGTGTTGCTGCAGAAGGTGATGCAGGTCTTTATGGCGGTGCTGACGAAGATGATAGCTCTGGTACACTACGCTACGTAATTGTTAAGCACGCTGGTAAAGCGCTCGCTGCGGGTGACGAACTTAATGGTATCTCTTTCGCAGGTGTTGGTCGTGGTACTGAAGTTGACTTCATCCAGGTTCACGAAAACCTAGACGATGGTGTTGAGTTCTTCGGCGGCACAGTAAACGTTAGCCACTTAGTGTTAACCGCGATTGGCGATGACTCACTAGACTGGTCTTTCGGTTGGACAGGTAAAGCACAATACGTGGCTATTAAGCAAAGCGCAGCTGGCGGCGACAACGCGTTTGAAGCTGACAACAATGAAGATAACCCTTCTTGGACGCCATTAACTACACCTACTGTGTCTAACGTCACTATCATTGGCGCAACAGGTACTAACGGTGTACGTTTACGTAACGGTACTGCGGGTGTTATTAAAAACCTAGTGGTAACTGGTGGCGCTGACTACAGTAACTGCCTACGTGTTAACGGCAACGAGTCTATCGCAAACGCTGAAGGTGGTTCACTAACAGTAACTCACTCTGCAGTAGCGTGTTCTGCAGCTAGCCCATTCGGTTCAGACACTATCGACGGTGGCACTACGCAGGCGTGGTTCGAAGGCCAAGATGGCAACAGTGTACTGGCTGATACTGCTGCGCTTGGTTTTGATTCAACAGGCTATGTGCCGGCAAATAATTCAGTACTTTTAGATTCAGGTTTCGATGCATCAACACTTGATAGCTTCTTTGATAGTACAAGCTACAAAGGTGCATTTGATGGTGGAACAAACTGGACACTAGGTTGGGTAACTGTAGGTCTGGAAGACTAACAAGCAGAAGTAACACACTGAAAAGCTAAGGCGTTAATACGCCTTAGCTTTTGTGTTAAAAGCGACTTAGCAGAATGCAGTTCCATAGGAGTTTTCAAAATGAGAAATAAACACGCGTCAACATTCAAGGTTGGTGGACTATCGTTGGCTATCGCCTCTATTCTTGGCGCAAGTGCTCTTCCTCTTAACGCGGTTGCGCAGCAATCGGAAGATGAGGCAATAGAGGAAGTCGTTGCAACAGGTACGCGATTAAAAGGTACTGCAACAGCGGTATTACAAGAACGTCAAAATCAAGCGTTCGTTGCTGATATTTTAGGTGCGGAACAAATATCTCGTACTGGTGATGGCGATGCGGCAGCTGCGCTTCGTCGTGTAACAGGTCTTACGCTTGTAGACGGAAAGTTCATTTACGTACGTGGTCTTGGTGAGCGTTATTCAAGCACGCAATTAAACGGCATGACAGTACCTAGCCCGGATCCAACGCGCTCGGTTGTCCCTCTTGATTTGTTTCCTTCAAGCATCATTGAAAGCTTGAATGTTCAGAAGTCGTATTCTCCTAATATGCCTGGGCATTTCGGTGGCGGTAACGTGAATATCCGCACCAAATCTATTCCTAGCGAATTTGTTTTCAATGTAAGTGCAGGTGGCGGCTGGAATACACAAAATGGCGACGATGGCGTGTTCTACTCTGGCGGCAGCGACGACTGGACAGGACGTGATGATGGCACGCGTGCACTGCCAAACATTATTCAATCTGGTCTTGCTGCAAATGGTTCAGCAGGGTTTGAAGGCGACCGCACTCGAACATTAGCGGAAACACAGGCTATTTTAGGCTCGTTCAATTGGGATATTGGTCCCGAAGCGAAGTCAGTCGACCCTAACTTTAGCTTAGGCTCGACAATAGGAAACAATTACGTCTTTGATAACGACAGCGTGCTTGGTTTTCTTGCCACTATTTCTTACACCAACCAATGGACTGTTGCTGAAGAACTGCTAGGTAACGATATTGGTGGTGGTCAGGAAAATCCACGTTTTACGAAATTCAGAGATATGGTATCTACTGAGCAAAACGTAAGATGGAGCGGTATGTTCAACATGGGTTACGAATACAACAGTAACCATAAAGTTGAGTTAGTAAACATGATGCTTCATGACATGCGTGACCGTGTTCGTGACGGCTTTTATTTTGACGAGAGTGAATCAGATCCCGGCGTTGAAGAATTTAGACGCATGGACATCATTTTCGAAGAGCGTGAAATGGTGTCATCTCAGCTTAAAGGTACGCACAACTTCCTAGATTTACTAAGTGGCGTTTACTTCGATTGGTATGTGGGCACAAGCCGTGCATCACGTGAAGCGCCAGATATTATGGAAGTCACCTTTCAACAATTCTTTGATGAATCCGGTGCATTAGAACTTGAGCGCTTAGATGACACGCCGGGAACTAACTTAAACCGTCAATTCCAAGTGCTTTATGATGAATCAGATACCTATGGCTTCAACGTATCCACTGCCTTTTTTGGCAGCGGTTACGACATAGAACTAAAAGCCGGATTGGACTATTACGATAAAACCCGTGATGGTAACAATATTGATTTAGCGATACGCCATTTCGGTATAGACGCTGACTTCAAAGCGGGTAGCCGTTTAGACACGATATTCTCACAAGAGAATATCTATAACGACAACTTCTACACGAGCTCGACAGGCCGTTCAGTATTCCAAGATAATACGGGCGAAGGCGATAAGTATTTAGCGGCGACCAAACTGACTGCCGGTTACTTTATGGTTGATGCATTCTTTGACCAGAAATTCCGCGTAAGTGGTGGTGCGCGCTATGAAGACTTCCAACAAGTGTCGATTCCGTTTGTTGAACACTCTGATACATTTGCTGATGATATCGATGCCATCATCGACAGTGTTTACAGTGAGACAGATGTTTTACCGTCACTCGCTTTTACTTACATTCCCAATGAAGAAATGCAGTATCGCTTCAATATCAGCCAAACGTTAATTCGTCCTGATTTGCGTGATATTAGTTCAACATTCTTTATTGACCCGTTAACCGAATTCTTGGTTCGTGGTTCGCCTACACTGGTTGAGTCTGAACTGACCAATATCGACTTCCGCTGGGAGTGGTATATGTCACAAGGGAACAACTTGTCGGTGGCCGTATTTTACAAAGATATGACCAACCCTATCGAGATGGTTCAATTCGATGGCGGTGAAGGGGTACCTCAGCTACTGACCGCCAACGGTGAAGAAGGTGAGTTGTACGGTGTCGAATTTGAATTTTTACATGACCTTGCATTTATCGGGGATAACTTTAGCAACTTTTTCCTATCGGCCAACATGACCTTGTCTGACTCTGAAGTAACCATTGGTAGTGAAGACCAAGACTCGCTATTCTCTCAACAGGCGCGTGCAGCGTATGGTGGTCGAATTACGGCAACCATTACTAATGACCAACGACGCCTTGTGGGGCACTCAGAATGGGTGGCGAACATGCAGCTTGGCTGGGATTCAGAGAACGGTGAACACTCTGCCTCGTTAGTGTATAACTCATTTGGCGAGCGTATTATTGCACCAGGCGTTCGTGGCTTTGAAGATGGTATAGAAAAGCCGTTCCATTCATTAGACGCGGTTTACACTTACTATCCAGATTTCAATACCACCATTAAATTTGGAGTGCAGAACTTATTTAATGATGAAAAGGAAATTGAACAAGAAGGGTTAACGCTCAGAAGACTTACGGTAGGCACCAGTTTGAACGCCTCGATTAAGTACGATTTCTAGTAAATATAAAGCCTGACGCCATGTCGGGCTTTTTTTTACCTACTCATTAGTTGTTTTATGACAGTCCTGTAATAAAACTGTCATGGAAAACTCCTATCCTACGCCCAGAAATTTATAGTCGGATAACACCGATTTCTTTTAACTTTAAAGGTTTGAATGTATGAAGCTTATCAATGCTTTGCTTGTTGCAGGTGCGCTAGCGGCGTCACCGGTACTCGCACAAGACGATGAAGTCTTAAAGCCCGTTGTCGATGAGGCGGCGAAAATCAACGAGTCTGCGGCTAAATCGCAAGAAAAGATTAATGGTATAACTGATCAGATCGATAGCAAACTTCAACAGTTCAAAACACTAATGAAAGAAATCGAAGGCCTAGAGGTGTACAACACCCAGCTTCGTAAGCAAATCGGTAGTCAAGAGCAAGAAATGACTGATTTGAATTCGGCTATTGACGAAGTGTCAGTGGTAGAACGTCAAATTACACCGCTTATGATTCGTATGATTGACGGTCTTGAGCAGTTTATTGAATTAGACGTTCCGTTTCTTCCTGAAGAGCGAGCCAACCGCGTTGCCGATTTAAAAGCGATGATGGACCGTGCTGATGTAGCAGCGTCTGAAAAATTCCGTCGTGTCATGGAAGCGTTCCAAGTTGAAATGGATTACGGTCGCACAATGGAAGCTTACAGCGGTATTCACTCAATCGATGGTCAAGAGCGTGATGTTGAGTTTTTACGTTTAGGTCGTACCGCGCTTATTTATCAAACTCGTGATGCGAGTACGCAAGGTGTATGGAACAAGCAAACGCGTCAATGGGAAGCCTTAGATAGCAGCTACCGTACACAAATCACAAAAGGTCTGCGCATGGCGAAGAAACAGCTTGCCCCAGACTTGCTAATGCTGCCAGTAGCAATTACAGACTAAGAGGTTGATGAGAATGTTTAACACAGTAAAACGTATCGCTGTTGGTCTAGCAGCCCTTAGCATCAGCGTTGGTGCTTTCGCACAAAGCGACCGTGCCATGGACTTAGATGCCCTTCTTAAGCAGTTAGAAGAAGGTCAATTTGCGCAATCAGAGCAAAACAAACAGCGTGAGCTTGATTTCGCCGCACAACGTGCCGAGCAAGACCGTATTCTTCGTGAAACACGTGCCAAGCGTGACCAAATGTTGGTTCAATCTGAGCAGCTTGAAACGCAGTTTGAAGAAAATGAATTTAAACTGGCCGACCTTAACGGTGCGCTTGATACACGTTTGGGCTCATTGAAAGAATTGTTCGGTGTACTACAGCAAATTGCTGGCGATACTAAGAATAAATTTTATAACTCTGTTATTTCAGCGCAAATCCAGGGTCGTTCTGACTTCTTAGACAAGATGGCGCAAGATATGGGTTCAAGCTCTAAACTTGCTTCAATTGAAGAAATAGAGCGCGTGTGGTTTGAAATGCAGCGTGAAATGACCGAGTCAGGTAAAGTGACTAAGTTCACTACGAACGTGGTTGAAGCGGGCGGCCAAAAGGTGTCAAAGGACGTAGTACGCGTTGGTCCATTTGCCCTCGTTGCTGATGGTAAATACCTTGAGTACAACGGCGTAACAGGCACAGTATCAGAGCTTATTCGTCAACCTGCTGACCGTTACAACGATTCAGCGGCAGAGCTTCAAGTATCGAGTGGTGAGCTAGTACAGTTTGGTATCGACCCGACTGGTGGTTCAATTCTTGGCCTTCTTGTTCAAGCGCCTAACCTTCAAGAACGTGTAGAGCAAGGTGGTGTGGTGGGTTACATAATCCTTATTGTTGGTGCGTTTGGTCTTCTACTCGCGCTTGAGCGACTCGTTAGTCTTTCTGTTATCCGCATGAAAGTAAACAAACAGCTTAAGAGTAAAGAAGTAAAAACGACTAACCCATTGGGGCGTGTACTTAAAGTACGTGACGAGCATCCAGATGCTGACGTTGAAGCGCTTGAACTTCACCTTACTGAAGCCATTTTGGGCGAAGTACCTAAACTAGGTCGCAACCTAACAATCATTAAGATTATCTCTGTGGTGGCACCGCTTATGGGTCTACTCGGTACGGTTACCGGTATGATCAACACCTTCCAAGCAATTACATTGTTCGGAACGGGTGACCCTAAATTGATGGCGGGTGGTATCTCTACGGCACTTGTTACCACGGTATTAGGCCTAGTGGTTGCGATTCCAATGACGTTACTTTATGCGATGCTTAATACTCGTTCTAAGAACATTGTATATATCCTTCAAGAACAAGCATCTGGCGTTATTGCAGAGCGCGCTGAGCGAGGCTAATCATGATCGAGTTTCTGGAAGCAATTCGCGATTTCACAGAAACAGGTGGCCAGGTTCTCCTGGTCATCGGTCTGTTGATATTCGTTATGTGGCTTTTAATCCTCGAGCGTGCCATGTACCTGTTAGTGTGGCACAAGCAAGCAAAGAAGGACGCGGTAGCAATGTGGACAGCACGTGCCGACCGTACTTCTTGGATTGCAGAACAGGTTCGTCAGAAAACGATTTCGCAATTAACCATGCGCTTAAATGGCAGTATCCCAATTATACAAGCGCTAGTAGCACTTTGTCCGCTATTAGGGTTGATGGGTACAGTAACGGGTATGATTGAAGTGTTCGACGTGATGGCAATTTCTGGGTCGGGTAATGCTCGCTCCATGGCATCGGGAGTATCGAAAGCAACGATTCCAACAATGGCAGGAATGGTTGGTGCACTATCAGGCGTATTTGCTGCTACATGGCTAACCCGTATGGTGAAATCAGAACGCACGCATCTTGAGGATGCATTGACAATTCAACGTTAATGCTCGTTTGCATTAAGGTAAGGTAATTATTATGAAGCAGCATTTTCAAAATCTAATTGATGAAGAAGAAGCAACTATCGACATGACACCCATGTTGGACGTTGTATTTATCATGTTGATATTCTTTATCGTTACTGCCTCTTTTGTTAAAGAAGCGGGTATTGATGTTAACCGTCCAGAAGCGGCAACAGCCGTAAAGAAGGACCGTGCTAACATTCTTATTGCGATTTCAGATAAAGGTGAGATTTGGATTAACAAACGCCGTATTGATGTTCGTGCTGTTCAAGCGAACATCGAACGCCTTCACGCAGAAAACCCCCAAGGTACGGTCGTGATCCAAGCTGATAAAAAAGCAACAACAGAAACCTTAATTAAGGTAATGGACGCTTCGCGTGCCGCGGGCGTATACGATGTTTCGATTGCAGCGCAAGAGCCATAAATCATGCCACGATATTTAATCGCATTCGCACTATCTCTTGCGATCACGTTAGGCCTGTTCTTCTTGATGCAATCACTCATCAAGATGGGCGGCAGCGCCCTGACTGAGCCGCCAAAAGGTAGTGTGCTTGACTTCGTAAGGGTTAAGCAAGAAGAGCAGGTCGAGAAAAAAGACCGTAAGCCCAAGAAGCCACCTAAGCCAGATACGCCGCCGCCACAGATGCAGCAGCCTCAGATGGACTCCCCAACACCCAATGCCGAAGGCTCGTCAATGGACTTTGGTGCAGATGTAGGGGATGACATCTCATTAGAAGGTGGGCTGTCGCTAGAGTCGGGTGATGGTGAGTACTTACCTATCGTTAAGGTTGCGCCTGTCTATCCAAGACGCGCACTTCAGCGTGGAATAGAAGGCTTTGTTATTGTTGAGTTTACGGTAACTAAGCAAGGGGCAGTACGTGACCCTATTGTGGTTGAAGCGAACCCGCAGGGTATTTTTGAACAAGCGGCGGTTGATGCAGCAATGAAGTTCAAATATAAGCCTCGCGTTGTTAACGGTGAGCCAACAGAAGTGTCTGGGGTGCAAAACCGTATCTCATTCCAGATTGACGGGTAAAAAACATGATGAAAACACAAGCGAGTAGATTGCTATATGCACTGACGTTTGCAGCTGCATCAGCGTTGATCACGTTACCGACTATGCTTGTTGCTTCTGATGCGAGTGCGCAAGAAGTCAAAGCCAGTGAAAAGAAAACCCGCCGTGTACCTACGCTACGCGGTAAGGTTTACGAGCAGCTTGCGCGCGCACAATCAGCCGCCGATGATGCGGGCAACGTCGAAGAGGCTATCGCTATTTTACGTGAGGTTGAGGAAAAGTCAGACTCGATGAATGCGTATGAAAAAGCGATGATGTATAACTTTTTCGGCTTTATCTATTACAACAATGAAGATTATGAACAGGCGCTAGCGTCATTTGCTAAGGTCGTTGAGCAGCAGCCCATACCTGAAAAATTCGAAATGACAACGCTTTTCAGTTTAGCGCAGCTTAACCTTATGCAAGGTAATTACGACGATACCATTACTTATATTGAACGTTGGGAAGCCCTTAATAACGGTAAAATTCCACCGAAAAATAAAGTCATAAAAGCGCAGGCTTACTACCAAAGTAAGCAGTATGAAAACGCTGCAGAGTGGATAGCGCAAGCCATTTCAGACCATGAGGCGGAAGGAATGATACCCGATGAAGGGTGGTTAATTCTTCAGCGTGCGGTTTATTATGAACTTAAACAACCTGAGAAGGTAAAAGACGTCCTCATTAAATTGGTTAAGCTTTACAACGAACCTAAATATTGGCTGCAATTAGCAGGCATGTATGGTGAGTTAGGCGAAGAAAGAAAGCAACTGGCGATGATGGAAACAGCGTATCAGCAAGGGTTTGTTGAAACGGGTGCCGATGTCTTTAACTTAGCTCAGCTTTATTACTACCATAGAGCACCGTTTAAGGGCGCTCGGTTAATGGAACAGGCTATGAATAATGGTGTGCTTGAGAAAAACTTGCGCAACCTGAAGTTCCTAGGGCAAAGCTGGTCGCTCGCAAAAGAGCAAGACAAAGCGATCCCTGTAATGATGCAAGCAGCAGAACTAGCCGAAGACGGTGAGTTAGACGCACAGCTTGCGCAGATTCTGCTTAATGAAGAGCGCTTCGATGATGCAATCTCTGCGGCTGACAGAGCGATAGCTAAAGGCGATTTGCGAAATCCTGGTCTAGTTTACCTTATTAAAGGCATGGCGCTTTATAATAAGAAGCAGTATGCGTTGGCGCTGAATCAACTAGCAGAAGCTGAAAAGCATCAAAAGAGCAGAGCGATGGCGCAGCAATGGAAACAGTTTGTTCAAGGCGAAAAGCAGCAAGCTGATAGGCTTGCTGTTGAGTTAGGAGCAAGCTAACCCAGAAGCTTATAAAAAACGCCGCAATCGCGGCGTTTTTTTGTATCTACAGTGCCAATACATCCTCTATCGGCGGGGGCTCATTTCGCTGCTCCAGTGCGTTCCAGTATTGTTTGGTTTCAATAATTTCGTCTTTTATTGATAAGAAACGACAGACTAGCTCAGGGTCAAAGTGTGTCCCAGCCTGCTCGGCAATATAGTCAAATGCATCAGCGTCACTCCAGGCCTTTTTATAGGGGCGCTTCATGGTTAATGCATCAAATACATCGGCAATGGCAACGATACGAGCACTTTGCGGTATTGCCTCGCCGGTGAGTGATTGTGGGTAACCCGAACCATCCCACTTTTCATGGTGGCATAGTGCTATTTCAGCCGCTAAATTGAATAATGGTGTATCACTTTGCGCTAATATTTTATGCCCAATTTCAGCGTGAGTACGCATGATCGTCATCTCATCACGGTTAAGGCGACGTGGGGCTTTCAAAATACTGTCAGGGATACCGATTTTTCCTGTATCGTGCATAGGTGCAGCCTGCGCCAACATCGAGGCACCGGTCACTGACCATCCTGCCGCTACGGCTAAACACTTACTATAAGCCGCCATCCGCCAAATGTGATGTCCAGTATCATTATCGTTATAGTGCCCAGCGGCTGCCAGCATGGTTATCGCACTTTGCTGACTACGCAGTAGTGCCGCGGTGCGTTCTTTCACTTGTAACTCAGTGACACGCATTTGATGAGCAAGGGTAATATGGGCCTTAACTCTTGCCAGCACGAGAGGGGGGGAAATAGGCTTCGTAATATAATCGACTGCACCCAGCGTAAACCCTTTTTCCTCATCTTCGCCTTGCCCTAATGCGGTAACAAAGATAACCGGTATGTTGGCGAGTGTCGGCATCGCTTTGAGTTTTTTGCAAACTTCAAAGCCATCAATGCCTGGCATCATAATATCAAGCAAAATAAGGTCAGGCGTAAAACGCTCCACAACGCGCAATGCGACATGGCCAGAAGAGGCAACCTTAACCTGATAGTAAGGCGATAATATCCCTTTCAAAATATCAATGTTGGCGGGCTCATCGTCAACGATTAATACACTAAACGTCTGGGTTTCCCTATTTAAACGTGGGTCATTCATTGCTTATGTTTTCCTGTACAACTACTAGCGTCTCTACTGCACCGTCGTAGTCATAAACATTGACTTGTTGTAGTGCCTTATTAAGTTTATGGCTTAGGTGCGAGGTTGAATAATTACTGACTAAATCTGCCAGTAAGCTTCCCGCGTCAGCATCATAGGCCCTTAAGCTTGAAATAACATTTACCAATTCGTTTAATGGCAGTTCTTTGCTTTCTCCCTCTTCCGTGTTTTTGTTTGAGACACAAAGCGTATGCGCAATAAGGCGAAGTGTCGTATCTAAAGATTGAGAAAGGTTTGCGACGTTACTGGCGTAATCAACACCGTTGTGAGCGGTGCTTTGAATAGTGATGAGGCTGCGTTCGAGCGTATGTGCACCAATATGATGTGCATCGTTTAACAATGTGTCTAAGTAACTCTGATCGGTGGGCTTTGTGGTAAGCAGTGTCAGCAAAGCGGCAAGTACTTCTGGCTTTCCATACTTGATATAGAACTGATAGATATTATTTTCAAAATCGCTACTTTGCGAAGGCTCAGCGATAGTGAGATAACCGTTATGGATATAGCAGTCGAGTGTTTCAAGGATTGTTTTCGCTTTGGCGGGTTTAGTTAACTGTGCGCACATGCCTGCATCAATGCCTTTCTGCTTAGTCTGATCAGAAATATTTGCACTAAGTGCAATAATCGGCGTAGTAAAAAAAGGTTGTTGGCATAGTTGCTCAGATACCTGATAGCCACTCATCTGAGGCAACATACAATCAAGAAGAATGGCATCAAAACGTTGTTTTTCACATAACTTTAGCGCCAATTCTCCGGTTTTCGCCGATGTCACTTTCATCCCACTGTTAAACAGAATTTGCTGTGTCATTTCAAGACTAATGTCATCGTCTTCTACCACTAAAACATGCTTACCCTTCAACCTTTTCTCTCTGTGCTTTTTCGATTCTAGGCCTTCTTTTCTTTTTTCATAGGAGGCATTTTGCAACAGAGTCAGCGAGTCAATAAGCTGAATATCAGTAAATGGGGCCTCAATAATATCGATATTGGGGTGAAGGTATTTGCCTAAGCGGTGTTCAACCTCCATATCGCTCAATGGCGTAATAATAATAGCGATATTGAGGGTTTCAAGCTCACCAAACTTGATGTGGCTGATAATCTTATCCCATGCAAGTTGGTCGTCACCAAGCAGCAAAATGACAGGTTGGTCAGATGCCGGCAAAGCATTATGCCTTGCATCAATCGTGTTAAAAGGAACGGCTAGCCGTGAAAGGGCGCCTTTTAAGGTCTGAACGGTTTCAGTCATATTTCGTTCAGCACTTATGCATAACACAGGCTTTTCTAATGATAGCGTTGGGTATGGCGCCGCCGAGGTAAACATGTCAGGAACGCTAAAACAAAAACGACTTCCTTTACCTTCAATACTGTCGACTGAGAGTGTACCGCCCATCATTGATACTAATTTTTTGCTGATGGCTAAGCCTAACCCTGTACCGCCATAATTTCTTGAAATTGAAGCATCTGCCTGCACAAAAGCATCGAACAAAAAAGGTAGGCTTTGTTCACAGATACCAATGCCTGAGTCACTCACACTAAACGTTATGTCATTATGATTGACTTCGATGGTGAGTTTAACAAACCCTTCGTCGGTAAACTTTATTGCGTTGCTTAATAAGTTAACCAACACCTGGTAAAGCCGGTCGCTGTCTCCTATGCATTCGCTGTTTGAATTACATTTAACGTCGAACAATAAATGAAGTGATTTGTCTCGCGCTTTATGCTGGAACATCTGCGATAGTTTCCCAAGTAAAGACGCAAGGTTGAATGTTTCCTTTACTACGCTAATTTGACTTGAGTCTACTTTTGAAAAATCGAGAATACCGTTAATGAGATCAAGTAAGGTCGCAGCGCTGTTTTTCACTTTTTTAAGATTTACTTGCTTTTGCTCAACGGTATCAGCTTCAAGCGCGAGATGGGTAAGGCCAATGATGGCATTCATGGGGGTACGAATCTCATGACTCATGGTGGCAAGAAAATCGCCTTTTGCTTTGCTTGCTTTTTCTGCCTCTAGATAGGCTGATTGCAGCTTTCTTTCCGTTGTTTTTCGTTCGCTGATGTCGTTGAAAACGCCCACGTGACCATCAGGGTTTCCATTTCGATCTAATAGCGGGACAGCAATAATTGAAATAGGAAATAAATGCCCTCTTTTATCCGTAAAAAAGTCGGTTTCTGAACGGTAAACATTGCCATTGTTGGTTGTTGATCGAATTAAGCATTCGTCAGATTTTAACAAAGTACCGTCGCTACGTTGATAATGCACCGCATCATGAAATATCTGATATTTTAAGTCTTCTAGTTCCCAGCCCAGCAACCTACGTGCCTCAGGGTTCAAAAACTGTACTGTTCCATTGCCGTCTACGGCGTACACGCCTTCGCCGATACTATCTGTGATGCTCTTAAAAAAGTGCTGTCTTGCAGCTAGTCGCTCTTCTAATCGTTTTTGCTCTGAAATGTCAGTGCATAAAACAACTAGCCGCTCGACAAGTGCCTCTTCGTTAAGTATGGGAACAATAGTGGCTGACACATACCACGGTGTACCACGTTTGGTTACGCTGTGAAGTTCGCCATTCCAAATAGCACCTTTGATTAACTTCTTTAAAATGCCTACTTGAACATGGATAGATAGATTTCTAACGCGGAAAATAGATAAGTTTTTGCCTATCAGTTCATCACGCTCAAATTGGGAAAGTTGACAGCATTTGTTATTGGCCGAAAGAATAGTACCGTTTATGTCGACGGTCGCGACGATGCCATGTTTGTCCATTGCATGGCGCTGAACGAGCAATTCATTGTCAATTTGTTGTTTTTTCTTTATTAAATCAAGGACCATTGAAGACAGTTGAGAAATGTTGGTGAGGCTATCGTTAATCGTTGGTTTCCCTTGTTCGGTCAACAGCTGATTTACCGAATGTCGTAGCGTATCGATGACTTGTTTCTGGTGCGTAACTTGTTCTCTGATTTTTTCGTTTGCTTCAATTAATTCTTCTGATGTCAGCTGAAGGCTGCGATCTCGCAGCGTAATATCTCGTTCGTGGTACTGGTATGTTTCATCGACACGATTAATAAAGGACACAAACCCTTCCATTATTTTTGCTTGGTCCAACGCCGTGCCTGATTGGCCATTTAACTCACTTAACCATGCCTCAAGTTCACGTTCGCTATTTAAATTGAACGCTTTTTTTAATTGCCTACGTAATAACTTGTTCACGAGTGACGTTCTCGTAGTAGGGTTATGGCCATGGTTTGATTGTGTAATCGTGTTTTACTGTTTGCGCTAAATGGGTTCATTTCGCCATAAGAAAAAAAACCGCACATTTGGGTGTTAGGTGGCAAAAAGGCGCTAACGGCTTCTGTTTCTTCATCTACACGCTCGCCCATCACTAGCTTTCTTCCAATGCAACTTGTTAGCAGCGCAATACTTTGTGGGTCATCGTGTTGACTAGATTTAGTAAGCTGAGACACGACTTCTTGTGCTGCAATTTCGGCACCGTCGACAAGATCATCGGTAGAGGCGTGCATGAGTCGCAAGAACGTGCCTTGTTCAACGTCACCGGCAAGGATAAGTGCATCATTTAACGTATCTACACCTAAAATAGTGCGTATTAAACCTGATGCTTGTAAATTTTCAGTAAGCACTTCAAATGGAAAAAGCAGCCCGCTTGCGGGTAAATCTTTGGCGTAATCACCGAGGTATTTTTTATATAAATCGAGTGCTGAGATACCGTCTAGTTCATAGACAATATTGTCTTCTGAGCGGGTTACCTGCCGAGCGGGCCCAAACGATCGCCAGCCGCCGAATGCCCCGTAATCTAGCGATAAGCTACGCCCATAAAACCCGACAGCAACGCACATACGTTGGCTAATTTTACCATTACAAAAAACATAGGTTTGTTTGAATGCTGCATTGTCACCTGCCAGTCCACCGCTAATGCCTACCTGCGGCGAAAGAACACTAGACATTCCTTTGATTAACGCTGAACCATTGATATCCAATCCCGGCGCGAGGCAGAATACCGCTTTTAGTTGGTCTGAGGCCAGCTTAGATACGACACGTTTACCACTTTCGAAACTCTCAGACATGGTATCGATGTAGGTAGCGTTTATACGGCAACTGCTGTCTTGATCGAATCGAATTACTGTTATAACCGCACTGTAATCGTAAACCTTATCTTGGTAAATTTCTCCAGCACTACTACAGCCTACTATCGGCGATGTTTGTGAAAGCAATATTTCCCGCGTGTCATCGTTTTCAAAAAAAAGGGGAGACGCATAGACAAGGGTTAAGTCAGCGTCTTGAGATACCGCTGCACGTAATGCATCAAGATCGTGGTGTGAGTTAACGTGATAAGTACTTACCTGCATATCAAAGCCGAGAGGTTATTAGTAAGTATAGTTATAAAGTGGATTGACGTTGGCGGCAAACAAAACGGCTTATTCTTTGGTCGAAATAAGCCGTTTTAATTGTGTATTTATGCAATTTGAGTGATGAAACACCGATATTATGCGTTTCTTAACTCTCTGCGAAGAATTTTTCCTACTGTCGATTTGGGGAGTTCTTCAAGCACCGTTATTGATTTAGGTACCTTATAGTTGGTGAGTTGCTCTTTACAAAACGCAACCACGGCATCGTTTTCAATCGGCTTACTCACCGTTATAAAGGCACAAACCCGTTCACCGGTTTTATCATCAGGGTTGCCTACTACCGCGGCCTCGACAATGTCAGGATGAGACGTAAGTACGTCTTCTACTTCGTTTGGATAGACGTTAAAGCCAGAAACTAGAATCATGTCTTTAAGACGGTCAACAATTTTGATTGCACCAGATGCTAACCGTATGCCGATGTCTCCTGTTTTGAAGAATCCATCCGGCGTCATGACCTTTGCCGTTTCATCGTCTCTATTCCAATATCCCATCATTACTTGGGGCCCACGAACAGCGATTTGTCCAGAATCACCTTCACCAACAGGCTCGTCGTTGCTATCAAGTAACGCCACTTCGGTATCCGCTAACGGCAAGCCTACCGAACCGATTTCTTCTTTACCTGGAAGGTTAAACGACACCACTGGCGCGGTTTCTGATAGCCCGTATCCCTCGGTAATAGTATTACCTGTGACATCTTTCCAAATTGCGACAGCCCCTTGGGTAAGTGCCGTTCCGCCTGACATGGTTAAATGTAATTTAGAGAAATCGAGTTTAGCAAATTCAGGGTGGCGACCTAACCCAACAAATAAGGTATTAATGCCAGCGAATGCCGTTATCGCGTGTGGTTTAAGGGTTTGAATAAAGCCATCGATATCACGTGGGTTTGGAATAAGCAAAATTTGACTGCCCTTGGCGAACAAGGCCATCATGCATACCGTAAACGCATAAATATGATAAAGGGGGAGCGGGCACACTACCACTTCTCCGCCGTCTTTAAACTCAGCCCCAATTCGGTCAAGCATTTGAATGCAGTTAGCGAGTACGTTTTCATGGCTCAGTGCAGCGCCCTTAGACACACCGGTCGTCCCCCCGGTATATTGAAGCATGGCTAACGATCCAATCTCGATTTTCGCGCGGTCGAATGTAGGTAGATTATTACCTTCCTCTATTGCACCGGACAGCGATACAGTATTAGCTAGATTCGGCGCCGTCGCGGCGTCTAAGAGCTCCGTTGCAGATGTCGCAACGACGGTAGTTATGCTGGTATCGTCTTTTATCGCGTCAAACTTAGGCATTAGGTCGCTAAGAATAACCAGCGCCGTTGCGCCACTGTCTGTGAATTGGTGTTTCATTTCGCGTTCGGTGTACAGCGGGTTGGTATTTACAACGACCAACCCTGCTCGAAGGGCCGCATACACCGCAATAGGGTTTTGAATTAGATTTGGAAGTTGGATAGCAATACGATCGCCTGCTTGCAGCTTAGCGGTATGAATAAAATAACGAGCAAGGGCTGACGATTTTTCATCAATGTCTTTGAACGTTAGCGTCTGTCCAAGGGCTGTATATGCGGGCTTATCGGCGTACTTTTGAAGCACAGACTCAATATAATCTGCTAGAGAACCAACGTTATCTGGGTAAGAAATCATAGCGCAATTTTCCTAATGCTCATTCAATTTATCGATAAGGTAACAAAAGTCGTTTTTCATTAACATAATATTTACTTTATAAGTACGCATTCATAGCGATGATGGTTTGCTTCTATCTTGCGGTTTGTGACATACGGCAAAGACAAAACCACCAAGCCCACCGGCAACGCATTGCATAATAACGCCTAGTGTTGAACGGGCACCTGCAATAAGTGTTACATTGAGAATTGGCTGCATAGCTGCGAGCATAACCCACATCCCAACCGCACCGGCCAATACGTAGATGAAGCGGCGAACGGTAGAACTGCAGTGTCGTCTTGTTGTAAGCCAGTTAGCGACAATCATCGCAATGAGGAGCGTTGCGCTAATGGCACTACCATAAAGTAAAAGTAGGCCCTGAATATCCGCAAAGGTGGTCATTAACCATTTACGTGGGGCAATGTCGACGTTAAGTTGTACAAGATTGAGCAAAACGAATTGTGTATGCAGGATGCTGGCGACAAGGTAGGTCGTAAGCCACGCGGGTAAATACGCGCGTAAAAACATCAATACGGTGTGTATAACTCGCATAACGCGTTCCTTAATGAGTAGTCCAGATTTTTATACCATTGCATGCTAGGGTAAAGAAATAAACGTTTTTAGAGTACTCGGTATGAATAAACTTCAACACGTAATGATAATTGCCATGTTTAGCATAGGGTTTGCTACCTATGCCAACACCGCTGAGCCTTCACTTGATTTCACTACCGACGTCATCGCAGATAAACTTGTTTCTCCATGGGCGTTAGCCCTTACTCCGCAAGGCCATTGGTTGATAACCGAACGGGAAGGAAATGTGGTAAAAGTGTCAAATGATGGCACGGTAACGCGCCAAAAATTAGCCCTTCCATCGCTTTATGTTGCAGGGCAGGGAGGGCTTATGGATATCAAGCTTTTCCCTGACTTTAATAAAAGCCGAGCGCTAATGATTTCCTATGCGAAAGGAGACAAACACGACAATAGGCTTGCGGTAATGAAGGGAACGTTGAGCGTAGAGGGAGAGATAGAAGGGCTGGAAACGGTGTTTGAAGTTAAAGACACAAAAGATACGCCTGTACACTATGGTGGACGTCTACTAGCGCTTAATAAAAATGAATGGTTAGTGACCAGTGGCGATGGTTTCGACTACCGCGAAAAGGCGCAAAAACTAAACTCGCAGTTAGGTAAGGTGTTGCGCTTTAATAGCGATGGTAGTGCGCCTGTCGATGGTACATTTTCCGGCGCCCCTTTCATTTTTACTTACGGCCACCGAAACCCTCAAGGGCTAATTCAAGGGCCGCATGGCGAGATATGGCTGCATGAGCACGGTCCCGATGGTGGTGATGAAATCAATCAACTTCACCGTGGCGATAATTACGGATGGCCAGTAGTGACAAACGGTAATGATTACTCAGGTGCTCGAATTTCGCCGTTTAGACACTATGAGGGAATGCAAAACCCAGTTTGGGACTGGACGCCTTCTATTGCACCCTCAGCAATGGTCTACTATTGTGGCGCTCAATTCCCGTCGCTGCGCAATACTTTGCTGGTGACCGCGTTAAAAGATAAAGCCGTCTATGCGGTGGCGCTTGAAGAGCAAAACGCATCCCAACAACGTATTTTTTCATCGTTAGGTAAGCGCTTGCGAGATATTGCCGTTGATAACTTAGGTTATATCTATCTGCTTACCGATGGTACTGACGCTTCACTGGTGCGTGTTAGTCCACGTAACCAATAAAATTGTCAGGGAGTCACAGTAAAACAGAGGCAAAAATTTTTATCAGGGAACGGTGTTTGTTTATTATTTGCTCTGGTACTACCATAAATAGAATAAATACCTAGGATAAATTCAGCTAGGTGTAAGCATATAAAAAAATAGACGCCATCACGACATTGTCGTGCGGCTAAGCCCTATGAGTGTTTTTAACCTAATGAAATTGAAGGGTTAATTTCATCATGCTTGTGTGTTGAGTCAATTTTAGTGAGCGAAGCCGTGCGCCAGATTTGATTAATTATTTAGCGCAATCAGGCAGGAAAATTTACTGTATTGTTCTTATGATTACTTGTCGCTATAAAATCAGGTAAAATAATCACCAAATTTTATGCGTTGTGTTACTTAAAACGTATAAACAAACCTAACGTTAACCCAAGACCGAGATAAATATATGAGTTTGTATTCAGAATATTTGGCAGAGATCGAAACCCGTAAAGCGGAGCTAGGTCTTCACCCTAAGCCTATCGACAGTGCAGATTTACTGTCAGAAATCATTGCTCAAATCAAAGATACTGGTAACGAGCACCGCGAAGACTCACTTAAGTTCTTTATCTATAACACCTTGCCAGGCACCACGAGTGCTGCAGGCGTTAAAGCAACTTTTCTGAAAGAAATCGTTCTTGGCGAAGAAAAGGTTGATGAGATCACGCCTGAGTTTGCACTTGAATTGCTTTCTCACATGAAAGGTGGCCCATCTGTTGAAGTGCTTCTTGATTTAGCGCTTTCAGACAACGAAGCGGTAGCTAAGCCAGCGGCCGAAGTCGTAAAAACACAGGTTTACCTATACGAAGCTGATACAGAGCGTTTAGAAGCGTCTTACAAAGCAGGCAATGCAATAGCAAAAGACATTCTAGAGAGCTACGCACAGGCAGAGTTCTTCACGAAATTACCTGACGTGCCAGAAAAAATTGATGTAGTCACTTATATTGCTGCAGAAGGTGACATCTCTACTGATTTACTTTCTCCAGGTAACCAAGCTCACTCTCGTGCAGACCGCGAACTACACGGTCAGTGCATGATCACACCTGAAGCACAGCAAGAAATTGTTGAGCTAGGTAAAAAGCACCCGAATGCCAAAGTAATGCTTATTGCAGAAAAAGGCACCATGGGCGTAGGTTCTTCGCGTATGTCTGGTGTGAATAACGTTGCACTTTGGGCCGGTGAGGCAGCAAGCCCTTACATTCCATTTGTAAACAAAGCCCCAGTGGTTGCAGGTACTAATGGTATCGCTCCAATTTTCTTAACGACAGTAGACGTAACTGGCGGTATTGGCTTAGACCTTAAAAACTGGGTTAAAAAGACAGATGCTAACGGTGAAGTGGTTCGTGATGCTAACGGCGACCCAGTATTGGAAGAAGCATACTCTGTTGCTACAGGCACAGTGCTAACTATCGATACTAAAGCGAAAAAGCTGTTTAACGGTTCAGAAGAACTTGCTGATATATCCAGTGCTTTCACTCCGCAAAAAATGGAGTTTATGAAAGCGGGTGGTTCTTATGCAGTAACCTTTGGTAAGCAATTACAAACATTCGCTGCGAACGTGTTAGGCACAGACGTACCTGAAGTTTATGCACGCTCTAAAGAAGTGTCTGTAGAGAACCAAGGCCTAACGGCTGTTGAAAAAATCTTTAACCGCAATGCGGTAGGCGTTAAATCTGAGACCCCGCTTCACGCTGGTTCAGACGTTCGCGTTAAAGTAAATATTGTAGGCTCACAAGATACAACCGGCCCGATGACATGCCAAGAGCTTGAATCAATGGCAGCATCAACGATTTCTCCGCTTGTAGACGGTGCATACCAGTCTGGCTGTCACACCGCGTCGGTATGGGATAAGAAAGCGCAAGCTAATATTCCTAAACTTATGTCTTTCATGAATAACTTTGGTGTAATCACAGCACGTGACCCTAAAGGGGTTTACCATGCAATGACTGACGTAATTCACAAAGTATTGAACGATATTACGGTTGATGATCGCGCGATCATCATTGGTGGTGACTCTCATACACGTATGTCGAAAGGTGTCGCGTTCGGTGCTGACTCGGGTACGGTAGCGGTAGCACTTGCGACAGGTGAAGCGGCAATG
Organism: Alteromonas algae; assembly: GCF_049117195.1. Lineage (GTDB taxonomy): Bacteria > Pseudomonadota > Gammaproteobacteria > Enterobacterales > Alteromonadaceae > Alteromonas. The sequence goes on from NZ_CP185260.1 coordinate 719,880, forward strand.
CCAATTCCTGAGTCGGTAAAAGTGACGTTCAAAGGCGAAATGAAGAGCCACATGGATTTCCGTGATGTGGTTCACGCGACTCAAGCGCAAATGCTTAAGCAATTTGGCGGTGAGAACGTATTCCAAGGTCGTGTTATTGAAGTACAAATCGGTACGTTGCTTGCTGACCAAGCATTCACGTTCACTGACTGGACTGCAGAGATGAAAGCGAAAGCGTCAATCTGTATTTCAAACGATGAGACGATGATTGCGTCATTAGAGCTTGCTAAAACACGTATCAAGATCATGATCGACAAGGGCATGGACAACGATGCGGCTATGCTTCAGGGTCTTATCGACCTTGCTGATAAGCGTATTGCTGAAATCAAGTCAGGCGAAGAGCCGGCGCTTGCACCAGATGACAACGCAAACTATTACGCAGAAGTGGTGGTTGATTTAGACCAAATCGACGAGCCAATGATTGCTGACCCAGACGTAAATAACGAAGACGTTTCTAAGCGCTATACCCATGACGTTATTCGCCCTGTTTCGTTCTACGATGGTAAAGCAGTTGACCTTGCGTTCGTCGGTTCTTGTATGGTTCACAAAGGTGACATGCAGATTATCGCTCAAATGCTTCGCAATTTAGAAAAGCAAAATGGCAGCGTGTCGTTTAACGTGCCACTTGTTGTTGCACCACCAACATACAACATTGTTGATGAGCTAAAAGCGGAAGGCGATTGGGATATTCTTACCAAGTACGCTGGTTTCGAGTTTGATGATGCTAAACCAAAAGAATCTGCACGTACTAAGTATGACAACATCATGTACCTAGAGCGTCCAGGGTGTAACCTTTGTATGGGTAACCAAGAGAAAGCAGAACCTGGTGATACGGTTATTGCTACCTCTACGCGCTTGTTCCAAGGTCGTGTTGTTGCCGACTCTAACGAGAAGAAAGGTGAGTCACTTCTTGGTTCAACACCGTTAGTAGTGTTATCTGCTGTGCTTGGCCGCTTCCCAACAATGGACGAGTACAAAGCAGCGGTTGAAGGGATTAACCTTACTGACTTCGCGCCACCTGCTGAGGACATGGCCGTTGCGCCTAAGTTTACGCCAGACGTAGCGATTCAAAACGTATAGTCTAAAACGTTTTATTGAAATACAGCTAACTTATAAAAAGCCCCAATTTTGGGGCTTTTTTTACATTTTTCTGTCACGTTCTAAAGTGCGTTAACGCAAAGAAAGAGTGCCTCTATATAGCATCAAGATATAGCATCAATCAGGCCACTTACCGTGACTAACGACTAATTTACTTATTGGCCTTTTAACCTATACTCGAAGGCATACCGATTTTTAAGCGCTGGATAGCTGGTTTTAATGGCAAAAACACTTGTGGACAATGCTCTTAAGGACAAGGCAGCTAAGAACAGAGCACCTAAGGTCAAGGCAACTGCGGATAATGCAACTGGAGGCGATGCACCTTCAGATAGCGCACATGTAGGCAACGCATCTGTAAAAAACGCGTCTACGGAAAACGCTCACCTAAATAATTCTGCTGACACAGTCAAACGAGCACTTCGCAAAACCGGTTTTCGACTGATGCTGGCATTTTCGTCCGCGCTTATTGTGGGCATCGTGGTTACCCGCGCTGATAATAATGCTCTCGCGCTTAGTGTTGCTATATGGTGTTTCGTCACGTCTTGCGCAGCGATGTATTTTGCGAATTATGAAGCTTTGATTGCAAAGCTGTGGGCTGTAGTTGCATGTCCTATTGCACCTTACCTAGTCTTTAGTAACGGCCTTTTACCCGCATCTCTTATTCCTTTGGGGCTTGTGTTTCCCATTGTATTTCTTTCCGGCAGATGGCGAGTGGCTTCTATGGCCGTTATCGCAGGCAGTACCTTTGTCGTGCCGTTCTATGAGGGAGAATACGACCATGCGGTATGGGTAAGGTTATGCATTACAAATGTTGTGGTATCAATACTTATCTATCAGTTGGTGAGCCGATTGGAAGCTGCGTTAATTGAAAGTAATGCCAAAACAATAAAACTTAACCACGCCCTAGCGTTAGAGTGAGAGGCATCTTTAACACAGGCTCGCTTTTTAGCCACTATGTCCCACGAAATACGTACGCCCCTCAATGGAATTCTCGGGCTTACTGACGTTGTGTTGTCTAAAGGAATAAGTGAAAGCGCTAGGCCAAATCTAGAGCGAATTCAACAGTCAGGGATATCGCTAAATCGTATACTAAACGATATATTGGATGTCTCGAAACTCAATGCGGGAAAGCTTTCTTTAGAATCAACGCCGTTTAATTTAGTTTCCACGGTGCAGTCCTGTGTATCGTTTTATTCTCAACTTGCGCAAAACAAAAATATTGTCCTTAACTCAAGTATTGCTGATGACGTTAGCGCCCACGTTTTCGGTGACGCAGTTCGCTTATCGCAAATACTGAATAACCTAATTAGTAACGCCATCAAGTTTACGCAACAGGGCAGTGTATCTGTAGTGGTTGAGTGTGTTACTGCTTCATCCCGTGAGCAAGCCATAAAGTTCTCTGTTATCGATACTGGAGAAGGGATAGAGCAGTGTGAAGAAGTTGATATTTTTGGTGCATTTACTCAAGCAAATAGCAGTATAAACCGCACTCATGGCGGCACCGGCTTAGGCTTACAAATTGTGAAGAGTTTGGTTGAAGCAATGGGCGGTAATGTCACCTTACGCAGTGAAATAGGTAAGGGGAGTGATTTTAGCTTTGTATTAGCGTTCACCTTCCAGGATGAAACACTTAATAGTGAGTTAGAGCTAAAAACAGAACCCATAAACACCACCCCGTCCATTGACCAAGAAATACATGCTGAGGGTATGAGTAAAGGCTCTGTGTTAGTGGTTGATGATAATGAGATCAACCGAATGGTAGCGCAATCATTGTTAGAAGACTTAGGGGTAACGGTAGTGCTTGCGAACAATGGTCACGAGGCGTTAACCATTGCGGCTCAACAGACATTCAATTTGATTTTAATGGATTTACAAATGCCAAACATGACGGGTGCAGAAACAGCAACGGCACTACGAGATACAGGCGTTACCACACCCGTTATCGCGTTTACGGCATCAGTAGTGTCAGATGAGATAGACAAAGCACTCTTATCGGGAATGAGCGGGTATATAACCAAACCCGTGGACAGCAAAGAGCTGTCCAAACTCATTGAACGCTATGTTTTTTCTTGAAGAAGCTGTCTTTTCTAAAACCTGCCTTGTCGAAAAGCAGTCTTGTCAAAAAATAGCCTTGTAAAAAATGGCTTGTTAAAAACTGTCTAGTTTAAATTAAACATTAGGGCGTTAATTTATTTCACGCTTTCTATCGCTTACTATTGCATTGATATAGAAAGACAAAGGTTGGCGATGCATAAAAAACGAAGCACCTTATCAATAAGTTATAAAGATGGAGTAATAACCAGTAAGCTTTATGGCATTTTTAATGAGCGCAGTGCAGAAGATTATCGAGAGCACCTTTTTAAGTTAGTTTTGGGTTTAAACATGAAGCCTTTCGCGTTGCTTGCAGATATAAGCGAAGTTGAAGGTGCAACGCCCGAAGCATTTGATATGGTAAAACACATTGTAAATCGCCTACCTGAAATGGGGCTAATAGCCAAGGCTTACGTATTCAAAGGCCCTGTCATCCGCGGAATGATGTTTCAAAGAATCCCTGAATTGAAACATATGAATTATTTGTTTTTCACCGATTTTGATGAAGCGTTCCATTGGCTATCCAGTGAATACAAACACAAGCTGTCAGCTCAGCCTAATTAGAGCGTGTTTATCTGTGCTCCGTCACTCAATACCGAGATGGCGGATTGAAGCGTCTGCGCAATGCCATCGCATTATTTTTCGCGGTTTACCGCAAACGTAAGACTTGAAAAATACGTTTCAAAGTCGGCTTTAATACTATTTTTAAGCGGCACTCCCCACACGCAGTTTAGCTTAACTGCGCCAGACTCGTTAAATGTAAAGGTAGCCTGCCCATTCTCATCAGTGAGGAATGATTGGGCGGCGTGAGTTGCATTTTTAAGGGGGACCGAATCTATTAATGCATCTTGTAGAGGTTTGCCTTTAAACAGTACCTGGACGGTGAGGCTGTTACTTTTTCCTAATTTAAAAGGATGGCTAAGCGGTACAATTTCTAATGTATGACCAATAGGCTTGGTAGCGTTGTCGGTAAGTGTTTCTCCCACTTGTACAATAGCCTTTGCTTTTCGAGAGTAAAGTTCTTCTCCATCGTAGCCTTCAAGGCCCTTGCGTTTTCGATATTCAACGACTTCCTTAAGTCCTTCCTTTTTTGCGTAGTCGTTAAATTTTTCTGCTTCTAGCACGCTCACACTGTGATAGCTTTCAAAACCGATGATATAGCTCCCTGCCTGCAAGGTAGCGGTTTTAGCCACGCCGGGTAGTAAGCTAGATTTAGGAATAATGCCTGCTGCCATATCCTCAACCCCTGTTGGGGTGTAGTTGCGAAGCGCTACGATTTTATCCCAAGATAAATTCCAGCTATTAATGTCGTCTTTATGACCCACTTTGAACTGCACTGCTACTGGCGATGCGTCCTCAAAATGAAACTGCGTGGGCTCAAGCCAAAAGTCGTGGGCCAAAGAAAATGGCGCGTAGGCTACTGCGGTGAGCGCCGCGAGGCTTTTGATAAGTGCTTTTTGTATGTTAAATGCTTTCATATATTTATATCCGTTTTCATTTAATTAGCTCCACCTTAATTCCATTTGCTGATTCGTGCAAAGCTTGGGGACCACAGGTAAAACCCGCCTGAAGCACAGTATATTTAATCACTAATATCAATACGCTTAACCTTTCTAAACAGTTTTTTTAGGAGTGGGGCGTGGGCACAAGTAAACGAAGTAATGCATTGGCAGGTATGCCATGTAAATTTGAATGGCAATTACTATTAGCATGGGCATTAGGGATACTGGTATGGATAGCAGCAGCCGCAACCGTAAGTGCCAATACGCTCGATGATGTTCATCAGCGCGTACCTACACAGACGGCAAACCTATACACAGCGTCTCACCATACTGTGGCTCTTAGCGATTACTTGATAAGTGAAAAGCTTGATGGCATTCGTGCAAGGTGGACGGGAACAGAACTTCTAACCCGAAAGGGTAATGTTATTCATGCCCCAAAGTGGTTTACGCGGGCATGGCCAAATACCACGCTAGATGGCGAGCTGTGGTTTGCTCGAGGTAAATTTGAAGATACAGCCTCTATTGTGCTTACTGACATTCCTGACGAACGCTGGAAAAGAATAAAATTTATGGTGTTTGATATGCCGCTGCTTATGCAACCTTTTGAAAGAAGGGCAGAAGAGATTAAGCGACTTACTGATACAGCAAAAAGCCCAGCGTTACTCGCTATCCCTCAATTTGTGCTGCACACCCATGAAGCCTTGCAGGAAAAGTTAAATAGTGTGACCGATGCAGGTGGGGAGGGGCTTATGCTTCATTATCGCCAAGCGCGATATGTTAACGGTCGTAGTGCCTATTTACTTAAACTTAAGCGCCACCAAGACAGCGAGGCAAGGGTGATCGCCCACATAAATGGCAAAGGCAAATTTAACACCATGATGGGATCGTTATTAGTTGAGCGGGCTGATGGTGTTCAATTTAAACTTGGTAGCGGTTTTTCAAACAACGAGCGGAAGCACCCGCCAGAAATTGGTGAGTGGGTCACCTATAAATTTTACGGCTATACCAATACTGGAAAGCCCCGCTTTGCCAGTTTTATGCATATTCGCCCTCAAAACGATTTACCAGAAGCATCAACGGCCAATAAGCACTAACGTGTTGTTGATAAGGAGTGTCTAGTCAAACGCACAGTGCCGCTAAATTGCAAAATTGATATATGTGCTATACGGTGGTATCTCTTCACTCGCGCCTTACTCAAACAAGTAACTTTGTATGTGAGGCTTATGACAGGGTAGATAAGGTAATCGCAATGCAGTCTTTATGGAAATTATTGTTCTTCGCTGTAATCGTCGTTTTACTTGCCGCATGCGAAAAGTCACCGAATGGCAGTCATGAAAGTGACTCTACTGAAGATTCTGGTATCGCATCAGGTGAGCTTATCTCACACATTAAGGCGTCAGGCGTCTTAAAAGTTATTACTCGAAATGCCCCCACTACGTATTTTATAGGGCGAAATGTGCAGCCTAGGGGGCCCGAGTTTGATATGGCCGAGGCGTTTGCCTCTTATTTAGGTGTTGAGCTTAAGATCATTGAAAAAGCCTCTATTCAAGGCGTGATAGCGGCGTTGAGAAATAACGAAGGGCATATTGCTGCGGCGGGACTAACCCAAACAAAAGCAAGAGCAAAAGAGTTTATGTTTGGCCCTAATTACCAAGACATTACACAGCAGGTGGTTTGCCGACGAGATAACGTGCAGCCAGAAACCATAGATGAGCTAATAGGGCTCGACATAATGGTGGCTGAGGGTACAGCCTACAGTGAGCGACTAAATGAGTTGCAAGAGCAGTACCCTGCGCTTAGCTGGGTGGAAAGCGCAGAATTATCCACCGAGCAAATTCTTTACAAGGTGTGGCAAAGGGAAGTTGATTGCAGTGTTGCCGACTCTAATATTGTTGATCTTAACCGTCGATACTTCCCAGAGTTAATCGCCCCTTTTAACCTTAACAGAAGCGAAAAGTTAGCGTGGATGCTGCATAAATCTAGTACAGGGTTGGGCGCTGAAATACAGAGGTGGTATGCCGAATATGAGGAGACGGGCCGATTAGACAGCATGTTAGACCAATATTACGGCTTTTTTGAGGTATTTGATTATGTAGATACGCGTACGCTTATTCGCCGCGTCGAAAAGCGTTTTCCTGAATATACGCAGTATTTTAGAGACGCTGCTAAAAAGTATGATTTACCCTTTCACTTATTAGCGGCACAGGGGTATCAAGAGTCTCATTGGTTGGCCGATGCAGTAAGCCCCACAGGTGTGCGCGGTATAATGATGCTGACAAAGCAAACAGCCAATGAAGTAGGGGTAAACGATAGATTAGATCCCAAGCAAAGTATATTTGGTGGTGCACGCTACCTTGCCAAAATTAGAACCCACCGATTTGTAGAGGAAGTGGAAGAACCTGATCGCACTTGGCTTGCATTAGCTGCATACAACATAGGCCGAGCGCATTTACATGATGCGCAATCACTAGCCCGTACACTTAACTTGAACCCTCATAAGTGGGCCGACATGAAACAAGTATTGCCCTTACTTAGTGACAAGCGATATTACAAAGATTTACGTTATGGTTATGCCCGAGGCACCGAGCCGGTGCGTTATGTACAGCGAATTCGAGAGTATCAGCATATTATAGAAAATGAGCTGCAATAAGTTCCTGTAACAACGCAAGACTAGAAAGTGACACAGTGTTGCCAAGTGTTCTTTGCTAATACGCTAGTCTCGCACGTGGCAGCGTCATTGGATGTTAGCAAAATTAGTGTATAAACTACCTACCAACTCCCCAGTCGAGTTTTCGACTTTTATCGCTTATAGGAACGTCAAATGGACAAGCTTTTCTTTATACTAATGGTTCTTTGTTTATCTACTGGTTGCGTACAGGCGCAAATCGATCCGGTCGCTAAAATGAACGAAGTCAGTTTTGATAGTATCTCAATTACCATTGGCGAAAAAAAATATGACGTAGAATACGCAAAAACCTTTGAACAGCGTGCTCAGGGGCTTATGTTTAGAAAAGAATTATGTGAAGATTGCGGAATGTTTTTCACCTTCGATAGCAGCAAATATGCTGGTATGTGGATGAAGAACACTTTTATACCCTTAGACGTAGCATTTATCGACAGAAACGGTGTAATTACTGATATAAAACCTTTGATGCCTCATAGCCTAGAATCTGTAGGCTCATCGAAAAAGGTACTGTACGCACTGGAAATGAACCAAGGGTGGTTTGCCAATCATAACGTGAAGGTTGGAGACCAATTAATAATTCATCGTTAAGCTGCGCAGTATCAATGCGCAGTATGCCAGTCAAACACTGGTACTAATCTGGAGTTAAATAAAGTGACAAATGCCTTATCGATAGCCAAGTTCGGCGGAACCAGTGTTGCCAATTACGAGGCAATGCAACATTGCGCGAGAATTGTGGCCGGTAATGAAACCACACGAATTGTGGTAGTGAGTGCATCAGCGGGCGTAACAAATCATTTGGTCAGCCTTGCTCATACGCCAATGACACAACAACAAATTGAAGACACGTGTCAGGCGATCACTGACATAGAGCTTGCGATTTTAAATAAGCTTACCGATAAAGATGAAGTCGCAGTTAAACTGAACGACTTACTCGATGAACTCCGTGCATTAGCATTTCATGAAGAAATCCTTCACAGAAACGATTTGAAGGATCAACTGTTATCCATGGGTGAGCGCATGTCCTCACTGATGTTCTCTTCTGTGTTGTCTGAACAAAACGTTAAAACCATTAATTTTGATGTACGTAAAGTATTACGAACCGACAGCGAATACGGTGAGGCATCTCCTCAGATTGAAGAAATAGCGAAACTCGCTGAGCAACTTTTGGCGCCTGAGATTACGGACGCCATCGTCGTTACCCAGGGTTTTGTTGGCGCAGACGGGGAGGGGCATACAACCACACTAGGCCGAGGCGGCTCAGACTTTACTGCTGCGTTACTCGCCGAGGCATTAAATGCACAGACGTGCGAGATTTGGACTGACGTTATTGGTGTCTATACTACCGATCCTCGTATAACTGATGCTGCACGTCCTCTGCCAGAATTAAGTTTTGAAGAAGCGGCAGAAATGGCCACTTTCGGCGCGAAAGTGCTTCACCCCGCTACCATGGAGCCGGCACTTCGGAAAAATATAAAAGTCTTTGTTGGCTCAAGTAAAGAACCGGAAAAAGGGGGCACATGGATTGTTCGTGACTGCGAACACGAGCCGCCTTATCGCGCTATTACGCGTCGTAAAGAGCAAGTAATGGTTACGGTTAAAACACCGAAGATGATGTATGCTCAAGGCTTTCTACAGCAGGTTTTTGCTATTATAGCAAAACACAAACTAAGCGTTGACTTGGTTACCACGTCCGAAATCTCCGTATCGTTTACCTTAGATAACCCTGCTAATTCGGTAGCACAAAGGCTGAATAAAGAAACTATTGCTGAACTAGAGACCATCTGTGATGTAAAAGTTGAGAAGGGCTATGATTTAGTGACCGTGGTAGGCAACAATATGCAAACGGCGACAGGCGTTTCGAGTAAGATCCTTGCCTCGGTAGCTGATTTTACACTTCGTATGATTTGTTTCGGTGCTAACCCACACAATTTATCATTTTTAGTCAGCGAAAATGACAGTAACGATGTAGTGTGCAAATTGCACAAAGCGTTATTCGAATAATACGGCTTAAGGCGGGTATGTCTGTTACCCGCCACTATCTCATTCTATGGGAATAATGATTTCATGCCGTTTATTCCATGGCAGCGTAAATGGCGAATCATACCCCAGATAACTCGCTTCCCCTGATGGTGCAAAGCCATTTTCCGTCAGCAGTGATAATAACGTCTGCTCATAAGCATCACGCTTACTGTCTGTATCAAGCCCTGAATAGGTGATAGACGCCACCTTCCTTGAAGGTACGTTAACTAGTGACACATCGGGGTGAGTAGGGACAGGTGCGGTCTCTTGGGTATATTGGCTGGGTAAGAAAAACATCATGCCGTTATTTTCTGATACTTCAACCGGTGACGTCATCGCGATGTCGGTGCTGGCATTAGCCACCTCCACAGGAGACGTCATCGCAATGTCACTGTTGGACGTGTTGTCACCAGAAATGTAGTTGAAAAGCAGCCTAAATGCGCCATTTTCACTGCTGCCTTTAGATGTCACTCCAATAGCCTCTGGATACTGGCGAATTTCAACGTCTTCATTTAGCTGTTTAATGACCTCGTACGGAATAGTTTCCGTGCTTTTGTAATACACCTTTTCAGCCTTTACATTACTTGCACTCATTACCAATCCAATTACTAATAGCCTAAAAAATACCGTCATTATGTTGTTTATTGAAGAAACCATACTCGGTATACGTGATAAGAGGCCGTCGTGCTCACTTTTTTAAGGTTGAACGTGCTCTACCTTTTTTTACGATGTAATAAAAAAGGGCGCTAATGCGCCCTTTTGCTGAGTATATTGTGAGTTGCTACACCTTAAATTGACGTATCGATTGCTGAAGTTCTTCAGCAAGGCGTGCCACTTCGTGACTTGACTCTGAAGTTTGCTGAGCACCCGCTGTTGTCTCTTCTGCAATGCCAACGATAGTCTCAAGCTTTTCACTGATTTCTTGAGAAACGGTGTTTTGTTCCCTAGCAGATTGTTCAATTTGAGAGCTTACGTCATGGGCTTTGTGTACAGCGTCTGAGATGATATCAAGTGCCTGTGTCGCTTTCTCTGTTTGCGTTACACACGCAACCGTTTGTTCTTTACCTTGATTCATTACCGCAACTGCACGTTCAGCGCCCGCTTGAAGTACTTCAATCATGGCGTTAATTTCTTGTGTAGACTGCTGGGTTCTACTCGCTAACGTTCTAACTTCATCAGCAACAACGGCAAAGCCTCGTCCTTGCTCACCTGCTCGTGCAGCCTCAATAGCAGCATTAAGGGCTAAAAGGTTCGTTTGGTCTGCTACCCCACGGATAACATCCAGGATACCGCCGATGCTCGCACTGTCTTGATGAAGTTTATTGATCACTTCAGCCGCATCTTCAACATCGCGGGCGAGGATCTCAATGGTGTTTTTGTTCTCAAGAGATATCTGGCGAACGTTTTCAGCTTCGACATCAGCATGCTTGATTTGGTTAAGGGTGTCTTCTGCGTTTTGCACCACAAGTTGTGACGTTGAGTGCATCTCGGTGGTTGCCGTTGCAACTTGTCCAATTTGTGATTTTTGATCTTGAATAGAGTGAGTCGTTTGCTCAGTCACCGCAGATGTTTGCTCTGAAGCAGCAGCTAGTTGCTCTGCGCGGACATTGATTGCCGTGATAAGCTCTTTCAGGTTGCCAATTAGCGTATTACAGTTTCTTGCAAGAAGGCCAAATTCATCCTTAGCGCTGTCATCTAAGCGATGCGTGAGGTCGCCTGATGAGGCAACAGTAAGTAATTCGTTTACGCGGTACAGTGGTCGTGTGATGGCTCTTACGGTAACAATACCGATAAGAAAAGCTGCCGCGATAGAGATTAGCGCAACAATTACAACGATAGTGTTACCCGTAGCAATGGTCGAATTAACCTGATCTTCAATTTCTGATGCTTTATTATCAGCAAGTTTTAGCAAACGTTCTAGTTCTACCACGCCTTTTGCGATGTTCGCGTCTGAGGCATTAAGTGCGCGCTCCGCGTCGTTTCGACGTTCTAGTCTATCTACGTGCAATTGAAGCACACCATCACGCGCTGTTATGGCACTAACGGCATCGCTCACAAGCTCGTTAATATCATCAAGTGTTCCTGAGTCGTCTTGACCGTCCGCAATATCATTCATTTCACCCAGCAACGACGTTACCTTGTCGACAACCAGCGTTACTTCGTTACCCAGTGTCTGTGAACGAACGAGTGTTTGGGTTTTTACATATTCTGTCGACACGGTCAAAAGCGATAGCAGCGCGGTCTCTAATTCCCCGCCTTTTTGAGACGCTCTTCTAAGGTTTGCGTTGCTTTGAACCGCGTCTAAGTCTGAAAAATCAAGTAGGTAGGTAGACGCATCATCCGCATTGTCTTCCGCGTCGCCAAGTTTGTTTTCGATGGCGTTGCGTAAATCCATGTATTCCTGATGGTTCGCATGCAGATCGTCAACATTTAACAGGTAGGCGTCAAAAGCACTGCGCACGCTGTTTAATGTACTGCGTAAGTCCGGTTGTTCGGATACCGCCGATGCGAGTTTCGTATACTCGGAGTCAAATGCGTCACGCGCTGCCTTAAACGAAGCTTTCTTTTCTTGAAGACCCGTTAAACTTTCTTCAATGTAGGCTTCGAATGTGAGTCGGCCCATATTAAGAAAGCTGGCTTTTAATGCATTGCTGCCTGCTACGGTAGGTAGCGCGACATCATTGACTTCCTCGGTTGCAGAGCCAATAGAATTCAAATTGTAGAGTGACACAATACTTATGATAATCAGTAGAACACTGATTGCGACAAATCCACCGATTATGCGCGTTGCTACAGTAATCTTCATCGGAACTCCTGGACTCAAATTATTTTTATTTTTGTGATAGTACCCTGCAAAACCCACGAAATACACCACTAATCGAAGGTTTTACAAATCATCTATACCGCTAGTGTACATGCGTATCGGCAAAGCTTGCCTGTAAGTTTATGTATCGGCAACATATTTGAAATATTTACCCCTGAATGACATAAAAGCAAGAACTAAAGGTACAACCAGTTATTTTTTCGCATTAACCTGGGTAATAGTCCCACTTTCAATATGCAACAGGCTCATGGTCTGCCCCCATACATAGCCCGTATCTAAACCAATAAACTGACTGTGCTCTGTGTCACCATTTAATGCAGCCCAGTGCCCAAAAATGACCTTCTGCTTTTTCTTAAGCTTGCTATTTGGCACATTGAACCAGGGAACTAATTCGCTAGGGGTAGCGGCGTTAGCAGGGTGAGATTTATTGGAAAATTCCAGTCTATTGTCTGGGTGCAAATAACGCATTCGTGTACAGGCGTTCACCGTAAAGCGCGTTTTTTCTTCGTCTGTTGACGCATCATTGAAATGGGTTGGCATATTGCCGTACATGGTTTTTAAAAAGCTGACATAGTCATCACTTCTGAGCCGTGAGGAAACGGAATCACTGGCAGCAATTACGTCTTTAAACGACCATTCAGGAAACAGTCCTGCATGTACCAATAGGTTATGTTTGTTGATGCGAAGTGCTAATGGAAACGTGCGCAACCAGTCAATGAGGTCGTTAAAGTCGGGCGCATCAATAAGCGGTTGCAGGTTATCCGATTTTTTAGCCTCGCGAATGCCACTAGCCACCGCCAGAAGGTGAAGATCGTGGTTTCCAAGAACGGTGTAAAAGCTGCTACCTAGCGACTTTAAATAGCGTAGGGTACTTAACGAGTCATCGCCTCGCGCCACCAAGTCACCGACTGCATACAAGGTATCAACGTCTGCATTAAAGTTGACCGTATCGAGCAGGTCTAATAGCCCTCGATGACATCCTTGAATATCTCCAACGACAAAGCTTCTCGTTTCTTGCATAGTACTCGTCTTTTAATGAAGAAGGTTAGGCTTGGCTAAGCGAAACGGGGAAATAGGCACGTGAAAGCGCTCTCCATTTTCGTTCTCCATTTCGTAGTGACCTTCCATACTGCCAACGGGGGTGTCTAACACAGCGCCGCTGGTGTACTCAAACTGTTCGTTCGGTTGCATGATGGGCTGCTTGCCAATCACGCCAGCGCCGCGAACCTCCGTTGACTTACCATTGGCGTCAGTGATTTTCCAATATCGATTGATAAGTTGAACAGTGTGCTCGCTCTTATTTTCAATAGTGATGTGATACGCAAACGCATACTGTGCTGAATCACTTGGAAGATGGTCAGGAAGGTGGCGGGTTTTCACCCGCACACAAATATCAGAAGTAGACATGGTTTAGCTATTTAACTCTTGCGCAGATTCTAGCGCCGATACGGCATTAGCAATAGTCGCAAAGTCTTGCAGTGAAAGTACTTCAGCGCGCGCTGTAGGGTTCAAGCCTATTTGGGTCAATTGCGCTTCTGTTAAGCAGTCTTTTAACGAGTTTCTAATGGTCTTTCTACGCTGATTGAATGCTTGGGCGCAAACACGTTCAAGCGTATTAACCGATGTTACCTCTACCGGAGGCACACTATGGGGTACCAATCTGACAACGGCTGAGTCTACTTTTGGAGGCGGCTTAAATGCGCCTGGTGGCACAGTGAGTACAGGAATTACTTGGCAATAATACTGTGCCATCACTGATAACCTGCCGTAGGTCTTCGACCCAGGCCCAGCAGCAAGGCGAGTTACCACCTCTTTTTGAAGCATAAAGTGCATGTCTTCAATGCTGTCGGCATGGTCAAAAAGGTGGAACATCAACGGCGTAGAGATGTTGTACGGTAAATTACCAAACACACGTAACTTTTGACCTTCAACCGGCATTGTTTTTAACAGAGCGGTGAAATCCAATGTCATGGCATCTTGTTCAATGACCGAAAGTTTCTCGCCATTGAAAGGGTGGTGACGAAGCCGCTTAGCGAGGTCTCTATCGAGTTCAATGACCGTTAGTGCGTTCACTTCTTCACAGACAGGATCGGTTAATGCACCAAGTCCTGGACCAATTTCTACAAGGTTCTGTTCGTTTTTGGGGTTAATTGCGTCGACAATTTTGCCAATGACATAATCGTCGTGCAGAAAGTTTTGCCCGAAACGTTTTCTGGCCGTATGGCCTAAATGTGTTTTACTCATTGTTGATGATATGCAAGCTCTATGGCTTTTTCCAAAGCCTTTCTGAAACTGCCGGGATCTGCGCTGCCAGTGCCAGCTAAATCTAGCGCGGTGCCATGATCGACGGAAGTTCTAATAAAGGGAAGCCCCAGTGTAATGTTTACTGATGCGCCAAATCCTTTGTATTTTAACACGGGTAATCCCTGGTCGTGGTACATTGCTAACACAACGTCTGCATCATCTAAATATTTTGGCTGGAATATAGTATCGGCAGGCAATGGCCCGACGATGTCTAGGCCTTCTGCACGTAGCTCTTCAAGTGCAGGTGTTATGGTATGAATTTCTTCAGTGCCAATATGGCCGTCTTCCCCTGCGTGAGGGTTCAACCCGCATACATAAATACGAGGTTGTTTAATACCGAATTTTAATGTTAAGTCGGTATTGATAATGTGAATGACTTTATTAAGCCTTTCTCGTGTAATTGCTTTTGCCACATACTCTAATGGAATATGCGTGGTGGCTAACGCAACGTTAAGCCCTTCGGTAGCAAGTAGCATAACCACGTCAATCGTGTTTGATTGATGAGCAAAAAACTCGGTATGCCCACTAAAAGAGACGCCGGCTTTGTTAATAATGCCTTTATGTACAGGCCCGGTAACTACCGCGTCAAAATCACCGTTAATATTAGCTTGGCATGCCTCTCTCAGTGTCTCTACAACGTAAAGGCCATTTTCACTGTCTAATTGTCCCGCTACGACGTCAGCATTGGCGTCGATTTGCTTAATATATAACGAACCAGCAGGCTGAATTGCACTGCTGGTGTCATCAAAAGGCAGTAACGACAGAGGAAGGCCAAGCGCATCTGCTCGGGCCATCATCATGTCTGCATCGGCAAACACCACTAACTGTGCCTGCCACGCTTCTTGGGCTAATTTAATGATTAAATCTGGCCCAATCCCGGCTGGCTCGCCTGGTGTTATCGCTATTTTTATCGGTCTGCTCATAATTACTGTCTAGTTAAGAATCGAGAACTTCAATGTATGCAGCGTCTCGCATTTCACGTAACCAGTTCTCGGTTTCTTCTGCAAACTTTCTGTTGTAGATAAGTTGATATGCTTTATCTTCTTTTTTACGCTCAGTCGCATCATCAACGCGTCTATCGATGAGTTGAAGCAAATGCCAACCATGCACAGAGCGCACTGGCTCGCTATACTCACCAGGGGCTAAGCGCGCGAGTGCTTCTTTAAACGCTGGAACATACGCATTAGGATCTGCCCAGCCTAACTCACCGCCTCGAAGTGCTGAGCCTGGGTCCTCAGAGTGCTCTTTGGCAAGCTCTGCAAAATCTGCATCACCGTTAAGCAAATCTTCTTTAAATTTAGCTAACATTGCTTTGGCTTTATCTTCGCTAAGAATAATCGATGGTTTAATAAGAATATGACGAGAGTCGACTTCCTCAACCGTCACTTTTTCTATGCCACGAGTATCAGCCACTTTCAGAATATGAAAACCTGCACCACTTCTTATTGGGCCAACAAGTTCATCTTTATCTTTACCTTGTATCGCTTCTGCGAACAGCGTAGGCATAGCATTAATGTTTAGCCAGCCCATGTCTCCGCCTTCAAGTGCTTCGCTACCTGACGACGAGGCAATCGCTATTTTGGTAAAGTCAGAGCCAGAGTTGAGCAATGAAATAACTTTATCTGCACGCTCACGGGCAGCGGCAATGTCTTCGTCAGTTGGCTCAGCCGGGAAACCGATAAGAATATGGCCTAAACGATATTCAGCTTGCGTGGCGCCTTGTTCTTCCATCAATTCTAACAATGTGGTTATTTCTTGTGGAGTAATGTAAACACGGCGACGAACGTTAGCCCTGCGTACTTCTCCCATGATGATTTCTTCGCGAATACTTTCTCGATAGTCATCATAAGCAATGCCTTCGGCAATTAGCTGCCCACGAAGTTGCTCAAGCGTGGCGTTTTGATTTGCCGCTATGTTGCCAATGGTTTGTTCTAACTGAGGGTCGCTAATGCGAATACCCATGCGCTCAGCCATTTGTAACTGAAGATTTTTCACAATCAAGCGTTCAATGGCCTGCGTGCGAAGTGCTCTGTCTGAAGGAAGCGACTGGTTATTGTCTCTCGCATTCTTCTTAACGTCTTTTATCAATGCTTCGATTTCACTTTCAAGCACGACACCCTGGTCAACGATCACCGCGACGCGGTCAAGCATTACTTCCTGAGCAACGCTACTGAAAGATAGTACTGCGCCTAACAACAAGGCTCGAATTATGAACTTCATACTTTCTCTTTTATTTTTGGTTAATGCGTTTAATCAAGCATTCACTTGAATCACTACCGGTTAATTTAAACTATATGGTTGGCGATAGCCAAACAAGCCGTCGCGTAACATGCTTCTTCGTGTACCTGAGGTACCAATCCCCTTGAAAATAAACTGCATAGATACACCTGAGTCAAAGTCATTGGTCGATTGCTCACCCAAGGCATTATAACGATTGTTTAATGTACGTTGTGCAACTAATCGTACCGCCCAACAGCATGACTCGTATTGTAAACCAGCATACGTTTCAATACTTCTTTGTCGTTCTAAATCACGATAAGTTCTTGCTACCCACTGCCAGTTCTCATTTATCGGCCAACTTGCGGACACACCCACCTGGTCGATGGTTTCACCGCTTAAATTTCTGACATAACGATGGCTAAATTGGATAAACCGATCACTGTCTTGGCGATACTCTAACCCCACACTACTAATATCGACTTTGTCGGTGTCGGTAGTGATTTGTACATCGGAGTGAAAGTACCAATTGTCATTGAAACGCCAGTCGAGTTCGGCAGCGAGTGCAGAACGATCGCCGTCTTTCGATGCGGCAATAACTTTATTATCTTCAAGGTAAAATATCTGACCTAAGCTTAGTACCAATTGTTCCCTATTATTCTCATTTAATAGTCGTGTGGTTACGCCCAGAGTAATTTGATTGTTGTCGTTTATCCTATCTAAGCCAGTAAACTCTTGTCCACGAAACAACCCTTCCACATCAGTGAGCAAAACGGTCGCGTCATAAAGGCCAATGGCCGTTTGGTCTTCAAATGATGTGTATAGATATTGTAGTTTGGGCTCTAGCGTCATTGATGTATCGTTGCTAAACCACGACGTGTCGCGTTCGAAATACAGTGCACCGAACAAGCGGCCTTGCCCGATGGTGCGTTCAACACTTTCTTCAAGGGCTGTGCCTTCAATATTATCTTGCTTATATAACGTCTGCATCAATGTGGTTTCAGCAATAAATTCACCCCAGGCTGAGCGAAGCGGCATCGAGAGGGTTGGAGCAATGTGAAAACGTGTTGCAGTAGGTAATGATTCTGATGTGTTATCAAAATACGCCAATTCTGAATCAAGGCTAAACTGAAAGTACTGTCCTAGTGGCTTGCGATAATTGACCTTTATCTCAGGAAGCGCGCGGTAGCTGTCAGCCGTATCGCCTATAATTTCGAAGTCTTTTACTTGCATATTTACTGACAACGCCTGCGAGTAATAGCGCAAGCTTACCGTTCTATATAAATGTGTGTCAGCACGACTGTAATAATCTGAACCTAAATCGACCAGGTAGTTATCGTCACTTAACCCGTTAAAGTCGACCCCTAACATCCAATTCTTATTTATCTGCCCTTGGTGCTCTAACCGATAAAAATAACGGTTCGGGCTGCCTGCTATATCTTTGTCACCTGGGAGATACTCTAGGTAAACCATACCTTGGCTTTTCTCGGTGAGATAACGGAACTCGGTGTTAAGTTGCATCCCACGTAACGACATAAAACGGGGTGAAATTGTCATGTCGTAGTTGGGGGAAATATTCCAGTAGAAAGGCTGTTCGTAATCTACGCCCGTTCGACTTGAACTGGTTAGTTGTGGAAACAACAATCCCGTTTGTCGTTCATTGCTGACAGGAAATGCAAAATAAGGAAGGTAAAAAACGGGCACATCAGCGATGTAGAATCGCGTATTTTTAGCTTTGCCCCAAGCAGTGCCTTGTTCTAGACTGATTTCACTTGCTCTTATCTTCCAATCTTCATCACCTTCGGGGCAAGTAGTAAAGCTGACGTCTTTTAAAACAATACCCGTTTCGGTATCAAGCAAAATATCTTTTGCAGCACCTTGACCCACAAAGCCAGTAAGCGTGTATTGTGTGTTTTCCATTTCTAAGCGCTCTTCGTCAGCGCGAAAAGAAACTGCATCACTTTCTACACTAAGTTGCGCATCACGATATTGCACCTCTCCCTTGGCAATCAAATTGCGACCGTTCTCACTCACTTGCGCTTGAGATGCGCTAATTACTGCGGTATCAGAAGTAATGTCGACGTTACCCGAAAACAGAGCCACCTTATTTTTGATAATTTCGGTTCTATTTGCCTCAACCTTTACATGGCCTGTTGGCATTAACTTTTCGCTATTAAAAGAAATAGGCTCAGCGTAACACAGCGCAGTGGGGGCTTGTGTTTGAGAAGTTGCTTGTTGCGCGTACGTACTCACTGACATTAGTGCCGCGGCGACAAGCATGACGCAGGTCTTTTTCATGCGATGGGGAGTGGCCTGTTCTATTTGGTGCTGCTCAAACGACATGGTAAGCAAAGGCTTCCTAGTACCGTTCAGCATATTATTATCAATTTGCTGATGTTAAACACCAGCACGTAACTATTTTGTGCAAGACGTCAATTCTAAGCACTTCTTATCTATTAACCAACCGTTGTTTAAAAAAAAGAAAGATATATTGCCAATTTCGTCGCAATTACGGCCTAATTAACTTGAATTTGCGGCTTATGCGCTTACTTATAATGAGTAATTCGTCATAATGGCGGGCAATATCATCGCTTATTTTATTGTAATCGCGCGTCGGTGCTTATAAAGGAGAGTCTACATGGCTATATGGGGGAAAGTACTGGGCGTAATTTTTGGCCTAATGTTTTTAAAAATACCCGGTGCAATTCTAGGGCTCATTGTTGGCCACTTTTTCGATAAAGCCTACAGCCAAGATTTTAATAGGTCAGGCGGTTTTGCGCGCTTTTTTTCTGACCCTCAAAGTATGAAACAGCAAGCGATATTTTTTCATAGCTTGTTTTCTGCGCTAGGCCACTTAGCTAAATCAGACGGGAAGGTTACACCTAAGGAAATTCAAATTGCGACGGCATTGATGGATGATATGCAGCTTACTGGTGATACCCGAAAAGAGGCGCAAAATGCCTTCAGAGAAGGTAAAGCAAGAGACTTTCCGCTTGTTGACACGCTAAACACATTCTATCAGGCATGCCATGGGCGACGCGATATACTACAAGTGTTTCTTGAGATTCTTATTCAGACAGCATTCGCTGATGGGGAAGTGTCTCAACAAGAATATCGCGTACTGGAAAAAGTGGCGATACCATTAGGGTTTAGACGCAAAGATGTAGACTACCTTATCGCCATGTATGAGGCTGAAATTCGATTTAGGCAGCGAGGTGGTCAAGCGGGAGCGGGCCAACGACGTGGCCAACAGGGCAACGCAAGCAGTGGGTATTCTGATCAGCAATCCTTGTCTGATGCTTACCAAATTCTAGGCGTTTCTCAAAATGATGATGAAAAGACGATTAAGCGTGCGTATCGAAAGCGAATGTCAGAGCATCACCCTGATAAACTAATATCTAAAGGGCTTCCTCAGCAGGCAATGGAAATAGCGAAGAAAAAGGCACAGGACATACAATCAGCCTACGAACTCGTAAAAGACAAACGCGGCTTCTAATCATGGCATCAACGCGAAAGCTAACGTACGTACCGGCAGTCACTCAAGCCTACATTGATGAGTTTATCGAGATGCTATGGTTGGAAAAGGGGCTTTCCGATCATACGCAACAAAGCTATCGAACTGACTTAACGAAACTTGCCGTTTATTGCAACAACGAGGGGATAAAAGATATTTCGGTGCTAACCAGTGAGCATATCCAGGGGTATCTCGCGCATAGACATCAAGAAGGCTTATCCACGCGAAGTACGCAGCGTGCGATGAGCGCGATGCGTGCCTTTTATATATTTTTAATTAGCAAGCAGGTTCGTGTAGACAGTCCGATTTCTGCTTTGTCTAACCCGAAAACAGCAAAGACATTGCCTACATCATTGTCTGAACGTGAAGTCGAAACGTTACTGGCCGCGCCGCTCACTGACGATCCCGTAGAATGCAGAGATAAGAGCATGTTAGAAGTTCTTTATGCTACTGGGCTGCGTGTAAGTGAACTTATTGGATTAACACTTGATCAAGTGAGTTTGCAGCAAGGCGTTGTGCGGGTGACTGGAAAGGGCAATAAAGAGAGGCTGGTTCCGTTAGGTGAAGAGGCTATTGAGTGGTTGCTCGTGTATATCAAAGATGCCCGCCCTATACTTGCCACTAAGCAAACTGATGTGGTGTTTTTAAGTAAGCGAGGCCAAAAAATGACACGTCAGACATTTTGGCATCGTATAAAATACTATGCAGTGAAAGCCGGCATAGAACAGCATCTGTCTCCTCATACTCTAAGGCATGCTTTTGCAACGCATTTATTAAACCATGGTGCAGACTTGCGCGTGGTGCAAATGCTATTAGGGCATAGCGACCTTTCAACGACACAAATTTATACCCATGTTGCAACAGAACGCTTGCAAACCCTTATTCATAGCCATCATCCTAGAGGGTAAGTGACGTATAAAGTGGGATGAAAACGTGTTTATGCCGACAAACCCTGTGATAGCATAACCGCAGTGGCGACGTGTAAGCGTATTTTATCGAAGTTCGGGAATTATTTGTTAGGCATGAAGGTCTTATCAATATTCCCTCTCGTATTTAAGGTTTTGTACATTGGCCTACACTGTGGTGCGATGTCATTTTCGGAGTTGTTAAGTGAAATCAGTATTTAAAATTTTTGCATTTGCACTGACTTTGGTTAGTGCAACGGGCAATGCAGCCGATGAAGCGGCAATTAAAAACAAACTGTCTAGCATGTTAGACCTAAATGTAGAGACAATGAGTGACTCGCCAATACCAGGATTAGTGCAGGTGTCGACCGAGCGTGGTCTGTTTTATGTCAGTGAAGACGCCAAATATTTGGTCCAAGCCCGTATTTTCAATATTGATGAGGGTATGCGTAACGAAACTGAACAAGCGCTATCTACCTTGCGCGTTGACAGTATGAAACCATTCGCATCATCTGCTATTTCGTTCAAGGCGGCTGATGAAAAGCATGTTATTAACGTGTTTACCGATATCACGTGTGGGTACTGCCGGAAGTTTCATAATGAAATCGACGAACTAAACCGTCTCGGTATTACGGTTAACTATCTCGCGTTTCCTCGCGCTGGGCTTAATAGCCCTACCTATGGTGATATGGTCGCCGTATGGTGCGCAGAAAATCCTCAGCAAGCGCTAACTGATGCTAAAGCTGGTGATAGCGTACCTTCATCTACGTGTAAAAATACCGTAGCAGAACAGTACCAATTGGGTCAAAAGTTAGGCGTTAATGGTACACCTAATATCATATTACCAGATGGTGAGCTTATTCCTGGTTACCAACCCGCTGCTGTTTTGTTACAGCGTCTAAATCAAGCTGGTTAACGGCCATGCTGCGCGCGAATTTAGCAAATGCGCGCAGCGCAATCCGCAAATGATGCTATAAATCCACTAATTTCTTGCCTTTCTCCCACTGATCTCGGTTATCATATCATAGATATGAATTGACGATATTTGGTATCAAATGATATTGCCTGTTGTTCGCCGTGAAGTTAACGGCCCCGCTTTAACATCCGACTTACACCCCGTAATAGACCGCATTTATCGAGGCAGAAACATAACCAGCGTCGATGAACTAGATATTGGCCTAAAAGGGTTGACGCATTTCAATGCACTAAAAGGTGCATTGCACGCCGCTGAGCTGCTTTCTACGCTTATTGAGGATAATAAAAAGCTTATCATTGTCGGCGATTTTGATGCCGACGGTGCGACGAGCATTGCGGTATGTATTCTTGCATTGCGTATGCTTGGATACTCAAATGTCGATTACCTTGTGCCGAACCGCTTTGATTTTGGCTATGGATTAAGTGTTCCTATCGTCGATATTGCAAAGCAGCAACACGCCGACCTAATAATGACGGTGGATAACGGTATCTCATGCATTGACGGTGTGGCACATGCTAAATCGTTGGGCATTCAGGTTATTGTCACCGATCACCACCTTCCAGGCGATGAAACCCCTAATGCTGATGCCATCGTTAACCCCAACCAACATGGCTGTACGTTTCCCTCAAAGAACCTGGCCGGGGTTGGCGTCGCGTTTTACATTATGCTTGCTTTAAAGTCTGTTCTTCAGCAAAAGGGCTACTTCACCAGCAAAGGTATTGCGCCTCCCAACCTAGCAAGCTTACTTGATATTGTAGCCGTGGGAACGGTGGCAGATGTGGTAGTGCTAGATAAAAATAATCGAATTTTGGTGCATCAGGGGCTTCAACGTATTCGTGCCGGTAAATGTAGGCCAGGTATCAAAGCATTGGTCGACGTTGCAAATAGAGAATGCGGACACTTAACGTCAACCGATTTAGGGTTCGTTGTGGGTCCACGTCTAAACGCTGCCGGCCGGTTAGATGATATGTCGCAAGGTATTGCCTGTTTGTTGGAAGATGAACCCATTCAAGCACGAATGATTGCCGCAGAGCTCGATGCGCTAAACCGTGAGCGCCGCGAAATAGAAACGGGCATGAAAGCGCAGGCCGAGCAAGTGCTAGAAAAGATGGCACTTGATGAGGGGGATGTTCCATCCGCGCTGGTGGTTTATCAAAAAGACTTTCATCAGGGCGTTATTGGCATCGTTGCTGGCCGACTCAAGGAAAAATACCTTAAACCTGTTATCGCATTTGCACATCAAGATGATGACGTTATTAAGGGGTCAGCACGTTCTATCCCTGGGGTACACATTCGTGATGTACTTGAAGAGGTCAATACGCGTTACCCTGATATTATTGACAAGTTTGGTGGTCACGCCATGGCGGCGGGATTGAGCCTTCCTGTAGAAAAGCTATCTGCTTTTGAAAGTGCGTTTATTGCGGTCGCACAAGCGCATCTGCAAAAGCTTGATGGCAATCATTCAATCTTATCTGACGGCGTTTTAACTGCAAAAGAGCTAACACTTGATTTTGCGCGTCTTCTTAAAATGGCTGGGCCGTTCGGGCAAGGCTTTGAGTCGCCATTGTTTGATGGTGAATTCGATGTGGTAAGCCAACGATTAGTGGGCGAGAAGCATTTAAAGTTAGTATTGCGTGCACCACAGGTTGGCGAAGTTGATGCCATCGCTTTTAATGTCGACTTAACACAGTGGCCTAACGCATCGCATCGGCGCGTTCAGTTAGCGTATCGGTTAGATGTTAATGTATTTAGAGGCAACGAAACGGTTCAGTTATTGGTTGAGCAAATAACGCCAACGTAAGCATAACCCTTTGTTAAAAACACATACTACAAACGCAGTGACGTAATGAAATCTGAAAGCGAGAAACTGGTTAAAAAGCACCGGCAGTTAACACAGTCTGATAATATGAAAGTGACGTCTCATGTACAGCGTGATGAAGGTGAGTGGGTGCGCAATACAATAATGATAGAAAGTGTTGATGTCCCTTTTATATATCGTCGCAAACAGCAATATCAAAGTTTAAAAGGGGCGCGCGTTAACATTACTTACTACCCCAACATAGAGAGTGTCGCTGGCATGGAGTTTGAAACCATGAAAGTGGTGCGTTTAAAACGCAGTTAATGTGATGATGATGCAATGAATGACGAGTGGTTGACTGCGTTTGTTTTACATCGCAGGCCGTACCGAGAAACAAGCTATATTGTTGACTTTTTCACACTAGAAGAAGGGCGGGTGAGTGCGGTCGCAAAAGGGGTGAAAAACAGTAAGTCGGATAAAAAAAGTCTACTACAGCCGTTTCAGGCATTACGTTTACAGTTGGCGGGTAAATCCGAACTTAAAAACTTACGTCATGTAGAAAATACTGCGGCCTCGCTTATTTTTCCGGGAAAGGCACTGTTTTGTGCGATGTACGTCAACGAGCTAGTGAATCGTATTATGCCCTCAGGCCTTTCTAGTGATGGGCTATTTCACGCCTACACCACTGCGTTAACGGCGTTATCTTCATCGTCTGACCTTGAATTAACGCTGCGCGAATTTGAGTTTTCCTTGCTTGAAGAGATGGGCCTTTTGCCCGACTTCACATTTGACTTGCAAAACGATGAGCCCATTGTTGAGACGACCACATATTACTTGCACCCCGAATTAGGGTTTTATGCGACACCTGATGGCAGGCAAGCTCGCGGGTTTCCGGGCGCTGCGTTGCTTGGCTTAGCAAGAGGGGAGTTTGACGATGTGGGAAAAAAAGTAGCGAAGGTACTGTGTCGCGACTTACTAAAACCATTGATTGGCGACAAGCCGTTAAAAAGCAGAGAGCTGTTTTCAGTAAGAAAGCGTTAGTTATTAGCACGTCGCTGGCTTGTTTTTACGTTACGCTATCATGCATGCGCATAATGAAATAATGCGCGTGGGTCGTTGTTTTTGTTACACTCGTTACCGCAAGATATGCTGGTCTCTACATCGCGCCATGAATTAGTTGAACAATGAAAACCGACTACCGCTAAAAAAGTCCGTGCGCCAGAATGAAACTTAAAGACGTAATATTTCGTAAAGGGGTTACGTGTATTGAAACACGGTTCACAAGAGAACAACGGTAATTCGATATTGCCCACGGTTGTAATAATCAAATATAGCGTTACCGCGAAGATTACAGCTCGCTCAGCATTTTTAAATTAAGTAATAACACAGGCACACATTCATGAATTCGATTCTTCTAGGTGTAAACATTGATCACATCGCTACACTTCGCAATGCGAGAGGGACGCACTATCCCGACCCCGTCCATGCGGCTGATGTTGCCGAACGTGCTGGCGCTGACGGCATTACCGTTCATTTGCGTGAAGACAGACGCCATATAAAAGATCGTGACGTAAGGTTATTAGCCCAAACCATTAACACCCGCCTTAATTTTGAAATGGCAGTGACTGAAGAAATGGTTACTATTGCAGAGGAAATTAACCCTGCGTTTTGCTGTCTTGTTCCCGAAAAAAGGGAAGAGCTTACCACCGAAGGTGGATTAGATGTGGCGGGAAATCTTGCACATGTTAAAGCGGCGTGTGAGCGTCTCGCTAACGCAAATATTCAAGTGTCATTATTTATTGATGCTGATAAATCTCAAATTGACGCCGCGGTTGAATGTGGTGCGCCTTACATTGAAATTCATACTGGCCAATATGCAGAAGCAACGACCGAAGCGGCGCAGCAAGAAGAGCTGGCGCGGTTAATTGAAGGTATTGAGTATGCCGACCGCCAAGGATTAAAAGTGAACGCTGGCCATGGCCTGCATTATCACAACGTTAAACCTATTGCTGCTATTCCTCAGCTCATCGAGTTAAACATTGGCCACGCTATTATTGCAAGAGCCGCCTTTGACGGGCTGCATACTGCCGTAGCTGATATGCGTAAATTAATGCTAGAAGCCCGAGCGGGTTTATAACGCAATCCCATTTGAAGAGGACAACGAGTGGCCATTGCAGGTTTAGGTACGGATATCATTGAAATTGCGCGTTTAGGAAAGGACGATACGGTAACGCGTCGACTTGCCCGTCGCATACTCACCGAAAGTGAATACGATACATATCAGAAAAGTAAAACAAAGCTGGCTTACCTTGCCAAGCGTTTTGCCGCAAAGGAAGCGACAGTGAAAGCGTTCGGCACGGGTATAGGTAACGGGGTAAGTTGGCAACACATTGAAGTGCGCAATAATGAGGTGGGAGCGCCGTTTCTCGTGTTATCAGGTGAACTGGCAGCATTGTGTGAGCAAAGAGGGATAAAGCAGACGTTTCTGAGTATTTCTGACGAACAATCTTATGCCGTGGCAACGGTCATTCTAGAATCCTAACGGTACCGGAGTCATTTTTTGGTTAATTTTTATAAGCCGGGTAAAACGAAAAGCGTTATCAGCAAACGTAAAAGCGGCAAGGTAAAGGCCAGGGTAAGCGCAAGCGCTGTTCCCGAGCAGGCATCACTGACTATCGATAGCCTGGATTGGATGGGTAATGGGGTGGTCCGTGGCGAAATAATGTATTTCGTAGAGGGCGCGCTACCGGGCGAGGCATGCGAAGTTAAGGTGGTTAGCAATAAAAAGCGGGTGGCGAATGCGACGACAACCAAGCTTAATAGTACGTCTGAACATCGGGTTGTCCCGTTTTGCTCGCTAGCCTCAACATGTGGTGGTTGTCAGTTACAGCATATCGACGCAAAGGCTGCTTTGTCACTTCGAGATGATGCACTAAAAGCAATGCTTACGCGCCAGCTTCACGTGTCTGAGGATGTATGGGTAGCACCCTTATCAGGAAGCACGCCAGCTTATCGACGAAAAGCGCGTTTAGCGATTGATGCCAGAAATATGGATAACGTTAAGCTTGGCTTTCGAGAACATGCGGGCAAAAATATCATCAATGTGCCTTCCTGCCCGGTGCTTGTGCCTGCGCTCAATGCCTTGCTTACTCCGCTACAGGCACTGTTTTCTGGCTATGAATGTGCCCGCGCTATAGGCCATGTAACCCTTGTTGCAGGCAATAATGTGGCGCAGGTTACCGTAAAGCATACAAGGCCGCTAACGCCCGAATTTGTGAGCGCCCTCAGTGACTTTGGTGACGCGAACGGTATTAATGTTTGTTTGGAAAATAAGCAAGGGCGATTGTCTTATGTACATCGTATTGCCGAGCTTAACGTGCATACACAAGATGGCCTGACATTATCACCTGCACCAAACGACTTTATTCAGGTGAATGAAAGTGTAAACCAGCAAATGATTACACAAGCGCTTGCGTGGCTTGCGCCTAAAAAAGGTGAGCGAGTAGCGGATTGGTTCAGCGGCTTGGGAAATTTTTCTTTGCCTATCGCGAAAACTGGGGCTGAGGTTCAGGCGGTAGAGGGCGTACCTGAAATGGTGCAACGTGCCCAGCAGAATGCGCATAAACAGGGCATTACTAATGTGCAGTGGTTACATCTCGATTTAGCGAACGAGAAAGACGTGCGCGGTGCACTGACGAAAGGGTTTGATAAAGTGTTGATAGACCCCTCAAGAGAGGGCGCGTTGACCGTTTGTCACGCACTTGCACAGGCAAAGCCTCAGTCAATAGTGTACGTTTCTTGCAACCCTAGCACGTTTATAAGAGATGCACGGGTGCTTCTTGAGCATAACTACGTGATCGATAAAGCGGGAGCCGTTGAAATGTTTCCGTTTACCCAGCACATGGAAATGATGGCGTTATTTACACGTAAAAAACAGTAACGAGTATTGAGTTATGGTGTCGACAAGAAAAGTACATGCCGCGGAGCGACCTCCCTTTGAAGTTTGGTTGGACAGCCTTACCTTGTCTGATGAAACGAAAGATAAATTAAGAAGTGTGTCCTCTGAACCTGAAAAGCTACTTGTTGGCCAAGAAATGGTGGAAATTCTCTGCCAACTTAATATGGACGACGTTACGCTTCAAGCGGCGCTGGTTTTTCCTCATTGCGAACAACACCAATTAGACGATGCGGCAATAACAGAAACCTTTGGCAATGAAATTTGTGAGCTGGTTATTGGTGTGCGTAGAATGGATGCAATTAAAGCATTGCACAGTAAAAAGGCAAGCGCGCACGGTTTATCTGAGAAATCTGACGAGCAGCATATTGATAGCATTCGCAGAATGCTTTTGGCCATGGTCGAAGATGTGCGTGCCGTGGTTATTAAGATGGCTGAGCGTATTTGCGCGCTTCAACAAGTCAAAAAAGCCGACGAAGAAACCCGTGTTATGGTGGCTAGAGAGTGTGCGAGCATTTACGCGCCACTCGCCAATAGACTGGGTATAGGCCAGCTTAAGTGGGAGCTTGAAGATCTCGCGTTTAGGTACCTTCACCCAGATACCTACATGCGTATAGCCAAGCAACTTGATGGCAAACGTCAAGAGCGGGCTGACTATATCGATGCCATAGTCGATGACTTACAGTCGGTAATGAACAACGATAGTATTCGAGCAGAGGTATACGGTAGGCCAAAGCATATTTTCAGTATCTGGAAAAAGATGCAGAAAAAACGCCTCACATTTGAACAGCTTTTCGATATCCGAGCGGTACGCATTATTGCTGAACGACTTCAGGATTGCTACGCAGCACTCGGTACGGTTCATGCAAATTATAAGCATCTCCCAAATGAGTTTGATGACTATATTGCAACGCCAAAAGCGAACGGTTACCAATCTATACATACAGTGATTGTTGGGCCTGAAGGCAAGCCGGTCGAAATACAAATAAGAACGCATAAAATGCATCAAGATGCCGAGCTAGGGGTTGCTGCGCACTGGAAGTACAAAGAGGGAAGTTCGGGTAAACAATCTGGTTTCGATGAACGAATAAACTGGCTACGTCGCATACTCGCGTGGCAAGAAGAAGTCTCTGAATCGGGTGACTTGGTTGAGGAGCTGCGAAGCCAAGTATTCGACGATCGCGTTTACGTATTTACGCCGAAGGGCGATGTTATTGACCTGCCTCAAGGGGCCACACCGCTTGATTTTGCTTATTATATTCACAGTAATGTTGGCCATCGGTGTATAGGTGCAAAGGTGAACGGGCGTATTGTACCGTTTACGTATTTACTGCAAAGCGGTGATCAAATTGAGGTGCTTACCGGAAAAGCCCTCAACCCAAGTCGAGACTGGATGCATCCTGGTTTAGGTTATGTGCACTCATCTCGAGCACGCGCAACCATCCACTCTTTCTTCAAAAAACAAGATAGAGACAAAAACCTCGCGGCCGGTAAAGAGTTATTAGAGCGAGAGTTACATCGCGCTCACCTTCCGGTAAAAGTGCCTTCAAGCGCGTGCGAGAAATTCAACCTTAATAATAACGATGACCTTTACACCGCTGTCGGTGCTGGCGATGTCAGAGTCATGCAGGTCATCAACTTTATTCATCATTTGCATGAGCCAGAGCAGCCTGAGCCTGAGATTAGCCCCAAAGTAAAAACACGCAAAACCGCCGGTGGTTCAGGGAAGAAAGATGCGGTTATTGTGCAAGGTGTTGGTCATTTAATGAGTCAGCTAGCAAATTGCTGTAAGCCGGTTCCAGGCGAACCGATAATGGGCTACATCACTCAAGGACGCGGTGTGAGTGTGCATAAGGAAGGGTGCGATCAGTTACAGCATTTGTTGTCTCAACATCCAGAACGCCAGATTGAAGTAAATTGGTCTGATGCATTAAAAGTCGGTTTTGAAACTGGTGTCGATATCTATTGTCACGATAGAACAGGGCTTTTGCGTGACATTACCACGGTACTTGCGAATGAAAATGTTCCGCTGCTTGGCGTGAACAGTTTAAGTGATAAAAACAGGCAAACCGCGCTTATCACCATTTCAATTGAAGTCTTAGATTTAGATAAACTGTCAAAAGTATTATCAAGGCTTCGACAACTTAAAGGGGTGACTGATGCAAGAAGAAAACAGTTCTAAATCAGCGGAACTCAGTCGTCTGTTAGACATTATGGCAAGATTGCGTGACCCGGACAGCGGTTGCCCTTGGGATGTAAAGCAAACAATGGAAAGCCTCACGCGCTATACGATAGAGGAAGCGTATGAAGTGGTCGATGCCATTGAGAATGGAAGCACCGATGACATAAAGGAAGAATTAGGCGACCTACTTTTTCATATCGTTTTTTATTCACATATTGGGCAAGAAGCCAATGAATTCACTTTCGGCGACGTTGCAAACGCGGTTAGCGATAAGCTAATCCGGCGTCATCCGCATGTGTTTGGTACAAAGAAAGTAGCATTGAGTGATGAAGCGCTTAATGCTCAGTGGGACTCGATTAAAGCGAGTGAGAAGATAAATAGCGCGCCACAGGGTGACGGCCCTAGCGTGTTAGATGGCGTACCCGCCGGTATGCCAGCGCTTATGTATGCGCAAAAATTACAAAAAGCATGCGCAAAAGTAGGGTTTGACTGGCCAGAGGTTGGCCCGGTGCTTGATAAAGTACGTGAAGAAGTGGAAGAAATTCAGCAAGAGCTTGATGCAGATGAGCGCCAGCAGCAGCTTATCGAAGCGGAGATTGGCGACGCACTCTTTGCAATGGTAAATGTAGCGCGCCATTGCAATGTTGATGCTGACACCGCGCTTCGGCGAGCAAGCACTAAATTCGCTACTCGTTTCAAAGGAGTCGAAGCTCGGGCTAAACAGCAAGCTGCTGATTTATCCTCGTTATCGTTAGAACAGATGGAAGCGCTTTGGCAACAAGTAAAGCAAAACGAACGATAACATCGATAAATCGCCTATTGGTTAACGATTTCGGCCTAACCGTTCATGACTAGAGACCCATTCGTCTGCAACAACAGCAGAGGCGAGTGATAAATCTCCACAAAGTACCGTCGCCGCAACAATTTCAGCGAATTTATTAACCTTACCTGTACCGTCGCATCCTAATACGCGTAAACACTCTGCTTGTGTGCCAAGCCCAGTGCCGCCTCCGTAGGTGGCGACAATAAGTGACGGGATCGTAACAGAAAAATAATAGTCACCGTTTGGCGTGATTTCGGCATAAGTAAACCCTGCTGAGGATTCTGCAACATTGGCGACATCTTGCCCGCAAGCGATAAATAATGCAGTAATACCATTGGCAAAATGTGCACCATTGCTCACACTCCCGGCCATCATTGCGCCCATATTAGAATATTGGCGTTGTTTAAAAAGTGCCTCGGGTGTGCAATGCATAACGTCGGTTACCAATTCCTTAGGAAGTGTAACTTCGGCGACGACTCGCTTACCTCGTGTATGCAATGTGTTTAAGTGTGAGTGCTTTTTATCAGTATCGAGGTTCGCGGAAAGTACAAAATGCTCGATGGGGGCGGGATAATTCGCAATGATCCATTCACATCCCGCCTTGGTTGCTTTGCTCACCATATTTTGTCCCGCAGCGTCACCACTGGTAAAATTGAATCGTAACCATCGTAGCTTCGATACCGCGTATTGTTCTATATCGCGCAGTTTACCAGTCTGTGTACTTGCTTCGCATGCCTGTTTGATTAACCCAAAGTTCGCTTTTACCCATTGGCCAAAGGCAAGTGCTTCACGGGCGTTTGAAAATGAAAACATGGGGGCGCGCTGCATTGCATCGTCGATAACGGTGGTTGTTACGCCGCCTGCCTCACGGGTGAGGCGCATTCCTCTACTATAGCTTGCTATAAGCGTGCCTTCAGTTGTGGCCATAGGAACGTAAAAATCGCCCTGTGCCTGCTCACCTTGCACTGTCATAGGGCCTGCAAAACCAATAGGAACTTGCGCTACGCCAGTAAAATTTTCTATGTTTCCGGCTACCGATTCTGGTGGTAGAGAAAAGTGGGAAAGGTGAGGAAGCGAGGTGTTCGTTTCCTTTTCTATGAACTGGCGTCTGGTGTTAACCATGTCCACTGAATAATCGTTGGATGCCGAACGGGGTATCTTCTTCATATTTTTCTCCTACCGTTCTCATCATAGTAGGTTTGAAAGACCACGATTGGAAATATATTGGCGTGATGTAATGATATTAGTCAAAGTCATAGAAAATAATGCGCAACGCTTTTTGTTTTTCAGCGCGTTTACGATAGTGCGATTACCGTACCACACGTAATAATTACTAGCATCATAGGCGATGGATGAAATTCGTACGCTTTTTTTTGCAATTAGGGGTTCGCATTTTGCTCAAAACCTGTATAATTCGCGCCCTGCCCAGTTACGCCCACCTTTGGGAAGGTGGAAGAATCGGCCGGCTCGAAGGGGTCTTTGTGTTGATTTTATGGTGATTTCTGGTGTTCAGAAATCAGTAACGACGATATTATTCGGGTGATATTTAAATGAAAACTTTTGTTGCTAAGCCAGAAACGGTAGAACGTGACTGGTACGTGGTAGACGCCACAGACAAAACACTAGGCCGTTTGGCTTCTGAAATTGCATTGCGCCTTCGTGGTAAGCACAAGCCAGAGTACACACCTCACGTGGACACTGGTGACTACATCGTAGTTATCAATGCAGAAAAAATTACGGTTACTGGCCGTAAAGCGCAAGGTAAGATGTACTATGCGCACAGTGGCTATCCAGGTGGTCTTAAAACGACAAACTTTGAAAAATTAATTGTTCACAAGCCAGAAATGGTTCTTGAAAAAGCAGTTAAAGGAATGCTGCCTAAGGGTCCTCTTGGACGCGCAATGTTCCGTAAAATGAAAGTTTATGCAGGTGCAGAGCACAAGCATACCGCACAGCAACCACAAGTCTTGGACATCTAAGGAGCAACTGACATGGCAGATACTCAATACTACGGCACTGGCCGCCGCAAAAGTTCTACTGCTCGTGTGTTCCTGCGTCCAGGCACAGGTAGCATTAAAGTAAACCAACGTGCTCTTGACGAGTACTTTGGTCGTGAAACAGAGTGCATGGTTGTTCGTCAGCCACTTGAACTTGTAGAAATGTTAGAAAAGTTTGACCTATACATCACTGTTAAAGGTGGTGGTTCTAACGGTCAAGCTGGTGCAATTCGTCACGGCATCACTCGTGCTCTTATGGAGTACGATGAAGCGCTACGTCCTGCACTACGTAAAGCTGGCTTCGTTACTCGTGACGCTCGTCAAGTTGAACGTAAGAAAGTGGGTCTACACAAAGCGCGTAAGCGTCCACAGTTCTCAAAGCGTTAATTTTACGTTTTATCCAAAAACCCGGTTTTTACCGGGTTTTTTTTTGCCTTTGTTTTATGTACTTAAACCAGTTTGTCATCGCTAACTTACCAAAAACGTTAGTAAAATAACGACGTAGTGAAAGTAACAAAGGTTTAATTTCGTCGTGAGTAACGTGCATAATTCACCCAAATCCTTGATTTTAGACGCTTCCCTCACTATTCCTTATACAACGACTACAATTAAATTATTGCCTAAATACCAGTAAAACCTTGTGTTTATAAGGGCTTTTCTTTTATCATTTGCGGTCGAAAAAATTGAAAAACTTTTATGAATTCCTGTAACCGTGTAAAAACGCGCTCGGGACTCTTCATGACAAGCCATTTGGTGCGACGATTCAAACGAAATAAGACCAGTATAAGTTTGAGTTGCCCACCATGATTATCCGAACCTGGAGAAATGTGGATGAGCAATGTATCTGTAGATGCAACAGAATCTGCACACAACGATAACCAGCCTGAAAACAACACGAGACGTCGGTTTTTGACCGTAGCCACCTCGGTAGTTGGTGGTGTAGGTGTTGTTGGCGCGGCAGTCCCTTTTATTGCGTCCTGGAATCCAAGCGCCAAGGCGAAAGCTGCGGGTGCTGATATCGAAGTTGATATCAGCGGGATTGAACCTGGACAGCTAGTGCGTGTTATGTGGCGAAGCAAGCCTGTATGGATTGTACGTCGCACACCTGAAATTCTAGAGGAATTGGGTGGGCACGAAGATCAGCTTAAAGATCCAAATTCTGAAGCAGAGCAACAACCAACGTTTGCACAGAATCGTTTCCGCTCTATGAAAGAAGAATACCTAATCTTAGTAGGTATCTGTACGCACCTAGGGTGTTCTCCACAGCATCTTAAAGATGGCGCGTTTGAAGAGTACGTTGAAGGCGTTCCTGATGGGTTCTTCTGTCCGTGTCATGGTTCGAAGTTTGATATGGCTGGTCGTGTTTTCGAAAACGTTCCAGCGCCATTAAACCTCGTTGTACCGCCTTATCAGTTTGTTGATGACACTACGATTATCATCGGCTCAGAAGCGGAGGTAGCGTAACATGAATGGGTTTTTAGGTTGGATTGAAGAACGTATTCCATTGATGCGCGTTGCAAACATGCACGCCATTCAATATCCAGCGCCACGAAACATGAACTTCTGGTATGTGTTCGGTTTCTTGGCAACTATCGTTTTAGTTAACCAAATTGTTACTGGTATTTGGCTAACAATGAATTTTGTACCCACCTCTGAAGGTGCATTCGCGTCTGTTGAATACATCATGCGTGAAATCGACTACGGTTGGGTAATACGTTATATGCACAGTACTGGCGCTTCAGCGTTCTTTATTGTGGTTTACATGCACATGTTCCGCGGCATGATTTACGGTTCTTACCAAAAGCCTCGCGAGCTATTGTGGGTGTTTGGTATGTTTATCTACCTAGCGCTTATGGCTGAAGCCTTTATGGGATATGTACTTCCGTGGGGACAAATGTCTTATTGGGGTGCACAGGTAATCGTATCGTTATTTAGTGCTATTCCGGTTATCGGGCCTGACCTGGTTATCTGGATTCAAGGTGACTATGTTATCTCTGGCGCAACGTTAAGCCGTTTCTTTGCGTTACACGTTATTGCACTACCACTTGTCATTGTTATTCTTGTGTTCTTACACATCATCGCATTGCATGAAGTGGGGTCTAATAACCCAGATGGTGTTGCGATTAAGCACAAGAAAGGTTCACTACCTGAGTCTGAAAAGACGAAGTACGAGATCCATGAATACTATACAAGCAAGTACGACATTGCTGACGACGTACTGCCATTCTTCCCACACATTGTGTTAAAAGACTTGGTTGCGTTCTGTATTTTCCTTGCAGCATTCACGTATATCATGTTCTTCGCACCAGAAATGGGCGGTAAATTCCTAGAGCATCCTAACTTTGAAATTGCGAACCCGCTGAAAACGCCTGAGCATATTTTTCCAGTTTGGTACTTCACGCCTTTCTATGCCATTTTGAAAGCTGTACCTGATAAATTGTTCGGTGTATTGGCCATGTTTGGTGCTATCGCTGCCTTGTTCGCGCTTCCTTGGGTTGATAGAGGTCGTGTTAAGTCATGGCGTTATCGCTGTGGTCTTCACAAAGTAAACCTAATTGTATTCGCAATTGTGTTTATCTTCTTAGGCTACCTAGGCGGCACACCACAAGAGAACTGGAAAATCATTGCATCGCAGGTTGCGACGGTAATGTACTTTGGCTTCTTTGTTGCGTTGTTCTTGTACAGCAAAAACGAAAATACTAAACCTGTACCAGAGAGGATCCCTAAATGAAAAAATTGATGTGCTTTTTAGCATTCTTCCTACCTGGCGTTGCATTAGCAGCGGGTGGAAACGTGCACTTAGACAAGGCACCTATCGACCTATCAGATAAGGCGTCTTTACAACGCGGTGCGCAATTGTTTATGAACTATTGCCTTGGCTGTCACTCAATGAAGTATCAGCGTTACCAGCGTTCATTCCAAGACTTAGGTATTCCTGATGAACTTGGACAAGAGTATTTGCAGTTCACCGGTGAGAAGGTCACTGACTATATCACGCGTGCGATGCCTGAAGAGGCTGCTGCAGGTTGGTTTGGTGCTGCGCCACCAGACCTTACGCTAGTAGCGCGTGTTCGTGGTGAAGACTGGATTTATACGTACCTACGCTCTTTTTACGCTGACGAAAGTCGCCCATTTGGTGTTAACAACACGGTATTCCCTGAAGTGGGTATGCCTCATGTTCTTCAGCCGCTACAGGGTACCCCTACCCGTACATACGAAGAGCAAATGGTTGATGGCGAAATGGTTAAGCGCTATGTAGGGTTAAAATCAGATGGCAAAGGTTCAATGTCGCCTGATGAGTATGACCAAGCGGTTGCTGATATCGTTAACTTCCTTGAGTATAGCGGTGAGCCATCGAAGCTTGAATCGCATAAGATTGGTAAGTGGGTATTAATCTTCATTGCAGTACTATTTGTATTTGTGTACTTATTGAAGAAAGAATACTGGCGAGAAGTGCACTAATCGCACAGATTTATGTATAATGTCAAAGGGGGCGTCTCGCCCCCTTTTTTGATATTTGAAATTTGCCCAAGAATAGGGCATTAACTTGTTTCTCGACGGAGGAAATTGAATGGCCGTAGCCGCGAATAAACGTTCTATAATGACGTTGTTCTCTGACACAATTGATATTTATAGCCACCAGGTACGCATTGTGTTGGCAGAGAAAGGTGTGGGTGTCGAAATCAGCTACACAGATCCAAGCAATCTGCCAGAAGATCTGTTGGAGTTAAACCCTTACGGAACTGTTCCTACTCTTGTTGACAGAGAACTTGTACTTTATAAGTCTCATATCATCATGGAATATTTAGACGAACGCTTTCCTCATCCGCCATTGATGCCTGTTTACCCTGTATCACGTGGTCAAAGCCGTCTAATGATGCATCGTATCGAGCAAGACTGGTATTCGCTTGCTGCGCGTATTTTCCGTGGTGAGGGTGATGTTGAAGCTGCACGTAATGATTTACGCGAAGCGCTTTTATCATTAGCGCCAGTATTCGGCGAAATGCCGTACTTCATGAGTGAAGAGTTTAGTTTAGTTGATTGCTATTTAGCACCGCTATTATGGCGTTTACCAGCGTTAGGTATTGAACTTACCGGTGCAGGTAGTAAAGAGCTTAACGGCTATATGAACAATATTTTCTCTCGCAGCTCGTTCAAAGCGTCGCTTACTGACCAAGAGCGTGAGATTCACAACCCGCTATGACATCAATGACGTCTAATCAGCCCTATTTGCTTAGGGCGTTCTACGAGTGGATAGTCGATAACGATTTAACGCCTTATATTGTCGTTAATGCGTTAATGCAGGGTGTAGAAGTACCGCAAGAGTTTGTAAAAGACGGGCAAATAGTACTAAACGTATCGCCTGGTGCGTGTGTAAACTTTGCCCTAGACCTCAATGAGCTTTCTTTTCAAGCTCGTTTCGGCGGACAACCTCGCAGGTTGCTTATTCCTTGTGAGGCAATCATGGCGATTTATGCCCGTGAAAATGGTGCGGGAACGGTATTTGCGACTGAAGAGGAAATGGCCGGGGACATAGCACCACAGCCAGAGACAACACAGCCATCTTCGATAGAGGATGCGGATGCTTCAGCGTTGAGTGACGCACCGGTGCCGCCTAAAAAAGGCAAACCGACGCTTAAAGTTATCAAGTAATTTTAAAAAGGCTTTCTGTATCAGAAAGCCTTTTTGTTATACCCACCTAAGTTTTAGCCAGCCCTTTACGCACATTTCTTTCTATTTAACGGTAGCATCGCTCGTCGATAGATTTCGCTACGCATAATGTTGTATACATTAATGTGATTTTTTCGTGATACTTTTGCGATATTCGCCCGGCATGCTTATTCCTCATCTCTATATTTGAATAAGGAAGAGCAATGTTTCGTTCAACAGTTAATCTTAGTGTTAAATCTGCCTTGGCAATATCAGCAACGGCATTATCAATGATGTCCTCGTTACAGGCGGCTGAACTGGATATTACCGTTCAAAATCTTACCCAAGGTATCTATTTCACCCCCATTCTTGTATCAGCACATAGTGTTGATGCCAGTTTATTCGAGCTTGGTGCTACGGCCAGTACCGAATTACAGGCCATGGCAGAAGGCGGAGACATTAGTGGATTAGTCAGTCTCACAGATTCACTTTCGGCTAATAACCTAATAAACCCTGCGCAAGGTCTCCTTGCTCCAGCGCAGTCAGCTGCGGGAATGCTATCCACAGATGATGGAAATGCAGTACTGAGCATTGTTGCCATGATGCTGCCTACTAACGACGGGTTTATCGGTTTAGATAATTGGGCTATTCCTAGTGAAGCAGGTACGTACACCGTTTATCTCAACGCGTATGATGCGGGTACCGAAGCTAACGACGAAGTACGCGGAAGCGGTATGCCGGGAATGGCAGGTTTCCCGGTTCCCGGTCCACTAGCACCGCTTCTTGGCGAAGGAGGCACAGGACTAGATGCGACAATTGCTAACGCAACCGTACATATACATCCGGGTAATATCGGTGATGACAATGAAAGCGGTGGTGTGAGTGACGTCAACAATACGGTGCAGCGCTGGTTAAACCCGGTAGCAAAAGTGACCATTGTTATTAGCGAATAGGTAAGGACATTGTATGAAGCCTTTTAATAGTAAGTTGCGTCTTAGTAGTGTTATTGCCACGTTATTCGTCGTTGCCGGATGTTCTGATAATGATAATAACGAAGAGCCCCAAATCGTGGTACCGGTTCCGGTTCCCTATACCTATCAAGTGACTGTTACAAATTTAACCCATGCACAGCCGCTATCGCCCATTGCAGTGGCGCTGCATAACAGCGACGTTAAGTGGTGGACGATAGGAGAAGCTGCGTCTGATGCACTTGCATCCCTTGCAGAGAGTGGCAGTAATGAAGCGCTACTCTCTGATACTACATTGTTTGCCTCTGCTACGGGTAATGCCCCACTTGCTCCAGGTAACAGCGTGACATTAGCGATTACCGTCGACGATATTGATAATGCGCGGATCAGTGTTGCCACTATGCTGGTCAACACGAATGATGCCTTTAGCGGCGTAAATGGCGTTGACTTGTCGTCACTTGAGGTAGGGGATGTTTACCAACGTAACGCTCTCGTCTACGATGCAGGAACAGAAGAAAATACCGAAGCAATAGGAACAATACCAGGGCCCGCTGACTCAGGCGAAGGTAACAGCGAGGGCCGTGAAGACCATAACGTTGTGACATTGCACCCTGGTGTAGTTACCGGCAGTGATGGGTTAACGACATCTGTATTAAGCGCTGATCACAAGTTTGATAACCCCAGCGTGCGCATTTCTATAACAAGAATGGAATAAAACCCGTACTGCTCCGGTCATGTTAGTAATGACAAATCCGGAGCACATTATGGTTCTTGTTATCAATATCGGAAACACGCTTAACCATCCTATTATTCAGTGCTTAACCAAGCACTGTTTTTTACATGACGTGGTATCACACTTTGAATCTGCGTTATCGTTATTGGCAGTGAAGCATTACGATCTTATTATCGTTGAAGCGAGCGGAACACCGCACTGCAAGAACAATGTAGCGTGCATCGCACAACAGTATCCCGATAGCTGGTTAATGGTTGTAAAGAGGCCAGATCATTACGTCGATAGCGTTGATTACTTTGAAATAGGTGCCGATGACTATATTGCCAATGCGTATGATGAGCGTCTTTTGATCGCAAGAGTAAAAGCATACATGCGCCGATGTATGCCGGTAGAAAACCGCACCGATCGTGTCGATATCGGGCCTGTTAGTATTGATGAACGATACCATACGGTCAAAGTTCAAGGGCAAGCAGTGGATTTAACGGCGAGAGAGTTTTCGCTATTTACGTTCTTGTGCCGACATCCTAACCAAGTATTTTCGCGCACCCAATTACTGAGTTCTGTGTGGGGTTACAATCATGAAGGCTATGAACACACGGTCAATACTCACGTTAACCGATTGCGGGCCAAGCTTGATGATGTGGCGTCGATGGATAACGCCGGGCAATTGATTCAGACGGTATGGGGTATTGGCTATCGCATGAGCGTTAACGGTTATATTGCCAAAGCCGCGTTAGCGTAGTCGTGGTATTCAGCATTAAATGAGAAACAGTGTGGCTGTACCTAAGAAAGCGAATATACCGACCACATCGGTAATCGTGGTTAAAATAACGCTGCCAGCAAGCGCTGGGTCTATTTTCAAACGCTTCATAATGATGGGAAGCGTAGCACCTGCTAAGGCCGCGGCAATCATGTTCACAAGCATGGCAAACGCGATAATAACCCCTAACATGTAGTCTTGTTTCCACAAGGCGATGACAGAGGCAATTAAGATTGCCCAGATAGCACCGTTTAAAAAGCCGATTGAAATTTCTTTGCTAATAAGCCAGCGAGAGTTGCTAGCGTTGACATGGCCTAACGCCATTCCTCGAATAACAAGTGTCAGGGTTTGATTGCCTGCGACGCCACCCATGCTCGGCACTATTGTATTAAGTATTG
This sequence comes from Alteromonas algae, assembly GCF_049117195.1. Classification (GTDB taxonomy): domain Bacteria; phylum Pseudomonadota; class Gammaproteobacteria; order Enterobacterales; family Alteromonadaceae; genus Alteromonas. The sequence goes on from NZ_CP185260.1 coordinate 760,319, forward strand.
CTAATACTGCAAGTTGACTGAGTGTTGCTTCAAATAAATCACTAACCATCGCAGCCATTAATGCCGTAACCAGGTTGACCGCAAGCCATACTGAACGGCGCTTTGTACTTTGCAATACTGGCGCGAACGTATCCTCATCGTCATCGAGGCCGGCCATACTCATCATTGAGTGCTCTGCATCTTCACGAATGATATCGACCACATCATCAATGGTTATACGCCCCACTAGACGGTTTTTTTCATCCACGACCGGTGCTGACAGCCAATTGTAGCGCTCAAACAAGCTGGCAACTTCATCATCAGGCATGTTAACGGGGATGGCTTCAGATTCTTCATCCATCACATCAGACACTTTAGCAAGCGTTTCAGCGGTAAGCAGGCGAGTAACGGGAACAATACCTACGAGGTTGTCCGTGCGGTTTACCACGTAAAAGGTGTCGGTATTTTTAGGCAAATCGCCCTTTAAACGAATATAACGAAGTACAACATCTACCGTTACGTCAGGACGAAGCGTGATGGTGTCGGTGTTCATGATGAAACCAGCGGTTTCTTCACCATAGGACAGCGCTTGCTCAGCACGAAGCCTATCTTGGGCGTCCATCGAATCAAGAATATCTTGTAAAATGGTATCTGGAAGACTGCTGAGGGTTTCCGCTAAATCATCGGTATCCATTTCCTCGAGCGCATCGACAACATTGGCTGGTAGCATTTTTGAGATAATGCCATTACGAACGTCATCTGACAGTTCCTCAATGATATCACCGTGAAAGTCGCTATCAATAAGCTCCCACAGCTCATCACGTGTTCTGCTAGGGCTAGACTCTAGAATGTGGGCAACGTCGGAAGGCGGTAGTTCTAATAACAATTTACGTACAGAGACAAATTGACCATTATTTAGGGCGAGATTAAGGGCCCTAAGTTGATTTTGTACGTATTTTGGAACGAGCGCTTCTGCCATGCTAGCGTGATGCCTAATTACCTGTATAGGAAGTCGTTATAGGATATCGCAAATAACATGATTCTGTCATGATAAATGGCGAGGTGAAGGGCGTAATTATTTGTTTCAGTGCCTTAATGGGTAATTAATGTGGCGCTTATTCGTCCTCGTTAAACTTACCCATGATAAGTTGTTCAATGGCTACCATAGCAGGTTCGGCGTCTTGGCCCTCTATGATTACGGTGACTTCCTCTCCCTGATGGCTTTCTAGCATCATTAGGCCAAGTACGCTGTTTGCATCAGCGCGTTTATCTGTGGTGACCAACTCTATTTTTGCATCGAATTGATTTGCTAGTTTTACAAGCTGTGTAGCAGCCCGTGCGTGCAAGCCAAGTTTGTTGACAATAGTAAGCGTTTTCTCAATAGGCATTATTGGTCTAACTCCCTATGTCTTATTTGCACATCAGGGTGAATTTCACTAAACGTTTTAGCCAAGGTTTGTGCAATGAAAACTGAGCGATGTTGGCCGCCTGTGCAGCCTATTGCAATGGTCACGTAGCTTCTATTATTTCTTTCTAAATGCGGCAGCCACGTGGTAATTAGGTTTTGAATTTGCCAAATAAACTTGGTTACGACTGGCTGAGAACCTAAAAATACTTCCACCGGGGCATCTAAGCCTGTGTGATGCCGTAAGTCCGGCTCCCAATGCGGGTTAGGAAGAAATCGTGCGTCAAATACGTAATCTGCGTCTTTAGGAATACCATGTTTGAAACCAAACGACTCAAAAACCAGTACCAAACGAGAACTTTTCTTACCGAGTATCCGCTCTCTGATAAGCTCAGCGAGTTGGTGAATAGTCAGTTTGTCAGTATCGATATATAAGTCTGCGCGTTCTATAACGGGCGCAAGCAATGTTGATTCTGCTTTAATTGACTCAGATAACGATTTATTCAATTTAGCTAGAGGGTGAAGACGACGGGTTTCGCTAAAGCGCTTTACCAACATGTCGTCGCTTGCATCGATGTAAACAATTGTCATGGACCATGATGAAGGGAGGTAGTCCAGAATTTCGACCAGCTCGTTCGGGTCCTTTGGTAAATTCCTTACATCTATGCTCACTGCAACTTGGTCGTATTCGTCGACAACAGTGTGGGTGAGAGTAGGTAGAAGATTGACAGGAATGTTGTCTACACAGTAATAGCCTAAATCTTCCAACGCACGCAGCGCCACTGATTTTCCTGACCCAGAACGACCACTGATAATAATCAGCTTCATTCACTTTCTCCCTTTAACTTCCAGTGATTTACCCAAGTGCGGTAATAATATCGTCGCGAGTAGTTGCGCGTCTAATAGCTTTCAATGTGTCTTTGTCGCTCAGTTTACTAGCAACGGTCGCCAAGGTTTGTAAATGGCCTTGTGTTTGCTCCTCAGGAACAAATAGTGCAAAAAATATATCAACGGGTTTTTCGTCAATGGCGTCGAAGTCGATAGCGGGAATGCTAGTGACCACAATGGCGATAACGCTCGTTAAGCCTGGTAGGCGACCATGGGGCAGGGCGATGCCGTTGCCAATGCCTGTGCTTCCCATGCGTTCTCTAGCCAGTAAACTAGAAAGGGCTTCTGCTTGATCGATATCCTCGTTATTGCTAGCGGCAATGTCACTAATAATTTCGAGAATTCTCTTTTTGCTATTGCACTGGACCGCACACTCTGTGCGGTCCAGACTTACGATGGCTTGTATGTCCATGCTTTACTACTAATGTTTTTTGAGTTTTTCCTTATGCTTGATGACCTGCCTGTCGAGTTTATCAACCATGCTGTCTATCGCCGCATACATGTCTGTATTCTCTGAGGATGCGAATACTTCGGCACCGCTCAAATGCATTGTTGCTTCTGCTTTTTGACTTAGTTTTTCAACGTTCAGGATGACATGCACATTAGAAATGTGATCAAAATGACGCTCAAGTTTAGTGAACTTCGTATCGACATAATTACGCAAAGAATCGGTGATTTCAACATGATGACCCGTTAGGTTTATTTGCATATTTCGTCTTCCTTATGTTTTTAAGCCTGCTAAATAAGGCTCTTGCGTTGGTTCGACGGTGGAATCGACAACGATTCCCGGTATTTTGCTATCGTCCGCCGAGCGACCTTTATGCCCTGCTCGGCCAACAATTGAGCAATCTTGCTATCACTTAACGGCTTGCTAGGCGTTTCTGCCGCAACAAGCTTTTTAATCAATGCACGAATAGCGGTTGAAGAGCATTCTCCACCTGACTCCGTGGCAACATGGCTTGAGAAAAAGTACTTTAACTCGTATATGCCACGCGGTGTATGCATATATTTTTGTGTTGTAACACGCGAAATAGTTGATTCATGCATATCTACCATTTCTGCGACATCATTTAACACCATTGGTTTCATCATTTCAGGGCCGTGTTCAAAAAAGCCCATTTGTTGCTGAACAATACAATTAGCAACTTTCATTAGGGTTTCATTTCGAGACTCTAAACTTTTGATAAACCATTTGGCTTCTTGCATATGAGAACGAATAAACTGTGAGTCGCTACTGTTCTTTGAGCTTCTACTCATTGCAGCGTATTGCTGATTAACACTAAGCTTAGGAAGACTGTCAGGGTTGAGTTCGACCACCCAGCGGCCATTCTTCTTCATGACAGACACATCAGGAATAACGTATTCGGGCTCTTTTGTTTTAAGTGCACTTCCCGGACGTGGGTTTAGTGTTTGCAAAAGGCGCATCGCTTCGCGAAGCTGATCTTCTTTTAAGCGGCTTTTACGCATTAGGGTGCGGTAGTCTTTGCTGCTGAGTAAGTCAGAATACTCTTCGATAAGTTGTTTAGCTTCTTCTAGCCACGGTGTGTCTTCAGAAAATTGACGCAGCTGAACCATCAAACATTCTTGAGGGCTGCGTGAACCAGAACCAATCGGATCGAACATTTGAATACGTTTGAGCACGCACTCAATTTCATCCATTTCGACTTGGTCATCAATGTCTTCGGTTTTGATGGCTTCTAATATGTCTTCCAACGACGTGGTTAAATAACCAGACTCGTCGATAGAGTCGATAATGGCCATGGCAATCGCACGGTCAGTATCTGAAAAGTGCGTTAGGCGCATTTGCCATGACAAATGCTCTTGAATATCGTCTGTCGTTTCGCCTTGGAAAATGAAGTCATCATCGTTATTAGATGGACCAGGAGCAGGGGCCGACGACGCCGAATAGTATTCATCCCATGTGCTATCAATAGGAAGCTCGTCGGGTAAATCATTCTTTTCCAATGCATCACCAGACTCGATAGTATCACTCGACGCTGGAGGTGCTGTGTCTAGACTCGTGTCATCACCGTCCATATTGTTACGCTCAGCTTGAGGCTCATCGGAACCCTCTTCAACTTCTAAAAGCGGATTTGAATCCAACGCTTCTTGAATTTCTTGTTGAAGGTCAAGCGTAGACAACTGCAGCAGCTTAATGGCCTGCTGAAGCTGCGGAGTCATCGTAAGTTGTTGACTAAATTTTAGCTGTAAAGATGGTTTCATCTACGTCTTATTTTATGCTCTGTTATGCGTATACCGAGTGCGAAAATAGGTAAATCGTTAACGACTTCCTATTAACTATAGCCTGAATTGCTCGCCTAGGTATACATCCCTTACTTTTTGATTACTCAAAACTTGTTCCGCGGTGCCTTGGGCAATTAATTCGCCATGACTTACGATGTAGGCTTTCTCGCACACATCCAAGGTTTCGCGGACGTTATGGTCCGTTATTAGGATACCAATCCCTCTATCTCGCAAATGCTGAATTATCTTCTTTATATCATTAACTGATATAGGATCAACACCAGCAAATGGTTCATCAAGCAAAATAAACTGTGGGTTAGCTGCCAACGCTCGTGCAATCTCTACACGACGACGTTCGCCACCCGAAAGGCTCATGCCTGCACTATTACGTATGTGGTTAATATTAAATTCATCAAGTAGCGCATCGGCTTCTTGTTCTTGTTGCTCTGCATTTAAATCTTTACGGGTTTGCAAAATGGCCATGATATTTTCATGCACAGTAAGCTTTCTAAAGATAGACGCTTCTTGCGGTAAATAGCCAATGCCTTGTCGAGCGCGCTCATGCATGGGTTGATGCGTAAGTTCTGCATCATCAATCGTAATAAACCCCTTATCGAGGGGCACTAGGCCAACAATCATGTAGAAGGTTGTCGTTTTCCCCGCGCCATTAGGCCCAAGTAAACCAACAATCTGGCCGGTCGATACCGATAAACTCACGTCTCTTACTACTTGACGTGCTTTGTAGGCTTTTGCCAGATTTTTTGCACTCAATGTAGCCATGCTTAGTTATTATCCTCGCCATCATTGTCATCACCAGCTGCTTTTTTTATTGCTTCTGGCGTAAATACCGTTGTTACGCGACCGTCTTTGTCGTTATCGCCACCGGTTGCCAACAACTGCTCTGAGATCATGTCAAAAGTAATGTTGTCACCTTTAACTTGGCTTGTGTCTTGTTGTAATTCCGCATTACCGCTTAATGAAATCGTACGCTTAACCACTTCATATCGAATTTCGTTTGCTTTCGCGCTTACTGGCGTGCCGTCTTCTAACGTTTGTGAAAAGCTCGCTGGGGCACCTCGAGCGATAAATACTTCTCTTCCCTCCCCTTGATTAGCAACTACTTCAACTTCGTCAGCAATAATAAGCAGAGACCCTTGAGAGATGCGAACATCATCTTTAAAGAGAGATGTTTTGTTTTTACCATCAACGAATTGCGATTTTGAATCCACTTTTATAGGTTGATTAAAATCGTTTTCATCACTGAATGACGGTGTAGAAACGCTACCTAGTAATAAACTAGTTACTAGGAGAATAAATGGTCTGAACATGGTCTATTAGCTCATATTTTTGTGTGTCTAAGTTTGCATTAAACCCGTTACTGTCAATGACATACTGTGTGCCTTTGATGCTCACACGTTGATCAGATGTCATTTGCTTAGAGTTTAAATTGATCTGGATGTACTGTGTTGTAATACGTTTGACAAAGTCATTGTTTGTTTGGTTCTCAATAAGCACATCTTTTTCTAGCTGAATTAGCTCATCGTTGTAAAGTGTTCCTTCTTGCGCAGACACTACCCAAGGCGACTGCGCACTGTCGATATATACTGTGTATCTGGGCTTTTGAAAAAAAACAAACCCCAATTCGTCGTAATGCTCCATTGAAGCGGCAAATACTTTGTGGTTGAGCTTGCCATCAACGTTATACAAGGTTGTTGTCAGGTTTTTAGCCTGGTAAGCGGGCTTTAGCGCATTTTGGCCTTCTTGCTGCGAGCGCACAGGCTCATCTTCCATCCACGTCGGTAAGTACATAAGCAGGGCGAGGATGAAAAGGGCTGATATGCTGACGCCTAGTCTGTTCATACACTGGCACCATGAATACCAAATTCAACACCTTGCGATTGCAAGATAGTATCGCTTATTTCACGAACGGCACCAAAACCGCCTGGAAGCGATGTAATCCAATTTGCCTCACGTGCAACCAGTGGATGGGCATCATTAACAGCAATGTTAACGGCAGCGTGTTTAAACATGCCAATGTCAGGCATATCATCGCCCACTGCAGCAACCTGCTCGGGTGTTAACGACAGTGCTTCCATTAATGCACCTAACGCATCGTATTTGTTTTCTTCCCCTTGAATAATGTGTGACACATTAAGGGCTTTCATGCGGGTTTCAACAATGCGCGACTTTCTGCCAGTGATAACAGCAACGTCAACATTGTGTTGTACTAAGGCTTTAACACCATAGCCATCGCGGGTATGAAATGCTTTTAGTTCTTCGCCGTCATTACCTAAATAAATACGACCGTCAGAAAAGACGCCATCGACATCACAAACGAGTAAACGTACCTGCTTTAGCGCATCAAACAGCACACTTGGGATTTGCCCGTATAACGTATCAACCATACTTTTCATTATAAGACTCCCGCTTTCAGTAACATATGCATATTGAAGGCACCGACGGGCTTTCTATTATGATCAACCACCATTAATGCACTAATGTTATGTGTTTCCATGAGGTTGAGTGCTTCAACGGCAAGTTGCTCTGCATTTGCTGTTTTTCCACCTACCGTCATGACTTCACTCACTCGCTTAGAATGAAGATCTACTCTAGCATCAAGAATACGACGTAAATCACCGTCAGTAAAAACGCCGGTTAATACGCCCTCATCATCAACGATACCTGTCATTCCCAAGCCTTTTCGTGATATTTCCAGCAGGGCATGTGCAATCATGGTGGTTTCATTCACGAGGGGAAGGGCATCGCCTGACTGCATAATGTCGCCCACTTTTAACAACAGCTTTCTCCCTAAGCTTCCGCCTGGGTGCGACAAGGCAAAATCATCAGAGGTAAACCCTCTTGCGTCTAAAAGCGCAACGGCAAGTGCATCACCCATCACTAACGTAGCTGTGGTGCTTGATGTAGGCGCTAACCCTAGCGAGCAGGCTTCTTTATCAACATGGATATCTAACACAATATCAGCGTGCTTGCCTAAGGAGCTTTGCTCACTATTTGTCATCGCGATAACCGGCACATTTAAGCGTTTGACCACGGGCAGTAAATTGACAAGCTCGCTAGTTTCTCCTGAATTGGAGATAGCGAGTAATACGTCTCCCTTTCCAAGCATGCCTAGGTCACCGTGATTAGCTTCACCCGGATGCATGAAAAATGAGGGGGTGCCGGTGCTTGCAAGCGTAGCGGCAATTTTATTACCGATATGGCCCGATTTACCCATGCCACTTACCACGACTTTGCCGGTGCAATGCATCAATAACTCGCAGGCGACAGCGAAACGCTCGTCAAGGCGCGAGGCAAGCGCTTCTATCGCGCTGGCTTCTATGTCGATAACGCGTTTACCCGATTGTATAAAATGATTTTCGTTTGTCATTATCCAAACAACCAATATTGATAGCCGATAAAGCAGGCGATTAAGATGCCCCCGTTTACGCGAGAGATAATACGTTTACCGATAAGGTCGAAGCTGAACAAGAACAGTAACAGCGTTAACCCTAACATAACGTAAATGTCGCGATGGTAAACGTCAGGGTCTAGCAATCCCGGTGCAATGAGTCCCGGCATGCCGAGCACCGCTAATAAATTAAATATGTTTGAACCAATAATATTACCAAGTGCAAGGTCGTCTTCGCCTTTAAGCACACCGGCTACGCTTGCGGCTAATTCAGGTAAGCTGGTTCCGAACGCGATTATCGACAGCCCGATAACGAGGTCAGACATGCCAAGGTAGCGTGCGATTTCAACTGCAGAGTCCACCATAAAATGCGCACTGAGAGGCAACAATACAAGCCCAACACCAATCCACACTAGCGCCGCGGTGTTCGATACACCGGTAGGCACTTCGCCAGCCGTTTCTTTTACAAGCGGGTCTTCTTTATCAACCTGAAGAGAGAGCCACGCCATCATGGCAATTACGAATACAAAAAGGGCTAACAAGATAATGCCCTCGTAAGTAACTAGTTTTCCGTCAATAAGAAAACCAATAGCAATGAGTGAAATTATGAGCAACGCGGGAAGCTCGCGTCTTAACGTTGTTGATGCGACGACAAGCGGCTTTACCAGCGCGGTGATGCCTAACACAAGCGCTACGTTCGTAATGTTCGAGCCTAATGCATTGCCCACTGCGGTGTTCATATTTCCATTTGCTGACGCAATGGCTGACACCACAATCTCAGGCGCTGACGAACCCATTGCCACAATAGTTAGCCCTATCATCATTGGAGAAATGCCAATGTTTTTGGCAAGCCCCGCGGCGCCATAAACGAAACGGTCAGCGCTCCAACTTAGGATAATAAGACCTACAATAAATATACTTACGTGTAAAAGCACAACAACCTGTTCTGATTACGATTTTCCATGATTGTCGCAAAAACGATGCCATTTGCCTACGGAAACCTAGCTTATTTTGTTCGTTACACGTATTTTTCTGCAAACCTTACGGCAAAGTTCATGCGTGGCATTGTTTAATCAATCATCCGTTCGTTTTAGTCGAACATAAGTTGTAACTTTTTGGTTTTGGAAGCGCCCTTGAAAAAGCGTACAATGTCACTAAATTACACTGCTCGGTAAACTTTACCGAAAGCGTGTGGACTAAAAGGCAGGCATTTTGCTGTGAAACGGCGGGTAGTCGTCGTGATGGTACGCAAGCAAGTGACATTAAATTGCGAGTAAACGGTCGGAACATAAAGTATTTGTGAAAGATACAAAACCTTCTTATACCCCGCTGTCGTACTAAAGAAAATATAACTGCGTAGTGGCAAGCGTTAAAAGGATGTCCTCAGCAGACAACACGAGAGCATATGGAACATTTAGTTGAAGTAAACAATATTACCTTCAGCCGGTCAGAACGCGTAATTTATGACGGTATAACATTACGGGTTCCTAAAGGTAAAATTACTGCGGTTATGGGCCCCAGTGGTATAGGTAAAACGACATTATTACGGTTGATTGGCGGTCAGCTTACCCCCGACGACGGCGATATTTTATTTGATAATGAATCAATTGTTTTGATGAGCCGCAAAACGTTATATAAAACGCGTCGTCGTATGAGTATGTTGTTTCAAAGCGGTGCGTTATTTACCGACATGTCAGTGTTTGACAATGTCGCGTTTCCATTGAGAGAACACACGTCATTATCAGAAGATATTATTGCGACAATTGTTGCGCTTAAATTACAAGCGGTGGGGCTGCGCGGAGCAGCATCATTAATGCCCAGTGAACTATCAGGTGGAATGGCACGGCGAGCTGCACTTGCACGAGCCATTGCGCTTGATCCAGACCTGATTTTGTACGACGAGCCATTTGCCGGACAAGACCCCATTTCAATGGGGGTGCTGGTTAAGCTTATCAGAGAATTAAATGATGCGTTGAATCTCACCAGTATTGTGGTGACGCACGACGTGACTGAAGTGCTATCCATAGCAGATTACATCTATATACTCGCCGACAAGCGCGTAATTGGTGAAGGCACCGCGCAGCAAATAAGAGACAGTGATTCTGAACTTGTTCAACAGTTTTTAAAGGGAAAGGCTGATGGGCCAGTACCGTTTCACTATCCTGCTGCAGATTTAGAAAAAAGTTTGTTTGGAGAGAATAAATGAGCTTCTTTCAATCACTCGGTGCAACCACTATTGGAAAAATAACGGCCATCGGCCGCGCCACAATAATGCTGTTTGGCGCACTAATTGCTGTACCGAGAGTGAAAAATATTCCGCTCACGATAAAGCAAATGCATGTCGTGGGTGTTCAGTCTTTGTTAATAATCATTGTGTCAGGCTTGTTTATTGGCATGGTGATGGCGTTGCAAGGCTACACAATTCTTGTGGATTACGGTGCGGAAGGCAGTCTCGGTCCTATGGTTGCCTTGTCGCTTCTAAGAGAACTTGGGCCTGTGGTAACGGCACTGTTATTTGCAGGCCGAGCCGGGTCGGCGTTAACGGCGGAAATTGGGTTAATGAAAGCCACCGAGCAGTTGTCGAGCCTAGAAATGATGGCAGTAGATCCGCTTAGACGTATCGTTGCACCGCGCTTTTGGGCGGGAATTATATCCATGCCCATGCTGGCGATAATATTTAGTGCAGTTGGTATACTTGGTGGGCATTTGGTTGGCGTAGATTGGTTAGGTGTTGATGCCGGAAGTTACTGGTCGATTATGCAATCTACCGTTGACTGGAACCAAGATGTCATCAATGGCGTAATAAAAAGCCTCGTTTTTGCCTTAGTTGTGACGTGGATTGCCATATTTAAAGGTTATGATTCTATTCCAACATCGGAAGGGATAAGTAAAGCCACAACGGAAACCGTTGTGTTGTCATCATTAGCAGTGTTGGGGCTGGACTTCGTGCTCACCGCCCTCATGTTTGGTATCGAGTAGGAACTAGTATGAATAAGTATAAAACGGAAGTAATGGTGGGCATTTTTGTCGCGCTGACGATAGGCGCCTTGTTACTGTTATCATTAAAAGTCGCAAATCAAACCGTGGCGACCGACGCCGACACGTACACGCTGTATGCAAAGTTTGATAACATCGGCGGTTTAAAACCACGCTCCGCGGTTAAAGTGGGGGGCGTGACGGTTGGACGCGTGACGACGATTGCGCTGGACCAAGAAGATTTTTCGCCGGTCGTTACACTTTCTATTATGAAGGAGTATAACGGTTTTCCAGAGACAAGCTCGGTATCTATCTTAACCTCAGGGTTGCTAGGAGAGCAGTACGTAGGGTTCCAACCCGGGTTTTCTTTTGACGGTGTTGCAAACTTGCAAGATGGTGATTATTTGCAAGATACAAAATCGGCGTTGGTATTAGAAGACTTAATCGGTCAGTTCTTGTTTAACCGCGGAAGCGATGACGAATAAAACATTTTAGTGACTGGATGAAACAAACGTTATGTTTTTCGGGTCACCTTATAAAGAGATTAATTTCAGGAGAGTTACATTGAAAAAATTTATAGTGGCATTGGGTGTGTTGATGTTTTCTGTGATAAGCGGCGCACAGGCAATGGAAGTCAACGAGCAAAATCCATACGAGCTTGTACAAGACGTCGCGTCTAAAACCTTCGACCGCATTAAAGCCAACCAAGCAGAAATTAAGGCTGATCCTGAGTTGTTGCGCACAATAATGGAAGAAGAGTTAGTTCCGCATATTGATTATAAATTTGCGGCATTCATGGTGCTAGGTAAACACTTTAAATCGGTACCGCAGGAAAAGCTGGGTGAGTATATTAGTGTATTTAGACAGTATCTAATTACAACGTATGCTGTTGCGATGGGCTATTACGATAATCAGACCGTTGTTTTTGAACCTGAATCATCATTTGACGATAAAAAATCAATTACGGTAAGAGCGGTGGTTCAAGACCCTGTTCGACCTGAAATTCGCATCGCATTTAAGGTTCGTAAAGACTCAAAAACGAACGAGTGGAAAGCGTATGATATGGTCGCTGAAGGCATAAGCATGCTTAACAGCAAGCGCAGTGAGTTCGAGTCTATCCTTCGTCAAGACGGCATCGACTCTGTGATTGCGTTAATGAAAGACAAAATTGGAAAGCCAGTTGAGCTTAACCCTAATGAATCTTACGATGTTATTGAGGAATCTGAGTGAGTCTATTTCAACTAAACGACGATGGTAATGTTGTTGTTCATGGTGATTTAGACCAGGTAACCTTGTCGAAGAACTTTTGGGATGAGGTAACACCGGCCCAGCGCGCGAAAATAAGCACCCAAGACACACTTATTATTGATTTGTCTGATATGAGTCGGATTGATAGTGCTGGGTTGGCGTGGCTGATTAATGCCATACGTGATGGTAAGCAACTTGGTATTCAAGTAACCTTACGTAATATACCTGATAAGTTAAGTAAACTCGCAAAAATAAGCGACGTTGAAACGCTTTTACCCGTAGAATAATAGTTAGCATTAACACTAAGAAGTTGTCAGTTATGGAATTGTCAGAAATTGAAAATATCTTGAAGGACGCATTGGACCTTCATGAAGTACACGTTAAAGGCGAGGGCTCTCATTACAATATTATCGCAGTGAGCGATGCATTTAATGAAATGAGTCGCGTTAAACGTCAGCAAGCGGTGTATGCACCACTGGCTGATAAAATTGCTGACGGCAGTATGCATGCAATCACAATTAAAACATTCTCTGTGAAAGACTGGGAGCGAGAGCGTCAGTTTAATATTCCTCAATAATTGGTCTGAGACTTCGTGGATAAATTAGTTATTAAGAAAAGCCCCGCCCTTAAAGGCGAGGTGCGTATCTCCGGTGCGAAGAACGCTGCACTTCCGTTGCTGATGACCAGCTTACTTACCGATTCAGCATGTAGGTATACAAACGTTCCGCGTTTACGTGATATCAACACTACGGTGTCGTTACTGCGTGAACTGGGTGTTGAAGTGGCGCAACCCGCTGCGAACGATATCGTTATTGATGCCGGTACACTAGAAAGTGTTACCGCACCTTACGAGTTAGTTCGGACAATGCGCGCGTCTATCTTGGTATTAGGCCCGTTGCTTGCCAAAAATGGGAAAGCCAATGTTTCGTTGCCCGGTGGTTGTGCTATTGGTGCTCGTCCGGTAAACCTGCACCTTTCTGGTCTTGAGAAAATGGGCGCGCACATAGACGTTGAAGAGGGATATATTCGTGCACATGTTGATGGTCGCCTTAAAGGCGCGCGCATTTTTATGGATATGGTCAGCGTTGGCGCAACAGAAAATTTGTTAATGGCTGCGGCACTTGCCGAGGGCACGACAGTACTTGAAAATGCCGCCCGTGAGCCTGAAATTGTGGATTTGGCGAATTGCCTCATTCAAATGGGCGCCAATATCACCGGTGCGGGAAGCGATAAGATTACTGTTGAAGGCGTTGAAGCGCTTCATGGTTGCGATTATGCAGTATTGCCCGACCGTATAGAAACCGGCACATTTTTAGTGGCAGCAGCGGTATCAGGTGGCAAGATTCGATGCACACACGCTGCCCCCGCTACTCTAGATGCAGTGCTTGATAAACTCGAGCAGGCGGGAGCAAAAATCACACTCGGTGAAGATTGGATCGAACTTGATATGCAAGGGCAAAAGCCCAAAGCAGTAAGGGTGAAAACGGCACCGCATCCAGCATTTCCAACAGATATGCAAGCGCAGTTTGTTACCTTGAATTGCGTTGCTGAAGGGACTGGGGTAATCACTGAAACTATTTTCGAAAATCGTTTTATGCATGTGCCAGAGCTTCAGCGCATGGGCGCAGAAATTGCGTTAGAAGGCAACTCTGCAGTGTCCAAAGGGCAGTCATTGCTTAAGGGGGCGCCCGTTATGGCAACTGATTTACGCGCATCAGCAAGTTTGGTTATTGCTGGCTTGATTGCTGAAGGCGAGACCCATGTGAACCGTATTTATCATCTAGACCGTGGTTATGAAGCTATTGAAGAGAAGCTGCGTGGGTTAGGTGCAAATATAGAGCGCGTAAGCGAATAGGCAGTTATACGCGGTTTATATAAAAAAGGCGCATACTATGCGCCTTTTTTATTAAACAAATTTACCTACCATAATTATTCTTGTGGGCGTAATTCACCTACGATGGCGTCCATTGTCAGCAAGTCGCCGGCTCTGCTCACTTCAAGTTGAAGTTTGGTGCCAGGTGGCGTTTCAGCAATCATGTCCAGGGTTTTTGATGCGCTTTCAAGTCGAATACCATCAATGGCTATAATAATGTCACCAGGGCGGAGCCCCGCTATGTCGGCTGGACTGCCTTTCGCAACAGCAGTAACGTCTATGCCTGGGCGCATGCGTATTTCACTACCAATAAAGCCCATTTGGCCTCGAACAACACGCCCATTAGTAATAATCTCATCCATAACACGTTTAGCCAGCTCATAGGGTACCGCAAAGTTGATACCGTCGACGTTGCGTACACGATTTCGCGCGTCTCTTACTTGGAAATTCGCATTCGTGATACCAAGTAAAACGCCGTTACTGTCGACTAAGGCACCACCGGAATTACCTTGGTTTAGTACCGCATCGGTTTGAATAAAGTCTACATAATTCGATAGGCCGTTTCTGCCCGCGCTGCTTACAATACCATGGGTTATGGTTTGACCAAGATTCAACGGGTTACCAATTGCCATCACGACATCACCAACGTGAATATCAGGTTCAGTGACTTGGGGGATAATATGAAGGTTTTCGGCGGTTACTTTAAGCACGGCAAGGTCGGTGAGCGGATCGTTGCCTACAATTTGGGCTTCTAAAATACGGCCATCTTGTACAGCAACATAGATACTGTCAGCGTCTTGCACAACATGGTGGCAGGTAAGAATGTACCCGTTGTCCGTCATGATAACGCCAGAACCCAAACTTGTTCGCTCTCTTGGTTGGTTTCTAAAGAGGCCGGTATCGTTTTCAATACTTACACTGTAGATATTGACTACCGCAGGGGCAGAGCGGCTTAAGGAGCCAAAGTAACTTTCTCTACTGGCACTAACGGACGGTTGCGTAAATAGCCCCGTTGCCAACCCAGTACCTTGACGCAAATCAGGTAAAAACAGTAAGAGTAGCATGGCCACCAAGATGCCAAGGACTACTGATTTTAAGAAGAATTTTAAGATTGAACTGCCAGTCACAAGTTGCACTTTTATACGGTTAGTTGCCATTCTTGGCACGAATTACACTATTAAACCAAAGGTTATCACGTTATGCACCTCTGTGTTGTATTTAAACAAGTAACCTTGCTTTTTTGTTGTTCGGTAAAAAGCCTATTTATTATAGGCAACAAAAAGGGCGCTACAATAGCGCCCTTTAATCTGGTTTATATAAAAAGGCTTAGCGAATTACAAGGTAGAGCGACGCATTGCCTCGCTTCACATTAAGTGCAATAACGCCTTTTGATTCATCAAGCGCATTTCTAAAGTCGGCCACGCTAGTGGTACGAACGCGGTTCACACCGATAATTACATCGTCAGGTTGAAGCCCAATTCTTGATGCGGGCGTGCCTCTTTCCAACTCAGATATTACAACGCCTTCATTGCCAGCATCGTCTGTACCATTGGCAAGCGTTGCGCCTTCTAACGCCGGGTGAATTTGCGCAGCAGTAACGGTAGTCTCGGTTGCATCACCTAATACTACGTCTAAACGCATCGAGTCGCCTTTACGCATAACGGTAAGTTCAACTTCTGCACCTGCCCCCATACTTGCGATTTTTGCTCGCAACTCTTGGAAGCTGTTTAGTTTTCTACCGTTAATGGCAGTAATGATATCGCCCGCCTGTAAACCTGCTTTAGCAGCGGCTGATTCAGGTTGTACCTCACTAACGAATGCACCAATGTTGACTTCTGCATTCATTGCCTCAGCCAGACCAGCATCGATATCGCTGCCCAAAATGCCAAGTAGACCTCTACGCACTTCACCAAACTCAGCAATCTGGTCAACAAGGTTTTTCATCATGTTAGCAGGGATAGCAAATCCGATACCCACGTTGCCGCCATTAGGACCGAAAATAGCGGTGTTGATGCCAACCAGTTCGCCATGAAGGTTAACTAGCGCACCGCCAGAGTTTCCGCGATTGATGGCAGCGTCAGTTTGAATAAAGTCTTCATAGCCACCAATGTTTAGTCCTGAGCGTCCTAGGGCACTCACAATACCAGAGGTTACTGTTTGAGAAAGACCAAACGGGTTGCCTATTGCAACAACAAAGTCGCCCACACGCAAGGCGTCTGAATCGGCCAGTGGCAATGCTGTTAATGCTTCAGGATCTATTTTCAATAACGCGATATCGCTTTGCTCATCAGAGCCAAGTTTTTTTGCTATAAACTCGCGCCCGTCAGTAAGTTTTACAGTGATTTCATCTGCGTTATCAACAACATGGTTGTTGGTTACAACGTAACCTTTGTCTGCATCGATGATAACGCCTGAACCTAACCCTTTAAACGGGCGTTCCTGTACTTGCTCTTGAGGGGCGCCAAAGAAATAACGAAACATCTCGGGTACACGCTGGCTCGAGGTTTGGGTTCCCTCTACCGCAATACTCACTACCGCAGGGGTCGCTTCCTCTAGCATTGGCGCTAAAGAAGGCACCTCATCTTTCTTATCAGAAAAGAAAGGTAATGCGGCACTGGCATTAGCGGAATACCCCAGTGAACTAACTACAACGGCAGACGCCAAAACATACTGACGAAAAGACATTTTCATGTTCGCTTACACTCCTTCATGTTACTGCGATAAATCATGGTTTCAGTAAAGAGTCTGAAGTCATTGAAAAAGTTCCAGCTTTTCTTATTTCTCTGCGGTGGATTGCTCAGAACCGCCGACAAACAACCCAGAACCCGAGTTTGCGAAGTCTTTGGGCTGGGTGTCTGAAACACGATTAGATGACGACTTCTCACTATTTTTTAAATTATTTCTCAAATATGTGGTGGCTTGCTCACCGTAAAACGGGACCTTACTCGTCTCATCATCAGCGCCTTGTTGCAGAAGCGTTTCATAGTCGTTCAATTGTTGCTTTAACGTGACACACTGACTTTCTATGCTTTCTAAGCTTTGACGTGTTTGATGAATATGATGCTGAGCTTGTTGCGCCAGAATTTCCTTTACTTCTTTTTCGGTTTGAGCGGCTTTGCCCTCTCCGTTTTTATCTTTCAAAAAGCGGCCGGCGAAAAAGCCTATGATTAAACCTACCGCCAATAAGGCAAGAGACACTAACAGTTCCATTCTATTCTCCAAATCAGATTATTACGCACATCCATTACACATCGTTACGTGTATAAAGAATAATTCGACCATAACGTCAATATAGCAAGGTCGTCTGTGAAAAGCGCATGTGATACTGCATTTATCTGGTTTATATCAAACAATACGTATTTCACGTGCGATTCTACCGTGATTTCCAGTAAAATTAAGGTCATAATTTGTAAATTCAAGCAGGTCGGTGCAGCCACGACCCCTATTGACTTTTGTACGGAGTGTTAAAGGCGATGACGCCATGGGAAAAATATCAACAAGACCTAAGTCAATCAGACTTTCATTACGACGCAGCACAAGAGAATGCGGTAAAAGAGCTTCAGCGTTTATTTGAGGAGCTCACTCACCCCGAAAAGAAAACCACATGGCGGGTAAAGATAAAAACCGCATTTGGAAAGGGACAAAAAAAACCGGGTATCCAAGGGATTTATTTCTATGGTGGCGTAGGGCGAGGAAAAACCTATCTCGTTGATACGTTCTATGACTGTTTACCATTTGAAAAAAAGATGCGCGTCCATTTTCATCGCTTTATGCACCGTATTCATGATGAGTTGAAGCAACTTACAAACGAACAAGACCCACTTCAAATAGTGGCGGCGAAACTTGCCAAAGAAACTAAAGTAATTTGTTTCGACGAATTCTTTGTTTCAGATATTACTGATGCGATGATCCTTGGCACCTTAATGGAAGCTCTGTTTGGCTACGGCATTGTGTTAGTGGCGACATCGAATATTGTGCCAGACGACCTTTATAAGAATGGCTTGCAACGAGCACGTTTTTTACCCGCTATAGAGTTAATTAATCAAAACACGCGGGTAGTCAATGTTGATAGCGGCATAGATTATCGTTTACGAACGCTAGAGCAAGCCGAGATTTATCACTACCCACTGGATAATGCCGCAACCGAAAATTTGCATGCTTATTTTTCTCAATTGGCTCCAGAGGTAGGGACTGAATCACAGCTTATTCGTGTGAATAACCGAGATATAGCAACGCTTAGAGATGCTGATGGCGTGTTAATGATAGATTTTACCGCTTTGTGTGGTGGGCCTCGTAGCCAAAGTGATTATATCGAGTTGAGCCGCTGCTATCACTCTGTGTTGTTGGCCAATGTGAAGCAAATGGGGCAGCACAATGATGATGTGGCTCGACGTTTTATTGCCATGGTTGATGAGTTCTATGAACGAAATGTGAAGTTAATCATCTCGGCAGAGGTTGCTATGGAGTCGCTATATTCTGAAGGCCTTCTGACCTTTGAATTTAGACGCTGTTTAAGCCGATTAAAGGAAATGCAATCGCATGAATACTTGGCTACTGAGCACCTTCCTTAAGCTTAATTGGCGTATTAGCACTGTATTGTTGATGACAAAATAGGTAGACTTTCACTCAAATTTTTTACTGAGGCTGATGCCGCAACGTTATCGCGACATAGAAACAGCCGCAGTGATAGGTAAAAATAAAAAACGCAACGCGTTAATTGCGAACAAGAGAATTCAAGATGGGTAGAGCATTCGAAGTAAGAAAAAACGCCATGGCAAAAACTGCCGGCGCCAAAACAAAGGTTTATTCTAAATACGGAAAAGAAATTTACGTATGTGCCAAAAATGGCGGTGCTGATCCAGACACTAACTTAGCGCTACGACGTTTGATGGACAAAGCGAAGAAAGACCAAGTTCCAGGCCATGTTATTGATAAAGCGATTGATAAAGCGGCGGGCGGTGTAGGCGAAGATTTCCAGCCTATGCGTTATGAAGGTTTTGGCCCAGGTAATTGTATGGTTATAGTCGATTGTTTGTCTGACAACGCTAACCGAACCATTACAGAAGTTCGTAACTGTTTTACGAAAACCAATGCCAAACTTGGTGCTCAGGGTGCGGTATCTCATATGTTTGATCACCAAGCTGTATTTCAGTTCGCGGGTGACGACGAAGATGCTATTTTGGAAGTATTAATGGAAGCTGACGTTGACGTAACTGACGTAGAAGTCGAAGACGGCACGGTGACGGTATATGCGCCGCATACAGAATACTACCAAGTGAAAACAGCGCTTGTGGCAGCTTACCCCGAAATAAATTTTACCGCGGAAGAAATGAGCTGGATGCCGCAAACGGAAACAGATATCAGCGAAGAAGACATGCCGATGTTTGAAAAATTCATGGATATGCTTAATGATTGTGATGACGTACAAGACGTTTATCATAATGCGATTACGCCAAACTAACTGATTTGAGTAAATAAAACGTTTAATAGATAGCTAAAGCCCACTTTAAAGTGGGCTTTTTAGTTTTACAGTGGCATCCCAGCGCCGTTAAATTTGAGCCACTTCTTGGCTTCACCATAGTCTGGCATCACTTTTTCTATTGTGCGCCAAAATCTGGGAGAGTGATTTTTGTCTTCTAAATGCGCAAGTTCATGAACTATAAAGTAGTCCAACACACTTAAAGGTAACATGGCACACTTCCAATGAAGGTTTATTGCTCCTTTCGGAGTGCATGACCCCCAGCGGTTTTGTAATTCCATAACTCGAATGCTGGCAGGTTTTAATAGGTACTGTTGAAGCATCGTTTCCTACAATCGCTGTCTTCAGAAAGAAAAAAGGCCTGTTAGGTAAGGAAAAAGAGCTTTGGGAATGCATGTGTAGCCAAAAAGAAAATGACGTAGATGATTCTTTTTGCAAGTCGTGTGGTAGAGGTAAACAGGGGTTTAAAGCCGAAGAGACTACTCCCAAAAAGGCAATAAAGTATTTATCAATGATTAAAGAGACCTTGAAAGAAACCTTGCCAAATCAATAGAAGGTTTACAGTTGAGTTATCGACTAGAAAATATAACCCGACAGCTGCAAGTATAAAAACGGCAACTGTCAGATTAAGTCTGAGCTTGTATACTTCATGTTCTTGTAGCGCTTTCAAAAATTGAGCCTAAGTATTTCACGTTGATGGCAAAATAGGCCGCATTTAACTATCGCTTAGTAAGGCTCAAGGCGTTCTGAACGCTGTTCAATCTCTTTGGTTCTAAAGTCATGTTGTCGCGACGATTGATATGAATCACTCATTTAACAGCCCTTATGTTTGCGAAACCTCGTGAGCGGTTAATTGTAGAGTTTTTCGTTGACAAGTTTTTCTAAGCACTCAGATTTATCTGTAAAGCTATATCCAACACCTTTGAGGTTTCTACTTCCTTCAATCAAAACTCCGAAATTGTAATACTCTACAGCAAGGCTTGTTTCGAAACTTCTAAGAGCAACATCAGGAAATTCACTCTGCCCAACGGGAGGTAAGTTTCTTTTTTCTCTTTCCATATCAATTGAATGAATAAACTGTGATTTTAATTCGTATACTTTTGTTATTTCCGAGTCGGACAGAGCGGTTTCTGGATTTAATCGTTTTGATTGACGCTCGCTATTTTTGACAAATGTAAGATAGGCCCTTAACGCGGATGCGTCCAACTTATCAATCCCGTAGCTAACGTAAACTAAGCTTCGTAATACGTGATTTTTGACCTCTTCATCTAATTTTTCTCTCTGCTCGTATTTTTGATTAGCTGCAGCTAACTCCATCGATACCAAATATGCTAGGGCTATTGAAGTATGACCGCTTACAACTAGGGATTTAGCGGACTTCAATCTTAAAGGCAAAGGTGTGTCTCGGCGTTGCATTAATACTAGCAAAGCAAACTCATTACCTTCCTTAGCATGAAATGCGACATCTTCGAGGGGGGCCTCTATATATGGGGCAATTAGCTCAGCGTTTGGATTTTCGAAACTTGAGTTTAATATAGGGAGAGTGATCTCTCCACGTTGAATTGACCACTCGTTGAGCTGATTTGAGATGTTAACTCTCTCTTGGACATCGAACAAACTTTGTTCTTCGCACCAATTTTGAGCAGGATTAAATTCTTGTTTCTTTTCATCAATATCTTTTGTATTTTGAACAATGTTTTGACTAGTTGGAACTGTCTCAGTACTTGATTCTCTTATGTGAGGAGTTTGCGCGCGAGATAAGCCCTCATCGTAGAAAAACTTATTAAACAAAAACAAAAACAAAGTAACAACAATCATGACAGCTGTAGTTAGAAGAGCTTTCTTCACTTTTAGGTCCTTTTACCAATCTCTATCAATCGCACTCTTGTACACCACGTGCCTTTTCTAATCTACAATTCGCCAGTTCAGCCTCTTTTTCCGCACTGGCTATACGTTCGCAAGTGTCGGCAATTGCTACCCAAAGTCCCCCTCTCGCACAATCTTGTCGCATAATTACAGAAAAACGGTTGTAAGCATTAGTTTCGCAGAGTGCAAACTCAGTATCAACTCTCAACCTGCATTGCTCGGGAGACTCTGTTGTTGGAGGAGGTGATTCTCCTCCGTTACTTGGAGGGCTACTACCACCGCCATCACCGCCGTCTCGATTATCAAAACCAGGATCGTGCCAGTCATCCCATCCGGTATCCCACCAATTCCATCCATCTCCACCTGGAATAGGGTCGCATGCGACACCAGAATCAGTAGGTCTACAGTCAGCGAGTGCGCTAGAGATTCCCATGTTTATTTTGAAATAGGTTGAGTCTACGAGGTCTATATTACCAAGAAAGCCTGTAGTACCAAGGCTTATTGCGATCGCTATCTTCGATAGTTTCATCCGTGAAGTCCTATAATTGAATTTTATCTACGTTTGCCGTAGTTGATTCAGTTGTGCAGTTACACAGAAACTGAATTTAAGACAAGTGTTCTAAGTCACTTTCGCAACTACACGTGTCGCCCCAATCCCCCGTGTTGGTGTCCCACCAGTCCTGAATTTCGGTAGTATCAAGTCCACGATTGCAAACGCCAGAGTCCGCAGTGAAAGAATGCGCTGAATAAACTCCGGATATTTTGATGTTGCTATCAATACTTGTCGCACTTGAAACATTTATATTGCCAATACAACAAGCGAGACCTGTGCTCACTGCAAACGCTACCTGTGAAATTTTCATTTGAATTCCCTTTTTAATTGTCATCACTATTCTGCTACTTGAAGTTAAATGAAGGGTGTTAAAGTTTTATGATGGTTAATTGTTACTTATGTGAACCGTAATCGAAATTTGAAGTCATTAATTTTTTCATATGGTTAAGCTATTTTTTTGTGATACCTTTTAATTAAAATTTAACCAAAAAGAGTGGAGTGTTTTGCTTTTTTCATTGAATTCAAGAGAAAGTCAAGAGGGTATAGTTGAAGCTTGTAGGTTTATTGTTGCGTTAAAATTTTCCAGTCTTCCTACAAGTATTGCTAGAAACGGAGAAAGCTCTTTCTATAACTTACTTAACAAGGCCGATGACGAAGACTTTTACAGTAAAATTAACTACATGAAAAAAGCCTTGAAATAGTTTCTTTGCTTGAATCTAAAGCTCTTGATTGCGCGGGAGTCGTGTCTGCTCATAATATTTTAGATGTTTCTAGCGATTGTTATGGTATTAGAGAGAGGAATTTAATAATAGGTCCAAGAATAAATAAAGCGTGCTTCTACCCTCCAAAATATGAAATTGTCGAATCTATGTTAAACGAATGGATTTTTGATTTGTCAAAAGTAAATAAAAAATATAATGTAAGTTTGCTTAAATTGTACTTTAAATTTATTCATATTCATCCTTTTGGTGATGGGAATGGACGTTTTTCAAGGGCATTTCTTTTTTCTTTGGGCGACCATTTTTGTTTATTCTCAACATATGTTCATGCTACGAAAGGATATATGCACAATGATTTTGTTAAAAATGCTTTTGCTCTCCAAACCAACGATTTAACCCTCTCTTACCACAATGGCTATTTAAAATGGAAACGTGATTTTTTAGAATTTATAAAGTTGAGCCAAAAAATTTTAAGTGAGGACTATGCTAAAATGCTTACAGGTTCAGAACAGGTTATTTCTAGAATTATTTGTGTTTTAAAAATAGGAATTAAGCATAATAAGATCGAAAGCAACCTTGTAAATAGTCTTGTCTCTAGCCATTTTAATATGGTTAAATTGTACTCTGCTCTTTTAATGACAGATTCATTCATAAAAAATGAAATGCAAGAACACGCGAATTCAACTGCGAAGTGAGCAATTCGCTAAGTTAAGCTGCTTTTAGTAATTCATCAAGCACCACAACGAGTAGTTTGTAGAGAGGGCACGCTCTCGGTCTTGCATTTAAATTTTTTTCTAATTTATTAAGCTGCTTTCCTGTTACTATTGAGTCACTTTTTTTGCGGTCTTCGACAGGGAAAAGTCATGAATTTTCGGATTCAATAAAAGTAAAATCAGTTATAGAAAAAAGGTGGAGTTATGGCTTTCAATGCTTTTAAAGCCTTTGCTACAACGCTTGTTAAGTAAAGTTTGGTTTATTTATCTAACAAAATGCTCGTTAAAGTGCATTTACGGGTGCGGCTTCGCCATTATGCTCGACAATCCTGAGCCTGTTATCTCATGCGGATTTCGATAGTTGTCTTAATATTCATTGCTATTGCTCAAATACTAGCTTTTAGAAGGCAGTTACTAACAAAGTTTCGACTATAAGATTGTTTCCTGTTAAACATCTTTATTAAAAATGAGGTACCGCCCACTTATTGATTTTACTGGGCAGTATTAAACAACTTATTTACTGTAAACACTAACTGTTCACAGTAATTAAGTTCTTTAACGAATCATAAAAGCAAAATATATAATTCGAGACTACTAATAGTTCAACGTAAATTATATATGTTGAGCCTTACAAAAGTGGTAAGGCTCATAGTTATGCTTTCTCTTCAAATAGTTCGTGCCATCTGTATGCTAACGTCGTCTTATTAAAAAGACCCCCAATACAAAAACTAATGATATTGTTGGGGCTTTTAATCTGTGATACGTTTCACACGTTAGTTAATACATACTCAAAAAAATAAAAGGATTTATTATGCGTAAATTGTACTCAACGCTTCTTTTTTCTGTATTTTTGGCCGCATGTGCTACGAAAGGTTCGATGCCTCACCTCACTACCGAACCGCTTACCTCTCCAGATAGCGTAAGCACATATTGGGTATCGACAAAAAATGTACAGCCGACTAGATATTTAACTAAAGAGCAGAAAGCTTTGCTCTCTGGTCAAACAGTAACAATAAAAGCGAAGTATTTAATCGATTCAAATGGCGATGTTTTTAATGTGCAGATACTGGAAGCGAATACGGATGTAGAGTTTTTGGCCCTCGTCGAAAAAAGTTTACAGAACATAGATTTTGAGCCAAGTGAAAGCAATACTGCCTTACAACCGATAATTGCCATGTCAAAGGTAGAGTTTACTTGTGATTAACGAAAGACAACTTCTAATGCATGTGAACCAAGCGAAAATGTAGACTTATCTCACCTTTGTTTGGTGCATCCCAGTGCACAGGTAAGCTTTGTATTCGTTTATAGTTCTTAGAGCAATTAAATCGTCCTGGTTGGTTTATTTTTGTAATCTACCTTCATATATAGTGAATGCCTTCCTGTGCTACTGTTAAATGAAATAGGGTTTCATCAAAGCTTAAGGATTAGCGAGAGACGATATGGATTTATACACCGTTATTGTATGTACTGCCGTTGTGAGCGCTGTATTGGCCTGTACAATGGTATCGCTTTACATTGGAGATACGCGCCGTAAGTCAGCACTTTATTGGTGCGCTGCCGGTGTGTCGTTTCTTCTGTCAAACCTCATCGCAATTTTTGCTATGGTTTTTGACATTGGTGCGAGTTTATACCCCATGTTGCCTAACGCATTTTATATTATGGGGCATGCCGCATTAACGGCTGGCATTGCCGAATATGTATACGGTCGGCATTATCGCGCTATTATTCCAGTCACGTTTTTTACAATATTACTTCTTCATTTATTCCCGCTATTTGAGCAATCCGTAGAGATACGCATGGTCATTTTAAGCCCCGTAATGCTAATGTTTGACGGTGCTGCACTGACGTCAATATGGCGATACAGTCGCCAAACAAATCACAAAGCATGTTGGCCGATTATCACTACGTTGCTCCTGTTTATGGCGCAAATGATAATACGAACGATAGTGCTGTTAGATGCAAACAATACGCTTGCCCTAGAGAATAGTGAATTAATTCAAACCGTGGGCTCGCTTGCCGTCATTGTTTTTATTTCAATGCTTACCGTCAGTTTTATCACGCTTTTATCGTGGGACACCGTAGTGCTGCTTAAACGTGCATCAGAAACCGATTTTTTAACGGGGTGGTTGAATAGAAAGGCACTAGCGTCAATAGCGAGCAAAGCATTTCGTAAGGCTAAAGCGCATAATAGCGCGATAGGTATTGTGATGTTTGATATCGATCACTTTAAGAAAATCAATGACGCTCACGGGCATCATATTGGCGATAAAGTCTTGCAGCATGTCAGCCAACTCGCGCAAAAAACATCAAAACGAAAAGAGGCGTGCTTTAGGGTAGGTGGAGAAGAGTTTGTCGTGCTTCTTGAAGAAACGTCAATTCAGGAGTTACACCAAATCAGTGAACTCATACGCGTTGAAATCGCAAAGGCACATTGGGTAGAGAACAATACCAGTATTTCAACAACAGTAAGTGTTGGAAGCGCACTCAGTCAAGACGCAGACAAAGCATGGAACGACGTGTTAGACCGAGCAGATAGCGCACTGTATAGTTCGAAGCGAAAAGGAAGAAATTGCGCCACGGTTACCGAACTGTTCGAAGTGAAAATGACATGACCGCAAACTACTTTGTATCTTGTAGACACCGTTTGCCCTTCGCGAAACCGTTTTATGCGGTAAACCGATAGTGGTTTTCTAAGTTATCGCTATTCATAAATACTTCATGTAGAATGCGCCCCGGAGTTGGCCAGGCAATCGCCGCTTTCGCAAGAGAGGGGAGGAAAGTCCGGGCTCCAAAGGGCAGGGTGCCAGATAACGTCTGGGCGGCGTGAGCCGACGACAAGTGCAGCAGAGAGAAGACCGCCTAAGCATGTTTACATGCCGGTAAGGCTGAAAGGGTGCGGTAAGAGCGCACCGCACCTCTGGTAACAGAGTGTGGCAAGGTAAACTCCACCCGGAGCAAGACCAAATAGGATCCCTTAACGTGTGGCCCGCATGGGGATCGGGTAGGTTGCTTGAATCAGTGAGCGATTGCTGATCTAGAGGAATGGTTGCCCACGACAGAACCCGGCTTACGGCCAACTCCACCTTTTCAGTACACGATGTCGCTGTCTCGTCTAAACGCCCAGTATTCGACTTTATCTAACAGGTCGTCTACGTCAAAAGGCTTGCCAAGATAATCGTTCATGCCAGCATTGAAGCACTGCTCCCTGTCACCTTTCATTGCATTTGCCGTTAGTGCGATGATAGGAACGTTGTTGTACCGTTCTCCCGCCTCACCATTGCGAATGCGTTGCGTCGCTTCAAAGCCGTCCATGACGGTCATTTGGCAGTCCATGAGTATTAGGTCAAACGTTCCCGTTTCATTGCGTAAAACATCAATGGCTTCTTTGCCAGACATTGCACTGTGTACGTTGTGATCTTGCAGTTGCTGTTGAACAATAACCTGATTAATTTCGTTGTCTTCCACCACCAATATTTTTTGTTTCTTGTTGATTACTGTTGTGGTTGTGGGTGCAATAAACGGTTTGCCATCTGTCGTGTCATTTTCAACAACGCGTAAAATTATCGAGAAGACGAACTTACTGCCATGTCCTTTTTCACTTTCCACGGTTATGTTGCCACCCATCAATTCACATAGTTGTTTACTGATTGATAAGCCCAAACCAGTTCCGCCATATTGGCGCGTGGTAGAGTGATCTTCTTGGGTAAATACATCAAAGATGCCGGGCAGTTTTTCTTTAGCGATACCAATACCGGTGTCAGTGATTTCCCCCTGTAACTTTAACGCATGCTTTGATATCTCACGTAAACTAATGTTAATACCAATGCGTCCGGCGTCAGTAAATTTAACGGCATTACCTATGAGGTTTGACATTATCTGCCTTAACCTGATGGCATCGCCAATCACGTTTTCATAGCCGGCAAGCGATATCGTAAAGTCGAGTGTTAAACCTTTATCCTGGCATGATATCGCGTATTGCGATTTAAGCGTTTCCAGCTCTTTTGACAGGTTGAATACCGTATTTTCAATTTGAAGTTGTCCGGCTTCAATTTTTGAGAAGTCTAAAATGTCATTGACGATATGCAATAAACTCTCGACGCTGAAGGTCGCAAGTGAGAGAAAATGGCGCTGGTCATTATTAAGTTTTGTTTTGCCCAGTAACTGTAATACCCCAGATATCCCATGGATAGGCGTTCGAATTTCATGGCTCATACCGGCTAAAAAGCTCGATTTCAAACGCGCAGACTCTTCCGCTCGTTGTTTCGATTCTTCTAAGAATTGTTCAGCCTTTCTTTTTTTCGTTACATCGTGTTGAAACCCAATATAGTGGGTAACGGTGTCATTGGTACTCACAGGCGTGAGCATAAGGTGATTATAAAATGC
The DNA here is from genome assembly GCF_049117195.1 of Alteromonas algae. GTDB lineage: Bacteria > Pseudomonadota > Gammaproteobacteria > Enterobacterales > Alteromonadaceae > Alteromonas. The sequence continues at coordinate 788,054 of NZ_CP185260.1, forward strand.
TGAACCATCTTTACGATAGTTAAGTAGTGTTGTCTCTATAGGTTTGTGCTCTGCTATCGCATTCCTTAACTGTGCAATATCATCTTGACCGGTATTGTCACCCTGCATAAATCGGCAGTTACTACCGATAATTTCATCTTTTTCGTAGCCGGTAAGGTCTGTAAATGCATTGTTTACATAAATGATAGGCTGACCAACCCGTGTGATGTCCGAAATAACGATAGAGACTTCAGCCTTTTCAATAGCATGAGTAAGTACTTTCACATGGCTTTCTAGAGAGCGTTGCGCGGTAACATCGATACCCACGAATATCGTCCCTTTCACGACACGGGAAGAATCTCTTAATGCAGAGGCAGACCAACGAATAATTTTGTTTTCTGCATCAAGCGCCGAATAATAGCTTAGTTCCTTTGCTTCTTGCTCATCTACCGCGTCTAGAAGCTGTTCCGCCATGACGTTTGAATGCGTTTTAGCTTCATCTAGAAACTGTTTGAAACTGTGATTTTCTAAAAGCGTATTTCGATGCTTATCAATAACAAAAAGTTTATCTCCCATTGAGTCAATAACATTAGAAAATTGTTCGTTTGACAGCGACATGTCAGACAGTTCGATCACTAACTCATCAAATGCTAGCTTGATAATTACGAGTTCTTTCGCTTCCTCTTCTTCCTTAACGTCACTCGTTTCACTCTCGTTTAATGCCTTGTGCTTTATATCATTGTAAAGTCTAGTGAGCGTTCGCTCTACCAGCAGAGTCGTCTTCATTATCATCTGAATATTGATGATCACCATACCGACGGTCATTACTATGATAAGCATGATTATCCAATACATGTCTTTATAAACCATAGAAAATGGTTTAACACTGTATATTGTTAAACTTTGCCACATGGTCGATTTAAAGCGGTAACCACTAGTATCATAACTCTGCAGCCTTGAATTAGGTGTAATGAAGGAGGTATCACTACTAAAAAGAACGGTTCCATCTTGGTCTGTTACCACCTGGTTTGTCAGGCTGGGGTATCCGTCAAGTAAGGCTTGAAGGCTGTCTACATGCATCACCAGCGCGCCCTCTGCGACCCCTTGCATGAGTACTGGAACGGTTAGTAGAACGCCGTCCTTTGTTAATGATACAAATGCTTTTGATGCGCCGAGTGTCCGTTGTTGCCATGCGTCTTGCAGCTGAAGCGGAAGCTGCACGTTCCAGTTCTTCTCAATAATTAAATCACCCGCAAAGTCATAAAGAGCAAAGCTTACGTTCTTTGCATGTGTTAACTGAAGCGAGCGAAAAAACATGGGAAGGTAATCCGCTCTTTGCTCAACATCGACAAGCGAATTTATGATGATATCGTTTGCCGCAAGGTTGGACAGTTGCTTTGCCGTATCGTCTACTACAAAGCTTAAGTTTCGTTTAAGACTATCTAGTGACTGCTGCTGCAATCGATTCGCTTCAGTACGCATAAAATAAAACGTAAGCATCAAGGTAATGGTGACTATAATCACTACCAAAGCTGAAAGCCTTGGCAACATGCCTTTCAACAGCAACTTGCGCAACGGCTGCTGTTCGCTACTCATCTACCGGTCTCCATAGTCGTAATGTGACCATCGTTGTTAAATGTGGCCATGAAATAATCGGGGGCAAATAACGCATCGTGTTGATTAGCGGTGAAAGCGGGAGAGTAAAACTTCACTGCACCATCATGGTGCGCCATAGTTTCTAATGTCGACCTTACGGTATTAACGTCTGATGAATTTGCTTTTTTCACCGCCGCTGCCAGCATAGAGACGATGTCATAAGCATGTGCGATGCCTACTGCCGCCGGAATATCTTCATTTAATGATGAGCCGTATTTCGCACTATATTTTTTGCGAAGGGCCTTCGACTTTGAGGTAGGCTGACGGTTGAAGTGAAACGTCTGCAATACGGCAATATCCAACTTTTCAGCCGGCAAGGTTAGCCTTTTTACAAAGTCTCCAGAGGCAATACCCCAGTGGGATATCACCGGCAGAGAGGACAGTTTTTGGCGAATTAACTCATTCACGACGACTGCCCCTTCGGGCACGTTCGTGACCATTATCACTGCCTGTGCGTCTTGCGTTTTAAGCCGGGTAATATCATCGGCAAATGCATTTTGTTGCCAATTTATCCAGTGCTTCGATGCTACCGTAATACCTAGTTGCGCTGCTGCTTCAGTGAGGGAACGGTCATTTGAGCGCCCCCACGCTGTTCGTTCAAGCACTAGCGCAACACGGGAAACGCCTTTTTCTTTCGCATGTTTCATCAGCACCTTGCCGGCTTCAGCATCACGCACCGATACTCTAAAAATATTGTTCGGCGAATAGCCATTATCGATAATGGGTGTACCCGCCGCCCATGGCACTAACATTAGTACATTGTTCTTATGAATAGCCTCAAGCTCAGCCATCACAACAGGAGTGTGGACACCCCCAACGATTGCCAGTAGGTTTTTCATAGATGAGAATTGGGTAATGTTGTGAACCCCTCGCGCGGGGTTTCCTCTATGATCTCTACTTTTGACAATAACTTGCCGGCCAAGTAACCCACCGCTATTGTTTATTTCATCGACGGCAAGCTGAACCCCTCTCTGAATCGCTTTGCCGCCATCTATAGCAAATGAGGATAAGTCAGCGTCTACACCGATAATAAAAGGGGAGGGCTCTGCTTGAGCACTGGAAGATGCAATAAATAATGCAGAAGCAAAGTAGAACAACAATAGACGAGACATATAATTTCAATAATTTGTTTGAGACTTGTTAAGTTTATATGAATAAGTAATCACTGATTACCCACGTTGGCCTATCCTTTGGTCTACATTTTGGCATTTAGATGCCTACAGAAACGATGAAGGCAAAGTAAGTGTAGTTGATATCTTATGATTTACAGATGCAACCGTGTAGTTTGCTACAGAACCTTTGAAATACGCCAAGTTGGCACGCTTTTGCAATGCACTAACACCTTAACGATATTGTGACCCTATAAGTGTCATCGTATTTTGGACAGCGTAGAAGGCTAAATTTAAACATGTGCCATGACCAACCATGCATAGGGAGTTGCGTTGCAGCGTAAATACCCTCCGTCCATCATTGATGTGGAAGCCAGTGGATTCGGCGCTAAAAGCTACCCCATTGAGATTGGCGTCGTGCGCTATGATGGTGCAAAGTGGTGTAAACTTATTCGTCCTTTTGACCATTGGGTTCATTGGGATGACAGCGCCGAGGCCTTGCATGGGATAAGCCGTGAAATGCTTAACTCTTACGGTATTCCACCCGCTAATATTTGCTCGGAATTAAATAGTTTTCTTGGAAATACCATGGTGTACAGTGATGGGTGGGTTGTCGACCATCCATGGCTAATCACGCTGTTTTCTGCAGCAGGTGTTGATATGACATTTTCATGCCGAGCGCTGGAATATATTCTTCATGAAAAACAAATGGCGCATTGGCATGCCGTTAAATCTCGCCTGTTAGACAGCAGTGACGCCAAGCGACACAGGGCAAGTACTGATGCAATGATAGTGCAGCAGGTTTACATGGAAACCCGCAGCCTAGTCGATTAAATAGACGATAAATAAATATTCATTGTGGTTTACACAGCCACAGAGCGGCGTTGTACTAGAAGAGGTACGACACACCTATTGTGAGCGCATTGTTGTCATTATCCAATACTTGACGATATTCATATTCTACCGCCATATTCAAACCCGCAGGGTTTCCTATTAACCATCCTAGTCGCGCTGATGCCCCGATATCTTCAGGTATATAGAACCATTCGGTATATTGATTATAAGCATTATCGGTGGTGTTGAAAGTGGCATAAACTTGCTGCGGTAAAGCAGTGGTAAATGCCCTACTTGCGGTTACGGAGCTTAAAGGCACGGCCTGTGTATGTGCCCAGCTTGCATTTTTGTACGGGATATCAATGTGGCGCGGGTCAAATGATGATTGTAATCGCCATTTTGCGACTTGCTTGCTTTTAAACATGATAGGACCGTAATGCTGATTTAAATCAGCACTGTGTGTTACCCCGATGTTGAGGCAACAAACCATTGACACCAATGCTACCCAATAAAATCGGAATCTCATGATGGTACGTCCTAAGAGTGTGTGTTGGCAAACCAGCGCTTAACTTGGTACGACACATTGATGAGACTATTTTTGCCTACTATCCGCGATGCCGAATGCTATATCCTTACGCTTTATGTAAGTGTAGACGCTTAAACTAAAAAGGCTACTTCATAGCATAGTCAGAAGTAGCCTTTTTTAATACGTAGGTATCGATTATTTAGAGTGCCGCGCGCAACGCGTCTGCTTTGTCTGTGGCTTCCCATGGGAATGCTTCGCGACCGAAATGCCCGTAAGCGGCGGTAGCGCGATATATTGGACGCTCCAAATCAAGCATCTTAATAAGTCCGTATGGACGAAGATCAAAGTGTTCGCGTACTAGCGCAACGAGGGTTTTCTCATCGACAACGCCAGTGCCAAACGTATCGATGCTTATCGATGTAGGCTGCGCAACGCCGATAGCGTACGACACTTGAATCTCGCAACGTTTTGCTAAGCCTGCAGCGACGATATTTTTGGCAACGTAACGTCCTGCATAAGCGGCGCTTCGGTCAACCTTAGAAGGGTCTTTACCTGAAAAAGCACCACCACCATGACGAGCCATGCCGCCGTAGGTGTCTACAATAATCTTACGGCCAGTAAGGCCACAATCACCCATGGGGCCGCCAATCACAAATCGGCCTGTTGGGTTAATGTGAAACTGCGTATCTTTGTCAATCCATTCGCTCGGCAGAACAGGTTTTATGATTTCTTCCATAACCGCTTCACGAACCGTGGCTGTTGATACCGAGTCGCAATGCTGTGTAGAGAGCACAATTGCGTCTATACCAACAGGCTTATCATTTTCGTATTTAAAGGTAATTTGGCTTTTTGCATCAGGGCGTAGCCACTCTAACTTACCTGATTTACGTACTTCAGCTTGTTTTTGCACAAGACGGTGCGAGTACGTAATAGGAGCGGGCATCAGCACATCAGTTTCATCGCTTGCGTACCCGAACATTAAGCCTTGGTCACCTGCGCCTTGCTCTTCTAAGCTTTCGCGGTCAACACCTTGATTAATATCTGGCGATTGCTTACCAATGGCGTTTAATACTGCGCATGAATCAGCATCAAAACCCATATCTGAATGTGTGTAGCCAATTTCTTTGACAGTGTTGCGTGTGAGTTCTTCAATATCGACCCATGCCGATGTCGTTACTTCACCACCTACCAATACCATACCGGTTTTTACGTAAGTTTCGCAGGCCACCCGAGCACGCGGGTCTTGTTCTAGAATGGCGTCAAGAACGGCGTCTGAGATCTGATCAGCAATTTTGTCCGGATGTCCTTCAGATACTGACTCGGATGTGAATAAATGCGTGGCCATAAATGCTCCGTAAGCGTTTATTGTTCAAAATAGTTGGGTATTGTACTAAAACAAGTTATAAATACCAGTCTTTACTTCTAGACGTCTAAAAGTCCTATCGTTACGTTTTGTTGACACAACCAGATCAAAAGTGTGGTTATTGTCGATAACGTTTTGATAAGAACAATCGTAGCTAATGAATAGAAGATTTACGCGCAATGGGCTGAAATCCACACGCGTTTATCACTTTTTACGATTACTTTCGATATTGATGGTGAAAACCAATTGAACTGAAAGGTGGCATGGGTAAGAATAACGGCCACTTTCAAACGTACATAGAAGTAGCGCTTAAACCGGATGCGCGGTCTACCTCCACGCTCACTTTGATACGAAATAAAATCAGGAGATAACATGCCCTCTCGTCGTGAACTAGCCAATGCTATTCGAGCACTAAGTATGGATGCGGTACAACAAGCCAAATCAGGCCACCCAGGTGCCCCCATGGGAATGGCTGATATTGCACAAGTGCTTTGGAGTGATTTTCTATCACACAATCCAACGAACCCAACATGGGCTAACCGTGATCGCTTCGTGCTTTCTAACGGTCACGGGTCGATGCTGTTGTATTCATTGCTTCATCTTTCAGGTTACGAATTACCGATTGAAGAGCTTAAAAACTTCCGCCAGTTACATTCTAAAACGCCAGGTCACCCAGAGTATGGTTATGCGCCAGGTGTAGAAACAACCACTGGACCACTGGGACAGGGCATCAGCAACGCGGTAGGTATGGCATTAGCAGAGAAGGTGCTTGCAGCACAGTTTAATCGTGACGGCCATGACATTGTCGACCATTTTACATACGCATTCCTTGGCGACGGTTGCCTTATGGAAGGTATTTCTCATGAAACGTGTTCGCTAGCTGGCACGCTAGGTTTAGGTAAACTAGTCGCGTTTTGGGATGATAACGGTATCTCTATCGACGGTGAAGTTGAAGGGTGGTTTACCGACGACACGCCAGCACGTTTTCGCAGTTATGGCTGGGACGTGATTGAAGGTGTCGATGGTCACGATGCTGACCAGCTTAGTGCTGCTATCCAAAAAGCGAAAGCAAACACCGCACAACCTACATTGATTTGTTGTAAAACAACTATTGGTTTTGGTTCACCGAACAAAGAAGGTACAGAATCTTGTCACGGTGCACCATTAGGTGAAGATGAGATTATCGCAACCCGTGAAAAGCTGGGTTGGAACCATGGTGCGTTTGACATTCCAGACGACATTTATTCACAGTGGGATGCAAAAGAAAAAGGTAATGCAGCAGAGGCTGCGTGGAACGACGCATTTTCTGCATACGAAGCGGCGTTTCCTGAACTAGCGGCTGAGTTTACACGTCGCGTTAACGGCGAACTTCCTGTCGATTTTAGTGAAAAAGCCGATGCTATTATTGCTGAACTTCAAGCTAACCCGCAAAATATTGCATCACGCAAAGCGTCACAAAATGCATTGAATGCCTTTGGTCCATTACTTCCTGAACTGCTTGGTGGTTCTGCTGACTTGGCCGGCTCAAATCTGACGATTTGGGATGGCAGCAAAGGCGTAGAAGCAAACGATGCTTCAGGTAACTACATATACTACGGCGTTCGTGAGTTCGGAATGTCAGCCATGATGAATGGTATTGTGCTACATGGCGGGTTTAAAGCCTATGGTGCAACCTTCTTGATGTTCATGGAATATGCACGTAACGCGGTTCGTATGGCTGCACTTATGAAGCAACCTGCTATCTTTGTGTACACGCACGACTCTATCGGTTTGGGCGAGGATGGCCCAACACACCAACCAGTTGAGCAAGTGGTTGCGCTTCGTGCTACCCCTAACTTGGACAACTGGCGCCCGTGCGACCAAGTTGAGTCGGCAGTATCTTGGAAGTCAGCGATTGAACGCACTGACGGTCCTACTACACTGATTTTCACGCGCCAAGGATTACCACAGCAAGCACGCTCTGCTGAACAAGTCGCTGATATCGCTAAGGGTGGTTACGTCCTTAAAGACTGCGAAGGCGCGCCTGAGATCATACTTATTGGCACAGGTTCAGAAGTGCAACTTGCCGTTGAAGCAGCAGAAATATTGTCTACTCAAGGTAAAGCTGTTCGCGTAGTTTCGATGCCTTCTACCGACGTATTTGACCGTCAATCAGCAGAATACCGCGAGCACGTATTACCGTCATCGGTCACTAAACGTGTTGCTGTTGAAGCCTTATCTAAGGATTGTTGGTACAAGTATGTAGGTTTAAATGGTGCCATTGTCGGAATGGATACGTTTGGTGAGTCAGCCCCTGCAGGCGACTTGTTCAAGCACTTCGCTATTACTACTGACGCTGTTGTAGAGGCTGCGTTGTCTCTCAACTAAGAGGTTAAGACAACCTATGGTAAACATTGCCATAAATGGGTTTGGTCGTATTGGACGCAACGTGTTACGCGCGCTTTTTGAAAGCGGGCGTAACAACGAATTTAATGTGGTTGCAATCAATGATGTCGCTAAACCTGAGGGCATTGCCCATTTACTAAAATATGATACCGCCCACGGGCGGTTTCGTTTTGATGTGTCGCTAGAAAATAATACGCTGAATGTTGATGGCCATAACATCCAACTCTTTGCGCAGCCACAGATAGCAAACTTGCCGTGGAAAGCGCTAAAGGTAGATATTGTTCTAGAGTGTACCGGCATATTTGATGACAGAGCTTCCGGTGAAGCACATCTAAATGCGGGGGCTGGGAAAGTCCTTTTTTCATCTCCAGGCTCGTCTGATTTAGATAATACCGTGATTTACGGGACCAACGAAGACACATTGACCAGTGAACATAAATTGGTCTCCAATGGGTCTTGTACCACCAATTGTATTGTTCCGGTCATACAGGCCTTAGATGCAGAATTTGGTGTAGAAAGTGGCACGATTACGACCATTCATGCGTCTATGCACGACCAACAAGTTATCGATGCGTACCATGAAGATTTGCGTCGAACGCGGGCTGCAAGTCAATCTATCATCCCGGTAGATACCCGCTTAGCGGCTGGAATTGAACGCATTTTGCCTAAATTTGCGGGCAAGTTCGAAGCAATAGCAGTACGAGTGCCCACTATCAATGTTACGGCAATGGATTTAAGTGTGACCCTCGCCAGTGAAGTAACAATCGGTGATGTAAACAACGCGCTTAGAAATGCCAAAGCGGGACGTTTACAAGGTATTCTCGACTACACCGAAGAGCCCTTAGTGTCTGTGGATTTCAATCATGACCCGCACTCATGTATTGTAGATGGAACACAAACGCGGGTAAGTCATAAACAACTCGTTAAGACGCTAGTGTGGTGCGACAACGAATGGGGTTTTGCAAACAGAATGCTCGATACTGCTAAGGCAATGTTCGACGCAACATAAACCTATTGTGCTGCCAGGGTTGGTAGCGCCAGCCCCGCAGCTTTCACCGTTATTTAGTTTGATTATTAATTTAACATAGGAAAGATGATGGCAATTCCAAGCATGAATGATATGGCCTTAAGCGGTCAACGCGTTCTCATAAGACAAGACTTAAACGTTCCGGTAAAAAACGGGAAAGTCACTTCAGATGCTCGTATTCGGGCATCTATCCCCACCATTAAAGCGGCGCTTGATGCCGGTGCATCGGTTATGGTTATGTCCCATCTTGGACGCCCTGTAGAAGGTGAGCCTGCCGATGAGTTTTCACTACAGCCTGTTGTCGATTACCTTAATGATGCGCTTGATGTCCCTGTAAAGTTGGTTAAAGACTATTTAGATGGCGTAGCTCTAGAAAAAGGCGAGTTAGTTATCTTAGAAAATGTGCGCTTTAATAAGGGCGAGAAAAAAGATGACGAAACCCTATCGAAACAATATGCCGCGCTGTGCGATATTTTTGTCATGGACGCGTTTGGCACCGCTCACCGCGCGCAAGCGTCTACGCATGGCGTTGCGAAATTCGCACCAAAAGCATGCGCAGGGCCTCTTTTAGCGGCTGAACTAGATGCACTCGGTAAGGCACTTGATAACCCTAAACGTCCGATGGTTGCTATCGTTGGTGGTTCTAAAGTTTCAACCAAACTGACGGTGTTGAAGTCTCTTGCGCAAAAAGTCGACCAGCTAATTGTTGGTGGCGGAATTGCCAACACGTTTATCGCAGCACAAGGGCACAATGTGGGGAATTCGTTGGTAGAAATGGACCTTACGGAGCAAGCCAAACAGCTATTGAGCGATGCGCAAGCGAATGGCGGTAATATTCCGGTCCCAACCGATGTGTTTGTGGGTAAAGCATTCGATGAAAATACAGAAGCCACGTTGAAACATGTATCTGATGTAGCTGATGACGATATGATTTTTGATATCGGGCCTGATTCTTCAAAAGCATTAGAGAGTATTATTAAAAATGCCGGTACCATCGTATGGAATGGCCCGGTAGGTGTATTTGAATTTGAACAATTCAGTGCCGGTACTAAAGCGCTCGCAGAAGCAATTGCCAGCAGTGATGCATTCTCAATCGCAGGTGGTGGTGATACACTGGCAGCGGTGGATAAATACGAAATAGCTGACCGCGTTTCGTATATATCAACAGGCGGCGGTGCGTTCTTGGAATTCCTAGAAGGCAAAACGTTACCTGCTGTTGCAGTGCTTGAAGAAAAAAACAAATAAGCTAAGCCTGCACGACCCTAATCGGCAACGATTACCGCCGGTATTACAGTGAAGTAATCCGGCAATATAATTATAAACCCTACACCTGCTATAACGGCAGAACGACAAAAAGGAGTGTTGCAATGGCATCACAAGCTCAGCAAGCAATGCTGGATAAACTTACGACACAAACAGGTTTTATTGCCGCGCTGGATCAAAGCGGAGGCAGTACTCCTAAGGCCTTGCGCCTTTACGGCGTTGAAGAATCTGAATACAGCTCAGATGAAGAGATGTTTAATCTTGTCCATGAAATGCGTTCGCGTATTGTGACAAGCGCACCATTTAGTGGCGAGCGTGTTCTTGGCGCCATTCTATTTGAAGCGACTTTAGACAGAGAAATAGGCGACATGCCGTCTGCTCACTACCTTTGGCAGAAAAAACGGGTAATACCGTTTTTAAAAGTGGATAAAGGGTTGGCAGAAGAAAGCAATGGCGTTCAGGTGATGAAGCCAATGCCAGACCTTGATGCGCTCCTTGCAAAAGCGGTTGCACAAGACGTATTTGGCACCAAAATGCGTAGTGTGGTAAAGCTTGCTAACCATCAGGGTATAAAAGATGTTGTCGCACAGCAGTTTGAAGTGGGTAAACAAATCATTGCTGCAGGTTTAGTCCCTATTATTGAACCTGAAGTTGATATCCACAGCCCGCAAAAAGCCGAAGCGGAAGCGTTACTTAAGCTAGAAATCTTGACGCAGTTAAATATGCTTCAAGAGGGTCAAGAAGTTATGCTCAAACTAACGCTTCCTAACGAGGCAAACTTCTACAAAGAACTGGTTGATCATCCTCGTGTGCTGAAGGTTGTTGCATTATCGGGTGGTTATAACCGCGAAGAAGCCAATGCTAAATTAGCTGAAAACAAAGATATGATTGCGAGTTTCTCGCGTGCGCTTACCCAAGGCGTGTCAGCTAAGCAAACGCAAGACGAGTTTGAATCGACATTAGATAGCGCGATTGAATCTATCTATCAGGCGTCAAAATCGTAACTAAAGCATTATCTTACGTGTTAAAAAAAGAGAGCATTCGCTCTCTTTTTTTTGTGCCTCAATCGAACGTTATCGAGAAGTAAAATCATGCTGTTTAAAAAAGTGTGTGACGTTTGCTGAGTCAAAGGCAAAGCCGTTTTGCGATAAACTCGCGATAGCCTCTTCAACGGTGTCTACAAAAACGTGCTCGACGCCCGCGGCGTCATAGCAATAGCTTAACTGACTGCGTATCGTGCGTGCGATATCCGTGTCTTTTATAACAATAGCTAAAAAAGATAACCCTCGTTGTTTCCGAATAATGGTTTGTTTGATGAAGATTTCAAAGGTTGAGGGAGGCATAAGACTTTCGCCATAAAGGCAACTTAGTTGCGCCCACGGCAAATTAATATCAAAATTTGATATTAATTTAGACATTTTTACCACGCCATTACGCATGGTTTCATCGTTCCACGGCCCTCTGCCTGAAAATAACAATAGTTTACCGATTGTTTCGGTTTCAAACTCACCATGAAGATTGTGCATACTGAAAGCGCCACCACCAAGACTTCTTTGAAAGGTAACACCATAGATTATATGTGCATAGTCGCCCTTTGGCTAAATTTTGCGTATATGTTGGTATCTAAATGGTCGGCTTTGTGGGTAAAAGAGCGGCAGTGCGGCCATGGCCCGTGGTAATATTTCATTGATTTTATCGTCAATTTAAACCCGCTCGACGAAAATTTCACCTGCGCACGTTTAATCCACTACTATGGCGCATAAACCGTATAAAAATAACGCAAAAAGGAGAGAGAACCGTGATGTCATGCTTTGCAGAATCAACATTACGCGGGCGTGCTATTAGTAAAAGCACATTAATTGCTTCGGTAGCACTGGGGTTAATAATGACGTTTACTGCAACAGCACAAGACACAGAATCGAAAGAAGATGCGCGTGTGTCTACGCACTTTACGTCCGATGATATTTTTAATCTAGAGTATGCCAGCGACCCTCGAGTGTCGCCCAATGGAAAATATGTGGCCTACGTAAGGCGCACGAACGATGTGATGACCGACAGTACCCGTTCTAATATTTGGTTGGCAGCCTCAGACGGTAGTTGGCACCGCCCGTTACTTTCCTCGAAAAAAAACTTCTATTCACCCCGTTGGTCACCCGACTCAAAACGGCTAGCTTATCTATCTAATGCTGAGGGTAAACCCCAACTCTATGTCCGTTGGATGGATACAGGGCAAACTGCGCTCATCACGAATGTAACCTCATCACCAAGTGCTATCACGTGGTCGCCAGACGGGAAGTATATCGCGTTTACCATGAGCGTGGACGCTAACGAAAAACCGTTGAAAGTGGATATGCCTAAAAAGCCTAAAGGGGCGTCGTGGTCACCTAGCTTTCAATATATAACGAAGGCTCGCTATCAGGCTGATGGACGAGGCGTCTTAGATCCAGCCTATACACATATTTTTATTGTACCCAGCGATGGTGGCACTGCCCGTCAGCTTACGTCAGGTAATTATCATCATAATGGGAGCTTAAGTTTTTCAGCCGACGGCTCGAAAATCTATTTCTCAGCAAACAGAAATGACAATTGGGAATATGAGCCAGTTGAAGCAGATATTTATACAGTTGATATGAATGGGGACATTCAGCAGATTACCCAATTCAAAGGCAGAGAGTCGTCACCCGTCGTCTCGCCCAATGGTAAATATGTTGCGTACGCACGTCGCTCAGATGAGAAGGTGATGTACAAGAATAGTTATCTATACGTAATGAATGCTGATGGAACAGAGCATAAAAACCTAACGGCTGATATAGACAACTCAGTGTCCAATTTCCAATGGAGAGATAATAAACGCGTTTACTTCCAACAATCGACGAGAGGATTAATTAGTGTAAGCAGCGTCAGTCTATCTGGAAAAGTATCAACTAAAGCTTCAGGGCTCAGTGGTACCACGCTTGGGCGTCCCTATGTATTTGGCACTTATCATGCCTCAGGCAATGTCGTCGCGTATACAAAGGGCCGCACGGATAGGCCAGCAGACCTGTTTGTCACAAACAAAAAGGAAGTACAAATTACTTATTTAAACGAAGACGTTCTGGGTCACAAACGTCTTGGTGAAGTAAAAGAAATTGTATATAACTCGGCCATAGACGGTGAAGAAATCCAAGGGTGGTATATTCTTCCGCCTGATTATGACAGTGCGAAAACCTATCCATTGATATTAGAAATTCATGGCGGCCCTAACTTAGCCTATGGTCCTGTATTCACTGCCGAGCTACAACGAATGGCGGCGCAGGGTTACATTGTGTTTTATGACAACCATAGAGGAAGTACAGGCTACGGTGAACGCTTCGCTTTGTTACTACAGGGTAAATACAGTTCTAAATATGATTTTTCCGATCATATGTCTGGGGTTGATGCACTGATTGAGAAGGGGATTGCCGATCCTGAGAGGTTGTATATAACAGGGGGGTCTGCAGGTGGCATTGCGTCAGCGTATGCGATTGGCTTAACCGATCGTTTTAACGCGGCTGTGGTAGCAAAGCCTGTTATTAATTGGCTTTCAAAAGTGTTGAGTGCCGATTCAGGCTTGTACCAAATACCTTATCAATTTCCAGGTAAACCATGGGACAACGTTGAACATTATTGGCAGCGGTCGCCGTTATCACTCGTTGGCAATGTCACTACACCCACGATGTTAATCACTGGTGTAAATGATAAACGAACGCCTATGTCTGAAACCGAGCAGTTTTATCAGGCGCTTAAATTACAAAAAGTGGATGCGGTCTTAGTGAAAGTACCAGAGTCATCTCATGGTATTGCGGCCAGGCCCTCCCGAATGATTGCGAAGGTTGAGAATATATTGGCATGGTTTAAAAAGTACAGCGTTGCTGACACGGAAAAACAAGAGTAAGCGCTAGGTAGATATTGATATTGGGCTACCTTAGGCAGTGTTTGACTGCTTAAGGTCGTCTGCAAAATAGTGTGTCATTGGCAAGTCACTAGGAGAGTAATTGCATTCTCGCAACGATTACTCTGCTAACCCCCATTTTCGCATTATGCGCTGGTATTCCCCATTCTCTTTAAGCGTCCTAAGACCTTTGCGTAACATTTGAACGTGAGATGTTGGTGTTTCAAGGCCAGTTGCAATCTGTATTTCTAGGTTGAGCGGTACTACTGTGAATTCACTGACAATATCGTCGGGGTCTAATGCACTGTCGGCAATTTCATACTTTCCCGTAATAAAGTTTGATAACACCAAATCAACGCGACCTGTATAAAGGGATAACCAAAGTTCCTTTGAGCTTTTAACCAGCACAAGGTTTTTGTCTTCTTCAAAGCCGTGTTGTTGCAGATAATCAGCCGCTCCGTAACCTCTGATCGTTGCCACTCGGTATCGATAAATGTCGTCCCATGTTGATACGTTGATATCGTCTCGATCTTGATGGCGTATCAGGGAGGCTTCGGCAACGTCTACCACACCTAGCCATTGTAACGTAGATGCTCTTGTCGGCGTTTTTAATACAGAAAGTAGCACAACATCAGCATGATGCTCGACTTCATAGTAGGCGCGGGCCCACGGCATATGTTCAATGGATGCCTTAATATCAAGCGTATTGAAAAGTGCGTTGGCCAAGTCGACGTTAACCCCTTGGGCAACGCCGTTTTCATCTAGCCAGTAAAATGGTGGGGTAATTTCGCTGTAGAAGCGTAAAAAAGGCGTTGCGGTGTCATCGACCGATTCACAATGGCTGATACTAGGAAAAAGCAATATTAAGTATACGGCCAACGAAAGGCTAAATCTTTTCACGGACTAACAACAACCTATAAAATAATGGGGTATATAACGCGCCATGCACCAATTAAAAAGGCGATATACTCGCCTTTTTGTTCATATTATCATCATTCGCTGTTAAACACAGCCGCGTATGCATTTAGCTAGTGCTTACACTCAGTGTTGGTAAAATAACCAGCGTTAAGTCAATGGCCTTCCAGTAGTCACTCTCTCTCAACAAATCAGCCGACAAAATTGGTTTTTCGTCTAACCAACCGTCCGGGAAGACAAGAGTAAGCGCGTTTTTGTCAACATCGACAGCAATATCAGGTAAAAAGCCTTCTTGCCGCTTTATGTTCAGCAGCGCGCCTAATCGCAACAGTGCAATGAGGCGCTTAACCGCATTGCTGTCGAATAAATTAAAGGCAGGAAGCTCGTTCAAACGTATCTTTTTCCGATGGAAACGCACCAATGTGGCAAGTAATAATTGTTGCTCTTGCGTAAACCCCGGCATTTCTACATTACCAAGAATATAGGCACTATGACGCTGTACACTACGAGAATTAATCTGTATGCCCACTTCGTGCAATAGGGCAGCCCAACCGAGCATATTTTTAAAGTCATGCCCTTTTAGTTTCCACGTTTTCTCAACATGACGAAGTAAGAATAGTGAGGTATTCAGGACAAGTGTGGCTTGGGTAGTATCGACATCATAGCGCGTAGCCAAACTACTGGCAGTGCGCCCTCTAATATCGGCGTGGTGCAGTTCATCTTCCATTTGATACAACACACCTTCGCGAAGTGCCGCCGGTGAATACACCAGTGCATCAATCTCTAGTGCTTTAAATACAGCAATAAGAATGGCAAGCCCACCAGCAATTACACCGCGTCTATCGTCACTAAGTTCTGGAAAATCGAGTGCGTCAATATGCCCTGCGCTAACAAAGTTTTTCATTAGGGCACGAAGGCGTTTTAGCGTAAGCGGTGTATCGTGACCGTTAATATTTTCTTCATTACACAGGGTAAACAACGACCGAATAGTGCCCGACGTGCCAATACCTTGCACCCAGCCCAGTCTGCGATACTTAGCATCAATCATCTCAAGCTCTTGTTGGGCCGCGGTTATCGCGCGGTCGAAAGACTTTTGCTTAAGCTGACCGTTTTCAAAAAAGCGTTGGGTGTAACTGACACAACCCATTTGCAGACTACGGCACAGTAATGGCGTGAAGCCTTTACCTATAACAAACTCTGTTGATCCACCGCCAATGTCCACGACAAGCTGTTGTCCATCAGCGTGGTTAGTGTGGGCTACACCCGAATAGATAAGGCGCGCTTCTTCAACGCCAGAAATAACCTCTACGGGGTAAGGCAATATCTCTCTCGCAGCGGTGATGAAATCGTGCGCGTTTCGCGCTTTTCGCAACGTATGGGTGGCTACGATACGAACCGAGTCAGGCTCAAACCCTTTTAAACTCTCCGCGACGACCTTTAACATAGCAAGGCCGCGATCCATGGCATCTTGAGACAGAATATTATCGCTGCCTAACCCCTCTGCCAGTCTTACTTTTTGTTTAACGCGATGAAGGATCTGGACAGACCCAGCAACAATCCGTGCTACCACTAAGTGAAAACTATTTGAGCCTATATCAAGGGCTGCTACTTTGCTTACTTCGCGTGTTTCCACATCATTAAATACAGATTCATGTTGGGTCATTTGATCTCTTAACTATCAGCGTTTTTTTCTTCTTCTTGCTTCAGGTAATGATAAATCTCAACCTGAGAGCGCAATTTTTTGCGGTTGCCACGAGCGACATAGTGGTTAGTTTGTGCATTATCAATCACACGCGCCTTGAGTGTATCTTGGAACTGGATTTCCATTATATCAACAATACGTTGTTGTAGGCGTTTATCATAAATAGGGCAGCCCACCTCAATACGATTGTCCATATTTCGCTCCATCCAGTCGGCAGAAGAGATAAAGACTTTTCTATCGCCGCCACCTTCAAAAATCATCACGCGAGGATGTTCTAAGAAACGGTCTACAATCGAAATAATTTCTATATTTTCGCTTAACCCTTTAATGCCAGCATTAAGTGAACACATGCCTCTCACAATACCACGAATTTTCACTCCCGCTTGCCCTGCGCGGTATAAATCGTCGATAAGCTCTTTATCAACTAAGTTGTTTATTTTGAACGTGATCTGCGCATCGTGACCTTGTTTTAAATGCTGTATCTCTTGGCGTATGAGCGATTGGATTTTTGTTCGCGCGTTTAATGGCGAAATCTGTAAATGTTGAAACTTGTATCGACGATAAGGGTATTGAATTAAGTCAAATACTGACGCCGCTTCATCGCCAAGTTCTTGGTTTCGAGTAAACAGGCTGTAATCGGTGTAGATCTTTGCTGTCTTTTCGTTAAAGTTACCCGTTCCAAAGTGTGCGTAGTTAATTAACGCTCCACGCTCTTCTCGCGTAACAAGACATAGCTTAGAGTGAATTTTTAAGGTTGGAACGCCTAATACAACCCGTATACCGGCATCGGTCATGCGCTTTGACCATTCAATGTTGGCTTCTTCATCGAATCGGGCGCGAAGCTCGACAACGACCGTCACTTTCTTGCCATTATCAACCGCATCTATCAGCGAGTTAACAATGCGCGAGTGGCTGGCAACACGATAAATATTAATGCGGATTGTTTTTACGCTAGGGTCAAACGCCGCTTGACGAACAAATTCGGTGAAATGTAAAAAGCGATGATAAGGATAGTACAGTAGTATGTCATGTGCGGTGATGGCATCAAACACAGTGTTATATTTCGAAAATTCATTGGTATTGATTGCAGGCAACGAGGCATGTTCAAGATATTCACGGCCCACATTAGGAAAGCCAATAAAGTCCTTAAAATTGCGATAATGACCGGCGGCGTGCATGGTATCGAGCTTGGTTATTTTCAAACGCTTGCGTAAGTCCTGCACCATATCATCAGGCATATCGTTATCGTAAATAACACGAACCGGCTCAGCAATAAGGCGTTGCTTCATGCTTTCTGACATTTTTTCTACGTAGCTTTCATCAATCTCATCGTTAATTGAATATTCTGCATCACGGGTCATTTTGAAGGAAAACGATTCAATTTCATCAAACCGAACAAAGCCTCTAAAAATATCTTCAAGACATAACTGAATAATGTCATCAAGCATGATGATTTGTTTTTTCTTACGGCTTTTTTCTGGCGGAAGCAGCATGAAACGTGACATTTCGTTTGTTGGCACTTGGATAACCGCAAACTTGGTGTTTTTGTCTTTTCGGCGTAGTGCACAATAAAGATAAACCGATGTGCCGTTTAAGCGGCTAAGTAGATTAATTTTTTTATCGATAAGAATAGGCGCAATATGGCGAAGCACCTTATTGATAAAGAAGTTACGTACCCACTCTTTTTGAAAGTCGCTAAGATCATGTTTGCGTAAGATATGGATATTGTAACGCGCTAATGCCTTCAGCACATTTTTGTGAATTTTATCGAATTTATTGGATAGCTCGACGACCTTTTTTTGAATACGCTCCATCATTAGCGTGTGGCGCTGCGTCTCGTCTTCGTTACCGTCATTTTGTGCGATGG
The DNA here is from genome assembly GCF_049117195.1 of Alteromonas algae. Classification (GTDB taxonomy): domain Bacteria; phylum Pseudomonadota; class Gammaproteobacteria; order Enterobacterales; family Alteromonadaceae; genus Alteromonas. The sequence goes on from NZ_CP185260.1 coordinate 806,590, forward strand.
TGATTTGACGCTTAACGTCTGCTGCACGAACGCGATAAAACTCATCGAGATTGTTAGAATAAATCCCGAGGAAACGAATACGTTCGACTACTGGGTTATTTTCATCCGCAGCCTCTTGCAGAACGCGCTCGTTGAACGCAAGCCAACTCAATTCTTTGGGATAATATAAAGTTTCGTTATCCATGATCTCTCAAATTCTCGATTAGAAAAAAGGCAAAAGCTTGCCAGTGGTCAATGACACTTGTGTGACATGCCGCCGCTAAATACTATGACATGCGAGGGCGATATTACGTGGTAAGCCGTTTTTGACTTACTCAGCGTTTATTTCGACCACGAGGTCATTTGCTAGGGCTTCTAATGCATCTTGTAATGCATCGTCATCGAATGCTTGTGGAACCGCTATGACGACATCGGCTTTAAACATTAAACTTCCCCAATTTGGCGCACTTTGACACGTTGAATTAAACGAAAGAATATTTAAATTAAATTGATTGAGCACAGAGGTAAGTTCTTGCACAATCCCCGATTTATCATTACCCATGATATTGACACTGAGGGTGGTATCAAACGACGTGTGATTCGATGCTGCTACTACTGACTGAACAGAGAGGTCGGAAATATCGTTTAGTGCATCAATAAGGTCGTTTTGCTGATCTTCTGCAACATGCACTTCAACAAAGCCGGTAAATAGTCCTGCCATGTGTGCAAAACTGGAACCCTGCCAGTTTCCTTGATGTTTATAAATACATTTTGCAAGAGCGTCGACTAATCCGGGTTTATCTTTACCCATAATAGTAATAACGAGTGATTGCATAAGAAGCTCCTGTTCCGTGATAGAAGAAATGTTTTGCGGTCCGAGTTACGCCCGTCTAACATGGTTAAGTTTATGCCACTTTAACGATAAACGCGTACAACTTTCGCTTGCTATTAGCATAACAAAACTTACACTGCTCTGAAGTGCAATTTGTACCGAAAATTTTATTTAATAATAATGACTTCCAATCAAGACACTACAATTAAACAACGTCTTCGTAAAGATAGATGGGGACGCTACGTTGTGACTGCATTTGGCGGTCTTGTATTGCTGACGCTCATTATTCTTATTACCCATCTGCTCACGCAGGCATTCCCTCTAATAGCAAAACCAACCGTCGAGCTTGAAAAAAGCTGGTTACTACCTAAAGGCCACCGTATTGAACTGGTTGGCGACGTACTGTCTGACCAACCTATTATCTCAACGCATACACAGTGTAAATTGAATCTTGTAGGGCTTGTTGACGACATGCTTAATACGACTCAGCTGTATAATAAGCCTTGTGAGCATGACCTTGGCGCTGTGTCACTGATGAGTGAAAACAGTATTGTTGATGTCTCTGCCAATGGCCAGGTGAGGGTGGTGCCGGTTCGTAATATTGCTTCGCACCCTGGCAATGAGAACTACAGTGAACGCGCATCGCTGAGTCGTGCATCACAGTCTCATTCGGGCAATTTGTCGTTCTCTTTGCCCAGCGAGCGTTGGAAGTCCAAAACGGATTGGCAAGTAGCGTTGTCTGAAAAATGGGTGGCAGTTTCGCTCTTTTCCGATAACGTGCTATTTACGCGATGGGTTAACCGACGTTCGCCAACGCAGATATTCGACCAGACATTGTCTAATGTTTCTGATGCGCTTATGTTACCCGGTAGCGGTAGTTTTATTGTCAAAGGGCCTGACGGTATTTTTGTTCATCGTATTGGTGCTGATAAGCATGTACCTTATCGTCTGACACAAGACACGAATGATAAAGACACGCCACTTACTACCTATTTGTTCACCCTTGAAAAAGATCGCACGCTGTTCTTACACAATAACATTGATAATACGCTGTCGCGTTGGGTGTTAAACCGCGCTGGTGGGCAATTAACGTTTGTGCCGACATATCGTATCTCGCTAAACCTTAACGAGCAGGTTTTCGCGGTAAAAGAACATGCTAGCGCGAATGCTGTCGCCATACTAACGAATCAAAAACGATTGTTGTTAATCAACCGTGTATCTGGCGACGTTGTTACTTCTTATCAGCTAAAGGCCGAGATTGCTAATATAGCGTGGTTCGGTAACCGCTTGTACGGCTATGATGAGAGCGGCGTGTATGTGTGGGAGGTAAATAACTTAAGCGGCATCACGACATGGGCGTCACTTTTCTCCCCTCAACATTACGAAGGATACGATGAATCTGATTTTGTTTGGCAAACCACCAGTGCATCAGATTTTCAAGAGGCAAAGTTTAGTTTAACGCCATTACTTATCGGCAGTATGAAAGCATCGTTGTTGGCGCTGGTCATTGCTATTCCCGTTGCCATAGGTGCAGCAATTTATACTGCGTTTTTTGCCAAACGTCGATTGCGTCACTTGTTAAAGCCGGCCGTCGAAATGTTAGAAGCGATCCCTAGTGTACTTATCGGTTTTATCGCCGCTATTTGGTTATCGCCTAAAGCAGAGCAATTTTTGTTCTCTTTTGCTTTTTTCCTTATTGTTATCCCGTTTATTCTTATTTTAGTGGCCTGGGTGCAGCGCCCATTCGCAGAAAAGTTACCTCGAAAACTACGCCATGGTGCAGAATTAGGGTTTGCCATTGGCGGCGTGTTGTTACTTGGTTATTTAAGTGTGCAATGGATCCCCGATATGCTGTTTAACCTCTTTGGCACAGATGGCTATGCACTGCTAGCGGCAGAATCAAATAGCCCTATTGGAAAAACCACCATCGTGGTGGCTATTGCGTTAGGTGTGGCTATCGCCCCAAGTATTTATTCATTGGCAGAAGACGCCATAAACGGTGTTCCCAATGATTTAAAGCACGCATCATTTGCCCTTGGCGCCACCCGTTTGCAAACCCTCAGGTATGTTGTGCTTCATGTAGCAATGCCAGGGGTAGTTGCTGCCATCATGTTAGGGTTTGGTCGCGCATTTGGCGAGACCATGATAGTTCTTATGGTAACGGGAAATACTCCGATAGCGAGTTGGGGGCTTATAGAGGGGCTTAGAGCGTTAACCGCAAACTTAGCGATTGAACTACCCGAAGCAGATGTGTCCTCAGCGCACTATCAAATTTTATTTCTTACCGCCTGCATTTTGTTTGCTTTTACATTCGTTATTAATACGGTGGCAGAGCTTCTTCGTCAGCGTCTTCGGTATAAGGCATATTAATGAGCACCGCACTGGGCAGGATACTCAACACCGTTCAACGCCAGTCGTTTGTAATAAGTCTTACGGCATTTTTCACTGGTTTATTGCTTATCGCCATGGTGAGCATTCTTGTATTAATTACGCTACGAGGTGGCGCCTATTTTTGGCCGTCGCCTATTTATAATATTACGTATTCGCAGCAACATGCTGAACACAGCACACGCGTGTTAGGGCAGCTCTATATTGAAAGTGATACTAACAACACCGTTCAAATAAAATATGCAGACAGTGAACGGCCCTTCGGCGCATACCTTGCCCTAGATAAATCAACTATTTCCAGCAAAGACCTCGCGGTAGATAGCGCTGAAATTAAGTTTACTGATGGGCGTGTGATGCTCGCAACGCCGTTAAATATATCCACACCAAATGCGCCTTCAGTTGATGCATCACAATATGACATCATTGCGCAGGACGTTGCACAGCTTACCGCCGAAATTAACCGAATTCGAACCGGCCCTTTAGCGCAAATACATGAAGCATTGGCACGTTTAGATGAGCGGAATGTTGAGCAAGATGCACCCGCGCGTGAGAAGTTAATCAAGCGATTTGATAAATGGCAAAATACGCTAATTTCAAATGAGCAAGAGCGTAGTAAGTACTTACTAAACGTTGGTTTTTTAGATGGTGGGAAGTATGCCATTGATATGTCAGATATTTTGGATGTTCACTATGTAAGCCGACTGACTTTTTTTGAAAAAACGACGTTTATATTAAACGGCATTGCCGTGTTTTTAACTGACACACCCAAACAAGCCAATACATCGGGTGGCGTATTTCCTGCGTTATTTGGCACTATATTGATGGTGTTCCTTATGACGATTATTGTTACTCCCTTTGGTGTGCTTGCAGCTGTGTATTTAAGTGAGTATGCCCCTAACAATGCGTTTACCTCGGTAATACGCATTAGCGTAAGTAATATGGCAGGTGTACCTTCGATTGTGTATGGCGTGTTTGGGTTAGGTTTCTTCGTATATACCGTCGGTGGCAATATCGATTCTCTTTTCTTTAGCGATTCCTTGCCTGCGCCAACAATGGGCAGCCCAGGGGTATTTTGGGCGGCGTTAACGATGGCTATACTTACACTGCCCGTTGTTATTGTTGCAACAGAGGAAGGGTTGCGCCGCGTGCCAGAAGGCTTAAAGGCAGGAAGCTATGCACTTGGTGCGACGAAATATGAAACAACGGTTAAAACCATATTGCCTATAGCGTCTCCCGCTATTATGACCGGTGTTATTCTTGCCATTGCAAGGGCGGCAGGGGAAGTGGCGCCACTAATGTTAGTGGGAGCTGTGAAATTTGCGCCAGCGCTACCCATTGACGGTGAATTTCCTTATCTTCACTTAGACCGCCAGTTTATGCACTTGGGCGTGTTGATATACGATGGCGCCTTTCACAGCCAAACCGATACTAAAAGTGCGTCGATGATGTTTGCGGCGTGTTTGCTATTACTCATGGTGGTATTTGTTTTGAATGTTCTGGCTGTCATTCTTAGAACTCGCTTGCGTAAGCAATATTTAGAAGGGTAGGTTGCGGTATGTTGAAGTTGTTTGAACACAATAAGCTGGATGTGCGTGACATTGACGAGGCGAATACCGCGATAGAGGTGCGTGACTTTAATTTATGGTTTGGAGCAAAGCATGTATTGCATGATATTAGTATGCGCATTCCTAAAAATAAAATAACAGCGCTTATTGGGCAAAGCGGGTGTGGTAAGTCTACGCTCATCAGTAGTTTCAATCGTTTAAACGATTTGCATGACGGGTGTAAGTACAAAGGCGAAATACTCATTGCTGGTAAGAACATCAATAGTAAACGTGTGAATGTGTCGCGGTTGCGTACGCAAGTGGGGATGGTATTTCAACGGCCCAACCCGTTTCCTATGAGTATCTATGACAACGTGAGCTATGGGCTGCGTTTACAAGGGGTGAAAGTTCGTCGTCACCTTGATGATGCGGTAGAAAGCGCGCTTAAAGAAGCGGCGCTATGGAAAGAAGTTAAAGACCGTCTGTTTGAACCGGCTAACGTTTTGTCTGGTGGTCAGCAGCAGCGTTTAGTTATTGCTCGTGCATTGGCGCTGAAACCGGAAATATTGCTACTCGACGAGCCAACCTCAGCATTAGACCCTCTCACAACGCTGTTCATAGAAGAGTTGATGGATAAACTCAAAAAGCGCTGCACCATCGTTATCGTAACCCATAATATGCAACAAGCGGCGAGGGTGTCTGACTACACGGCATTTTTTCATCAAGGGCGACTGATTGAGTATGCTGATAGTGACACGCTTTTCACTATGCCTGACAAAAAGCAAACGGAAGACTATATTACAGGGCGGTATGGCTAATGGGTAGTAACGTGGAAAAGGTGAAATTATGCGCCAAGTAGCACTTAATAATCATATTTCTGGCACCTTTAATATTGAATTAGAGAACCTAAGAAATTCGGTTCTAACAATGGGCGGAGAGGTAGAGCAGCAGCTTATTGATACCCTTAATGCAGTAAAGCTTAACCACGCGGGTTTAGCAGAGAAAGTGGTACTTAATGACTTAAAAATCAATTCAATGGAAGTACAAATTGATGAAGAGTGCTTGCGCATTATTGCTAAACGTCATCCTACCGCCAGTGACCTGCGCCTAATAATGACAATATCAAAAGCTATCACAGATATAGAGCGGATGGGAGATGAGATTGAACGAATTGCAAAATTAGTTACCCGCAATAAGTTACCCGCCTCTGATACGATTAAAACCAGCATGCTACTTATCGGTGAGCGCGTAGCTGAAATGATGCGTGGCACTTTCGATGCCTTTGCGCGGCAAGATGAAGCAGCGGCGTTAGTGGTATACGATGAAGATAATCGTATTGATAGTGAATATAAACGGTTACTCACCTACACCACATCTGAAATGGAAAAAAGCCCAAGTGGCATGCAGGACTGGCTTGATGTGTTATGGGCCATGCGATCACTTGAGCGAATCGGCGACAGATGTAAAAACGTGTGTGAGTATGTTATCTATTTAACGCGAGGAACGGACGTGCGTCATAAGTCTCTTGAAAGCATGCAGCAGAAACTGGAAGACCTCATTTGAGTTAATATACTGTAATAATTATGAAATAATTGCTGCTTTTATCAGCGCATAAAACTAATTACACCGCGTTTTGCTATTTTTCTGTGATTTTCACTATGGCTTCGCAGATGATTACGTTATTATGCGCCGCAGCCAAGAACAGATCGTGCAAAAAATAGTCTACGTATATGATAAGACACAATTTGTCCTCAATTTCTTACTTTTGCCCTAGTGGGCAACAGTCGGTGCTACCCGGTGTAGCAATGCCCAGCTTAAATCGCGTTTAGATCAGGAGCGATTATCCGTGGAATTTTTTGAAAGTTATGGCCTAATTCTCATCATGCTTGCCGCCGGTGTTGGTTTCATCATGGCGTGGGGAATAGGTGCTAACGATGTTGCCAATGCAATGGGCACATCAGTTGGGTCAAAAGCATTAACGATAAAACAGGCGATAGTTATCGCTATGATTTTTGAATTTGCTGGCGCCTACCTCGCTGGCGGTGAGGTGACCTCGACAATACGTAAAGGTATTATTGATACAGGCTATTTTGCCACCATCCCAGAGTACTTAGTGCTGGGAATGATTGCATCTCTGCTTGCCGCTGGTATTTGGTTAGCCGTAGCGTCCTATCTGGGGTGGCCTGTTTCTACAACTCACTCTATCATTGGCGCCATCATTGGATTTACTGCCACTGGCGTGAGTATGGACGCCGTTGAGTGGGCTAAAGTAGGTGGTATCGTTGGAAGCTGGATAGTTACACCTGCTATTTCTGGGATTATCGCTTACCTCATTTTTATGAGCGCACATAAGCTTATTTTCCAAACCGACTCTCCTTTTCTGAATGCGAAACGTTATGTGCCGTTTTATATGGCGCTAGCGGGTTTTGTTATGTCGCTGGTTACCATCAAAAAAGGGCTTAAACACGTTGGGCTAGAGCTTAGCGCAATGAACGGCTACCTATTGGCGATTGCCATTGCCATTGTGTTAGGGATGTTCGGCAAGTGGTTTATTAGTCGAATGCATTTTAGTGGTTCTGAAGATGCCGATTTGCAAACCGCAAACGTTGAAAAAGTATTCGCCTTGCTAATGGTAGTGACCGCATGTTGCATGGCTTTTGCGCACGGTTCTAACGACGTAGCTAATGCTATAGGGCCCCTCGCTGCCGTAGTCAGCGTAGTAACCTCTGGCGGAGAAATTAATGCTAGTGCTAATCTTGCGCCATGGATTTTACCGTTAGGTGGTCTAGGTATTGTGGCGGGCTTAGCTATTTTTGGTCATCGTGTTATCAAAACCATCGGCCAGGGTATTACCCATTTAACGCCAAGTCGCGGCTTTGCTGCTGAGCTTGCTGCCGCATGTACGGTCGTCATAGCATCTGGCACAGGTTTGCCAATTTCTACTACTCAAACCCTCGTTGGTGCGGTGTTAGGTGTAGGCTTAGCACGCGGTGTATCGGCATTGAATTTAGGGATAGTCAGAAATATTGTTGTGTCTTGGATAGTCACACTACCCGCAGGCGCTATTCTTTCTATAATTTTCTTCTACATATTAAAAGCGGCTTTTGGCGTGGCGTAGTAGCCACATTGAAGCACTTAAAAAAACCGCACACTGTTGCGGTTTTTTTTATTACGCTACATCGTAATTTTTCGCATTGAAGTGTGTGCTTATCTGCCCAATCATAGGCTTATGGCCATTTAAGTGACGACAATAGGCATCGTTATGAGTTACCTATATTCAACCCACTTAACACATTACCGCCTATCAATTTAGTGCAGTAACAATTGGTTTTTAGAATTTCTTTGGGAAGTCGTAATCTTTATGTTAGATTAATATTGTAATTTCTAATCAGGAAACCGTTGTTATGAAGTGGCCCAACCTTAAACATTTACATTACCTTGTTACCCTATATCAAGAGCAACATTTCCACCGCGCCGCACAGCGTTGCAACGTGAGCCAATCAACACTTAGCACCGCCATTCAAAACTTAGAAGAACACTTCGGAAGCCAGTTATTAGAGCGCGAGCATAAAACCTTTGTATTTACGTCATTAGGGCTAGATATTGTCGAGCGTAGCAAAGTACTGCTGCAAGAAGCAGGTGAACTTGTTGAATATGCACAAAACGCCGGAAATTGGCAGCGGGGCACGCTTAAGTTAGGTGTTATTCCCACTATAGCCCCGTTTTTGTTTGAAGGAATGCTGGGCGCGTTTAATGCTTTTTTGCCTGAAATTAGCGTCGAACTGCAAGAAGACACGACCGAAAAGTTACTTCAACAACTTACAGACGGTCGTTTAGATTTGCTGATCCTTGCCCTCCCTATCGAGACGCCTGGATGCAAGCAAATGGTGCTAGGGCATGACCCATTTCATTTAATTGCGCATGAAGAAGTGGCGCAACAATTACCCGACCCGGTTGATATTGCCTCACTGCCAAAGAAAAGTATTTTCCTTCTTCAGCAAGAGCATTGCATGACGGGACACGCTGTAAGTGCGTGCAATTTGCAACACAGTGATCAAATTAGCAGTGTAGCGGCTAGCAGCTTGTACACCTTGGTACAGCTTGCAAACAGTAAACTGGGTTATACCTTTTTACCGGAGTTGGCACTTAACCAATCGATATTAAACCATACAGGGCTAAAAAGCTTTGCAGCAGAAGAAAAGGCCTACAGAGAAATTGGGCTAGTTTGGCGTTCAGGCACGACAAGAATGCAGTTATTTAGACGAATTGGCGAAATTATATCGCCATTGCTTCCCATACCTACGCTTAAGTAACCGGTACACATTTATTAAACCCGCATAGTATGAACGACAAAAAGGCCTGGCGCTTTTTTGTCGTGTTCTTCTTTTTATTACAACGAAAACTTATCCATCTATACTAAGTACTTATTTGGACAATTATCGTGCAGTTTACGTAATACAATCAGTTGATACTTATTCTTTTGGCTGTTTAGTCTTGTTGGTTAGCCATTTTTACAGAAAATAATGCTGTAAGCCTGGAAAGCGACCATTTTTGTTGTGGAAAGGTACCCTTAACTATGACCTCTGTTGCTGATTTCTTTGCGTCGTTGAATTATATCTTTGTACGTTTAGATAAAAAGTATGTTGTACAAGCGTGTAATGCATTTACCGCCGATATGTCCGGCGTTTCTTCCCAAGACCTTGTGGGAGAGCAATTACACGATTTTTTTCATCAAGAAGATAAAGATGACTTAACGTTTTCACTAGCACATTGGCGTGATAATCCGGAAGCGTTACCTATCCACCGCTGGCGAAAAGCCGATGGCAGCTACTTTTGGTGTCAATGGCAACTGGTTTGTAATCCCGGGTCTGATGATATTTATTTTTGGGGCGAAGATGTATCTGAGCAAAAACGCGTCCAGTCAGCCTTAACCGCTCTCGAAAAGGTTACCGATACAGGATACTGGGAAATCGATCTAGATACTGGCTATCTCTATTGGTCGGATAACGTTCATCGTGTTCATGAAACTGATCCGCAGACATTCAAACCGAAGTTAGAAGACGGTATTAATTTCTATCATCCTGAATCCATCCCCACATTGTTAGACGCCTTAAAAGAACTAGAATACACAGGTAAAGGGTACTCAAAAGACTTACGATTTATTACTAGCAAGGGGAAAGAGCTAATTGTAAACGCCACAGGCTTCTCTGAGATAAGGCATGGTCGTGTTGTTAGAAACTTCGGTACGTTTAAAGATTTAACGAAGCAAAAAGAAGATGAATTAATAAGGCAACGCTTAGAACAGCGCGTGGTATTGGCGCTTAAAGTGTCAAAAATTGGCGTATGGGAATATGATCTCATTGACAATAAACTCATTTGGGACGACCGACTATTTGAAATTTATGGGAAACAGCGTACTTCGTTCAAGGGAACCCTTGAAGACTGGGAAGCGTCATTACATCCAGAAGACGTTGACTCTGCGAAGCACGCATTTACGCATGCCGTGGCGTCACATACGCATTTCGACCATACGTTTAGAGTAGTAACCGATACCGGTGATATTCGTGTGGTTCAGGGGCTGGCAACGTTTATTTTCGACGCGGATAATTCGCCTGTTAAAGCCACGGGAGTCAATATTGACCTTACCGAATCAGAAAAAATTAAAAATGACTTGAAAGCAACGTCTAAGCAAGCACATTTAAGCGCGTCGCTTGCGCAAGAAATGGCCGAAAAAGCAAAAGCAGCGGATCAGCAAAAAAGTGCCTTCCTCGCGAATATGAGCCATGAGATAAGAACGCCTATTTCTGGCGTTATGGGGCTCATCAACTTACTGATTAACGATCTTCAAACTAATGAATTAGATGATGCTACCAGACGTCAATACTTAAAAATGATGCAAAGTAGTTCAGAGCATTTGCTTAGCATCATTTCAGATATTTTAGATTTTTCAAAAATCGAAGCAGGGAAGATTGTTATTCAAAATCAGTCTTTTAACTTTGTAGAGGTGGCCGATAGCCTCATTAAAGATTTTGCTAAGCAGATAGAAGACAAAGGCGTTACGTTCAATTACCAATGTAGAGATGTAGGCGAGCGCAACCTCGTTGGCGATCCGCTACGTTTAAAACAAGTACTCTATAATCTAGTGGGTAATGCGGTCAAATTCACCGAAAGAGGGAGCATTACGGTTCGTATTCATCTTACGAACCCTGACACTGCGCATGCTTCATTTGTATGTTCAGTTACCGATACGGGTATAGGGATTGCCGAGGACCAACTAGATGTTTTATTTAAGCCTTTCGAACAGGCTGATTCGAGTTGCGCGCGAACAGCCCAAGGAACAGGGTTAGGACTTTCAATCACAGCTAAACTCATTGAATTAATGCATGGCACTATCAAAGTGAAGAGCGAGCTGGGGAAAGGCTCTAAATTTGTCTTTACGATACCGTTGCAACCGTCCACCGAGTTGGGTCAGAAAAGCACCATTACCCCAAATATAAAAAGCATAGACAGAAAGGTTTTTGATACATGCACGGCATTGGTGGTGGAAGACAATGAAATTAATAAAGTAGTGATAACTTCGCTATTGTCTCAGTTGGGTATTAAAAGTAAAACGGCAGAAAATGGAAAAGAAGCGTTAGCATCACTGTTAAGCCATGATACATCTACATTTGACTTTATATTGATGGATTGCCAAATGCCAATCATGGACGGCTTTGAGACGACGAGAATGATACGTTCAAATGAAAAGTTTACGGGCGTTGCGGACATTCCCATTATCGCACTTACCGCGAATGCGATGGTAGGCGATAAAGAAAAGTGTTTCGCGGCCGGCATGAATGATTATTTAACGAAACCAGTGACGGAAGAAACGCTCAGGAAGATGTTAAGCCATTGGCTCACGGTGAGTTAAACCTTTGGTGCGGTGCGGCCAAGCGTAGCGGCCCATGCTAATTCTGGTCGTAAAAGATTGTTGGCGGCATGGGCGCCAAAGCTATGAAGTGCACTATAGGCGCTGCTTGATGGCACGCGGCGAAAATGACACAGTGCGTAGAACAATAAACTACAACGATGCTGAGACCCATCACAGTGAAGGTATATGCGCGCGCCCTCATTAAGCATTTGAGAAAGCTCGTGAAGATATTGGTGCAAATGTACATCTTCGGTGGGAGATTCAGCAGAAGGGTGCAAAAACGGTACCCAAATCCATGCGAGTCCGGCTTCAATAGTCTTATCTCTTATGTATGACGCATGCTCATCGGTAGTCTGTACCGTAGCAAGATGACTTACCCCTAGCGCTTTGAGTTTTGAGTAGGTTTCTTCATTGGGTTTACCGCCAAGACAAATTTTCCCAGCACCTAATGAAAACCACGCAATGTCTATATTTTTTTGAGTCATACTACATAATAATAAATTGAGAGATAATGGCAGCCGCACCCGCCAATGACAAAAATATGCCATATGGCATGCGTATACTTTACCTTCTTTGCCACATAAAAGCATACACCGATACTAAAACTCAAGCCACCAGCCACTAACAACCATAACCCCGCGCTGGGTAATGCCATATAGAGGGGATAGATAAGGCCAAGAGCAATCCATCCCATCGCTAAGTAAGTCATCACAGAAACTTTGGGGTATTTGTGTTGTGCAATAAGTTTAAACGCCACTCCGCCTATCGCCAAACTCCACACTACACCCGTCATAACCATACCAAGCGTGCCACCAATAGAAATCAATAAGAAAGGTGTGTAAGTACCCGCTATCAACAAATATATTGCACTATGGTCAAAGAGTTTAAGCCAAGCCTTTGTTTTTTCGTGAGAGGTAGCATGATAAAGCGTAGAACTGAGAAACATGAGAATAAGGGTAATGCCGTAAATTGCAGCTGCGCTGACCGTCAATGCGCCTTCAGCCTTTTGCAGCATAAAAGCACAGCCAATGATGGCAGCGATAAGGCCAAGCCCGTGGCTTACACTATTAAGCCACTCTTCTAATACAGAATAAGCTTTGGCTGGAATGCTTGTCATAATATCTCCAATAATTTTAGCGAACACTTGTACGCTCAATGCGTTGGAGTGTATCAAAAAATGTCGTTAATGTGATGACAACGTTGTGATATTTACTCTTTGATAGACGAAAAACAGCCGTGCAATTTATCGAGTAAATGAACAAGCTGTTTGCTCTCATCATGTGACATGCCGTCAAGTTTACACAGCATTTGTTGTGGAATAGCCTCAGCGTCTATTTTTGCCGCTTTCCCTTTTTCGCTTAGCAGCACACGTTTTACGCGCTTGTCCTGCTCGTCTTTGGAAATATGCAGAAAGCCCTTTGCCTCTAGCTTTTTGAGGATCAGCGACATTGCCCCGCCATCAATCATGGTCTTTTCTAATAATTCAGCAATGGTGATACCACTTTGTTCCCACAAAGCCATAAGGGTTACGTACTGAGGATAAGTAATGTCTAGCGCGTCTAACAGGGGACGGTAAGCGCGTGTGAATGCATTCGAGAGTGTGTAAAACCGATGGCAAAGCTGGTTTTCTAATTTAAGGAGTTCAGACATGTTGTTCTCGAATGATAAACATAATAGTTATTTTGCATACAAATTACTTGATCGGCAAGTAGATTAAGTGATAAATTATTTTGCATACAAAGTAATTTATCACATGAAGGAGAATCTCAATGCATAAACTACAACAGGTCGTCTATACGGGTACCGCTACGGCAACAGGTGGTCGCGAAGGAACGGTGAAATCTAGCGATGATAAACTTAACGTTGCGTTATCTACCCCTAAAGCGTTAGGGGGCGCAGGTGGAGAAGGGACGAACCCTGAACAAATGTTCGCAGCAGGGTATTCGGCGTGCTTTATCGGTGCACTTAAACATGTCGCTGGCGCACAAAAAATTAAGCTAAGCGATAACATTAATGTAACCGGCGACGTGTCTATTGGCCCCATTGAAATGGGTTTTGCAATAGCGGTTAAGCTAACCGTCGATTTGGGTGACATGGATAGCGAACAAGCGCAAAAATTAGTAGATACCGCTCACCAAGTTTGCCCTTATTCTAACGCGACGCGCGGTAATATTGAGGTAACAATAGCGCTCAAATAATTGCAGTGGCAAAAAACGGCCTAAACGCCACAAGACAAGTAAATATCTTGTTTTAATTGTTAGGGTGAGCGGAAGTGGCATGTTTCAGCAATTAGGCATGCCACCTTATCACCCGTTATGCTGCGCCGCGCATTGAAAGTTTGTTATGATGGCGTAGATAAACGATAAGACAGGAAACGTCATGAAAAATTATACGTGGCTGGTGGCCGTTATGTGCGCGCCAGTATTATTCGCTTGCAGTGAGCAAACGAGTGAAATAAACGCTGAGTCTTCGGCGGTGCAGATAGATGCAACAAACACAGAAGTCACAGATGCGTCATCACGCATTGCATCTGGCGTAGACTATCACTCTTTTTCAAATCCCTCTGATATAAAGGTAACTCACTTGTCGCTCAACCTAAGTGCTGATTTTGATTCAAAGCAGTTAAAAGGCGACGTGACATTAGATTTTACGCGTAGCAAACCAACGAATAATACTTTGGTGCTTGATACAAGAGGGTTAGATATCGCCTCGGTCAGCGTAGACGGCGAAAATGTGCCATTCCGCTTGGGTGAACGTGATATAGATTTGGGCACACCGCTGCATATTACGTTACCTGAAGCCGCGAATCAGGTGACGGTCGCCTACAGTACCTCGCCAGAGGCCTCAGGCGTGCAATGGTTAACGCCAGCGCAAACTGCAGGTAAGCAGCATCCTTTCTTATTTACGCAAGCACAGGCGGTACATGCGCGTAGCTTTATTCCCCTGCAAGACTCTCCTCAAGTTAGAGTGACCTACGATGCAACAATAAAGACACCCCCGTCGTTGTTAGCCGTGATGAGTGCGTCAAACGATCCTAATACGCCAAGAGACGGTGAATACAGCTTTACGATGCCTCAACCTATTCCCTCTTACTTAATTGCCTTGGCGATTGGTGATTTACAATTCAAAGCAATGGGAGCGCGTACCGGGGTATATGCTGAACCTGCACTGTTAGAAAGCGCGGCGAAAGAATTTGAAGATACCGAAGCAATGCTTGAGGTAACGGAAAAAACCTATGGGCCTTATCAGTGGGACAGATACGACCTTCTTATTCTTCCTCCGTCGTTCCCATTTGGTGGTATGGAGAACCCACGGCTGTCGTTTATTACACCAACGGTAATCGCTGGCGATAAGAGTTTGGTGTCACTGATTGCCCATGAACTTGCACACAGCTGGTCGGGTAATACGGTAACAAACGCAACATGGCGCGACCTATGGTTGAACGAGGGTTTTACTACCTATTTAACGTATCGCATTATGGAAATGGTTTATGGTAATGACCGTTTCAAAAAAGAAGCAGTATTAGGATATCAAGACTTACAAAACGATGTTGCTGCCCTTGAAGATAACGATGAGATACTGGCTATCGACTTGCGTGGCAGAAACCCAGATGATGTGTTTTCAAACATTCCTTATGAAAAAGGGGCGCTGTTTTTACGTGAATTAGAGCACCGTATAGGTCGTGATAATTTTGATGCTTTCCTAATGCAATACTTTAAAGATTTTGCGTTTAAAAGCATCACCACAGACACGTTTATTGCGTACTTAGATAAAACGTTATTAGCGCAATATCCCGATAAGTTAGATCGCATGCGTATACAAGCGTGGATTTTTCAACCTGGTATTCCCAAAGACGCGCCTGTACCAGAATCAAATGCCTTTGATATTATCGATAATACTCGCGCCGCGTGGCTGCGTGGCGACGTGATGGCCAGGGATATCGACACTCAAGCATGGACGGTACATGAGTGGCTATATTTCCTAAATAACCTTCCAGTCGCGCTAAGTGATGTGCAACTTGCAGCGTTAGATAATGCGTTTGCGCTTACCGCAAGCAAAAATAACGAAATTGCCCACAGCTGGCTTATGATTGCAGTACAAAACGAATACAAACCTGCTTATGAAAGGCTTTACTCATACCTTGTAAGTATTGGTCGTAATAAGCTTGTTAAGCCGTTGTACCGTGAACTGTCAAAAACCAAAGAAGGAAAGGCATTTGCCAAAAAAGCGTTTGACGAAGCGAAGCCAGGCTATCACCCATTAACGGTAAGAGCGAACGAAGGTTTTGTAAACTAACCTGTTTTCTTGGCAATAAATACTAAAAGCATGCTTCGTTGAGCATGCTTTTTTATTGCTACCGTTAAGGTGAAGTGTTTTCGTTGCGCACTGCAAGTGCAATAGCGCCAACGTGAGCGGTAAAGTCTGGTATAGCCGATAAGGGAAGTTTAACGTCCATCGTAACGTGACCCCCATAGTGGCAGCGGGCTATTTCACCTGCCTGTTGTTCAACCAAGTGACGAATAAACTGCTCGTGCTTGAAGTCGACATCGACAGTAAGTAAGTGAAGCGTTATCTCTTCTCGCACCGCTAACTGTTCTATGGCTTGTTGCGCGGATGCGGAGTAGGCACGAACCAATCCACCGGCGCCTAACTTTATGCCTCCGAAATAGCGAGTGACAATAACCATTACGTCACCGATATCTTTATGCTGCAATACGTTCAGTATGGGCTTTCCAGCGGTACCACTTGGTTCACCATCGTCTGCCATTGCTGCGCTGGTCGGTGAAGCAGGATTGCCGAACCGGTAGGCCCAACAGTGGTGTCTTGCATCGGGATAGTGTGTTTTTACCTGTGCAAGGTGTTGCATTGCCATGTCGCGCGAATTAGCAAAAGCTGCAAAAGCAATAAATTTACTTTTCTTTATTTCATACAGGGTTTCAACCTGATTGGCGGGAACGGGATAACTCATCCTCATAGTGTAACGTATATGTGATTGCGCGTGATAGTGGATGCAGAGCGAATAAGTCAGTTTTATTTTCATCTCTAGCATTGCGCTTATTTAAGAATTTAGGTATTACTCACAGCAATAAATACTCATCGACATGCCGTGCCCGAATACCATGCCTTCAGAACGTTTCATTCCTTTTCGTAAAGCTGACATTATCGAAATGTGTAAACCGATGCTGTCCGATAAAATAGACATTAGCGCTTTTGACAGTTTGTGCAAACTGCTCGTTAACCGTATTCATTATCAGTACCATGAACAGCTTGAGTCATTAAAAAGCAGTTATGCGTTTTTTGACCCTAATAAAGATACTCGCAGCATTGAGTCGGTGAACACGGAAACGTTAAAGCAGGTCCAGAAAAAATTTGCGGGTGATTTTTCGCATTTACTTAATGCTGCAAATTTTGAAAAAGTGACCGATCATGATTTAGAAGAAGCGTTAACGGAAGAATCACTTTTTAAAGTACGCCTTGCCGTAAGCTTTGACGATTTCCAAGAGGTTGTGTTTTATCGACGTGGTGAATCGGTCAAAACAGAGGTGATACGCTATTTATTCGGACTGCGTAAGAAAGCAATTTCGTTTACTAACTATGACCGTGTCGCCGTTTACATCACCTTTAAAGACGATGCCTATTTTGCCCAGAAAGGGGAGCTGCCAGTCGGGTTCTCTCCCGGCTCGACCATTATCAAATTGTTCCAAAATGTACCAAAAGCCGACTTAGAGATGTTGTTCCCTAATAGTGAAGTGAGAATGCGGCCGCTAGATAAGGTGATTATTGGCGCGTCAGCTGCTATTGGCGGTGCGGTGGTGTTGGTAACAAAGCTAGGGGCTTCAATGTTGCTACTCGCCTCGGTACTGGCGTTTTGGTTAGGGTTTAAAGACGAACAGGTCGAGATTACTAAACAAAGTCTTATTTCGTTCGGTTTAGGCATGGGCGTACTTGGAAGTTTTGTTTTTAAAGAGTGGACGAAGTTTAAAAATAGAAAAATCCGTTTTATGAAGGCGCTGTCAGATAATTTGTACTTTAAAAGTTTAGACAACAACGCAGGGGTTTTTCATACCCTTATTGATGCCGCTGAAGAGGAAGATTGCAAAGAAGCAATATTGGCATACACCTTTTTACTAAACGGTGCCGCGGGTGGCATGACTGCCGAAGCATTAGATAGCGACATCGAGCAATGGTTTAACAATCAATATCATTGCGAACTCGACTTTGATGTAAAAGATGCGCTAGACAAGTTACTGGCAATGAAGCTTATTATTCAGACTAATCTTACCTACCAGGCACGTCCGATAGAAGATTGTGCTCGTGAACTGGATTATTATTGGGATAACCTTTTTCAGATTTGAGATACCATACCGGCATTCAGTGAAGGGGATGTACGTTGTGCTTTTCATCATGATTCATAAACATTAAAAGGTAGGGGTTTTCTTGGTTGCATTACAGAATAATGTTCATGCAGATAATGGTTCGGCAGTTGATGACGCATTATTCGGTCTTATTGCTACTGATTTAGAAACGCAGGGGTATAGCATTCGCCCAGGTGCACTGCCAGAATCGTTAGTAACCGCGTTGCTTTGTTGTCAACAAGCGTTAAATGACAAGCAGTTTGTTAACGCAGGCATTGGGCGAAGGGATGATTTTGTTAAGACAGAATTTGTAAGAACTGACGAAATCTGTTGGATTACAGGGGAGACGCCAGAGGGACGCCAATGGGTGGACTGGACAGCTCGCTTGCAAGCGTTTCTAAATAGGCGTTTGTTTTTAGGCTTGTTTTCGTTTGAAAGCCATTTTGCCCATTATGCGCCAGGCGCTTACTACAAAAGGCATTACGATGCGTTTCGTGGTGAAACCAACAGAGTATTATCGGTGGTTGCTTATTTAAACTCTGGGTGGAATATTGATGATGGTGGTGAACTAGTACTTTATAAAGATGAACACGATAAAGAAGGGCTTCGCGTAGTGCCCTTAATGGGTACCATGGTTGTGTTTCTTAGCGAAGAATTTCCGCATGAAGTATTACCGGCGATACGAGACCGGCATTCTATTGCGGGTTGGTTTCGTGTGAATACGTCAATAGATAATAAGATTGACCCTCCTCACTAACACATACTGTACTAATTCGATTTGAATCGAGACGCTTAAGGCTTGATTTGAACCACCATACCTTTTAGCGATATCATTATAGAAGCCACTGTTATACCGTGGCTTTTATAATTCTTCACGTCTACCAGATGGTTTCCCTATTGCAATGAAAATACTCCATACGTCTGACTGGCATTTAGGCCAAAGTTTCTTTACCAAAAGCCGTAAGCAGGAACACAGTGCTTTCATGTCGTGGTTGCTCAACGTCGTGGATGAAGAAGGTATTGATGCCATTATCGTTGCAGGAGATATCTTCGATACAGGCACACCGCCAAGTTATGCCAGAGAGCTGTATCACCAGTTTATTGGTCAACTTCAAGGCTCGGGGTGTACGTTGGTCGTGCTGGGAGGAAATCACGATTCGGTATCGGTACTTAACGAGAGTAAAGCGCTGCTTCATTATTTAAATAGCCATGTTGTCGCCAGTACCTATGGGGATGACAGTGAACAGGTATTTGCGCTTAAAACACGCACTGGTGAGGTAGGGGCAATATTATGTGCTGTGCCATTTATACGCCCTCGCGATGTGCTAACCAGCAGCGCGGGTCAAAGTGGTACAGACAAACGTATTGCGCTTGCAGAAGCAATTAAGAACCATTATGCAAGCTTGTTTGCACAAGCAAAGACCATTCAGGCTGCCCAGTCAAAGGCGGTGCCTATTATCGCCACCGGGCACCTAACTGCACTAGGTGTCAGCCAATCTGAAAGCGTTCGTGACATTTACATTGGAACGCTTGAAGGGTTTGATGCAACAGGTTTTCCGCCCGCTGACTATATTGCGCTTGGGCACATTCATCGTCCGCAAAAAGTGGCTGGTAGTGAACATATTCGGTATTCGGGTTCTCCGATCCCTCTGAGTTTTGACGAGCTTGGTACGCAAAAACAAGTAATGATTGCTCATTTTGAAGATGGAAAGCTTTCAACGCTGACACCAAAGCCCATCCCGTGCTTTCAAGCGATGCAAGTAATAAAAGGGGATTTAAAGGACATTGAACAGCAAATTCATGCCAGTGAGATGATTAATGCAGCGACAGAAGACGCGCCAGTGTGGTTGTGTATTGAAGTGCAAACACAGGATTTTCTCACAGACTTACAGCAGCGTATTCACACACTTCTGGATGAAAAACCGGCGGAACTATTGCAGTTAAAGCGTATGCGAAAGCAAGTGATGTCATCACTTAAAAGCGCACCTAACATGCAGTTAAGCGAATTATCCGTTGAAGATGTGTTCAAAGCGCGGCTTGCCCTAGAATGCCTTGACAGTGATGAGGCACAAGAAGACGCCAGACTGCGCCGTATTAACGTGTTGTTCGCACAAGCGGTAGATACGATAAACGAGGGCGATCAAGAAGAAACGGATAGCCCTATCTCAGAAGGGGTGAAGTCGTGAAAATACTTACTTTACGGCTTAAAAATCTTAATGCGCTGAAAGGTGAATGGAAGATAGACTTCACCCAGTCGCCGTTTGTAGAAAATGGTTTATTTGCGATAACCGGACCGACAGGTGCGGGTAAGACCACATTGTTGGATGCCATATGTCTAGCGCTTTATCATCAAACGCCTCGGTTAGGCGCTATTTCCGCGTCGTCAAACGATATCATGACGCGAGGAACCGCAGAGTGTTTGGCTGAAGTTGAGTTTGATATTAAAGGGAAAGCGTACCGCGCATTCTGGAGTATGAGGCGGGCAAGAGGCAAAGTGGATGGCAATTTACAAGGTGCAGATGTTGAGTTGGCAGAAGTTGCTACCGGTAAAGTATTAGCCACCCAAGTTCGGCCTAAAAGCGATGAAATTGAGCGTTTAACCGGGTTGAATTTTGCACGTTTCACCAAATCGATGATGTTGTCGCAAGGGGATTTCGCCGCATTTCTTAACGCTAATGAAAATGATAGAGCGGAATTGCTTGAAGAGCTAACGGGCACTGAAATTTATGGTCAAATTTCACAGGCCATACACCAACAGTTTAGCGAAGCCAAACAACAAAAAAAGGCGTTTTCTCTTCAACTTGATGGCGTTAACGTATTAAGTGAAGACGAATTAATATCGTTAGAAGAGAACATAAAGCATGTTGCTGATACGTTGGCGACTCACCAAGCAGACATCGCTTTCTTGCAGCAACAAAAACAATGGCACATTACGCTTTTAGAAAATACCCAAGCCCTCGAGCAGGCAGAGCATTCATTAACGTGTGCGCAGCAAGCATGGGATGATGCCGCGCCTTTGCTTGAAAGGCTAACCTTAAGCGAACCGGCTGAAAAGCTCAGATCCGCGTTTGATACCCTTTCCCAGTTAACCAACGACATTGACTCACTTAAGCAACAAGGTGACGAGAAAGCAGGCCAAATTCCCTCAGCGCGTCAGCGCTATCAATTAGCTGAAAAGGCTCATGAAACACAAAAGGCTGCGCTTGAAGTAGCAATGCAAGCAAGCAAGCAGCTAGAAAAACGAATCCATGACGACGTTATCCCTCTTGATAATGCGATAACAACGCTGCTAGCTGATAAACAACGAGCAGAACAGACGCTCTCAGAGGCAAAAGCGCACCTGTCATCGTTGGACAAAAGCATCGCTTCATTTGAAAAAGATTTGTGCGAGAAGGTAACGCAGCAGCACACGCTTCGCGAATTTCTCGAGGGGGCGTCGCAGTATAGTGGAGTAGGAGAGAAGTTAAGTGGGTGGAAAGAAAACGCAAAACAATTAAAAAAAGACCGTGAGGCGCTTGATGCGCTGCGTAAAAAACAGGATGAACTGACGCAGCAACGCAACGCGAATCAACACGATATTGCTACGTTAAAACAATCGCAAAGTCGTTTACAAAGCGCGGTAGACTTTCATAATGAAGCGGTAACCTCCTCTCAGGACGCGATGGTGGCGGCTACCGAAGACAACACTGTTGAATCACTAAACGAATCATTGCAGCAGCTTAATACGCAGTGGCCGTTAATTATTGAAGCCGAACACGTACAACAACAATATGTGTCTGCTCGCGATCAAATTAACGTGCTGGTGGAACAGCAGCAGCAATATACAGAGAATAAGCGTGAGCAACAGACGCAGCGCGATCATTTCGCCCAGCAATACAAAGACACCAACACGCAGCGCAAAGATGTTGAAGCACTGATTGCGCTAGATGAAGACGTTTCACATTTGCGAGCCATGCTTGAACATGGACACCCCTGTCCGGTATGTGGTGCCAATGAACATAAGCTCGATTCGGTATCTGTCGATATTCCAGAAACCGTAAAGCGGCGAGATAGGTTGCGCGTTGCGCTTGAGGAAATTGAAAGGCAAGGTGGCGAAGCGCGTCGGCAATTAGAGCGTACCGAATACCTTATCGAGCAAAATGCGCATCAACACCACGCATTAAATAATGCCAATGAAGCGCGTAGCGAACGCTTTAATGCCATCATTTTAACAGTAAATGCGCCATCTAATGCCACACTATCAATAGACGACCCTGCTGGTATTGCTCGTTTCAAAACATCAATTAGTGAGCAGGTAGCCAGTATTAACAGCAGGCTTGAATGTATTAATGATGCGCAGCGTCGACTGACTCAAGATATAAAGCAGCGCGATGACGCACAAAGAGAATTGACGTCTGTGGCGAGCAAAGTGGTGCTTGCGCAAGCAAAAGATACCCAGGATGAACAGGCTTTAAGTGAGTGCCAGCAACACATTGCGTTAGGTATTAGCCGCATTGATGAGGCATATGCTCACCTTATCAGTGAAATACCGCCGGGCGGTTTAGCCACCGAGGTTAACGCGTTGAGCAAAAATGACTCAGCGTCGTTAATTGGTTGGTTGGACAAGGTTGAAAGCAAACTCGTGATATACAAAGAGAAGCAAAAGCAATTAGATGCCTTAGCGCCTGAGATAAAGCAGCTTGAGAATGACATCAATCACCAACGAAGCCGGTCTCAAGAATTACACGCGCAACATGAAAAAGAAGATGCTGTGGTTGTGATGTGTCGCGATAAGATTGACGCGCTAGGTAAAACCCGTGATTCCATCTTCCCTGAGGGCAGCATTGCCGACGCGCGCAGCAAAACGGAAAAGACAATAAACAGCGCGCAAGAAGAACTTGAATTAGCCAATAATGCGATGGTAGAGGCTGATAAGCGTGTCACGCAGCTTACGTCTGAAGCCCATCAATTAACACATCAATATCAATCTAAAAAGGCACAATTAGAAGCTCAGACACGCTCGTTTTCAGAACGCTTACACGCTAGCCCATTTACTGACGTTACGGCATTTAAACAGGCGCTGCTGCCCGAAGATGAGAGCAATGCCTTACGCGTTAAAAAAGAGGCGTTGTCAGGCGCATTGCGAGATGCTCAAGTATGGAAGTCAAAAGCGGTAGAACAAAAAGCGCAGCTTCTTGCTCACGAACATGGTCAGCAGTGGGCTAACGCCTCGCTTGATAGTGTATCTGAAAAGCTTGCGATAAAGCAGCGCGAGAAAGACGCGATGTTAGCGACACAGGGGCAACTTCGTCAGCAGAAAGAAAGTAATGATATGGCGAGGGGAAAACAGCAAACATTATTAGATGAAATGGCAAGATTCGAAACCTATTATGACGACATCACTTATTTGCATTCATTAATAGGTTCAGCCAGCGGAGATAAGTTTAGACGCTTTGCGCAGGGTTTAACGCTCGATAATTTAGTGCAGCTAGCAAACCAGCAGCTTGATAAGCTGCATGGTCGTTATCAGCTATTAAGAAATGAAAATGATGGTTTGGGGTTGCGTGTAGTGGATACCTGGCAAGGCGATGTGATGCGTGACACTAAAACCTTATCGGGCGGGGAAAGCTTTCTAGTCAGTTTGGCGCTCGCCCTTGCGCTTTCAGATTTGGTTAGCCATAAAACCAGTATCGACTCGTTATTTTTAGATGAGGGTTTTGGTACGCTTGACGCTGAAACGTTAGATGTAGCATTAGATGCATTAGATAACCTTAACGCGAGCGGAAAAATGATAGGGGTGATTAGTCATATTGAAGCGATGAAAGAGCGCATTCCTACTCAGCTAAAAGTGGCTAAACGAAATGGTGTTGGCGTAAGTGCTTTAGATAAAGAATATGCAGTAAGCCCGTAGCGTCGCTGCGGGCTTACTGCGGTACAACGCGGTTTAATTTACGCTAATATTCCAGCTGTTTGCGTTATCTGTTGCTGACCAATAAAAGCTTTGTGGGACAGCGCCTTCTTCAAGTGCCCATATCTGCGCGATGAGTTGTTCAGTATCACCGCTGAGGGTTACTTTATATTCACTAGAGCCAGAAGGTAATGTGGTACGCAACTGGCACGTTTTGTAATCCACCTTTACTTTGCCAGATACCGTCGTGTAATCGCTACAAACATTTAAATATACCCTTGCTGCACTCATATTGTTTGACATCTGAATTGTTAAGTTGTCCTTGCCAATAAAATCAAATGCCTTGGTGACCACGACATCTTCCATGTTCGATGGGGGTGTCGTTGGTACCGGTGCTGGCGTTGGTGCTGGCGTTGGTGCACTCACTGGGGCTGGAGCCGGAGGGGCGCTACCACTGGCTGCAGTAGACCCGCCGTCTGTGCCTCCTGAGCCGCAGGCCACCAATAAAACCGTTGTTGGTACAAGTAATAAATATTTCATTGGTCGCTCCTAATAAGAATAAACTTTAGATAAATCGGCATTTTCTTTTTTAAACCATGACTTGTTTTCAGCGCCATTGCTCGTCGCAAAGTCTAGAAAATCTGGGTAGGCTCTTAAAATATCGACATACTCTTGAGGGTGAAGCCAGTTAGTGTAGGTGCTTGCATTTATTGCGATTGCCCAAGGTAAGCCTGCTTCAGTCTGATAGGTGAGGCCAGCAGGTACATTAGACTTGTCTTCGGCTAGCCCGAAGTAATTCTCAGCCCGTGCAGTCGGTGTTTTATTTTTGAGGTGAATTTCTAAGCTTCTACCCGGATTACTTGAAAAAGCATCACCGTGGAACGTATCTTCTGTTGCGAAGATAAACGGCTTGTACGGAGACTGAGGGAAGTTGCTTAAATCTATGTCGTTGTTGAATTGAAGCGAAATAACAAACGTAAATTCGTATTGAGATGTACATCCCTCTTCCGTTTTATAGAACCAGCAGCCACCTGCAGTAACGTGATCCCATAAATCATCACTTATTTTTAAAACAGCATGGTCATTGCCATCTTCTAGTAAGTCTGCGGTTGCCGGTACACCATTTATTTCAAAGCGAATACTTGATGCGTCGATATCGTTATTAGCGATGCCTTCAAGTTGAATAGCAAACCCATTGTTGTACGAGGCGCCCATAGCGGTTAATTCACCTTCAAGGTTTAACTTTTTAACATTACCTTCTTGCGACACTATCATTGAAGAGTCAAGACGAATAACGACATCATTAAAATCATAATCACCGGTTTCGGGCCAATTATCTTCAAAGGCTAAGAAGTAAGGTGTGTTAGTCACTAAACTGTTGCCCGGGTTCAACACGGCAACCTGATAGTCTTCAACCTCACCGTCTGTTACGCCACCATTAGGGCCTACGCCACTCGTTGTGGTATATCTGACCCGTGCCCACGTTACTCCAGAGGTAACATCTAAGGGGGTTTCTTCAAATATATAATGGGTTCCGGTACGTAAGGCTTTATCTGCAATTAACTGCTCATTAGCATCGAACTGACCATTTTGGTTCCAATCGACCCACATGCTTAGGTAGCCGTCGCCTTCAACCGTGACCTGCATAAAGCCATCAAGGCCTGCTTCAAACGCGGTGATGAAATCTACACCGTCTTCGTCTCCATTGGTATCTTCGTCGTTGTTGGGGTACACGTTAGCATCGTATTCCGCATCAATCGCCCCACCAAGCTGAATTCCTTCTACCACGCCATGTCTGGCGCCATTATTAAAAATAGACGTTGAGTAAGAGTCTGGTGCATCACCGAAGTCAGTCGTTGCCGGTGTAGATTCATCCACAATGGGGGCCATCGCACAGCGCGCGCCATCGTTGTTGCCAGAACTTGGACCATAGGCAAAAAGTTCAGCCTGTGGCTTAATGTCATCCACCGCAATCCGAAAGATATTGCCGTCTTGGTTACGGCTAATGTAAAACGTGCCGTTTACGTCGAAATACACGGCGCCAAACGTACCACGTTGCCCCACGTTGCTAACCTTCGATGCATTACCATTGCTTACATCTATGCGGTATAGGTCACCGTATTTATCAACGGAGTAGGCAAACCCATCAAACGGATGAAAGGCTAAGTCATAAATTAACAGCGACAATGCCGCGCCATCAATGACCCGTTGAACATCGAGGTAAGCATCGTCGTCTTGGTCTAAACTAACTCTATACAAACCATAGCTACCGCCTTTTTTGTAAAGGTAATAGGCGTTCTCAGCAAGGGCAATATCACCCACAAAGAAATTAGCCCCAGGCTTGTTAGTAAGGGGAAGCGGTTCAATTTGATAATCGTCGCCAATTCTTACAATGGTCTTATCCTGATAACCCCACCCATACAAGTAACGATCATGATTACTGAAGCCAAAGCCGTTGATGCGGTCATTGGTTCCTAAGTTACTGGAAAGTAAATCAACGTTACCTGTTACTAAATTAACGCCATATAGCTTTGCGGTAGTGTCTTGCATCAAAAAGGCTTGTGAAGGGCAACTATCAAATGCCTCTGCAGAAACATTAAGCGCTGGGAGCGAAAGTAAAAGTGCACTTGTTAGCGTAAGATTTTTTCTCATGGGATCACCAATAAAGACTACGTGTTACTTTATCGATTACAATTAATGTGCCACATAAATTTATCTATTCATTTTGCGCAATAATTTTGATTTATTGTCAATATAAACAACGCGTTGCGCTTTCTTGGGTAAAGGTGAATATAAAAATTATTGGAGTGATGAAGAGATGCTAAGTGCTGATATTTTCATTTTGCAAAATGACAATAGTGAGAAATTCGCAATAAAAGAGAGTGAGTCAATATGCTCGCTCTCCTTAGTTGTTATCGCTTATTAAGCAGTATCGACCGCCTAAGCGTTACATTATAAAGTTAAAAGCGCGTGGCTTACTATTTTACAAAAAAAGGAAAGTTAGCATGTGCTGCATTGCCTTTATCGTCATATACAAAAGCATACAAGCGATAAGGTCCAGCCTCATCTGGCGCATCAAAACTAATTTTTTGAGACGTGGGGTTTGTTATTAAACCGTCTACTATATCGGGCACGTTTTCACGGTCGCCGCCTACTTCGGTAGCTGTCGACTCTTTGCGAATTTCCCACTTGAACGTTAACTTATCGTTATCTGGGTCTACAGCATTGAGGGTGGCCTCGTAGCGGTCGCCTTTAAACAGAAATACATTATCGAAGGCTACTTGGCCATCTAATCCGATAGGGCTTACTCTTGGCGTGCGATTTTCTGGCCATTGACCCGACCAGATGTAATGCATAACGTCGACCGCTTCAGTGCGCTCGCCAGTGTCTAAGAACATGCCATACCATGTGCTGGTTCGCTCCTGTTTTTGTCCCCACAGAAACACATAGTTACCAATGACTTGTTGGCGTTGTGGCTCAATGGCTTTTAGGTAGCTTTTGGCATAGTTACTGGCTTTTTCTGAGCTGGTGGTTTCAACAGGCGCCCCCCATTTAGTTTTAAATACTTCCCAATGTCCGACAGCGCCCCATTCAGTAATCATATAAGGGCCGGTGTAGCCATAGGAGGCAATATATTTGGGTAAGTTAACGACATCAGCGTAAAGTTGAAAACTGACAAAGTCTAAGGCGGGGGCACGCTCGGCAATGGCATCCATCGCTTTTTTATCAAAGCCTGCGAGCGTAGTGGTGGTAGGGTGGTGAGGGTCGAGAGTTTTAATTAATAATGCCACTTCATTGACGGCGTCGTACACTTTCGGGTTGGTAAAGTCGTAGTTCAATTCATTACCAATAAACCAGGTAAGTAACGCCGGGTGGTCTTTGTATTTTAAAATATCCGCTTTTACTTGTTCGAGCTGTTCTGCCACTGCCTGTGCATCGTTGTAGTTAAAACCGTGTCGTTCTCGCGCAAAATCAATACCAAGGGATACTGTCATGCCTAATGCGTGGGCTTTATCGAGCAGAACCGAAGCAGGGTAAGTGCCACCGTCTACCGACCACGTGCGAATAGAATTTGCCCCATACGCTGCTAACGTTTCAATGTCGGCACCATCAACACCTGCACCTTTAACATAGTATGGCTTGCCATCTCGATGCAGTGCATAGCTACCATCGCTAGACTTCACGATCTCTACATGCACAGGGTCAGCAAAGATGGGCAGTGAAAATAATGAGAAAAGTAGGATGAGTGTAATGGCTTTTAGTCGGGGGGATACATGCACTGCGTCACTCCTTATTACATGTAAAACAAACCTGAAGTGGCGGGTAACAACAAGCCCTCTAAAGCCGTTTTACATTATGTTCGTTTATTTCCCAGAAAAAAGCGGTGCATCCTGTGATGCACCGACAATCTTGATAATTAATAGGTATAACGCATACGCACACCAAAGGTTCGTGGTCGAGTAAAGAAGCGCGTATTATCAAATTGCGTGATGATAGTCGCCGCAGTGCGTACTTCATCAAACAAGTTGTTCGCAAACGCTTCAAAACGTAACGCACCATCGCCGTGGGTATAGCCTAAACCAGCGTCTACCGTCCAATAAGCATCAACACTGTCATCTAACCGACGACGAGGATCATCAGGGTTCTGATAGT
This sequence comes from Alteromonas algae, assembly GCF_049117195.1. Lineage (GTDB taxonomy): Bacteria > Pseudomonadota > Gammaproteobacteria > Enterobacterales > Alteromonadaceae > Alteromonas. The sequence continues at coordinate 835,139 of NZ_CP185260.1, forward strand.
CAACACTATTAAAAATAGTAAGGAACTGGTCGTCGCGCCAGCCCGCTGATACCACATAGTCTAACGTACCCGACCCCACATCGAAGATTTGGCTGAGGCTTGCGTTAAGTTGAAAGCGTGGTGTGCGCGGTAGTCGGTTTCCATCAATAGATTGGAACACCGCTTCATCGGGTGCAACGTCGGCTTGGAAGCGCGAGTCTTGAATGTCTTGGCTGTCTTCAATTTCCGCCTCCAACCATAGCGCTGTCCAGCTTAGGTTTATGTCGTGCGGTAATTCAAATTTGCCATCGAACTGCATACCATAAATGGCCGAGTCAGCGGCATTGAAGCTAAATGATACAACCAATGCGCCAGGGGTGGCATCAAGCGGGTCGACAGGCGCACCTGAATTGAATTCAAGGGCTTGCTCTACAGACAGTAAGTTAGTAAACACTTGGTCTTGGTAATCATTGTAAAACGCTGAAACATTAAACGTTGTTGGAACATCTCCAAGGTCAAATTCATTCTTTGAGCCCACCTCAAACAAGGTAACGCTTTCTTCTTGGTACGTTGGTGCTAACGTTAGTCCTGTTGTTGGGTCGCTAAACGTATCATTGAACCCACCTGATTTATGGCCCGTTGCAATCAAACCGTAAACAAGTTGGTCGTTATTGAGATCATGTTCGATACGAAGACGCCAATCAACAAAGTTATTGTCTATACGGCCGTCTTGAACGGTAATTGAATTATTAGGCGAGATGGGGACGGCGAAAGAGTGTGTACCGTCTTGGTTACAGATTAAGTTATCGGTAACATCGCTGTCTGAGCATGCTGGTCGCACGTCAGCGCCCCCTTGGGTGACTCCGTTTGCAAAGATATCATCAAGGGTGTCGCGCTCACCAAATTGAGCAATACCATCAAAATAAAAGTTTAAGAACTCCGCGTCAGAAACCGCGCCATCGCCATCTTGGTCTGGGTTGTAAATGGTGCGATCAAACCCAGCAAATTGAAAACCCTCTGTACCGACACGGGCGCCCATACAGCAACCAAATGGATTTCCGGTATTTACATCAAACCCGCCTAAGGCAAATGCGTAACGTGCATTCACCCCTTGTCGAGTTTTTGTGTCTTTAGTGTAACGAACACCAACAGTAAAACGTGTATCTGCGCTAAACTCATAGGTTGCATCGGCATAAACTGACAGTGAATCAGTATCAGTATTTGGCTGGTTAAATTCAGCCCCTTGGAAGAACCCTCCACGATCGCCGGCAGACGCTAAAAACGTTTGTTGGCGCTCATCAAATAAAAATATGCCCGCGGTGTATGTCAAACGACTTGCATCGTCATCTGATAGCAATCGTAACTCGTGAATAGTCGACTCCGAGTCAGTTAAAAACTGAAAGCGCGAGAAATCGTCCAATGCTTGGTCAAGTGGTGCTAAAGCATCAAATACACCAGGGAAATCAGGAGATAAAGGGGTAGCCGCCTGATAATCATAAAGCAAGTCGCGATAGCTGCCGTTGTACTCAAGTAGCACGTTGCCTAAGTCCCAAGTGACTTCCAATTTAAACCCGTCATGAACGGTGTCTTGAATGGGTGAGAAACCACGACCCACTACGTCGCGAGGGTCATCAATATCATCAGGGTCGATACCTAAGCCAAGAGGAAGGGCATAGTTTGTTCCCGTATACCCTGTGCCTTGTTCGCTAGCGTAATCATAAGATAGATAAATACTTAAATCGTCAGTTGGCTCATATAGCGCTTGGAAGCGAAGTCCAAGGTTGTCAGCTGCCTCAGCGAGTTCTAAATTTAGCGGCCCCACATCATTATAATAAGAGTCATGATCTACCTTGGTTCCAGCAATACGAAAGGCTAGCTTATCGGTGGCAGGAATATTCAATGCGCCGGTAATGGCGCGTTGATTGTAGTTTCCAAATTCGATTTCAGCACTGCCATTCCATTGTCCAATTGCCGGCCTCCATGGAATAATATTCACCGAACCGGCGGTCGCATTACGGCCTCGAAGCGTACCTTGTGGGCCTACATTCACTTCGACACGAGAAATATCGAAGAACGCAGAGCCTATACCAGAGGGGCGAGGGATATAGACCCCATCTAAATGTGTTGCCGCTGCAGGGTCGCCAAGCTCTGTATTATTAGAGCTACCAATCCCACGTATCCACACTTCCACGTTGCCCTGGTTGTTACCAATTTCAAGGCCGGGAATAGATTCTGCGATATCAGTAATATCTTGAATACCTTGTGACTTGAGGTCTTCCCCTGAGAATGCAAACGCGGTCCCCGCCAAATCTTGCAAATCTTGCGTTCGGCGTTCAACGGTAACAACAATTCTTTCTACGTCAGATTCCGCCTCTTTTTGGTCATTATCAGCCTCCTGTGCCATCAACGAACTTGAAGTAAGCGATGTGAACGCAGCGACTAACACTGCTTTATACATGGTGCGAGATTTTCTTAAGGTACTGTTCATAAAGCCTTGCCCTGCTTCAGAGAAATTACTATTTGTTATTTTCATGACCAATTTCCTTATTCAGCCCGCGAAAATTCTACGTTGTCGTAGAAAATGCCGCTAGGGTTGTAGTTGGTCGCCGAGTTCGAGAACCCAAACTGTAGTATTTGACCATCTAAGGTGTCCTCTAACGTAGCTTGCACCGTAAAGCGTGACCATTCCGTGTTGCTGACATCACTTAAGTCCACGCGAATATCCACCGTAGAGGCAAAGCCGTTATTCGGGTCTAGCACGCGAATATAGGCATAGGCGGTGGTCGGTGATGCTATCCCACCCTCAAAAGGTGCCTTGGCATCAAAGGAAAACGAATATTCACCTGCATCAGCAGCAGAGAAGGTGCGCTCCTGGAAGCTGGCAGCCTCTATGGTAAGACCGTTTCCGTGATCACCGTTGTTATAGTCACTAAACACGTTTAAATACTGCATTCCTTGGTTTTCACCTGCTTCGCCCGTTGCATAGCTAGTGAAGCCACCCGTATTATTCGGCGACGGGAAGGGGCCGTAGCTGTAGGCAAAGTTTCCGTCGGGTGCAAATACCGCTGCAAAGCTTGACCAACCATCACCAATTTCACCGCCAGCCGCGTTTCCATCCTCAAAATCGCTGCTATAACTTATGCCGCCGGTAGCAACATTGAAGTCAACGTTATCAACCAAGATAGACGATGGTGCAAACCCTGTGGTGCGAGTTGTGAAACCAAATTCTAGTAGCTGTCCGGCCATGGTTTCGCCGTTAATGTTGAAATCAACACTATACGTTTGCCAATCGGTACTCGTGATTGTCGATAAATCGATTTCAACACGCGCGGTGGTAGCAAACCCATTTGCAGGGTCGAGTGTCTGAACATAGGCCGTAACAATAGTGGGCGCTTCTGTTGCAAATTCACTTGGCGCTCTAGCATCAAAACTGAAGGTATAGATGCCAGTGTCATCTGCCGTTAAGGTAACCTGCTGGAATGTCGCCGCTTCTATAAACAATCCGTTACCGTGGTCAGCATTGTTATAGTCGTTAAAGATAACGAGCTGTTGAGTGCCTTGCGCGTCACCGCCTTGTCCTGTAGCAATATTTGCAAAACTATTTGAATTTAATGGTGTAGCGAATGGTTGTCCGTAGTTGTAAACAAAATCTCCAGCGGCCGTAAATACGGTGCCGAAACTTTGCCAATTTCCGCCAAGCGCCGAACCTGCTGGGTCTACTGCCTCAAAGTCTGCAAAGAAGCCAAGTGGTAACACCTCTTCTTCCACAATATCAGTGGTGGGTTCCCACCTTACGTTATCAATAGTGAAAGAAGCTGTTGCATTAACGTCGGTGACCGAAAGTACTAAGCCTGCGCTGACGGTCGCGGTGTTTAGCCCACTGTTGATAAGTTGGCTCATTGGAATTTCGATTTCCTGCCATTCACCATCTGCAGGACGTCCGATATCTTGTGGACCGCTAGTACAAGGAAATACACAATCAATCTGCATTGTTATTGTATTGGTATCGCTACCAAAGTCAGAAACGAACAAATCAAAAACTACTGCACCGTTATTGTATCCAGCAAGGTTTACTGGGTCAGTAGCGATAAACCACACTCCACTTTCGCCATCGCCGTTAAACGTAATATCAATAACTTGATCCCGTGCGGCATCGTCATCAGTTACGATGGCCCATTCGATTTTATTTTCGCCGTCTGGGTTACTTCCATCAGTGTAAGTGGCAAAACCTGAACCACTGTCCACAGCGCCAATCCCGAAATCCCACAGAGGATCGATGCTATCAATAAACACGTTTTGAGGTACGGTCGTTACACTTACAATCCCACAAGGGCGGGAGGATGGTGCGCCGCACAGTAGGTTTATGTTATCGAACTGCATGCGGGCTGCGCCGCCTACGGGTTCTAAAACAATAAGGTTAAGCACGTCTTCCATATCAAGCGGACCGCCGCCAAATGCGCCGATATTACTTTGTATAACATCGCTTAATGCCAATGAAATTGACGTCCATTCATCTTTCGGTAAATCTGCTAATGGTATCTGAGTGAAGCCCACATCCGGAAAACCGCTGTCAACGCCGACTTGAAGCAAGGTGGCTGCGGTAGCGGCACTGTCAATGTAGACGTCAAAGGTAAGTTCACCGCCAAAGAACTCATTATTGTCGGCACGGCCCATTCCAAACAACTCAAAGGTATTGCCCTCAGGGTCATTAATTTGAATGTTACCGCCACCGGTAGTGACAACCTCGATCACCATACCTCGGTCTGCGTCACTAGACTGCACTTCAGAGACCGTCAATGCGCCATTATTATCAAATACGCCGATGCCTAAAGGACGCTCGCTGTTACTGTCAGCAAACAACACGCCAGCACCGTCATTATACAATGTATAGCTGCTAACAACGACGTCTTGCGGAGGTGGCGTGCCGTCACCGCCTTGAGTGATAACAAAAGGGTCGACTTGGTCGATACTATTTTCGCACCCCAGTCCATCGCTTACCGGTGCCAGCGGGCATTGATAAACGCGCACGTAATCAACCAGCATTTGCCCAGGAAACACATCGGTATCGTTAGGATTTGGCATGCCTGCTGGGTTCCCACCTACTGCTAAATTTAGCAATAGATGCTGGTTTTCATTAAACGGGGCATCTTCTTCCCCCGCAAGAAAACCTTCAATCTGATTTTTAAAATAATAATTCCAATACGTATCGCGACTCACCGTAAAGTAGTGAACGCCATCAACAAACCAGCGAATGCGTTGTGAATCCCACTCTACTGCATACTCATGAAAGCCATCGGTAGGGTCTATGTCGTAGGTTTTGGTCGCACTTTCGTTCAGTGGGAAGCGTTGACCATAGTGGACCGTGCCCGCAACGAATGGTGTGGCCTGTCCAAACGATTCCATGATGTCAATTTCGCCCCGTGCAGCCCATTCGCCGAAGGGAGATGGATCGCTACCGAGCGTCCAAAAAGCCGGCCACATGCCAAGCCCCTCTGGAACTTGAATGCGCGCTTCCATTCTTCCGTAGGTGAAGTCGAGTAGACCTTGTGTGCGAAGACGCCCCGAGGTAAAAGCAAAGTTGGGATCTGGAGAATCGCCGGCACGCGCTTCAATCACAAGAAACCCATCTTCTACAGTGATGTTGTCGGCGGTATAATACTGCTGTTCGTTATTCCCCCAACCTGGAGGTAAACCGACAGACGTGCCGTCTCCTGTTTGAATTTCCCACTTTGTCGTGTCAACGCTATTACCATCAAATTCGTCTGACCAAATTAATTCATAATTAGCGGATGTTGGGGGAGGAGGGTTTGCTAGCGTCCCGCCTTCAGCGGCGTCGTCATTTTGGCATCCGCTGAGTGTCAGTGTGATACCAGCAATTAGTGCTAGTTTTAGCCCGTTCTTCTGTGTGATCATGCGGCATTACTCTTTATTAACGTAGTGTGTTTTTCATCTCTAATGCTTACACCATGCTGTAGCGCTCACAGGTTGCTTCGACGCGCACTATTGATGGTCAGTAAACGTAATGTTGTAAACTCCACGGTGACGACATAATTTCGGCTTGTCGCCTTTAACACACTCTTCTGTCACGTGGTTGTCGTTAGAAGAGAGGTTAACAATCATAGAACTTGTAGGTTGACTTGCGCTGCGAGTTCGTAAACAAACGCAATGTTTCCTAATAAGGTTTACTCTACCGGTGGACTTTTTTCCAATCAGGAACTGAGTTTAGTTCACACATACTGCAATGTAAACGCGTACAATTTTACATTTAATTTACATGGGGTTGTTTGTTTTAACACATAATAATTATAAGTTGTTGTTTTAAATTGATTTTATGAGTACCGCTAAAAGTAGGTATATAAATAAACCTAAAATTAACAAAAAGTTAACTTTCTGCGTGGTTAAGCGCTGGAAAGATGAAGGCCATGAGTGTGACATGTAAATGGATTGACGGCAGCAGCGCTTAAACAACAACGTCTACGCGTAGATAACGTAAGCGTGCTGAATAAATGAGCGTGTAGTACACTTGATATGGTGGAATACGTTATCAATTGTGAAACAAAAGCGCTCAAGCGTAGAGAAAAATTAATATGGTTCAAAGTTTGTCTGTGCCGCTGTTTATCACTGCTAGTATCTGCTTACTGTTAAGTGTGTTTTTTATTTTGTTGTACCATCGTTTAACGTCACGCCACGAAGAGTCAGTGAAATATTACTTTATCTTCTCTCTGGCGGCATTCGTCAGTAGTGTCTTTTTTGGTGGCTTTGCGATGCTACTCAATTCCGCTGATAACCTGTTGCAGTTAAGTATTGCCAACCGAATAACAGTGGTTGCAGCCATGTTTACCACTGTACTTAGTTTGCATTTCTACGTTTCGTTTTATCAATACAGAGCACCAACGTTTTTAAAATGGTGCTACGTGATTTGCGCTGCTTTTTCGCTACTGGCGGTGGTGCCCAACCAATATTTTCTCGCTAACACGTTTTTTGAAACTTCACAGTACTACACAGGCTTAGCATATGGCCCGCTCTTCCAATTGTGGGGGGGCTGGATTCTAGTACTTGCCGCTTACTGCATCTTCATACTTATTCGAGTGTTTACTCGTCAACGTAGAAGGCAGGGAAATAGCAAAAAAAACACCGTATTACTTCTGCTTATCGCCAATATAATATGGACAATTACCGGCGTATGCGATGCATTAACAGGTATTCAAGTTATCGACTTACCACCGTTAACCTGGATAGGTTCATTCCTCATTACCTCGTGTATTGCGTGGGTTCTTGTTTTACATATCGATAATCTGTATGAAGAGAGGCGCCTTTTGAACAACCGCCTTATGCACGACCATTTAACGCAGGCATTTTCCCGAAGTTACCTAGAAATACGCTTAAACGAAGCGGTTAATTTAATGATTAGGGGAAAACTACAGCAGGTATCAGTATGCGTATTCGACGTGGATAATTTCAAAACCATTAACGATGAATATGGGCATGCAAATGGCGACGCATTATTAGTAAAAATCACAAAAATCATTAAGGAAAATATTCGACAATCTGACTGTATTGCACGTTTAGGTGGAGACGAGTTTGTTATTTTATTCACTGATGAACAAAACAGTAATTTCGCTCCCATTATTGTGGAGCGTATACGAAAATGCATTGCTGAAACGCAGTTCGGAGAAGGGGCGCAAATGTTCAACGCGTCATGCTCGTTTGGTATTGTGAGTGTAGCACCTGACCAATTGACAATGAACGACCTAGCCAATCAAATGTTATCTAGTGCCGATGAGGCGTTGTACAGCGCTAAACATCAGGGGAAGAATGCCATCGGCATAACTACGCTTTGTGATTTATCTTAGGCGAATGTTGGCAATCTGTCTGACTGCCTTGGTTAAATCGCCTAGTGCGGCCGACTCTAACGTACTCCAGTGCCAAAAAAGCGGAACGCCAAGTTCTTTTGTTGGGAATAGCGGCACTAACTTTTTCTCTGCTACTTCCTGGGCTACCTGAAGGGTGGGTAGCAACGCCCATGCTGCACCATCAAGCGCCATCTTTACAAAACCATGTGACGAAGGAAACCAGTGACACGTGGTGAATGACGGCGCAATGTTTAAGCATTCACGCTGATAATCAGTGAGCAGTGTCACGTCGTATTCGTCATAAAGTAACCCCGGGGTATTCATCACCATGCTTGGTGTTATTTTCTCTCCAAGGTGTCGATTTATGAAGTGGGGAGACGCATACAGTTGATATTTCATTGTACCTAGTCGAACCGATTGTCCACCGGTAACAGGCGTACCTGTCTGACTGATACACGCCATTACTCGTCCTTGCTGAAGTATATCGCGGGTTTGGGTTTGGTCTGCATTTTCAATGTGCACAGGATTGGCGCGTTTTTCAGCAAACTCGGCGATAACTTGAGAGAACCATGTTGCCAATACATCGTTATTTACCGCGACGCTTATTGGCGTTGTGCCAGCTTCAATACCGCTATGAATATTGAGAGCTTCCTCTAAAACACTCACTTTTTCTATGTGGGCCAGTAACTCTTTACCTAATGGCGTAGCACGTAATGGTTTGGTTCTGATTAAAACAGGGCCTTTAACATTGTGCTCTAAACGCTTTATTTTCTGCGACACCGCCGACTGAGTAAGATTGAGGGCTTGTGCGCCTTTCTCGAAACCGCCGTAGCGCAGTACTTCGCTAAAACATTTCTATGCATCGTAATCTAGCATTCCCCCTCCTGTGAACGAATCGTTATTTATATTAATTTTGCTAATCAAAAATAAATATCATTAATTTAATTTAGTTTAAAAGTGCCGGTAAAATCAAGATCAGATTGAAGTGAAGAGTAGGAGCGGGCAGCCTATTCAATGATACATAGAGGCAATGAAATGTTAGCAGCAATGACAAGTGGCTTCGTAATGGGCGGTACGCTCATTATTGCGGTTGGCGCACAAAATAGTTTTTTAATAGAGCAGTCAATGAAGCGTCAGTGGACCTCGCTGTTTGTTCTTCTTTTTATCGTAAGTGATGCCGTTTCTATTAGTTTAGGCGCCATGGGGTTCGGGCTATTATTAAACGAGTATCCAATGCTCGTAACAGTAACCAAATGGGCAGGCGTCGCGTTTTTACTTTACATTGCTTATCGCAAAGTGAAATCGTCCATGGCAAACGATAGTCTTGTATTAGCAATGGCAAAAAAGCAATTGTCGTTTAAAAAGGCCATGCTTATAGCCTTGGCGGTGACATGGCTGAACCCGCATTTTTACCTCGATACGTTGCTATTAATGGGGAATTTAGCAAGTCAGTGGCAAGAAAATAAGTGGTGGTTTGTCGGTGGTGCAATCAGCGCTTCAGTAGTGTGGTTTGTGGGATTAAGTACATTGACGGCAAAGTTTGCGCACCATATGCAGCGTCCTAATTTCTGGCGTTGGTTTAATCGACTAAATGCAGCAATACTTGGGATGGTGAGTATTCAGTTGGCCAGTTTGTAATGCCACTCACTGCGTATTTTTAATTAGCAAAGCGAATGAATTCGACATATCGTTGAACAAACACAGATGTTGTACGTAAGTAATAACGTCGAAGTATAGCAAAAGGAATACGCAAAATGGCAAAAGTTATTAAACATTTACTGCCAGTATTGGCGATAAGCGCAAGCATAGTAGGTATGACAGGCTGTAGTGATAGCGAAGTGGGAGATGTATCGCTCGGTGTGTTTACGACCAAAGATATAAAAATTGATGCACTACAGGACCCTATTGTCACCGGTGTTACGTGCCATATCTCAAGTATTGAAGCCAATCTTGATTTTTCAGACCCTTCAGACAGCTCAATAGCGTGCAGACAAACCGGGCCTATCACCGCTGATATGCTCGCTAGCATAGATAAATCGGATTCTGGCGACGTGATTTTTAAAAAATCTAAAAGCGTCTTTTTTAAGAATATGAAGTTACGTCGAATTTACGACGAAGAAGCAAAAACGCTGATTTATTTGTCTTACAGCACAAAAGAAACGTCAGGCAGTTATAAACACAGCTTGTCGACCGTTCCGTTGTGGGAAACGATTGCGTTTGCCGGTTCACCAGTCAATAGCAACTAGCTGACTCGTTTTACATGCAAGCCCTACTTACATTGTATGTAGGGCTCTTTTCACTAGAAAAAACGTACATACGTGAGCATGGCGCTAAGTGCCATGTCATCGTCGGTAATAGGACTATCGCTGATACTATCGTCGAAAAAGGTTGCGCCAAAGTCGAGCCGAGTCATCCCCCCTAAAAACTGCTGTGTCGTAAACCCTAATCGAAGCTCGGTGTTAAGGGCACTATCTGCTTCATAAAACACACGGCTTGCGGTAGCTTCTTGTGCGGTAACGCCATAGTAATAATCAACATAATTGCTGTCTTGATAATTGACGCCTACCGACGGCTCAATAATAACCCCTTTATACCGGAATTGTTTAGCGACACGCGCAGACGCTTGGTATCCATCGAAGGTGTTAAGAATGTCAGCGTTTGCGGAAACCGTGTATACCCAGCCTTCTGCTGCATAGGAAATACTCGCCCCAGCTCCATAACTAAAGTCTCTGTCTTCCATGCCCTCAAATACAGGGCTGTCGTCCTCTTCGTATCCCGCAAAGATAGGTACAAGTTGCGCATCAATTGTTAAGCCATTCTCTTGAAAAAGTTGATAGCCAACGAATGGACCGTAAACGCGAAGTCGCTCGCCAACGTAGCCAATAATGGGAATAGGCACAATACGATTGTCAAAACCGGTGTAAACGTCTTGTGATGCCGCAACACCTACACCATATGTCCAACCTTGCGGCTGATTAGATGGTGCTTGCGCAGATGCGCCACCAGACAGTAGTGCGCTCGCTGAAAGGAGTAGCGCGGTAAATGTAAAACGTGTGTTCATAAATAATTTCCTTTTAGTCAACTACAGTCTTGATGCGCAATACGATCAATATAAAACCAATTTAACCGGGCTTCGTTGCATGCTAGTGAAGTTTGTTTTTGTTTCCCGCTAAAATATAAATACATGATTGCTTGCTACCTTCTGGTAACATTAAATAAAGTGCCGTTGATAAATGAGAACGTTTACCCAGAAAGTAAATATATCAATATAATTTTGTGGTTAACTTAAGTATTCTGATTTAATAACAATTATCAACATAAACAATGGCGAATAGGTTGGATACAAGACGGTGACGTCTGACCAACATTGGCCTTATTACATGCCAAAGACAACGATGTGGATAGAGACATTAACAACAGTGGAACGATAGAGACGTGTTAGTAGCTAATGGAAAGATGATGCAGGAAGATACTTATTTTGTCGGTATCGATGGCGGTGGAACCCACTGTCGCGCGCACATACAAGATAGTAAAGGGAATATTCTTGGTCGCGGAGACGCAGGCGCAGCCAATATTATGACTAATGCACATCAAGCCAAAGCGTCGATTATCGAGGCATGGGGGCAAGCCGCTGCTCAGGCTAACGTGTCGGTAACATCAGATAATATTGCGCTTGCCGCAGGACTGGCTGGGGCTAATGTTGAATCGGCTAAGCGTGCGTTTTTAGCATTAACGACAATATCAGACTGGCCTTTTACCTCTACAACGGTGATTAGCGATTTACATGCGGCCTGTTTAGGCGCTCATGCGGGCAAAGAAGGGGCGCTGATCATTGTGGGAACGGGTTCATCTGGTACCGTGTTTAAAAACGGGCGGTTCACTGATAAAGGGGGTTACGGATTCAATGTGGGCGATAATGCGAGCGGCGCCTGGCTGGGGCGCGAGGCGCTCAAGCATACGCTTTTAGTGTTAGACGGCCTGCAGCCTCAAAGCGTGCTTGCCACTAAATTGATGGACTATATCGGCGAAACGTCTCCCACTGAACTCGTCAGCGCCACTGCACAATTTGGGCCTCAACAATATGGCGCGATGGCGTCGCTTGTAAAGCAATCGGTCGACAATAAGTGCGCCTATGCAAACGAACTCCTCCAGCAAGGTGCACGTTATATTGATGCGTTAGCCTCGACACTCACAACGCCCTCGGCGTTACCACTTTGCATTGCGGGTGGCTTAAGTCAACTTTATTTGCCTTTCCTTAGTGCAGAGGTAAAAGCGCGTTTGGTCTCTCCTCAACACGATGCCCAATGGGGCGCGGTGTATTTCGCCCAGCAAGCGGCAACAGAGTAGCTTCACTATCACTAAGATATAGCGCTTCATGCGTGGTGCGTATGATTTTACGTAGCTTTAACAGTGTAATGTTCCGCATTACGGCAAAAACTATCGCGCGTTTGACGAAATAAATGGGCCCTGCTTGTTAGTTGATATAATAGCGGTATAAGATAGTGAAAACCTGCCTGAATCAAACGCTTGGCCAAGCAAAGCGAGATTTACAAGGACGAAAACGATTAGGAGTTCAACAATGAGTTATCGCGTTGCAGTGGCTATTTCTGGTGCCGTTTCGCTGGGGGCCTACGAAGCAGGTACGCTGTTTGAATTAGTACGTGCAATCGACGAGCATAATGCTAATGACGATAACCCTAAAATAGAAATAGATGTGCTTACCGGCGCCAGTGCCGGTGGGATGACCGCTGCATTATTTGCCCAAAAACTGCTTTTTGATGCTGAAGCGCTGGCCAGCGAGACCGATAACGTTGGTTATAAAGCGTGGGTCGAGATGGCTGATATTGAAGGTTTGCTTACTCCGTTGCCAGGCGATAATAACGCAAACTCGCTGTTGTCCAACGGATTCGTTAAACGTATTGCTGATGCGTTAATAAACAAGCGGTATGAGGGAGAGCCTGCCCCCGTTAACCGACACGCAGCCGGTGCGCGCGAAATTAAGCTTGGATTGGCTATGTCTAATCTTAACGGTGTCGATTATCAGGTCGATACGTTTAGAAATGATGTAGAAGGGCTTACCGGCGGCTTTTTTACGCAAACACGGTTTCAAGACCGTTACACCACAACGCTTAATGCGACATCTGACAACAAAGCCGTATGGGAAGATATTTCTATCGCAGCGCGCGGTTGTGGCGCGTTTCCTATTGCATTTTCGCCTGAACCTTTAAGAAGGAAATGGGATAACGACGATTACAAGGGGCGGGATGCAGTACCATTCAAACCGCGCCACTTTAGTTTTATGGATGGGGGAACATTTAATAACTATCCGCTAGGTATGGCAGTAGAGCTTGCTGATTCCATTGACTTAGGGCCCACTGACTACGAGCGGCGTTTCTATTTTTATATCTCTCCGAATCCAAAAGACAGTGCGGCAAAACCTAAATTTAATGGTAAAACTGCATCGTTTGTTGATACCACCAAACAAATGATAAATAGCGTGTTTTTACAAAGTGGCTTTCAAGAGTGGCTGCTGGAAGAACGTGTTACTAGTGCGGTGCTAAAGCTTGATGCCCAAGCTTTAAAAATAAGAGAGCAATTATATAAAACGACGTCTGCTGAAGCGAAGATAAAGCAGATAGTCATTAACTCTTTACTTGATGTGGTGTACGACGACGCAAAAGGCGACTATTTTAACGATGTGAGCCGCTTAACGCTTCAATATGGAAGCGATAATTATGAACGGGAGTTACCTGCTGATCATTTTAAATTATGGATTGATACCATTGCGCTGATTGAACACGCGGCTAACCTTGGGCTAAAAAATGCCAAAACCATATATACCATTACCGCAAAAGAAGGCGAATTGAGTGGTGAGTTATTGGGTTCATTTTTAGGTTTCTTCGATCAACGCTTTAGGCACTATGATTATGAGCGTGGGCGATTAAATGCAATGCGTACACTCAACAGTATTCTCGAGCAAGAAAATCAAAATACCATCGGAGTAAAACACTTACCCTTAAACATCCCTAAGCGCAATTATGCTGATATTCAAGCATTCTTAGATGAGTCTTCATTGAATAATGCCAGTATGGGAGATGTTAAAAAATCGAGTCGTAAAAAAGCCTTAAAGCGTATTAAGAAACGCTTTTACAGTATTTCAAAAGAGTTGGGGCTTGGGCGTTTCACGCGAGCAATGGTATGGAGCTACGGACTTAAAAAACGTATTAAGCTGATGCTTGCTTTGTATTAAGGAAAACGTGTGGTGCCAAGCGCTGTTACCACACGCCATATCCCTACAGTGTAATGGTTTGATTCGCCGTTGGAATAGTCGACGCCCATCCCTTGTCTCGAAGTGCTTGTTGTAAGCTCAATTTGGCGTCTTGCTCGCCATGGATCAAATACAGTGTTGGTCTTTTGGCGCTGAAATGGCTTATCCATTCAATAAGTTGAGTTTGGCTAGCATGGGCAGAAAAACCGCCTAAAGTATGTATTTGTGCATTAACCGCAATATTTTCGCCTGCCATTTTTATACGTTTTGCACCGTCAACTAAAATACGACCAGGCGTTCCCATTGCTTGGTAGCCGACAAAAATAATGTGGGATTGTTGCCGCCATAGATTATGTTTCAAGTGATGACGTATTCGACCGCCGTTGCACATACCGCTTCCTGCAATGATTATTGCACCTCGGTCTATTCTGTTAAGTGCCATTGACTCGTCAGTACTGACGGCATAACGAAGCGTTGGTAAAAAAGAATGAAGACTTTTCAAGTGTTGTGGTGAGCGGTCATTTGCTTGAATCGTATTTTTGTCTTCAGTGTTATAAACGTCTTGATAGCGATGGTAAATTTCGGTAACCGCAATAGCCATTGGGCTATCTAAACATATTAACTGCTGGGGAAGCTTTCCCTTTTGGTACAACTCTCCTAGGCGGAAAATAATTTCTTGGGTACGACCTACCGCAAAAGAGGGGATGAGTATATTGCCGCCGTCTTGAGACGCATCGGTAAGTACTTGCTCAAACTCATCTAAGGTTTCTTGCATAGAGCGGTGTTCACGATCGCCATAGGTTGACTCCATCAAGACGACATCGGCCTGTTTCATGTATTCTGGATCGCGTAAAAGCGCTGCTTGATTGTTTCCAAGATCACCGGAAAATACGAGTTTGCGAACGGTATCATTTTCGGTAATTACCAATTCAACAATGGATGAGCCTAAAATATGTCCTGCGTCGTGAAGCGTCACAGCGGCATCGTCACTAAGTTTGATTTTTTCATGGTAAGCCACCCCATGACATTGGCGCAGTGTTTCCTCTACGTCGTCTAGCGTATACAACGGGTCGACTTCTTTTTTTCCTGAACGCCTACGTCGTTTATTTTCCCATTCAACATCCCTTAATTGTAATGAAGCCGCATCGTTTAACATAACCTCTATTAGGTCGAGCGTAGGCAATGTCATATAAATTGGCCCTTCATATCCATGGTTTACCAGAAGGGGCAATCGGCCTGAATGATCAAGATGAGCATGAGACAAAACCACAGCATCTATGTCAGATGGGCTGAACGGCAGCGGCTTTTTGTTCGCTTTCTCTTCTTCGCGCCGTCCTTGAAACAAACCGCAATCAAGCAAAATGGTTGTAGACGCAGTTTTCAATAGGTACATTGAGCCTGTTACGCCATCAACGGCACCTAAAAAGGTAAGTGTTGCCATACATTATTCTCACAAGCTGTGAATGGTTTTTAAGGTATAGCAAAGTTTCAAATAAGAACGTTGCGTGAGATCAATACATGTAAAGAAGATCTTAGTTAAGGTGTATTACGTAGCATTAAGGCGAGTAAGTAGCGACACGCTTTAGGTTAACTAAAGGTATTTTTAATATAAATTAAAGTGAATATAGCAACATCATTTGTGTCTATATGGTAGTTTAATGTGTCATTTTTATAAGGAAGTTATTTTCTACGTGATAAAACGGTTTTCTATTCTTTCGTTGTGTTTGTTGTTTGTGCAGGCGCTCGCCGCACAACCGCGCTTCTCTATTGAGGACGTGGGGTTTCATTCAGACGACATTTATTTAACTACACGTGTGAATAACGAAAACGCCGACTATGATTCTACCGCGACAGAAACTGCCCAGCTTTTATTTGATCAACTACAGTATGACAACACCATTCTTAATGTGCCATTAGCGCGCTCACTCAATGATATTGAGAAAGGGCGGCCTGTGTGTGTTATCAATAAGATAAAATCGCAAGCAAGAGAGCAGCGTTTTCTTTATTCTTTGCCATTAAACATTTTCCAGACTCAGCGATTTTATCAGCATGCAACGCTCCCACCTATTCCTGAGCAGTTTCTTAACGATAAAGGAGAGGTCGTTAATATTGCTGAAGTCTTAAGGCAGTATGCGCATTCATCGCTAATTGTTGCTGAGAACTACTCATATGGCGATGTATTAGATGCGCAAATCCGTCAAGCTGAGCCAAACCAGATTATAAAAGTGTCGAACACCACGTTTTTTAGCCGATTCTTTACATTATTTGAAAATCAGCGTTCCGATTTTGCGCTTATTTTCCCCAGCGCCCTTTTTGGTGTTTACGGTACAAGCGTACCCATAAAGTTGAGAGATTACCCCATTGCCGGAAACCCAAGAACGGTGAGTGGCCATATTCTTTGCGAAAGGAGTGAATTTGGCAAGGAAGTGATTGAACACGTAAATGATGCAATTCGAGCCTTGTATAAACAGCCCGAGTTTGTAAGCGCTCACGTAAAGTATCTTGCTGAAAATAAAAAAGGTGAAGTGCGTAATGTCATTTTGGCGGCAATAGAGAAAACTAAGCGCTGAAGGCAAAAAAGGCACTATCATGATGTAGTGCCTTCATCGTTAGTACTTAGCGAGTAAGCGTATGCAGCATTATTATGCTTGACCGGTATGCGACAAGAATTCGTCGTAATTCCCTTCGAAATGGTTAAGCTTATTGTCCTTAATTTCAATAATTTGCGTTGCCAGTGATGACACAAACTCTCTGTCATGACTAACAAAAATAACCGTACCGTCAAATTTATAAAGCGCGTTATTCAACGCTTCAATTGATTCCATATCCATGTGGTTGGTAGGTTCATCCATCACTAACACGTTTATGTCTTGCAGCATAAGTTTGCCGAATAACAGGCGGTTTTTCTCTCCACCCGAGCACACGCTGACTTTTTTGTTAAAGTCATCAGAGCTAAACAGCAGCCTGCCTAACATGCCTTTTATGTGCAAATCATCATGCTTAGGGCTTCGCCATTGGCTCATCCACTCAAACAAGGTTAAATCGTTAGCGAAATCTTTAGCATTATCTTGAGGTATATAACCAATGGCTGCGTTCTCAGCCCACTTAATGGTACCTGCGGTAGGAGAAAGCTCGTTAACGAGGCATTTCAATAACGTGGTTTTACCCGCGCCATTTTCGCCAATAATCGCCAGTCGCTGACCTGCCTCTAAAAGCAGGTTAGCGTTATCAAACAGCGGTAGGTCTGGATAGCTATGACCTAATTCCTCAAGCGTTATTGCTAAGCGGTGTAATTTCTTGTGTTGGTTAAACACAATATAAGGTTTACGTCTGCTAGAAGCCTTAATTTCAGCCAACTCAATTTTTTCGAGTCGTTTTGCACGAGACGTTGCCTGTTTAGCTTTCGATGCATTTGCGGAGAAACGCGCAACGAAGCCCTGTAATTCTTCTATTTCGGCAGACTTTTTCGCATTTTCATTATGCAATTGCTCTTGCACTAACATAGCGGCTTCAATATAAGCATCGTAATTACCCGGGTAAATGCGTAATTCGCCGTAATCGATATCAGCCATGTGTGTACATACCGAGTTAAGAAAGTGTCTATCATGCGAAATAATAAGCATGGTTGACTTGCGTTTGTTCAACTCTTCGGCTAACCAACTGATGGTGTAGATGTCGAGGTTGTTGGTGGGTTCGTCCAACAGCAAAATGTCTGGGTTTGCAAATAAGGCTTGCGCCAGAAGGACACGTACTTTTTTACCTGGCGCTACTTCTTTCATCAAGCCAAAGTGGTAACTTTCGTCAATACTTGCGGCGATAAGAATGTCACCTGCACGAGATTCTGCGGTATACCCGTCCATTTCAGCAAACTGCGTTTCTAAGTCCGCAACGCGCATGCCATCTTCTTCGGTCATTTCAGCTTTGCTGTAAATGGCGTCGCGTTCTTGTTTAACTTCCCATAGTTCTTTGTCACCCATGATGACAGCGTCAACTACGCTCATTTCTTCAAACGCGAATTGGTCCTGACTTAAAATGCCAAGTTTGGTACCAGGAGACATGGAAACATTACCCGAGCTAGGCGTTAGTTTGCCGCTCAATATTTTCATAAACGTAGATTTACCGCATCCATTGGCACCGATGAGGCCGTAGCGGTTTCCATTACCAAATTTGGCAGAGATATTTTCAAAAAGCGGCGCAGAGCCGAATTGCATCGTGATATTAGCAGTGGTGATCAAAACAAGTTTCCAGCGGGTAAAACAGAAGAAAAGAGATGTAAGTGGCGTTGCGCACGAACATAATAAAACGCGCGCACTATAAGGAATTGCGGTCGTCATGTCGAGGGAATTTTGACCAGTAATGATAAAGAGGTCTAATAAGTAAAGCTTAACTTGTCTACTGCGCTGCCTCACGATATCTTTAAACCTAGTTAACCTGTTGTATTAGCAAACAATGGAGAGAGTATGCGCAAGCAAAGTGGTCATACATCGCTAAGTGTTAACGAGGAGATAATTTCGGTTACGCTTAGCGGCGTTTTTAACGAAAAAGAAGCGCTGAACTATAAAGCGTTGCTTCTTGATGCAATTCACACACTGCGCGGGAAACCGTTCTGTATGCTGGTAGATAATACTGGTGTAGAAGGAGGAACGCCCGAAGCCTTTGATGTGTTAGAGGATATTAACGCTTCGCTTCCAGGCTTTAGCTTAATTGCCAAAGCGTATGTATATAAAAGCGATATTGTTATGGGAATTGTTAAGCAACGCGTGTTGGCACTAAAGAAGATAAATAAGCGTAACTTTACCGATTATCAAGACGCCATGGATTGGTTAACATCTGAAATGGCGCAATATCGCCAACGCATTGGCTAAACATAACGCGAGAAGCACGACATCCTTGTCTTTGTGTACCTTAGGCTTCTTTTCGATGTAATACGCTCATCGTTTTATTGGTTTCCTTACATCGTTAACCCGTGCGACGTGTACCAACGTCCTTTGTAATAACGTTCAATGACTGCAGGTTTCTCCCAACTAAACAAGTATAGCCAGTCGTTATCTATTAGCGACTGCAGCATTTCATGTTTTGCTATTATGTCTTCGATTTTTTTATTCGGTGCAACAATATATACACTCAGGCGTTGAGGGTTATGCACCCAACGTTCTCCGTTATGAAGAGATTGTTTTGATAACCCTATTCTTAAGTCGCCGCTGTTGCCCTCAAATACACCGATGTTGTTGCCCACAGCATTGTGCAGCACTTTGTTACCACTGCCTAACTTTTCGGTGTCAGTCACTGACGCATTATATTGTGCGTTAATCCAGTGTGTGACAATCATAGGCGCGGTCATCAACGTTTCTAGTACCGAGGACGATTTGTCTGTGTGCCAGTTGTAGTCATGTAAGAAGCACTTTCCTTCTAAATCTACGCCACGGGTACGTTGCCTAGGGCCAATAATAAAAGCGGCATTTCCTGCCAAGCCCCATTCAGGCTGAACCTGCGACCAGTCGCATGCGCGTTGCTGAAAGCGCTGATCGCGCTTTTTATCAGACTCAAACTGTAACTTAGTGCTGTAATGTTTTGCTCGTTCTTTTTGCGCTTGGTGCTGCGCTTTAAGTAGCCAATTTTTTACTTTTTCCGGCACCTTGCTATCAAAACACTCAACATCGTCAGTTGTGGTGTTATGAAGTGAAGGAATAAAGCGGGTATTGCCTGGAATGTTATACCCCATGGTGGCAAGTTCTTGTCTTATCTCAGTATCGTTAAGCAATTGCGCCAAGACGCGCACATTCACCTCGCCAGATTGACCACCACATGCGCCGCAGTCTAGACCTGCTGCATGTAAGTTATTTCTCGACTTACTACCATGTCCTACTAACAACACGGTGGGCGCAAAGCGGGTCATACCCATCATTTTAAGCGCACCGGCAGCCAATGCCACTTTATCATGAAGCTGCAAAGGACCTTTTTCATTCTCTATTTGCCAGCACGCCTCATGACTTAGTGCATTAATCGGGTTTTCTTTACCCGATGGCAACCACATATTTTTCAGCAATTTAAAGGCATACCACCATCCTGCAGACTCAACCATAGAGAAACTGCCTAACGGAGATTTACTCCATTTGTGCCAGGTTGAGCGTTGTTGAATAAATTCAGTCCGATGCGCTAGGGTGTTTTTTTCAGTAACAGTAAGTTGAGGGGATAACAGGCCGGGAAGCTGTGGGCGATGCGCATCAGTGTGCGAGGGAGCGTACGCGATAGGCATTCCAAAAAAGCCTGCGAAGCCCATTGTTTTTATAGACGGGCTTTGCAATTCAAGTACACGGCGAATAACTTCAGAACGAACATCAATACAAAATACTGCTTGTACGTCAGGCTGTAATTGTGGAGATGGCGACGCGGTTGTTAAGCGAGCTTGGAGACGCTGTTGCTGCTCATGTTCAAAGGCGTACATCATTACCCAAAGCATCTTCTCCTGACGCTTAAATTGCACAATATTGTGAGATAGCTGCTGTAAGGCATGACGCCACCGCACGCTTATGTGCTTGGCAATATCTTCATGATGCGTAGTGTTATAGCGATAAGAAATAAGCTCCCAAGCAAGGCGAATAGCAAGTAAACCTTGTAACTCGTCGCTTTCTTTAAGCCATGTTCGATATGTGATGTAAGACGCCCACCCGTTTATACTCATGACAAGGGAATAGAAGTAATCCGTGGCTTTGCTGCTTTCCAATTGTAATGTTTCACTTGCTTCATTCAGCAGAGATTCAATATCTTGCGGTAGCGTTTTAAAGATGGATGTAAGCTTCTTGGTATTCATTAATACATTAATGCCAGCGTCGTGTTTCAAACCATGCAACCAACTTTTATATAAAGCATCTGCGGGAGAGCTGCCGTTGATATGCACTAGTGGTGAATCGGGTTGATAATACGCCGCGCAAAACTGACTAATTTGGAATGTACATTCGTCGGTCCAAGTCATTTCAGTGGGCAGTCGATACCCGTCAAGTAGTGTCGTTATGCTGGGCAACGTTGCGGTATTCGTTGGCATAGTAAGCTGCGTTAAGAACGTCTTTACGTCATTGGACAAGCCGTACTGCTGTAAGCTATGTGCGATCGCTGAATCTGATATTGCGCCCTCGTTATATAAATCTAACCAGTAAGTAGAGGGCATTATGGTTGAAATGCCGGTGAGCGCATGAACTCTTGCCGATACGTCTTGCATGGGCTCATTAATGAGTTTCCAAAAAGGGTTTACTGCAATCGACTTATCTAGTGGGAAGTTCGGGGCCACAAGCTCGCAGGCCTCTGTCGCTGCTCGCTTCATTTTTACTGAATTTACCGTTGGTTCGTTTAGAGAAATAACCGTCATTATAGGCTCCCAATTTTTGAAACAGTGGCTGCTCGGGTGTTATGTTTAGGTGTGTTTCGTAATGTGACCGGATAGACTTTTAAGGTGATTTTGGTAAACCACTCATCAAGGTAAAAGCCTGCGAAAAGGTATTGTTTAAACTTCTTAACTACTGCTCGCTGTGAAAAACTTTGCATTAAGTAATGCGCAACGAAAAGACAAATAAACAGCCCGCTAATCCAAACGTCCATGGCTGAAAACGGCGCGGTAGGTGAGGGTAAGCCCGACACGACGTAATGTTGAACAAGCCCTTTAACCATGGAGTAAGACGTAACAAGTGCCGCAGCAACACCAACAAAAATATAGAGTTGAGTTTGGTCTGCATGCGCGGTTCGCATTGCAAGAAATGAGGTTAGTGCCAAGCTGACTAAAACCCAGGGACTCAACGGACCTTGATAGTCGTTAAGTGTGTAAACGGCTAACACAATAAGTAGCGTTATAAATGCGGCATTGAGCCAATCAGCAAATAGGGGCGTTCGATGCGCACTAATGTCGTGTTCAAGTTCTTCATACACCGCCGAACCTGAGTTTAAAAAGGCATAAGCCTTATAAAATGAATGTGCCACGAGGTGGATAACAGCAAGGGCATAAAGGCCCATTGCACACTCAATTAACATCAACCCCATTTGTGACGATGTAGACCAAGCGAGACGTACTTTAACAGTCACCCTAGTGGTCATTATTAGCGAGCTTAAGAAAACACTTAAGCCAGCCGCAATCAGTATTATCCATTGCGCCTGGGGAACGGCAGCGATGAGCGGAGCGAAGGTTAAAAGCAGATAGCCACCTAAGTTGATCACACCTGCATGAAGCAGGGCACTTACCGGTGTGGCCGACTCTACGATATTAATTAACCAACCGTGAGCAGGTAGCTGTGCACATTTTAGTAATGCGGCAATGGCGAGCAAGCAGGTTGCATAGATGAAATACGTATGTTGCGTATGAGTAAGCAAAGATAACGCCCCAACTTTCTCTACTAGTTCGTCGATATAGAGGGTGTCAAATGCAAGAAAAAGTAGCGTAAACGCGCCTGCCATAAGCAACTCCGAAGTACGCGCAAGAAGGAATTTTTTGTGGGCGGCAACGATGGCTCGAGGTCTGTCAGGGTAGAGTAAAAGCAGGTGGTGTAGAGATAAACTGACAGAGAGCCAGCCCAGCCAAAACACAACAAAATGGTTTGCCAATATGGTGACGACAACGGCCGAGAGTGTAAGCTGCATCCAGCGCAAGAAAGTAGGGTAACATGCTTCGCCTACAAGATAGTTTCTAGAGAAGCGCATCAAAATAACGCCTATCGCGACCACCGTTAGGGTGATCAGTGCTTTTAACGGCGTTAGTGTAACTAGCATGGTGCCGGGCGCAAGGTCGGCAGCAAACGTAAAGCCGATGAGCAAAGAAAACAGAAAGAGCGACACGCTACCGAAAATAGCAATGCGCTCGACTCGTAGTTTTTGAGACTTGTTTTGTGTACGTCCTGTAAACCAAGATAGGACCGTCCAAAACAGTGGGAGCGAGACCAGTAGTAACGCGCTAGTGTGAGATGACATGCTTTACTCCTTAAAATTTTTATAGAGTAAAGCATGCTTAATAAATCAATAAAAATAGAATGAATGTCTATAAATGATAGATTTATTTTAATTGTTAAATTTTTGTTTTCATATTTATTGTTTATTATTAAATAATTAGTATTTTAAATGGTGTTAATGGTTCATATTTATATATGTTTTACTTTAGATAATTGCATTTTATTTTTTAATGCGTGCGCGCGATCATCCTTATATATTTTTTAAGGCTTATGATTTATGCAATACAACACGCAGGTTCTTCGATTCCCCAATGACATAAAGTGCGCAGCGCAGCTTATTGCTGATGGCGAATGCGTAGCTGTGAAAACGGAAACTGTATACGGCCTTGCGGCTAATGCAGCGGATGCAAATGCGGTAGCGAGGATTTTTGAGGCCAAAGCGCGTCCTGCAACCAACCCACTCATCGTTCACATTGCGAGCATTGAAGATATAAATAAGTGGGCAAAAGAGGTGCCAGATGTCGCATTCACACTTGCTGAACGCTTTTGGCCTGGCCCTTTATCGTTGCTGCTTAAAAAGCAACGTTGGGTACCAGACAGTGTAACAGGTGGGCAAGATTCAATTGTTCTGCGTATGCCCGCAAGTGAGGACTTTTTGTCGCTTATTAAGGAAACTGGGTTAGGGTTAGCGGCGCCGTCGGCAAACAAATATAAGTTTATCAGTCCGACATCGGCGCAGCATGTGCTTACCTCACTTGATGGGCGTATTGCAGCGGTTATCGATGGTGGACAAGCTGAAGTGGGCATTGAGTCAACAATCGTTGATGTAACCGGCTCATCGATTTCAATATTGCGACCAGGTCCAATTAATGATGAGCAGCTGTCTTACACGTTGGGGCTTAACGTTAGCTATTCAGAAAAGGCAGGCGTTACTGTACCTGGAAGTGTTAAGCAGCACTATCAGCCTGTCACGCCAGTTGCTTTGCAATCGACCGACGCAATAATTGAATATTTTAGACACTCTCATTCGCCGCTAACGCCACCCACCAATAAGCGTGTTGGTTTTATAACCCACTCTGAAATTGCGCGAGAAAACAGTGTGCTCGATGCGTCTTGTATTACGTTGGGAGATTCACCAGAACAGTATGCTGCACAATTGTATGCCGCGCTACATACGTTGGATGAACAAGGGCTCAGTAGAATTATCATAGAGTCGCTGCCAGATACTGATTCATGGCATGCTATAAACAACCGCGTTCGTCGTATCGTAGCGTAACCACATATACGGTGAGGTAATTCACTAGGCGCTTACTATTCGTTGCTCAATGCCACATCGCTTGTGTTTTTGACATTTTCAATCAGTTGCTGAAGTTGAGGGTTAACGCGTTTACGAGATAACGTAACGGCATAAAAGTGTTCGTATGCATTGGGCAAGCTTTGTTGAATATGCAGCAGTTCATTAGCAATCTCATCGCGTATAACAACCGCAGGCATAACTGAAAACGCGCCGCTATCGCGTGCCAGCAGTCGAAGCATTGCCATATCATTGGTTTCTGCTTTTATCTTCGGCGTATATTGGTGTTTAGCACAAGCAATACTGAAGGCTGAGCGTATTTCACTGTTGACGGCGGGAAGTACCCAAGACACATCATTATAGCTTTGCGGAAAAGAGCGTCCTCGTCGAGGTTTTAATGGGCCCACAATTTCTATTGCTTGACGAGAGATGAGTTCGCTATGCCAAATGGCATTTTGTTGCCCCAGTTCCACATTATGGTTTGTCAAAATGACATCAAATTTAAGGTTAGATAACCCGTCTAGTAAAAATTGAAGGCTACCCGTTTGTAATGAGAATGTGGCGAATTTGTCGTTAAGCAGTGGAAGCGTAAATGTCTCGACAAAATTTCGCGATAAGTTCGATAGCACACCAATAGATACGTGACGGAGTTGTTTAGGGAGGCCTTTACTGATCAGCGATTCAAGTTCTTCCCCTTTTGAAAAAATCTCATCGGCATAGCTGAGAACTTGTTTCCCTTCGGGAGTGAGAATAAGCGAGCGTCCATGTCGTGTAAGTAGTTCTACGCCAAGGTTTTGCTGAAACTGTTTTAATTGCGCTGAAATTGCAGATTGCGATAGGTGAATTTCGTTCGCTACTTGGGTTAAATTACCGGTATTAGCGACTCGCCAAAAATAATATAAATGATGGTAATTCATTCTCGACAAGCCAATTCTCCTCGGCAGATATTAAAAGCATTCGGGCTTAGGGATTGCAAAGCTGGCAATATTGTTGGCTAGCCAACATCGATACCGGTTCTTCTCGCTGATACTGACAACAATCGCAGGTTGTTATTCTACGCTTAACTTGATGCGTAGGAAAACCGCAATATTCACACGGTAACCCCTCTATTGTTTGGTTTACAACAAAGTTTGGCGTATCGCAGGCCGGACACGTAGCATTAAAGCGTTTGATGAGGTCGTCCGCTGCTTGCTTAATAATTTCCTGCCGTTCTACGCAATAACACGCGCGATAGTCTGGCATTAACGTGAACGGGAAGGATACTCGCGAATGCGCAAGAAGGTGTTGTACATCGTCAAGTGACAGACCTTTTTCAACCCCCGAGGGCAAGGCTATCATCCAACGTTGCTCCGGTGATGACTGAGCGGTTTCGATTAACTGCGCGGCGTGATTAATGTCGGCAGTGTTAACGGATATAGGGCCTTGTGCAAAGGCATGGATAGTGTGGTCGCTTTCTGCGTCATACAAACATAGCACTTCTTCACACCAGTTAACGATGCCAGCGTAAGGCCCTTGGCCGAATGTTCCCTCGCTGCCTATGCCGAACTGCGTATCGTTTAGTTTAGTGGCAACCTTCGCTTTGTGCGCCGCAGCATCAAGAGGAGAGAGCGTGCGAGCTATTTCCATGTCAAAGGTTCCCAGCGAGTCGGTATCAAATGACGTGTCTTCCACAACGTCTAAACCAATACGCTTGAGCTGAGAAGCAATAAGTGCCCCTTTTTCATGTTTCGTGCAAATAACAGCTTTTTTCATGTCAAGTACGCTAGCAAGAATGTGGTTAACGGTTAAGGTGCTGTTATAAGTAATGCTTGCGTAATTATCAAGCTATACCGCGTATGCAAAAATCAGTGGCGTAGGTTTTGCATCTTTCATTAGGTTTGCAGCGTATTAAAGGTAACGAATGATGGACATTCCCGCAGAACTACAGAGCGATAGAGCCCTGACCATAGCCGGCCTTTTTGCGTTCGTTATTGTGCTGTTTGCTATAAAACGCTTTATTTTGGTGCGTTTAAAAGAAAAAGCCCGCTCTGAAACAAGCAGTATGTCTAGCATGTATCGTGTGTTGGTGTTGTCGCTCAATACACCATTGACGTTCGTCATCATTTTGCTTGTTCTGATGCTA
This sequence comes from Alteromonas algae, assembly GCF_049117195.1. Lineage (GTDB taxonomy): Bacteria > Pseudomonadota > Gammaproteobacteria > Enterobacterales > Alteromonadaceae > Alteromonas. The sequence goes on from NZ_CP185260.1 coordinate 861,582, forward strand.
GCGAGAAGTTTACTTGCCCTGTTGGGCATTGAAAACGAGCAGATACCTAAGGCAATCGACGCCGCGGTGAAGGCGGGTGTCATTATCACCGTGTTTTTGTTCTTAGAGCGCTTTTTTAGTTATACGCTGGCCCGATATAAAAATCAGTCTACTTTGATAAAAAATACAAGCGCTATTGCCGGTGGCGCTGCTCGCGCAATATTGGCAACGCTGGCCGTACTTATTATTCTAAGCACGATGGGGGTGTCAATAACGCCGGTTATTGCATCTTTGGGTATTACATCGTTAGCGGTTGCGCTGGCACTTCAGCCTACGTTAGAAAACTTTTTCTCGGGTATTCAGTTGGTTATGGATAAACCTATTCGAATAGGCGACTACATCGAACTTGACTCGGGAGAGCAAGGGTTTGTCGAAAAAATTGGATGGCGGTCTACCTGGATACGCATGCTGCCTAACAATATTGTTATTATGCCTAACAGCAAGTTGTCGAATTCAAAATTGATCAATTATTACTACCCAGAACGAGAGTTATCGGTACCGGTTGAAGTAGGCGTGCACTACCAATCAGACTTAGACTTAGTTGAACGAGTCTGTTTAGAGGTCGCAGAGGATATTCTTACACATCATGAATATGGTGTAGACACCTACCAACCCTTTGTTATTTTTCACACCTTCGATAATTCAAGTATTAACCTGACAATCATGTTGCGTACACGCGAATACTTTAACCGTTTCTTTATAAAAAGCGCGTTTATTAAACAGCTTAAAAAGCGGTTTGATGAAGAAGGTATTGTTATTCCTTTTCCTATTACGGCGCTTAATATTGATCAGGAGCAGGTAGCCACTTTGCTCGGTTCGCAACGACAATCGAAATAATGCGTAAGAAATGAATAGCAAAGTGGTAGGTTAAATGTACGTAATTCAGCTATATAATTGTTCGTTTTAGGGGTAGTCTACCTACCATTAATCAACCGCATGTGGACAAAGCGTGAACATAAAGCAACTAATACAGTCTTTTCTATTAGTGTGCAGTGCTTCATTACTTGTTGGGCATAGCCCCATAGCGACTGCCGTTGACAACCCCAATTCACCTTTTACGATACAGCCAGAAAGCTCACTTCAGTTAACCGGCAGCACTACTCGAAAACGTTTCTTCCTAAAAATCTATCGCATAAGCCACTATATGGAATGGCCTGCCAATCGTGATGTCGACGCTAACACATTGTTTTCGTTAATAACGTCTGGCAGTGTAGAACAAAGGATAGAGCTTGTTTTTCTTCGCAGCGTGTCACGTAAACAATTAGAAAATGCGTTAATAAAGGGCGTGAAACGTAACAACCCTGGGCGCGATTTAACTGACATAGAAACTAAGATTAAAACGCTATCAAGCGGCTTTGACAAAAACGTAGAGGCACAAACACATTTGGTGCTGGCGCGCTCTGCATCAGACGTGCTGACCGTCTATTTTAATGATGAAAAAATTGTAGCGTCGAACAATAAAACGTTCAATGAATCGCTATGGTCTATATGGTTTGGTGACAAACCAACAGTAGATAAAAACGAATTAATAGAAAACTACCGCAACGCTAACGGATAAAGAGGAACCGAATGAAGGTTTATAAAGGCAGTACTCAGTCAGGTAGGTTCTTAATACCCTTTCGTATTTATGGCGACAAGCCGCATACCATTATATGTATAAGTGGCGCAAAACAAACGATGGCGGTGTGGCGTAGTTTTGTGAAGCGCTTTGTTCCATCGTTTTCTGTTGTTGTATTTGATTTACCTGGCACTGGACGAGCCGAAATACTGTCGGGCGACCCTCAGGTAACATTCGAAGAGCAGCAACAGGTTTTACTCGACGTTATCGCGGCCACCACATCTGGCGATACGGTTAGCTTAGCGGCAGCATCGTGGGGCACTATTCTAGCGGCTTATATCGCAGCAAAGCACCCTGAAAAAATTGAAAAAATGATTTTAGGGAGCTTCGGTGTATCGACTAACGATACTATTTTAGCGCTCATACACCGTGGGCAAGCACTGTTTAAATCGGGTGATGTGGATAATATTGCGCCGCTAATGATAGAAACGTTTGGCCAGTTTATTCCCGCGTCTCAAAAGCAGCAAATGATACAACAGTTCTCTACCATGGATGAGAAAGAGCTACTGAACTTTTATGAACACTGCGAGTTTGTGAAAAACAGTCGAGATATAAGTAAGCTCATTAATTTGCAAGAGATAACCGCAAAGACACTCGTTATATGCGGAGAGCACGATACTATTCTTGATCATGAGGGCATTCGCGCTGCGGTAAGCAAGATACCAGACTGTGTTTATGAGTTAGTGCCCGATGCTGGCCACTTTTTACATTGGGAAAGACCGTCAATACTAGATACCTACAGCCAGTTCCTGCATTCATAGTGCGACTGGTACAACGCTAGAGAGTGAACTGAATTTGAAACCGCAACTAAAGATGCTCAACATCATGTTGCATAAAAAGTAGAGAAAGCATAGAAGAAAAATGGTGGCCCAACCCTGACTTGAACAGGGGACCTGCCGATTATGAGTCGGATGCTCTAACCAACTGAGCTATTGGGCCACACTTTGAAGACGCTTTTTGCTTTGTTAGTGATAACAACCAAAAGCGAGCGCAAGTATAAGCAGTTTTTTTTGCCTTGTCACGCCTCGCTGATGGCTTTATGGTGTGATTGCTTTATTTTTGTTCAGTAGAGCGGTTGTCTGCCTTTTCTTTGTACTTTTGCCTGCCTTCGTAATGCAATAGCAACTACCATACTGAACAGCGCCCATAGCGTATTGCTACCGCCGCCAGATGAGTCGTTATTTTGTGGTGGGGTAGGTAATACGATAGGGTCTGGGGTTTCCTCTGGTGCAGCTTGTACCTCTACTGTCACGGTGTCGGAACTTCTAACGCCAAATTCATCGGTTGCACTTAGCGAAAATATCAGCGTTGTCGCCTCATTAGGCGCGGTAAAGCGAGCAGTGAACGCACCTGAATTTCGTATTTCAACCTCAGTACCACTGGTTTGCTCCCACAGTATACTAACTAAATTTCCCTCCGGATCGGATGCACTTCCTACCAAAGACTGCGTTGCTCGTGTGTTTACTGTTGTATCTTCACCCGCGTTAACGATAGGGGCCTGATTAGACTCGTCATCTTTAATATTGATGACTGTCGTGGTGAAGTTCCCTAGTAAGTCGGAGTTCTCTGCCGATAACTCAATAGTAAAGGACTCTTGCGTCTCGCCGTCGGTATCATCAATCAGTTCTGCGGTAATTGTTTTCGGGGCGGTGTCTTCATCGAGCCATGTCAAGGTGCCTGATTGCGCAATGAAGTCTTCTCCAGCCATTGCTGTATCAGACACTAATGCATAGTTGATAGTCAAAGTGCCATCATCCCCCCCTTGACGGGATACATTCACACTCACAGAACCCGAGGGCTCGAGAGCGGTTAACGTTTGTACACCTAATTCTGCCACACCTGGTTGCACTTCCCCGCTTATCGCAATAAGCGCATAACCTTTGCCTGGCGTAATGCCTAAACCTTTTGCATTAAAAAGCCTTACGAAAAACTTTTCTGTGGTCTCGCCAGCTTCATTATTACCAATGGCCAATGAAATGGTTTGAGGGGCCGTGTCGTTTGCCCCCCAAATTAACTGCCCGCTGCTTAGCGCAACGTCATTGTCGTCAGTGGCGCCAGCAATAATCTCATAGCTTACTTCTGCCGCCGCATCGCCTTGCTTGTTTACGGTAAGGGTTACTGCGCTATCCGCTTCGGTAACAATTTGAGTAACGTCAAAACCAACCTGTGGTTTGTTGCTTAACGTCTCGTCTTTTAATACATACAAACCACCTTGGATATCACTGACTAAAATGTTACCGCTAGGCAAGAAAGGGTATACCCCCCATGCGCCATTGAAATTAGATGTATTAAATGCCGGATACGTGTCAAAAAAGCCGGCTTCAACAGGCGCTGTCGGATCTGAAATATCTAAAATAGTAAGGCCGCGTTCGTAATTAGACATGTAGTAACGATCGCCACGAACATAGCCGTTATGATCGACCGTGGCATTATCACTTACCCAAATAGAAACAAGTTGGGGCGTGGTGAGCGACGACACATCAAACACCATAACCCGTGTATTGAGCGACGAGTTACGTTCATCAAGTTCGTCATGAACAAACGTGTATTGCATATCTTCGCTGTACCAACCGCTGTGCGTATAAGCGCTATCAACGTAACCGGCACTACTTAGTTCAGTAACGCTGCTTGGGTTAGTATGATCCCACAAGCGCATTGTACCTTCGTTAAAATCGAGTATAACGGTACAGCCCGATGCGTTCGCATTAACGCAATCGGTTTGCGCGCGGCTATCGGTTACAAGCATTGATGATGCATCATGCGTGTAATCACTTCTTGTTAGTCCAGAGGGAATATAAGTAGCTAACGGCAGTTGAGGCGTAGCTAAACTGTAAGAGCGAAATGCCCCACCATTGGTATTTTGCCCCGTAATGTGTATTTGCGGCGTCGCCATATTTAATGAGGTATTGAACGCATAATCTACGTTTGAAATATAAATGTTGTGCGCTGAGTTATCATCGGTGATCCGAGTTACCAGAGAGACTTCATTGGGTAAATTATTCAAGTCAATAACCGAAAAACCTTCAGAAACACTATCGGCGGTAGAATAAGCATAAGCACGCCATCTTTTTGCAGTGTCATCGAAATACTGAAATACTTTTATATCGCGCCATACTGTGGATTGCCCCGTTATTTCACCGACAACTACAGGGTTTGAGGCGTCTGACACATCTACTACGGCCACGCTTCGCTGCATGCCGATAATTGCGTACTCCTTATTAGTATTTAAATCTACGTGGCCCCAAATATCGTTGGCTTCTGATGAGAGGGAAGACAGCGCGCTGACCGGAACATGTGATAGCAGGGATATGCCTTTACAAGGGTATTCACCTGCCATTCCATCGTTGCATGGTAGGTTTGTAGATATGCGTTGAGATAATGTGCGATGTTCTTTTTTATCGACAGTATCTAGACTACGGGTACCTTTAGCATCAACAATCACATCAAAGCCGTTGTCATAAAGGTCAGAGGTTAAGTCAACCGGCACATTGACAAGTGTCGTTTTATGCACGCTAGGGTTTTGTATTTGAAAATGATCTATACGACTAAACCCACCGACAACTGGCATTAGCGCATCATTTAGTACCTGCGCATCAGTAGGATTCTTGAACAAGTAGGTTCCCGCGGCGACAAGAACGCTATCTCCCTTATTGGCTTGCATAGCCGCAAAGCGTATTGTTGCGCACGGTCTAAAGCGATTATCGCAACGTCCGACATCTTCACCGTCTTCGGCGACAAATCGAGCCTTGTCATGCTCAGCATGAGCAAGTACATCTTGACTCGAGAATGCGAGAAGCAGCACTATTAGGGTAAGTTTTTTGAGTATCATCGTCTCGTCCTTGTAAAGCGTTGCTCAAAAAAGTACCAGAAAATGAAAGGAAGTAAATTTAAGAATGAAAAACCTTGCGCGCTTTACTGTAATTCCAGCGTTACTGTTCGGTTTATTAGGCTGTGCTGAACTAGGGTTTGGCGGGAGAGAGCCTGGTGAAATACCATTTTCCTTAACCGGTGTTGAAACAGCTGCATGCCCAATGCAAATGAAAATTGGTGAGAGCAAATGGCTGGTTAACTATTTTGGAATGTATATTAGTAACCCCGCTATTCGAGTTGATGGAAAGTGGCATTCGGTAAAATTCAAGCAAACTACGTGGCAAACGCCATCCACGGCTTTATTAAAGTTTCATACATTGTGCAGCAATCCTGAAGAAGGGAACGACAGTATTGTGCTTGACGTGTCGGAAAAGCTTCTGAAGTTATCGACTAATCTTCGTTTTACGGTAGGGCTACCGTTCGATGAAAACCATGCCAATCCGCTTACTCAGGTATCACCGCTTAATGACAGTTCTATGTTTTGGAGTTGGCAAAATGGACATAAATTTCTACGATTAGATCTTAGTAACAGTGCAGATCCAGAAAAGTCGTGGTCCTATCACTTAGGTAGCATAGGATGCGAATCTGACGCAGCGGTGCGTGCACCAAAACAGGCATGCGCATTTACTAATAGGGTAGAGGTCATATTGCCAATGAGCCAACTGGATTATGATTTGGGGCTAGCCCTGTCGGTGCCAACGATTACCGCACAGGTTAATTTGAACGATAGCAAAGGCTGCATGTTTGAAAGCCCTGAGGCTCAGCCTTGTCGTCAGCTATTAAAGAATTTATTAGTACGCCCATGGTTAACATGGGATTAGCCGCGAAACGGATAGTCTGTGCGGCGTTAGCATGCTTATTGTGTGCCTGTAGTAAAGCGCCCACACCCTATTCATGGGATTTACCGCATAACGTGCCGCCGCCCGTGATGCCAGATGACAACCCTATTACCGTTGAAAGTGTCGAGTTAGGAAAGGCGCTGTTCTTCGATACTGCACTAAGTGGCAACCATACTACGGCATGTTCAAGCTGTCATGATCCTGCGTTGGCATTTGCCGAGGCTAACAAGGTTTCTGTTGGTGCAAATGGCGACAGTCTTAATCGTAATGCGCTAGCACTTGTAAATGTGGCCTATAACGCCACATTTACGTGGGCACACAATGGTTTGGCGACGATTGAAGACCAAATCATGATCCCACTTTTTAACGAGCACCCCGTGGAGATGGGCGTTACCGGCAATGAAGAGCGTATTTTAGAAAGGCTGAGTTCGCCCGCTTATAAACAAATGTTTAATGCGGCCTACGGGAATGACACGCCGTCGATGAACCATGTTGTTAAAGCGCTAGCAAGTTATGTAAGAAGCCTTACCTCGTTTAACAGCGCATTCGATCAGTATGCCTACGGCGGCGATGATACAGCGCTTACCACCGAACAAGTAAAAGGTTTAAATTTGTTCTTCTCTGAGCGTACTGAATGTTTTCATTGCCACGGAGGGATAAACCTAACCCAGTCTACTATTCATGCTGCGCAACCGTTAGTGTTAAGGCCGTTTCACAATACTGGGTTGTACAATGAAGATGGCGAAGGCGGGTACCCCCTAATCGACACTGGATTAATGAGTGTGACACATAACCCCGAACACATGGGAAAGTTTCGTGCGCCCACGCTACGTAATATTGCATTGACTGCGCCTTATATGCACGACGGTAGTATTGCGTCGTTAGAAGACGTCGTAGACTTTTATGCGCGAGGCGGAAATCACCGCGAGATAAAAAACCGTTATAGAAGTCCGTTTATAAAAGGCTTTGTGCTAAGTGACGAAGAGCGAAAGGCTTTAGTTGCGTTTCTAAAAAGCCTTACTGACCCTGAATTTGTAGAAAAACATAAAGATTCGACTATCTTGTAACGAAAAATACCGAATATTGTAAAAAGTGTTTATACTTTAGACGTAGACATCAACCAAATGCTTATATGCCCTTGCTTATATCGTGGTACACTTTAAGCTGTTGGATTAAATTAAAATAACTACAAAGCAAGCGAGCTGGCGCGGAGACAAGAATGACAGAGAAACCTTTCATTACTAGCGGTCGTAATACCATAATTCATAAAATTCGAAAATTAGACTTACTTATTATTAATGGCGATGAGCACCCGCCCGTTATCGTTACCTATAAAGGAATAAAGCCTTATGAAGGTAAGATTCCTGATAATAAACGTGAAGCTAAAATGATGGATATGGAGTTGGTCGACATTACAATGGGTGATGTGTTTGGGGACGAGAAAACCCTTGTCTTTATACAAACATTGAACGGTAAAGAATATAAAATCGATTACTCAAAAATCGGTACGAGTATGTTTATCAAAATTCACCAAGATAGCATTTTCTAACCCTTATACTTCTGCCTCTACAGCATTATTGGGTCAGGCAATCTGACCCCAATTGTTTGGTGGTATTCGGTTAAAGCCAACAATATGTTTACTTTCGCCTTTTACCTGCACATATTTTTCTTCAAATATCGCAAAACGGCAAATATCTATAGGCGTCACTTCTGACGCATTAACGCCGTTTATAACCCCTGCCTGCTTTAACCCTTGTGCGACTAACTCAGAACAAAACCAACGGGTAAAGTCTTCTTGATTATACGTTAAAGGGCCAAACACGGGGTGGTCATCAAACGCATCGACGACCGAACCAAACAATTGCCTTATATCGTACGCTTCGCCATCTTGCGCAAACATGAACGTGAAAAATGAGTTTTTGTTCAGTTCGAAATCGTTTCTCGCTTCATCGCCTAATGGCAGCCACCACATGTCACCACGGTATGTATTAACGCGATCGCACAACTTATTTAGCATAACGCCCCTTTCGCCGTTATACGTAGTTGCTTCAATAACTTGATTAAAATAAGAACCGGTAGAGGCATCAAAAACGTTTGTTTGCATTACGATAGCAACGTGCGTTACGACGGAGTCTGACGTAAATTTGGCCCAACGAGAAAATAAGCTATTGCCTCCGAAGGCGATGACATCACCGGGCCTAATCTGATGGCTGATTGCATCGTAGTGTTCTTCTTCCAACATCGTCACATCCTTGCATCGTTTTTTATGGTTGTATCAAAGTGTGTTCACATCACGGTGAATGACGGCTTCTGGCGACTATTTATCGGCCTTTATTGTTACCTTATCGCAACAGCGTGTACAGCGGTGATTTACCGTTTTTATAACGTGATTCTAACAATATTTCACTAGTTTATAGAGGCGGAGGCAGAAAGAGGTAGTCACCGCATTACTTAAACGAATAAAGGAAATAATTATGTCTATCTCACGCAAAGCTACATTCGCATTACTTATTGGCACCTCACTTACCTTTACCGCTGCCACAGCCGCTGCAAAAGACTATCCGCTGCATATGGAAAACGATTTAGTTGCCGTATGTACAGCAATTAAAAATGACAGCCGATTAGCGCTAAACCGAGCAGTAAAAAATACAGGGCTTAGCTTTTCTAAGTTGAATGCAGGGCTGGTATGCAACGGTCAAGATATGTTGACCTTTTCACTCACTCACAATGCAGCTCAAACAAATAGTGTTATCGCGCACAACCTAAACGCTCGTAGCACTATATTAACTGCAAAACGCTAGGAATCGTTCGATGCGTACTTGCTTGTGTATAGGCCGCCAGCCAGGTGGCTTGTACACAGCGACAATTCACTTCACGATTAGGCAACGACTATGAATGCATTAATATGTCTTCCTTGTGCGTCTCAGTCTATGGCACTTTATAAGATGCTTTGTCAGTACAATACATACGATAAAGTAGAACAAGTTGCGACCCCTCATGAGATACCAAGTCGTCATGAGCAAGAACGTGAAACCGTGGTATTTTGCATGTCGAATACCACTATGCCAACAACGCAACGCGCAATCTGGATTGCGATTGGATGCAACAATAGCGATGCGCTAAAGGCATATGAACAAAATGCTACTGGGTTTCTGTGCTATCCATTTTCTGCTCAGCAAGTCGCTAAACTGGATTCGTTGCTTGTGGCGAAAATAGCATTAGAAAAACGGCAGCAGCAATATCAACATATGTTGCAGGGCTTGTGTAAGCAATATGGTTTGGCGAAACCGGCGGTGCTTTCAATGTTAAAGCAGCGCTATTTACAACACGCTGATGACGACTTGATGAGCATCAAATCTGATGATGGGTGGCTCTGTTTACACCCTAATGAGATTAAGTGGATAGAGGCTGCAGGTGACTACATGTGTATTCAAACCGTGTCACAAAATATTGTTGCCAGAACGACCCTGTGTGACCTGATTGCTAGGCTTAAAAGTACTGATTTTCTGCGTTGTAGTCGCTCGGTTGTGGTGAATACGCGTTTTTTAAAAGAGACACAAACCAAGGGTAATCGAGTACATGCAGTAATGACCGACGGGATAACGTTTCGCGTTAGTCAAAAATACTTGAATCTACATTGGCAAACCCCACCCATTGTAACTAACCGGCCCGCGTGACAGAGATAATGGGGTATACGACCAAGGTCGAGTAGGCTGTGCACAATATGAAGCGCTACACTTCATTCTTGCTAAGAAACACGTATAGTGTTTTGGTGTAACGCAACGCATGGACCAAGGGGCAGTGGAGTGAATCAGGCCGTAAAAATTGTAGTGGGCACACTTGCCATATTAGGGTGTTATTATTCTGGCATCGCCATAAAACACAGCACATCTTTGCCGTTCCCAGCGTCCTTAATAGGCCTTTTACTCTTGCTATTGTTACTATTTTTAGCACCTCGCATTGAACATGCGGTTGCGGTGTCATCAGCACCGCTTTTAAAACACATGTCGTTATTGTTTGTACCGGCCGTACTTGGTGTAAGCCTTTATTGGTCAGACATTCAAACGCATCTTTTCTCGTTAACCTTGGCTGTCGTCGGTGTCACCGCTCTTTGTTTGGGCATAACAGCATGGATAGCCAGTAAAATTTTGCGTACCCATACGTTGCATTCGATAAAAAATGACGGCCATGGGACGCCAGGCAATGATTGACGCGTTACTGTCAGCGGCTACCTTGAACGGCGTACTCTGGCTAACGGTTACACTACTGGCTTATATAGGCGGTTTGTATATTCACCGCAGAGCGGGAGGTCATTCGCTGACGCACCCTCTTATTTTTACAGCTACCGTGGTAGGTGTCATGGCGTATTTGAGCGCTACACCTATCGTGGTTTATCAACACTCTGCGTCGTTACTACATTGGTTGTTAGGCCCTGCTACGGTTGCCCTTGCGTTACCCATTTATCGCCAATGGCAGCAATTAATGCATTATGGTTGGCGCTTAGCGGTCAGTATTATGATTGGCGGGCTAATTACCCCTATTATGGCGTGGACAACATTATGGGCGTGCGATGCGCCTCTGGCCATGCAGCTAACCATGTTAGCGAAGTCCATCACGACGCCGCTAGCCATGGAGACCAGTGTTCAAATCGGTGGTATACCCGCACTTGCGGCGGTATTTGTAATTTTATCTGGCGTGGTAGGCGCGGTGTTGTCGAGTACTATATTTGCGCTGTTTAACGTCACCAGTCGAGAAGCCCAAGGTATCGCTTTAGGAACTGTTGCGCATGCGATTGGAACAGCAAAGGCTGTTCATATGGGTGAAGACGTAGCGGCAATGGCCACTATTGCTTTATGTATCAATGGTATTGCTACCGCTATAATATTGCCGCTAATTATCCTTGCTTAAATAATCTCCATTATTAGGTATTTTCGTTCGTTTTATGGCAAATTCCTCCAAAAGTGCTATTCCTTAAAGAGTAAATTCGAGACAATATTCGCATATATCGTTTTAATCATTTTAGTTTGCGGTTTTGTTGCCGATATACTGAAATGTATTCAATGTGTTCCATATGGTATCAACAAGCTAGGTGGTAGAATCGCTTAATGTTTTCTGTACTCGTCTGTGACGATTCCTTAGTAGCGCGTAAACAAGTAGCTAAATGCCTGCCACAAGATTGGGAAGTGGCTGTTCACTTTGCTAAGAATGGCCAAGAGGCGTTAGCGGCATTGGCTGAGGGCAAAGGTGACTTGTTGTTACTGGACCTAAATATGCCCGTACTTGACGGTTATGGCACGCTGGAAGCGATTAAAAAACAAGGGTTAGGGACCAAAACCATTGTCATATCAGGTGATATTCAGCCTGAAGCGCATGAGCGCGTTACGGCGTTAGGTGCGCTAGACTTTATTCGAAAACCTGTCGACCCGTCAGCGCTCGCCAATGTCCTAGATAAGCATGATGTTTTGCATGCTGAAGTAGAAGAGGTCGTCGAACTCCCACCACTAGACCCGGATATCAGGGACTGCTACCAAGAAATTACCAACATCGCCATGGGGCAGGCCGGTGACCATCTCGCCAGAATAATGAATGTATTTGTTCGTCTCCCTATTCCTAATGTTAACCTTATTGAAGTCTCTGAAGTGCATATGATGCTCTCAGACATTGAAACCCACGAGCGGGTGACTGCAGTGTGTCAAGGCTTTCTGGGGCCCAGTATTAGCGGTGAGGCACTTTGCATATTAAGTGATAGTAGCTTTGAAGATGTTGCGAAAATATTAAATGTAGAGGGTGAAGTTGATGACCAGCTGCAGCTAGAATTACTGATGGATGCAGCCAGCATCTTAATAGGGACGTGCTTGACGGGATTAGCCCATCAAATGGATGTTAATTTCAGCCAGGGGCATCCCATCGTTCTGGGTCAACACAGAGCCATTACCGAAATAATCAGCATGAACAAAATTAAATGGAAGCGCACGCTCGCCATCGAGTTAAGTTATGGCCTAGAGGGTTATAACGTTCAGTGTGACCTTATCTTGTTGTTTACAGAAGAGTCGATGAAAATGATGAATTCGAAGCTTGCCCACTTGTTGGAGGATTTCTAATGAGTCAGCAGCTAGACGATTTACTCGAGTTTCATTGGATGATGGATATGCTTCAAACGGTCGACGTCGGTATCGTTGTGGTCGACAGGCAGTTTAAAGTGAAAGTATGGAATGGCTTTATGGAAAGCCACAGCGGCCTTCTGCCGAGCGATGTGCGTGATAAATCATTGTTTTCTTTGTTTCCCGCAATTAAACAAGACTGGTTTGAAAAGAAAGCAAAGCCAGTGTTCGATCTTAAAACCCGTGCGTTTATGACATGGGAACAACGCCCTTATCTACTCAAGTTTCCTAATTATCGGCCGATTACAGGAAGTGAACTGTACATGTACCAAAATATCACCCTGTCTCCACTTACGTCGGCAACAGGAACGGTTGATTATATCAGCATGATGATTTACGACATGACAGATGTTGCTGTAGGTAAAAAGCAGTTAGAAGCGTTGCAAGTTCAAGAGTCAGAGGCACAAGAGAGGCGACAGCGTATGCGCTAAGCGCAGTCCATTCCTTCGCCCCCTTCTTTTGTAGCCATACGTCATACGTTGATATTGCCCTAGTATTTTTACCTCATTATTATTTTTCTAGCCATGCCGGAGAGACTATGTCCGTTGCTCGTCTTTTTTTAATTTCTTCCTTTTCAAATATCGTCAGTGCCAACAAGCATGTGCTGACATTGGTAATGATAATAATGGTATCTGCGTGTGGTGGTGGCGGAACAAGTAGCGACGGTGTTAGCGGCACCAATACAACGCTCGTAATTAATGCAGGTCCCGATGCAACAGTCACCGAAGGTGCCTCATTTGCGTTAGACGCACAGGTCAGTGGAGGAAACGGCGAATACACGTACTCGTGGTCTTCTTCACCTGTATTGTCCATTATTCATGATGACACTTCTGTTGCATCAGCAAGTTTTGAGGCGCCTGCGGTAACACAAAATTCTGCATATACGTTAACCGTATCGGTAAATGATACTGCGGGTAACACAGCAAGCGATGAGCGGGTTATTACGGTGTCGCCTGTTAATATTGCGCCGGTTGCGAGTATTTCTGTGCCTTCATGGAGTGGACTTGATACAAACACGTTTCCTGGTGGTGTTGAAATAACGTTAGATGGCAGTGCAAGTTCTGACGCAGACGCTGCCAATTCCGCTAGCCAGATAGCAACATATACGTGGTCACAAACCGCGGGAACCAATGTAATAAGTGGCGTTACCACAAACATGTCGACGTTAACAATTACTACGCCGTTGATTAACGTAACCGAGTCACTGTCTTTTGAACTTGTGGTTACCGACGCCGAAGGCGCATCAGATGCCGAATTGGTTACGTTGGTTGTGCAGTCTCAATCTGAAACGCTTCCTACCGCCGATGCAGGCTTTTCTCAAGCGGTATTCGGTGGTGAGGTTATCGTATTAGAAGGTACTGCACAGACGAGTATTCCTGATGCACAGCCCTTAACCTATTTGTGGGAACAAAGTGGTGAAGTCGCTACGAATGCCGACCCGCTTGTTCGCAATGCGCTGATGCAAGTAGATGACAACGACGCGTTATCTACTTTTGCTATTGCCCCTTTAGTCACTCAAGAAACAATAGTTACCTATACGCTAAGTGTGAGAGATGCTAATGGTAATATTGTTGAAGACGCCATTCGAGTCTCCGTCAAACCGTTGCCAACACCATTAATTAACGATACGGGTGTGCTTAGACAAGCAACCAGTACGGCTGTAGTGGCACAAGGCATACAGCAAAACCTATGGCCCGGACAGGATGGGCAGCGAGGCGCTGATGTTATCGACCAAAATGGATATGTTGAAAAAGCAGGGCGAGGCAAAGCGGGTTTCGACTTCACTCGACTTAATCAAAATGGAGACGAGCAAGATGCGTCTACATCGACATTCTCTTGTGTAAGAGACAACGTTACCGGCCTTATCTGGGAAGTGAAGCGCGACGATGGTGGACTACAAGATAAGGATTCAACCTACTCATGGTATAGCGATGAGGTGAATGGTGGGTTTGAAGGCGATGTAAACGGCACCACAACGGCTTGCGCTTTAACCAACTGCAACACGCAGGCATATGTAGAAGCAATTAATGGGCAAGGGCTGTGCGGATTCTTTGATTGGAGAATGCCTACACATCAAGAGCTATTCTCTATTATGCATCTTGGTCTAACCTCGGGGGTGGCTGTTGACGAGGATTACTTTCCAAATACCGGCACAGTCTCGTCGACACCGATTTGGTATTGGACCTCTGTTCCAAGTGCCGATGGCGTAAATAGTGATGATGCCCAGAACGCTTGGGCGTTAGATTTTGAATCGGGTGTTGATAATTTCCTCAATAAATCAACGGCGGGTTATGTAAGATTAGTAAGGGCGGGGAGATAATAATGAAGATAGCTTTTAAAAAATGGTTTTTCATTGCTTCAACATGTGTTTTTGCTGCAAGTACAGCAGCACAAACTTGTCTTTCTGATGGCCTAGAAACAACGCCAAACGATGACTTTGAAACGGTTACCACTAGCACGTTATTACATTCAACAACCGACCTTATTTGGCGGCGATGTGCAGAAGGTCAGACATGGAATGGTTCAACGTGTTCAGGCGAGCCGACCAAGTTCACTTGGCAAGAAGCATTACAAGTAGCTCACGAAGCGAATGATGAGGAACTGTTGGGCTGGCGATTACCTAACGTTAAAGAATTAGCATCTATTGTTGAAAGGGATTGCGTTCGCCCAGCGGTCAATAGCTCTCTTTTTCCGGCTACACCGGCAGATGACTTTTGGACGTCAACGCCTTCCATGCGCGATCCTGACCGCGCTTGGGTGGTTGCATTTTTCAATTCAAGCCACTCAATAAAAGAAAAGAATCGCTTCGTCTATGTAAGGTTAGTGAGAACGAAGACCGATTAAAACCTACGCTACATTGTGATAGCTAGCGTAGTGATAATATTACTCTTTGCGAATTCTCTATTGCTATTGTTTACAAAAAATTAAGACATCTAATGACCGGCAGATAGTTCACCCTGATTATTCGTCCGTTAGCCTCATGATGTCTTTTTATTTCTTTCCAAGCTAGCCACAATGATAGGTATGAAAAATACCGTTAATCATTTCTTACTCTCAATGCTACTCCTGATGTGTTCATTACAGGCAGGTGAGGCGCATGCTGAATTTACCTGTGATATCGATTTTGCTTATGGAATAGCGGTAAATAGCAACCAAATTCGCGTTATGGATAAAACGCGCACCGTGGTGCAAATAAACGATCAATCTCAATTATTCATTGGAGGGAGATGGCAAACTCTCGACCTTGAACAACGCGCCTGGTTAAACGAATACGCTGAAGGGTTACATTATGTGGTGCCCAAGATGATCGTGCTCGCCACTGAGGGGGTCGATATCGCCATTGACACTATCGAGCATGTTTATCTGGGGCTGGTGGGAAGTGACCATGATAGTTATGAACGTCTTAACGCGGCCATGAAGCGGGTACAAAACCGGGTAAAAGATAAGTTTAGGCACGCCAGTAATCACTACTTTATTGGGCCAGGGTCACTTGAGAGCGTTGACGATTTTGTTGACAGTGAAATTGAAGCACAACTAGAAGAAGCTATTTCGACATCCGTTGGTGGGATCCTCTCTGCAATAAGCGGCATCAACACGAATAGCGGCGAAGTGAACAGTGACAAAGTGGCTGAAATAACCCGGCAGCTCGGTGCGGTAGGCGAGCAATTAGAGCGAGACATGGGTGATAAGGCCATTACACTTCGCAAAAAGGCACAATGGTTTTGCGATAAACTTAAGCGGTTAGATGTTGCAGAGGAAAACCTGCGTAGAACCCTTCCCAGTTTTGAGCGCTATAATATTATTACGTCAGAGACAGCATCTTCTAACGACAACAATTAATGGTTGGCTCACTAACCAGAGAATGGTTATACAAAGCAAGACAGCAAGGTGTTGAGGTAGCGTCTGCCTTTGTCAGTGACCTGCCAGGTCGACGAGGTCGTGACAAGTAGCCCCTGCTGCTCTGCATCGTTCAAGGCTGTGTTAACCTCTGTTGATAAAGGCTGCCCTGTCAAGGCTTCAAAGTCGTCTATTGGGCACGGCTCAACCAGCCTGAACCGATTCATGAAAAACTCAAAGGGCAAATCATCTGCAGCAACGACTTGCTCGCTATCAAGGTAAGGCCGGCTTATTTCCATGTAGCCTCTTGGATGCTTCACCTTAACAGTGCGTGTTATTGTGCCGCTTGCTCGGTCAGTTATTTTACCATGCGCACCACAACCAATGCCTAAATAGTCTCCAAAACGCCAATAATTGAGGTTGTGGTTACATTGGTGACCCGGCTTCGCATACGCCGAGATCTCATACTGCTCGTAACCGGCCTCGCGCAATTTTTGATGGCCATCTTGCTGAATGTCCCACAATATATCGTCATCAGGAAGGTCTGGCGGGCGAGAGTAAAACGGCGTATTGGGTTCAATCGTTAATTGATACCAAGAAAGGTGATAGGGGTTCAGCGCGATACCGTCGTTAAGGTCGGACATCGCGTTTTCTACCGTTTGGTCAGGCAAACCATGCATAAGGTCTAGGTTAAACGTGGGCAAGCCTGCTGCGTGAGCTTGTTGCACCGCCATGCGGGCTTGATTGCTGTCATGAATTCGACCAAGCACTTCTAAGTGCTTGGTTTGAAAGCTCTGAATACCTACAGACATCCGATTTATTCCAGCGTCATAAAAACCTGAAAATTTACCGCTTTCAACGGTGCCGGGGTTCGCTTCCATGGTTATTTCAGCATGCGCAGAAAGGTTAACGCGTTTTTTTATGCCGTCTAGTAATGCATAGATGGCGTCTGCTGAAAACAAACTTGGTGTACCGCCGCCAATAAATATGGTGTCTATCTGCCGATTACCAATGCGCTTCGCATCCAACGCAAGGTCATCAAGCAAATGAGCCACATATTCTTTTTCTGGCAGCGAAGATTTTAATCCGTGCGAATTAAAATCGCAGTACGGACACTTTTGAACGCACCAAGGAATATGTACATACAAACTCAGCGGGGGATTACGCAAACGTATTTCTCATTGCATCAAGTAACACGGCAAGAGCTTTACCGCGGTGACTAATGCGGTTTTTTTCTGTTTTATCTAGTTGTGCTGCCGTCATGTTATGACTGGGTACATTAAAAACGGGGTCATAACCAAAGCCGCCATCGCCTTGGCGTTTCTCAAGTATTTCACCCAACCACTTTCCTTGGCTTACCAAAGGCACCGGATCATCTGCATGGCGCATGAACACTAAGGTACAAAAAAAATGCGCCTTGCGATTTTCTTGCTCGTGCAAAGACGTTAATAGTTTATCAATGTTATCACTATCTGTGGCGTTTTCACCGGCGTAGCGCGCAGAGTAAATACCTGGCGCGCCACCTAATGCATCAACCACAAGTCCTGAATCATCAGCAATCGCAGGAAGCCCGGTTTCTTTCGCTGCATGGCGGGCTTTGATAATGGCATTCTCAACAAATGTTGTGCCCGTTTCGGGGACATCTTGAACACCAAGTTCTTTTTGAGCAACGACATCAACACCATACTCGGCAAAGAGTGACGTAAACTCTTTAACTTTGCCTTGGTTACCTGATGCCAGAACGATTTTTTGAGGAAACGTCATTTCAGATACTCTTTAAATAACAACCGAAAACGTTACTTAGCACGCTTTGTGCGTACTTTCGTTTTAGTCTTTGCCTTTACCTTGCTTTTCGCTTTGGTTTTTTTCTTCTTGGCTCCAACTTTCGGCGTTTTGTTTTGTGGTCTAAGCTCAGCAATAACACGGGCCTTGAAAGGCTCATCCATGTAACGTGACACTTTAGGCACCATGGCAAAATCATGCGCCTCAACCAGCGATATCGCTGTGCCTTTAGCGCCCGCGCGGCCTGTTCTTCCGATACGGTGAACGTAAATATCTGCTTTACGTGGCATATCGAAATTAATTACGTGACTTACGTCAGGCACATCAATGCCTCGCGCTGCTACGTCGGTTGCAAGAAGAATAGGTACCTCGCCGCTCTTAAAACGGGCCATTGCAGCATTACGCTTGTCTTGAGGCATTTCACCTTGAAGCCAACATACCGCAATGTCTTGCGATGCAAGATAGTCTTTCATCATTTGAAGGCGATCGCGGGTTTTGAAGAACACCACAGCACTGGTTACTTGTTCTTTTAAAATATGAACAAGGAGTGCCTGTTTATGCTTCATATCATCCGCTAAATGATACCATTGGTGGATTTTATTCTTTTCTTTACGCGAAGGTGTCGCTTCAATCACCTCAGGGTTATTAAGAATATCCTTTGCAAAATTTCTTACCCCTGCGCCTTCTAGCGTGGCTGAGAATAAAAGATTTTGTTTGCGCCAACGTGCTTCTGTCGCTATCTGATTGACCACCGTGGAGAAACCCATATCAAGCATACGGTCGGCTTCATCAAGTATAAGGCACTCGATATCTCGGCAATCTGCTGTTTCTTTCTCAATGTGCTCAAGAAGTCGACCTGGTGTCGCAACAAGAATATCAAGATTTTGACTTAACGTTTCTTTGTCTGTGCCGTAGTTGATCCCACCGGTGATCACACCGCAAACAATATCGGTATATTGCGTGATTGCCTTCGCTTGTTCGTACACCTGTAGTGCAAGTTCTCGCGTTGGTGTGAGAATAAGAATGCGTGTCGCACCCGGCTGTTTACGCGGGTAATCTAAAAGAAACTGGCATGCTGGTAGCAAGAATCCAGCTGTTTTACCTGTTCCCGTTGGGGCTGAGGCTAAAATATCACGCCCATCCATCGCATGGGGGATAACGAGTTGCTGTACGCTGGTTGGGGTCTCAAAGCCCATGGCAGCAACTGCACGACATAATTCGTCGTCTAATTCGAGTTCTTCGAAAGTCATAGTATAAGTACGCTCATATTGAATGAGCGTATTGTAGCATTGATGAATGAAAACACAGAAAAAAACTACGTGGTAATTGTGCCTGACCCCATGGTCTACTCAACGCGCGATGCTTTTCAATAACAAGTGGCAGCGCGCTGTCGAGTAAAGCTGATGTTAGCCCTTATTTTGACTCCACCGTTTTTGTGCCTGTGTTCGCGGGTGAAATAAGGATCAAGTCTTGTTGTGGCGGTATCAAATAACGCGCGCCATCTTCGGTAATAACCGCCATTTCTTCTACCGAAATTGTTTTGAACGTGCCATCTTCACGCTTCCAGCTATGAAAACCATCAAACGCAAACACCATGCCTTTTTTAAGAGGCTTTTGGGCAGCAGGTCGAACGGTTGCGCCACGCGAACCACCCAAATTAGGGCCGGTGTCATGAGCCACATACCCCACCGGGTGGCCCGTGCTCCACATAACAGGCTCACTGCCGTTTTGTTGCATAAGTTTACTTTGCGCCGCATCTACATCAATACCTTTAACGCCGGGCTTCATTGCTTCAAATGCAGCAAAGCCTCCGTCTCTACCACTTTTCCAATAATGTTTAATATGCGACGGAGCATCGGTTTCGCCAGGTTTTAACACATAAGCAAAGCGTTGAATGTCGCTCACCCAACGGTCATATAACTTAATGCCAAAGTCGATTTGTATTACGTCACCTGGCATGATGATTTTACTGGTCGCGTGGGAATGGCCGCGGTCGGGACCTGAATTGACATTAGGGTTTTGATCGGGCGCCCATGCATCGCCTACACCGTGTTCCTTCATTTTATTTTTCAGAAATAGCGCAACATCGGCGTCGGTGGTTTTACCGGGTATGACCGCACCGTAAGCGTCAATTTCCCATTGCGCGGTGAGTCTTGCTGCTTCTGTCATTATCGCTACTTCTTCAGGAAGTTTTATTGAAAGCCATTCGTATACCAGCGCTTCTGATGAGACTAACCGTTTGGCATAGGTGGTGCCAAGCGCAGCTTCAAGTGCGAGGCGTTGGGTGTAACTGATGCCATCTGCTTGAGCATTATTGGTAGAGGCATTAATCGCAATCGTAGAAAAACGGTTTTCTTTGATAAATGCTGCCGCTTTTTCAATGGCCGATTTACCACGGGGTACGGCGACAACGCTTTGTAATATGTTTAAATCTGCAAGGGCGGTTGATTCACTAGATGGCGAAAAAGCTAAAGAATGAAACTCATCACCTTTTAGATAAAACATAAATACCGCTGTCGACCCCGCGTTCTCGCACCCAACGTGCTGTGCAAGGGGGTCGTTATTGTTTTCTCTACAAATGGTTAGCCATGCGTCGATACCAGACGCTTTAAGCGCATTGGGTAGCAGCGTTTCAATACGCTTTTTGCGTATTTCAGGCCATGGGTTCTCGTTCACAAGCGAAGCGGTTGCAGTAAAAGAGATACACAAACCGGCAACAGCAGCTAAAAAATAGAAAGGAAATGTTATACGTTTCATAAAGTTGGGCTCGAACTTGTTTTCTCTACCCTAAACTATATTACGGGGCTCGCCAACATTTTGAGATGGGTGTCTTTATTTGCTTCGCTTTATTATTCATTCAGCGGCGCTGTGCATAATCACAGGAAAGCTAGGCGCTAATAAATCTCGCCTACCGATTCTATGTGGGTCAAATACACCCTCATATCAAATTCTAGTTGATGGTACTCCGGTAGCATATGAGTACACAGCTGATAGAAGCTCTTGTTATGATCTTTTTCTTTTAAGTGTGCTAATTCGTGCACGACAATCATGCGCAGAAAGGCATCTGGTACGTTTTTAAATAACGTGCTAACACGTAATTCATTTTTGGCTTTAAGCTTGCCTCCTTGAATGCGTGACACATAGGTGTGCAACCCCAGCGCATGATTAACAACATGTATTTTGGGGTCGAAAGCAATTTTACTTAACGGTGCAGACTTCTTAAGAAACGTATTTTTTATGGAAAGGACATAGTCTCGCAATTGTTTGTCGGTATTGACCTTTCCTGACTGTGGATACTTGGTTAACAAGTAATCGGTCAAACGGCCTTCATCGAGTAATGCTTGAATTTGCTCCTGCAACGCCACTTGATAAGACGATAAATATTTGAGCGTAGACACCGTTTAATGTTTCTCCCTTAAAACTTGACCATCGTGATGTATTCTGACAATAGTGGCGCATTGCCCTAAATTTAACGAAAAATTAACATGTCAAAAGTATTGCATGCAGACTACCTTATCGTCGGCGCAGGTGCCAGTGGAATGGCGTTCGCCGATACGATTGTCGAAGAGTCTTCCCGTACCATTATTATTGTAGACAAAGAGCACAAACCTGGAGGGCATTGGAACCATGCTTATTCATTTGTGACCTTGCATCAACCTTCTTCGTTTTACGGCGTGGGCTCAAAAGAATTAAGCCGGGGCGCGATTGACAGTGTCGGCTTAAATGCAGGGTTACATGAACTGGCCTCTGGTGCAGAAGTAAGTGCTTATTATGACCAGCTTATGCGAGAAGTGCTCTTGCCTTCAGGTCAGGTGCACTATTTTCCAATGAGCGAATACCTAGGTAATGGCCAGATTCGTTCGCTTTTAACGTCTGAGATTATTACTGTTAGCTTCGATACGTTAGTTGATGCTACCTATTATAAAACGAGTGTTCCAGCGACCCATACGCCCGCGTTTACTGTTAATGATAATCTTCAGGTTATCCCGCCGAACCGTTTACCGTTACTTACCGTTCCCATTGAAGGCATAACAGTTATCGGGGGCGGAAAAACCGCTATTGATACTTGTTTATGGTTATTACAGCATGGTGTTTCGGCTGACGCTATAATGTGGATAATGCCGCGGGACGCGTGGTTTATTGATCGTAAAAATACTCAACCTAGCAAAGCATTCTTCTTTGACACTATTGGAGCGCAAGCAGCACAACTAGAATGTGTTGCTCAATCGACATCGTTAGAAGATATGTTCTTACGTTTAGAAAAGTCAGGTGTGTTTTTGCGTTTAGACCCCAACGTAGTGCCCTCTATGTTTCACGGTGCGACAATCAGTAAACAAGAACTCGAAGAAATTCGGCGCATAAAGCAGGTGGTGCGTTTAGGGCGAGTAATATCGTTAGATGAAGGGGAAATAACGTTTGAGCATGGAAGCCGCCCGTTGCCTGCAAACCAAGTGCTTGTTGATTGTACTGCCAGCGCGATTACAAATCTAACACGTGTTCCTGTGTTTGCTGAACACCGCATTACATTACAAACTGTAAGAGCGTATCAGCCTACGTTCAGCGCCGCTTTTATTGCTCATATCGACTTAACGTATTCAGACCAAGACAAAAAGAATAGGTTATGCACCGTGGTTAGATTGCCTAATCATGATTACGAATGGGTCGATTTAACCTATCAAAATATGATGAATCAATATTTTTGGTCAAAAGAGCCTGGCCTCAAAAAGTGGCTGCAGAACCACCGGTTAGATGGGTTTATGCGCATGGTTGCAAACGTAAAGTTTTATGAATTGAAGCATCTTAGGGTGCTTAACAGAATGCGTAGAGCAGCTAAACCGGCGATTGCAAAACTGAAGCACTACAAAAAGGCATTAGAAACCGCGGGGTTAACGTAACCGACGTTGAGGCGAATGCAATATTGAACCCCGCGTATTTTGTGTAAAGCGATAGCGTAAAAATAACCGTATGGTTAAGCCATTTTGAATGTGTCTCGACCGCTATTTTTTGCCTTGTAAAGCGCGTCATCCGCTTTTTGAAATACATGTTCAAGCTGATTAACTTGTGAAAATGCACAGTACCCAGCGCTAGCGGTTATATTGATGGTGTAATCGTTGTTTGAAATGGTTTGCCAACGTATTTTATTCATCGCACGGTGAAGATAGATGCGTGCTTCCTGCGGCGTGCACTTTGTCAAAATGACGATAAACTCTTCGCCGCCCCAACGGCCGACAACATCCGCTGCGCGGGCTTCATCTTTCAAGCACTTTGCAAACGCTTTTATCACTTCATCTCCTACCTCATGCCCATAGGTATCATTGATTTTTTTAAAGTGATCGATATCGAAAATAACCAAAACAGCATCATCAATGCCTCGTAGACACGAATACCAATGTAACTCAGCAAACGACTGTACAAAGCGGCGGTTTTTTAACTGCGTTAACGCATCAGTCGTCGCTTCCAGTTTAGAGCGCCTTGCAAGCTTGATGTGTTGGCTTTTTGCTTTATTGATTTGTCTTAATCGTTGAGTGAAACGAAGTAGCTGTTCGTCGAGCTGATAGATGAGTGCCGCTGGGCGTTTCGTTTTTTTCGATTTTAGCATCGACACATAAGCTGGCGACGTTTCGTTTGTTTGTAGTCCATTATTGTAAATGGCTAGTCTAACCGGAAATAAGCCCGACCTTTTGCTTACCTGCTCTCCTATGTTTTTAATAGAGCAGTCAGTAGACTTTACCTCAAAAACGTCTTCTATTTTTCGCGTGTGAAGTACGCCGGGCACGTTATTACTAAACCGAGAGTTGAAGTTTACAATATCCCCGTCGAGTGTTGTGATCACTGCCGCTTCTGTAATGTTTTCAATAACAGAACGAATACTCAGCGTTTCTTCTAGTGAACGTTCAAACGGAAAAATATTCATACATCAGCTCTTTATTTGTATCGACAGGGGTAAGATGGACTATCACGCGGCAATGCCCATCGCCATTCGCAATGGTTTTGTCCAACTCAATAGCTGCATAACCTGTTTCGCTAGAAGTTATTTTACCAAAAACATTTGCGGTCATAGAACAAAGCGCTTTCTTGCCCGCCACATTGCTGCCAAACGGACAACGACTGTTCTGTAATACAATAGTGTCTGTCGAAATGTCTGAAATGGAGAACTGGCCGCCAATCCTTCGTTTTAAATCGACAAGTACATGTGCAATAACATCAGGGCTCATGACTTCATCGTCTAATACGGATTTGTACTTGTCATAAAAAATATTACCGACGCGATCTGCAACCATACCAATAAACCCTTTTGACTCCTCACTCCCTATAACGTCCTCCATCAATCTATCGAGTTCGAGCAAAATGGTGAGGTAAAAAGACTCACTGTCCATGTCTATATGTTTACAAGCAATTCGATGTTCAATATCCCTAGATTGCATGCACTTCCTCCGCCCCCGTTAATGTTATACTTTAGGTGTAGGAGACGCTTTATGATAAATCAAATAAGAATATGTGAATAACATGCCGTAACACACGCACTTCAATGTGCCATTGCGAGTGTAGATTAGCGGTGGAGGGCGTATTAGGTATACGTTACAACGTAGTTTTCGTTAGGGCCATAATATGCTCAATTGCCCTCAGTTTTTCACGGTTTAACGCCTCTTTTATGGCAGGGCCTTTTACGCCTTTTGCAATAATGTCTTGAACATTAACCCCATTAGCTGCATGTAATGCTTCGATGATAAGAGACTGCCTCTTGTCCCACAATACGTGGTTAAATTCAGCACAATGACGTACCGCATTCAGCAATGTTTCAAAGCGCTCTTGACGTCGCCATGCATCGGTTCCGTTGAATAATACCAAAAGGTCCTCAGCGGTAAGGGCACCCGATGTACTGCTGGCTGAGTTGTCGTCCTTACTCAGTAATATGCCTTTAAACTTGCACGCAAGCATAGCAACTTCACTCACTTGGTTTTGCGTTTTAAGGCGTTTACACAATGCTGATACTTGCTCCTCGCTTAAGTTAATACATAAGGAGGTAAAGCGGGCTAAGAGCAATGGCATCGTGCTCGCAGAGGCAGCGTCTTTGTTTGCCGCACTTCTAAGCACTTCGATGCTTTCGTTGATAACAGGCGTCAGTTCGCTAAACCAGTCGTTTAGGCTGCCTGTGGCCATGAGCGTAGCGAAAAATACCTCTGGAGAGCGTTCTACTAAGCTTCGCTTGGTTTCTTGCCACACTCTTTCAGCACTTAATGCTTGTAATTCACCGCTTGCTGCCATCGTTGACATAAGCGCAAGTGTTTCATCTGCAATAGTGAAATCAAGGTAAGCATAGCGAGCTGCAAAACGTGCAACGCGAAACACACGCAAAGGGTCTTCACTAAACGCATCGGATACATGACGTAAGCAGCGGTTGTCTAAATCTTGTTTGCCGTGATAGGGGTCAATAATTTTCCCATCACTATCTTGCGCCATAGCGTTCACGGTAAGGTCGCGCCTAATTAAGTCTTCTTCTAATGTGACATTTGATGAGGCATCGCAGACAAAGCCAGTATAACCCTTGCCTGATTTTCTTTCTGTTCTGGCAAGTGCATACTCTTCATTCGTTTTAGGGTGCAGGAAAACCGGAAAGTCTTTGCCAACTTGTGTAAACCCTTGTGCAATCATTTGCTCTGGGCTAGCACCAACAACCACATAATCGCGTTCTGTAACTTTTCTATTCAACAGTGCGTCACGCACCGCACCGCCCACCAGATAAACCTGCATATCGACTTGTGACCATGTTGGATTTTAAAAGAGGCTATTATTACAGAAGAAGTTTACTTACGCACACTTTGACTTCTTCACCGGCTCTGGTAGTTTTAATCGCGTTTTCAGTTTATTACAGCAGTTACCATGTATTTGAATTACTTTGGTTTGAGCGACAACCCATTTTCTATTGCGCCAAATCCTGATTATCTTTACATGAGCCCACGCCATAAAGAGGCGCTTGCTCATCTAACGTTTGGCCTGACGGAAAGCGGTGGCTTTGTCATGTTAACCGGTGAAGTCGGTACGGGAAAGACGACAGTATCGAGAAAGTTGTTGCAACAGTTGCCTGACAATACCCAAGTGGCGATGATCCTTAACCCCACGTTATCTGCTCTAGAGCTTCTTGCGACAGTGTGCGATGAGCTTGGTTTGCCGTACGACGGGAATAAGGCAAGCCTAAAATATTTCACTGATTTGATATTGTCTAAACTCGCTCAAAACCACCAAGCAGGCATGAATACCGTATTGATGGTTGATGAAGCCCAACACCTATTGCCAGAGGTATTAGAACAATTAAGGTTATTAACGAACCTTGAAACGAACCGTGAGAAGCTCCTTAAAGTAGTGCTGATTGGACAGCCTGAACTTCAACAGTTATTAAAACGAAACGAATTACGTCAATTGGCGCAACGCATTACCGCGCGCTATCACTTGCTACCGCTAACGGCGCCAGAAGTCGGGGCCTATATCGCTCATCGATTGAGCGTTGCTCATGGTGACATTAGCATTTTTGCTAAGCCCACTTTGCGTGCTGTGCATCAAATCACTGGCGGCATTCCACGCGTAATTAATTTGTTATGCGATAGAGCACTCACCTTATCGTTTACCAAACAACATGCGGTGGTGAAAAAGCCGATTTTCCTGGCAGCTGCTGAGCAGATTTTAGGTGAGGATGTTGTTAGTCAGCGAGTGCATAGTCAACGCAAATGGTACTTGGTCACAGCATTTATATTTGCTTTGATATGCGGCTACGGGCTGGGGAGTTTGTATGTCTAACTTATTGCCTATACAACACGTTACTCCGGGTATGGTTATTGTACAAATCACGCAACAGAATGGACCCGTTAAAATTAGAAAGTCGGGTTTGGTAACAAGTGATGCAATGGTACAAGGCCTAGCTGAAATGGGGGTGCAAGAAGTCGAGATTGATGCAGAACAAACGGTTGAGATTGAACCTGTTGCTGCCCAGCACAGAACCCAGACGCAAGCGCTCATTCGTGGCGAGCACGATACCTCGGCAAAGTTTGATAAGTCTTTGTCTGACCAATTTAACCGAAGCTTATTTTTGCCCTCTGTTCAAGGGTTGCCGTCAGCATGGAAAATGATAGCAAAGGACGTGGCGATTTATGCATTGGTATTATTAGGAGGAGGGGCTATCGGCTTCAGCGCGGCGACAAGTACGTCTTGGTGGCCTGCGTTAACCGCATCGTTCACGAGCCGTCAACCTTCCACAGCCAATCAGGTCTCCCCAGCGACGCCGCTTACTGCAGCACCGGTCGAAGCCGACGTTAAGCAAGTAGCCGGCAATACGCAGGCAGAACTTGACGAGCAGCGTAATGAAAGTGCGGCAATCGTGGAACCAATAACTCCAACACAGGGCGGCGAGTTAGCGCCTGCGCCCATCACGGTGCAAGATAAAAACAGAAGCGGTACAAATAGTGATGCAGAACCCGCTGAATTAAGCGCTAGCACTGCACAATATGAAGGACGCGTTCTGAATGAAAATACAGACAGTGACGTGTCGGTTTCACCTGAATTAATGGCACGTTTCAACGCCGCAGTAAGAGCGTTGGATAAGAAAGCTGATGATAATGAGCCTCCCCAAGAAGAAACGACGGTTACCGTTAGAGATAGCCTTATTCGTGTTGACCAATTGCCGGTTCGACTTCTTTCTAGGCTCCCCACAATGAATTTTAGCGCGCACATGTATGCCTCGCGTCCGTCAGATCGATGGGTAAGGGTAAATGGTCGTCAGCTGGGTGAAGGTGACTGGATTGAAGACCGTGTTCAAATTGTAAATATTGAAGCGCAGCGAGTCGTGTTGGCGTTTGAAGATGAAGTATTTAGCATGGCAGCGCTGACCGATTGGTAGGTTAGCGCGATGCGGTGCTAATTCGGAACTTGATGAACAAACACTTCTTGAAAAAACTTTGGAAGGTTTAGGTTGAATTCATCGGGTCTGACGCCGGATACAATTTCGTCATCCATTTTCGATAAATCGATGCGTTTTACTTCATTAAAATGATTAGATTTGACACTGTAGAATGTCATAACGATGGGGCTTACCGCATCTGCCTTGTTTTGTTGGCTGACAATGCCTAACTTGCCGCTTTTCAATCTTACAAGCGAGCCTACGGGGTGAATGCCTACGCATTGAATAAACTGCCTGACTAAATCTTGATCGAGATTGTTAGCGTCAGAGAGGCGTTTTAACGCTTGTGTTGGCGTAATACTGTCTTGGTGCGGCCGATTAGACGTAAGTGCATCAAACGTATCTATGATGGCGGCAATGCGAGCAAACTCAGATATCTCATCGCCTTCTAAGCCCTTCGGGTATCCTGAACCATCTACGCGTTCGTGATGCTGTTCAATAATTTGTAGTGCTAAGTCAGATATGTCGCCGTATTGTTCGACAATGTCACGCCCAATCTCAACGTGTGTTTTCATGATTTCCCAATCGGCGTCATTGAATTCGTTTGTATTGCTGCGAATATCGTCGGGTAGTGAAGACATACCGATATCCATTAACAGTGCCCCAAGACTTGCTTGCTCGGTAGCATCCCTGTCGTATCCGATAAACTGTGTGAACATGCCCATCAAAATACTGCAGTTAATAGAGTGCTCGAGCAAGTAGCTATCGGTGTCTTTAATCATCGTCAAACACGACAGTGCATCTTTATTATCAAAGACACTTTCTATGATGCTATGAGAAAGTTCTTCTACGGGCGAAAGATCTTTTATCGCTCCACGTTTTAACGATTTTAGAAAGCCGCTTTGAATATTCTTTGCATCTTGATATAAATCATTGGCCTCATTGATGGACTCTCTCGTGACCGGCTTACTCTCTTTTTCCACCACTGGGCTTACAGAGGGGGGGGCAGCAGGAGGTGAAGGAGCATCGATGGGTACAGAAGATTTTGAGGCGTCAACTTCAACCAGAGTAATGCCTTTTTGCTTTAGGCTTTCAATAACGCCCGCTGTTTTCACTACACCTTTAGAGCGCATGCGAAGTTGGCCAGTTTGCGCTAGTACCTTGTTGACGTACATCCCTGGCTTCAATGCATCTATGGATACCGGTTTTAGCATTACATCTCCCGAAGAGTCGTGATAAGAACAATTAGTTAGCATTACAAATGAAGTATAGTGCGACAAAACATCTTCGTTCATATTCCTTATTACATTAAATGCAATAAAATTGAATATTACGATAATTCAATACGTGCGTCAGGGATTAATTTTGTTATTTAAGATATTAGTGCAAATAAAAAACGGAGCCTATGGCTCCGCTTTTCTTGGTTTAACATCTATTGCCAAGACGCGTGTTTTGCTTCAAACGACGCAATGGCGTCGGCCAGTTCCAGTGTTTGACCTATAGCATCCAACCCTTTGATAAGATTATTTTTATGATGCGCAGCAATATCGAATTCGAAAACTAACGCATCACATGTGACGGTTTGGGTTACTAAATTCACTGTTATTTCCACCGCAGGGTTGTGCTTTACGGCTTCAAATAGCGCGTCCATTTGTTGACTGCTAAGCGCAACGGGCACCAACTGATTGTTAATACAATTGCCATAGAAAATATCCGCAAAGCTTGTCGCGATAATGGTTTTGAATCCAAAATCTGCTAGTGCCCAAGGGGCGTGTTCTCTGCTAGAGCCACAGCCAAAGTTTTCTCTGGCAAGCAGTATACTGGCCCCCTTGTGTTCTGGCTTGTTCAATGCAAAATCTGGGTTTGGCACTTTTTCTTCTAAATCTAAATAACGCCAGTCGTGAAGCAAATGTTTTCCATAGCCTGAGCGCGTAACGCCGGTAAGAAATTGCTTAGGTATAATTTGGTCGGTATCGACGTTAGCCTGATCAAGAGGCGCTGCAATACCGCTGTGTGTCGTAAAGCCTTGTGATGTATTCGTCATGAGCTACTCCTGAAAATCTCGTACGTCAGCGAATCGACCAGTAATTGCTGCTGCCGCTGCCATTGCCGGGCTCACAAGGTGCGTTCGCGCACCGCGTCCCTGTCTTCCTTCGAAATTCCGATT
Source organism: Alteromonas algae (assembly GCF_049117195.1). Lineage (GTDB taxonomy): Bacteria > Pseudomonadota > Gammaproteobacteria > Enterobacterales > Alteromonadaceae > Alteromonas. The sequence continues at coordinate 891,784 of NZ_CP185260.1, forward strand.
GCTGGTTGACGCACATCTGTCGCCTGCAACAAGCTTGTCATCGTTCATACCTAAACACATCGAGCAACCAGGCAGTCGCCATTCAAACCCGGCGTCTAAGAATATTTTATCTAACCCTTCTGATTCGGCTTGACGTTTAACGTTACCAGAGCCCGGTACGACAATCGCCGTGACGGCATTAGGCACTTTGCCTTGCTTAGCGATATGAGCGGCAGCGCGTAAGTCTTCAATGCGACCATTCGTGCATGAACCGATAAACACATGATTAACACTAATATCAGCCAGCTTTTCACCAGCGGCTAAACCCATATAAGACAGGGCTTTTATCGCACTCTCTTTTTCGATAGCGTCGTTAAAGTCATCAGGCCCTGGAACCGCATCATTAACGCCAATCACTTGACCTGGGTTAGTGCCCCATGTCACCTGAGGAGCTATGTCTTTGGCCTGTAATTCTACTACCGTATCAAATTGCGCATCAGTGTCTGTGTATAAGGTTTTCCAGTAGGCTAGTGCAGCATCCCAGTCAGCGCCCTTCGGCGCGTATTCACGATCTTTTATATACGAGAATGTGGTCTCATCTGGTGCAATAAGCCCAGCTTTCGCACCCGCTTCGATACTCATATTACACACTGTCATGCGCTCTTCCATGGTCAAATCCTGAATAGCTTGCCCCGCATATTCGATGACGTAACCGGTGGCCCCTGCATGACCAATTTTGCCGATAATGGCTAAAATAATATCTTTTGCCGTAATACCAACGGGAAGCGTGCCATTTACATTAATAAGCATGCTTTTGGCGCGCGTTTGTTTCAACGTTTGTGTAGCCAGTACATGTTCAACCTGTGACGTGCCGATACCAAACGCGAGTGCACCAAAAGCGCCGTGAGTCGCGGTATGCGAGTCTCCGCACACTACGGTCATACCCGGTTGAATCAAACCAAGTTCAGGGCCCATTACATGCACAATGCCTTGCTTTTGGTGGCCGACAGGGTAAAGCTGGATATCGTGTTCTTCACAGTTTTTGGCCAGCGTGTTTAGCTGTAAAGCGTTCTCTGGACCACATGCATCGATGGCTAACGAGCGGGTTGAAATGCTGTGATCCATCGTTCCAACCGTTTTGTCAGGGCGACGCACTTTTCGCCCTTTTTCATTAAGTCCTGCGAAGGCTTGTGGAGACGTTACTTCGTGTATAAGGTGCCTATCGATATAAATTAAACTGTCATCGCCTAATTGATCGACAATGTGTGCTTGCCATACTTTTTCATATAAGGTTTTGGCCATGGTTGTAATCACTCCTGAGCCATTAAATGTTTTACAATTTCATCGCCAACTTGCGCTGTAGTGGCCGCATTGTCGCGTTTATCCGACGGCAACAGTTCACCGGTCAATACGCCAGCTTCAAGTGTTGCAACGACGGCTTTTTCAATGGCATCTGCGGCATCATTTAAATTCATACTAAAACGCAACATCATTGCCGCTGACAACACTTGTGCAATCGGGTTAGCAATGCCCATTCCAGCAATGTCAGGGGCAGAACCTCCTGCAGGTTCGTATAAGCCAAATCCGTCTTCGTTCATGCTGGCTGAGGGTAACAACCCCATAGAGCCGGTCATCATTGCACATTCATCAGAGACAATATCGCCAAATAGATTTGAGCAAAGCATCACATCAAATTGCGCTGGATTCTTCATGATTTGCATGGTCGCGTTGTCTATATAGATATGCTCTAATTCTACCTCGGGGTAGTCTTTAGCAACGTCTTCTGTAACTTCACGCCAGAGCCTGCTCGTCACCAATACGTTTGCTTTATCAACCGATGTGACTTTACGTCGACGCTTTTTGGCTGCTTCGAACGCAGCGATTGCTATGCGGCGGATTTCACGTTTGCTGTAACGCATGGTGTCAAAGGCGTACTCTTCTTCGCCCTCACCCTCACGCCCTTTCGGTTGCCCAAAATAGATGCCACTGGTGAGTTCACGAACCACAAGGACATCGACACCTGACGTGGCAATGTCTTCACGCAACGGTGAAAGTGATGCTAAACCTGGATAGATGCGAGCAGGGCGCAGGTTACTAAATAAATCGAAATGGCTACGTAATGTAAGTAATGCTGCCCGCTCAGGTCTTAACTCGAGAGGCAGGGTGTCCCACTTTGGTCCGCCAATACTTCCAAATAAAATAGCGTCCGCTTTTTCGCAACCAAGCAATGTCTCAGAAGGAAGCGCTTCGCCCTCTGTATCGATGGCATAACCGCCAACGGGGTAGGCTGTTCTGTTAAGCGACACATTGAATTTTTTCTCAACCGCGTCTAACACCTTATTGGCTTCTTGCATAACTTCTGGGCCGATGCCGTCCCCGGCTAATACGGCAATTGAATACTGGCTCATCTACACTCCTGAAACGCGTTCTTGTTGGCTCTTTTGTTGATCGATACGGTCGGCCAAATAAGTATTATTAAGTACGAAAATTAAGGCTTTTACGCCAGCCTCAACGATGTCGGTGGCAAGGCCTATGCCGTGAAAACGACGGCCTTTATACGTGGCGATAACGCTTACCTGGGCAAGTGCGTCGGCGCCTTCGCCTTTTGAATCTAGTTTGAAATCGACCACTTCTAAATCTTCATGTCCTAGTATAGACATAATGGCTTTGTACGCGGCATCAACAGGCCCATTCCCCGTACTTGATTGGGTAATCTCTTCATCCCCAACCTTCATTTTTACGGTGGCGCTAGGAATAATTTCTCGCCCAGAATTTGCTTGAAGGTATAGAAGCTGGAAATGTGCTTGGTCATGTTTCTGCTTGTCAAAAAACAAGAGGGCCTCTAAGTCGTAGTCATACACTTGCCCTTTCTTATCAGCCAGTTTCAGAAACGCCTCATAAACGGCTTCTAAATCGAAATCTTCTGGTTTATAGCCAAGCTCTGTTAAACGATGTTTTATAACGTGCCTACCAGAACGGGAAGTTAAGTTAAGGTTATTTTTATTAATACCCACGCTTTCGGGCGTCATAATTTCGTAGGTGTTCTGTGCTTTTAATACGCCATCTTGGTGTATGCCAGAGGAATGACTAAACGCATTCGCGCCAACAATTGCCTTATTCGATTGCACGGGCATATTACAAAGTTGACTTACCAGTTTAGACGTACGGGATATCTCAGTCGCGTTAATGCTGGTATCAATACCCAACAACCCCTTTCTGGTTTGAAGGATCATAGCTATTTCTTCAAGCGATGCGTTTCCCGCACGCTCGCCAATACCATTAATCGTGCATTCAACTTGTCTTGCACCTTGCTCTACCGCGGCAAGTGAGTTCGCCACTGCCAAGCCCAAGTCGTTATGGCAGTGCACTGAGATGGTTGCTTTATCGATATTTGGAACACGATTGAAAAGCTGCTGAATGATACCGCCGAATTCAGTCGGCGTGGTGTAACCTACGGTATCGGGAATATTAACTGTGGTGGCGCCAGCTTTAATTGCTGCTTCGACCATTCTGCATAAGTAATCGATATGCGTGCGACCTGCATCTTCACAAGAAAACTCTACATCATCGGTATATTTTCGCGCATGTTTAACCGCCGCTACCGCCATTTCAACAATTTCGTCTTGTGACTTTCTCAACTTCGCGCCGACATGGATTTCTGATGTGGCAATGAAGGTATGAATACGAAACTGTTCTGCTACCCCAAGGGCCTGACCACATGCATCAATATCGCCGGGTAGGGCACGAGACAAACCGCAGATAATCGAGTTTTTTACTTCTTTTGCAATCATTTGTACCGAGCGAAAATCACCGGGTGATGATACGGGGAACCCTGCTTCGATAATATCGACACCTAGGCGTTCTAACGCCAGTGCAATCTGAAGTTTTTCTTTGGCACTCAGGCTAGCAGGTAACGCCTGTTCGCCATCTCGCAATGTAGTATCAAAGATTTTCACTTGATTTGTCATGACGTACTCTCGATTGAAAAGTTAAAAAAAAACCCGTGCTAGGCACGGGTTTTAGTGTAATTAATCGCTGGTCGCAATCTACCCGTGCAGTCTGGCTGCCATCAGGAGTAGAATTAGAAATAAGCGGTTTGTAAACATGCCGGATTATCTTTGCTGACCAAAATTTATAGCGACAATGTAACGATGAAGCGCATGAAGGTCAACCCTTGATTCGCATAAACAGTATTCTTTTTAGTTATATTGTGGTGGCGGGCTTTTATTAGGATGCTCATCCTACTTTTTCGTGTTGCTAGCATTAATGAGTGTGGATACTGGCGGGTAGTTTCGAGTTGTTGGGTAAATTAGGATGTGCATCCTAATTTATTTGTCGCTTGCAAGGGATTTGTTTGTTTAATTATTCGCTATTGTTGGGTGTTTATTCGTTTTGTGCCGTCATTTAAATGTTTTCCAATTGATTTGCGTCGATAGACGCATTTCTCTCAATGACAGCGAACGTGGTGATGTTTTGCTCTTATAATTCCAAGAGTGACCACAACACGCTGCGGTCATAACAGCCTTAGTGGGCTTAATTAGTTTTTTTTCATCATGCGTCAACGCATCGTCGGCACATCGAGAGCCACGATATGAAAACCATCCGTGGCGATTCACATGAACACGGCTATTATCTACATCGACTTTGTCTATCGAGTCTAATGCTATATACATTCCATCAAGGCTTTTCAGATAAACAGGTACTACAAGACCGTAATCAGCGTGTTTCATAAACCACGCTAACGTCTTCGCTTCGTCATCTTTCATACCAGGACACTTACCTGCCTGCTTGCTGTACCAACTGCCATTGTGTGTGTCTATCGCTAGCGGAGTGGGGTTAGCGACAAGGTACCTTGCTACGCTTCTTACATGATGTGGTAGGCCAGATAGCCGGCGTTTTAAAATGGTATTGCTTGATGAACCATTATGCGCCAAATCAATCAGCTCTCTCTCATAAAGCGCGGTACATATCTCTGTAAATTGATGATGACGACCACCTAGCTCGCCTGTATCGGAGAAAAAGCCAGCTTGTTCGTGCGTGTTGTTACCCTCTTTATTCATGGCCTGTGTATAGATTTGTAACGATAACACTAACCTAACAGAGAATCGGCGTCGTCGCTAGATGCGCTTAGTGCTGAACGGAAAGTGGAGTAGACGATTACCATGCGCCTCACATCAAGATTGTTGTACCAAAGCAACCATAGTTAATAAGGCTGCTATTTTTCTCAACCACTCTATTACCAATTTCTGTGCCTTATTTGATTCGCCACTTGATCTTTGTCGTTTGTTGGTAAGTTCTCTAGTAGTTTGATTTAATGTTGTTTTCTTGGATTTTGATAGTTTTCCTTGTCTTTCTTTTGTTTTTGGTAATGCCAATTTTAGTCTTAATTTGATGTTTTTGGTTTGCAGTTTGGTTGACCTTGTATGTTTTTTGGTTTACTTTGTAGCCGTCTTGTAAATATTATGTAAGTGATTATTTGGCAGGGCGAACAAATTTGAAGATTAATAAAGTGGTTCAAATGAGCGTTTAATGCCACGTCTATATCCTTAAAGGAAACACAATGGGACACAAATTATCTAAAATCACACTTGCTGTGCTTTCGGTTACATCACTCAATATTGCCTCTACAGCATATGCGCAAGAAACAGAAACGAATGACGTAGAAGTTATCGAAGTTTCTGGTATCCGTGCTTCACTTGCCAGCGCACTTAACGAAAAGCGCTACAAAAACAATCTAGTCGAAGTTATTGAAGCTGAAGATATTGGTAAATTGCCTGACCAAAATTTAGCGGAAGTACTTGAAAACATCACGGGTATACAAATTACACGTTCAGCAGGTGTGGGAACTGGTGTTCAAATTCGTGGTACAGATGCTAACAGAACTGAAATAAATGGCGTGTCTACCGTAGGTTCTGGTGCGGGAAGAAGTGGTATTAACTTCGAAGACGTTTCAGCGGCTATCATTGCTGGCCTTGAAGTCACGAAGTCTCCCGATGCAAAAACCATCGAAGGGTCTGTTGGTGGTACGATTAATCTTAAAACTATTCGTCCTCTGCAGTTAACCGAACGGTTAGCCGCGGTTCGAGTACAAGGTGAGAACAGTAGCCTTTCAACGGACAGTACTTTTCAGCCTCGTTTCTCTGGTACATTTGGCGACAATTGGGAAAACGACAATGGGAAGTTCGGTGTTGTATTAAGCGCAAGCTATGCGGAGCAGGATGTAACCGCGTTTCGACCACGAGCTGACAGGGATAACCTAATTGCTTCTGATAGTGGCGTGGCGAGTGCCCAAGCGTTCGATTTTCTTCCGATTCAATTTTTTGTTCAAGATTATGATAATTTTGAATATGAGACAAAAAACTTTGTAGGTACCTTTGAATGGGCACCGAACGATAATTCTCGACTCTTTTTCGACGCGGTTATAAACGATCAAGAGCGTCGTCAAGAAAGCTCACGTGTTCAAGCCTCTGGTGTCAGTGCGCTAAATGATATTTCAGTCCCCGACGCTTACGAAACTATTAATTTTGGTTCGTTAGGCGGAAGAAACTTAGGCTCAATTGAGGCCGCGCTTCGTGGTGTGGTTCCAGTAAATCTAGATAATGATGACGACGATCCTAACCTTCGTTTCTCGAGCGACACTAACTCGCGTATTACCGACAGTAAAATCTTCAGACTCGGTGGTGAGTGGCAAGGTGATAAGTGGAGCGTATTTGCTGAGGTCGCGTCGTCGTCTTCTGATACAACTACCCCAAGCTTTAATACTACGCTTAACTTTATTAATCCAAATGCACCGTTAGATGCCGGTGGTGGTAACGATAACAGTGTTCCGTTTGCCTATGACTTATCGGGCGGCTCATTAACCTTCGGTATTGCTGACGGAGCAGAGTATGCACCGACATCAGCGCAGCTACTAGATCCCAACAACGTTGTACTTCGCGACGTCAATATTGGTCGTGATACTACTGAAAATTCAGAAGATGCGTTTCGCGTAGACTTATCTTACTTTGTTGATTCATTAATTACGTCTGTCGATTTTGGTTACCGATACAACAAATCTGCAAGCGTACGTGAAGATATTGGTACCAGTGTTGGCCTGCGCAGAATGGATGACAGCCCGCGCGGAAGCTTGTTCTCAGATATTCTTACTGCAGGGCCTAGTAATTTCAATGATGCAGATGGTCGTCAATTGTTTGTTAAAGACTTTCTGTTAATCAATCCTGAATTAGTGGCATCTGACCCTGACGCTGTCTTAGCGTCTTTACAAGCGGCAATGACGGCACATGGTTCAAGTAGAACACTAAACCAACCCACTGCATCGTCATCTGGCTTCTTTGATATCGAAGAGGAAACGCATGCGTTATACGCACAGGCTAACTTCGAATATGAAATGTTCCGCGGTAATTTCGGCGTGCGCTACTTACAAACCGATGTAACGTCTTTAGGCAATTCAATCACTGAAGATGAAAATGGTAATGAAGTGGTATCGCGTGTCACGAACACAGGTGACTATGACTTTATTCTACCAAGACTCAATATTGTCGCTGACGTTGCTGATGATGTTGTTGTTCGCTTTGGTGCGGGTAAAGATATTCGCAGACCAAACTATGACGACCTTTCTACGTCAGTAGTGTTTAGCACGAGCCCAAATCCCAATGTTGCGATTGGTAACCCGGGTCTAAACCCTGAAGAAGTTACATCATTTGATTTGTCTGCAGAGTGGTATTTTGCAGAAGCTAGCGTGGTGAGTATCGGTATCTTCCATAAAACGCGTAAAGACTTGTTTGTTGACCAAATCGTGAGTCCATTTGAAGAAGCGGTAACAGGTTTCCGTGACCTTACGGACCCATGTGAAGGTGGCGGTATCTTTAACCCTATTGCAGACATTAACGTATTCGGACCAGATTTAGGTACAGGTGTGTGCGTAGGCACAGAAACGAAGGTTAACGACACCGGTGAAACCACGCAAAAAGGCATCGAGTTTGCTGTTCAATACGATCTTTCTAGCTTTGAGAAAGAGTTGGGTTGGGCATCAGGTTTTGGTGTATTAGCGAACTACACGATTCAGGAGTTTTCGGGCGGCGAAACAGAAAATAGTGCCACATCCCGTGCTGCTAACGTTTTTGCTGCAACTACGGGCAGTGATGAAGAGGTCAGCGCTATCCAAGGGCTTCTAAATCTTTCTGAGAATGCCTATAACTTCACGCTTTACTATGAAAAATACGACCTATCAGCACGTATGCGCTACACATGGCGTGAAGCGTTTCGAACGGATGACTTCGGTAGTACATCTAGTTTCCCTTGGGGGTTCCCCGCCGTTCAGGACGATCGTGGTCAGCTAAACGCTAGCATTACCTACACGGTAAACGAAAACCTAAACGTGGGTCTTGAGGCAGTAAACATTACGGAGTCTGAAGTAGAGCAGTACTGCGTAAACGAAAGCGCATTGCTTTGCTTCCAAGGGCTGACTGATCGTCGTATTACGCTTGGTGCAAACTACAGGTTCTAAGGTGAAGTGAGCCCTTGTTTTCTCAGGGGCTGCGTTAACTAACGGTAAATGTAGTTTTTGTTTACTCGCGATGGTTAACCAATGAGCGGGCGTCAAGGTGAAAGTGAAATGTTCTCCCTTGGTCATAGTGTGATTGAATTTTTATCTTTCGTCCGCTTTTCATTGTGCGTATTAACAATTTCTCCAGCTTAATGTTGTTACCAATAGTTGTTTATTTTAAGTAATTGGTTGACAATTTGGTGAGTAAGAAATAGCATTTTAAAACGTAGAACTAATTTGTAGTTTGGGTGACATTGATAGCGAGGCATCAGTCGTTCACAACGTTACCGAACATCCGCTTATAGATAGCAACACAAAGCAGTGAACAAACACAATGCTCACGCTTTTTACTCACAAATGAGTATCAAAATTTAGGAGTTATTCATGTCCAAACCAACGATCGGTTTTATCGGCCTAGGCCTTATGGGCGGCAATATGGTTGAGAATCTTCAGAAGAAAGGTTACTCAGTTACAGTAATGGATTTAAACAAAGACGCCGTTGAGCGTTGTGTAGCTCGCGGTGCTAATACAGCGTCTTCGGGCAAAGAACTAGCAGAGCAGTCAGACATCGTGATGTTTTGTTTAACAACATCAGACATCGTTGAAAAAGTAGTATACGCAGAAGATGGTGTTTTAGCGGGTATGAAAGCTGGTTCAGTATTGATTGATTTCGGTACATCAATTCCTGCTTCAACGCGCAAGATTGGCGCAGACTTAGCAGAGAAGGGCGCTGGTATGATTGACGCGCCGCTTGGAAGAACGCCTGCGCATGCAAAAGATGGCCTATTAAATATTATGGCGTCTGGCGACATGGAAACCTTTAATAAGGTTAAGCCGGTACTTGAAGATCAAGGCGAAAACGTATTCCACCTTGGTGCACTAGGTGCAGGCCATACGACTAAGTTAATTAATAACTTTATGGGTATGACCACAGTGTGTGCAATGTCACAAGCGTTTGCAGTTGCTGAAAAGGCGGGTGTTGATAAGCAACAGCTTTTCGACATTATGTCTACAGGCCCATCGAACTCACCGTTTATGCAGTTTTGCAAAAACTACGCGGTTGACGATGTTAGCGACTTAGGCTTTTCAATTGCTAATGCTAACAAAGACCTTGGATACTTCCTGAAAATGGTAGAAGACCTTGGTACTGAATCGAAAATTGCTGAGGGTTCATCTGCTAACCTAAATGCTGCGGTAGACGCCGGGCTTAGCAACGGAAATGTGCCGGAAATTTTCGACTACTTCAAAACGCTAGCAAAGTAATAGCGAATCAAGGTAGATGGGCGCTTTAAATAGAAGTTCTTATTCAAAGCGCCACGTTCCACTATCCTCAAACCTAACATCGTTTCTGTAAAAAAATATAGCGTTTTTATTTGCCGTCTCGATAAAGTAAGAGTGTGTTATGCGATTAAGTACGGTCTATTTAGCAAGCGTAGTATTCATAAGCGCTACATTCCTTCCATTTTCTACTGACGCTGCCGACTATGTTGTTTCCTCTCAAGAACAATATAAAAACGTCTCAAGTAACCTAGCGCCTGGCGACAATATCGTTTTGAAGTCTGGTGTTTGGCAAGACTTCGAAATAGTGCTAGAAGGAAAAGGCACGAGCGAGGCACCAATCACCTTAAAAGCAGAATCAAAAGGTGATGTACTATTAACGGGTAAATCAAACTTGAGGTTGGCAGGAGAGCACTTAGTGGTTTCTGGCTTAGTGTTTAAAAACGGGTATACGCCAAGTAGTGCTGTTATCGCATTTCGCAAGAACAAGGAAAGTTACGCCTATCACTCACGCGTAACCGATGTTGTTATTGACAACTTCAACAACCCAGACAAGCAAGAATCTGACTATTGGGTTGCTCTTTATGGTAAGCACAACCGCTTCGATCACAACCACCTAGAGGGTAAACGCAACAAAGGCGTGACGGTTGCTGTTCGTCTTGATTCAGAGGCAAGCCAAGAAAACTACCACACGATAGACCACAACTATTTTGGCTATCGTCCCACGTTCGGTTCAAATGGCGGTGAAACCCTTCGTATTGGAACGAGTCACTATTCTCTTACTAATTCCTATACGTTGGTAGAGAATAATATTTTCGAACAAACTAACGGTGAAGTAGAAATTATCTCTGTTAAATCTGGCAAAAATACGTTGCGCGGAAATGTATTTTTATCTGCCAGAGGCACACTGACGCTTCGCCATGGTAATGGCAACATTGTTGAAAATAACGTGTTTCTAGGAAACGATGTTGCGCACACCGGCGGCATTCGCGTTATCAACAAAAATCAGGTGATCAGAAATAATTACTTAGAAGGCCTTAAAGGCTATCGCTTTGGAAGTGGCTTCACCATTATGAATGGCGTCCCCAATTCACCAATTAACCGCTATCACCAAGTAGAAAACGCAACAATCTCAAACAATACGTTCATCAACGTTGACCACATTCATCTTGCTGCAGGTAGCGACGCAGAACGAAGTGCTACTCCTCAGTCATCTATTTTTAAAGACAATGTGGTATACAACCAAAACAACACACAGCCATTTTCTATTTTTGATGACGTTAGCGGTATTTCTTTTCGCAACAATGTGACCAATACAGATACTGCAAACACCATCGCAAGCGGCTTTGATAAGCAAAAGCTTTCACTAGAGAGAGCTGAAAATGGGCTTTTTTACTCAAAAGGAGCCGTTCAAGGTATTGATGCGTCTTTATCAGTTATCGACAAGGAAAGTGTAGGCACGTCCTACTATCCCAAAGCTGTCGCGTCTGATGATTTTGATACGGGTAATACCATCGCTGTTGAGGCTAGCGCAGATGCGTTAAAAAATGCCATAGCAACAGCACAAAATGGTGATGTATTAGTGCTAGCTGAAGGAGAGTTTGTCGTACCGTCTGTACTCTACATTGATGACGCTATAACGATAAAAGCCGAAAACTCGCATAAAACCACCTTGTATTTTGAGCGCACGGCGCTATTTGAGATTCGTGATGGGGGAAGCTTAAAACTAGAAGGCTTGGTTATTTCTGGTGCACAAAGCCCAGATTCCTCAGGTAATAGCGTGGTACGTACAAAAAAATGGGGAATGGTAAACAATTACCGATTCACACTAGCAAACACCATTGTGAAAGACCTTGATATTAACCATTCGTTCTCATTCTTTACCTCTGGAAAAGGGGCCTTTGCTGATGCGATAACCCTTTCTAATAATACCTTTACTTCGGTCTCAGGCGATATTCTGCGCCTAGATAAAGAGATTGAAGATTATGGTATTTATAACGCTGAATACGTAACGCTTAAGCAAAACACCTTTACTGATATAAAAGGTGGTGTACTTAAATTGTACCGAGGCGGTACTGATGAAAGTACATTTGGCCCGCACTTGCTTATGACCAATAACGTGCTAAATAATGTGGGTAACGGTAAGCGCAACAAAAAAGCGGCTAGCGTGTTCTTACATGGTGTTCAGGTTACTGATGTAGAAAGTAATGAGTTTATTCAATCAGCACCTCTTATCATTGACCACACGGTTGGTGAGCCTATTACTTCTGTAACCGATAATACATTTACGTCTACACCGACAATACAAATTCAAGAGCTTCATGCCGAAGGACCACATACCGCAATACTTAAAAATAATATTGTTGCGGGAAAGGAAGCGAGTAACCTATGAAAAAGTTAGCCATTATATCGTGCGCGACGGCGGTGCTGTTATTCGCCGCGTCATCGCTGTCGTTTCAGTCGCAGGCTGCCCACCCCAACTTAGTGATTACTGAAAGTGATGTGGTTGATATGAGAGCGGCCGTGAAGGAAGGAGGCCGCTTTTCAAATGCCTATCATGCACTTAAGGCGAATATCGACTTTTACATGACGCAGCCAAATGTTGTACCTGTGCCAAAAGATGGTGGCGGCGGTTACACCCACGAACGGCATAAGAAAAACTATCAGCTAATGTACAACGCAGGCGTGCTTTATCAAATCAGTCAAAATAAAGCTTATGCTAACTATGTTAAAGATTTACTGCTCGATTACGCTGCACTGTACCCTACGCTAGATGTGCACCCAAAACGAAAAGTGAAATCGCAAAATCCTGGCAAGCTGTTTTGGCAGAGCCTGAATGAAGCGGTTTGGCTAGTGAATACCATTCAAGCCTATGACTTGGTTTATATGGCGCTAAGTGATGGCGAGCGTGCAACCATAGAAAACAAGCTGTTAAAGCCCGTTGCGCTATTTCTGTCTGAAGGCCAGCCTTCTACGTTTAACAAAGTGCATAATCACGGCACGTGGGCTACTGCTGGTGTAGGTATGGCTGGCTATGTGATGGACGAACCAGAATGGGTAGAGAAGGCGTTATACGACCTTGAAAAGTCGGGTAAAGGCGGGTTCCTGCGTCAGCTTGATACACTGTTCTCACCTCAGGGCTACTACAACGAAGGCCCTTATTACCAGCGTTATGCACTCATGCCCTTTGTGACGTTCGCCAAAGCGATTGAGAACAATCAGCCTGAAAGAAATGTATTCGACTATCGTGATGGGGTTTTACTTAAAGCTATTGATACTACTATTCAGCTAAGCTACAACGGCCTATTTTTCCCCATAAACGACGCTATCAAAAGCAAGGGGATTGATACTATCGAACTGGTTTATGGTGTGGCGGCAGCGTATGGACGAACAGGTGATACAGACTATTTAGACATTGCTGATAAGCAAAACCAAATTGTATTAACTGGCGATGGCGTAAAGGTAGCAAAAGCCTTAGACGATGGCTTAACTACGCCTTATAAATTTCGCTCAGTGGCATTTGGCGATGGCAAAGATGGCGATGAAGGCGCTTTGATCGTCATGCGCAGCGAGACAAATGGTGATTCTGCAGTACTGTTTAAACCCGCTGCTCAAGGGTTAGGCCATGGCCATTTCGATAAGCTAACATGGCAGTTCTATGATGCAGGCGAAGAGATCGTATCTGATTATGGGGCAGCTCGCTTCTTAAATGTAGAAGCAAAGTTTGGTGGTCGTTATCTGCCGGAAAACAACAGCTATGCTAAACAAACCGTTGCGCATAACACGGTAGTGGTAGATGAAAAAAGTCATTTCGATGGCAACGTTAAGATTGGAAATCGCAATGCACCCACATTGAATTTCTTTGAAACGAATGCATTCGGCACGATAGCGAATGGAAAGATTGAGACTGCCTATGATGGCGTGGCACTAGAAAGAACGTTGGCGCTCATTGACCTTCCTAAAGTAGATAAAACGGTTGCGCTGGATATTTTCGACGTGACCTCATCAAGTGAGCATCAGTTCGACCTTCCGCTTCATTATAAAGGCCACTTAATTGATACTAACTTTCCGATGACGGCGAATACAACCTCGCTTCCAGCCCTAGGCAAGGACAACGGTTATCAGCACCTTTGGCTTAAGGCTAAGGGAACGGTTGAAGATACCTTATCAAGAGTGACCTGGCTAAACGACAACGGCCATTTTTACTCTCAAGTGAGTTTAGTGACTTCTCCAGAAACGTTTTTATTTACTCAGCTTGGTGCTGGCGACCCCAATTTTAACCTTCGAAACGAAAGTGGATTTATTCGCAGGGTAGAGGGGGCTTCGTCTCACCAGTTCGTGTCTGTGCTTGAGCCTCACGGAAGCTACAACCCAAGCAAAGAGTTTACCCTAAATGCATCAAGCTCAATTACTGCGCTTTCAATGGCTGAAGTGTCTGGGATTGTGCTGGTTACATTAACCGCTGCCGAGCATACGTTTCTGATTGCGATAGACAAACGAAGCGCCGCTGCAGATGAGTCAAATTCTTTCACTTTTAACAATACTTCATATTCTCTAGATGGCCGATTTGCCGTTTATGAGCTGTAACACGATTAGGAATAGTTATTATGAATAAGCAAAGCGAGCACTTTTTATTCGGCAATGAAACACCTATTGAAGACTTAGGTAATGGCCTTAAGCGCCAAATGCTAGGGTTCAACCACGAGCTGATGGCAGTTAAGGTGTTTTTTGATAAAGGTGCTGAGGGCTATACCCACAAACATCGTCACTCACAGGTGACTTATGTAGAGTCAGGTGAATTTCATTTCAGCATTGGCGGTGAGATGAAGATTCTCAAAGCGGGCGATAGCTGTTTGATTCCTCCTCATGTGGAGCACGGTGCAGTATGCCCAACAGGTGGTGTGTTAATTGATACATTTAGTCCTGCACGCGAAGACTTCGTAGGGGAATAGCCATGAAAGTAATCGGCTTACGCTGGTGGGTAATAGCACTTATCGCGCTTGCTACCATCATAAATTATATCGACCGTCAGGCGCTTAGCGTTTTATGGCCAGACATTGTTGAAGACTTATTCCCTGACAAAAATGCACTAGAGCGAAAGCAAATTTACGCCAACATTTCTATCGTATTTGTTTTTGCGTACGCCTTTGGTCAAGCCATTTTTGGCAAGGTGTTTGACTGGATAGGTACCCGATTAGGTTTTGTTTTATCTATTGGTGTGTGGTCTCTAGCGACTGTGCTACATGCTTTTGCACAAGGTGTACTCAGCTTTAGTTTCTTCCGCGCTATTCTTGGTGTTGCCGAAGCGGGTAACTGGCCAGGTGCTGCGAAAGGTAATGCTGAGTGGTTCCCTACCAAAGAGCGTGCATTAGCACAGGGTATTTTTAATTCAGGTGCCGCTATCGGTGGCATTATTGCTATTCCTGCTATAGCGCTACTCACTGTGTACTTTAATTGGCAAATGGTGTTTGTGATTGTAGGTGCAATTGGTTTCCTATGGCTGGTTCCATGGCTTATTTTGGTAAAGTCGCCGCCAGGTAGTCACCCTTGGATAACGGAAGAAGAAAAGCAGTATATTCTGACCGGCCAGCGCGCAGAAGATAAAGATGAGCACGGAAATGCGTGTGAAGAATACAATCCCTCTACCGCTGAGTTATTGGGCCATAAAGAAAGCTGGGGCGTTATTATTGCGTCAGCCGCTATCGACCCTATCTGGTGGTTATTTGTTTTCTGGATCCCTATTTATCTTAACGAAGTGTACGGCATGGACGTACAGTCTATAGGTCTTTACGGCTGGGTACCTTATGTGGGCGCCATGTTCGGCGCTTGGTTTGGTGGTCTGCTTGCGCAAAATAGACTGAAAGCAGGGTGGAACATCAACAAAACCAGAAAGCTCACTATCACGTTAGGCTGTCTTATCATGCTACCTGCGTTGCTGGCGATGGCAAATCCTGGCGCTCCCGTCATTGCGGTATTGATCATGGCCGTGATTTTGTTTGGATTCCAAACCGCAATCGGAAACGTTCAAACACTACCTAGCGATCTACTTGGAAGAAAAGCGGTGGGTACGTTATCTGGATTTTCTGGTATGGCCGCAAAGCTTGGTGCCGTGGGGCTCACATCGTTGGTGCCTTTCTTGACCGCTGATGGCAATTACACCCCTGCTTTTGTTATTGGTGCTTCTTTAGCCATTATTGCTATGGCTGCTGTGTGGTTCCTTATCCCTAAAGTTGAGCCATTGAAAAGGTTGAAATAACACTAGCAGTGCCCCGTTTAACAGCGGGGCAGGCAGCTGACCTTACAACGTAAATTGAGTGCAAATAATGAAAAAAATCTGCTTTATGGGCGAATGCATGGTTGAGCTGCGTCCGGTCGAGCCTCAAAAACTGAATCAGTCATTTGCTGGTGATGTTTATAACTCCGCGGTGTACTTAACGCGTTGTTTTGAAGGCGTTAGCGCATCCATGTTAACCGCTGTTGGAAGCGATAGACTGAGCAACGAGATGTTGACTCGATTCAAGCAAGATAAGCTTGATACTTCCTTTGTTTTTCAGCATGAAACTCGCTCCACGGGCCTTTACTTAATAGAAACTGACGAATCAGGTGAACGCAGTTTCACCTATTGGCGCAGTGAATCTGCCGCGAAACAAATAATGTCGTTTATCACACAAGCGCAAATAGATTCGCTTAGCGACCTAGACCAATTTGTATTTTCAGGAATATCCATAGCAATCATTGAAGCAAGCGATAGAGAAGCATTTTGGCAGTTTCTCAACACACTGAAATCGAAAGGGGTTCAAATTGTTTTTGACCCTAACTATCGCGCGCGGTTGTGGAAAAACGAGTCTGAGGCAGTGATGAACTTCGACCGTGCCTTTGAACTTTGTGACGTTACACTTGCTGGGGTAGAAGACTTAACGTCTCTTTATGGTGTCCATACTTCTGAAGAAGTACTTACGCTATGTCAAAAATATAATATCGATGAAATTATTGTAAAAGATGGGCCTTCCTCAGTTATTTCTTGGCGCAATAATGAATGCATAGAGCATGCTATCACCCCAGTGACTAATGTTGTTGATACCACATCAGCAGGTGATGCCTTTAATGGTGTGTATTTAGGCGCAAGGCTCTCGGACAACACCATCAGTGAAGCAATTTCACTTGCTGCTAAAGCGGCTGGGACAGTTATTCAACATCCAGGGGCTATTATCCCGAAGGGGCTGGTTGAGAAGGCCATTAGTTGAGCAGGCCATTAATAGAGAAGATTGTCGCAAGCTAGAAGGTAGCAGTCGATGATATCAACATGCCATCGATATGGACCCCTAGCGCTTTAAAAGAGACGAAAGAAAGCGCGAAAGAAATGACAACTAAACGCGCAATTACACAATAGACACTGCACTTATGAACTGAGCTCGGGGCTTTAGCCACGACAATATAATATGGAGATTTTCTTATGACCCGTTTTTCTGAATTAATGTCGGGACAGACTCTGCTACCCATTATCCAAGCTAATTCTTCTGAAGAAGGCGTAAACATTGCCAAAGCGATGGCTAAGGCCGGTCTTAACTTAGTAGAAGTGGTTCTTCGCACTGAGGCATCACTTGATGCACTGCGTGCTATCAAAAATGAAGTACCTTCACTGTGTGTTGGCGCAGGGACAGTGATTAATAAAGACATTTTGAAGAAGGCAATTGATGCTGGCTCTGACTTTATTGTTACACCCGCGGTGTCGAAAGGGCTTTTAGCTGACCTTTCGTCTTGCGGTTTGCCAGTGCTTCCAGGTGTGTCAAACACGGGCGATATTTTACTTGCCCTAGAAGCGGGCTTTGAAGAGCAAAAATTATTTCCAGCCTCACTTTCTGGTGGAGCGCCTTTTTTGAGTGCAGTGTCCTCGGTATTTAAATCAGTTTCTTTCTGTCCGACGGGGGGCGTAAACCAGAATAATCAATCTGACTATCTCTCCCTGCCAAATGTTTTCGCCGTAGGTGGTACATGGGTAGCCAAGAAAGAATGGGTTGCAGAAGGTAACTGGCAAGCGGTTACTGACGCGTGTCGAGAAGCAATAAAAGGCTAATTATTATGGATAGTATAAGGTCTACCATTAAACCCGGCGTGGCGCTTGGTGAAGAAGTGTCATCACTGTACGCCCATGCACGGCATAACGAGTATGCTTTTCCTGCCGTGAATGTGATTGGCACACAGTCCATTAACGCAACGCTAGAAGCTGCCAAAAGTGTTAATTCTCCCGTTATTATTCAGCTCTCACACGGTGGTGCACAGTTTTTTTGCGGCAAAGGTTTGTCACTACCGGCAGATGAAAAGGCTGTTATTGGCGCCGTTGCCGCTGCAAACTACGTACATCAGGTTGCTGAAAAATATGACGTAGCAGTGATGCTTCATACCGACCACGCAGCAAAAAAGTTACTCCCTTGGATTGATGGCCTTCTTGATGAAGGTGAGAAGCATTATGCACTAACGGGGAAGCCTTTATTTAGCTCGCACATGATAGACCTTTCAGAGGAATCCTTAGAAGAGAATATTGGAATTTGTGCTAAGTATCTCACTAGGATGTCAAAGATTGGGATGACCCTTGAAATAGAGCTTGGCTGCACAGGCGGCGAGGAAGATGGCGTGGACAACAGTGATATGGATAATGCCATGCTGTACACCCAGCCTGAGGATGTTGCCTATGCATACAATGAGTTAAGCAAAATCAGTGACAACTTTATCATTGCTGCTTCTTTTGGAAATGTACATGGTGTTTATAAACCCGGTAATGTGGTCCTGACCCCACAAATTCTGAAAGATTCTCAACAGTATGTTTCACAACAATTTTCGCTTGTGAAGAACAGCCTGAATTTTGTATTTCATGGTGGAAGTGGTTCAGAGCCAGAGAAGATAAAAGAGTCGTTGGGTTATGGCGTAGTGAAGATGAACATTGATACTGACACCCAATGGGCAACGTGGGAAGGTGTGCTTGATTACTACAACGATAAATCGGGTTATCTACAGGGGCAAATTGGTAACCCTGACGGTGAGGATAAGCCTAATAAGAAGTTTTATGACCCTCGAGTATGGTTGCGACATGCAGAAATAAACATGGCCAAAAGGCTTGAGCAGTGTTTCGCTGACTTAAATTGTATAGGGCGCTACAAATAATGCGTCGATTAATTCCTGTACTTAAAAAAGACGGTGTAGAAACGGACCTTATTATGCTTATTAGAACCGTGCTTGCAGCGTGTAAAGAAATTTCTTTTCGCGTATCACAGGGCGAACTTGCTGGCGTGTTAGGGTCATCCTTAAATGAGAATATTCAGGGTGAAGTGCAAAAGAAGCTCGATATTCTGTCTAA
Source organism: Alteromonas algae (assembly GCF_049117195.1). Taxonomy (GTDB): domain Bacteria; phylum Pseudomonadota; class Gammaproteobacteria; order Enterobacterales; family Alteromonadaceae; genus Alteromonas. The sequence goes on from NZ_CP185260.1 coordinate 910,938, forward strand.
TCAATTACTCAAAGACATATTGCTTGACGATGATGCGGTAAGAACCATTGCATCGGAAGAAGAGGATAGTGTTGTAAGCGGAAACCCAAACGGTAAGTACATTGTGGCATTCGATCCGTTAGATGGTAGTTCTAATGTGGATGTTAATGGGCAAATAGGCACTATTTTCACTATTTATGAGGCAAGAGATGATGTGCCTTGTGACAGTGAACAGCAATTCCTTCAGCCTGGTAACAAGCAAGTGTGTGCAGGGTATGTATTATATGGTCCTTCTTCGATGCTTGTAATGACCACGGGTGGGCCTACACGCTGCTACACATTAGATAATACCCACGGTGGATTTTTGCTTACTCGAGACGTTTTAGACGTACCCAAAAAAAGCAAAGAGTTTGCAGTAAATATGCTGAACTATCGATACTGGTCTGACTCAGTTAAACGCTTTTTTGACGATGTTCTCTATGCATCTGACAACTACGCAGGCAGCTCACTTCGGTGGAACGCTGCCATGGTTGGGGATATTCACAGAGTCTTATGTAGAGGCGGTGTTTTTTTATATCCCCAAGATACAAGGCCGGGCAACCAAAATGGAAAGTTAAGGCTGCTTTATGAAGCAAACCCGTTGGCCTTTTTGGTAGAGCAAGCCAAGGGAAGTGGAACGGCCAATGGCGAAAGAATATTAGATATTCAGCCACAGGGTATTCATCAACGTGTTCCAGTAGCGATGGGTTCTAGCGTGCCAGTATGTGCTTATAACTCGCAAACCTAATAGCTAACCAAATACGGTAGAAATAGAGGTGTAAATGCACGCTTCGGCCTTACCAAAATACGTTGTTAAGCATTAAGGATAAATGCTTTTGACCGTTTATTGTGCGATTGCTAAGTGAGTATTGAGCGTGTTGTTTGAATGCTCATGTTAGTAAAATACTGATTATTTCGTACTTTTGCGTTATTTAAGTAGGCTGAAATATGCACGAATTGAAATATTACCAATTGCGTGTATATTGGCGGAAAAAAATGGCATAGTATGCGTTTAAATGCGCACTACATGGATATGTTGGACACAACAGTTTAATAATATTTTCTTGGACATTTTAACTTAGAAAATAGGCAAACTTTAAAGTTATGTGTGATTTTCAAGTGAATGTAATCGTTGGTTACCTAGTCGACTAAGTCCAGCGAAGCAGTAAACGTGCTTAAGTATTTAGCAACAATTATTTTTAAAAGGTTCGACCATGAAAAACCGTCGCATGTTCTGGCAAATTGCCGAAAAAATTCAGTCGTTAATTGAATCTGGATTATACCCTCCTGGAAGTAGATTACCTCCGGAGCGAGAACTTGCGGAATCTTTTAATGTAAGTCGCCCAACCATTCGTGAAGCGATCATTGCACTTGAAGTTTTGCAGCTTGTCGAAGTGAAAACAAGCTCTGGTGTTTACGTGCTTGATAAGCCCCAAAATAACCATGATGCACCGGCAGAAAAAATAAGTGCTTTTGAGCTAACTCAAGCTCGCGCGTTGGTTGAAGGTGAGGCGGCAGCGTTAGCTGCACTGTCAATTTCCGATGAAGAACTTAAAGCACTGGCAGCAACCCTTGACGCCATGGAGTCGGGTATAGAGGCGGAAAAAGCCGACCGTGAATTCCATATCATTATTTCAAAAGCAACGCGTAACAAAGCCATTTTACTGGCAGTGAATAAATTTTGGTCGTTAAGAGATTCTCAGCCGCAGATTACACAGGCCTATAGCAATGTTTGCAGTCAGTCAGACAAAGACCGATTAGAAGAACACACTAAAATTTACCAGAGCCTAAAAGAGCGTAACTCACAAGCAGCCCGCGCTGCTATGCATGCGCATTTTAACAGGCTTATTAATGCATTGTTCGAAGCGAGCGAGGCACAGGCGCTAGAAGAGGTACGTAAAAAGACGAGTCAGACAAGAGACTTGTATTCGCTAAGTCATCTGCGCAACTAAATTAACACGCCCCCAACATGCGAAAATAAAAAAACCTACTATGCAGCGCCTCGCATAGTAGGTTTTAGACATCCCTTGTTAACTTCCCTTTCTAATAGCTACTCGCTGCCTGCGTAGTTGTCGTGGCTGTTTTTGATAGCGTAGAAAGTTACTTTCGCGCGCTCATCGGCGTTGCTTGAGTTATTAACGTGATAGACGCCGATCTTAAAATACATATATTGGTCTGCTTCGTCATAACGACTACCCGTCATATCGTACGTACTCACTACATCCGCTTTACCTTCTCGAGAGATGGTGACGAACAGGGTGTTGCCAAGCACTTCGATGGTGTAGCTGAAAGGCTCGTTAAGGGCTATGCCGTCACTGGGGTTACTCGCTGAACTACTTCTAGACCCAATCATTTCAATCCAGTCTTCACTCTTTTCTCGAGAGCCATCTGAGCTTGCACGCTTCTCGTGAGCATAATAAATAGCGCCTTTATCATTGTTAGGCAGCTTGCGGTAATACAGCCTTACGGGTTCGTCATCATTAGCATGTATTTGGCCAATGATCACTCTGCCAATCTGATAATCTTCACCGGTTGTACTTACTTCATTAACAGCAAGGGATACGTTAAGTTTACCGTTAACACCTCCAGCCGCTGCTTGAGCACTTTGCGGTGCGGAGCTAAATACCCAATTGTTTTTATTTACACCTTGAGTGCTAATACTCTTATTACCCCGTCTTAGCATTTCTCTAAGCTCAACCCTTACATAGCTGGTGTTTTGAGAGGTTTTAAAACCATAGGAAGGAGAGCGCATTACAATGCCTGCATCATCACTGGCATAGAAGTATTCTGAGTTGGTGTACCCGTCAGCTAATTCAGTTTCATAAATACTGTCTGATGTTCCTGAACCGTCCTCATCGGTAGGCACGCTCACATACCAATCGAGTAGTTCAATGCCTACTTCGTTAGGAAATACATCAACAATCTCTCCATCGCCTGCTTCGCAGTTAAATGCATCAACTTCTACTATTGCGGTTTCATCGTTTACTGAGTTTCCTGAACCCGTAATGCGAAGATAGTTCGCAGTTGTAACGTCTTCAAAGCTAATAAGTTCGAACCCCGAGTGTCTACCACTAGAGCTTTCATTGCTAAGTATTGTGCTCCAATCGTTTCCGTCTGACGAACCCTCAACAGAGAAGGTATATGTGCGTTCACTGCCTTTAAACCACTTAATTTGAAGGCTACCTACTTGTCGCTCTTGGCCAAAACCAAGGGTTAAGGATTCGTTACTAAAGTCACTTTGCCATCTTGACGTGCTAGCCGTATCGTCATCGACGGCGTTGTTTGCCCTGTAGGTATCGCTGGATGAACTATCATCTGCAGATACACTAATTGGTAGTGAGGTCGTGGAGCATGGTTGTTGTGCCGTTGGGGGCGGCGAAGGCACTTGCTCAGGCACCGAGTCGCTAACTGGCTGTGATTGAGAGCCTGAACCGCCACAGGCGGTAAGCGTCAAAAGTGAACACAATAGATATAAGCTACGCATGAAATATTGCTCTTATAATCGAGAAAAAATGAAGCGCAGAGAGAAGATAGGATTACCTTCATGTCTGCGCTATTTGCACTTACAAGATTGATGTATTTGCAAGACTGCTAGCACTTACAATGGTGTTAGTACTTAAATTCGACGCCAGCGAAAACACGTGGTCCATACACATTAATTTCTGCGAAGTTATCAGGCGAAGGACGATACTGTCTTTTCGGGTCGTCAAACAGATTGATAGCTTCGAGTCTGAATTTCCAGTTGCTGTTTAAGCGGTATGACAAACGAGCCTCGAAAATCTCGGTATCGTCTACATAGCGCACAGCGCCCGGTGTACTTAGGAATTGCTGGAAGTAATTACTACGATATTTGTAATTTACCGCCACATTAAAGTTCTCATACTCATAATAAAGCTGAGTGGAAAGTACGTGCTCAGAGAAACCAAATAGATTCGCCGGTGGAACAATACCGAAACGCTGCTCAAGTTCACCGGTGTTTGGATTTATTACAACAGAGGTACCAAAGCTTTCGTCTTCAAATTCAAAATTAGAATCTGCGTAGTTATAGCTTACTTTAAAGCCAAATCCATTTAACCAACTGTCCAAGTAAGCGAATGAATGAGTGGCAGTAAGCTCTAAGCCGTAAATTTGACTTGAGTCATCACTTGTTTGAGGAGTGGTGACGATGGTATCTACTGACTCGCCGTCAATTTCAAACGATTCAGTTTGTGACGTATTAGAGAAGCCACCATCGAAGGTTTTATAGTAAAGGCCAAATGCTAATACCGTGTCTTCATTAGGGTACCATTCGACTGCTGCATCAAGGTTCCATGACATAAAGGGGTCTAACAGTGGGTTACCAATAGCAACGGCGCGTCCTACCGCATCAGATAAGTTACCGGTTACTACTTCGTCATCTATTCCGGTAAAGCTTCGACCAAACCCTAAGTCAGATGGATCAGGGCGAGAGAGGCCTCGGTAAAGGCCAGCGCGAACGAGAATGTCATCACGCACATCAACAATAAGGTTTACACTTGGTAATAGTTCGGTATAGCTGCCGCCGCCTTCTACCTGTTCTAGGTCTCCTTCGACAGGACTGATCGCAGTAATAATACCGTCAAAGTCTCGCTCAGCTGTAAGCGGGCCGCGATATGAAATCGAACTTACATCAGTTTTAACCACACGAAGGCCAAAATTACCTCGTACACCATAATCACCAATAAAGGTGTCGTAGTCGGCTTGAAGATAGGCAGCAATTGTATCCTCTTCCATATCTACCGCGGCGATGTCACGGGCGTCTGCTTCATCATTGGTGGGCATAGAGTTCGCAATAGTACGGAAGTCACCGTTCTCTAAAGTGAGTGAACTAAGTAGATTCTCTGCCAAGCAAATGGGGTCAAATGTGGCAAAGGAATTCCCTGTACCGTTGGTTAACACATTCCCATTGCTATCGACATTGGTAAACAAAGGTGCGCCGCCGGTTTCATTGTCAAAAAAGCCTGACTCAGGAAATACCGTGTTGCGACAGGCTATGTTTGCCGCTGCAGCAGCCTCATTACTGAACGTTAATTCTGTTCTGTTGTTTGTGCCGCTTCCACCAGGAACACTTGCATATTCGAGTTTAGAGACGCGTAATCCGCCTTTTAAGCCCACAATAAATTCAGAGTCTGGAATATAGTCAAAGTCTAACCGGGCTGCAGTTACGTCGTTGAAACGAGACTGATTTAAATCTAGTCGAGTTCTTGCTTGGTCTGCAAAGGCTGCGTGATAATTTACGTCGAAGTTTTGTAACGTCCAAGTTGGAACCAAAGAACCATTATTGAAGATTTGCGCAGCGGTAAGCACTTCACCGTTGCTGTCGGCACCTTCGACATTGTTTTGATAAATATCTCTGTTTTCAGACTGAAGCCTTGTTTGAATAATGGTTTCTACACGTTCTGTTTGCGAAGCAGCATAATCAAACATGACTTTCAATCTATCGCTGACAGTGTATTTTACGTTGATACCCCCGCCGTTATATTTTTCGCCGCGTTCAGCATACTGACTGTTCGTTTCAATATTTTGAAGTGCAGTAAATTGACGAAGCGCACCGCTTTGAGTAGCCACTAAGTTAAACGGAAGACGTTCAGACTCTGGCACGTTAAAGCCGTCAAGATGGTTTGCTTCTGCAAAAACCAGATCGTTACGAATTTCACTGAAATCGCGGTTTGAATACTGGTAGTCAGCGTTTATTTCAATCTTGTCGTTAGGTTGCCATTGTATGGCACCAAATACTGACTCTCGGGTGTCGTCTGTAATGTTTTGTCTAAAGGAGTTTTGAGAACGTGAGAATACAAAAGGCGTGTTGACGTCAGGGGCATTGCCACTTTCGTCGGCTACAAGGTCGAGTGCGCCGCCACCATCTTCACAATCAAATCGCGCTTGGTTAATTCCACCATCGAACCCTGGCGCAATGCGACAAGCGTTCCACGACGTGCCAGTACGCGCCTCTTGCTCGGGGTTGCTTTTAGTATCTCTTTGCAAACCAATTGAGAAGCCAAAATCCCCCAGCGAGTCGGTTTCTATTTGATCGACAAAACTTGTGGTAATTCGATGCCCAAATTCATCTTCCGGCTCATCTAAGTCATAGTTGTCAGGGTTGAAGTTTCCTTTATAAGACAACTGAAAACGGCGCTTGCCGTAATCTAACGGTCTAATAGTATCGAGGTGTATTTGTCCAGATACACCGCCTTCAATCAATTCAGCAGATTGGGTTTTATAAATAGCGACTTTGTTAAACAACTCTGATGGAAACTGAGAAAAGTTTACGGAACGGTCGCCACTGCCGTTAGCAGCTTCACGGCCGTTCATTACGGTGCTGCCTAAATAGGGCCCAAGACCTCGAATTGAAATCTCTGTTGCACCGCCTTGCTCCCTGTGTGATGAGGCGCCGGTAAGGGTTTCTAATGCTTCACCAATCGACAATGCAGGAAGGTCGCCAATATCATCTGCCGAAATACCGTCAACAATTTCGGTAGACTCTCGCTTAATTGAAATGGAACTTTGAATAGTTTGGCGAATGCCTCGGACTTCAATAACTTCGGTTTCTTCTGCAGACTCATTTTCAGTTTCTTGCGAATAGGCAAAAAAGGGAGCTAGTGTCATTGGTGCGAAAATTACACCAGCGACAAGCGAAGGGCGGTAAGTTTTACGTATCGCTTGCAGTACGTGGCTTATTTTCGTTTCTTGTTTTAATTCAGTGTGCATAAACGTGATGTCCATTAAAGTTTCAACTACCCAATGTATAAGTGAGGCGTTCCTTGTGAATCCATGCTGTCCGTATATCAGGGTAAGCGCAATATTGCTGTTTCTTGTTACCAAAATTTATATTAATTGTTACCAATCCTATCCGCTTGTTTACATATTGGCAATATTATTTGGTAAAATTTTGGTTTTTATTTAGTCATATTTTTCGATTTTCGGTGTATCTCTTTGCTGACCATATTTATTTTTGATGCTCGCTTGTTTGAGTGACAGGTGGTGTACTCTCACTCAGCGTTAGCTTTGAAAAGCTGACTCTCGCATAGTCTCCATTGGCTTCATCTTCTTCCCAATTTCCAGTACCTAAGCATGCTGGGTACCAAAACCCCGCCTTTTCGCTGGTACTGCATTGGTTGTATGCACCCGCTTTGAAGTAGTTCCAGTCAAGTGTGTAGCCATAGGGGTGATCGAACTTGTCAAGCTCGCCATAGGCATTAACTGCATTCGCTAAGTTAATTTCATACTTCACCGTATCGTGCCCTTCAGCCTCGAAAGTCAAGTACATGATGTCTTCATGGACATTTACCGTATAAGAGATTTCATCACCTAATGCGATGCCATCAATGCCAGGGTTGGCAGGCTCTTTCCATGTGTTTCCCCAAACGGGATAGGCAATGTCAGTTCTATTTTTATCGTCTTTTGGAAGGTTGCGCTCATAGGTCCAAAACACCGAGCCTGTTTCGTGATCTGGCCATTTCTTATAATAGATTTTTAGCGGCTCATTGCCCCAACCGAACCCCTGTACTTTCTTATCCCACTTAGTGGCGTGGATCTGACCAATTACCACAGAGAATGCTGGGGGTCTGTCAGGGTACTTGGCTCTTTTTGCAACGTGCTCTATTTTCAGCGTGGCCTCCATTTTTCCACCAATACTGGCAAATCGTTTTGCGATAGGGTTACTTGCCACCGTAAAACTGTTTTTCGGAGATTGCGTTTTTATGCGGCGGTCATCACCTTTGAGCATCTGACGAAGTTCACTGCGTGTATTTGTCGAGTTTTTGGTAGTGAGTGCCTTGTTAGGCGCCGTAAAGACCATGTTGCCTTCATCATCAAGGTAGAAAAAGTTAGGGTGTTGAAAGCCCTGTAGGTCTTCCACAGAAATATTATCAACCTTTCCATCGTTATTATCATCCACAGGAAGCGTGATGTACCACTGGGAAAGATCAAATCGTTCCGAAGGTGCCTCGACAGCTCCCCCCTGACTTGAAAAAAAGACAAAACCTGAGAGGAGTAACGTGGAAAATTTTTTAGGTCGTATTTGCATAACGAAGTCTTCACATGTTGTTCACTTTGTTTCGCATGTTAACAAACCAAATAAAATTACCAATAAATATTTTTTGACAAACCAATTTTTAAAATCATAACGGTAAAAAAGCTTATTCGATTAAGGTCTTGAAACACAACGGTTGTAAGCTCGGCCAGTGCGGTAATGTTAAACGCAAAAATTATTTTTGTGATGCACTGATTCATATCGCCTATGGACCTAATTGTTAATTTTTTGTATTTAATTATGGAATATGGTGTGGGATTGTGATTACATACCAATCAACAAATTGGTAATAATTTAGGCTTTTGTTGGTAAGGTTTTGTTTTTCGGCCTTCACAATGGTCAAGCATGGGTTTTAAAAAGGAAACAGGTGAACCGTGATGAAAATAAAGAGTGTGTTTACATTGAGTATGTTGAGCTTGACGCTTTACGGGTGCGGTGGTTCAGATGCGCCTGGAAATCAGCCAGGCTCGGTAACGCTTTCAGGGAATGCTATTGCTGGAGAAACCCTTAGTGCCAGTGTGGAAGACCCAGACGGCTTTGATGCAAGCGGTGTATCTTACCAGTGGCTTGCCAATGGAATCCCTTTATCAGATCAAACAAGTTCAACATTCCTACTGACCAGTGCACAGCGTGGAGCAACAATCCGCGTATCAGTGACTTATGTAGATAATGGTGGAACTCGCGAGGGCGCGACATCAAACGAAACGACCGAAGTGCTTGCTAATGAAGCCGGCGTTATTATTGTTTCTGGCGCCACCACTGTTGGTTCGGTGTTAACTGCCGAAGTGACCGACGGCAACGGTTTGCCTGAAGCTGTCACGTATTCTTGGTCAGCCTCTGGTGTGGTAATTGAGGGTGAGACAGCGCAGACTATCGAGTTAGGCGACGAAACGGAAGGGGAAACGATTACTGCGACAGCAAGCTATACTGACTTAGAAGGATTTGATGAAAGTGTGACGTCTGCGCCAACTGACGTGATCGCGCCTGTTGGGACCAATACTCCAGCAGAGTTTAGCGGTTTAACCGCTACGGTAAGTAATGATGTAACTGCGCCGCTAACCGGGTCTGTATCAGTATCGGATGTCGATGAAGGGGAAGCCGCTATTGTTGCACAAACTGATACCACAATCAGTTACGGTACTTTTTCTATTACAGAGTCTGGCGACTGGTCTTATAACCTAAATACCGAAGATCCTACTGTTGCTGGTTTAGCTAATGCTTCTGAGTCTGTCGAGGACAGTGCGGTATTAGAATCTGCAGATGGAACGGTTGCTACGCTAGTTATCACTATTATTGGCGTTAACCCTGCGAGTGGAAACAACCAGGCTGCTGTTATTAGAGATTTAACTGATGACGATACGGGAGAACTTCGTTTCTCGCTGCCCGAAGCACAAGCGTCTGGCCGAATTGAAGCAAGCTTTACCAGAACGGATGACGATCTTGGCAGTACTGATGCATTTATAAGCCTATTTAACTCGGGCAATAACAATGCGGGTTCTATCATCGATTTGCGCATTCGCGATGACCAATTTGCAACGCGCTACCCTGAAAGATCGTTTGATGGTGTAGCGGTTACGCCAGGAACGTTACAAGATATTGTAATCACGTGGGCTTACCCCGACGGCAACACCGCGGCGGGACAATTACCAGTGGTGACTGTTGAAATAGACGGAGAAGCGGCAGTTGATCCGTTCACTCCTGATGGAAGCAATCCTGAAGGCGGTGTGACAACAATTTCATTCCGTTTTGGTAGTAATTCTTTGGTGCTTCCAGAAACAGGCCAATTTACCATTAACGAATTTGCTGTATATAGCGACGTAAATGGCGATACCCTTGTATTTGAAGATGACTTCTCTACTTACAGCGCAGGCTTTAATCTTGATTCAGAAGTAAGCGACACGTCGCCATATGCGACCAATACAGAAGATGCACTGGTTGAAGAATACGGTGCAGCCTCTGCTGACGGTAATCAGTATGCGCGTGTTATTGATACTGACGACAGCGATACTGGAGAGTTAAGATTTGCACTGCCAGAAGCTCAAGCTCAAGGCAAGTTAGACCTTCGCTTTACGCGTACTGACGACGACGAAGGAAGCACTGATGCCTTTATTAGCCTGTTCAACTCAGGTAACAATAACGCTGGCTCAATCATGGATTTACGAGTAAGAGATGATTCGTTCGGCTTACGCTACCCTAGTATGGATATCGAGGGCGCGGTAGTAACACCAGGTGAATTCCAAACGTTAAGTGTGACGTGGGCTTATCCAGACGGCAACACGGCGGCAGGGCAATTACCTACCATAACGTTAGAAATTGACGGCGAAGCAGTGATGGACCCGTTTGAGCCAACTGGCAGCAACCCTGAGGGCGGTGTGACCACTATCTCTTTGCGATTTGGTAGCAACAGCACGGTACTCACTCAAGATGCTATGTTCTGGTTGGACGACCTAATCATCTATTCAGACACGGCAGGAACGAATATTGTTTTCCAAGATGATTTCCAAAGCTATGCAGACGGTGAAGACTTAGACCCAGACAACAACGAAAGCTCTGTTTATGCGGGTAATACCTCAGAAGCAGTGGTTGCCACTGAGCAATAGAAACCTGTTGAGTAGTCAATACGCTTACATTGAAATGGCACTGTTTGCTTAGGTGCCATAGCATTACAACAATGCCCGATACGCAAAACGTATTGGGCATTTTTTTGAGGTAAAAAAAAGCGCACCTTATTCAGTGCGCTTTTGTGTTTTTAAAGCGAGTTAAAGGCGATTCATAAGAGAATCGCGTTCACTTTATTGGCCTTTGATTTCAGAAAGGCCATTATAGGTTGCTGCACTACCAAGCGCTTCTTCAATACGTAGAAGTTGGTTGTACTTAGCTACACGGTCAGAACGGCATAGAGAGCCAGTTTTGATTTGACCTGCAGCAGTACCTACCGCTAAATCAGCAATTGTCGCGTCTTCAGTTTCGCCAGAACGGTGAGAGATAACAGCGGTGAAGCCTGCATCTTTCGCCATTTTAATTGCATTAAGCGTTTCTGTAAGTGAGCCAATCTGGTTGAACTTAATAAGGATTGAGTTACCAATGCCGTTATCGATGCCGCGCTTAAGAATTTTGGTGTTCGTTACGAATAAGTCATCACCAACAAGCTGTACCTTGTCGCCAATCTTCTTCGTTAAGCTTGCCCAGCCGTCCCAGTCACTCTCGTCTAGGCCATCTTCAATAGATACGATTGGGTACTGTGCCGAAAGGTCGGCTAAGTAGTCGCCAAACGCTTCTGAGTCGAAGCTTTTATCTTCACCAGACAACACATATTTACCGTCTTTGTAGAACTCAGACGCTGCACAGTCTAGTGCAAGCGTAATGTCTTCATTCATTTTGTAACCCGCGTCTTCAACGGCTTGTACGATAACGGCAAGCGCTTCAGCATTCGAGCTAAGGTTTGGTGCAAAACCACCCTCATCACCTACTGCAGTATTAAGGCCTTTCGCTGAAAGTACTTTTTTAAGCGCGTGGAAGATTTCAGCGCCCATACGCAATGCTTCTTTAAAGCTTTTCGCGCCTACTGGCTGAACCATGAATTCTTGAATATCAACATTGTTGTCTGCGTGCTCACCACCGTTGATGATGTTCATCATAGGCACAGGCATTGAATATTGACCAGACGTACCATTTAAGTCAGCGATATGCTCATAAAGTGCTACGCCTTTTTCTAGCGCAGCAGCCTTTGCTACAGCAAGAGACACAGCAAGAATAGCGTTGGCGCCAAGTGTTTCTTTGTTTTCAGTGCCGTCTAGGTCAATCATAAGGTGATCGATATCAGACTGTGCTAGTGCGTCTTTGCCTAAAAGCGCTGGAGCAATGACGTCGTTAATAGCCGCTACTGCTTTAGTTACACCTTTACCAAGGTAACGAGACTTGTCGCCGTCGCGTAGTTCTAGTGCTTCGCGGCTACCAGTAGATGCGCCAGAAGGGGCAGCAGCGCGGCCCATTACGCCAGACTCTAAATAAACGTCTGCTTCTACAGTTGGATTACCGCGTGAATCTAAGATTTCACGTCCGATTATGCGACTAATTTTCGCCATGTTATTTCCTCAACAATTGATGTGGGAACGCAACGGGAAAGCGTTCCCTTTATTAGAAACTAGTGATTCTCTTTTTGGTATTTGCCTGCAGCTTCAACAAAACCCGTAAACAATGGATGTCCATCGCGAGGTGTTGAAGTGAATTCAGGGTGGAACTGACCTGCGATAAACCAAGGATGGTCAGGTATTTCGATAACTTCTACAAGTCGTTTGTCAGTGGACAAACCACTCACCTTAAGGCCTGCCGCTTCAATTTGATCGCGTAAGTTATTATTTACTTCATACCGGTGACGATGGCGCTCGTAAATTTCGACGTTGCCATACATCTCATGCACTTTCGTACCCTCAATGAGGTGGCAAAGCTGGCTACCTAATCGCATTGTACCGCCAAGATCTGATGACTCTGTTCGTGTTTCGGTAGTGCCTGCTGCATCTAGCCATTCCGTAATAAGACCTACCACAGGGTAGGCAGTATCAGCGTCGAACTCGGTGCTGTTGGCTTTTTCCATGCCTGCAACATTTCGCGCAAATTCGATAAGCGCTACCTGCATGCCAAGGCATATACCTAAATAAGGGACTTTATTTTCACGGGCGTAGCGAGCAGCTGCAATCTTGCCCTCAATTCCGCGTTCTCCAAAACCACCTGGTACTAAGATAGCGTCCAGTTTTTCTAGAATTTGCGTACCTTTACTTTCAACATCTTGCGAGTCGATATGATGGATATTTACCGTTAAGCGGTTTTTAAGGCCTGCATGCTTCAATGCCTCATTTACCGACTTATAGGCATCTGCCAATTCGACATACTTACCAACCATACCAATGTTCACTTCGGCCGTTGGGTTTGATTCTGCGTAAAGCACTTGTTCCCACTCAACCAAATCAGCTTCTGGGCAATCAAACCCGAAGCGGTCGACGACAAGTTGGTCCATTCCTTGTGCTTTAAGGGCAGCCGGAATGCGATAAATGCTATCTACGTCTTTTAGTGAAATAACCGCTTTCTCATTTACGTTAGTAAATAGCGCAATTTTCGACCGCTCGCTGCTTGGAAGTGCACCAACTGAACGACATACTAAAATATCGGGTTGAATACCGATTGAGCGAAGCTCTTTAACGGAGTGTTGCGTTGGCTTCGTTTTTACTTCGCCTGACGCTGGCATGTAAGGCACTAACGTAAGATGCATAAACATTGCACGTTCACGACCTACCTCTGTACCTAGTTGGCGAATGGCTTCTAGGAAAGGTTGTGATTCTATATCGCCTACTGTCCCGCCTATTTCTACTATGGCGACATCGTGGCCTTCCGCACCATCAATCACTCTACGTTTGATTTCGTTCGTGATGTGGGGAATAACCTGAATAGTCGCGCCTAAATAGTCACCGCGGCGTTCGCGTTTTAAAACTTCTTCATACACACGACCTGTTGTAAAGTTGTTGCGTTTGGTCATGCGGGTACGAATGAAACGTTCGTAGTGACCTAAATCGAGGTCAGTCTCTGCGCCATCATCGGTTACGAATACTTCACCGTGTTGGATAGGGCTCATCGTGCCCGGGTCGACGTTAATATAAGGGTCGAGTTTTAACATGGTAACGGTGAGACCGCGAGCTTCCAGAATTGCGGCAAGCGATGCTGCTGCAATACCTTTACCAAGCGATGAAACTACACCACCGGTGACGAAAATATAATTTGTCATGCGAAACCTAGAACGTTTGGGTTGTATGATAAATATAGGCTGGAATCAGAACAAAACCATCTACACTTTGGACGGGGCAATAGTATACGCAAATTCATGTGAGCAGACAATCTGTTTGCTCACATGATATACAAAATCTAGTGCCCTATTTTTAACATGCTGGCTTTTTCGCCGATGCTTGCCGTTAAGACTGACTTAATCGTTTTAATGTATAGAGAAGGTCATGCGCCTGACGCGGAGATAGTTCATCAGGGGCAAGATTTTCGATAGCTTCTACAACGGGGTGCGGTTTATCGGGAAAGTGCAATTCAGCTTGCCCGATAACGCGTTTATCGTCGTCATCCTTTTTCGTATTTCGTTTAGTTTCATCTTGCGTAATAACGTGAGAGGCTTCTAGTAATGCTAGCTTTTGCTGGGCTGCTACGATCACCGCTTTGGGTACGCCGGCTAATTGTGCAACTTGTAAACCAAAACTTTTACTCGCCGCCCCTTCCGATACGGTATGCATAAACCGAATAGTGTCCTCAAACTCCACCGCATCAAGATGCACATTAACTACGCCTTCTTGCATATCGGGCAATTCGGTAAGTTCAAAGTAGTGCGTAGCAAATAGCGTGTAAGCGTTAAGGTGTTTTGCCAAGTAACTTGCGCACGCCCACGCAAGAGACAACCCATCGTAAGTGCTCGTTCCACGACCAATCTCGTCCATTAATACCAACGAGTGTTCAGTTGCATTATTTAAAATGTTCGCGGTTTCAGTCATTTCTACCATGAACGTTGAACGGCCTGATGCTAAATCGTCCGACGCGCCGATACGAGTAAATATTCTATCTACTTTACCTATGTGTGCCTGTTGTGCGGGCACATAACTCCCTATGTAAGCCAATAACGTAATAAGCGCCGTCTGTCGCATGTAGGTTGACTTACCGCCCATGTTTGGCCCGGTGATAATCAGCATTCTACGTGCATTATCGAGCGTTACAGGGTTGGCAATGAAAGGCGTTTTCATCACGCTCTCAACCACAGGATGACGACCTTCTTGGTAAGTCAATTCACATTTGCTACTTAGCACGGGCCGATGCCAGTCAAGCGATGTTGCACGTTCGGCAAAACAGCAAAGTACATCAAGTTTAGCGAGCGCTGCTGCGCTGTCGATTAAGGCGTTCAAGTAGTCGGCAAAATCATCAAATAAGGCTTCATATAATTGCTTTTCTAACGCGAGTGCTGCGCCTTGGCTGCTTAGGACTTTATCTTCGTGCTCTTTTAGTTCAGGTGTTATGTAGCGCTCAGTGTTTTTGAGTGTTTGTCTGCGTATGTAGTCGGCTGGAGCATTGGCACTGTTCGCTCGGCTGATTTCGATAAAAAAGCCATGTACTCGGTTATAGCCGACTTTCAGCGTTGCAATGCCGGTACGCTCTCGCTCTCTTTGCTCCATGGCGTCAAGATAGTCAGTAGCACCTTGTGACAACTTGCGTAATTCATCAAGTTCATCGCTATATCCTTCAGCAATTACGCCACCGTCGCGAATAATGACAGGTGGGTTGTCAATAATGGCTTTATTGAGCAAAGCTTGTAAGGTCGGATAAGTCCCTATTGTTTTTGCCACACGCTGGACTTGTTCAGAGTCATAACGAATAAGAGCATCTTGTAAATCGGGTAGCGTATTAAATGCGTTTTTTAAGCGAGCAAAGTCACGCGGCCGGGCAGAGCGTAGTGCGAGACGAGCCATAATTCGCTCGATATCACCGATATGTTTTAGCGCTGAACGGATATCATCGGGCGCGTCGTTAATAAAACCGTCCACCGCGTCTAAACGGCTATCGAGTTCATGTTGATCGGTAATAGGGGAATGAATAATACGTTGAAGCATACGGCTACCCATTGCCGTGGTCGTGGTATCCATAACGCTAAATAGCGTGTTTTCCTGGCTACCTGATAGGTTGTGCGTTAGTTCCAAGTTGCGCCTTGTTGCTGCATCTAATTGCACGCGACTGTCTTGTTGCTCGGTCTGAATACGGCGGATATGTGGTAGGGCAGTGCGTTGCGTGTCTTTAACATATTGAAGCACGCATCCTGCTGCGCCTAGTCCTTTCGTAATGCCAGTAATGCCGAACCCATCGAGCGTTGTTGTCTCAAATTGTGCATTTAATTGCTCTATTGCAGTATCGGTATCAAATTCCCACTCAGGACGACGACGTAGTCCTTTTCGGCTCTCAATCAATTCAAGACTTTCAAACCCCTCGGGATGAAGAATTTCTGCCGGGTTTATTCGTTGAAGCTCGGCCAACAAACTTTCGTCGCTGTCGCATTCAGCGACGACAAACCGTCCGCTTGCGACATCTAACGTGGCGAGCCCATAATGCATACTGTGACCACATACCGCGGCTAAAATATTGTCTCTGCGCTCTTCCAATAAGGCTTCGTCGGTTACTGTTCCTGGCGTGATGATTCGCTTAACTTGACGCTCGACAGGCCCCTTACTGGTTGCCGGGTCGCCCACTTGTTCACAAATTGCGACTGATTCGCCCATTCTGACTAAGCGAGACAAGTACCCTTCAACGGCGTGATACGGAACGCCTGCCATGGGAATAGGATCGCCGCCAGATTTACCGCGTGCAGTGAGAGATATATCGAGAAGTTCCGCGGCTTTTTTTGCGTCATCAAAGAACAGTTCATAGAAATCGCCCATACGATAAAACAGTAAAATAGAAGGGTGCTGCGCCTTTATACTCAAGTACTGACGCATCATGGGAGTATGTGATTCCAAAAGAGCCTCTTGCGGTTATGTTAGGTGTCGTAATGCAGCATGTATGGTAACAAATATCACCGCGAGGTATAAGTTTATCGTCGCTAGCATGGTAGATGAATTTACGGCGTTACCTCTCGGTCATGTTACACTGCGAAAAACATGCTTTTTATTGGGCTTTATTACTATGAAACATGAAGAAACCCCCATTGAAAATAGTGAAGATAACGGCGTAAACCTTAACGATGGTTTACGCCGCAAAGTCGAGGCCTTAGGCGTTGCGTTAAGGAAAAAAGGCTGGAGTGTATCGTGTGCCGAGTCCTGCACCGGCGGAGGCATAGCATTCGCTTTTACGAGTGTTTCTGGTAGTTCCGGTTGGTTTAATCAATCGTGGGTAACCTACTCAAACGACGCTAAGCACGCATGCTTGAATGTAAAAGAAGCAACGTTAACCACCTACGGCGCCGTGTCGCAAAACACCGTAGCCGAAATGGCCACAGGCGCGCAGGATAAAAGCGGCGCTAACGTGGTTGTGACGGTTAGCGGCATAGCCGGGCCGGGAGGAGGAAGTAGCGATAAACCTGTGGGCACCGTATGGTTTGGGTTTATCTGTGGTGAAAGAAAACGTGAAATAAAGCAATTGTTTGCCGGTGGGCGTGACGCCGTTCGAGCTCAGGCAGTAACGTTCGCAATATCTGAATTATTGACAATGATAAACGACTAGGCGCGTGCCCGACGCCATCAAGTGAATGACAATCTTCAAATAAAATTCAAAACACAGCTTGAAACTGTATGCTTGTACAGTATAGAATGCAGGCATAAATTGATAAGGTTTAGGTACCTAAACACATCAAATGTATTTAACCGCCAATCCTAGAGGATAATGACGTGGACGATAATAGATCAAAAGCGCTTACTGCTGCAGTCGGACAAATAGAAAAACAGTTCGGCAAGGGCGCAATTATGCGCTTAGGCGACAACCAAGCAATGGATATTGAGTCAATATCTACCGGTTCACTGACTATCGATATCGCCCTAGGAATAGGCGGGTTGCCATGTGGTCGAGTAGTTGAAATTTATGGTCCTGAGTCATCAGGTAAAACAACGCTTACGCTGCAAGTTATTGCTGAAGCGCAGAAAAAAGGCAAAACCTGCGCGTTTGTCGATGCAGAGCACGCACTCGACCCTGTTTATGCGGGTAAACTTGGCGTTAACATCGATGATTTATTGGTATCTCAGCCAGATACAGGTGAACAAGCGCTAGAGATTTGCGACATGCTAGTGCGCTCTGGTGCGGTTGACGTAGTTATTGTCGATTCAGTAGCAGCATTGACGCCGAAAGCGGAAATTGAAGGAGATATGGGTGATTCTCATGTTGGCCTTCAGGCACGCTTAATGTCACAGGCACTACGTAAGCTAACGGGTAATATCAAACGCTCAAATACATTATGTATCTTCATCAACCAAATTCGTATGAAGATTGGTGTGATGTTTGGTAACCCAGAAACCACTACTGGTGGTAACGCACTTAAATTCTACTCTTCAGTTCGTCTTGATATTCGCCGTATTGGTGCAGTGAAAGAAGGTGACGAAGTGGTTGGAAATGAAACGCGCGTTAAAGTTGTGAAAAACAAAGTGGCGCCTCCGTTTAGGCAAGCTGAATTTATGATCCGTTATGGTGAAGGTATCAGTAAAGAAGCGGAGTTGATTGACTTAGGCGTTAAGCAAAAGTTAGTTGATAAAGCCGGTGCTTGGTATAGCTACAAAGGCGATCGCATAGGTCAGGGTAAAGCGAACGTAATGAAATATTTGAAAGAACACCCTGAGATAGCGAATGAAATAGAACTGAAAATTCGTGAAGAGCTGCTTCTTCCTAAAACGGTTAAAGCAGAAGACGCTGCGCAAGTTGAAGATGATTTAAAGCCTGAATAACGGCTGACGATTCGGAAAAACCCACCTATATGGTGGGTTTTTTTATGGGCGCAACATATTTTCTAACACTTTAACTATGCCCAATACTTGTACAAGGTAAAAAAAGCAGGAATGCTGTAATAAATAATAAGAACAACAGACTAAGTACGTGTAAGTATACAAAACGACGTGCATGCAAAGTTTGTCACATCACCGTTAGGGTAAATAAAACAGGGAACAAAAGATGATTGAAATATCAGGCCTAGCGAAGCGCTTTGAGGTGGAAAACCCCAAAAAGTTGAGCGAACAAGAAAAGAAAGACCCGCGTTTGAAAGGACGCTATTTTCAGTCGGTAAGAGATGTCTCTTTTACCTGTGGGAAAGGACAAGTACTGGGGTTGTTAGGACCTAACGGCGCGGGTAAAACAACGACACTACGTATGCTATCGACGGCACTTAAGCCGGATAGTGGGAAAGTGCTTATTGATGGTGATGATGTACTGGCGAACCCAATCATCGCGCGAAAAAAGATTGGTTTCCTTTCTAGTTCTACCGGCCTATACGGCCGTCTCACCGGGCGTGAGAATATTGCTTATTTCGGCGAATTACACGGCTTGGATAGAAAAACTATCGATGCCAGAATTGAAGAAATGGCAGATCTTCTTGATATGGAAAGTTTCTTAGAGCGACGTGCGGAAAATTTTTCTTCTGGAATGAAGCAAAAAACGTCCATCGCGCGAGCGGTTATTCACGAGCCTTCTCTTGTGGTACTTGATGAGCCTACTACTGGTTTAGACATCATGGCTACAAGCACCGTAATGGAATTTATTCAGCGGCTAAAAAGTAAAGGGACACCCGTAATATTCTCAACACATCATTTAGATGAAGTACAAACATTGTGCGATAAGGTCACGGTTATTAACCAAGGACAAACTGTGTTTAATGACTCTTTAGAGGCATTCAGCGCATTGTCGGGTGGACAAATGCACAAGAGCTTTTTACAAACCTTAGCACTAGACACGAAGGAGACGAATAATGTGGTTAATCTTTAAGAAGGAATTTAAAGAGCTATTACGTGATAGAAAAACCATTATCTTCATGATTGGCCTTCCGTTACTGCTCTTCCCGCTTATTTTTGGTGTGGCGATGTTCTTTATGAGTTCTGCTGCAGAAAAAGCGGAAAGTGAAGTGCTTAAGTATGCCATTGTGGGTGAGGCGTATGCACCTGACATTGCAACCTCGTTGTCGCAGGCAACCGATAAATTTGAGACGATATCAATTGCCAGCGATGCAGATTATGCAACGCTGATTAAAAACGAGACGGTTGATTTCGTCTTAGTTATCCCAGAGAGCTTCAACAGTGATGTGTTGAATTCGGGGCAACACAAGCTTCAATTGTTTTTAAATGATGCAGGGCTTAATAAAGTGCTTGGCAGAGTGTCGGAAATTGTTGATGTTTACACCGATGAATTCCAGCAAACAGCATTTAACACCCTTGGGTTAAATGAAACCCAGCAAACTGCATTGTTAACACCTATCTTGATAGAGAAGCAGAATGTTGCTGACGATAGGGAAGTCTGGGGCGAGCGTATTGGCGGTATTATTCCGTACTTCATTTTTATACTTTGTTTGCAAGGTGCAATGGCACCTGCAGCAGACTTAGGGGCAGGTGAAAAAGAGCGTGGCACACTAGAAACCTTACTTATATCACCGATGGATCGTTACAAACTGGTACTTGGTAAGTTTCTAACCATTTGCTGTGCGGGTATCATTACGGCGTTGATCACGGTCTCGTCCATGGCTGGCTGGGGGATAGTCCTCTCTCAGGGAATGGCTATCGAATTTGTTGCCGAGGTTATGGCAATGATAGGCATCATCGACTTTGTATTAATCTTTCTTATGTTGGTACCAGTAGTGGCGGTGTTTGCAGCAGTGCTGCTGTCGTTGTCTATTTACGCGCGTTCGTTTAAAGAGGCCCAAAGCTATATGGGCTCGTTGATAATGGTTATTATCTTCCCCGTATTAATAGCAATGATGCCAGGTGTTGAACTCAAAGGTGGATGGGTCTGGGTGCCACTAACCAATGTTGCACTTGCTATGAAAGAACTTTTCAAAGGCACGATGGATTATTTTGCTTTGTTCGGCATCTTTATTTCGACTGCCGCTATTGCAACAGGCTTATTGATGTTCTGTATTCATTGGTTCAATAAAGAAAAAGTGTTATTCAGATAATATAAAAAGCATTGATGATAAAAAGGTGAGCGTGCTTGGGTGTGCTCGCCTTTTTTATACCTCAAAATTTATGCGTTTAATGATGCCTTCCCAGCCAGGTGGTATTTTGCCTTGTAATACATAGGAATACGCAATCAGCTCTGCAATAACATAGTAAAGTGATTCAGGTATATCTTGACCAATATCCAAGGTGGCTAACACTTCACTTAAATACGGGTCTTCATGAATTAAGATGCCGGTCTCTTCTGCCATCGCTATAATTGCTTGCGCAAGGTCGCCATATCCTTTGGCCACCACTTTTGGCGCATTTTTTTTATCGCCCCCCTTATATTTTAGCCCAATTGCACGTTTTGCTTTATCACTCATACTCGTGTCTCAAATATCTGATGAGGACGCGTATTCAACGATGTTGGTATCACGCCTGTCTGAAAGCTGGTTGTTGCGATATTTAGCCCTAACTCGGTTAAGCGCTTTTCAAGATAAGGTAATGTGTCAGCAACGCGGACCAATAAGGTGCTGTTGGAGGTATACAAATCCAATGTAATAGTATCGACATCAATCTTCGACTTGGCCAGCACCGTGCCTGCTTCTCCTATATCCAGCTTCATGGTGACATTCCATAATGCTTGGCCCTGTTTTTTAGTGTCAGCGTGTTCTTTGTGTTTCGGCTCGCGCTGAACAAGTAGCTCAGGCGGGGCAGTATTCAGCGAAACAGAGGGAAGAATATAATAAAACGTATCTTGCCCTTGCAGCCTGCTATCAACGCTGCCAACTTTTGCTTGTTGATGATTCGACAGCAGTGTCTTTAAGTTTGCTATTACGTTTAACCGACTATCGAGCGAAGCGACATCTTGTGCTACTCGACTGGGCGTTGCCGTGCTACCCGCGGCGCTCAGCGTTTTAGTAATAATGGAGTCGGGAGCATCCACAAAGGGTTTTAACCCTGGTTGTCGTTGCAACGCTCGCCCTGCAAGTGATAATTGCAAAAGCGCAACTAACCCTTGAACAAAGTTAGATGTTGCGATTGGTGCAGTCAGCGATGAGGGCGTAGTCAGTAGCGCAGGCGTAAGAAGAAGGTTTTGAATATTTTGAGCCATTGTCCCTTCTGCTGTTGCTTTGACGGCTTTTCCTACAGCAGTATTATCTACCTCTCCTGTGGCAGCCGTGCCCGCGGTTTCAGTGGCCACGTTCGTGATATTGGTCAACGGTACATTGCCAGGTGTAGGAGCGGTAGATTTAGAGAATACGGCATGTAAGGCATTGCTGGTCGCATTTTTAACTTGGCCGCTTAACAATGCTGTTATCTGTGATAATGGCGATTTTGTTGAAGGTTTATCTGTTGTGGAGTCAGAGTGTTTTGTTGGCTCTACATTAGGCTTAGGTTCAGGCGTGGATGACGTGCTAGTGGGCTGTGGCGAGGAAACCGCGTTCTTTTGGCTTGGCGGCGCGGTAAGTGGGTTTATTCCCTTTAATTGCTCTGACACCTTACCTAAACCCTGCAGTTCAGTAGGTGACTTTACCGCGGCTCCCTTAGTCTCGTTCCCTTCTACAATCGAAAGAAGCTGAGTTAGTGCTTGCTGAGTGCTGCCTGTTTGGCCTAATAGTACGCGAGATAGCTGAGAAATAGCGTGATGCACTTCACTGCCTTTAAGTTTAGCAGAAAGTGCGTGGCCATCGGTGTTCTCAACGTTGTTATGTTGGATTGTATTGTGAGCACTAGGTTGTAACGAGTGAGTCGATGCCTTTTGCGTTGATGCGGAGGTTGCACTTACACCGTTGTCTTGTAACACACGGCTTATGTTTGTTATTCGAGTTTGCGTATGATTAACGTGAGGCAATGAAGCGGACTGTATAAGCCGCTGTGCATGATGCTTTGATGCGCTTGAAGGCGGGATAGCTAAACCTACATCGTTTTTTACCTCAACGGTCAGTAGCGGTAATGCTGACGCGCTTTTAATAGTCAATGCTTTATCGCTAAGGGTAAATGCGTGAGCCGTCTGTAACGCTGCAAAGGACGATATAGGCTTTGCGTTAGTCAAAAAAGGTGCAAGCAGTGAAAGCGACTTTGCGTCTTGAACGATGGCCACGCCAGATTGCTTTAAGCTAGTTTCAATAATGGCCTGCACTGCTTCCATCCCTTTTGCGCTAGCGCTGTTTATTAGCATTGCCGTGCTCGGTGATGAGCCCGGTGCTGAAGGTGCAGAAATTTGGGCCGCTAACGTCCGATTGGGAAGGGGCGTGAGGCTTATCAATACTCGCTTTCCCTCAAGCGTCTTCAGTACGTTTTCGATTTCACCCGAACCTGTTGTGGGAAGGTTTAATTGATTACCGCCTGGTAATTCAAGGGTTACATTACCATTTGAAAGCTGTGCTAATGTCGCGCGCAGTGAGACTGAGGCGCTACTGTTTTGTGTGACAACTTGGGCGAGAATGTTCAGCAAGTCCCCTCGTTTATTTGCCGGTATGGGTATGCTGGTAGTATGCGTTTGTGTACTGAGAAGCGCGGCAGTCGACGTTGCATTTGAATTATTCGACAGTGAAAGTAATGCGTTTTGCTGAGCGCCGATTTTTCCTTTCAGCGTAGCCATAACCTCTGGTGTAAGTGAAACCTGAATTTCAGTTTCGCCGTACCTAATGGCAAGAACGTTGTTAGGACGCATGGCAACATCGATGTTCACCGCGTTAACGGGAACAGAAGCTTGTGAGAGTGTTGCTGATGAGGTTGGGTTACTCCCATTGCTCGATAGCCCTGATTGAGACGTGGCCTGCTGGGTAATTGTTGAGAGCAATGCGACAAGTTGATTAGTCATAAATAGCGTATCGGCCTATGGGCAATGAACTTTATTTTTCACTGCGCAAACGTCACTTTATTCATTGAAGTAAATCATATTTAATTGATATTCGCGACTGCGAAAAAGACTTCATATGATAAACTACTCACAAAATTTTTATCACGTTCACTTCGTTTTTAGGTTTTCAACGATTTTGGAGTTCGTTTGTCGGTTTTAGATGCTGCGGCACTTACTTGCATAAAGCGCGATCGAACCCTCTTTGAGGGGCTTTCTTTCTCTGTCGAGGCTGGCGAGTTAGTATACTTACGCGGGCCTAATGGTGCAGGGAAGACAAGTTTATTACGTATCCTTACAGGGTTAAGTCGTCCTGATGAAGGTAATGTCTTTTTCAATCAAAAAAATATTACTTCGTTCCCCAGTGAGTACAACGCTCAGTTGCTTTATCTAGGCCATAAAAGCGGCATTAATGGTGCCTTATCGGCGTTGGATAATTTATCTTTTTGGATGGCTCAGCACGGGGTGAAACAGTCGCCTGAAGTGCTATTTAACGTTTTAGGTACCATAGGATTAGTTGGGCTTGAAGATGTGCCGGTTAGATTTTTATCTGCTGGGCAGCAACGAAGGGTGGCGTTGTCCAGGTTGTGGCTTAAAAAGGCGCAAATTTGGATACTCGATGAACCTTTCACCGCGCTCGATGTTAGCGGTATAGCGCTGCTTGAAAATGCGTTCAACGAACACGTATCGCAAGGCGGTATTGTGATTACTACGTCGCATCAGGCGTTATCACCGCTTGCAGGTAATCATCGCACCTTTGATTTGGAGTATCAGTGGTAGTGACGTTATACAAAGGTATTTTCAAACGAGATATGTCTATTGCCTTCCAGCAGAAGGCCGAGCTAATGCAGCCGCTCATGTTTCTGTTGATGGTAGTGACGTTGTTTCCTTTAGGGGTAAGTCCGTCACCGGAAACGCTTCAACGTATTGGTCCTGGCGTTATATGGATTGCGGCCATATTGTCGTCATTAATGGCGATGGAGCGAATGTTCAGAGACGACTTTCAAGATGGTGCCATGGAGCAATATGTATTGTCGGGCATGCCTTTGCCGGCCGTAAGTGTCGTAAAAGTTGCTGGACATTGGTTGGTGAGCTTTGTGCCACTCTTAATGCTCTCTCCTTTGTTAGCCGTGTTTTTAAACTTAACGGTCGACATGTACATTGCATTGATGCTCACCTTATTATTAGGCACTCCGCTATTGTCGCTCATTGGTGCGATAGCCGTAGGATTAACGGTCGGTCTTCAAAAAGGCGGTCTGTTGCTGGCGCTGCTGTTAATCCCGGTATTTATCCCGTTACTGATATTTGCCACATCTGCTGTGGATTCTGCCGCACTTCAATTACCTTATTATCCTCAACTTGCTATCATTGCGGCAATGCTGCTACTGGCAGTGGCCTCGGCCCCCTTTGCGATAGCTTATTCTTTGAAAGTGAGTCAAAACTAATGTGGAAGTGGTTACACCCTTACGCAAAAACTGAAAAAGCCTACCGGCTTTGCATTACGTTACAGCCATGGTTCTGGTCAGGCGCGCTTGTGTGCCTCCTTATAGGTACGGTATGGGGTTTGGCATTTGCTCCCCAGGATTACCAACAGGGTGATTCGTTCAGAATTATTTATATCCATGTTCCTAGCGCCATTTTGTCCATGGGCACGTATGTAGCTATGGCGGTAGCGGCGCTTGTCGGTATGGTTTGGCAGTGGCGTACGGCTTATATGGCAATGATTGCAATGGCACCTGTAGGCGCGGTAATGACGTTCATTGCTTTATTTACCGGTGCAGCATGGGGCAAGCCTATGTGGGGCGCGTGGTGGGTGTGGGACGCACGGTTGACGTCTGAATTAATTTTACTTTTTTTGTATATCGGTGTAATTGCGCTTTACGGGGCGTTTGAAGATAAGCAACAGGGCGGCAAAGCAGCGGGGGTAATGGCATTGGTCGGGGTAGTCAATATTCCAATCATTCATTATTCCGTGGAGTGGTGGAACACCCTTCATCAAGGGGCCACGATCAGTAAGTTCGATAACCCGTCTATTGCACCAGAGATGCTATGGCCTTTGTTGATCAATTTATTAGGTTTTGCTTTTTTTATTGGTGCAGTGACAACCATAAGATTGCGCAATGAAATTGTACGTCGAGAACTACACCGGCCTTGGGTGCAAGCGCTCGCCAACACTTATTACGAAAACAAAAGGACATAAGGCTAGCCATGCAGTTTGATTCTTTTTCTTCATTTTTATCCATGGGCGGCTATGCCTTTTACGTGTGGTTGTCTTTTGGCGTAACCGCAGGTGCGATGGTATTACTTGTGCTGCAAAGCTACCTTCAACATAAACGTTTGCTCAATACCGTAGTGGTAGAGCAAGCTCGCAAAGCGCGAGTTAAAAAAGCGCGCGAAAACGCCTCAATGTGATTTGATACATTTGGCGGTAGATGGCAAATAGGGCGTTTAGCGTTAAACGTCAGTACGTTTTTGATATGAGATTAACTGTATGAACCCAAGAAGAAAACAGCGTTTAGCCGTAGTAGGCATTATTGGCTTACTCGTTGTCAGTGCAATAGGGCTGATGCTTTTTGCGTTAAACGACAGCATTGATTTGTTTTACACACCCAGTGAAATTGTCGAAGGTAAAAACGGACAAAAGCCACAAGTAGGCCAACGTTTACGAATTGGCGGAATGGTTGTACCTGGTAGCGTTAGCCGCGACAGCGAAAGCCTAGCAGTAAGCTTTGACCTCATTGATACCGGGCCAGTTGTTACCGTAACGTTTAACGGAATATTGCCAGACCTTTTTAGAGAGGGGCAAGGCATTGTTGCAACAGGGGTATTAACGGCAGATGCTCAGATCAAAGCGCAAGAAGTGCTGGCAAAGCATGATGAAGAATACATGCCGCCGGAGCTTGCCGAAAAGATGAAAGGGGTTAAACACGTAAAGCCTGAAAATATGCCGACCTACGAAAACGGGGGACAGTATTGATGATCCCCGAAATAGGTAATATTTCCCTTACGCTTGCACTTATTCTATCCATATTATTGGCGGTATACCCATTGTGGGGGGCGCATCGTCAGCATGAAACGCTTATGGCTACCGCGAAACCTTTAGCCATTGGGCTGTTTCTTTTTACTTTAATTGCCTATGTATGTTTAACCTATGCGTTCATTACCGACGACTTTAGCATTGAATATGTAGCACAACATTCAAACAGCAAGTTACCCCTATACTATAAGATCACAGCAGTGTGGGGGGGGCATGAGGGGTCATTCCTCTTATGGGTACTTATGCTATCTATATGGACGGTAGCGGTTGCCATCTTTAGCCGAGGAATCCCGCTTGCTATGGTCGCTCGCGTCCTGTCTGTATTAGGTATGATTGGTATTGGTTTCTACCTGTTTATGCTACTTACATCGAACCCGTTTAACAGCATGTTGCCATTTTTCCCTGTCGACGGGAGAGATTTAAACCCGCTGTTACAAGACTTCGGCATGATTATTCACCCGCCGATGCTGTACATGGGGTACGTTGGCTTCTCCGTGGCTTTTGCTTTTGCTATTTCCGCCTTAATGTCAGGTCAGTTAGATTCGACGTGGGCTCGCTGGTCTCGACCTTGGGTTATCGCGGCGTGGGCGTTTCTCACAGTAGGCATTGCACTAGGAAGTTGGTGGGCGTATTACGAACTTGGCTGGGGAGGCTGGTGGTTTTGGGATCCGGTTGAGAACGCCTCATTTATGCCCTGGCTCGTCGGTACAGCCCTCATGCACTCCCTTGCCGTAACCGAAAAGCGTAAAGCGTTTAAGTCGTGGACTGTGCTTTTGGCTATCGCAGCCTTTAGTTTGAGCTTACTGGGAACGTTCTTAGTGCGTTCAGGTGTCATTGTTTCTGTGCATTCGTTCGCTAGCGACCCCACTCGTGGGTTATTTATTCTAGGAATATTAATTGTTTTAAGTGGCTTTGGATTGCTTCTATATGCCATGCGCGCGGGGTCATTAAAAAGTACTGGGCGTTATAACGTATTTTCACGAGAAGTCTTACTGATGGGAAATAATGTGTTCCTCTGCGCCGCTACGTTGGTGGTATTGCTCGGAACACTGCTACCGCTTGTGCATAAAGAGTTAGGGTTAGGCAGTATTTCTGTCGGCGCGCCGTTTTTTAATCAAATGTTTACGCTACTGATTGTTCCATTTGTTCTTATGTTAGGGCTGGGGCCATTAACCCGTTGGAAACAGCAACATGCGTTAGCTTTAAGAAATCAGCTTCTTATCGCTGCTGGTATTGCGTTAAGTGCGGGCGTGCTCATTAACTTTGCTTACGATGCGCCAACTTACATGGGCGTATTGGGAATGGTTTTGGTGTTTTGGATCCTTGTCACAACGGTACAAGAGATCAGCCAGCGAATATCTGGCATGCCCGATAATCAGACTATTACCACTAAATTAAAGAAGCTTACCCCGAGCCATTGGGGCATGGTACTAGGGCATGTTGGATTTGCCATTTCGCTTATTGGCATAACACTCGTTTCTAATTATGAGCTTGAGCGCGACGTAAGAATGAATGTGGGAGAAACGGTATCGCTTTCTGGCTACGACTTCACATTTAAAGACGTAAAAACCATCAACGGCCCTAATTTTACTGCCGATGCTGGCGTGTTCGACATTTCTAACGATGGCGAATTCGTAGCCACGCTGGTGCCAGAAAAACGTTTGTATATTGTACAGCGCATGCCGATGACAGAAGCCGCTATTCACTCGACACTCACGCGAGATTTATTCGTTGCCATGGGTGAACCCTTAGATGATGGTGCGTGGGCAATACGCATTTACATAAAGCCGTTCGTTATATGGCTATGGGCTGGTGCGGTCGTCATGGCTATAGGAGGGATTTTCTCCATAAGTGATAAGCGATATCGCATGGCGAAGGTTAAGAAAGTGAAAGCCTTCATAAATAACCCCGTACCTGCCACTGCAAAAGGAGATGCACAGTGAAAAAAATACCGTTAGTGGTAGTGCCCTTGGCTCTGTTTTTGTTGCTCATCGTGTTTCTATTTCAAGGTCTGTTTTCTGATCCGCGTGAATTAGATTCACAAGTGAAAGGGAAGCCGTTGCCAGCATTCTCTTTACCCGACTTAATGTCGCCATCGACCATCTACACGCCTGATGTATTTAAAGGACAGGTTACGATTTTAAATGTGTGGGGCGTGTGGTGTGTGACATGTGCTGTGGAAATGCCCTTTCTTACTAGGTTAAAAAATGAAAATAATGTTCAGATTGTCGGCCTCTACTTTGATCAAGACTTAGACCCTGATTTCGGTACTAAAACCCTTGCTAGGGTGCAAGAGGAGGTTACCGATATGCTCAGTCGATACGGCAACCCATATGCATTTAACATCTTCGATGTGTATCGCGATACGTCATTAGATTTAGGCGTTACAGGGGCACCAGAGCATTTTGTTATTGATGCCGACGGTGTTATCCGCATGCATCACATCGGTGATATTAATGAGCGAGTATGGCGCAATAAAATAGGGCCGCTATACAACGCATTGTTGACACAGATGAATGCGACGAGCGGCGACGACGCTACTATCGATGCGGAGCCTAACAAGTAATGAAATATTTATTGATGATATCGGTTCTATTTATCAGTCTCGTGGTACATGGTGCTGAAGACAATTTCGCATTCGATACGCCAGCCCAACGTGCACAATTCCTTGAATTAACCGCAGAGCTACGGTGCCCAATGTGTCAAAATCAAAACATTGCGGACAGTGATGCAATGATTGCGCATGATATGCGTCGTAAGGTGTATACGTTATTGAAGCAAGGCAAATCTGAACAAGACGTAATCGATTATATGAAAGCAAGATACGGAGATTTTGTTCACTATCAGCCGCCGGTAACCGCCGCCACTATGTGGCTATGGGCAGCGCCCGTATTGTTTGTGTTGTTGGCGCTTATTGTGGTAATTACACGAAAAAACAGCCGAGTAGATGAAGACCGAGAGACTAAGTTGGCGAAAGCTGATGCAATGTTGGAGCAAGAAAACCAATGAGTTGGGCAGAGTTTTATGTTGTAGTGTCTGGGCTCATAACCTTCGTGCTACTTATCATTGCGTTTCCTTGGTTACGCAACAAAAGCCATGCGAAGCAAGATAGTCTCAGCAATACGCAGATTGTAAAGCAACGTTTGACCGAGCTTGATAGAGAAGTTTCAGAAGGACTAATTTCTGAAAGTGATAGACAGCAAGCCGTTGAAGAATTGAAATTGGCACTGGTAGATGAAAGTGGTGTAAGCCCTTCAAAGACCGGTACTGCAACACTGCCTCTTATTATAGGGGCAGTGGGTGCGCTGATTGTTGGTATTGTGGTTTATTCTCAGGTTAATCATATGCCGCAATTGCGCAAAGGTAGCCAGGCCATTGAGGCGCTTCCGGAACTTAGCCAGCAGCTAGCAAATGGCAATGGCAGTAGCCTTACACCTGAAGACGTTGCCAGCCTCGCGTTAGCGATTAGGCAGCGCCTGAGAGAACAGCCCGAAGATGATACAGGATGGATGTACTTTGGCCGACTTATGTTGTCGTTGGGACAAGACGTTCAGGCTATTGAGGCTATTGATAAAGCAGTGCAGCTAGCACCGAATAAACGTGCCAACCAAATTACTCTTGCACAAGCTCTGATGACTACAGGTGATGAGAGCAACCTCAAGCGCGCGCAGTCGATATTACGTTCGTTACTACAAGATAACGTACAGAATGATAACCTCGCGCTCATGATGGCCGTAGTATCAGCACAATTAGGCGATTTAGACAACACGATTCGTTATTTCACGCAGGTTAAAGATAAGTTGCCCGCTGACAGTGATATGGTTTTACGCTTGTCGGCCCGAATAGATGAGTTACAATCCAGAGCGGCGA
The DNA here is from genome assembly GCF_049117195.1 of Alteromonas algae. Classification (GTDB taxonomy): domain Bacteria; phylum Pseudomonadota; class Gammaproteobacteria; order Enterobacterales; family Alteromonadaceae; genus Alteromonas. Next base: position 941,423 of record NZ_CP185260.1, read on the forward strand.
CAATCGCGTCTGGCGCTTCATCAGAACGTCGTGAAGCGAGCAGTATCAAAACGGGGTTCGATATTACGGTTTCTCTGTCAGAGCCCGCTGAAGATGCTCTTGTAAAAGAAGGTTTTCTTATCGTATTTGCGCAAGATGCGCTATCGGATAATCGAATGCCTGCAGCGGTCATTAAGATACCGTTACAAGATTTTCCAGTCACGGTAACATTAAGTACTGACAACGCTATGATGCCTCAGTATTCTATAGAATCACTGAACGAAGTCACGCTGACCGCAAGAATATCCGTGGATGGTGATGTGTCAGTGTCCAAAGGCGAGTGGCAAGGACAAGTCAAAGCCTCAGTTAAAAACGGTAGCGTTGTTGCAAAAAGCATAACGATTAATAAGGAATTATAGTGAGTGGAATGGTAAAAGGCGCTCGTATATCGATATTGCTAGCGATTTTATCGCTGGCAGGTTGCGCAAGTCAAAATACGGATGAGCAAGCAGCTGCCGCTAATCAAGAACGTACGGATACAGTTGACCAGTCCGATCCAAGAGATCCGTTAGAGCCAATAAACAGGCTTATGTGGGACTTTAACTGGGAGGTGTTGGATGCTTATTTACTGCGTCCGATAACCGTTGGCTACGTTACGGTCATGCCACAGTTTGCTCGAACAGGGTTGCTCAATGCCGCGCAAAACCTGCAAGAACCTGCAAATTTTATGAATAATATCTTTCAGGGTAAAGTCGATGACGGCATGGATAGCTTGGCTCGCTTTGTACTAAATACATCGGTAGGTCTTTTCGGAACAATCGATGTTGCGACAGAAATAGGCATAGCGAGAAAAGAGGAAGAGTTTGGTGAAACCCTTGCTAAATGGGGGGTAGAGACTGGTCCTTTCTTAATGTTGCCAGTGCTAGGGCCTAATGATCCTAGGAGTTTCGGCGGTGAAGTGGTTGACGGTACGGTTTACCCTATGGCCGTTATTGAGGGCGGGTTTGCTATTGGGCGTTATGTAGTGTCGTTGCTGGAAACGCGCGCTGCCATTATGGAGCAAGAAGCGCAGCTTGAACAATCGGTTGATGACTATGCGTTTATAAAAAATGCGTATTTCGAGAATTTGGCATTTCGCGTGAGCGATGGAAAAAGCAGTGATAAAGCCCTTGATGACGAGCAGCTAGATGACTTTGCAGATTTTGAGGCGCTGCTAAATGGTACAGATGACGGTGGCAGCACTGAGGAAGATAATAACAATTAGTTATGCGCCTGTGTTTTGTGCGTTTACTAAAAAAAGCCCTGTAATTTTAGCAGGGCTTTTATTTTTTCGCTTAACGTTCACACTTCACAGGCGTTAATCTTTAGGGTAACCCGTCGGGTTTTGAGACTGCCAATTCCACGTGTCAGCACACATGGCTTCTAACCCTTTTTCTGCATGCCAATTTAGCTCTGTGGCTGCTTTCGTCGGGTCGGCATAACACGATGCGACATCACCCGTTCTGCGCGGTGCAATGGAGTACGCTATCTTCTTTCCTGAGCCTTTTTCAAACGCGCTTACCATCTCTAACACGGAATAACCTTGCCCAGTGCCTAAGTTGTATTTGTCTAAACCCATATTAAGGCTGAGTCTATCGAGCGCTTTCAAATGGCCATTCGCCAAGTCTTCGACGTGAATATAATCCCGTACGCCGGTGCCATCAACGGTATCGTAGTCATCACCGAATACGCTTAGCTGTTTTAATTTGCCGGTTGCGACCTGAGAAATATACGGCATAAGGTTGTTTGGAATACCATTAGGATCTTCGCCAATTTGACCTGATGGATGGGCGCCTACCGGGTTAAAGTATCGAAGTAATACAATATTCCATTGCTCATCCGACACGTACAAGTCACTTAGCATGTGCTCAACCATCAATTTCGACATACCGTAAGGGTTGGTCGGATGTCCAGTTGCCATGTCTTCTCTAAGCGGCAATGCTGCTGGGTCGCCATAGACGGTTGCTGATGAGCTAAACACAATGTTTTTAACGTTATGTTTTTGCATTGCCTTGCACAAGGTAAGTGTTCCGTACACATTATTTTCATAATAGGAGAGGGGTTTTTCTACTGACTCCCCCACTGCTTTCAAGCCTGCGAAGTGAATAACTGCGTAAATCGCATTTTCACTAAAAATACCATCTAATACAGCGGTGTCTCTAATGTCACCTTGAACAAAGGTTACGGCTTTACCGGTAAGTGCTTCTACACGTCTTAAAGACTCGGGGCTTGCGTTGGATAGGTTATCAAGCACAACCACGCTGTAATCTTGCTCTAAAAGCTGTAGTACCGTGTGGCTTCCTATGTAGCCTGCTCCGCCGGTAACTAAGATGGTTTTCATGAATTCTCCTTGTGAGGCACTGGCGCAATGTATTTAGCGCAAATTGAGTACTGGATGGGTTTAACAAAAAGTGGATAAAGTAAAAATACCACAAAAGCCCACAGCAACGATGTCCAATTCGATGCGGTTTGTAAAATAAGCACAAAAACCGGAACAATAACCAATAACTTAAGCACATTGAGCAGTGTTTTTTCGGGCACCGTTAAGCGCTTAGACGCTTTATCTATAAGCTTCACACGCTCAGTAAGTGGTAGCCCTTTTAGGGCGGGAATGTTTCGCGTTGAAAAATAAAAAGTCATAAACTGCTCTCAATAAAAAACCGCCGGAACAAAAATGCTGCGGCGGTCATTGTAGGTTAATCTGTTAAAGGATTAAACTGTTTACGCTTTCTCTTCTATACCTGCTTTTTCCCAGAACCGTGACTTAACGCTAAGCAGCGCAATAACAATCCCGACCGCAATACTAAACAATGCAATTTGAAGATAAAGGTTTGGCATTTCTTGTACGTTTTCAGGGTCAAAGTTTCCTGATAACAAGCCGGCAATGATATTACCGATTGAGTAAGTCAGTACGAAAACGCCCATCATTTGGCCCGCGAAGCGCTTAGGCGACAACTTGCTTACCGCGCTTAGTGCTACTGGGCTCAAGCAAAGCTCACCAACAGTGTGCAGGAAGTATGTCGTCACTAGCCACATTGGCGCAACTTTCAATCCTTGTGCCGCGTACTGTGACGCCATAAACATTACGATAAAACCGCTAGCCATTATAACAAGGCCGATAGCGCATTTTATGGTGTAGGAAGGGTCAATCATTCGCTTCGCTAAATTTATCCACAATGCAGCAAAGAAAGGTGAAAGGATGATAATGAATAGCGAGTTAGACAGCTGAAACCAAACGGTAGGAATAGCCGACATGCCGAACCATGACGTAATGAAAGAACCTTCCGCTAGTACTCTGTCTGTATAGTTTTGTGCAAACAAGTTAAGCGATGAGCCAGCTTGTTCGAAACCAGACCAAAAACAGGCTGACGCAACACATACTAAAAAAAGTGCCCACATGCGACGTTTTTCATTTTCCGATAACTCGCCTTTAAAATAAATAAAACCAAAATAAGCAAAAAAGATAACAGTGAAAGCGACAGCAACTTTCTGCGCAAGGGCTACGGGGTCAATTACAATAGTGCCCATGTGCGCGAGTATAATTACAACAACAGCGGCTGCGACAACAGCCAATACGCCCATCCAGGCTCTCGTTCTTGCCACGCCTTGGTAAGCGTTTGCTGGTTGCACAGACTCACTCGATAATGAGCGACTAGAAAAATAATACTGTATAAGGCCTATTGCCATCCCTATCGCAGCAGCACCGAAAGCGTAATGCCACCCCCAGTTTTCTTGAAGGTAACCGGTAACCAGATAGGCGATAAGTGAGCCAATATTGATACCCATGTAATAAAGCGCATAGCCACTATCACGACGGCCATCGTCATCGCCATACTGCTGGCCTACCATTGCCGAGATATTAGGTTTAAGTAGACCCGTGCCGCTTGCGACAAGGATAAGCCCAACAAAGAAAAGATTTTGTAAGTCTATCGCTAAAACGACATGACCGGCGAAGATAATAATACCGCCATACCATACTGCCTGCTTACCTCCAATAAGCCTGTCAGCAAGCCAACCACCGGGTAAGCCTAAGAAGTATACTGCTCCTGTGTATAGGCCATAAATCGCGCCTGCGGTGGCAACGGTCAGCCCTAAGCCCTGAGTTTGAAGGCTGGCAGTCATAAATAATACAAGTAGCGCTCGCATGCCGTAGTAGCTCATGCGTTCCCACATTTCTGTGAAAAATAACGTTCTCAGGCCTCCTGGATGGCCGAAAAAGCTCGTGTCGTTAGAAGATTTCATCATTATTCTTTTTCCATATTGATTATGGTTGTTATTGTGGCGCCGTTATTGATGGCGCTCTATCAGCGTCCTAACAAGGATAGCTTCTTATACTAGAGCTTTGAGCAAGACACAAGATTTGGCGTGTAAACTTCATGGTTACACCGTCAACTGGCCAAGGATTGAACAGCTTGGCCAGTGAGGGTATATCTAGAGTTCTCTTATTGTTGCAATAACGATACGGATAATTCCATAGAGTAGCAGCAGCCCGGCACCAAAAAGAACGAGATTATAAATAACGGTGGGGTATTTATTATCATCTGGCAGGGTAGGCGTTTCTACAGTAACCAAATGTTGAAGTTTTTGGTATGCCTCTACGCGCGCATTTTCAAGGGTGATGAGAGAAGACGAAAAAGCCTGTATAGATAATTGCAGTTGAACTTGCAAGTTACTGTACTGCGCCATAAGTTCACTGACAGACAACTCGCCGCTTTTACTTTCTGATGTGCTAATGCGCGATTTCTGCTTTTCTACTTCTTGCTGTAAGGCGCTGATCTCTCTTTTTATATTAATTACTTCGGGCGCCATGTTGGACATCATGGTTGACATGGTGCTGAGTTCAGCCTTCTTCTGAGCTAATGTTGCCTCTAACGAAAAGGCTATCTGCTGAAAGGCAGCGCCTTCAGCGGTTGGGTCTAAGACGTTGTATTTCGACTGAAAGCCAAGAATATCAGTTTTCGCTTGTTGTAGCTTTTGTTCAACAATCTCGTGTTCACCTTTGGCGAACATTAGCTTAGATTTTGCGAGGTCATTATTAATCGTATTTATAAATTGCTCTGCTTTTTTCACGATAGACCGGTTTATTACTTGAGCAAACTGAGGGTTGAACGCGCGGGTTCGAAGCGTAATCACCGACGATGCTGAATCTACATTTACTTCAACGTGGTTAAGGTAAAATTGATAAAAGTCCTCTTGTTTATGCGATTCGGAAAGGCGGCTAAAATAATCCGCCTCATCTGAGGTATAATGTGCGCGCAGATTTATGCTGCTATCTAGGTGTTTAATCATGTCAGCTGATTGAATATAAGCCTCGACAAGCTGACTCTCATTACTAAATCCACCACCTGCAACACCTGCTGACATTAATAGTGATGACGGGTCGAAGCTACTGCCTCCATCGCTAGATTTTACGATTAATTGGCTTTTACTTTCATATTGAGGTGCAGCCCAAACAATTAAATAAAACGCATAAAGCAGCCAAGGTAACACCAGTAATAGTGTTTTATTTTGTTTGAGAAGGGCATTAAGTTGTGTAAGTGATTTTTTCACTGAATATACCTATTTTAGCGACTTTTTATTGTTTGCATCCTGCGTGTAAACGTCGATGCCTTCTTCGAGATCTTCAAAATAAGCCAGGCTACCATTATCAATAATGACTGCCGACGTACAAAATTCTCTAATTTGATCAAGTTCATGACTTACCATAATCACGCCCGCTTCTTTGCTTTTCTCTTTTAATGACTCTTTCGCTTTTTTTCTAAACAAAGAGTCACCAACGGAGGTGGCTTCATCGATAAGATAAATATCGAAGTCGATATTTATACAGCATGCAAAGACGAATTTGGCCCGCATACCGGAGGAGTAAGTTCTAACAGGTAGGTCAAAACGATTGCCGAGTTCGGCAAATTCTTGTACTCGTGCTTCATAGTCGGGTAGCGATGTTACGTTGTTAATACGCCCAATAAAGCGCGTATTTTCCCTACCTGTCATTTGAGGATGAATACCGGTTTGTAGCGCAACAGGCCAAGACATTGCTTTGTTAGTTAACACGCGACCTCGGTCGGGGTATTCACTTTTAGCGAGCATTCTAAACAGGGTTGATTTACCAGCACCGTTCTTACCAAGAATAGCGACGTTGTTTTCTGTGGGAAAATCAAAATTTAGATTTTTAAAAATATATTGAGGCCCCATTTTACTGGGATAACTCTTTGTTACGTTCTCAAGTCTTATCATCGTGATAACACCCGCTTCCACGTAATGTGGTACATAGACAAACTTAAAAATAGAAGCCCTACGGTGACTTCGATAATAAAGCTAAGCGACACACCTTTATGCCCGTAAGACTCAAAGCATGCATAGCGCGCCAATTCGTTGAAATGAACTAATGGGTTCCAAGTAAGGTAAGGCCATACGTCTTCTGGCAAATCTTGTAGGCTAAAAAATACACACGAGATAAACATCAACGGCCGAGTAAGCATCGATTTAATTTTGTCTACCTCTGGGACAAACGCGGCAGCAATAGCAAACATTAAACCAAGCGAAATAGAAAACACCCAAAGCATTAGAAACAAAAAGATAAGCAACAGTGGATCGTGGATAACAAACGTTTCGTTCATGACAAACAAAGCTAGGCTAAGAAGTCCTACAACTACAACTTTAACTGAAAATTCTAAGAAGCCTGCAGATATAACAGCGGAAATAGGCTGTACTTGTCTAAACGCATAAAGTGGTTTGTTGCGTCTTACTGATGTGGATACAGACTGGAGACACGTCGTCATCGATTGTAGACCAACCATGCCTATCATCATGAAAATGAAAAGTGGAATGCTGTGTATATCACCGCCACTAATAAGCCCTCTTAGGTAGGAGAGCGCAAAAATGAACGCAAAAGGTTCAAGAAACGCCCACCCTAGACCGAATTTATCGTTGAATTTGCTTTGTAGCTCACGAAGGAAAAGCGCAAAAACCACGCTTCTCCATGCGTAAAGCTGTTCTTTAAACGTTACCATGATTAATTATTTGCTGCGTTAGAGGCCACGCTTGCTGCAATAGCGACTTGGTAAATCACTTGAGTAATGTCTTTGACCGCTTGTAACACTTTTGTATCTATTGCCGGCAGCACTATAATCTGGTCGCCTGGTAAAAGCATTGTTTCATTACTTGAGAGTAATGAATCGCTAAAGTTTACGAACGCGACATTTCCATTTTTGCGGATTACCAAGATGCGTTCATCTTCAGCACGCTGCGTGAAACCACCGGCCCATGCAATATAGTCTTCAGAAGAGGCATCAGGGTTATACACCACCGACTGTGGAAGCAATACTTCACCGCCTATATGGATCAAATCCGTTATTTCAGGAATAACAATGGTGTCGTTAGGCTCTAATAATATGTTAGCAATGTCGCCATTTTCAGACACAACGACACGCCCCTGTGGTTCTACTTGTCGGGCTCGAGCAATAAAATCTGCAACAAGTTGGGCTTCTTGTGCTCTGATAGCACCTTCACCGGTTGAGCTGATTGGTGCGGTGTACATGCTTCGTTCTAAGCGTTGAAGGCCTTCTTCAATAATCTCTTTTTGCTTAATAGCGACGCTTTCGCGCAAAAGAAAAATATTTTGCGTATCAGACAAGGTTTTATCTGACTCTATATGGTCAAGCAAATCAACAAGCCGCGTTCCTTTGTCTACCATTATCTGCGACGCCCCCTCAAACGCGCCTGCAATATTGATACGGTAAATTTGAGGATCGTTATCAGAAACGTATTCAACAATATCGCCTGCTTTAAGTGGCAACGTCGAGAAAGTATCTACAGTAAGGTAACGAGCAAATTGCTTGTTGTTCCGTACGCCAGAGACCGACGCATGAGATGCAAACTCTCCGGGGCGAGCGAAATAATTTAGGGTGCCGCCGTTTAACTCTTCATCGGAAAATTCAAAGGTAAAGCTGTTTCTCGCGCCTGTTTCAACCGTAATGGTGTTACCAATAGGACGCACTAATATAGTATCTCCGTCTTTAAAAGATATGTCAGGAAGCGTTCCGTTACGGAAAAAGGCATAAAGGTCAGCCGTTGCAACAACATTATTGTTTCTTATGACATCAATCTGTCTGAAACTGCCCCTTTGAAAATCTATGCCCCCAGCGCGCTTTAAATAATACAGTACGCTATCTGACGCTAGGCCTGCATATTGGCCCGGCCTTAAAACAGGCCCAGATATGTAAACTGATACTGGGGTTGATGTAAGCAAGTTGACATAAACATTGACGTCATTCGTGTACACCTGCCGAATTTTACTGGAGACCGTCTGATTAACGGTGCCTGCAGGTGTATTTGCTACTCGAATCGGCCCAATGTTAGGTATAAAAATGTTGCCCTGATTATCGACAGTGACGACACTTGAAAAATTTACTGCCCCCCACAACCATATCGATATTTTATCGCCAGGCGCGACGAGATAGTTCTCGTTAAGTCCTGTAGTGCGCTCTGATTCAAAGCCGCCGATAAACAAATTTGCCGCAAAAGGAGGATTGGCCATTGCTTTTTGAGTAGGAAATACGGTGGATATGGTGGGCTCTCCCGGTAATGTCATACCGCTTCGAGGTTGCGTTGAAAATTGCCCATTTCCATTAACTGTAGAGGACGCACCAGGTAATGTGCGTTGTGAAGTAATGCTAAGTGGCGATACTGAAGCGGGGAGCGATGACGATGATGCGCCAGTTTGTTGCGCTCGTTCCCTGAGTTGTTGTAACTGCTCAATACTTTGCGCTACCGACGGCTGTGGGATTAGCAGTTCAATGCTAAGCAGTAGAAAAGTAAACAGCGCTAAGGCACTGTGCTTGGACGCCAACGTTGTTGTGGTGAAGTTGTACATCTTTTTCCTTAACCTTCCGTTTTTGACACAAGAGAGGGGATCATTAACCACTGGCCGTTGCGTTGACATGCGGTTACTTGCATTGATGCCGGCTCAGTTAAGTGCACCTTTTTGTTGCTGATAAAACGAATGCACTTGTTGCCAGAAGCTGATAAATAGGCCTTCGAAGATTTATATGTGTTACCAGAATAGATAATAGACGCTGCCCCTTTGTTGTAGTCTTGAGCAGTTAATTCTGGAATATTTATTGCTTCGTTTTCACTGCTTTTCAAAGAATAAGAGAGTGAATTGTGTACAAGTGGTACTGACGCTTCTGCTTCGGGTGGCACGTTGACACATCCCATCATGATTAATGGGGAGGTAATAAATAAGGCAAAAACAAATGTTTTTAAGTACATGTAGCTGTCATATCCATATAGCAATTTGCGTTTAGGATACCATAAGAAATATAAAATGCATGAGCCTCAGTAAAAAGTGAAAAATTAAAAGAAAGAATTGGTGTGAGTTTTGGAGAATGAGTAAGTCAAGAACAGTGAATTTTTAAAAAATACAAGAATATTTGCATGAAAGGTGGCGACTTATGACAATGTTGATTATTATGTCAAAGATTTTCCTGTCCTGCTTTTCAAATAATAAAAAAGCCCGCGGCCGGCCAGTAAAAAGGACGTTTTATTTTAATGGATATCACATTGGTTCATATGTCACACAATACAAAAACGCTTTGTCCGTTTAGCGCGTTACCTGTCAGTGGCATGGGGTTGTTCACTATATGCTAACGTATTTGCAGTTTGTGCCTTTATTCACTGCCTTTTTTGTCGCGCTTATTTTACTCGTCGTCATGACACCGCTTGCGCATCAGTTTGGTCTAGTTGATCAACCTTCGGTTCGAAAACGTCATGCCGGTATAGTTCCTCTCACTGGCGGCGTAGCGATATTTATGGCGGTGCTTGTTGCAAGTATCGTGACCGACGTATGGATGAAAAATAGCCCACTTTTCTTTACTGCTTCTGCTTTTGTGGTTTTACTCGGTACGCTTGATGACCGCTTTGATCTGAGTGCGAAAGGGCGATTGATGTGCCAATTTGGTGTTGCATCAATTATGGCGTGGAGTGCACAAAATTACATTACGTCCTTAGGAGATATACTAGGGAACGGCGATGTTTTATTGGGGTTAAGCGGCTACTTCTTTACTATCGTCTGTGTTGTCGGCGTGATCAATGCGTTCAATATGATAGACGGTATTGACGGACTTGCTGGCGGTATGAGCCTCGTTATACTTCTCACGGTCGTTGGTTTTTTGCTCGCCTCTGGGAATGGCCATGCCATTATGGAGCCTCTTATTATTGTTGCCGCAATCGTTCCTTTTCTAGCGTTTAATTTAAGCTGGAAGGGGTTTAAAGGAAACAAGATTTTTATGGGCGATGCCGGAAGTATGTTCGTAGGTCTTACTATTGTATGGCTACTGGTTGACCATACTCAGGGTGAGACCGCATCGTTCAGGCCAATAACTGCAGTGTGGCTGATTGGGCTTCCTCTTATGGATATGGCCGCAATCATGTATCGTCGAGCCAAGAAAGGGCAGTCAGTGCTTCGTCCGGATAGGCAGCACCTCCACAATATTTTTATGCGAGCAGGGCTAAGCAGCCGAACATCCCTCATAGCGATATTACTGATGGGAGCATCCTATTGCCTTATCGGTATACTGGGTGAAGTTTACCAAGTGCCTGAATCTGTGATGTTTTGGGGGTTTATCGTACTGTTATTCATCTACAGCTTTGTTATACAAAACATATGGAATGTGTTGCGTTTCGTGAAAGGTTTGTCATCAAAGTAAACAGACGAAAGTAAAAAGTGCTGTGCTTTGTAATTTATCTTCATGGCAGAAAGGTTTACACTCTTAAACCTTTCTTCGAATTTTATAGGCTTGGATAGCGTAGTTGACTTCACCATTTACCGTATTACACAATAAATTTCCTCTTGATACCGTCGAAACGGTCGTTGCAATGGCGGTATACCATGGCGATACCACGTTGTGGGTAGAAGAAGCAATTAGCAGTATAACCACACAGACCTATACCTCATTCGTTTTTATTATCGTTATTGATGGCAACATACCGGTGGTGCTTACGAATAAGCTTAAAGATCTCGCTTTTCTCGACAGTCGAATCGTGTTGCTTTTGAACGAAGATAATCAAGGGCTTGCGGCAAGTATGAATAACGCAGTTACATGGGCCACTCCTTTATCTCCTGATTATTTCGTTAGGATGGATGCGGATGATATTTCCGTTCCACACAGGCTTTCTCGCCAAATTAGCTATTTAAGAAAACATGCGAACATTGCAGTGTTAGGTTCTGCGCTTACCGAAGTCAATGAAGACGGGCAACAAGTAGGCGCTCGAGTAATGCCTGCGTCTCATAAGCAGATTGTAAAGGTGCTAGCACGCCGATGCGGACTTAATCATCCTACGGTAGTTATTCGTTTTTTGGTGTTCGAAAAGGGATTTGCTTACGACCCTCGGCTTATGAACACTCAAGATTATTTCCTATGGGTCACGTTAGCTTCAAATGGTTTTATTTTTAGAAATTTAAAAGACAGGCTGTTGAAATTTAGACGGGTGAATAACTTCTATAAGCGACGAGGATTGAGCAAATCTATCAACGAATTCCGCGCGCGCATTTTCGCAATGGTAAAGCTTCGTCAATTAAACGCCTACAATCTTTTTTACGCGTGTGGCGTCTTGTTGCTTAGGCTTATGCCTGGAAAAATTGTAAAGTTAGCCTACAAGCTTGATAGACAGTTATTAGAAAGGTTTGGCAAACATTGAGTATTGGCGTCGTAATTATTCTATATCATCCCGATATAGCGCATATTCAGGAAACATTATCCAAGTTTAAAGGCAGCCCCTGGCACATCGTGTTAGTTGATAACTCACCAACATTGTCATCGGTCAGGCTCCCATCAAATAGTGAAATCATTCATTTTTCAAACAATATTGGCATTGCTGAAGCGCAAAATGTTGGGTTGAGGCAGGTGTTTTCCAACGGTGCGTCTCATGCGTTACTGCTCGACCAGGATAGCCATTTTGATGGTCAAAGTACACTTGACCTGTTGGCTCAGCTGAAATCACTTGAAAATGCGTGTTCCGCTGCAGCCATTGGTCCTTCAATTAGATGTGAATTCACCAATAGTATTGTTTCCGCCAAGCTGCATAAAGGGGAGGTAGTACGCAACGACGTCGAGTGTGTCCCTCAACTGATTGCGTCAGGGATGTTGTTGTCGGCGTCGGCTTTCCTTCATATAGGCGAAAAAGAATCTTCACTTTTTATTGATGGCGTCGACCATGAGTGGTGTTGGCGAGCGCGCTCTAAAGGGTATTCTGTCTTTCAATCGCTAACTGTTTGTATGGCTCATCGACAGGGTGACGACAGGGTAAACGTTTTGGGCATTACGTTTAAGCAGGGTGCGCCAATTAGATTATATTATCAATTTCGTAATGTTTTGATTTTAATGCGCCGGCCTTATGTGCCGACCTATTGGAAATGTCGTCATTTTTTTGCAATACCGTTGCGGTATATCGTTAACCGTTATGTTATGCCGGAAGGAAAAAGTAGGGGGCGCTTTATGCGGCAAGGCCTACGCGATGGTATTAAAAAAAATATGGGCGCTTACATGAAGTGAGTATGCAATAACTATTCTTAGCGGTGAAGTATAACGTTACGATTTTAGGCTTTCACCAATATTGTGCATTCGATATGATGTCTGCCATAATTTGGGGCGAAAATGCTGTTCAAGGCGCTTCTTTGCTTATAATAGGGCAATGGTGGAGATGCAATTACACACACCGTGATGGAACACCGATTGCATTAAAGTTAGATAGACGCGGGTTTTAATCCCTAACAGTAAATGAATAGTGGCGTGAGCCGATATCTTAAAAGAACAAGGACATAGATTATGAGTCAGGTAAAAAAGGCGGTTATACCGGTAGCAGGGCTGGGTACGCGCATGCTGCCAGCAACAAAGGCGATACCAAAGGAGATGCTTCCTGTTGTCGACAAACCGCTTATTCAATACGTTGTAAATGAATGTGTTGCTGCTGGCGTAAAAGAAATTATTTTGGTAACACATGCCAGTAAAAACAGTATTGAAAACCATTTTGACACGTCATTTGAGCTTGAAGCTACGTTAGAGAAACGTGTTAAACGTCAAATTCTTGAAGAAGTTCAGTCTATTTGTCCCAAAGGTGTAACTATCATGCAAGTTCGCCAGGGCGTTGCAAACGGCCTAGGACATGCTGTTTTATGCGCTAGACCACTGATAGGCGATGCGCCATTTGCCGTAGTATTGCCCGACGTTATCATTGACGATGCAGCAAGTGACCCTAAAAAAGATAACCTTGCTGATATGGTTGCTAAATTTAATACTAGCCGGGTTAGTCAAGTTATGGTTGAAAGCGTACCAGAGGAAGACATCTCAAAATTTGGTATTGCTGATCTAGATGGGGCGGCCATAAAGCCTGGTGAGTCAGCTAAGGTTCACAAAATGGTTGAGAAGCCGCCGTTAGACGAGGCGCCATCAAATCTTGCAGTGGTTGGGCGGTATGTTCTATCTGAAAAAATTTGGGACTTACTTGAATTTACGCCTCCAGGCGCGGGCGGTGAAGTCCAACTCACAGATGCAATAGATTCATTAATGAACCTTGAGCAGGTTGATGCTTATTACATGAAAGGCAAGAGCCATGACTGTGGTAGTAAGCTAGGCTATATGAAAGCGAATGTTGAGTATGCCCTACGGCATCCAGCATTAGCCGATGAGTTTAAAGCGTTCTTATCGACGCTAGATAAGTAAAAGGTTTTTAACCTTACGATAGCGGGCCGACGTGCAAACGTTGCAGCCCGCTCCTTTACTTAACTTAATGAGCGACCACTACATACGCTTTAATTTTGTTAAGCATTTTCTCTCCAATACCGCGTACTTCAGTAAGTTGTTCCACTTCTAGAAATTCACCGATATTTTCTCGATAGGCGATAATCGCTTTTGCTTTTGATGCGCCCACACCAGGCAGTGATTCAAGTTCTAACTGACTGGCGGTATTAAGATTTATCTTTTGACTCATCGAGACCGACTGCGGAGCAGACGTATTCGTATCTTGAAGGGCGGTGGCATGGGCGGCTTGCATTTGAATACTGAGCGCAGCCACAACCATTAATCCATATATTGTTTTTTTCATGTGTATTTCCTTATTCTGTTATGTACGGAATGTGTACAGACTTAAGTCTACGCCGGAAAATACATTCGACTAGTCCAGTTTAAGGACAGGTTTTAATGTGGCGGTGCTATAAAATGAAAAAAGCGAGCCTAAGCTCGCTTTGAAAAAAACATAATGGTTTAAATAGTTTTATAGACGATCGAGTAGCGCTTGAGTAAATTCGGTCGTACCAGATTCACCACCTAGGTCACGAGTAGTGCGGTCGCCAGATTCGATAACATCTTTTAATGCAGAGCGAATTTTTTCTGCTTTATCACCCATGTTCAAGTATTCAAGCATTTGCGCAGCGGCGAGAACAACAGAAGTAGGGTTAGCAAGGTTTTTACCAGCGATATCAGGTGCTGAGCCGTGAACCGCTTCGAAAATTGCGCAGTCTTCACCAATGTTAGCCCCAGGTGCCATACCTAGACCACCAACAAGACCTGCACAAAGATCTGATAAAATGTCGCCGAATAAGTTAGTGGTAACGATTACGTCAAACTGATGAGGGTTCATCACCAACTGCATACAGCAGTTATCCACGATCATCTCAGTCGATTCAATATCTGGATAACGCTCGCCAACTTCACGTGCAACTTTCAAAAACAAGCCAGATGTAGATTTGAGGATGTTCGCTTTGTGAACAGCGGTGACTTTCTTACGACCTTCGCGGCGTGCTAATTCATAAGCGAATGTCACGATTTTCTCTGCACCTTCACGCGTGATCTTACTCATCGCTTCTGCTTCGTTGCCGTCTTCAGAGACAACTTGGCCCAAGCCTGAATACATGCCCTGAGTATTCTCGCGTACCGTGATAATATCAATATCTTCGTAACGTGCTTTCGTGCCTTTAAATGAGATCACAGGACGAAGGTTTGCGTAAAGCTTGAATTGTTTACGAAGACTTACGTTAATAGAAGTGAAACCTTCACCTACTGGCGTCGTTAATGGGCCTTTTAGCGCCACTTTGTTCTTGGCAATAAGGTCTAATGTCTCTTGTGGTAGCAGTTCACCATGCTCTTCTAATGCAACTAAACCTGCATCTGCATAATCATAGGCAAAGTCACAGCCAACTTTTTCTAGAATTTTAATTGTCGCGTCGATAATGTCCGGGCCAATGCCGTCACCGCGAATGACCGTTATACGTTGCTGAGTCATGTGGAAGGATCCTCTGGTAATTCTGTTATCAAAATCGTTAGGTGTACTAAATCTTAGTATGGCGAGCGATACGCGCCAATAGATGTCTGCTTCAACCTTTATTATATAGGATTTTGTAGGGTTTACCGGAAGCAGCGCTTAAGTTCGCGTATTTTATACGATAGTTACCACAAGTTATAGCTATTACGCCATTTTAATTAACCTTTATTCGGCTAAAGGACAGAAGAGATAATGGCTTAGGCCTGTCAATAAGGTATTAAATTGTGCGGATGTCACATTTATATGTTTCAGCAGATGTCTTTCCGTTTGAGAAATCGTCGTTGGTAGCCTTGCGTTAAAAAGAATATCTCGCGACACACCCATTGCGAGTTGAAGTACAGCGAGTTCCTTTTTTAAGGAGGCAGGCACATCATGGATAGGTTTGTGAGAATGGTGAATGAGTGCGCGCCATGTTGCGCTTTGGTGCCAGTTGGCAGCAAGTTCTCCGGCGACAGCGTGCCAGTCGTTACTTCCTTTTACACGGAATAAGGCAGTTACTCTGTAGTCGGCATTTTTATCGGCAGGTAGCCTGCTTGCTACCTTTAAACCAGGGAATGTAAATAATGGCGCACAAAGAAACGCCGTAATCAGTGACGCGCTTTGTGCCGTAAACTTTGTTTTTACATGGCATGCGAGTTCTGCGGCAATCGCACATGCAAGCAACGTATATTGCTTAGTTATCGCAAGCAAAGGATAAGCGTGCTGCGTTAACCGTTCCATTAAAGCATGTTGCACAAGCATATCGCCAATTCGCTCAATGCCGTATGTCAGTATTGCCTGTTTAATACTCTTAACAGGTAACTGTAAGCGGTTGTCTTTGCTTGCTGTTTTGAGTAGAAATGTACTGAACAGCGGAGATACTTCGACTTTTGCGGTAATGTCATCTAACTCAGCATCGGGTTTGCGCAATGCATCAATAATGGTGAGAAGCGGGCGGGGTGGGTGTTGAATCGAAAACGAGACAGGCAGCATGCTTTGTCCACCTTCTACCCGTCGATAATCAATAGCATCGTTAATGTGTTTAGTTAGCGCTTCAAAGTCGATACGGGCCTGACCCGTACGCATCAATGCTGAATTTGCTACCCAAGAGTAGGGTGATGCGTCTTTATCAGCTGAAACAAATATCAGTGAATGTGACGTTTGAATATCGACAATAATTGCCCGCTTCGCTTTGAGATACACGATTTCGCCCGGCATAGCCGCCGTTATGACTTTGCAAAGAGGGTAAAGCAGTTCATGGTCTCGCGCAGGGTAGTGTTGGGCTAGGGTCGTAAGCGCACTAAACAGTGGTTCGCTTTGATTTTTGTAGACTAAAGCGCTGGCAGTTAGGCACAAACGCTGAAGCCGATTTAGTCGGTCATCGCTAACGTGGCGAGCAGCATGGGTACTATTAATAATACGCCTGAGTGTAAACACGTACTGCCATACTTTTAGCTGTTTCGAGGCAAAAAAGGTAATTAACGTTTTATTAATGGCTGCTATTTCACTCGCCGGTTTTGTCTCGTTTAGCGATGCTAACCAATACAATGTTAAGTTAGCGGCGATGATATGTTGCAGGTAATGCTCGTTAAGCATTGTGCACTTGCCAAATAGTGAAAGGCAAAGCATATGCCTAATTTTTTGCGGAAGTGTCGAGGATGGTGAGTCTATTGCACCGAATAAAAGTGCAGTGTTGTTTTTACTAAAAGATAACAATGCTTTTGATTGCGCCAGCGCGAAGTTGACCACATCAAGGGGCGGTTGATGCGCTTTTGGCGACCTATCCAATATTCTCACTAAGGAGGGGAGGTCAAGCTCCTGCATCATTAGCTTTGTTGGTAGCTGGAGTAGGCACCCTCTCCCCAGGCAATCAACTTATCGTTCTCAAAAAGCAGCGGTGTACACTCGTCTTGCGTGGTTAGGCCATCGGCTCTTACGTGCTGAGTTCTATAAAACATAACCTGAATGGCGGTATCGTCTTGGCGTTTAGCTTCAGTAATATCAGGTGACCCTAAAAGGGCTAATACTTCTTCTCTTGTACTACCTAATTTCAGCTTGGTGATTTGTACTCGGTTATATTCTTCTCTATCTTTCCAATCCATATTTTCTGGTTTGTCAGGATAAAAAGCGACAACCAGAAATACGAAGGCAGCATATACCGCGATGCCCGCTAATATGAGTCGAATTACTTTGGAGTTCATAACCTTTACTTCACTTTTTGTATTTGCATATGGCGTGGTTGTCATTTAACAACTCCCCATCATTTGCTAATTGTTTATGGCGCGAATAATGTTTCTCTTTAGTGTACCGCAAAAAAAACCGTTACAGTAAGCAGTAAACGTAACCAAATGCGTCGTTATGATTTATTGACGACATAACATGGTTCATAGGCGCTACCAGGAAGCTTCATACGCCCTTGTGCGACGAAAGATTCAAGTAACGTGTCAATGCGCGTCATCAGTGCTTTGTCGCCGGTTAACTCAAACGGGCCGTTTTCTTTAATTTGCTTGATACCCTCGGCTTTGACGTTGCCCGCTACAATACCCGAGAAGACTTGGCGTAACACAACCGCAAGGTCAGCTTTATCCTGAGATAAGTCTAATTTAAGCGCCGACATTGTGTCATGAGTGGGAATAAACGGGTGCTGAAATGCGTCATCAATACGTAATGACCAATTAAAGCTAAATGCGTCTCCCATTGCTTCGCGAAACTTTCTCACCCGCTCTAAACTGGTCACTAATGTGCGCGCCACTTCTTCTGGGTTATCGATGATAATTTGATACTTGCTACGCGCCTCATCACCTAGCGTGGCACCAATAAATTGGTCAATAGCATCGAAATAAGCCTCTGAACCAGCCGGGCCGGTTAATATTACAGGGAAGGGCTGTTGTGCATTTCGGTCATTTAACAGTATACCGAGCAAATACAATAACTCCTCAGCAGTGCCTACGCCCCCTGGAAAAATAACGATACCGTGGGCTAATCTAACAAAACCTTCTAGTCGCTTTTCGATATCAGGCATAATGAGCAGTTCATTAACAATGGCATTTGGCGGCTCGGCAGCAATGATACTAGGCTCTGAAATGCCAATATATCTACCTTCTTTGTACCGTTGTTTGGCATGACCGATTGTTGCACCTTTCATCGGCCCCTTCATAGCACCTGGGCCGCATCCGGTGCAGATGTTCATTTCTCGTAACCCTAAATGATAGCCGACATCTTTGGTATATTTATATTCAGTAGGTTTAATCGAGTGGCCGCCCCAACATACGATGGTATTGACCGCATCATTACCTTCTAGCGCGTTTGCGTGACGTAGCATATCGAAAACCATATCGGTTACTTCGCTACTTTGCGCTGGCGTCTCTTGGTGCATAAAGGCATATTTGTTACCCATAAACAGCAAGTCTCGTAATACGGCAAAAAGGTGTTCATGCACGCCCCGAACCAGTTTGTCGTCTACAAACGCTACTTCAGGTGGATTAATAAGCTCTATTTTAACACCGCGTTCGCGGCGTACTAGCTTGACATCAAAATCTTCATATGGCGCAAAAAGTACCTCAAAATCATCTTCGTCTACACCGCTATTTAGCACTGCTAAACAGCAATTTTTGAACATTTGAAACAGCTGGCCGTTAGCGGCGTCTTGAAGACGTGTCACTTCCATTTGTGATAATTGACTCATCCACCCTACTGGATTTAGCTGCACTTTTCTCATGAGTTGAGTTCCTTATCAGTGATCACGCAATTACGACCATTCCGTTTCGCCTCATAAAGGCATTTGTCTGCGCGTTCAAACGCCATTTCTGGTGTATCGCCGTCTTTAAAGCAGGCCACGCCGAATGAGGCTGTTATACTGACTTTTTCGTCTTTAAACTTAAAGGGTAATGCCGCCAGATTGGTACGCATTGTTTCTAACTTTTCTTTTAACAGCGCCATATCATCTTGTGGGATCAGCATGATAAATTCTTCTCCCCCCCAACGCGCAATGAACTCGTCATTACTAACATGCTTCTTTAAGTGGCGGCCAACAATTTGCAAAGTCTTATCGCCTGCCGCATGCCCAAACTGATCGTTAATAGATTTGAAATGATCGATGTCCAGTACGGCGATAGCGAGTGAACCTTGCGTTTTTTGCCATTTTGTATAGGCGCGTTGAAGTTTGTCGTTATAAGCCTGCCGATTGGGAAGACGAGTAAGCGGATCGGTTTGGCTCAGGATAAGTTGTTCTGCTAACTTTTTCTTATAAACACTGGTTTGCTTTTGTAGGGTTTCTATTTGCGATTGCATAGATGTGAACAATTGCATTAACACTTCCTGCCCATCAGTGTCTGCTTTCATTTGCTCAGATAGCGTTTCGGTTAAATTTTTCACGCAGTATTGCGTTTGCTGCTTTAATGCTTCAAATGATTCACTTTCTGATACCGCTTCCTCTATGGTATCTAAGTGCGATTGCAGCTGCGCATGAGTCGCTTGGCGTTGTTCATGCTGGTGTTGTGAGCCGTCTATACTGCGCTTAATGTCCTTGCCCACGTTACCAAGTGAATTGTGCAGCCCTTGAATGACTTTTCCCGTTATGCTTGCTTCAGACATCGCGTCTTGAACAATCATACGAAGGATTACGACACAACTTTGTAACAGTTGATCATCACTCATACCGGTTGCCAGGCGGGCTTTGATATCTGCTAAATGCGCATCATTTGGTTTACGTTGAGCGTAGCTTACAATCAGTTGATTAAGCTCTTCTAAAATAGACCCGTAGAGGTCGCCGGTGGTGGAAGCACCGCTGGTAACTTTTTCTGGCTCAATCGTTTCAATTTTATTATTTAACGCGGCTTGATGTAGCGTAAGCGCAACTTCAAACTGTGAGTAGAGGCTAAAAACATCGCGTAAAGGCTGATTCAGGGTAATAAGCGATTTGGTAGATTTTTCCCTTAACTCTGCATCTTCAAATACAACGCGCTGCAATGATTTCATTGTACTTTCAAGTGAACTTAACGCATTTGCATTGTATTTTTTTAGCGTCAAGTCTTGATGCTGAATAGCACTGTTGAGCTTATCTATGCTCACGGCCGCTAACGTAAAGTTTGGCGTACCCGATAAATGCCCTCGAAGTATTTTGAGTTCATCATCAATGGTCTTGGAAAACCCTTCGTAAAACACGGAGAGTCGCATAATAAATTGCGTTAGCAATGCGCTATGTTGTTTATGAGCTTGTAATTGTTTTGAATCCATATTTGCTCTTAGTGCCGCCTTACGTTATTTCAACTTCCTAATGTGAACTTACTGTCTAGCTTGGCGCAAATTTGGATACGGGCTTTCAAAATTTGATCTGAATGGATTTATGTCCAATCCCCCGCGTCGCGTGTAGCGAGCACATACGGTAAGCTTCGTCGGCTTGCAATGGGCCATGATGTCACAATAAATTCGTTCTACGCATTGCTCATGAAACTCATTATGCTGCCTAAAGCTTATCAAATATTTTAACAGGCCATACTTATCTATTGCCTTGCCTTGGTATCGAATTTGAACACTTGCCCAATCTGGCTGACTGGTAATTAAACAATTTGATTTTAATAAATGCGATACCAGCGTTTCTGAGACGGTTTCGTCCCTTACGCTTAAAAACTGAGTATTAGGGGAATAGTCGGTTACGTCAATGTCTAAATCATCGATAATTTCACCAGAAAACTCTTTAAATGTGAGTTGCTTAAATTCACTCGATAACACAAGAGACACACGAACCTGTTCGCCTGCACAAAGGCTTAGGTCTTTTTCAATGGTGTTTTGTACGTCCACATGACTGGTAAATGCGGTTTGGTTAAAACTGTTCAGGTAAAGCTTAAATGACTTCGACTCTATCAAGTTAGGAGACGAAATAGGCACGTCACACATTAAAATAGCGACATTGGGCTTCCCTTTATTATTTAGCCAAGACAGTTCGTATCCATTCCACGTGTCGATGCCTGAAAAGGGTAATTCGTCGGCGTCAAGAGATAGCGTGTCTCTGCTAAGGCTGCGCGGAACGCCTTGTAATAACGAGGGGTTGTATTCAAATTCATAATCAACCTGCTTACCCAAAGAAAGGTCATCAGGCGTAGCGATTTCAATCTTTTTAGGCGAATTAATCGAGGTCATAAATACCTTTCATTTGTCTTAAAAAATAGTGTGTAACACAACATCGATAGCATGAAGCATAGACCGATTCGTGTATGTCAGCTTGACTTAACATTTTATGGCTTTATTGTACCTCAAAATTATTAAAGACATGAAAAAAAGGCAGTGGTATGACGAATGAGCTAGATCAATTCGTAGCGCGATACATTTCGATGCACGAGAATGCACTGATAACGACTTATGATACGAACTGGCCGTCAGCATGTTACGCTGAGCACAAGGTTGATGGCGAAGATGTGCAATGGAAGCCGGTGCGTCAGAACGACGGTAATACGTTTACGAATGTCGAAGCTGCTCTTAGCCTTACATTGAATAAAGCGTATTGCGATTTCTTTACTCGCTATTACAGTCACAATCTTCCCGCCGTAGCGCCTAGAGGAAACTGTGAGTTGCTTCAAGCGTGGAACAAAGACGACTTCGAGCGCTTACAACAAAACATCATCGGGCATTTAATGATGAAGGAGCGTTTAAAGCAAGAACCTACATTGTTCTTTGCGGTTACAGACGAAGAAGATTTCATCTTAAGCGTGTTAAATCGTACTGGTGAGGTGGTGTTAGAACAAGTTGGTCAACCTCCAAAAGAGGTCATTGCGCCAGACTTATCAACTTTTATCACTGGCCTCACGCCTAGGTAACCTATACTTGCAACTGTTGGCTTAGCGGCTTTCACTAAGCTCTGCGAGTTGGCGCTGTAGTAATTTCACCTGTTCCTCTAGCGTTGAAACGCGATGAGACAGGTCGCTATTTTCGTCAGTAGTCACTGCGTTATTTTCTGTCACACCAGACGTTTTGTTTCCGTGTGCTGATTTGTAGCGTTTAATTGCATCAATCGCTTCAGGAACACTAACTTTAAAAGGTGCTTTGGCGCGCAATAAGCCAACAGATGGCGTAACACCGCTTTGCGTTAGTTGATCGCAAATAATCGTAAGGGTTTGAAGATTGTCGTTCGCCATCGTGTTCATAATGCCCATGTAAAACCGAGATGTTACATCAGATTGCTGGAAAGAGCCTATTTTTATCAGTTTGTTTAAATAACTAATAGTAAGCGTTATTCTTTACTTTTTAGTTAATTTCACAATGTTGTTTTTTGGTAAAGTCAATAAAAACATGGGGTTACGTTTTGGCTTTAAAATTGATTATGTAAGCGTATGCACACAATATAAAAATATGTTTGAACAAGGAACACAAAATGAAAAAGGTTATGCTTTCAATCGCACTAGCGTCAAGTGCACTACTAAGTGGATGTGTAGTATCAGTAGGTGGCGGTAGTGATAGCCACTACAGTGCAGATTGGGAAGATCGTGAATACAACAATAGACAACATATAGCAGCGCTAGAGTCAGGCATGACCTATGAGTCAGTCTTACGTAAAATGGGCGTTGCAGACTTCAATGAGTTGTTCGAAAAGCAAGATGGTACTTATCGTGTGCTGTTTTACCGTACACAGAAAACAATGGGCGACGGTATTACCACAAAAGATGAGTGTACACCGCTTGTTTTCAGAAATAGCCAACTCGTTGGTTGGGGCGACAGCGCGTACGCATTCATGAACTAGTTTTACATTTTCTTAACATTTTGCCATTTTTCTTGTAGTGTGAACAAAACACTTAGCGCTAACGTAACGCAGTGTACACACTGCAGGAGAATGGCATGACAGTAAGTACCGCTGCATTTACACCCACACCTAATTCACCTGAAAATACGGTTAAAGCCGTTCATCTCTCTATTGACGATTTAAACGTTGCTGCGTCTATTTTGTTTAACGCTTATGTCGATGACCCTCTGTTTGCAGATATTTTTCAGGCTGAAAAAGAAGGTTATGAAAGCCGGCTTCGTTCAGCAATCAGGGAAGAGCTTAATGCCTTCTGGACTGCCGAGCAGCCAATGATCGGCTTATTTCAAGACTCCCGATTGCTTGCAGTGGCTTGCCTGACATCGCCTGACGCCGCATTTGGCGCTGGTCGCTATTGGCATTGGCGGTTAAGAATGTTGTTAACGGCGGGGTTATTTGGAACAAAGCAAATGCTTCAAAAAGAAGAAAAAGTAAGAGATCTAGTTCCGGCCAGCAACTTTCACATGTTGAGCTTCATCGCGGTGCACCCTGACCATCAACATTTGGGCTTAGGCCACGTGCTTCTTGGTGCTATCGATAGTGTGGTTGAAGAAGACAATAACAGTGAAGGCGTTGCAGTCTTTGTGACCGTAGAAAAGCATAAACGCTTTTTTGGTGACGATAAATATCAAGTGGTAGGTGGGCTTACCCTGTCGCATGTTAACGGTGAAGTGATGTTTAGAGTACGCCAATAGTAATGCATGGTTAAGCACTTCTTCTTATGCCATTGTACTTAACACAATAGACATTTGAACGGTTAACTGTAGACCTTGCTCTACAACGAGCCGTGCCAATTATTGCAGCCTCACGATAGCCGCGATAAGAGAACAGTGCGTGCGTATTAGAGAGCAGGGTTCACGTATCTACTTACCTCGTTCTGATAAAGACGTGCTTTTCAAAATCATCTCAGAAAGGCTTGGTTTCATCTTACTTAATCATTATCCAGTCAATAGATCGGTATCACTAATTTAAATTAACGAGCGCAATGAGACTGGTACACTAAAATTACTTTTTCACTTATTGGAAGGCCAATATGTCAATGTCTAAACAGTTGTTTACAAAAATAAGTTCACAGGGTGAATTGTCGGTTAGCTTACAAGAGAACAGTGTTCCAGAGCCAAAGCCCCATGAAGTCGTCGTACGTATAGAAGCGGCACCTATCAACCCTTCAGATATGTGGCCAATGTTCGGTCCTGCTAACTTGGCAGAAGCACAATTTGATGCGTCAACGAATACGCTTACTGCGCCAGTAGCAGAAGCAATCCTGCCGCGTATTGCATCTCGATTGGACATGACCTTGCCCATCGGTAATGAAGGCGCAGGCGTAGTGGTTGCGGCCGGTAGTAAAGCACAAAGCTTAATGGGTAAAACAGTAGGCGTATTAAGTGGTGCAACGTATAGCGAGTATTGCTGCGTGCCTATGCAAGCTTGTATCGTCCATAATGAAGGCACAACGGCTAAACAGGCGGCTTCGTCATTCGTGAATCCTTTGACGGCGTTGGGCATGGTAGAAACCATGAAGCGTGAAGGGCATAAAGCGTTGGTTCACACTGCAGCAGCATCTAGCTTAGGTCAGATGCTAAACAAGATTTGTATTACCGAAGGTATCGACTTAGTTAATATCGTACGTAAACCTGAGCAAGCACAATTACTGGTAGATATCGGTGCCAAGTATGTTTGTGACTCATCGCAGCCTAGCTTCAAGAAAGATTTGTATAACGCCATTAAGGAAACCGGTGCAACATTGGCATTTGATGCAACCGGTGGTGGTACGTTAGTAAGTGATATACTGACGGCGATGGAAATGGTTGGCAGTAAAGACGCAAAAGGCTTCAACACCTACGGTTCTGAAGATAACAAGCAAGTGTACATCTACGGCGGATTAGACATTTCACCAACCGTGCTTAACCGTGCCTACGGCATGACATGGGGGATCGGCGGGTGGCTACTAATGCGTTTCCTTGGCAGCTTGCCGGTAGAACGTGTCTTAGCATTACACAAGCAAGTAGCAGATGAAATTGATACCACCTTTGCTTCTCATTTTAGTAATGAGATTAGCTTACTCGAAGCGTTAAACCCTGAAACCATTGCTAAATACAATGCGAAAAAAACGGGGGAGAAGTACCTCGTTAACCCAACTAAGTAGCGAACAATTAGCGCGGCTTTCATGCCGCGCTTTTTCATTGACCATAACGATAAATTGATTACTGCGCTGTTTACGCTTTATATACCCTCCATTGAATGAAACATCAAAATGTGTTCCTTCTTGCGCTGCCTCTTAAAGCATTTGCTTAGTTCATATCCAATATGCTTAAAGTCTTGTAAGACATATCCTACAAATGTGTACGTATATCGTCTTTTTTTATGACGTCTAAATTTATACTAAAGTATAAAGCTGCTGATTTTTAACGATTTTTTATTTTTTAGACAAAAGTTGTAAAAAAACCGCCTTAAATATTTGTAATTCAGTATGGCAGTAATATTTAAGGGGGATACTATACATACGTCACAGGGAAACACGACGAGTCAGGACGACAAGGGAATAACCTAGGACAACTTAAGGATGAGATTCTCATACATGATGTGTGAGCGAATGGACAAAGGACAACACTACGGAAAGTTATTGACAGGATGTTCAAGGAAGCCAAGGGATTAAATGGACTGTTATGGTGAAAGGATTTCACAAAAGGACGTAACAGGATATTGCGTAAGGATGCGTGAGGCAGGATGCTAAGGAACTAACGGAGCATACAAGGACGTAAGCAGTTGCAAAGGGTATGCAACGTTAAAAGGAATAAGGGAAAGGGACATCAGTTGAACTGAAAGGACAGCCTCAGGAAGAGGAGCGCTATACGACAGGATGTATAGTTATAAAAGGATAAAAGGAAAGGGATCTACGCAAGGATGTGTGGCTCGCACAGGATGTTGCGAGGAAAGAAGGAAAGGGGCGTATAGGGATTTTAATCTGGATGATTTTAGTCGCAATGGATCGCAGAGAGGGATGCTCAAAATTCCGAAAAAAGGTAGCAGAAATGCTACCTTTTTTTTATGCCGGTTTTATCAAACCTTTGTTACGCTTATTGACGTTTAAATTTTATAGGGGGGGAGCGTCGTCGTTAAAACTCGTGAACCTATTAATTGTATCTCTCCCGTGTACCTATTTTTACCATCGCTTGAAAATTCAAAATAATAGCTGCTGAGCCAGTCAGGTTTAGCGTATTTGAACGATAGCCGCGTTTTGTTGCGCGCAATACTTAATAACTGTAACTGATTGGTTTCACAGTATTGCAGTAAGTAAGTATTAACGTACTCTGAAATTCCCCGTATCCGCCAAAACTGATAGCTTACAAAACCAATGCTTAGCCATGTAACAAGTTCAAGTAACGTCATGATTCACCTCGCATAGAAGAAAATAGTAAACCAATTGCTTTTGTCAGTGTGTCTGAGCGTTCTGGGTTACGTAATACCGATAGCACATCATTTCGCAATGCTGGTATTTGCACAAGGTCTGAAAAGAAACCAGAAAACAAGGCGCCTTGGTGCAAATCAGAGGCATCTACGCGAGCACAGGCTTCGAAGAAAAGCATTAAGAGAGACGCATCAAACTGTGTGAAGTGTCGCGCGGCTATTACACTGAGAATATCAATTCTGTCTGCTTTTTTGTTTTCAAGAAGCGAAGCGAGCTGTCGATAAACCACGTCACTTTTTTGCGCGCAGGATAAGCTTCGTAGGGCAGCGATATTCACGTCACCGTCTTGCAGTACCCAACTTGCAAAAACAGCTTCAAGCCGTTCGCTTACTTCACAATTTTCACAGCTTTCCATCAGCGTATGAAGAAACGGCGTGGCAAAGACTGAAATATTATCAACCAGTGCTTGTTCAAGTTTTTCGCGTTTGTTGTTGTGGGATAAACTGAAAGCAAAGTCAGTAACTCCTTGAAGTGGCAGGGCCTGCCAATCAGCCACTTGCGGTGCTTGAAGGTAGGCCTCAACATTACAAACTTGGTCAGATAAGGGTTGAGCCAAGGCTATTTTTACTAACGCGTTAAATTGCGCAAGCAAAGCTTGTCCTGGAACAAAAGAATACGGGTTATCTGGCAATGATTGGTGTTGCTCGCCTTCATCAGCAATAGATTGCCCCAGTGCATCAACAATGATTTCTAGGAAGTGGTTTCGAGAAGCAGGAGACACAAGGCCTCTTTCATCCAACGGGAGTTTAACAAACCAAATATAGTGTTGCACAGACGCGTTTTTGTTCCAAAATACGATGCCAAACCAACCATGCTGTTGTCTTGGGTAAGGTGCTGGTGCAGTGCCGTTTTCTATATTTAAAAAAGCCTGTGCGTCAATAGGTGTAAGCCGTCGGCCCATATCGAATATACGATATTCTGTTCCAGCCTGAAGAAGAAATTCACTGATTGAATTAATACTGCTCGCGCCCATTTACCCTGTCCTGTGCTTTTATCATTAACGGCGAGAGTTTATCATAAATGTTCAGTTTTCGTTGAGCCAAACCAGATTCATACTATTAGATCTTAACGACGGTTTTGCTATACTCGCCGCCTTTCTCGGTGTTGTTGAGTTTTTTGATGCAAGTACATGAACATTATCGCCAACTTATTGATGCGCTTTCACAGGCGTTAAAAGCGCATTGTTTATGGCCCACCACTCGCCCCGCTGATACCGCGTTTTTAAGCACCACCCCCTTTGCCATTGACACGATGGCGTTCGAGAGTTGGCTGGCATTTATTTTTATTCCTAAAATGGAGGCGCTTATTGCAAACAAAGCGCCTTTGCCGCGTATGGAAATAGTGCCTGCTGCCCAGGTTTATCTATCGCCTTGCCCAACCCCAATTTTAGCCGTTATAAGACAGTTAGATGCGCTATCAATGGAGCAAGAAAATGAGTTTTGAGCCGCAACCCAGCGTCGTAACACAGACGCAGACCAGCGTGGATTCACCGCTTGAAGTGCTCTATCAGGACGAGCATATCGTAGCGATAAATAAACCTCCAGGCCTCTTGGTACACCGAAGTCCCATCGATAGGCATGAAACCACGTTTGCTGTCCAAACCCTTCGTGATCAACTGGGTCAATACGTGTACCCGGCGCATCGTTTAGATAGGCCCACTTCTGGGGTTCTCGTGTTCAGTTTCTCCTCCAAAGTAGCATCAATACTTGGTGAGCAAATGATGCTAAAGCAAGTAAAAAAGGAATATCACGCTTTAGTAAGAGGGTATGTGAGTAACACGGGGCTTATCGACTATGCACTTAAGTACCGGTATGACAAAATTGCTGACAAACATAAACGGCCTCAACAGCCTCCGCAACAGGCTACAACCTTGTATGCCGCTAAAATGCGATATGAGTTACCCTATGCGGTTGGCAAGTATCAGTCTGCAAGATTTTCTCTTGTACAACTTCAGCCGTCGACAGGTAGAAAGCATCAGCTTAGGCGGCATATGGTACATATTCGCCATCCTATTTTAGGTGATACGACGCACGGTGATGGAAAACAAAATAAATTCCTTCAAGAACACTTTGGTTTTAAGAATTTGGCCTTAAGTTGTACAGGTATGAGCTTTATGCACCCTGTTACAAAGCAGTGGCTTTCAGTGTCTGCTACTATGCATGACGAGATGAATAGAGTAGTAGACGAGTGGCAGCGTTACAAAATAGATAGTTAAGAAGGTAGAGAAAATAATGGGTACATTGAAAATAATTGCGGGCACCGTTTACGGCAACGCGCAGCACGTTGCTGAACAAGTAGAAGAAAGCTTGGCTGAACAGGGCATTGACTGTGAGTTAGAAAGCGATCCGTCGGTAAACGATTTCACCGACGCAGATGCGATACTGGTAATTACGTCTACGACGGGTCAAGGCGATGTGCCACCTAATGTAGAGTTCGCTTTTTCAGATTTAAAAGATGAAGCACCACAATTAAATAGCAAGCCTTTCGCGGTAGCTGCACTTGGCGATAGTAGTTACGGTGATAGCTTCTGTGGTGCAGGTAAGCAGTTTTATGCGCTATTACAGGAATTACAAGGAAACGCTGTAGCCGATATGCTTGCTGTTGATGCGATGGAAACGCTTGAGCCAGAGAAGGATGTCGTAGAGTGGGTAAACAGTATTAAAGATAAGCTGGTTGGTTAAGCCACTTTCAAATAATAAAGTAGTAGGGCGCAACACTGCGCCCTACTGATCAATAAAGCGGTTATTCAGCGCCACGTAAAAGCGCGTTTATGCCTACTTTTGCGCGTGTCTTTGCATCGACTTTTTTCACGATAATTGCTGCATATAGGCTGTATTTGCCATCAGCGCTTGGCAGATTTCCAGATACGACGACCGAGCCAGCTGGCACACGACCATAGTGGACTTCACCGGTTTCTCTGTCGTAAATGCGCGTGCTTTGGCCTATGTAAACGCCCATAGAAATTACTGCACCTTCTTCGACAATCACTCCTTCAACAATTTCTGAACGAGCACCAATAAAGCAGTTGTCTTCGATTATCGTTGGATTGGCTTGTAGGGGTTCTAGTACACCGCCAATGCCTACACCGCCAGAAAGGTGAACGTTTTTGCCAATTTGTGCACAAGAGCCTACTGTTGCCCAAGTATCTACCATCGTCCCTTCATCAACGAATGCACCGATATTTACGTACGAAGGCATGACGACGGCATTTTTGCCAATGAAGGTTCCCGTACGAACCGCCGCTGGAGGAACGATACGCGCGCCTTCTTCTGCAAACTTAGCGGCAGTATAGTCGGTATATTTCAACGGAACTTTATCGTAAAACTTGCTCTCTGCGCCGTCTATAATGTCGTTGTTATGTAAACGGAAAAAAAGAAGTACGGCCTTTTTCAACCATTGATGAACGACCCATTCACCAGCAATTTTCTCTGCTACTCGCGCTTTGCCCGTGTTGAGTAACTCAATTGCAGCAGCAACCGCTTTCTTTACGTCTTCAGGCGCAGCTGAAGGGGATATGTTGTCGCGATTTTCAAACGCTTCTTCAATGATGGCTTTCAATTCATTCATGGTATTGTGATATCTTCAAGTTGGTCTAGTTTAAACAAAATGCGCTTTTTCAAGCTTACTTGCTGTTCTTGGGTTAATGCTACGCCAGCATCATTACTGACGATAAAAATATCTTCGGCTCTCTCGCCGATAGTCGCAATCTTCGCGAGTTTTAGCGTTACATTGGTATCAACGAACGCATGTCCAATTTTAGCTAATATGCCCGGCGCGTCTAGTGCTTCGAGCTCTACCAGTGTTGCTTCATCGTTTAAAGTGAAAAAGCGTACCTTAGTAGGAACGTTTAGTTGCTTCATCTGACGAGGCAGTTTGCGTTTATTCTCATGAGAACGTCCGGGCTTTTCAAGTTGCTCTGATACGGCTTTTTCTAATGACGCAATACGTGATTCTGAGGACAATCGAGAGCCGTCATTCTCAAGGATAAGCATACTATCGAATACGTAGCCATCACGCGTCACAGTAGCATGAGCGTCGTGAATAGAGCAGTTACGGCTATCGAGTACTGACGCTACTTGGGCAAATAGCGCTTTTCTGTCTTTTCCGTAGATGAAAATCTCGGTGCCGCCTTTAGCACTATTATCATTCGCTTTTACCAGCAGCCCATTATGTTCAGGCGATAGCCATGCATTTTGTGCCTTAATAATTTCATCTGTATGCCAGGCAATTTGCGTTGGCTTAAAACGTACAAAATAGTCGTCGTCCAGCCTTGCCCACAATGCATCGATTGACTCTGGGTTGATAGGGCGTTCTTGTAAAATTTGCTTAGCTTGATGTTTGTGCGTATCGACACGCTCTTTAATGGTAACCTGACACTGCAAACCATTTTCTAATGCTTTTTGCGTCATCAGATAAAGCTCTCTGAGTAACGATGCTTTCCAATCGTTCCAAAGGTTGTCGTTTGTAGCCCGAATATCAGCGAGCGTTAAGGTATACAGCAGGTTAAGGTGGTTATGGCTTCGAACAGCACCAGCAAATTCGCTAATAACTTCTGGGTCGTAGATATCTCGTCGCTGCGCGACTACAGACATTAGTAGGTGATTTTCTACCAGCCAACTTATCATGTTTGCGTCTTTTTCAGGCACATCGTGTTGCTTACAAAATTTGGCGACGTCAATAGCACCTAATGTTGAATGATCGCCATTTCGACCTTTCGCAATATCATGAAAAATTGCTGCAATATAGAGTATATCTGGCTTGTCCAAATTGCGGCATATCCGCCCGCAGCGCGGGAAATCTTTATTTTTATCTGAGAAAAAGTAATTGACATGTTTTACCAAACGGTGCGTGTGTTCATCAACCGTGTAGGCGTGAAATAAATCAAATTGCATCATGCCTACAATGGCGTCCCACTCGGGTAAGTAAGACTGCAAAATACCGTATTGGTGCATGATGTCCCACGCAAAATCAAAAAAAGCGGGCTGCCTAACCAGTGCCATAAACTGGCGTCTGCATTCGGGGCGGTCGACGAAGTAAGAAGCGTCATATTGACGTTGTGCGTTTCTTAATTGTCGAATGCAGGTTGTGCTCAACCCTTGTACTTCAGGGTTTTGCGTGATGGTGTCGAGAAACGCTAATATGGTCTCAGGCGTAGTGAATACGTCTTCACGACGAGGCGATATCATGTTATCCAGTAACTCGAAGTCTTCGTTTATTATAACGGTCTTCTGCACACTTTGGTTTAACATGTCGTATTTGAATCGTTGCAGCAGCATCTGGTTAAGTTCTGATACACGCGCAATGGTTCTAAAAAAATCGCGCATCATTTTTTCAACCGATGCTTTTCCGTTTTCGCCGTAACCAAGCATGGCAGCAACGTCAGGTTGATAGTCGAATAGTAGTCTGTTTTCGCTTCTACCTGCTACAAGGTGTAAAGCGCAGCGCAGCTTCCATAGGTACATCCGACATGCAATTAGCTCACTGTGCTCGTTCTCAGTAAAGTAACCGTGCCCCACCAAGTTCCAACCGTCATATTCTTTGAAGTGTTTTTTTGCTACCCAACCTATAGATTGAATATCACGAAGGCATCCAGGATTTTCTTTTACATTCGGCTCAAGGTTATACGCGGTGCCATTAAACTTAGCATGTCGCTTTTTCTGCTCTTCATATTTTGCAGAGAAAAACGCTTTGCTACTCCAAGAATGTCGGCCATTTGCTTCTTCCCAAAGTTTCTCAAAGACGGATTCACTACCACAGAGTAATCTGCTTTCTACTAAGTTTGTGGCGATGGTGATGTCGTCTTTCGCCAGTTTAACGGTATCTTTTATTGTCCTAACAGACTGACCGATGTCTAATTTAATATCCCATAATAATGTGATGAAAAGGCTTATTTTTTCCTGAACGTCGGGTTTTAAAGATCGTTTGCTGACAATGAGTAAATCGATATCGGAGTGGGGTTGAAGATGTCCTCGTCCATATCCGCCAACGGCGCACAATGCCAAGTCATTTTCTGAGTCTAACCCATACAGCTCCCACAGTTGGCATAGCAGAGCGTCAATAAATTGCGCGCGCCCATTTACCAGTTGATTGATAGGAATGACATCAAATGATGCTTGTATCCACTCATAGCTGGCTTCAACGTATGCTTTGATAGATGCAAGATCATCTACTAAAGAGATGTTTTCAATGTTTTTAATTAACGATTGGAGGGTCAAAGTACACCTTAACTTGCGTAAACAATTCTGAACGTAAGAACCATATCACGAATTGATAAGAAATCGCAGTGCCTTTACGGTGCATATTGCAAGTGAAAATGTGAATAAATATAAGAAAAAGTTATAGAAAATAGCAGAGGATGCTAAATACACGAAAAGACGTGCGCATCCTCTATAACTTCAAATTACACGTTAGGCGTGAGAGATAACGCGTTCTAGTGTTTCTTCTTCTCTAAGCGTTAATACCTCAACGCCATCATCGGTAACCAGTAATGTGTGTTCCCACTGTGCACTTAAGCTTCTGTCTTTAGTCACCACCGTCCATTGGTCTGGAAGTACTTTACTGTAGCGTTTTCCAGCGTTAACCATAGGCTCGATGGTAAAACACATGCCAGGAACCAGTTCTTCCCCTGTTCCCGGTTTACCGTAATGCACTATCTGTGGTTCTTCGTGGAAGCTTGAGCCGATACCATGGCCGCAATATTCGCGAACAATTGAATAGTTATGCGCTTCAGCATGAGTTTGACATATGTGACCAATGTCGCCCAATCGCATACCTGGCTTAACTTGCCTAATCGCTTTGTATAAACACTCCTGCGTGACGCGCGCAAGGCGTTCGGCAAGGATTGATGGTTTACCCACTATGAACATCTTAGAGGTGTCACCGTGATAACCATCTTTAATAACAGTGACATCAATATTAATAGCATCCCCGTCTTTTAGCTTTTTATCAGAGGGAATACCATGGCAAATACAATGATTAACTGACGTACATATAGACTTAGGGAAAGGAGGGTGGCCATAGTTTAATGGTGCTGGAATAGCTTGTTGTTCATTAACGATATAGTCATGGCAGATGGTGTTGAGCTCATCTGTTGTTACGCCTTTTTTAACGTAAGGCGTAATCATGGTTAATACGTCCGCAGCAAGTCTACCCGCTACGCGCATTTTTTCGATTTCTTCCGGTGTCTTAATTATAGCTGTCACAGGGGCTCTCAAATAGAATAAACGTAAAATTTAACAGTGTTGTACGGCAGTATAGCAAAATTCGATTATTGATCGTATTACTTACTAAAAGGAAAGTCTAATCGTAGAAAGTGACGCCATATGTCCACCGTTAAAAGACGCTACCATGCCACCAAAATAATCACAGCAGTTCGCATAGAGATTTTATGAAAATGTATCAGGTAAATCTTGCTAAAACTTGAGATAGGGCAGGGGGTGTGGTATAAAGCGCGCGCTCTGACAGAAAGGTCGATGGTATTACTGCTTTTGCCCGCTGTCTAAAGAGTAAATTACTTTTATTAAAACACACATATACCGACACTTCGTATCGGGGTGTTCAGCCTAGGCTGAATCGATACAAGGGGTATATGGAGGCCTAACCCCAAGAGGAAAATAAAATGGCTAATGTTTCTATGCGTGACATGCTGAAAGCCGGTGTGCATTTCGGTCACCAAACTCGTTACTGGAACCCAAAGATGAAACCTTACATCTTTGGCGCTCGTAACAAAGTTCATATCATCAACCTTGAAAAAACCGTTCCACTTTTCAATAACGCGCTTAACTACCTTTCAGGTGTTGCGTCTAAGAAAGGCAAGGTTCTTTTCGTGGGAACTAAGCGCGCTGCTGGCGATGCTATTAAAGAGTCTGCACTTAAATGCGACCAGTTCTACGTTAACAAGCGCTGGTTAGGTGGTATGTTGACTAACTGGAAAACAGTTCGTCAGTCAATCAAGCGTCTTAAAGAGCTTGAGCAAAAAAGCCAAGACGGTACGTTTGAAAAGCTAACCAAAAAAGAAGCACTTATGCTTCAACGCGAAATGGAAAAGCTTGAAAACAGCCTTGGTGGTATCAAAAACATGGGCGGTCTTCCAGACGCGATCTTTGTTGTTGATGCTGACCACGAGCACATTGCCGTTACAGAAGCACGTAACCTAGGTATTCCGGTTATTGGTGTAGTAGATACAAACTCTAACCCAGATGGCGTTGATTACGTTATCCCTGGTAACGACGATGCTATCCGTGCTATCCAACTTTACTTGGATGCTGCTGCAAACGCTATCAACTCAGGTCGCGAAAGCAACCTTGAAGTTCAAGCTGAGCAAGACGACTTCGTAGAAGCAGCAGAGTAATCTGACTGTTTGCTGCCGTTATAAATTAACAGAGCAGCACAATATAATACGAAACGTATTGAGAGGGGCGGTTCCGCCCCTTTTACCTAATGAATTTTATTTTTAATGCTGAGGAATTGAAAAATGGCAGTGACTGCAGCACTAGTTAAAGAACTGCGCGAACGTACAGGCGCAGGTATGTTGGATTGTAAAAAAGCCCTTGTTGAAACGGATGGCGACGTTGAACTAGCCATTGAAAATATGCGCAAGTCTGGCCAAGCGAAAGCAGCTAAGAAAGCAGGCCGTATTGCAGCTGAAGGTGTTATTCTAACAAAAGTTGAAGCAGGTCGTGCGACCATGCTTGAATTGAACTGTGAAACTGACTTTGTTGCTCGCGACGAAGGTTTCTTGAAGTTTGGTAATGCGTTGCTAGAAATTGCAGCAGCTAACAATATCAATGATATCGACGCACTTAACGCTGCTGATTTAGACGGTGTTAAAGTAAGCGATGCACGTGACACATTGGTTGCGAAAATTGGTGAAAACATCTCTCCTCGTCGTGTAATCAACGTTGAAGGTGAAACACTAGGCGCTTATGTACACGGCGGTCGTATTGGCGTAGTTGCTATCCTTACTGGTGGTGACGAGACGTTGGCGAAAGATATTGCGATGCACGTTGCAGCAGCTAGCCCTCAATTCGTGAAGCCGGAGAATGTTCCTGCTGAAGTTGTTGAGAAAGAGAAAGAAATTCAAATCGGTATTGCTATGCAGTCTGGTAAGCCAGCTGACATCGCAGAGAAGATGGTTGCAGGCCGCATGAAGAAGTTCACTGGTGAAGTGAGCCTAACGGGTCAGCCTTTCGTGAAAGATCCATCAATCAATGTTGCTGAGCTTCTTAAGAACAACAGCGCTGATGTTATCAACTTCGTTCGTTTTGAAGTTGGCGAAGGTATCGAGAAGAAAACTGAAGATTTTGCGGCAGAAGTTGCTGCGCAAATGGAAGCGGCTAAGAAATAATTGGGCGTTTACCTTTTGCATTCAAAGAATGTCAGATAAACTACAAGCACCTCTTCGGAGGTGCTTTTTTATAGCTATTAGTTTCGGGTCTTCGTTTATTGTTACAATATGCCGTGAATGTTGTTAGCGCGAAGATATAGACTTTACAAAACATTTTCTCCTAGTCTTTTTGTATTAGTGAACAGATTCAAGAAAAAGCTTAGTAGAAAATGGGTTTACGAGGACGATTCAAACAATGAGCATCACACCAAAATCAGCATACCGCCGTATTTTATTAAAGTTAAGCGGCGAAGCCCTTATGGGTGAAGAAGGCTTCGGCATCGATCCAAAAGTATTGGACAGAATGGCGCAAGAAATTAAAGAGCTTGTTGAACTTGGCGTTCAAGTGGGATTAGTTATTGGCGGTGGTAATTTGTTCCGTGGCGAAGGCCTAGCAAAAGCGGGAATGAATCGCGTTGTAGGTGACCACATGGGTATGCTAGCAACGGTAATGAACGGTTTGGCCATGCGCGATGCACTCCATCGCGCTTTCGTAAATGCACGAATGATGTCTGCTATTCCTCTAAACGGTGTGTGCGACGCTTACAACTGGGCTGAAGCGATTAGTTTGTTAAAGTCTGGTCGCGTTGTTATTTTTTCGGCGGGCACCGGTAACCCGTTTTTTACTACTGACTCGGCAGCGTGTTTACGTGGTATCGAAATTGAAGCAGACGCGGTGTTGAAAGCCACAAAAGTAGACGGCGTCTACAGCGATGATCCGGTAAAAAATCCCGATGCGACGCTGTACGAAAAGTTAAGCTACAACGAAGTATTAGACAAAGAATTAAAAGTGATGGACTTATCGGCATTTACGCTGGCAAGAGATCACAGCCTACCTATTCGTGTATTCAACATGAACAAACCGGGTTGCCTGAAACGTGTTGTAATGGGTGAACAGGAAGGCACGTTAATAAGTCACGCTGACAGCAATTAATAAAAGAGAAATAGGATACAAAATCGTGATTGATGAAATTGAATTAGATGCGCAAGAACGCATGGAAAAAAGCATCACTGCATTAAAAGGGCAGTTTAGTAAGATTCGTACTGGTCGTGCACACCCAAGCCTGCTAGACGGCATCATGGTTCCATACTACGGCACTGATACACCGCTTAAGCAAGTGGCCAACGTTATCGCCGAAGACAGCCGAACATTAGCATTAACTGTTTTTGATAAAAGCGCTATTCAAGCGGTTGAAAAGGCAATTATGCAGTCTGATCTTGGTTTGAACCCTATGAGTGCTGGCGGGTCTATCCGTATTCCACTGCCGCCACTTACAGAAGAGCGCCGTAAAGATCTTATTCGTGTCGTTCGTAACGAAGCGGAAGGCGGTCGAGTAGCGATTCGTAACATCAGAAGAGACGCAAACAGTGATGTTAAAGACTTGCTAAAAGAAAAAGAAATCAGTGAAGATGAAAGCCGCGCGGCAGAAGAAAACATCCAATCTACAACTAATGATTTCATCAAGAAAGTTGACAGCATGCTTGCTGACAAAGAAAAAGAATTAATGGAAGTGTAGTTAATTATTATGATTGGGAAGCGGTTTAGCGCGACCAAAGCTAAAAGTGAAGAGCAGCCAAGCATTCCGCTTGGCCCTCAACATGTTGCGATAATTATGGATGGCAACGGGCGATGGGCGCAAAAGAAAGGGAAGATTCGAACCTTTGGGCATAAAGCGGGAGTAGAATCTGTTCGTGCTGTGGTTCGCTTTGCGAGAAAAACCGGTATTCAGTCACTTACCTTGTTTGCATTTTCTAGCGAGAATTGGAAGCGTCCTGAAGAGGAAGTTAGTGTACTTATGGAGCTGTTTAACTTGGTGTTGAACAGTGAGGCAAAGCGGCTGCATAAGAACGGTGTTCGTTTGCAAGTCATTGGCGATGTGAGCGCGTTTGACAATAAGTTGGTTGAGAAAATACGCAAAGCTGAAGCAATGACGGCGGAAAATAATGAACTTGTTCTAAATATCGCAGCCAATTATGGCGGCAGGTGGGATATCGTAAACGCGGCAAAACAAGTCGCTATTAGTGTCAAAGACGGCTCGTTATCCCCTGACGACATAACCGAATCACTATTCAATCAACATACTTCTACGCACAACCTTCCAGAGTTAGACCTTCTTATACGAACCGGTGGCGAGCATCGCATAAGTAACTTTTTGCTTTGGCAATGCGCCTATGCAGAACTTTATTTTACCGACGTGCTGTGGCCCGATTTCGACGAAGATGTATTTCAACTTGCCGTTAATGATTTTAATGTTCGACAGCGCCGATTTGGCTTAACTGGTGAACAAGTCAATACCGATGATAATTAATTCCATGCAAATGATTATCAGGGTTTGCCTGATGACAGGAGCCAAGAGCCAATTATGCTAAAACAACGAATAATTACTGCATTAATATTGGCGCCTTTAGCGCTATACGCCATTTTGTTCCTTCCTATTTTCTGGTTTGAAATTGCTATTGCCGGCGTCATCGGCATCGGTGCCTATGAGTGGGCTGCAATGGCAGGCGTAACAGCACGCCCTAAAAAGCTTATTTTTATGGCGGCAGCGTTCGCGATATGTATTGCGCTTTCAACAATAGTAGATGCCAGTGTCATCTGGTATCAAGGCCAATTACACGGGCTTTATCGACTGATATTGACGGTTGCGGTTATCTGGTGGCTATTGTCTCTGGCAATGGTACTTGCCTATCCAAAATACTCAAAAGTATGGCGAGATAGCAAAATAGTGCGCACGATTTTTGGTGCGTTAACGCTTATTCCAACGTGGGTTGCGGTTATTGCGCTTCGCACCAGTTTACATGATGTTGACCCCTTCTATGGCGCATCACTTATCTTTTATGTGTTAGGTATTGTATGGGCTGCCGATATCGGCGCATTTTTTGTCGGCGTCAAATTTGGACGCCACAAGTTACGACCAAACGTATCACCAGGAAAAAGCTTAGAGGGGCTTCTTGGTGGTATAGCAGCGTCGTTTGCCATTATTGCGTTTGCCGCATTACATTACCAAGTCGAACCTTCTCGTATTTGGCTTCACCTTGCAATCGGTGGCGTGACGGTTGCTGTGTCTGCATTAGGTGATTTAAACGAAAGTATGTTAAAGCGCTGTGCCGGTATAAAGGACAGTGGGAAAATTCTTCCAGGGCATGGTGGTGTGCTTGACCGTATAGACAGTTTAACGGCTGCCTTCCCCGTATTTGCCTTTTGCTATGTGACGTGGATGGCATAATGCAGACGGTAACTATTTTAGGCGCTACCGGCTCTATTGGTTGTAGCACGTTAGACGTTATACTTCGCCATCCAGCGAACTACCGCGTATTTGCAATAACGGGAAATACCCAAGTAGAAGAACTTATTAAGCAGGCGCAAAAGTGTACGCCGCGTTATGTGGTCGTCGCTGATGAGTCGCATTATGCTGCGGCGTGTGATTATGCAAAGCAATATCACGTAACAGCAGAGATTTTATGCGGCGCGAAGGCGTTAGAAGAAGTGGCTAGCGCGTCTGAAGTCGATGCAGTGATGGCAGCTATTGTTGGCGCCGCTGGGTTACTTCCAACGTTGGCTGCAGTCAAAGCCGGTAAAAAAGTGTTGTTAGCAAATAAAGAAGCGCTGGTAATGTCTGGGGCGCTGTTTATTGAGGCCGCCAATCAAAGCGGCGCGGAACTGCTACCCATCGACAGCGAGCATAATGCAATATTCCAATGTTTGCCCGCTGATTTCGAGTATGGTCAGTTGGAAAAGTCAGGTATTAGCAAAATACTGCTTACAGGCTCTGGCGGTCCGTTTCGAGAAAGGGCGCTCTCATCCTTTAGCAGTATTACCATTGATGAGGCTAGCACACACCCTAATTGGTCAATGGGAAGAAAGATTACTATCGACTCAGCGACAATGATGAACAAAGGGTTAGAGTTTATTGAAGCGTGTTGGTTATTCGGCGCAAGTGCAGACGATATTGACGTCGTTATTCACCCGCAAAGTATCATTCATTCTATGGTGCAATACGTAGATGGGTCTGTGATTGCTCAATTAGGCAACCCAGACATGCGTACGCCAATTGCTTACGGGCTTGCCCATCCGGCTCGTATTGATGCCGGCGTCAGGCCACTCGATTTTTCGGATATGAAAGACTTCAGTTTTCATACACCGTGTTTTGAGCGTTATCCAAATTTGAAGTTAGCGATAGAAGCATGTCGAGCAGGACAAACCGCAACAACATGGCTCAATGCAGCTAATGAAGTGGCGGTGTCACACTTTCTTGAAGGGCATATCGCGTTTTGTGATATTGCTTACGTCAACGAATCAACGCTTAATGCTATGTCTTCCGTTGACGTTACCTCGATTCAGCAAATAGTAGAGCAGGATGAATTAGCTAGGGTAGCTGCAGAGTCTGTTATTAAGGTTAAGGTAGCATGTTAGGTTTTTTATGGAGTTTAGGCTCGTTTATTGTCGCCTTAGGTATACTTGTTGCTGTTCACGAATGGGGGCACTTTTATGTGGCTCGTCGCTGCGGCGTTCAGGTTGAGCGTTTCTCTATTGGTTTTGGAAAGCCTATTTGGCGAAAAATGGGTAAGTCAGGAACTGAATACGTTATTGCTCTGATCCCGCTTGGCGGGTATGTAAGAATGTTGGATGGTCGTGTCGACGATGTTCCTGTGCAATTGGAAGATAAGGCATTTAATAATAAGCCTGTACTTCAGCGTATGGCAATTATTGTTGCAGGCCCGATGGTCAACTTTATCTTTGCTATCTTCGCCTTGTGGTTGATGTTTCTCGTGGGTTTACAAACGGTACGCCCGATTGTTCAGGAAATTAAAACTGATAGTATAGCGGCGCAGTCAGGCCTATTAGCCGGCGACGAAATTATTAAAGTAGGGGACAGAGATACGCCTGATTGGGAAGCAGTGAACCTAGAGTTAGTGTCTTATATCGGTCACGAAAACGCCAGCGTGACGCTAAAAGATGCCAATAACTCGGTAAAAGAAGTGACTTTTACTTTAGGTAATTGGAACTTTGACCCAGATAGCGAGTCTCCTTTAAGCAGTTTAGGGATTATGCCTTTTAGACCAAAACCGACGCTTATCGTTGGTTTTGTCTCAGAGGGAAGTGCTGCACAACAAGCAGGGCTTCTGAATGGAGATAAGCTGGTTCAATACAATGGTGAAGACATTGTTTCATGGCAAGCTTTAGTTGATATCATTGTTGATAGTCCTGGTGAGTCTAGTGTATTCACTATTGAAAGGGATGGACAACAGCAGCAGGTGCATGCAACGATAGCGCGCCGTGATACGGCAGAAGGGCAAACTGGATACTTAGGTGTTAGTCCAGTTTTTGAGCCTTGGCCTGATGGGTACGTATTTACTCACCAATATGGTGTGGTTGACGCATTCACAAAGGCGGTAGATAAAACATGGCGTCTGATGACGCTTAGCGTAGAAATGATTGGCAAGCTATTAACCGGCGATGTTTCGGTTAAGAATTTAAGCGGCCCCATTTCTATCGCGCAAGGAGCAGGAACAAGCGCAGGGTATGGGCTTGCTTATTTCCTAAGCTTTCTTGCACTCATTAGCGTGAATTTGGGCATTATAAATTTATTACCCTTACCCATGCTTGATGGCGGACATTTGATGTATTTTACCATTGAGTGGATAACCGGAAAGCCAGTGTCGGAAGCGGCACAAGAGTGGGGGTTCAGAATCGGTGGAATGCTTCTTTTTGTAATAATGGGTATTGCCATCATGAACGACATTGCGCGCATAACCTGATGAGTATCAGGAATAATAAAACAGCAAATACAAAACGCGGCCAGGAATAGAAAATTAGATGAAGTTAAAACAGTTAGTAGCAGCCGGAATGATTATTTCCAGTGCTAGCTTAGCCAACGCTGCGACACAAGACAGTAAGTTTGTCGTCGAAGATATTCGTGTTGAAGGGTTACAACGTGTCGCACTTGGTGCAGCGTTGACTTATTTGCCGGTGCAGGTTGGTGACGAGTTAAATACTTTTCGAGTGACGCAGCTCATTCGTTCTTTGTATTCATCCACGCACTTTGAAAATGTAGAAATTCTTAGAGACGGTAATGTTCTAGTAGTTCGTGTGGCAGAGCGCCCCACCATTAGTAACATCATTTTTGAAGGAAATGATGATATTAAAGATGAACAACTCCAGGAAAGTCTCGATGGAAATGGCGTTAGACTGGGTGAGCCTTTAGATAAAACCGTACTGACATCTATCGAGAACGGTCTAAAGGACTTTTTCTACAGTATCGGCAAATACAATGCGGACGTCACAGCCATTGTCACACCTCTTCCACGAAATCGTGTTGACCTAAAGCTTCTTTTCGAAGAAGGCGATGCTGCAGAAATCCAACAAATAAATATTGTTGGTAATAATCTTTTCTCTGATAAAGAGTTAATGGAAACGTTCGAGCTGCAATATGATACGCCGTGGTGGGATTTTCTCTCTGAAACACGATATCAACAGCAGACATTGCAAGGCGACATGGAAAC
Source organism: Alteromonas algae (assembly GCF_049117195.1). Lineage (GTDB taxonomy): Bacteria > Pseudomonadota > Gammaproteobacteria > Enterobacterales > Alteromonadaceae > Alteromonas. The sequence continues at coordinate 983,882 of NZ_CP185260.1, forward strand.
GATGCGCAACTTCTATTTAAATAGAGGTTATTTGCGTTTCAACGTCGATTCGACACAGGTTTCAATGACCCCTGAAAAGTCTGGTATTTACATTGCCATGAACGTGACAGAGGGCGAGCAGTACACCATTTCAGATGTTGAGTTGGTTGGTGACGTGCTTGGGTATGAAGACTATATTGAGCGTGTGCTTCCCCTAACGCCGGGTGAGCTTTATAACCAAGCCGAAGTAACCTATACCGAAGAGTTTATCAGCAAGTATCTTGGCCGTTTCGGCTACGCCTATCCAACGGTAACCACCGTCCCGGACATTAACGATGAAGATAAGACCGTAAAGCTCACGTTAAGCGTTGACCCAGGTAAGCGCATTTACGTCAATCGCATTAAGTTTAACGGAAATATTGTTACTGCTGACGAAGTTTTACGCCAAAATGTCAGTCAAATGGAAGGTACCTGGCTCTCTAATAATTTGCTTGAGTCATCTAAGAATCAGCTATCTCGTCTTACCTATATGGAAGAGGTGGAATTTGAAACCATCCGTATTCCTGGTTCAGAGGATAAGGTAGACGTTGACTTTAACGTTAAAGAGCAGCCATCAGGTTCATTTAACGCGGGTATCGGTTATGGCGACAGAACTAAGCTAAGTTTGAACGCGGGTATTCAGCAAGATAATTTCTTGGGCACTGGTAAGCGCGTAGGGTTAAACCTAAGTACGGTATCTTATCAACGCTCTGCGCAAATCACCTATAACGACCCATTCTTTACCATCGACGGTATTAGTTTGGGAGGCAGTATTGGTTACAGTGAATTTGATGGCTCTGACTTTAACGTTATCCAGTACAACTCAAAGCAGTGGTCTGTAGGTGCCAATATCGGTTATCCAATTAATGAATTTAACCGTATTAACTTTGGCTTAACGTACAGTAACGTCGAACTGTTCAACCGTGGCTTTTACGAGCAAACAGAGCAATTTTACAGCCAGTTCTTAGACGGCAGTGACCCTGATGCTGCAGTAAAATATGACAGCTTCCAAGCAAGTGTTGCGTGGAGTCGAAGCACCTTAAACCGTGGTTTATTTCCAACGGCAGGTTCTTCACAACGTGCATCATTTAGCATAACCACACCTAACTCAGATGTTAATTTCTTTAAATCAGTATTTGATGGCAAGTGGTATTTCCCACTTTCACAAAACCAACGTTGGTCATTTCTGGCACGAATTCGTGTCGGGTATGGTAACGGCTATGGCGATATCAATGGCAACGAACAAATACTTCCCTTTACTGAAAACTTCACTGCGGGTGGTGCAGACTCGTTACGCGGTTTTGAAAATAATACCGTTGGTCCACGTGGTGTAATCCGTCAGTCTGGCGGAAATATAACGGGGCCGGGTGGCGTTGTTTATCCTATTGACCCATCTAATGACCAAATTGCTATTTCACGCAGAAGTTTAGGCGGGAACGCAATGGCGCTTGGTGGAATAGAGCTAATCGTTCCGACTCCATTCGTTGAAGAGGATATGGATAATTCGGTACGGACAAGTCTATTTGTAGATGTGGGTAACGTGTGGGATACTGAGTTTGATTATGATAAGTATCGCAGTCTAACGCAGCCCAATACCCAAGATGGGACACTATTGGACTATTCTGACTGGAGCCTATATCGTAGTTCCGCTGGTATTTCGGTACAATGGGTTTCTCCGATGGGGCCGATGGTTTTCAGTTTCTCTAGAGCGATTCAAGACCGAGATGGTGATGATGCAAGATTCTTCACTTTCAATATTGGTCAGACTTTCTAAAATACTAATACGGGCACATCGCAATAGCGTGTGCCTATAAAAAAAGATATACAAAAAGGAGTTCCTTTTGAAACAGTTGGTTAAACATATCGTTGCAGGTGCAATGTTGGGTAGTGCTCTAGTAAGCACTTCAGTAATGGCAGAACAAAAGCTTGCGGTTGTCGATGTTCAAGGTGTATTTCAAGCAATGCCTCAAGCGGCCGAAATACAGAACGCTATACAAATGGAGTTTAAAGACCAGCTAGAAGAAGTGAATCAACTTCAACGTGATGGTCAGTTTTTCGCTGAGCGTTTACAGCGCGACGCGGCTACGATGAGCGAAGCTGAGAAAAAGGATCTAGAGCAAAAGATTCTTAACGTACGCGAGCAGCTTACGACAAAAGGTCAGCCGCTTCAGCAGAATATTCAGCGCCGTAGCAACGAAGAACGTAATAAGCTTCTTGGTCTAATCAAGCAGGCTATCGACGCTGTAGCAGCAAAAGAAGGTTATGATGTTGTTCTTAATGCTGGCGCAGTTGCGTTTGCTAAAGAAGAGCACGACTTATCTGAGCAAGTATTACAGCAAGCAAGTAAAGCGAATTAATAACCACAATAAGTAGGTAGTACAAGGCGTAGTACCACTTTTGCACTGGTATAAATGTCAGACCAATATCCGAAAGGTGTTGGTCTGATTTGTTTTTCGCGCTGAACAGCGTATGGTTGCCGCCGTTTTTATTGTTTACACGGCGAGTACGACTAGCAGTAGGTCATGCTTGTAATTAGGAGAAAGTTTTTGGCCAATTCACTCAATACTATTGAAATTCAGGAAATAATGTCATTGTTACCACACAGGTATCCATTCTTGTTGGTTGACAGAGTGACAGATTATGTTCTGGGTGAATCAATCAAAGCATATAAAAATATCACTATCAATGAACCTTGCTTTACCGGTCATTTTCCCGGACAGCCTATTTTCCCTGGTGTTTTAATCCTTGAAGCATTGGCACAGGCAGCTGGTGTACTTGGCTTTAAAACGATGGGCCAGAGTGATAAATTGTATTTGTACGCTGGAATAGATAATGCGCGTTTTAAACGCCCTGTTGTTCCAGGCGATAAATTAGATTTCGATGTATGCTTGGTAAAAGAGCGCAGAGGAATTTGGAAGTTTAAAGGCACTGCTAGTGTAAACGGTGACGTTGCATGTACGGCAGAGTTTATGTGTGCAATGAGAGAGATAGCATAACGTGATTCATCCTACCGCGGTAATTTCAGATAGTGCGACTATTGGCGAAAATGTCACGATAGGGCCTTTTTGTGTCGTTGACGACCATGTCACTATAGGTGATGGCTGTATTTTAAAGTCGCACGTCGTTGTTCGTGGGCCCACCCGTATTGGCAAAAATAATAAGTTCTACCAGTTTTCCTCGATTGGAGAAGACTGCCAAGATAAAAAATATGCGGGTGAACGAACCGAACTGGTTATTGGTGATGATAATGAGTTTCGCGAAGGCGTCACGGTGCACCGAGGTACAATTCAAGACAATAGCATTACCGTTATAGGCTCTCGATGTTTATTGATGGTGAATGCACACGTTGCACACGATTGCGTACTGGGCAACGATATTATTTTGGCAAACAATGTTGCCATTGCTGGTCATGTTCATATCGACGATTTTGTTATTGTTGGCGGCGCGGTAGGCGTTCACCAGTTTTGTAAAATTGGGGCGCATGCGTTTTTGGGCGCAGGGGGAATTATCCTTCGCGATGTGCCGCCTTTTGTGATGGTTAGTGGCACCAAAAATATGCCTCAGGGTATCAACTCTGAAGGACTTAAGCGTCGCGGCTTCGATAAAGACGATGTGATGGCAATTAAGCGGGCCTATAAAACAATTTATCGAGAAGGCAATACCGTTGAGCAGGCCATAGAAAAACTTTCTTCGTCCGCTTCAAGTAGCCAGTCTGTTGCTGAAATGGTTACGTTCCTCAGTGAAGCCACGCGGGGTATCATACGCTAGTATGGTAGCGCCTATTCGGATTGGCATGGTTGCCGGAGAGCCCTCTGGTGATGTACTTGCTGCGGGCATGGTAGCTGAGCTTAAACGCCAATATCCTGATGCGGTAATTGAAGGAATTGGTGGTCCAAACATGCAGGCTGAGGGTTTTCGCAGCCTGTTTGATATGGAAACCCTTTCTGTTATGGGTCTCGTTGAGGTACTTAAACACCTCCCCGCCATTTTACGTGTGAAAAAGCAGTTACTGGCACATTTTGAAAAATATCCACCCGATATTTTTGTTGGTGTCGATGCGCCTGATTTTAATTTACGTATCGAAAAAACGCTTAAGTCACGCGGCATTAAAACCATTCATTACGTTAGCCCTACAATATGGGCGTGGCGCGAAAAACGCATTCACAATATCGCAAAATCAGTAAATCGTGTTCTGGGTTTATTCCCTTTTGAACAAAAGGTATATGATAAATATCAGGTGCCTTATACGTTTGTTGGCCACACGATGGCTGACAGTATTGATATAACCCCCAATCAGATGGCTGCGCGCGAAGCCTTAGCGGTAGCGGTTGATAACCCCTTACTTGCCGTTTTGCCAGGCTCACGTCGCACAGAAGTAGATACGCTGCTTCCAGTCTTTCTTGATACCATTGAAAAAATTCACAAAGTGCGGCCTGACATTCAGTTCGTTATTCCCGCAGTAAATGAACACCGCTTGGGGCAAATTCAGGCTATTATCGAAGCGTCAAACCGTAGCGGTACTCGCCTTCCTATAACCGTTACGCAAGGGACGGCCAGAGATGCAATGATCGCCAGTGATGTTATTTTATTAGCGTCTGGAACGGCGACATTGGAGGCGATGCTATGCAAACGTCCCATGGTTGCAGCCTACAAGCTGTCACCGTTGACGTACAAAATTATGCAGCGTTTATACAAAGCCCCATTTTTTACACTACCAAACCTGCTTGCGAATGAGCCGATAATACCTGAATTGCTACAAGACGACGTAAATGCAGATAATATGAGCAAGCAGCTGCTCGATTTGTTCGAACAAGACAATTCAGCGTTGATTTCTCGTTTTACAGCGCTTCACCATACGTTAAAATGCAACGCTGATAAAACGGCAGCTAAGGCTGTTCTGGAGGAATTGTTTGCATAAATTAATTGCAGGCGTTGACGAAGTAGGTCGCGGCCCGTTGGTCGGCGATGTCGTCACTGCTGCGGTCATACTTGACCCCAATAACCCTATCGAAGGGTTAACCGATTCAAAGAAGCTCAGCGAAAAAAAGCGCAATATTTTGTCACAAGAAATAAGACAAAAGGCGTTATGTTGGAGTATTGGTAGGGCGTCACCTCAGGAAATCGATAAACTTAATATTCTTTACGCCACCATGCTTGCCATGACCAGAGCCGTTGAAGGGTTACACGTTCAGCCAGAGTTTGTGCGCGTAGATGGCAACAGACTGCCTGTTTGGCATTATGCAGCAGAAGCCGTTGTTAAAGGCGATAGCTTACATGCTGAAATTTCCGCGGCATCAATCATTGCTAAAGTTGAACGTGACAATGATATGTTAACGCTCCATGAGGCCTATCCACAGTATAATTTTGCTGGACACAAAGGCTACCCGACTAAGGCACACTTTGAGGCACTCGCTGAATTTGGCGTGCTTGATTGTTACCGTAAAAGTTTCAAACCAGTCAAGGCACTACTAGAAGAGAAATAACGCTATGTCCTCGCCCTTTATTCACCTACGTGTACACAGCGACTATTCAATGATGGATGGGCTAAATAAAGTTAAGCCTATTTTAGGGAAAGTAGCAGAGTACGGCATGCCCGCGGTTGCCATTACTGACCAAATGAACATGTGCGGGCTGGTTAAGTTTTATTCTGAAGCGCACAACCGTGGCATTAAACCGCTTATCGGTGCAGATTTCTGGGTTACTAATGAAGCCTTTGGCAACGAGCCGTTCAGGCTAACGTTGCTAGCAATGAACAACGAAGGCTATAAGAACATTACGATTCTTATTTCAAAAGCCTATTTGCGAGGCCAACTTTCACATCGTGCTGTTATAGACCAAGCGTGGTTAGCTGAACATGCTGAAGGGGTTATCGTGCTTTCTGGGGGGCTCAACGGCGATATAGGCGTTGGGCTTACGAAAAACAACAGCAAAATACTTGATGCTTCACTCGCATTTTATACCACGCATTTTGCGGATCGTTTTTATCTTGAGCTGGTTCGAACAGGCAGAGCCGGCGAAGAAGATTACCTTCATAGAGCCATCGCGCTCGCTGAACAACATGGGCTTCCTGTCGTTGCGACGAATGAAGTGTGTTTCATCGATAAAGAGGGGTTTGAAGCGCACGAAATTCGAGTGTGTATCCACGATGGTTACACATTAGACGATAGCCGCCGCCCTAAGCGCTACAGCGAACAGCAATATTTGCGCAGCGCTGGAGAAATGGTCGAGCTTTTTAGCGATATTCCAGAAGCTATAGAGAATACGGTAGAAATTGCCAAGCGCTGTAATGTAACCGTTAGATTAGGGGAATACTTTCTACCTCAGTTTCCCACTGGTGGCATGACAACCGAAGACTTCTTGGTGAAAGTGTCTGAAGAGGGCTTAGAAGCCCGTCTAGCGTTTTTATTTCCGGATGAAAACGAAAGAAAAGAAAAACGTCCAGAGTACGACGACCGACTTCGTATCGAATTGGAAGTTATTAACCAAATGGGGTTCCCCGGTTACTTTCTGATCGTAATGGAATTTATTCAGTGGAGTAAGGACAACGGCATACCCGTTGGTCCAGGGCGGGGTTCTGGTGCAGGTTCATTGGTTGCTTATGCCCTCAGCATAACAGACCTTGATCCATTAGAATTCGACTTACTCTTCGAGCGATTCTTGAACCCTGAACGTGTTTCCATGCCCGACTTTGACGTCGATTTTTGTATGGATAGACGAGATGAAGTAATTGATCACGTTGCCGAGTTGTATGGACGACAAGCGGTATCGCAAATTATTACGTTCGGTACCATGGCAGCAAAAGCCGTGGTGCGCGATGTTGGGCGCGTATTAGGCCATCCATATGGCTTTGTTGACCGCATCTCAAAGTTAATACCCCCCGACCCTGGTATGACGCTCGAAAAAGCGTTTATCGCAGAACCTCGTTTACCAGAGGTATACCAAGACGATGAGGAAGTTAAAGATCTCATTGATATGGCTCGGATCCTTGAGGGCGTTACACGAAACGCAGGAAAACACGCTGGTGGTGTGGTTATTGCGCCTACCACCATCACTGATTTCTCGCCGCTTTATTGCGATGATGAGGGTAAAAACCCTGTTACCCAGTTTGATAAGAATGATGTAGAAACCGCAGGGCTTGTAAAGTTCGACTTCTTAGGTCTTCGAACCCTTACCATTATTCAATGGGCCATTGATATGATTAAGGAAGGGAAAGGCGTAGATATAGATATCTCCTCAATCCCTATAGAAGATCCGAAAAGCTTCCGTGTTCTACAAAACTCTGAAACTACCGCTGTATTCCAGTTGGAATCTCGCGGTATGAAAGAGTTAATAAAACGGCTAAAACCAGACTGTTTTGAGGATATTATCGCACTGGTAGCACTTTTCAGACCGGGCCCATTACAATCTGGAATGGTTGATAACTTTATTGACCGTAAGCACGGGCGAGAGGCTATCTCTTATCCGGATGCTGAATATCAGCACGAATGTTTGCAGGAAATTCTAGAGCCTACCTACGGCATCATCCTCTACCAAGAACAAGTCATGCAGATTGCCCAAGAGATGGCGGGATATTCTCTCGGTGGGGCTGATTTGCTTCGTCGTGCAATGGGTAAGAAAAAGCCCGAAGAGATGGCTAAGCAGCGAGGCGCATTCGCGGAAGGGTCGAAAAATAATAATATTGACCCTGATTTGGCAATGAAAATATTCGACCTCGTGGAAAAGTTCGCAGGATACGGATTCAACAAGTCTCACTCTGCGGCTTACGCATTAGTGTCATACCAAACGCTATGGTTAAAGGTCCATTACCCTGCTGAGTTTATGGCTGCGGTAATGTCCGCGGACATGGACAATACTGATAAAATTGTAACGTTAGTCGATGAATGTGAGCGCATGGGAATAGAAATATTGCCGCCTGATCTCAATAAGGGTAAACATAAATTTACCGTAGATAGCGAAGGACGTATTGTTTATGGGATTGGTGCTATCAAAGGCGTCGGTGAAGGTCCTATTGAGGCTATTATCGAAGCGCGTGAGACACAAGGTGCGTTCAAAGATTTGTTCGACTTTTGTGCCAAACTTGATATCAAACGCGTAAACAAGCGTGTGCTAGAAAAACTCGTTTTATCAGGTGCAATGGACAACTTAGGTCCGCATCGCGCTACGTTGATGGCCACGCTACCTGAGGCCCTCGCCGCAGCGGGTCAACATGCGAAAGCAGAGTCGTTTGGGCAATCAGATATGTTTGGATTGTTAACGACTGAACCTGATGAGGTCGAGCAAGCATTCGCCGATGTTCCTCGCTGGCCAGAAAAAGTCTGGTTAGAAGGGGAAAAAGATACATTAGGCCTTTATCTAACGGGTCACCCTATTAATCAATACGCGCTTGAAATTCGTCACTATACTGACGGTCGATTAGTCGACTTGAAACCAACAGGGAAAGACCAAATGGCAAGCGCTGTTGGTCTGGTCCTTGGGGTACGAGTAATGATGAATAAACGCGGTAAGCGATGGGCTATTGTGACACTGGACGATAAGAGTGCCAGAATAGACGTACGTTTCTTCCCAGATATGTTTGAACAGTTCGAAAGTGTGCTAGAAACAGATAGAATTTTGCTCATAAAGGGACAGGTCAGCTTTGATGATTTCTCTGGGGGCAATACAATCACCGCCCGTGATGTGATGGACATTGTTCAAGCACGAGAAAAAAATGCGAGAGCGCTGGCCTTGAATGTAGATACCCAGTCGCTTGAACCGACTAAAATTGGTCAAATGCAATCTATCTTACAGAACTTTAACGGCGGTAGTTGCCCAGTTCAACTGGTCGTGACACACCCTGATGCAGAAGCAGTGATAGCATGCGGTGCCAAATGGTATATAACGCCTGAAGATCAGCTTTTGCACGATCTCAAACAGTGTTTGGGAGAAAAAGCCGTTTCAATTCTCTACCATTAAGGGTGAGAGTTAGATAGATTGGACATCTAGCGTTTGCATTAACGAACGCAGTAAGAATAGGACATGAAATGAGTATACAGTTTTTGGACTTTGAACAGCCTATAGCCGAATTAGAAGCAAAAATTGAAGAGCTAAGGTTAGTTAATCAAGGTGGCGAGTTTGATGTAGGTATTGAAGAAGAAATCAATAAACTACGAACGAAAAGTGCTGATCTTACCAAAAAGATATTTTCAGACTTAGGAGCGTGGCAAGTGTCGCAACTGGCACGTCATCCTATGCGACCTTATACATTAGATTATATTCCCCGCATTTTTACTGAATTTGATGATCTAGCGGGAGACCGCGCATTTGCTGATGATAAAGCCATTGTGGGTGGTCCAGCGATGCTTGATGACCAACCGGTTATGGTTATTGGTCATCAAAAAGGGCGCGATACCAACGAGAAAATAAAACGAAACTTCGGTATGCCTAAACCCGAAGGCTATCGTAAAGCGCTGCGTCTCATGAAAATGGCGGAACGATTCAGTCTGCCCATCATTACCTTCATCGACACCCCAGGCGCTTATCCGGGCGTAGGTGCTGAGGAGCGTGGACAAAGTGAAGCGATCGCGAAAAACCTATTTGAAATGGCCGAGTTAACAGTGCCTATTATCTGTACCGTTATCGGTGAAGGGGGCTCTGGTGGCGCATTGGCCATTGGTGTTGGCGATCGCGTTAACATGCTCCAGTATTCAACGTACTCGGTAATTTCTCCCGAAGGATGCGCATCCATTTTGTGGAAAAGTGCAGAAAAAGCACCTTTGGCAGCAGAGGCAATGGGCGTCAGCGCGGGTCAGATCAAAGAGCTAGGGCTAATTAATAGCATTGTCGAAGAGCCGTTAGGTGGGGCACACCGTGACCACAATGGTATGGCAGCAAATTTAAAAGCAGTGCTTAAACAGCAACTGAGCCAGTTGAAAGGTCTCGATACGTCGAACCTTATGGATGAACGTTATCAACGACTGATGTCGTTTGGGTATTGCTAGATAAGGCTTAAGTTTCCTAGTGTCTAAAGTTTTTGCGCATGTTGATAGTGTTTTAGCGTCATCGTTACGAGCGGTTAGCGCATCGTCTCCCGTCGTCGTGGCTTACAGTGGCGGTATAGATTCAACGCTACTATTGCATGCGGTTCACGCCTACTGCGAAGCTCATCAGCATCCAATTACCGCGGTGTATGTCAATCATGGGCTTAGCGACAATGCTGATGCGTGGGCAAGACACTGTCGCGTCTCTTGTGATTTTCTTGATGTTCCCTTTTATGAAATAAAGGTTCATGTGGAAACAGGTGCGCGCATGAGTGTTGAGGCACAAGCACGAAAGGCGCGTTACCGCGCATTGGACAAATTTTGTCAGTCTCACAATGGCGTGTTATGTCTTGGACAGCATGCACAAGATCAAATTGAAACCGTGTTGTTGCAACTTAAGCGTGGGGCAGGGCCACAAGGTTTAAGTGGGATGGCGGGCATGCAATGGCGAAATAATGTGCTTACCCTTCGCCCCCTTTTGTCCATCGATAAACCTGAGATAGTTAAAGAAGCGAATGAACGTAGACTGCACTGGATTGAAGATGAGTCAAATGCTGATAATTCGTTTGAGCGTAATTTTTTGCGTAACGATGTACTTCCCGTGCTTAACCAAAAGTGGCCTCAACTTTTTAAAACGGTAGCACGAAGTGCTGCGTTATGTGCAGAGCAAACAGCATTACTGGATGATATTACGCAAGAGCGTCTAGCGATGTGTGCCATAGACGCTGACAAACTAAGCATTTGTGTACTGCAAACATTCGATGACAAATGGCAACGCGCGATAATCCGAGCATGGTTCGAAAAGCACAGTGTGCAATATCCGTCATTTGCACAGCTTGGTGAAATAACCAAAATGCTAATTGCAAGACAGGATGCAAAACCCGAAGTGTTTTTCCCTTGGGGTAAGCTTGCACGACACGATGGTGCCATTTATTGGTTAGTTTCTCGTTGTGATACCATTCCATCTAAAATGGCATTAGCGCTTGATGAGTTAGTCGAGTTAACGTGGCTAGACACTGCGATAACAGCGCGTTATGAAGGGAAAGACACCCCTTCTCTGTGTTTAAAAACCAATATTAGAGCTGACAAAGTTAAACCGAAAGGTGCGGGGGTTTCTAAGCCTTTAAAGCATTGGTTTAAACAATGGAAGATACCGGTGTGGGAGCGAACGCACATAGGCGTTATTTATAATTATGACGAGCCGATAGCGATAGTGTTTTCGACACATGTTACCGAGTTAACTACCATGCCTTCAGGGTTGACGGTTACTGTTAAGTAATGCAGGGCACGGATATCGGTAGGGCAATAGTTTGCCCTATGCGGCATAGTAATTATTTTTCCCTGACTGTTTTACTTGGTACAGCGCATTGTCGGCACGGTCAAAAATTGACGTCACCGATTCACCCTCGCGATACAGAGCGCCACCTAGGCTGCAAGATACGCCCATTCGTGATAAGTATGCTGAGCTGTTAATCGCCGCCTTGATACGTAGCGCAGCACATTCTAATTGTTGCTGTGTTTGGCAATCAAGGACACAACAGAACTCGTCACCACCGAACCTAAACAATTCGTCTTCATCACGCAGTACGTGAGCAAGCTGAGATGCGACGTTCATAAGTACTTTGTCACCTTCAAGGTGGCCGAATGAGTCATTAACGGCTTTAAAATTATCAAGGTCAATCACCAGTAGGGCAAAAGCCTCTTGATGGCGATGTGACCAGGCAATTGCACGGGTTAACGCACTATCAAAACCTGCTCTATTTCCAAGCCCTGTAAGCATATCTTTCGTCGCCATTTGATGCATGGCCCGAAATGAAAGTGCATGTGCAACTTGCTTTTCAAACAAGCAATGTAGTTGGTCTAAAATATCTTTTTGCGAAATACTTAAGGTTTGATAGAAAAAGTAATAAGCATTTGACGCGTCGTTGCTCGTACAAACGTTTTGCTTAAGCGGTAACTCAACGTGTATCGCTGATATTTTGGCTTCGCCATAGATAAGGCGTGCGTCGAAGTCAGTAAGGCTAAGACCTTCTAAAGGAAGATACTTTTTAACAGCATGAAAGTAGATTGAACCAAGTTCTTCAAGTTCAATGGTCGATAGTAATTGACCTACAAATGCCGTAATGTCGCTTGCTGTCATCACATGATCTACGCTTGATGGCGGATAAAAACTATTGTGCTGCGTGTTATCGTAAATCACTGTCGATAAGTCCACACGACCCCCTTTGCGCAGTATTATGCTACGCGTGTGTAAATTGTCGTCAAAGCCATGGCGCGATATGTAAATAAAGCGGCAATATTTGCCGTAATTGGGCACTTTGACATGGAATAGTCAAGATAATGCAAACTAGATGCCATAAAGTGTGAGATAGATAGGGATATAGCGCTACACGATTACATTTGGCGTGCACTTAAATTACGTTAGTTGAGTATCTTTCTGACGCAAACCAGTGCAATACGTCTATTATATTGTTTATAAATAAACGTTTTTTTCAAAATAGGGAGTGAACTTTTGGGAACGGGGTTTGTGTCTATTATTGCGTTAATGACCATTGCGGTATGCTGCGTAGCCGTGTTTAAAAGGCTTCACTTGCCGCCGATTTTAGCTTACCTATTCGCCGGAATTTTGGCAGGTCCACAGATTTTAGTGCTGTTCGCTCACCCACAAGAGATGCACCTTCTTGCCGAGGTCGGCATTGTTTTTCTACTTTTCTCACTCGGTCTTGAGTTCTCACTTCCGAAGCTACTCGCTATGAGGTCCCTCGTGTTCGGTGTGGGTGCCGGACAGATGATTACAACGACGTTTATTTTTACATTGGTACCTTATTTCTTTGGTCTATCGTTGTCGGCCTCTATCATTATCGGCGGGACATTAGCACTTAGCTCTACAGCAATTGTCATAAAGCAGGCAACGGAGATGGGGATTTTAAATAATCGGCGAACACAGTTGGCTATCAGCATTCTCTTATTTCAGGATTTGGCTGTCGTACCTTTCCTTATTGCCATCCCATTACTGGCAAGTAGTGGTGATACGAGTATTGCACTTGCGCTAGGGCAAGCATTATTGAAAGGTATTTTTGTCATTGCATTTTTGATGTCAGTTGGTAAGTGGTTACTACCATGGCTGTTTAGAGAAGTAGCGAGAACTCGTACTGATGAACTATTTGTTTTAACGACGATATTGGTGGCACTACTTGCAGGTGGCATAACGTACTACTTCGGCTTGTCAATGGCGTTAGGTGCATTCTTAGCGGGTATGATGCTAGGCGAGAGTCAGTATAAATATCAATTGGAAGCCGATATTAGACCGTTCAGAGATATTCTGATGGGACTATTTTTTGTCACGGTAGGAATGCAGTTAAACCTGTATGCATTGTGGGATAACCTCTTCACAATCTGCCTTGGTGTACTTGCTCTGATGGTCGTTAAAATTGGGTTAGTAAGACTGGCATCGTTGTTGGTACAAACTGATGCGGTTGATGGATGGTCCGCGGGTGTTAAGCTTTGTCAAATTGGCGAATTCAGCTTTGTTATCGCAGCGTTGGCAACACAGTATGGTGTGTTAACGTCTGAGCAGTCCTCAGTCATTGTAAGTATGGGGATTATCAGCATGGCGCTCACTCCTTGGTTGATGGAGAATAGTGTAAAGATTGCGCGTTACCTTGTCAGTAATAATGCTGACGCATTGGTGGAAGAAATTCCATTGGACACATCAAGCTTAGCTAAGCATGTCGTTATTTGTGGGTTTGGAAGAGTGGGACAGTCGGTTGCCCGCATGCTGAAGATGGAAGGGATACACTTCGTCGCTATTGATATGGATCCCGTTCGTGTACACGAAAGTCGAAACGCGGGGGAGCCGGTACTTTTTGGGGATGCTAGCCAGCGGGATATTTTAGATTCAGCTCAAGTATCTACCGCAAGTCTCATTCTTGTGACGTTTGATGAAACCGAAAAGGCCAAGCAGGTCATTACGCAAACACATCAAATTAAGCCTGATGTGGATGTGATGGTTAGAACAAAGCGTGACTATCACTTAGAAGGGCTTTATAACGCGGGGGCGAATCAAGTTGTGCCTGAACTACAAGAGGGCAGTTTGATGCTTATTTCGCAAGTTCTTCATTATGCTGGCGTTCCCATGTCTAGAATATTAAAACGGGTAAGGGCAGAACGGAAAGGGCGTTACGATCACCTTCATGGTTTTTATCCTGGAGAAACCACAGAGATAACGTATGGAACGGAAGACAAATTAGAGTTTATTCACGCAGTGGTCCTGTCGTCTCATGCGTCATGCATAGGGAAAAAAATTAAAGATATCGATTTTGCAAGGCTGCGGGTATCAGTAAAGGGGCTCAGGCGAAACGGAAAAGAGCTGATTGACCCAGATTTAGAGGCAGTGTTGCAACCTCACGATGTGTTAGTTATCGCAGGCAAACCGAGACGAGTAGAGCGGGCAGAGCGCCGGTTACTCGAAGATAGTTAATTTACACAAGCCATAACGCGGATGGAGGCACTTTATTGCAGTAGCGAAAGTGCCAATCACAAGCGATGATCAAATAAGCATGTGCAACGAACGATTAGGCGACTTTATCTTTTTCTAAATCAGCAAACTGACGTTTTAAGTCGTATTTTTCATCGGTCACAATCTTTTCTAACACAGACACGCGTTCTTTCAATGCTGCGATATCAGCCTGATAACTGTCTCTTTCTTTTGCAGATAGCTTTTTGTTGCTTTTATCTTTTGCTCTATCGACAATAGAAACAATGGCCCAAGCAACAATGGCTACAATGGCAATAGCAGTCGTGTTCATAGTTAAGTCCCTCTTATTTTTCGATGTTTAATATGGGAAAGCCGCGATGCTTAGTGCTTCCCTATATCTGTGTTCATATATTGAGCATACTTAATTGACTATACATAATCGTAGCACATAGCCATAGTAATAAAGTGCAATTAAATATGTCGCAACACGTTAGTATTAATATTTATAATTTATGTTTGCAAAAGTTCTGCCAAAATATAAAAATCATACTTTTCAGTAGTTTGGGGTAAAATGAAGTTAGTTAATACATACAACATAATTAAATTAACTCACGTAATGGCTAATTTGACCAATGATTGAACATACTCACCAAATGGTATCGATGGATGAAGATATTCGTTGGATGGAACATGCGCTAATGCTTGCTGAGCATGCCGAAGCGGCCGGTGAAGTGCCCGTGGGTGCCTGTGTCGTGCACAACGGAGAGGTTGTCGGAGAGGGGTGGAATACGCCAATAATCGACAATGACCCCTCGGCCCATGCCGAAATGCAAGCCGTTCGTCGAGCGGCAAAAAAGTTAAGTAATTACCGCATTATCGATACCACGCTCTATGTCACCCTAGAACCATGTTCCATGTGCGCAGGCATGCTCGTCCATGCCAGAGTGGGTCGTGTCGTTTTTGGAGCACGTGACGCGAAAACGGGGGCAGCAGGTTCGGTCATGAACCTTCTTCAACACCCTGCACTTAATCATCATATTGATGTGACAGCTGAGGTTCTATCAGAGCAATGCGCAGAAAAAATATCAGCCTTTTTTAAAAGGCGAAGGGAAGAGAAGAAAAAAGCGAAGCAAGCTAAAAAGTGTTAGCGCTCACTGTTACGTGTCAGTTGCGTGAACATATCACTGGTTACATAAAGCTTACGGCGTTGAAGTACTTTTTGATGCATTTTTTTGAGCATTAAGCGTCGTCTATTGTTATTTTTCAATTTAATTCCTTTTTTCATCACTCGGTTTCGTTTCATTACACCGCCCTGTCATTTTAAGATAAAGCATAATGTTATATTGCGGCAGCGGCCGATTTTTTCATTATGCTACGCACAATAAATGACATCTAAATGACAGTTTTCAAGGTAACGAGTTTAAATTTTTCCTTGTTCATTTAGCCATACTAAGCTGTCGTAATATCGACGAATATTTTCGACATATTGAAGCGCTTCATCGCCCCTCGCATAACCATAGCGGGTTGTTCTATAATATTTTTTTTGCCTAAGTTGAGGAAGGCGTTGCTTTACGTCTACCCATAGGTCAGGGTTGCCCCCCTGTCGTTGTGTTAAAACTCTAGCGTCTTCCAAGTGCCCCATACCGATATTGTACGCAGCCATTGCCATCCAAATTCTATCTGGATTGTCTATGCGTGCTGGTATACGACTTAGAAGACTTGCGAAATAGCGAGCGCCTCCGCGAATACTTTGTTCTGGGTCGGTTCTATCTTCTATTTTCCAATCGTTTGCAGTTGCCAGAGTAAGCATCATTAAACCACGTACACCGGTCTTAGAAACCGCGTTAGGATCCCAATGACTTTCTTGATAGCTCATCGCGGCAAGAAGACGCCAGTCGAGGTCTCCTGCATAGGCTTCGAATAAAGATTTGTAGCGGGTAAGTGTTTGTTCCGCCGCTCGGTTAAACGCGCGGCTATCCACATAATCAAATTGGCGAATATGTCCGAAGTATTTTTCTTCCAATACCGTAAACCATCCTGATTGATGAACGGTACCAAAATATTCGATAAGCGCGGCTTTTACTGAATCGTCTTGCTGCTTTGGCATTGCCCACGCCATCGGCATAGCTTCTGCCAAGGTAAGCGATGTGGCAAGGTTTGGATATCTCCGGCGCTGAAGTGCTAAACGATTGCTGTCAGCGATTGTGTAATCAATTTTGCCTTCCGCCACGTTCTGAAGAAGCTCTTCTGCATCTGACTCATCGGTAGTGACCATGAAAACGTCACCTCCAGTGTCGACACTGGCAAGCAAATAGGCCTGACTGCTACCAGAAATAGTCACAATAGGCGTTTGTAGTGAATCAATGCTTTTTGGGCGGTCATCGCCTGCGCGATATACCAAATATTGTGTTACATCTAGATAGGACGGGCCAAATGAAAAACGTTGTTCGATGTCCGCTGTCACTGCGTCGCCAGTCGCAACGATATCTAAATGCCCTTCTTCAAGCTGTGAAAGCATGGCGTCGTAGGAATAGAACGGATATAAATCAAGTTTCACGCCCAGATAGTCAGCGAAACCGGCTAATAATTCATACTCAAAACCCTGTGGTCCATCTGCGCCACTATAGTAAGTTGCAGCTCCATATAAGGTTCCTACTTTTATACTTTTTCTTTCAAGCAGTGTTGCCAGGGCATTAGGGATCGAAGGGACACCACAACTTGTCAATAGAATACATAAAGCGATAACAACGCTACAAATGAATCGCTTTTTGTATACCAATATTCGCATATCTTCAGTCTTTCACTATTTTATTAAGGTTATTTAAAAAAAAAGTCGGGTTACGGATGGATGCAGGTTACCAACGAGTGATAATTCATCTATAATCCGCGCCGAAATATTCATCAATTAAAGAGGCACGCGTCCCTTTAGTGGTCGTTGTTTCTAAACAACCAGGTAAAGCAATATGTTGGTCCTTCGAGGCGCTCCTGCACTATCAGAGTTTAACCAAACTAAACTGATTGCAAAGCTGGGTCAATCCGGCATTAAGGTTAAAAACCTTTACAGTGAATATGTACACCTAGTCGATTCTGACGGTGATTTGTCTACGCAGCAAATGGAAATATTAGAAAAGCTGCTAAAATATGGCCCTGCCAGACAAACTCAATCGCCCTCTGGAACCCTTTTCCTCGTCACGCCACGTCCTGGCACAATATCGCCATGGTCTTCAAAAGCTACTGATATTGCTCATAATTGTAATCTTAGTAATATAAGCCGTATTGAACGTGGCGTAGCGTATTATGTAGAGTCAGAATCACCGCTGAGTGAAGACACATTTGCACTTGTTTCTGGTTTCTTGCACGACAGAATGACAGAGTCTGTGTTTAAAGAAACCAGTGATGCGTCAGTTTTGTTTATGCAAGCCGAAGCGAAAACGTTTGCTACTGTTGACGTACTGGTTGCTGGAAAGTCTGCACTTGTTGATGCGAACAGACAGTTGGGCTTGGCGCTAGCCGATGATGAAATTGATTATCTTTTTGATAGTTTTACTCGTTTAGGGCGCAACCCTACCGATGTAGAGCTTTACATGTTCGCTCAAGCTAATTCTGAACATTGCCGTCACAAAATTTTCAACGCAAGTTGGACGATTGACGGTGAAGAGCAAGATAAATCCTTGTTTAAAATGATCAAAAATACGTTTGAGTTGCTTCCTGACCACGTTTACTCAGCGTACAAAGACAACGCCGCGGTAATGGAAGGATGGCCAGCCGGTCGCTTTTTTCCAAACCCCCAGTCACATCAGTACGATTACCATCATGAAAATATCGACATTCTCATGAAGGTTGAAACACATAATCACCCTACCGCCATCTCCCCTTTCCCCGGAGCAGCAACAGGCTCAGGTGGTGAAATTCGTGATGAGGGCGCAACAGGGCGCGGTTCAAAACCCAAAGCTGGGTTAGTCGGCTTTACCGTATCCAACTTGCGTATTCCTGGAGCAGAACTGCCGTGGGAACGTGAATACGGGAAACCGCAGCGTATTGTAAATGCCCTTGATATCATGATTGATGGGCCATTAGGTGGTGCGGCATTTAACAATGAATTTGGTCGTCCAAACTTATTAGGCTACTTCCGTACCTACGAGCAAGAAGTTAACAGCTTTAACGGCGTCGAAGTTCGTGGTTATCATAAGCCCATTATGTTGGCAGGTGGCTTGGGTAATATTCGTCGTGAACATATTGAAAAAGGCGAAATTACCGTAGGCGCGAAACTTATCGTTCTTGGCGGGCCTGCGATGAATATTGGGCTTGGTGGTGGCGCAGCGTCTTCAATGGCGTCTGGACAGTCCAATGAAGATTTAGATTTCGCTTCAGTGCAGCGTGATAACCCTGAAATGGAGCGCCGCTGTCAGGAAGTGATTGATGCGTGCTGGCAAATGGGTGACGACAACCCAGTTCAATTTATTCACGATGTTGGGGCCGGTGGCCTGTCTAATGCGTTACCTGAATTGGTAAATGATGGCGAGCGTGGCGGCGTGTTCGAACTACGCAACGTGTTGTCAGATGAGCCGGGAATGACACCGCTTGAATTGTGGTGTAATGAATCTCAAGAACGTTATGTGTTATCAGTAGCGCCGCAAAACTTGGCGGTTTTCGAAGCCATTTGTAAACGTGAACGTGCACCTTATGCGGTTGTTGGGGAAGCGACTGAAGCGCCTCATCTGCACTTAAACGATAGCCAGTTCAACAATAACCCTATTGATATGCCATTAGACGTATTGCTAGGAAAACCGCCGAAGATGCATCGAGATGTCACATCACTATCGGTTCAAGGTACAGCGTTTGAAGAAGAAGGCATTACGCTTTCTGATGCAGCGCAACGTATTTTATCGCTTCCGACGGTAGCAGAAAAAACGTTCCTCATTACTATTGGCGATCGTTCTGTAACTGGTTTAGTGAGTCGCGACCAAATGGTTGGTCCATGGCAGGTACCCGTCTCTGATGTGGCGGTTACGGCGAGCGCATTTGATACCTATCACGGTGAAGCAATGGCGATGGGCGAACGAACGCCTGTTGCACTGTTATCGCATGGTGCCTCAGCGCGTTTGGCAGTAGGCGAAGCACTCACTAATATTGCAGCGTCTAATATAGGCGATATTAAACGTATCAAGCTATCTGCTAACTGGATGGCCGCTGCGGGACATCCTGGCGAAGATGCAGGGCTTTATGAAGCGGTCAAAGCAGTAGGTGAAGAGCTATGTCCTGAACTTGGACTGACTATTCCTGTTGGTAAAGATTCGATGTCGATGAAAACGGCATGGGAAGAAAATGGCGATAATAAAGCGGTTACATCACCGTTGTCATTGGTCATTACCGCATTCGGCGCCGTTAAAGATATTCGTAAAACCGTTACCCCTCAACTTCGCACTGATAAAGGTGACAGTCGATTGCTACTGATTGACTTAGGAGAAGGGAACAATCGACTAGGTGCTAGCTGCTTAGCACAAGTTTATGAACAGCTCGGTGATAAACCTGCTGATGTTGTCTCAGCATCTCGACTAAAAGCCTACTATGACGCCATTCAAGCGCTGGTAGAAAAAGGCTTGGTGCAGGCTTACCATGACCGCTCAGATGGTGGTCTATTTGCTACTATTGCTGAAATGAGTTTTGCAGGCAAAGTTGGGGTAAGCGCCACACTAGATGATCTTGAAGGTAGCGCATTGTCGTTGTTATTCAACGAAGAATTAGGCGGCGTCATTCAAGTACTCGATACCGATAAAAACGCGGTAGACGCTGTACTCGAGTCGTATGGTCTTAGCGCGATTACCCATGATGTTGGTACGTTAAATTCGACCGATACCATTGAGTTTGAAAAAGACGGTATTGCAATATTAAGCGATACTCGAGTCGCGATGCGCACTGTGTGGGCGCAAACCACGTTAGAGATGCAGAAGCTTCGTGATAACCCGGCCTGTGCAGAACAAGAGCATCGTGCGAAACAAGATGCGTCCGACCCGGGTCTTCATGCAGCGTTGTCCTATGACGTAAATGAAGACATTGCTGCACCATACATAGCTAAAGGTATAAAACCGAGTGTCGCTATCTTGCGCGAGCAAGGGGTAAACTCTCATTTGGAAATGGCTGCTGCATTTACGCGTGCCGGCTTTAATGCCATCGATGTTCATATGAGTGACGTATTGTCTGGGCGTGTTACCTTAACGCAATTTGCAGGGCTAGCGGCATGTGGTGGTTTCTCGTACGGCGATGTATTAGGCGCGGGAGAGGGCTGGGCAAAATCTATTTTGTTTAATAACATGGCACGTGACCAGTTCGAAGGCTTCTTTACACGCCCGGATACCTTTAGTTTAGGGGTATGTAATGGGTGTCAAATGCTGTCTAATTTGAAATCACTTATCCCGGGTACTGAACATTGGCCACACTTTGTCACAAATCAATCGTCACGTTTTGAAGCACGTGTCGCAATGGTAGAAGTCATGGAGTCATCCTCAGTATTACTTGACGGCATGGCCGGCTCACGTATGCCTATTGCGGTGTCTCATGGAGAGGGGCAGGCTGAATTTGCCAGCGATAGTGCATTATCATCGGTTGCACCGCAAGTTGCGCTGCGCTACGTTGATAATTACGGGCAGCCTACAATGCAATACCCCGCTAATCCAAATGGATCGCCACAAGGGATCACTGGATTAACGTCCTCGGATGGCCGTAGCACTATTATGATGCCTCACCCAGAGCGTGTGTTTAGAGCAGTGGCAAATTCATGGCGTCCAGACGACTGGCAGGAAGATGGTGCATGGATGCGAATATTCCGTAATGCACGCCGTTTTGTAGGATAACATCAGCGTAAATGGCTACCGATTGCTTCTTTACAGGGGCGGTAGGTAGCTTTTCCTATAGAAAAGATGCGAACGAGACAGGTAATGTGACATTTTTTGTACAGTACGCTTGTGTTCGCTAAGTGTCTGATCTATTGTAGGGATTGCAGGGAATGCAGCTTGGTTACAGGAGTTGTGTTACGAGGTGTACTGGCGCGTTTAACGTTGTCAGAGAAATAATAAGAGACGACCAATGAATCGTTCTTCCAAAGGGTTTGGCTTAACCGGTGTTGCTATAGCCGTGGTATTGATGTTTGTTACTGCAGTGTTTAGTTCTTCTGCAAAATCAGCTGAAAGTTATACAACATACGTCGCGCAATATTCAGTTAAGTAGTCTGAAAAAATAATGTGGTGCCAGTAGCCTTTGCGTTTACTGGCACTCCCCCCCAAAAAAAATCAAATTCCTTTTTAGTTACTTACATTCCTATTTTTTGTTTCTACTATTATTTTCCCTATTAATCAGCTTTTGATCTGGGTGTTTTTTTAGCAGAACATAGGTTGCTCCAAATCCGCCATGCATTGGCTGGGCGGTATGAAAGGCAATAACTTCTTCTAACTCTCTTAGCCATTGATTAACGTAGCTTCTCTTTACTCCTGGAAAGGGTTTGCTGTTCTCTCCCCGTCCGTGTTGAATAAGCAACGCCCTTACACCGCGTTTATGGCACTGCTTTATTGACTGATATACCCGATCGCAACTTTCTTTAAGCGTCATGCCTTTGAGCGATATGTTATTCTCTAGGGGGTATTTCCCAAGCCTGAGTTTTTTGAATACACCGTCTTGAATGCCGGGCTGTTGATACAGAATAAATTCATCTGGAGAGACGGGGGCGACAGACTCCATACTGAGTGGGTTGTGCAAAGTATCTCTTATACTGGCGTGTGCCTTGGCTCGTTTTCTTTTTTGCTCAATCGTGCTTTCCGGAGTATGCAGCTGTGCGGTATTACTCGTTTTAATGGGTTTTACGTCTTTCATTTCCTCAAAAAACGAATCGACATCTTCTACGTCGTAATTCACGCTGACCTCCTTAAATGTCGTTACCTAGTTAATGATAAAGCTATAACGGATAGCAAAGTGTAATGTTCATGATTCAAATTACAATACAAACGAGAACATTAAGGCACGTTTTACTACGCTTTGACTGCCCAAGCGGGTTAATGTTTGAAAAAATTACTGTTCTGTTTGAAGAATACGTTAACGAAGCATCTTGTTGTTAACGGCTTTGAGCACGTTGTGTGTAGCTCGTCTATATTTACAAAAAACTGAATGTACATAGTCGGCAGTGCCGAATTTTTACGCTATACTCACCATTATCTATCGCTACGATGTGAGAACATGAACATTCGACACGTCATCTTATCCTCTTGTTTGTTATCCGGGGTCGCTCTTGGAGCCTCAACCGTGTTTCAAGCAACGGTAGTAGCGCATAATGAACCAAGTATTAGCGAAGCTAACGCGTTACACTTCGGCACTATAGTGAACACCACAGGTTCAGCATGTGCGTTAGATAGCACAGGAACGGTTACTGGCTCGTGTGCTGGCACAGGCGCAAGCATTGCCGTTGGTGTTATTGATATTTCAGGTTTAGTCGAGAATCAGCAGTATCAGATTGAGGTTGTTGGTTCAAACAACGGCGTTTTGAAGTTTCAACCGGCGATAACCATTGATAGTGTTGAGACAACCGACGACGATGACGATCAGGTCGTGTCAGCGCTGACGACACAAAGCGGTTCATCGACCAGTATTACGATATATGGCAACTTAGAGGTGCTATCTGCACTTCAAACCTCAAATACCTATCAAGCAAGCTACACAGTAAACGTCAACTTCCAATAAAACGTTAAGTGAGAGCATTCACGTTATCCGTTATTGTGCATCACTGATGCGGTATTAACCTTCAATGGGCCTTGACGATATTCATGATCGATGTATTTATCATCACATTCACTGTTTTCATTAAGCGGCGCAAGTAAACGGTAAAACGTTGCGTTATTCTCGGCGTTCGGTACTAACAATAATTCAGGGTGTGCAGTAAGTATGCGTGGATTAATAGAGCTTAGGGAATAGTATGCCGAGAGTTGACATAGCACCGTTGAGTAGTGCTTAGACGGGGTTTCAGAGGAGGATTCTATTTTCTCTTGGAGATCAAAATAAACAGATTCTTTTCGCCATTGCTCGCCTTTATAACGAGATACCGGGCTGACAAATGCATTTTTAAACGCGGGGTGAGTTTTAATTGCGCTAAGGTATGCATTGGCATTGGTTAAA
The DNA here is from genome assembly GCF_049117195.1 of Alteromonas algae. Taxonomy (GTDB): domain Bacteria; phylum Pseudomonadota; class Gammaproteobacteria; order Enterobacterales; family Alteromonadaceae; genus Alteromonas. Next base: position 1,007,549 of record NZ_CP185260.1, read on the forward strand.
TCAGTAAAGCCACCTACAGTTACATATGTCATTGCTAAATCATGATTACGATAATACTGCATCGATGTGGGTGATACGGTGAGATGCTTGACGACTTCATAAATCGATCTTGCATGCCTAAATATTCCAACCTGAATCTCATATTTTATTGTGGCGTCAACAATGGCCATATCTTTCCATTGCTCTGACTGGTCAACCGGCGTTTGGGTTTTGACGAGTTGAATATCATCTAGAAAAACAGCGTCTCCTTCTTCAGGGGCAACGAACGACAGTTGATTGCTATCAATGGAAAGTGCATTACGCTCAAGGTAGCCTTGGTCTATTGACATGTCGTATTCGCCCGGCGGCAACTGGCTGATGTAAAAGTAACCGTCGCTTTCCGTCCTGGTTTGTGCAACAACGTCGTTATCCTTGTTAAGAATATTGATCAATAGGTTGGGGGCGCCCCTGCTGTTATCTTTGCTTACAAGATATATTGTGCCCTCGACATCGTTCACTGCGTGAACCGGCATCGCGATGTGACTCACGCCGCCGCTATGGGTATTAATGTCTGCTCGCTGATAGGCGGCGACCATAAAAGGGTCGGGGAGCGACGATGGTTCTATCGCTACCGATTGTATTTGATGATTGGTAATAAGCCGTGCCCGACCATCGACATTTGTCTTTTCATTTCGCCAAACCGAATTACCTTTGAACATAACACCTTCTAATGCAGACTCCTCGTCATCAAATTGGTTATTACGGTTTGCATCAAAAAACGTAAATGCGTCAATCCGCCCAGCAGCAGCACCGGCAGCTCTATCTAAATTTAGAGAGCGAGTATAGGGGTTATAATTAATATTGCCTGTAAATGAAAGGTTTACCGACCAGCTTCCGCCTTCTGCAATACTGGCGCCTAACCCTACGTTTATTGAGTCGAACCCCCAATTGTGTTGGTGTTGCAGCTCGATGTTCTGTGCGCCATTGGCACGGTACTGCAACCGTGTCTCCCGATGTTGCGACAGCAAATAGGGCCAGCGTAGTGAAACATAGAAGGATTCAGTATCGAATTGCTCTGACGGATAAAAGTCCCATGCGCTTGCTAATTGCCATTCCGCTAGCTGTTTAGAGTAGTAAAGGCGCCCGTTAACGCGTTGTGTCGCGTTATCAGTGACGGTTATGCCGCCAGAAAATGTCCCACCCAAAAGGTTATTGTTCACGTTGAGACTTAACGAGGCCTGATCGTCTCGTTCGTTAAACGATCTAAATGAAACACTACTGTTCCAACCAAAGCGTCCCCAGCGCTCTGACTGTCCGTTAAAACGGGCGACAGTCTCGTTTTTTAGCCCGACGGCGTCATTGTACCTTTCGCTGGTAAAATTATTGAAGTACCTGTTTGATAGCGTGAAAACAACATTGTCGTCAATTCGACCGTTCCAACCTAAAAAGGAAGCAAAGCCTTCGCTGCTTTGTTTTGTTAACGAGAAATTAAGTGCAGAGCCTGCAAGCTGTGTATCTAAGGAAGTGGTAAAGTAAGATTCAGGTGAATCATCAATCCACAATCGCTGTATTGTCCCAGATACTGATGTTGAGTTTGAAAGTCCTACGCCTAATTTTACAATTGCAGATTTGCCTAATCCCGTCTGAGATACCTCACCATCAAGAAGGCGGTAATGTCGATCGCTTGCGCCTACAAAGAAATCAATATCACCTCGTTGTATTTGGTCTTCGCCCACATTTACAGATTGTGTGCGGCTTTCTTGCTGACCTTCAGGTCCGTAAAGTTTGAGTTCAAAGAGATTTGCACCATAAAACGTATCCACGTCCTCAAACAATACTCTGTTTTGTTCATCACTAAACTTCTCATCAATAAACTGACCGTTTCTAAACAATTGAACTCGCCAACCTGGTAAGACAAATTCCTCGATAGTAGTTTTAGAGAAGTTACGTTGTCCCCTCGTATCACCGTTGTGAAAAATAAAGCCTAGTGACTGGTTGGGGCTTGTAACGACGTTATCCCCTAACAATTGAATATCGCCGAACTCATAGGTAACGCCCCTATTACTCACGGCGCTGGCCATATCATCAAAGGTGCGCGAAAAACGCAAAAAATGGAGACTGTTATCGCCAGTTCGACTCACCCTAAAATTAGCAGCATGGTTGAGTAAATCGAACCCTGCATTGATGTTTGTTGCTATTCGTTCTTGGTTTTCACTGTCTTTTTGAGCGCTCACGCGATAGCTGAGTAGCGGTGAAGTATATAGCTGATAGTTGTCATCAATGACACGCTCAGCAGTAATGTTTTCGCGTTTAAAAAACGTGGGGATGGCTGCGGGGTCGTCACTGTAGTCACTAACCCCAAGCTCGTTGCTTGCTAGGTTTAGGTGAAGCAATGAGAAATTAAATTCGTATTCCACTGGAAGCAGAATGGATAAAAATTCTATATCGATATAGATATCGAAATCATCTGCGCTCCACAATAACGTAGAAGAACTCTTGATATCTGCGTTTTCAAAATCAAGTGAGAATGCACAAAATTTTTCACTTCCTTGAAACGAAATAACGGACTCAGGTATATTGATATCCCAATCTAACGATAAGGCGTCTGATACTACAGATGCGGGAATGAGCAAGCGGTCGTAGATTTGATAAACGTCCAGGCCATCAAAAACCGGACGACCGTTTAATCGCATTACGCTAATCAAAAAGTCGTCGTCATTAAGCGGAGCGTAGGATGCGGTAGGGGAGGCGCAGTTATCCGCTCGCGCGAACAATGGGAGCGCGAGCAGGCAAAGTAAAAGTCCTCGAACGAACATAAGTGCTTGTTTAGTTTATTGTATGCGCAACCGACAGTTCAGTATCGCCACCAAATTTTTTATTTTCAGTGTATCGAATAACGACTGGGCCCTTAACCGCTTTTACGAGTGGGATAAGCACTTTTCTGCGTTCCAATGGGCGATAAACTGCAACGTTATTAATTACGCCTAACTCTTCACCATCTGGTGTTTCGACAATGAAATTGCCAAATATAGAACGATTGCCGGAGCGCGTTTGCCATACCTGAATGTGGGGCTGACCATTATGCATGACGGTGGTAGGTGCCTCTAAACTGGTACTAACAGAGACTTCCCCGTGCCTTACAATGATAGGAACGTTGTATGCCAGTTTACTTGCCAGATTAACGTTCCCACTTTCAGTCGGTGCTAGCTCGGTGACCAAACGTAAAACAGCGCGATATTCGCCATTTTCCAAGTTTGCTGGTTTGCGTAATGAAAATCGTAGGGCTTGTCTTTCTCCTGGCTTGATTGTGCCACGCTTAGGAGAAAATCTTATAAATTTTTGGGCAGAAAGCGAGTCTTCACTTACTGAATAAATTGTGCCGTCTTCGGTCATCGCGTTAAGTACCAGCTCTGCTGAATATTTTAAGTCGCTTGAACCGGTGTTTCGCAGCTGAAGTGAATCAGTCCGTGATTGGCTGTCGAAAAAAACTCTAAACTTTGATAAGGCAACGTTTGCATTAACGCTAGTGGAAAGAAAAAATGAAATAAAAAGAGTCAAAAAGACAAAAACATGGCGGGTGCGAAACATAGGGTTAACTCTACTGCTAAACGAACAAATAAGTGGGCGCATTTACCTACGCCCACTATACCAGTATTACTGGAATGTAACATCTACTGTGTAAGCTGCCGTGTAGCTGTCACCTGGTGTTAGCGCAGTGTCTACTGTCATGCTACCGTATACATCGATAGTCAGGTTGTCGCCAGAACCGTTCGTTGTTACAGCTGTTTGCGTACCATCAACAATGGCGTCATGTGCCGCTGTGGCGTTGTTGATATCATAAGTTGATGCGAATGTTACGTTAGTACCTGAAGCGCCAGTTACCGTTACGTTTAGTGGTACGTTTGCAATAAGACCTGAAACGGTAATTAGACCGATGGCAATATTTGCGTTCGCGGCATCACAGTTACCTGTCACAGCGCCCGTGTTGTCCATTGTACAAACTGCACCCAAAGTTGGTTGCATTGCACCGAAATGCAGTGCTGTAGTTTGAGCAATTGCAGCGTCAGAAATTGCATTTACTGTAGCTTGGAAAGTGCTAGAGGCTGCAAATGTTGTCGCAGAGATTGTTGATAATAGCGCAAGAGAAATTATACGTTTTTTCATTATTATATCCTGAAAATTATTATTGTTAGTTCAACATGGTTGTACGTACTTTATAAGTATCTTTTAATCATATAGTTACAAGGCATCTATTCATCTACCGCGATGCCGGATTTATTCAACCACATGACTTGACAAAATGAAAAGTATTCAAACTTATACGTTAAGTGTTATTCACATGTCCAAAAACAAGAAAATTTCCAGGTGATTAATCTATATTGCTGTTTTAATTGGTTATTTATTTTTCAGGTAAAATAAAAATCGTTGTAAATTAAACGCTTATACTTTCGTATAATTTTCGTAAAATCGATCATATTCTTAAATAATAGCGATCAAATGTGTGAAAACGTCGTTCGAAGAAGGGATGCAGCGATAAAATGCTGGTTTAGTGCGATAAGAAAAATCGCCAAAAATCATTTAGGTATGATTTTTTATTCCAAATGGCGTCCCCACCGCGACTCGAACGCAGATCTAAAGCTTAGGAGGCTCTTGTTTTATCCAGTTAAACTATGGGGACTACGCGTTCTACATTATACGAACTTCTTTGAAACGTTAACCTTTATTCAAAAAAACATTTGCAAAGCGGTTTTTATGTCTCTTACCGCTTTACCACAAAGTCATTTTCCTGAATGTTGGCGATAACGCCACCCGTTTTATGAACAATGGTAGATGAATTACTATATGCTTGGAGCACAGTAAATTCGCCTGGATAAATTGAATATTGCAAAAATGACGTACCAGAGCTGTCGATCACTTGCTTTACTTGGTAAAGCGTAAGCGTGTCGCCTTCTTGGATATTATTATCCTGCCCTAGTGATATAGATACGTTGTCGCTGTTCACACTGATAACGTGGCCCGTTAAAGGTTGGCATGTCAACGCTTCTTGCATATCAATAACCACATTATTCAAGGTTTTTGATAATGATGTTCCAAAACTAGACTGCCAAAATTTCGCACTTTTCGTATTGATTTTGGCAAATCTATCAAACGCCCATTCAGCGTTCATATCGTAGTGTTTCTGTAATAACAGGCCGCCATTCATTGCGTCGTACACTTCAATAGAAAGTGAAAAATATCGCGTTGCATTATCGCTTTTCCAAAACGCTAGCGAAGCGCTCGGTTCGCGTACAACACTCACATCATCGATTTCGCCATATAGCGAATACTGGGTATTCGCCTTTTTCGACAGCGCTCTCATGTGATGAGGCCTATCTTTATTCTGAATATCTAAGGTGTAAGGTTCAATGTGGGCAATTTGTAGGTTGTTATTTCGTGAATTAATTAAATGCGTTAATTCGTGAGTTAGCGAGCTTGAGAAATCTCTTAAATCACCGTCAAGTAAATGCGAGGTGTTTGCCACACGAAAATGACTAGTTGATATTGACTTGAGGTCGTCTGCTGACGTGCACACTGTTGCGTTAGGTGTAATGTCCGCTCTAACGGCGATAGTGACGTAATCGCTGTGCCACACCTCGTCAGTTAGCTCTAATTGATGGACTTCGCCACTCGCAGTCATTGATAAGCGTTCGTCATTCAACAATCCATCGGTAAGGTGTTGAACGCTTGATACCGATGCGCCAGCAAATAGGAGCGCCTGACGAAGGGCCTCTTCTGTTGCATTTTTCTTGGCTGCCGTTTTATTCCCATCAACAATTACTGCTTGCCCTTTAGCTTCATACCACGCGGCATCGCTTTGCCATGGGGCTGAATATAATAGGCAAAATAGCGCCGTTAAAATGAATCGGTTTGTTAGTGGTAAAGGTTGCGTGAGTTGCATCGGTTGCATTAGTCGCATAATTAGTTGCATAAGTTACGTAACCTATCTTGAAAGCGAATATCTATTAACACAGCAGATACAATGAGGTGCACCATATGCACATTACCTAAAAAACTGTGTATATCTAATTTATTGAAGCGTGGCGTTACCACTAGCGTCAACAATCTGACTTACTTGGTCAGTAATGTCATGAGTTTCGGCGTGACACTTATTGATATGAGAAAGCTATGCGAGAAAAGTGCCATGTATTTATACTTTCCTTCCTCAGGGCAGTATCAGAAGGCAAACGCACCGAGTGGTGCGAAATTTGCAAAGTCACAAAGACAATGCCATCGATTGCCTTCCTTTAGTTAAGGCAAACGCGTAAAAGGCATCATACGAACGGCATTTACGAATAAAAATAGGCGCCGGACTGAACACAGACCGCGATCTGTTATTGAGGTTGTTATGAGATTTTTCAAACGCACAGAATCACCAGGTAATAAGACCTGCAATGAACGTCATAAAGGTTATGTACTATGCTTGCTAGCGATGAGTGTTGTATTAGGGGCGTGCAGTTCGATAGTAGATAAACACGTTGAGTGGGAAACGGTTGAACCTGAGCAGTACCCTATGCTTAGCGCAATAGGATATGCGCCTATTACCACTCAACGCGGGCAAACTGATACGGAAAAGATGCTCATGGCAGTCAAGGCGTCTAAGCTTGAGGCTTATCGCGAACTGGCTGAGCAAGTCTACGGACAACGAATATCCGGTGAGCAATCGGTTTCTAACTTGGTTGTTAATAACGAAGTGCTTAAAGCGTCGGTAGACGGTGTAATTCGAGGGGCTGAGGTCGTAAAAAGTTACCCTGTCGGTGAAGATACCTATGCCACGGAGCTTTCATTAGATATGCAGCGTGTTTACGATATATATTTAACGATGGCGAAGCCAAAACGTGTTAGGTCAGTCAAGTATTACTGAAGTAAGTGGTTATCCTAGCCGGCAAATGAATTATTTATTCACAAAAAAAGCGCTTAACATGCGCTTTTTTTATTTTTTGTCTATTAATAACGCTAGGCTTTCACACCTGAGCCTAACTGACCGCCGTTAGGTTTACCCGTTTTGTCATAGGTGAGTGACTCTTTAGCACGCACTTCCATCATCAAGTTCCGCAAATGGTTGAGGCGAAGCTGTCCTTGCTCTACGGCTTTTTGATTGACTTGGGTGCGGTATTTACATTCATCCAAAAGCGTTTGCGCTTTCGAAAACAGTAGGTCGGTTGAATCGTCGATGCCTGCTTCGATGGCTGTTTGGTAAAGAGGTGCTATCCTCTCGTCAAGTGTTTGGATATCTTCAAGGAGTGCAGATTTGTCATTTAGTAGCGCCATTAAAAGCTCTGCGTTGCGCGAGCTAATATGCTGCAGTTCATTTTCTAGCATTAGAGACAAGTTCTCTAAATTGAGAACTTGCTGTTCTAATGCAACATGAAGTGCTTCTGACATGCGTTAACCTACTTTTGACCAAATATTTCTGATTCGAGTTTCGCTATTTTATTCGCAAGTACCTCGGGGTTAACACGGTATTCACCGTTTTGAACCGCTTTCTTTAAACGATCAACTTTCTCTTGATTGACCGGTGCTTCAGAACCTTTCTTCTGCACTTGATTCAATTGCTGCGCAGATTGAGTCAACGACACTGAGTCTTGACGCGGCGCCTGAGCGCTTTGCGCAGAACTTGCCGCTTGTTGTTGCGACTGTTGCGTTTGATTTTGCTGCGCAACTTTCGAATTATCAACAGGATTTTTAGGTAACCCATTGTTAATATTGTTAATTGCCATTGTATATCTCCACTACCTTTTCGCCTCAATTTAATATATCGGCCGACGATACAAATTCTTTAGCCATTTCTTCAACGAAAACGTAGTTAATTTAGCACCAATATCATAAGTGTATCACGACTTCTTGAACGCTGGCGACCTCAGCGATAACGGTCTTTTTACTGCTAGTGTTTAGCACTTTTATCGGGTCACCGATAACGCCATCCTGCTGAGCTATTCCTGACGTTTTTACTGACATTGTGCCGATTGCAGCTTTAATGGTAATTCTATCACCTTCACAAACAAAGCATAGCATATTAGCTTGTATGGGCTGGCCATCAGTAATTCTGCGCTTAACTCTTGCGCCAATGAGTGTATCAACACTGGTGAATGTTGAGTGCCTCATTCGTCTGACATCCACATCTGAAAAGGAGAGATTAGAGGGCGTAAGCACTGTACCTGGACTTACTGCACCGGAGACAACGACTACTTTCTTAGTTCGTACAACGTGAGCGCTAGTAAATAGATACCAATCATTGTCATTACAACTCACTCTCACCGACACATATGATTGGCGCAGTGACTCTTCTGAAGCATGGTACTGAAATCCCTCATGACAAGCCGGAATATTTATCCTATTGTCTATCTTCACAATATTGATACCGATGTTAGTATCCGCGTCGTTAAGTTCAAGCGCCGCTAGCAGGTATTCTTCAGCGCCTCTTTCAACGTCTTCATGGACAGTTGATGCACTGGCGTGCTGTAGAAAAAAGAGTGACGTCAACGTTAAAAGTAACGAGTAGCGTTGCCACTTTAAAAGAATATTCATGGTTTTTAATTTATTCATAGTTACTTTTCGTGTTCAGTTAGCGAGTTATTGTCTATGCTTATGACAGAAAGCAGGCGTCTAGGTCGCATTTTTTATTGTGCTTTCGTACTTATTAACGCGTTATGCGTCATTTTTCTGGCGTTTGACCTGCAACATTTTAGTGATATTGTCTAGCATAACTAGTTAAGGCAATGATCGTGCCCAGTATCGAAAAGAGGTGACATATGTCGGGTATTTTAGATTCGGTTAACCAACGCACGCAGTTAGTGGGTCAAAACCGACTTGAGCTGCTGTTATTTAGATTAAATGGAAGACAGCGCTTTGGGATAAACGTATTTAAAGTACGTGAAGTTCTTCAATGTCCACCGCTTACATCTATGCCAAAACTCAACGCTCTAGTACGTGGGGTTGCACATATTCGCGGGCAAACCATCTCAGTCATTGATTTGAGTATGGCAACGGGTGGAAAACGTATCGAAAACCTTTCTACGTCGTTTATCGTGATTGCAGAATATAATCGCTCAGTGCAAGGCTTTTTGGTCGGCGCGGTTGAACGTATTATTAATACTAACTGGGATGCAATCATGCCACCGCCTCAAGGGACAGGCAGAGCTAGCTATCTAACGGCTGTCACTGAGGTCGAAAATGAGCTCATCGAAATTCTTGACGTTGAAAAGATACTCAACGAAATTTCTCCGCTCAATGCAGAAGTAAGTTCTGAAGTGGCAGAAGGACTAACGACTGAGGGCAAAGAAGATAAAATTATATTTATTGCCGATGACTCAGCAGTAGCCCGAAATCAGGTTAAAAAAGCACTGACATCGTTAGGGCTTGAAATTGAGCTTGCAAAAAACGGTCTGGAAGCGCTTAATCGCTTGAAAGAAATTGCCGAAGAATACGGTGATATCACTAACCGTGTGGGCGTGTTGGTATCGGATATTGAAATGCCAGAAATGGACGGGTATACGCTTACCGCAGAAATAAAAAACACGCCAGAACTACAAAAACTACATGTTGTTTTGCATACATCGTTAAGCGGTGTCTTCAATCAGGCAATGGTACAAAAAGTTGGCGCGGACGATTTTATTGCAAAATTCCACCCAGATGAACTTGCTACAGCGGTTCAGAAGTGGCTAATGATAGACAGCGAATAACGGAGTCTTCAGGGATTGAATAGCAGAGATGTCTCGCCGGAAAGTTACGTCAAATTTCGGCATTTCTTAGAGCAGCAATGTGGCATCGTACTTGGCGAGAATAAACAGTACTTGGTGCGAAGTCGTCTCGCTTCATTATTGCATACGCACAAATTTGATAGCACCGATGCGCTCATTGATACGGTCGTTCGTGGTTACGACCGTAAATTGCTGCAAAGTGTTATTGACGCAATGACAACCAACGAAACATTGTGGTTTCGTGATACTTACCCGTTCAATTTATTGCAAACTAGAATTATTCCAGAGCTAGCGTCAAAAAATCGTAAACTTCGCATTTGGAGTGCTGCTTGCTCGTCTGGCCAGGAACCATATTCTATTGCAATGGCATTGCTTGAATTTCAACGCCAAAAGCCTGGAATGCTTAAAAGTGGTGTAGAGATCATTGCCACGGATCTGTCATCTGAAATGCTAGCCAAATGCGAAAGAGGGATATACGACGAGTTATCGTTAGCCCGGGGATTGTCGCCACAGCGCAGGCAGGCGTTCTTTGATACAGCCGACAAAGGTCAAATGCAAATAAAGTCCGAAGTGCGTCGCATGGTAACGTTTAAAAGCATTAACCTGCTGAGTAGTTATGCATCGCTCGGCCGTTTCGATATCGTGTTTTGTCGTAATGTACTCATTTACTTTTCAGGTGACGTAAAACAAAAGATACTGCAACAAATTGCCGGGCAACTGCAACCTGACGGCATTCTCTTCCTCGGAGCGTCAGAATCTATAAGCTCTGCGAGCGATCGCTATAGCATGGTTAAATGTAACCCTGGTTTGTTTTATCAAAAGAAATAGCTACAAGTCTCTGTTTTAAATAGGTTTTATTTGAAAGCTTATCACACTTTTACTTTTCATCTATCCAATTTAATCACTCTTGGCATCTCATTTGCTAATAAATCTTCAAGATAACTAAATATTGGTTGATACCCCATCAACACAATTGGGTTCTGGAGTTTTATTATGGCTATTAATCTCGACAAGCTTGTCGGATTCCATCAAAACGCACTGACCATTCGCACTGAAAGGATGGAAGTTATATCCGGTAATTTAGCAAACGCTAATACGCCGGGTTATAAAGCGAAAGACATCAACTTTAATAAGGCGATGGAAGCTGCAATGCGTAATTCAGGTGGCACACCTAAAACCACAGATGGACATCTAAATAGAACCCACGAAAAGCATTTAAAAGGCAGCAGTACGTCTGTTGCATCGAATTTTGATTTGCAATACCGCATCCCAACACAACCAGATACAGGTGATGGTAATACGGTTGAAGTGCAGTCCGAGCGTAATCAATTTTTGGACAATGGCTTGCGATACCAAGCAAGTCTCGCCTTTCTAAATGGCAAAATCAAAGGCATGAAAAAGGCACTTGGTGCGGCAGGAGGACAATAGTAATGAGTTTATTTAATGTAATGTCAATTTCAAGCTCAGGTATGTCGGCGGAAAATGTACGCTTGAATACAACGGCGAGTAACATTGCCAACGCCAACTCAGTAAGCAGCAGCTATGAGGAAACATACCGAGCTCGTCATCCAGTTTTTGCAGCGGAATTAGATAGAGCAATTCAAGATCAATCTCGTGGTGTAGGCGTTCAGGTTAAAGGGATTGTCGAAAGTGATGCGCCGTTGCAGGTGGAGTATGCACCGAATAACCCCATGGCCGATGCAGAAGGGTTTATCTACAAGCCAAATGTCAACATCGTGGAAGAAATGGCTAACATGATGTCCGCATCAAAAGCCTATGAAACCAATGTTCAGGTTGCCGATACCACAAAGCGTATTTTCAGAAGAGTGCTTCAGTTGGGTCAAGGGCAATAATTTGCCGCTTAGGTAAATCGAGGATTTTACAGTGAATACAGTTAACAACACGGGTCTTAATACCGACCTTTATTGGCAGGAAGAGACCGTCAAAATAGCAGACGGCACTGAACAGCAGTTATCGCAGGAGGATTTTTTCTCCATGTTGACTGAACAATTAGCCAACCAAGACCCGACCAAACCTGTTGATAACGATCAAATGGTTGCGCAAATGACGTCTTTCACCATGGCTGATGGTATTTCGCAGCTCAATGGAAAGTTTGAGGCTTTTGCAGCATCAATGACGTCGAACCAAGCACTTCAAGCGTCTAGCCTAATCGGGCAAAACGTATTAGTGCAAGGTAACGTTGGCTTCATGGGCGCAACAGGCGAAGGCGTTTCTGGTGTCGTGGTGAATGAAAAAACGATGCAAAACATGACGATTACTATTGAAAATCAATTCGGTGAAGTAATCAAAAGCATCGATGCTGGCACACAAGCCGCCGGCAACGTCGAGTTTAAATGGGATGGCAAAGATGCCAAAGGTAACGACATGCCTCCCGGTGAATATGTCATTAATGCTACAGGCGAATTAAATGGCGAAGGTGTACAGCTTTTAACCGCAGTAAATCGTCATGTAGGAAGCGTTAGTTTGGCCGGCAGCGGTCAGGGCGTAATTTTGAATTTGGATGGTGATGTCAGTATCAATCTTGATGACGTCATTCAAATCGGCAGTTAGCAGGAGAATAAACAATGTCTTTTAATATTGCACTTAGCGGTGTTTCTGCCGCACAAAAAGATTTGGATGTAACCGCGAATAACATCGCAAACGTCAACACGGTTGGTTTTAAAGAGTCGCGCGCTGAGTTTGGTGACGTTTACGCGGCTTCGTTGCTCGCAGGCGGCAAAACCAAAGTCGGTGACGGTGTATTAACACAAGAAGTTGCCCAGCAGTTTTCTCAAGGTAGTTTAGCGTTTACTAATACCTCGCTTGATTTGGCCATTACGGGTAACGGTTTTTTTGCAACGGTGCCAGAAATTACATCACGAGATTTCTCGTTTACTCGAGCGGGACAGTTCAAGCTTGATAATGATAACTTTGTGGTAAACAGTAGCGGCGATAACTTACTTGGTTTTCCGGTTAACGCAGATGGTACAAGTGCATCAGTTGCATTGAGTACAACAGAGCCAGTTCGTATTCCTGATTCATCGGGGTCTCCTCAGCAAACCTCTGAAGTTGATATTCGAATGAATCTACCTGCTGGTGATCAAGGCCTAGATCCTGCTGATTTCAACCCAGACGACCCTCTTACCTATAATGCGGCAACATCAGTTACCGTCTATGACTCGCTAGGTGATAGTCACGTGATGACGTATTACTTTATTAAAGATAATACGCCGGGTGTGGATAACGAGTGGTATGTTGCAACAGCGGTAGATGACAACTTAGTGGATATGGTTGATTCAACCGGCGCGGATACCGACCCTGCTACTGCGGTTAATTCAGTAGGTGGAAATACCGGTAACGCCGTGACGGCCTCGAAGCTAATATTTTCACAAGGTGGAGATTTCGTTGGCGTAGAAACGCCTGATGGTTTATCAACGCTAGATTTTAAGCTACAGACAGAGGCGCTAGGTGCTACCGTATTGTCAAACGGCTCAGATCCCACGCAGCAGATAAGTGTTGATTTTAATTTAGACCCGGCAAGTGCAACGCCTAATGAGCCAACTCAGTTTGCGTCTGCATTTGAAGTAACCTCATTAGAGCAAGATGGTCTGCCTGTTGGGCGATTAACCGGTATTGATATTGGGCCTGATGGGTTAGTTCGAGCAACGTTCTCAAACGGAACCTCTGAGCCTATTGTCCGCGTAGCATTGGTTCGCTTTTCAAATGAACAAGGTTTAACGCAAGAAAGCAGTACGCAGTGGAAAGAAAGTATTCTTTCTGGTGAAGCGCTAGCGGGCGAAGCAACGACAGGTACGTTTGGTGAAATTAATTCATCAGCGCTTGAACAAGCTAACGTGAACCTCACAACAGAGCTTATCGATATGATTATTGCCCAACGGAATTTCCAGGCGAACTCACGAGCTCTGGAAGTAAACAACCAGCTTAACCAGACAATCTTGAATATTAGATAACGGAACTAACGTAGTTAAAAGCCGCAGCATCGCTGCGGCTTTTTCTTAGGCGACCTCTCTTACTTCCCTCAATTCTTACGTGACTCGCATGTTGGCATCAGCCTTGCAAAACAACAGGTATGGTTTAAACAGAGTCAAAAGTCAGTCATGGACAAACTTCTCTATATTGCAGCAAGTGGCGCCTCTCAAGACCTTCTAGGTACGGGAATACGGGCAAATAACTTAGCGAACGCGCAGACAACAGGTTTTCGTGCTCAGCTAGAGCAGGCAAGGTCAATGCCGGCTTACGGCGAAGGTTTGCCGACTCGCGTTTTCTCTATGACAGAAAGCCCAGCGAATAACTATGAATCTGGCCCTATGATCCAAACGGGGAGAGACCTTGATGTTGCAATTCAAGGTGATGGTTGGTTTGCCGTTCAGGATGAAAATGGCCAAGAAGCGTACTCTCGAGATGGTAACTTCAAGCTGGGTGATGACGGAATTTTGACAGACGTTCATGACCGAATGGTATTGGGAGACAACGGGCCTATCTTCTTACCCGTCCCTTTAGACAACTTGAATATTGCTAAAGACGGCACCCTCTCAATGCGTCAATTGGGAGCCCCTGCGAATGTTATTGAGGAAGTTGGGCGCCTTAAGTTAGTCAGTCCAAATTATGCAGATATGGAACGCGGTAATGATGGTTTGTTCCGAATGGAAGACCGCTCTATTGCCCCGGCTAGCGGTAATGTTCAACTCATGTCTGGAATGCTTGAAGGGTCTAACGTTAACGCGGTAGATGAGATGGTCAGTATGATCAGTTTACAACGTCATTATGAACTTCAAGTGAAAGTCATGAAACAAGCAGAAGAGCTTGATACACGCGGCAACACGCTGCTGAGAATTTTATAATTTAACGGTAACGTTGCGTATGGCGTGACGTCAGGAGGTTATTATGCATCCAGCTTTATGGATTAGTAAAACAGGATTGGACGCGGCGCAAACCGATGTGGCGGTTGTTTCAAACAACCTGGCGAACGCGTCTACCGTTGGCTTTAAGAAAGATCGCGCTATTTTTGAAGACTTACTTTATCAAAACATTAACCAGCCTGGCGGTCGTTCTTCAGCAGATACCGAGCTGCCGTCTGGGTTGATGCTTGGTTCGGGCTCAAAAGTCGTATCGACTCAAAAAGCCCATACTCAAGGTAATTTGTTGTCAACAGATAATGCCTTAGATATGTCTATACAAGGGCGCGGGTATTTTGAAATTCTCCAACCAGACGGTACAACGGCTTACTCAAGAAATGGTCAGTTTGCACTTAATGATCAGGGGCAGATTGTAACGTCGGGTGCGGGTTACCTGTTGCAACCTCAAGTTGCCGTACCAGAAGATGCTCAGCAAATTACTATCTCACAAGATGGACAAATAAGTGTAAGTATCCGAGGTCAGGCTGAACCCCAATTGCTAGGTCAAATGAACATCTCAGATTTTGTTAATCCAACAGGGTTACAACCTATTGGGCAAAACCTGTTCGTTGAGACGGCATCAAGCGGTGCGCCTATCCAAGGTATTCCTGGGCTTCAAGGATTAGGCAGTATTTCTCAAGGCACGCTAGAAACGTCGAATGTGAACGTGACGGAAGAGCTGGTCAACTTGATAGAAAGCCAAAGACTTTATGAAATGAACTCTAAAGTAATCTCTTCTGTTGACCAAATGCTTGGGCAAGTAATTCAACAGCTTTAATAGGTGAAGTTATGCGTAGTGTAGGCTTATTCTTTCTATTGCTTTTCACTGTTGGCTGTCAAAGCACGAGTGAACCGCCAGTGCAAGCGAACGACCCGTCATTTGCGCCAGTTGTGCCGGATTATCCGAAGCAACGCGTGGTGGAAGATGGTTCTTTGTATCGCGCGCATCTTGCGAACAGCCTCTATTCTGATGTTACTGCACGTCAAGTCGGTGACATTATTACCGTTACATTAAGTGAAAATACTGCGGCGACAAAATCTGCGAACACAACTACGTCTAGAGAAACAACAGCAGACCTACAGCCTATTACCGGGTTAGCCGGAAATGCTATAAACATTGGCGGACAATCGGTGCAACTTGGCCTGAATTCGTCCAATGATTTTTCCGGTGATGCCGCGGCAAATCAGAGCAATAGTTTAGAAGGAAGTATTACCGTTACCGTCGTTGATGTATTGCCTAATAACAACCTAGTCATACGGGGTGAAAAATGGATCACGCTTAACCATGGCGACGAATATATTCGTTTAACTGGGATAATAAGACCACTTGATATCGACCCAGATAATCAAGTGATGTCTACAAAAATTGCGAATGCGCGCATCCAATACAGTGGCACAGGCACCTTTGCTAAAGCACAAGAAAAGGGCTGGCTTGCTAAATTTTTCTCATCATCTTGGTGGCCTCTTTAAGAGTGAAGGAGTTATAGCATGCGTTTATTCTTGTTCGCGATTCTTACGTTAGGCTTTATTAGCCACGCTGACGCACAACGTATTAAAGACGTTGCATCTATTCAAGGTGTGCGCTCAAACCAACTTATTGGTTATGGTTTGGTGGTAGGGTTACCTGGAACCGGTGAACAGAACCCGTTTACTGAACAAAGCTTTAGAACCATGTTAGCTAACTTTGGGATTAGAATGGATGCCAATGTTAGGCCAAACACGCGTAACGTCGCAGCAGTGGCGGTGCATGCAGAACTGCCTCCATTTATTAAGCCTGGTCAAACTATCGATATTACGGTGTCTTCGGTCGGCGAGGCAAAGAGTTTACAAGGCGGTTCTTTGTTACAAACCTTCCTACGAGGTGTGGATGGAAAAGTATATGCCGTTGCGCAAGGTAGCTTGGTCGTCAGCGGTTTCGGCGCAGAAGGCGGCGACGGTTCGAGAATTGTTGTTAATACGCCGACCGTAGGACGAATTCCAAACGGTGCTATGGTCGAACAGTCGGTACCAAGTGGGTTCGCAAACGGCGATACATTGACGTTAAATCTTCATTACCCAGATTTTACGACAGCTAAATCACTTGCCGATACGATAAATGAGCGACTAGGTGCACAGCCTGAAAATGGATATACCATAGCTACCCCTATTGATGCGGCATCAGTTCGAGTCACCGCGCCACGAGACGTAGGTCAGCGCGTCGGTTTTCTTGCAACATTAGAAAACTTTGAATTTACGCCTGCTGAAGCGTCAGCAAGGGTGGTCATTAACAGCCGCACCGGCACTATTGTTATTGGGCGAGAAGTACGGTTACTGCCTGCGGCCATTACCCACGGAGGCTTGACGGTTACGATTGCTGAAAATCAGCAAGTTACTCAACCTAATGCGTTTGCCGACGGAGAAACCGCGGTTACCACCCAATCTATTGTTGATATCGATTTAGCAGACAGCCGAATGTTTAAGTTTGAGCCGGGCGTGACACTTGATCAACTCGTCAGAGCCGTGAACGAAGTCGGTGCCGCTCCGGGCGATTTGATGGCGATACTAGAAGCATTACGTCAAGCCGGTGCACTACGCGGTGAATTGGTGATTATCTAATGGAATCAATGAACTCGAAAAGCCAGTTAGATATGGCACGTAATGTCCATGATATGGGCAGTATTAATAAAATGCGTGAAGCCATTGCCTCGGGTGATGAAGGCGTATTGCAAGAGGCTGCGCAGCAGTTCGAAGCAATATTTGTTCAGATGATGCTTAAATCGATGAGAAAGGCGCAAGACGCGTTATCTGATAAAGATAGCCCGTTCAATTCTGAACAAGTTAAGTTTTATCGCGATATGCACGACCAACAATTGGCGACAGACCTTACCTCAAGCGGCGGTATGGGATTAGCAGATATTATTGTTAAGCAATTAGGCCAACATGACGACGCTTATACTCCTGCTAGTGTGATCAGAAATGATGGGAACATCGGTGATATAAAGCGCAACAGTGTAAATCAATCGACGCATACTGCAGTGGTATCGGCGCAAGATAGTATGCTTAATTCGGTAAGTACGGGTACAAAAGCGGCGAAAAAAGACAGCATGTTTGATACGCCAGAAGCGTTTGTTGAATCCTTAATGCCTTTTGCAGAAAAGCTCGCTGAGCAATACGGAATGGATGCTAAGGCAATCGTTTCTCAGGCTGCCGTTGAGACCGGGTGGGGAAAATTTGTTATTCACACTGCTGATGGAAAAAGTACGCATAATCTATTTGGTATTAAAGCAAATAAACACTGGGACGGTGAACAAGCGGTTGTAAGTACATTGGAGTTTTCGGGCAATGTGCCTCAGCAACAGAAAGCTGCATTCAGGTCGTATCAGTCAATAGAAGAGGCAATGAACGATTACGGCCGCTTCATCGCGTCTCAACCTCGTTACAAGCACGCAGTCGATAATGCAGCGAATGCGTCAGCGTACACGCAAGAGTTGCAAGCCGCAGGGTATGCAACCGACCCACAATACGCCGAAAAAATTATGGCTGTGTACAACAGCGAACGGCTCAATGGGCTTATGCCTTGAGGGTAGGGAGATAACGGTATGAGTGGTGTAGATTTATTTTCTCTGGCAACCAGCGGTGTAAATGCAAGTAGCAAGTTACTGCAAACAACCAGTAACAACATTGCGAACGTCAATACGCCAGGCTACGTTCGTGAACGAACAGAGCTTCAAAATAGTCAGGTTTTCGGTGTAGAGATTGGCAATACAGAACGTATTATCAATGTATTTGCACAAAACCAACTACGCCGAGACATTACACAGGTCGGAGAACTGGACTCGTTTTCGGCTAAAACTACTGCTATCGATAACCTACTCGCCAGCGAGGCAAATTCGCTTTCTCAAGGTTTCAGTGAATACTTTTCTGCTGTTCAAACCGCCGCTGATGACCCGACGAATTTAGCATCGCGCGAACAGGTGTTAGGAAAGTCAGAATCCTTATATCAACGGATGGGCACACTTTCTGATTACATGATTGAAAAAGAGGAAGAGTTGAATTTAGAATTCACTTCCTTAGTAAATCGTGCGAATAGCCTTATCGGGAATATTGGCGATCTTAATCGAAATATTGTTATCGCAAACGGAAATAATACCAGTGACCAACCTAGCGCGTTATTAAATGAGCGAGACCAAGCGGTAGAAGAACTTGCCTCTATCATGGGCATAGAGGTTAGGGAAAGCCGGGGACAAAACGGCGCGATCAACATTAATCTAAGCTCGGGCGAGTCGTTAGTGTTGGATAATGGCAAATTCAATCTCTTTGAGCTGAATACTAATGCCGACCTCACTTTTACCGAATTACAACTTGCCACTGATTTTGGCTCGCAAACAAAATCGGACACGACCATCAATGTGCTAGAAAGTGATCTAAGCGGCACGCTTGGTGGGCTTTTCAAGTATCGAAATGAAGTGCTAGGGCCTGCGATGAGAGACGTTGGTCAGCTTGCTGTTGCGTTTGCCGATGCTATGAATTCCCAGAACAAGCTGGGGATGGATTTAGATGGTCAGCTTGGAAGTAATATCTTTGATATTCCTACATTTAGAGGACTAGCCTACGAAGGAACCGTTGGTGATTATCAGGTAGAAGCGCAAATTACTCCCGGTAAAGGGGCTGAACTAAGTGATGCTGATTATCGAATTGAAGTAACCAATGTTGCAGGCGGCGTACCAAGTGAAATTGAAATTACGTTATTGAATGCCGACGGTTCAGCGAAAAAGGATGGCTCTGGTAATGACATTGTTTTTTCTAGTTATGCCGTGGGCGCTGGGTTCAACGAACTCCCTGGTGGTATTGAGATAGAATTTTCCGGAACGTCACCGTATACCGTTGGAAATGAGTTTCTGGTACAACCTACTAAAACCGTAGCATCAGCCATCACACTGGCAACAAATCGACCTGAAGATCTTGCGTTTGCAACGCCCGTGCGGGCACAAGCTGATGCAAGTAATTTGGGCAATGCTAATGTCGCTAGTGTTTCAGTGACGAATACCGAAGTGGGGGGCGGTACAGCCCAGTCTGCGTTTGATGGCGCAGGTGGTATTCACGATGTTGCGGGTTCTCCAAGCGCGACACTCGGTGCGCCAGCGCAGATTGTATTTACCGGGGCTGATAGCTATCAGGTGCTTGATGGGGCGTCGCCACCTAATGTAATCACTAACGTTTCCGGCGTAACGAATCTTAATAATTTGTTAGCGCAAGCTGAAACGAATGGGGCTGCGCCGGCTTGGCCCGCTGCATTCTCTTCGTTAGATGATTATCCGGGTTACGATATCAGTATTGACGGTGTGCCGAGAGCGGGCGATAGCTTTTCAATTGAATTTAATACGGACGGGTTTAATGATAATAGCAATGCGTTATCAATAGCTGGGTTACAGCGAGACCCGCTCGTACAAGTAAGTAGCGAATCAACCAATACACCACGTACCTTTCAAGACGCTTATGCGTCAATGGTGGGGCGTATCGGTGAAGATACCGCAATGGCAAATGTGTCATTAGCATCGGCAGAGGCCATGAAAGTCCAGTCTCAGAACTGGTTTGAATCTGTGTCTGGTGTAAGCTTAGATGAGGAAGCGGCTAACCTAATAAAGTATCAGCAGTCTTATGCCGCCGCGGCAAGAATTTTGACAACGGCGCAAGAGTTGTTTAATACGATACTTCAATCGGCCAGGTAATTAATTATGCGTATATCAACAAGCCAAATTTATGATCAGAATGTGCGTTCAATTATGAACAATCAGGAAGAGCTTATAAAAACGCAAGAACAACTTGCGACCGGCAAGCGTATTATCACCCCGTCGGATGATCCCGTTGGTGCGGCTAAGGTGTTGCGGCTTACTGAAGAAATTGACGCGCTCGACCAGTTTAAACGCAATAATGACTTGGTGACCGGATCGTTAGAGCAGCAGGAGGCGGTCCTAACCAACATTACGAACTCGATAAACCGTGCTAGAACGCTGGTGGTTCAGTCGGGCTCGGGTATCCTTGCCGATCCAGATAAGCGCGCTATCGGTGCAGAATTAGAACAAATCAAACTCGAAATCTTCGATTTAATGAATACGCAAGATGCTGATGGAAACTACATTTATGCAGGCTACCAGTCGGGCAATCAGGCATTCTCTTACAACCCCGCTGCAACGGGAAATGCTATTACGTTTTCCGGTGATGCAGGGGTTAGCTTTGTGCAGCTTTCAAATAGCTCTAAAATTCAGTCAACAAGCAATGGTTATGAAGTGTTTGAAAACGTGCTATCGCGCTTCAAGTTTTCTGTTACTGGGAGCTCTGTTGCCAATTTCGAAAGTGCAAAAGTAAGTGAACAAGGCACATTTGATACCTTTTTTGATAAAAATTACGATCCCGTCACAGCGGCGAACAATAACTACAGAGTAACATTTCTTGCTGGCAATCAAGCGCAGGTAACGAATACCGGTACGGGAGCTATTGTTGATACGGTTGGCTTTACTTCTGGTTCGCCATTTACCGTAAAAGGAATGCAGTTTGAAGCCTCTACTGTGGCGGGCGATACAATAGACTTTTCATTGAACCCACCAGAAAAGAAAAGTATGGCAGAGTCGCTTCATGTGCTCCAAGAGATATTAATGGACAGCACAATCGACAATAGTGCCTTGCAAGAAGCCATAGCAGATTCGCTTGTGGGGCTAGACAACGGACTTGAGAAAATATCGCTTGAACGTGCCTCTATTGGTAGCCGTCTTAATATTGCAGAGTCAGTTTATGAGAGTAACTTGGACATGGAGATAGCGGCAAAAGCGTCGAGGTCTTCGCTTCAAGATGTTGATTACGCAGAAGCATCGACCGATTTTGCAAAGCAAGAAACAGCGCTTAATGCCGCGCTGCAATCTTTTTCTAAAGTAACCGACTTATCGCTTTTTAATTTTATCTAGTTTAATGAGGTGTTTTTGTGGTGAGTGATATTAGGCATATAGCCAAGATAATCAAAAGCTCGCCGAAAATTGGTCTTCAGGGACACTAGAAATAACATATTCCCCCAAGCTTATCTTGAACTGTTCGTGATCCATAGAAAAGTCAGACGTAATTAACTTTTTTCAGCAACATATTTTGTTGTTAAGTTCTAATGACGTCGGTGAAAAAGAGATACTATTTCACACCACACCACAGCATTTATTTTTATCAGAAAAATCTCATCTACGAGGTTAGTCACGTATAGGCGACAGCTATAACAGCCTATCTAAAACCAATATCATTGAAATGCTTTTAGATACGCCAACTTCCATTGTTTTCTCCACAACGTTAAAAAGCAAAAACGTTTTCGGCATTTCGTTATATGGACATCCGATCCACATTCTTTAACTAAAAATCATCATGAATAAACTTTTAAAAACCGTTATTTAGCGAACTGAATGCGGCAAAGTAATACCGCATTACGGCAAATTTTGTAATTTTTTCTAAAGGGAATCGTAGAGCAGTCGATAAGGACTATGAGAGAGCCAGTTCATCAATTACCCCTCAGGTATTGGTGACTACTAAAAACGTAATCGCCGGTACCACCGGCAGCCAGCAACCCGCTGGACTGAGAGTGTAGGAGAGACTTTATGTCTATGTTTGTAAATACCAATGTGTCCTCATTGAATGCCCAGCGTCAGTTATTTGATGTTAGCAAATCTTTGAGTACATCTTTTGAACGCCTTTCATCAGGTTTTCGTATTAACAGTGCGTCTGATGATGCCGCCGGTCTCCAAATAACAGATCGAATGACATCGCAGGTTCAAGGCTTAAACCAAGCTGTTCGTAATGCGAATGACGCAATATCGTTATCGCAAACTGCAGAGGGTGCGCTATCTGAAACGACCACCGCATTGCAACGTATTCGTACATTAGCGGTACAGTCGCAAAACGGTATTAATAGCTCAGCTGACCGTGTAGCTCTGCAAAAAGAAGTGTCAGCTTTGCGCACTGAAATATCGAGAATCTCTACTACTACGCAATTTGCTGGTGTAAATCTTCTTAGCGGCGATTTCTCAGCTAAATTCTTAGTAGGTGCAAATGCAGGCCAAACCATCTCTGTGAACTTGTCATCACAAGCGCTTACCAGAGCGGGTGTTAATGGTTTTAGTGCAACGGGTCTGGGCATTACAGCGAATGATGTGCTTACAACCGGCAATGCGTCAGCAATGTTAGGAAACATCGATACAGCAATCTCTGCCATTGGTGGTTTACGTGCAGACTTAGGTGCGCTTCAAAACCGCTTCCAGTCTACGATTCGTAACCTGAGCAACATCTCGGAAAATGTATCTGCAGCACGTTCACAGATCAAAGATACTGATTTTGCAACAGAAACTGCAAACCTAACACGTAATCAGATTATCCAGCAGGCAAGTACTACGGTATTGTCTCAGGCAAATCAGCGTCCACAGGCCGCATTGTCGTTACTAGGTTAATAACAGATACAAAGGTGAAGCCAGGAGGTAGTACTTTAGGTTCGTAACCTTTATTTGTTCATTATAATAAAAGCCAGCATTGTATGCTGGCTTTTTTATTTATTATAAATCAACAGCTTCCTGCTTCTACATACGTTACTCACGAAAATTATCAAAAAGAACACAAAAAAAGCTAAAGGAATTTTTGTTATCGGACGATAACAAATACAAAGGGGGCGTTGTAGGTAAATACTCTTTCAACCCTTCAAAATAATAATAATAAGATTAATTTATTTTGTTTTTAGTTACTTTAAGTTTTTGTATTTTAAAAATTTTAGCTATGAGAATCAGTGGCTTAATTTTACAAAAAAAGATTTAAAAACTTCTAAAGAAAAAATGAATATTAGTCGATAAAAAGGTAAGTAAGGCTGAAGGTAAGTTAGGAGCTGCTAACCGGCGAGAATGAAGCCAGGAGGTAGTGAGAGGTTTGAGGTTCTGGAACATCAAACCCACCGGTCAGCAAAAGAGAAGGTTACTTCTCTGTGTAGCAAGCTTAATCGGGGGTGACCCTACTAAGCGTCAGAAAAACATCTGACAATTTAATTAAGCACAGCTTATGCCAAAAAATTTTAAACGCGCAAATAATAATAAAAATAGCGCACTACACTTAAACTGTTAGGAGAGACTCATGAGTCTATTTGTAAATACCAATGTGTCATCGCTGAATGCACAACGTCAATTGTTCACAACAGGTAACAACCTAAGTACAGCGTTTGAACGTTTATCTTCAGGTTTTAGAATTAACAGCGCTGCTGACGATGCTGCTGGTCTTCAGATTACAGACCGCATGACTTCGCAAGTTCAAGGGCTTAACCAAGCTGTACGTAACGCGAATGATGCTATATCACTCTCGCAAACGGCAGAAGGTGCGTTATCTGAAACAACAACTGCGCTTCAACGGATCAGAACATTAGCAATTCAATCGCAAAATGGTATTAACAGCTCAGCTGACCGCGTTGCACTACAAAAAGAGGTATCCGCACTAAGAACAGAGATTTCTCGAATTGCTACTACAACTCAGTTTGCAGGTGTAGACGTGCTATCGGGAGCGTTTTCTGCCAAGTTTCTTGTTGGTGCGAATGCCGGTCAAACTATATCGGTCAATCTTTCAAGCCAAGCACTTACACGTGCAGGTGTTAACGGGTTCAGTGCTACAGGGTTGGGTATAACCGATGCTAACGTATTAACTGAGTCAAGTGCATCTAGCTTGTTAAGTGCGGTAGACAGCGCAGTTTCTGCTGTAGGTGGAATTAGAGCTGACCTCGGTGCACTTCAAAATCGTTTCCAATCTACGATCAGAAACTTAAGTAATATTTCTGAAAATGTATCGGCGGCAAGGTCACGTATCAAAGACGCAGATTTTGCCACAGAAACGGCAGAGCTTAGCCGTAACCAGATACTGCAGCAGGCAAGTACAACGATTCTCGCGCAGGCGAATCAGCGTCCACAGGCCGCATTGTCATTACTAGGATAATTTTAACGAGGCGTTTTTTAGGGAAGGAGTTGAGAGGCCATCCCCCAAAAGAAAGCGGCCAATAAGGCCGCCTCTTAAAGAAAATGCCGACTAACAGGACTGAGAGTGTAGAAGCGTTGGTTGAGAGGCCAGTTTGTCCTACTAAATACCTGCCAGCCGACAGAAACTGAATTTGCTCTATCTCCTAACGTGAGCAAATTGGCCGAGAACATCGTGTCTCGGCCTTTTTTTATATTTACCGAAACGCCCGCCAATTTCAAATATTCATGTGAGCAACATGATAATTCAAATATAACGTAGCAGATTTGATGCCACCTTTTCATCTTTCATCAATCTTGTTCAGACGATAGCCTTTTTAACTTCACGATGTAATCTCGCATTTTCGCATTTTCCCTTTATGGCACTAAAGCTAATTTCCCCATAAAAACATTACGCTCCAGCGTTTTTATCTAATATTTTTGAAATTTTTTTTGGTTATTTTTATCAACTAAAACATGCATTTATGCATTTATTTTATCTTCTTTATAAAAAAATTGAAAAAAAAGCTAAAGAACCTCAAGCATTGGTCGATACCTATTGTTGAGGGGTAATTTATTTACTTTATGAGAGGGATTGGAAGGGAGTAGTGACCCGACCAATTTGAACTGGAAGGATTTGATGCGTAATAAAACATCATCGAATCCCTAGGAGGTAATCTAATGTCTTTATTCGTAAATACTAATGTATCTGCGTTAAACGCACAACGTCAGCTTTTTGACGTTAGTGACCGTTTGAACACATCTTTTGAAAGACTGTCATCAGGGTTTCGAATCAATAGTGCATCTGACGATGCTGCCGGTCTTCAAATTTCAGACCGTCTAACATCGCAGGTTCAGGGTTTGAACCAAGCGGTACGTAATGCAAATGATGCAATCTCGTTAACGCAGACTGCTGAAGGTGCGTTAGGTGAGGTAACATCGAGCCTACAGCGTATCAGGCAGTTAGCGGTTCAGTCTCAAAACGGTATCAACTCATCGGCTGACCGCTTAGCACTTCAGAAAGAAGTTTCAGCACTTCGTACTGAAATTTCACGCATCGCAACTGATACGCAGTTCGGTAATGTGAACCTGCTTAACGGTAGCTTCTCTGCGTCGTTTCTTGTTGGAGCGAATGCGGGACAGACGATTTCTGTAAATCTATCATCTGGAAGTCTAGGGTCTATAAGCGGGTTTAGCGCTACCGGACTTGGTATTACTTCCAACGGTGTAGACACAGCGACAGGCGCATCGGCGCTACTTTCGGATGTTGACGCTGCGATATCTGGTATTGGTGCTGTTCGTGCTGATTTAGGTGCGCTGCAAAACCGTTTCCAATCTACTATTCGTAATTTAAGCAACATCAGTGAAAACTTATCTTCGGCACGTTCACAGATAAGAGACACAGATTTTGCTGCTGAAACCGCTGAATTGACGCGTAACCAGATTATTCAGCAGGCATCTGTATCTGTACTAAGTCAGGCAAATCAGCGCCCGCAAACTGCGCTATCTTTGCTCGGATAAGCTATAATTTAAAAACCTTAGTTGAGATATAACGGGTGCTTGCTAATTCAGTAAGCCCCGTTTTGTCGTTTCAATGGGAGGGTAGTAATGTGAATATTCAAAACAGTCAAATTGGTCAATCTTTTGCATCTACTGCACAAGTAACGTCGACTGCTCAGGTTGCATCGCCGCAATCTGCAGATGACACGAGTATTGCACTTGAACCAAGGCGGAAATTGTCAGAGGGTGTCGAAAAAATAGACATTCCACAAGGCGGAACGTCAACAGAAAATAGTGGTGATAGTGCGTCGAAAAATAGTGTTCAAGCTTCTCTGTCTCAGGCCGATAAACTTGATAGAGAGAGTTTGAATGAACGTTTAGATAGCGCAGTCCAAGAAGTTGAATCTTTCTTGAAAGGTCAAAATAGAAATTTAACATTTTCTATCGATGACGAAACAAAGCGTTCAATTGTTACGGTTAAAGACTCGCAATCGGGCGATGTAATTCGGCAGATTCCTTCCGAGGAAGTATTGAAGTTAGCCGAGAGAATCCAAGAGCTCCAGCAAGATGTTGGAAGTAGCGTGGGAGTCTTTATCAACAACGAGGTTTAATGAGGTAGGTTATGACAATTCAGTCGCTTGGTGTAGGGTCGGGTTTAGCGCTCGACGATTTAGTACAGCAGCTGCTTCAGGCAGAGCGTGCACCTAAAGAAGCACGTTTAAATGCCAAAGAAGAAAAATTAGAGGCTGAAATATCGGGCTTAGGTCAGATTAAGTCTAAGCTATCGTCGTTCAAAGATGCCGTTGACGATTTAAGAAGCGATAACGACATTAACGGGCGTGAGCCAACGATTACCAACCCCAGCGAAGACGACGATGTACTTTCTGCTGAGGCGTCAAATTCCGCACTTCGTGGCACGTATGATATTGTCGTAGAAGAACTTGCATCGGGCAGTCGCATTACTACCGATGCTGGTGCGTTTTCCTCAAGTAGCGAAGCTGTTTTAACCGCCGGTACAGGTTCGTTAACCTTTGACGTTGGCGGGAGCGAAAGCTTCACTGTCAATATTAATGCGGGTACGTCTTTAACGGCCCTGCGAGAAGCCATAAATAACGCAGACGACAATTTCGGCGTAACGGCAAACATCATTGATACCGGCACAGGTGCTGGTCCCCGGCTTGTATTCTCATCAAGCGAAACAGGCACAGGCAACGACCTCAATATTACCAATGACACAGGTGTCGCCGAGCTAGACAGGTTGTCTACAACAGGCGGTGCATCGAGCATTAACGCCTTGAATATTGAAGGTGCGACCAACGCTGTTGCTTACATAGATGGTATTGAAGTTCAAAGCAGCACGAACACTTTCGAAAATACGATTCAAAACGTTTCTTTCGACGCTAAAGAGATATCGCCAAAAGATGCGGTAGGTGACTTCATATCGACCAAGCTTGAAATAGGATACGACCGAGAGGGTCTCGATAAAAAAGTTCGTGATTTTGTAGATAATTACAACGGTTTAATTGACGAAATTAAAACGCTCACCCGTTATGGTGAATCAGAGCTTGAAGATGACGGCGCATTAGCTGGAGACTCTTTATTACGAGGAATTCAAGGCGGCTTAGCATCCATTGTTGGTGGTAGCGTGAGCTCTTCGGCCCTAGGAGGACTTTTTCAGCTCGGTATAGAATTTGCTGATGATGGCAAAATAGAAATAGGCTCTACCGATTTTGGTCTTGGCTCGGGTGAAGATAGATTTTCAGACGCATTAGAAGACAGTTTTGATGAAATTGCGAAGTTGTTTACTGACCCTGATGAAGGGATTGCAGTCCGTCTTTATGATTTCACTAAAGAGTATACGTCATTTAGTGGGTTGATAAGTTTAAGAGAGCGAGCAGCGAAAGATGATCGAGATGATCTCTTTGATGAGCGAGAGCGCCTAGAACTGCGCATGTTAAGTGTTGAGGATACGTTACGTAGTAAGTATCTTAACCTTGACCAAACGGTGGCTCAGTTAAATCAAACAAGCTCTGCGTTGCTAGCTTCACTCGGATAAGATAAACGGAGAAATTATGTCGCTTAAAGGTATCAATGCATACAAAAAGGGTAATTTGAAACAGGATATCGCTTCTGCAGATCCTCATCGTTTAACATTAATGCTAATGCAAGGTGCCTTGGACCGCATAGCTTATGCTAAAGGCGCTATGGAACGAAAAGATTTGGTTTCAAAATCAGATTTCATTTCAAAGTCGAGCGCGATCATTATGCACCTTCGCGACACCCTTGATATTGAAGCAGGGGGAGACGTTGCTGAAAATATGTTTGCCTTATACAACTACATGATTGAACGTTTAAGTGATGCACACATAAACAATGACTTGAATATTTTAGACGAAGTGTCTAGCCTGTTATCACCAATACGCGACGCATGGGTTCAAATTCCTGAAGAAGCTAAACAGGAAGCATACGAAGCCCAGCGTCAAAAACGACAAGCCGTGTGAAAGTAGAAGACCTTAATCATATCCACACTCCAGCTGAATTACGTGAGCTTAATGAAAAGTTAGTCGTTCAGTTGGAAAACGCCAATTCTTCAGATTACGCTGAGCTCAATCTTCTGTTAGCTCAGCGAGACTCGCTAATCAATACCTACTTGGAAGTCCTTCAACCGGATGACAAAAAAGCGTTCGCAACGTTAGAGCTTGAGGTCAACAATTCGCTCAAGGATTTGGCGCAAAGTTTGCTTGAAACATCAAAAGAAGACATTATTCAGTTTGTTAGAGCCAAAGCAGCGGTTAAGAAATATAAATAAACCCATAATCATCGCCGTGTTTTAATTCGAAAGTTTTACTTTTGGATGACCTATTGGCTGTCATCGTCATTTTTATCATCAAAAGATAATCATAATACTCTGGCAAATCTAACTAGGCGTTGAGTTCATGCACTAATGACCTCTTTATGTTGAATGCTTTCTGATACTTGAACTCATGTTGTGAGACGTTGGAGTCGAATAAGTTATGTTAGAAGATATAAGAATCCACCTAGATGCGGACGAAGCACAACAACGTCAGCGCGAGAAATTGTCGGCTGAAGAGGCCATACGTAATTTTCGTCGTAACGTTTCAGCATTTAAAGCCTATGTTCCTTCTCTCGCGGAGACCATAGAGCAAAGCAAAATACGCGATATTTCAATTTTCACTAACAGCAAAGGTGAATTTAATATCGTGAATTACAGTAATGGCTTGGTGTTCTACAATCTTAATCCAGAGAAAGAAGTGGCTGCCCAGTATGTTGAGAAAAGCAGACATTGTACTTACTGCGATATAACAAATAGTGAATTTGAATTCCAACCTAGTAAAGGTGATGTTAAGTCTTTATTAGACGTTCCTTCATATGCTAGTCATCAATCTCAGCCTCCTTTGGAGAAAGATATTAATGTGCTTGTGGTCATGGGAATCGGTTTGGGCTGGCACATCAAAACATTGGTGGAACAGCATAATATCAAACACATAGTAATTTATGAGCCGGAAGAGCAGTATTTTCTCGCATCGATGTATGCAATGGATTGGCGCGCTACTCTTGAGAGCGCAAAAAAGAAAGGTACTGGACTTTATTTTCAGCTCAATAATGATGGAACATCATTAGCCAGCGATATTGAAGAGCTGAGAATGCATGCCCCTGTTTCAGGCTTCTACTTCTATCGCCATTATAATTGCAATACATTTAATGCGTTGGAACATGCCCTACTTACATCAAGTTGGAAGCAATTTAGCAAAAATGGCATCAGTCGACAGTTAAGAGAATCTCAAGAAAATATATTGCCCATATGGAGCAATCCTATCTCACTATCGTCCCTCGAATTTGCCCAGAAGAATGACCTGTTCAAAAACAATATTGCGTCGTTTAAGCGCTACGTACCTAGTATTGCAAGTGAGTTCGAAAATTATGAACCTGATTACTGGTTACCAGTTCAGGATAAGCAAAATAACGTTAATATTGTTAGCGGGCACTCACTAACTAACTGGTATAGCGCAACGCCATTCGCTGATGCGCGCGTGAATTTTGATAGCTTCAGCCAGTACCCTAACAAAGATGGACTCGTTTTGGGTTATAACGGTGTGAAGCTAAAGCATTATCATCATTTCCAATTTGTTAAACAGGCGGAGAAGTTGCTAAAGGCAGCGGGTGATAAAACGAGTAAATTGCCTCAGCAGATTAAGTCTCTTATTCTTTTTGGTATCGGACCACAGCTTAGTACTTTGTTTGAAAATAATGAGGTTGAAAAGCTTTTTATCTGTGAACCAAATCGTGATTTATTTTACGCGTCGTTATATCTAATAGATTGGACTGAACTTCTTGAGAATGTCGACCGGGCTGGAGGGCGGCTTTACATAAATGTGGGCGACGATGGCTCAAACCTATTTAGGGATCTTTTGAATCAGTTCTATTCTGTTGGCCCATACATACTTGCGAACACCTATTTTTACCAAACCTATCATAATACAACGATGGTACATACCATTAGTCAGCTACGAGAGCAGTTGCAAGTGGTTATTGCGATGGGCGAAAACTTTGACCATGCTCGTTATGGAATCGCGCACACCAAAGAAACCCTCGGTCGTCGGTATCCATTGCTAGGTAAAAACCCAGCTAGCAAATTGCCGTTGGCCGATAAGGAAATTCCCGTATTTATCGTTGGTAATGGCCCTTCGCTTGATGAAACAATTAGTACTATCAAAGCGCTGAGGGAACGGGCGATTATAGTCTCCTGTGGTACGGCGCTAATGCCCTTGTATAAGAGCGGTATTGTCCCCGATTTCCATGCTGAGATTGAACAGAACCGTTCAACGTTCGACTGGAGCTGCAGAATTAATGATTTTGAATACCTAAAGCAGGTCGACCTTCTTTCATGTAATGGCATTCATCCCGATACCTGTGCCTTGTTTCGCAATACCTACATTGCTTTTAAAGAGGGCGAGTCATCTACCGTATCATCACTGAATATACTCGGGGAAAAGAACTACGAAGAATTGCAGTTTGCGTACCCAACGGTGTCTAATTTTGCAATTAACCTATTTACTTTACTTGGCTTTCAGCAACTCTATTTATTTGGTATTGATTTAGGTTTCGCAAATAAAGACAAACACCATTCCATGCAGTCTGGTTATTATGACGAAAAAGGCCAAGAAAAATACAGTTATTCATCTCGGCACAACACAAGTATTGTAGTGCCGGGTAACTTCAAACCAACCGTGTTTACAAAATACGAATTCAAAGTTTCAAAAGCGATTATAGAACGAACCTTAGCAAAAGTGAGAGTAGACTGCTTTAATACGAGCGACGGTGCGCGTATTTCTGGCACTAAACCCTTGCGAGTCGACGATATTCTTCTAGTTTCTACCCGTGAAGAGAAAGATAAGGTGCTAGCGAAAGTGAAAGGTGAACTGTTTACATCACTTTGCGGTGACGATGACTTTTTTGAAACCTATGATGCTTTCTATCACCAACCTACACTTAAAAATCAGTTAGAAGAGTTTATCGGTATTACACAAAATGTGTTTGAGTCTTCTGATGATGCTGAGCGGTATACTGAGCGGTTAAAAGAAAAGCTACTTTCTTCATATCAACAGGGGAAGTCGTTGTTATTTTATTATCTTTACGGCACCGTAAATTTTGCAAACTCAGCATTCAGCAAATTGTTATATTCGAGTGAGGCCGAGTGCGACAAGGTTAGCCGCCTAAATGCGCTTCGCGAAGTTTGGTTAGGAACATTGGAAGCTATAACAGGCGCAATTCTGCAGGAGCATCAGACTTTTGATCATGTCTCTAGCTTTGTTCCAGAGCGTGAAACCGTATTTATGAGGGAGCAGAGTCAAGTATTCAAAGCGACTTCGATGCTAAATTGCGTGGAAAACCAAAATATAAGACAGTATTTAGATGCAGTTGCTAAACGTAAAAATGATTGGTTAATTGCCGCGCATTCCACGGAGGAAAACGTTGCATTGCTATGTGATGATAGGGTGGCGCTGGCGAGAGTTGATGAGGCGTATAAATATAACGTTATTGTTCAAATAGATGAAAATACAAAACCACAAGATTTAGCACAATGCCTTAATAAGCAGTACACGGTTGTTTATCATCATTCTGAGTTTGATTTTACGCGCGATGTTGATGCTTACTTAAAAGGCGATTCAATTTTCTATCATGCGCTGAGCAAAGCATCTTGGACTGTGAAGGCCTGGATACAGCGACACATTGCCGTGCTCATTATTCCGAAGTTGTATTTCGTTGGTGAAAGCAAAGAACTATCCGACAAGTTACGTGAATATGCACAAGACGTTTTGGCAAAGTTTTCATCTGACCTAGAATATATCGACTTTCCGAATTACATCATGGTGCCAAAAGATAACGTTCAATATAACGATTATATTGTCGATAGATTGGGCAACCGTGGTGTTGTTTGTGTCGGTAAACCAACCGCAGAGTCATTATTTTTTGAAGGCGTTAGTGCGAGCGAAGGGCAGCAGCAAATCAAAAATAATATGCTATGGTGGGGCTTTGAAAGCGAGTAGTGACTGTGTCTAAGGAAATGAGTGCTTCCGTTAGTGGGCCTTTAGTCTCTGTGATCGTACCGAATTACAGGCATGAAAAATACCTTGAAAAAAGGCTTAGGACTATTGTCCAACAAACATATCAAAATATTGAGATCATATTACTTGACGATGCAAGTCCTGATGACAGTGCGAAATTGCTCATGAACTTTGCTTCGACCTGTGAAAAAGTCAGCGCGCTAGATATCAACAAGACTAATTCGGGGTTACCTATTTTACAGTGGGTAAAAGGTGTAGCTTCGGCGAAAGGTGAGTACATTTGGATTGCTGAAAGTGATGACGAAGCGGAACCTGAGTTTATTTCTGAATTGCTCGGTTTGCTTGCTAAACATCCCTCGGCAGGCTTTGCGTATTGCGACAGTAAGGTTGTCAATGAGGAAAGTGACGTTATCGCTAACTATGACTATACCTCTACACATTATTCAGATAATGGCTTGTGGGAAAAAGACTTCTGTATTAACGGACGAGATTTTGTTGCTAATTACATGGTTTACCGTAATTTAATCCCTAACGTGAGTGCAGTGTTATTTAGAACCTCAGTTTTGAAAGACAATTTATGTAAAAGTCCCCTGAAGTATTGCGCAGATTGGGAACTGTATAACAAAATACTGCTATCTTGCGACGCTGCGTTTTCTCATGCGCCGATGAACAAGTTTCGAAAGCATATTCAAACAACCCGTTGGCACGATACAAAAAGCTATTCAATAGAACTGAGAGAAAAGTTTGGGCTATTGAAATCTCTCAAGCGTTCTTTTTCATCGTATTCACGTGCGCAAAGGAATATTGATTCTTCACTGCGTTATATCTTTGCAAATAGACATAAATATAAGAGAGTGGAGAGTCTTTGCACTAAATTATCATTATTGGATAACGCATCGATTAAGACCCTTTATGTATTTGGTGCCAACGATATTGCTGAACGCG
Source organism: Alteromonas algae (assembly GCF_049117195.1). Classification (GTDB taxonomy): domain Bacteria; phylum Pseudomonadota; class Gammaproteobacteria; order Enterobacterales; family Alteromonadaceae; genus Alteromonas. The sequence continues at coordinate 1,041,196 of NZ_CP185260.1, forward strand.
TTGTTGAAACTTCGCTAGCCATGGGTATTATGCCTGTTGTTGTGGATACCTATAAGGCAGGGCAAATCTGTAAAGGAATGAAGGTAACAGAGTTTGAAGGTCATGATTTGAGCCCTTCTAGTGTTGTTGTTATTTGCTCTTTAGGGCAACAAGATGCAATGCTAACACTACTTGAAAAACGAGGGTTTAAAGGTCGACTGTTGAGAGTGTAGAGCAAAATACGGAGACGCATTTTGTCATAGTTGACAATTGGCCCAAGAATAAGTCCCCTAGAACTGCTCAAGTCTGTAAGAAACTGGCCGACATAAAGATAATTAAAACACAGCAATCTAAGCTGTTCGGTGCCACTAATATCGCTGATATTTCCGTGCTTGGTTATTATGGGCAAACTATAAAAGTGTAGGGGAAAGCATGTCTTCTTTGGTGATCTTTACTAGTATCACGCGGAATTACCTGGCCAAGGCAAGAGTACTGGCGCAGTCGGTTAAACAGCATCACCCTGACGTTGAATTTCATTGTGTGGTAGCGGATTTTCTCGCCCCCGAAGATGGGCTTCATCAGATTGATGAATTCGACAAAGTTGTTGATTTGCGAGCCTTTAAAGATACTTTGGATCCCGCCTGGTTATTTATGCATGCACTGGTGGAAACGTGTACCACAGTCAAACCTCTGTATTTGCACCGATGCCTTCAACAAGGCGCGAAAAAGGTCATTTATCTTGACCCTGACACTCGCCTGTTTAGCCCGATTACTCCCGTGATTGACATGCTTGATAATGTGGACATTTGTTTAACTCCCCACGTTGCGGATGTCGATTATGATCGCGACTCTATTCGCGACAATGAAATTTCAGCAGCAAAACATGGTGTTTACAACCTAGGATTTTTCGCAGTCAATCAGAACAGCGAAGGCATGGCGTTTGCGCGCTGGTGGAGTGACCGGGTCGTGAATTACGGTTATGCACAGACCTTTATGGGCAGTTTTACTGATCAAAAAATCTGTGATTTTGCACCTGCTTATTTCGACAGTATAAAAATCATGCGCCATCCCGGTCTTAACGTTGCACACTGGAATTTAAACCAGCGTGAAATTGCCGAAACGCCAAATGGTTTCACAGCAAATGGTAAGCCAATGATATTTTATCATTTCTCTTCTTATGATAGTGGAGTGGGTGAGATTATGTCTGTGAAGTATTCAAGTCAAACCCGTAATGCCGTAGATAAAATCTGGCAGATCTATAAACATGAAAATGACGCGTTAACTCATTACGGTTACGAACAGATGCCTTGGACGTTGAGCACTTTTGAAGACGGAAGTCCTATATCCGGGGAGGTACGGTTGTATTATCGCCAGAATGAACACTTGCAATATCGCTTCCCCGAACCTTTTAAAGTGGGAACCGATAGCCTGAAAGATTTTTGGGAAAGCACGCCAGAATGTCGTGCGTTTGACGAGCAATGGCATGCTACCCAGGCTTTTTTAAAGACGTTCCGTTTTGCGCGCACTGATCAATTTTTAACGGCAAAACTAAGCAGTATACAAACGCTAAGACGGCAACCCCCTCAGCGCTTATTTATTTACGGGGCCAACGAATTTGGTTACCAAGTTGCCATGCTGGCAACGTCTATGCTTAGTTGTGAAATTGTATTGCTTGACCGTGATAGCACAAAGTTGCTGGCTGGATTGACGGCACATCCGCCTGAGGATTTTCGCTTTGCTCAGACCGATGCCGTAATAGTCTGCGGAAAAGCTCATGAACAGGAAATGCGTGATACGATCAGGGCATTGTCTGACGGTGCGCCAGCACTTTTTTAAGCAAAGAGTAACTGATGAGCGAACCGACCAAGATATTACTCGCCTGCTGGGAAAATGAAATTGACCAGTTGCCAGAAGTTCTAGAACGAAATAGCCACCTAGCGCAAGGGGCCGATGTGGTGGTATTTTCAGAGGACGGAAAATCACTTAGTGATGTAGTGTTGCAGCCAGTGTTAAGGCTCATCACGTTGCCAGTTTCACAATTTACGCAGCGTGAGCCGCTTCTAAAGGCGCCTTCTGATCTCGCCGTCTGGTTATTTAATAATGCACAGAATTACCAGATTATTTTTTGCTCTGTGCGGGGCGGGCTGGTGTATTTTATTAGCCGCTTAAATCAGGCGCTAAATGCATGTAGCCATTGGACTGTTAATACCTTCTCAGAGGCGACAACTCGCAGCGATTATCAGCGCACCCAACGTTTTTTGGATAAACAGGGGGTACTGAGGGATTTTCTCGAACAACACTGGGCTGATGAAGTCGGTGTTGACCGCCAAGTGGCTTTTCCCGACATTACTGATGCTAGTTCAGTAACAATAATTGTGCCTTTTCATAATCGGGTGGAGTTTGTTGGGCAGACCTTAACCTCTTTGCTTAAACAAACTGTCCAAGGGATGCAAATCCTAATAGTGAATGACGGCAGTGATGCTGGGCCCAGACAAGCCTTAGCAAAAATTATCGCCGCTGAATCCTTTAGCGAGCTGGCTATTCAAATTATTGATGCGCCTGCACCTTCAGGTGCGGCCGGAGCGCGAAATCTAGGCCTCAGTAAGGTCACTACGCCATTTATATTGTTCATTGATGATGACGATGTATTCGCCCCTAACGCCGTCGAACTATGTTTAGAAGCGCAACAACGCACCAATAGCGATATTGTGACCATGGCATTTAGTTATTTTGACGGGGCTGAGTATCCAGATTTCTCCCAAACATCTGGTATGTTGATACATTTTCATAGCGATCAGGATTGGGTATCAGCGCTTACTTATAACTGTATAGGTGGGATCAGTGCGCTTTATCGAACTGAGGTGATTACCCGTTATGGTGGCTTTGAGTGCGGGCCCTTTGCCGGTGAAGAAGACTGGCAACTATTACTAAAACTTGCCATGGCTGGCTGTCGCACAATTAATTTACCTGTGCCATTATTGTGGTATCGAAACACCCCCTTCAGCCTCAGCAAAAAAATGCTCAATTTCGACAGCCGCCATCAACTGTTCAAGCTTTACGAAAAAGTGTTGCCGCCGCAGCTTCATGCACTACCTGAATATGTTACATGGCAGTATCAAGCACAGAAATCCACTGGTAATGAAGTACCCTTTGCCCGGTTAGGATTTCAGCTAGCCGAGTGTAAAGATCGCCCGCTCTATCTTTATGGTGCTGGTCACCTCGGTAGGCAGGTGATGATGTTACTAGAAACGCTTGAGATGCAGGATTTAGTCGTTAACGTCATTGACCGAAATGCGGCCTTTATTCAGACCTTAAATGACCTTCCGGTGGTAACCTTGGATGAGTGTAAATTTGTTGGCAATGCAGTCGTTATCATCGCTTCTCTAAGTTTTGTTGATGATATTATCAGTCAGTTTCTCACCTCAGAATTACAAGTGATAAGGCTGGACAAACTATGAGAGAGACTACGTTTGTTGTCGTACTGGGTATGCATCGCTCCGGTACAAGTGTGATCACCAGTCTGGTTGAAAGTTGCGGTATTTCGACCGGAGATAACCTGCAGGGCGCCGGGCCGGATAACCCAAAGGGTTACTGGGAGGATGAGTTTATTGTGAATACCAACAATAAACTCCTCCGTTCGTTGGGCCTAGAGTGGCATTCTCTTATTTGGCTGGATGAAGCTGTACTGCGCAAAAGCCCCTGTCATGATGAACTATTTCAGGCAAGCAAAGTATACTTAGCGGGTTTACTTTCTCGTTTCCCCAAGCTAGTGATTAAAGACCCCAGAATGGCCATGACGCTTCCATTCTGGCTGAACGTATTCGAAGCCATTGAGGTTTCGCCATATTATGTGATCACCAAGCGGCATCCGGCTGCAATAGGGCGTTCACTGGTAACCCGAGATTATTTTGACCAGGAATACTCTGCGCAGCTTATTTATATGTATTGGGCGTCGATCGTAAAGCATTTACCCAACGAAGCGCCACGAATCAAAGTGGATTATGAACTGGTCAGCCGGGATGAAGCAGGCCAGTGTAAGCGGTTATGTGACTTTTTAGGCGTTGCGGCAGTTGAACAATCGTTATACTCCCAATTTGATCCTTTGTTGGAACGCAGCAACTCAGATAAGTCAGAGGTGGGCTTTGTCTGGCAACAAGCGTTTTTTGCTGAGTTTCCAGATGTAAATGTACCGTTGGAAAAGATTCGAACACTCAAAGGATATTATGCTGCCTTGAGCAGAGCTTACATGCCCGAACACCTGCAAAGAGACACGATTAACGAAATTTTTAAGATTGCCGATAACTTAAAGGACCAAAAAGTGGTGCTGTACGGTGCCAGTCAATTGGCGGCATTGGTGAGCGGCGTGTTGCATGAGCAAATTACAATAAGCGTTGACCGCAATGTATCAGCAACAACGCCTTTAAAGCGTTATGGATTCACTTTTTTACCAATAAACGTATTGGCTAATACAGACCATGATTGTGTGCTCGTCGCGGTAACCGGCAGACAGCAAGATATTACCGAGAGCTTGTCGGCGCTGACCACTCAACCTATCTATTTCCTAGAAGACTGGCTGTTTAAAGGCTGAAGCAATGAAAATTATTAATGTATGTGGGTTTAACTTAAGTGGATGTTCCGCAGCTTTCGATCTCTTCTATGATTACGAAACGGTGGGGTCGGTAAATCGCGAGTTCCATGAATCCGGTTTTCTCAAATGTAAGTACACCTTTGGCGGCGCTATTCAAAGCGTGTTGCTTGAGCAGCCGTTTCGACCGACTAAAGAAGAGTTGGCCACCTCATTGCGCGGAGATATGCCGGACTCCATCGGCGCTGATGCTGATAACTTATCGATTCATAATCATTTAGTGTCAAGAAAGTCCATGGCAGGGCAGTTTGGGCAGGTGTTTGATACTTTCACTGCACAAGCCCTGTCGGTTATCCCGGATAATATTGCAAATTTACCTAAAGCCGAAGCGCTCGCGGTGTATGAACAGGCCGCGAGAAACTGGTTAGCCAGTGTTGTTGCACATGTACCTACAGAAAACTTTCATCTGAATAAGATTTCTGACGATAGCATCATGATGTTCAAAAATGACCCGCCGGGTAAATTTCCTTATGTTGCGGGTTTAATTCCTAATGGCACGTCATTTTCAGTACTTCGAAATCCGGTTGATGCGTGTTTTGATTTTAATCGCTTTTATTATTTTGGGCATACATCGCAAACGGTAAAAGCGTACAGTGATATTTTCGGCTCATGGGTTCGCACCGTTAAAAATCAATTAGCTTATGAGCCTGAGCGTTGCAAAGGGAGTTATTACGTTGTTCGATTTGAGGATCTTATCCAGAAATCATCAGTTAGAGATAAAATGCTGAAAATGGTGGGGCTAGATCGCGTAGATAAAGTTTCCGAGCATTTTCAGCCTCAGGAGTCTGCAAAAAACATCGGAATTGGTTGTGCGATGTCTGAACAACTAATTGCGCAAGTTGAGGCATTGTGTTCGCCAGAATACGACAGCCTTATTGAAGTTCTTAGAGAACACGATATGTTGATTGAGTAATCGTTTAGACAGATTACTCAAGATGTGTGAAAACTAACATAGATTGCTGTCTTGGGTGATTCCACCCCTCTACGATTTGCTCTACCTTAAGACCCGCAAGTTTCGCCAAAGCACTAATCTCATCCATCGAAATATGATAGGGATCTTGTAGATAATGTGTTGTGATTTCGCCATTTGCAAAGGTTAAGTCGTCGTAATAACCGTTATCTGGGGCGAGAAATACCGTTGAGAAATAACGCCCATCTTTATCTAATACGCGCTTTATTTGTTTCAGGCAAAGTAATATTAAATTAAAATTCAGGTGCGTGAACAATGATATTGATAATACGAACTTAAAGGTCTGATTAAAAGGGGTTGCGTCAAAGCGGTCAGAAACTAAGGTATTCGGTTGTTTATCGCTTATCCCAGCTTGCGCCAGCTCAAGATTACCTGCATTGATTAATGACTGATTGATATCCAGTCCATAGTAATGCTGATTATCTAGGTATCTAATGAAATGAATCCCTCCTCGAAAACAGCCACATCCCATATCCAGCAGTTTGTCTGAAGGCAGTAAGCCCTGGCGTGTTATAAAATCAAATTGTAGCCGTCCTAGAGTATCCCACAGCCCCCCGACGAATCCCCGATGTACTTGGTTATCTATATCTTCGTCTGTCATTTGATTAAGATAGGGATTTACGTCGTGATTCATGTTTTTTTACCTTGTTTTGATGTAGCAGGGCAGTCTATGGGGAATTACGCTGAGCGTTGCAGTAAAACTGCATTGTTTCTTTGATCAATAATGCTAAATCCATTATCGATTAAAAATGGAATTGCTAGCGTGCCCTTCGCGGTCCATTGCTCGTTTTCGTCAAGCCAAGTGTCATCAACACAAACAACGCCGTTACTGGCAAGTTTTTCAATGATAGCTTTTGCGCAATCTAGGTGCATCTGATGGCAGGCTTCCTGATCAATCTTACTACCTAAAAACTTTTTATAACGACTTTGCCTAAGGTCTGAATGTCCGCCATGATCAAAATCATAAGCATCCAGAAATACCACATGAAACTCGCCTTTCCATTGATGCAAAAAATCTTCACCTTTGGCCGATACCGCGTTAAACGGATATCCGTTCCTCAAGAACATCTCATTTGCCATGCGGCCATTGTGCTCATCCATATCTACCGTGATAAAACGATAATCTCTGCGATGGCATAATTCAGCTAGAATTGATGTACTGCCTTGTGATTGAAGTTGTTCGCGGGTTGTACCGATTTCTATGAAGGTAATACCAGCGGCAAAGCGGTCTGGATGACTGTTTAGGTAATCTACCAGTAGGTCATGGCCATGGGAAGAATCTTTTAGACGCATCTGAATAAAATCATCCACTAGTCCCTTAGCCCAGGTCCCTGTACCTTGTGGAATGACGCCTGATCTTGTTAGCCCCTCAAGAATAAAAGATGCGGCTGTGGCTTTGCGCTCCAACTCGTGGAACACTTCACCAATCAATTGTAACTGCTTCCCTGCTACGGCGTTATCCTCTGAAATATATTGATTTGCGGTGAAGCAAAAGTGTTCGGTGAGAATTTTATTACCTTGTTCAAGGTAGCGGTTTGCTAATAGTAAGCACAGTTCAAATTTGGCCTCGTTCGGCCAGCCATCGTTCAAAAGGACGCCGTCTAGCGCAAACCAAAAATCGTCGTTTTGGTCGAGTGTTTTGGCATAGTTGATAACATCAACTGAAATTTTCTCAATAAACTGTTGAAGACTCACTGGTAACAACTCCTCGCTATTTTTTTTGTTATCGGCACTCATAGCTGATTCATGAATAAATTACATTTGATCCCTTAAAAAACAAGCATTGCCACAATGGGTGTAATTACCTATTAACAATCATGAGTTGCTCGCTATTCTGGTCAGTCATAAAGAACCTATGGTGACGGGCTACCTAGGAATAGTGTCATAGCCTACTTTATTTTGCATGCTAACGTGTGCTGAAAGTCAATTTCGTCAATGAATATATCGAAATTATTGACGCGCCTTTACATTGGCTATACGGTGTCTATCATCGGAAAAAATAGTTATATTTTTACAGGTGGCGCGAGTTACAGCCATTTAATACATCAAAGACGATGGTCTCGTTGCTGGTAATCCCGCCAGAATAATTAATGTTTACTTACCTCAACCTGACTTGCCTTCACTTAATAGCTTGAAAGCATGGCCTAGTTCATATGATTAATTTGTTGAAAAATGGAGATAGGATGGAACTCGGTGAGTCCCCGTTCTGGTCCCGTCGCTTAAAGAAATGGATGTGGGTCGACATCTCTCGTCAAATCATTTTTCAGAAGTCTGAAAAAATGTTGTCGATGTCATTTGCTGAAATGGTATCTAATATTTTTGAGTCCTCATCTACTACCCTGGTTACTGGTGAAACTAAACTCTATCAATTCGTCGATAATGGAAAAGTCGAGGTTCAAAAGCATCTTTTTGAAAATACAAAGTATAGATGCAATGATGGTGGCGTGGCACCCAGTGGAAAGTATTGGTTTGGTACTATGGAGAAGCATCCTTCAAGCCCCAAAGGAAAAATCTACTCCTTGGATGTAAACGGAAATTTAATAGACCAAGGTGCAGATATTGGAATTCCTAACACGTTTATTTGGCTTGATGAGAGCCATATTTTGATCTCAGATTCACTTCTTCAAAAGACGTATAAGGTAGAGCTTCTTGCTTCGGGATTATTGGATTGGATTAACCGTAAGGTTTGGCTCGATTTAAGTAGCACAAAAGGTACACCTGATGGGGGAGCGATGGATGATGATGGTAATATATGGTTAGCCGTTTGGGGGGATGCTTCAATCCATCGATATTCGCCTGAAGGTTCACTGTTGGACAAGATTGAGTTACAGGCCTTGCAGCCGACTTCTTGCGCTTTTGGTGGGCCAAATATGGACGAGATGTTGATAACGACTGCTACAGAAGGAATGTCAGAAGCGCAAATCGATCATTACCCCGATTCAGGTAAAGTGCTAGTCAGAAAAATGAACGTTAAAGGAAAAGTCTTACCATTATTCGATTTAGAAGTGTGAAATGTTAGCTAGTATAATAATTAGAACCTACAACGAAGAGCGCTATTTAAGTGAACTCCTACAAGCTATTTCGAATCAAAAGAGCGAGAGTGTTGAGAGAGAAGTTGTCATTGTAGATTCAGGCTCGACCGATGCAACACTAAAGATAGCAAAGTCGTACCAGTGCAGAATAACACATATAAAAAAATCTGAATTTACCTTTGGAACGTCACTTAACTTAGGATGTGATTTTGCTAACGGAGACGTCTTGGTGTTCATTAGTGGGCATTGTATTCCGGCAAATGACTGTTGGCTTGATGAGCTCTGTAAGCCAATAGTAAACGGGCTTGTAGATTATTCTTACGGTCGGCAAGTCGGCCGAGATACCACGAAGTATTCTGAAGGTCGTCATTTTGCCAAATGGTTTCCAGAATATTCCAAAATTCCTCAAGAAGGCTTTTTCTGCAACAATGCCAACGCAGCCGTCACTAGAAGGGCTTGGGAATTTTTTAAATTCAACGAGGAGTTGACCGGTTTAGAAGATATGCATTTAGCAAAATTGCTGGTAGAGGCCGGGAAGAAAGTCGGGTACGTTGCAAGTGCACCAGTTTATCATATTCATGATGAGTCGTGGAAACAGGTAAAAGTCCGTTATGAGCGCGAAGCATATGCACTTCAACGAATCATGCCTGAAGTGCATTTTTCATTTTTAGATTTTGTACGTTATTTCATATCAGGAGTGGTGGCCGACAGTGTCGTAGCAAAGCAGAATAAAGTCTTTTTGAGTAAGATTGGTGAAATATGTTTATTTCGCCTTAATCAGTATTGGGGGACATACTGTGGAAATCAAGAACACCGAAAGCTTTCGATAAAAATGAAGAAACAGTATTTTTATCCCTTAGATACACAACGAGACTCAGATCATGACTAAAAAAGTGGTTGCATTGTTGCCAATGAAGGCCAACAGTGAGCGTGTAAAAGGAAAAAACTTTCGAGATTTAGCTGGTAAGCCATTATTTAAGTGGATACTTGATGAATTACTTGCTGTCGAAGAAATAGATACGGTGGTGATAAACACTGATGCTCGAAATATTCTGGAAAAAAATGGCCTCGTAGAGACGCAGAGAGTGATGATTCGGGATCGTAAGCCTGAACTCTGTGGTAACACAGTATCAATGAACTTAATTTTGGCAGACGACATTGAAGCAGTGGAAGCGGATACATATATCATGACGCATACAACTAATCCGCTGATATCGGCGAAAACAATAAAAGAGGGTCTTCAAAAATTCCAGTCTGATGCGTTTCACGATTCGTTGTTCACGGTTAATAAAATTCAAACCCGTTTTTATCGCGAAGATGGAAGTGCTGTAAATCACGATCCTGATAACTTAATTCGTACCCAAGATTTGGAGCCCTGGTTTGAAGAAAATTCTTGTCTCTTTTATTTCTCCAAAGAATCGTTTTCCAAGACCAAAGCGAGGATCGGCGAGACGCCGCTAATGATGGTTACGCCACCGTTGGAATCACTGGACATTGATGAATCGCACGACTGGGAAATAGTTGCTGCGTTGGCTGAATTTAGGAAAAAAGATGCATAAAGTGTTGGTGACCTGCCCCCCGATGTTGGGACAATTTCACAAATTTATTGAACCCGCTAAGAAACTGGGTATTGAGTTAATACCAGCTAAAACAACACAAGTTTTGACTGAGGAAGCGCTTATCGCGCTTTTACCTGGGTTTGATGGTTGGATAATTGGGGATGATCCCGCAACCAGGCAAGTCTTTGAGGCTGGAGTAAAGGGGAATTTAAAGGCAGCGGTAAAATGGGGGATCGGTGTTGATAATGTTGATTTTGATGCTTGTAAAGACCTCTGTATTCCAATAATAAACACGCCAAATATGTTTGGTGGCGAGGTTGCAGATGTCGGTATAGCGCTGATGCTAGGGCTTGCGCGCCATACCCATAGCATTGATCGTGGCGTTCGTGAGGGTGGTTGGCCAAAGCCTGCCGGTATAAGTATATCTGGTAAACATATTGGTGTTGTGGGCTTTGGTGATATTGGGCGAAACTTAATCAAACGTCTGAGTGGATTTGATGTGACTGTCACGGCCTATGATCCTGGGGTCGAGGGTAACCAAGGCTTTGATTTTGTCAAAAGGATGCCTTTTCCAGACGGACTCAGTGAATGTGACTTTTTAATTTTTACTTGTGCTCTTACTAAACAAAATTATCGCATGTTAAACAAAACAACCTTAGCTGCGATGAAGCCTGGTTCACGTGTTGTTAATGTTGCCAGAGGGCCTCTTATCGATGAAAAGGCGTTAGTTCAAGCATTGCAAAGTGGTCACATTGCAGCAGCAGCACTTGATGTTTTTGAAATTGAACCATTACCGATGGAATCAGAATTACGAGCATTGTCTCATTGTATTTTAGGTTCTCATAATAGTTCAAACACTGTCGAAGGTGTAGATAGAGCGACGTTCAAAGCACTGGAAGAAATAGCGGGGTTTCTTGGTGAAAAATAGCAATGAAAAGTGGGTGCTTGTGACCGGTGCAAATGGAGGTATCGGAAAGGCGCTGGTTACTTGTTTTGCTGAAAACGGCTACTCGGTTGTGGCGACAGATATTACGGACTTGACGGTAAGCGCACCAAACATTACTAACTTGAAAATTGATCTAGAGCGAATTGTCTTGGACGAGGCTTATGCTGATATCTTACAAAAAGATGTTATCGAATTAACTTCAGGCGCTGGACTGACTGCTTTGGTAAATAACGCGGCGGTTCAAATTTTAGGTAGTGTGCGGGAAGTTAGCCGAGAAGATTGGCTAAAGAGTATGAATGTAAACGTTTCTGCGCCATTCTTTATGGTACAACTGTTTTTGGAATCCTTGAAAGAAAATAAAGGCTCAGTAGTGAATATTAGCAGTATTCATGCCCTACAAACTAAGCGAAGCTTCGTCACTTACGCAACGTCTAAAGGCGCTCTGAGTTCATTAACGCGAAATATGGCAGTCGATATTGGTAACGCTGTAAGAATTAACGCCATTGAGCCCGCAGCGGTAAGCACTGACATGTTGCGTGCGGGTTTCAAAGGAAAAGAAGAACAATTTGAATTATTGGAAGCATTCCATCCTATTGCTAGGATTGCCACCCCAGAAGAGGTCGCGCAATTAGCCCTTTTTTTATGTTCAGAACAATCATCCTTTATCCATGGTGCTTGCTTAAACGCTACGGGCGGGATCCACGGTTGCTTGAGTGATCCTGATAGATGACTTAATTCCTACTCTGCTTTTGCTCTGCAATGCTTCCCAGTACTAGCAGCTTGAAACTCGTCGCACCGCACAGTCTGTCGATATCGGTAAAGCATGCCACTAAAATGAGAATGAATAGGTAGTGTTTAGCTAACTATTATCATCTTCTGATTGATGTTACTAATCGACTTGAATAAACCGGGACGGTGAGATGCATACTACAGTTACAACGGATGTGGTCGATAAAAAGACGTTGGTTGAAAAATATGTGTATCTAATTTTTGATAGCATAAGTAACTAAACTATGATGTTGAAAATGCAAATTTTTATATATTGTATTCACTCACATAAGTTGCCCGCCAATTTGACGTATCCCTTCTCATTTCTTATTTATTAAAGGGCTTAAATGATGATCAATGTCGCTTTTTGTATCGATGACGATTTTGCGCCTTACCTGGCGGTAAGCCTTATGAGTTTACTAGATAACACTCAATCTCACCTTTCAATTTTTATCATTGGCAATTTATCTGACTCGGTGAAACAACGCTTACACAGTGTTGCAAATGAAAGAGTCAACATAAGTTTCGTGACGCATTGTGTAAACATTCCTCAAAGCGAACTAAGCGATCGTTACCAAGGACGCTTAAATGGTATTACTTTTGTTCGCTATGCACTTGCAGAAATATTACCCGACCTAAATAAAGTGATTTATTTAGATGCAGATATTCTCGTAACAGGCGATATCAGTGCGCTTTGGCAAGAGCCCTTGGGTGAGCAGCTGGCTGGCGTTGTAGAAGATCATTCTTTAATGTCACAGCACAGAGCGAAAACCTTAGGCCTTTTATCCCAGCGCTACTTCAATGCCGGTGTTATGGTTATTGATTTGGCTAAGTGGCGCGAGAGGGGCACGTTTGTGCGCTTAATGCATGTTCACAGCTCAGAAGTGCTTTGGGAATACAATGACCAAGATGTTTTGAACAAAGTTCTGGATAATGACACTCAGTATTTAAATGGGAAATATAATGCACAGACGTACACGCTTACCCACCAACTCGTTGATGCTTCACCCGTTATAGTGCATTTTACTGGGCAAGAGAAACCATGGCATCTTTCCTCTGTTCATCCTTTTACGGCACAGTACCGAGCATTTTTTGATAATGTCCCTTTCATAAATAACACACTCTCGTTGTTTCTCGATAAAGAAGACCATTTGATACTAGAGCAACTCGGTGATTTATATAGTACTGGTTGTTGTATTGTAATTTGGGGAGCTGGTGCGCGCGGGAGAAGGTTAATTAAGGCGCTAGAGCAACATTATCCCTTCATTGTAATAAAACAAGTGGTGGATACATATCTCAAGGGTAATTGCTTTTCATTTCCTATTTTCTCTCCTGATGAAATAAGTATCGAACATATTGATGCCGTAGTTGTGGCTACACTTCCGCATAAGCAAAGCATTACAAACTTATTACGTGATAAAGCGGTAAAAGTCATTTAGCTATATTTAACGCTCTACTATTTAACCTACAGTAAGCGGTCTTATCGACGTGTTTTATGCAAAAGCGTATCAACGAAGCTGTCCTCACATAAGTAAAAAGAATAGAGTTGATAGGCGCTTACCCGACCGTCAGTATAATAAAAGGTGTCATCCACCATTAAAAATGGGAATTAACTGCTGCCACCAACGTATCTACAATGTAGTCAACTTGCTCGAGTGTTAGTTCAGGAAATAGCGGCAACGTAACTGCTTGCTGATAGTAAAGTTCTGCATTAGGGTAATCGCCCTCATTAAAACCTAAATTTTTGTAGTAGGGCTGTAAATGAATAGGAATATAATGCACATGGGCAAATATTTCGTTTTCCCGCAGCGCGACAATAAGCTCAGCGTGTTGTTTCCTACTTAATGCATCTACTCTAACAACATAAAGATGATAACTATTGAAGTTGCCCTCATTCTGTTTCAAGGGAGTAATACGTGAATGATCTTTGAGGCGTTGGTCATAGTAAGCAGCTAAGATATTTCGTCTTTCTACAAATTCGGACAGCTTACTTAGCTGGCTCAATCCTAAAGCTGCTTCTACATCTGTCATTCGGTAATTAAAACCTAACGCGACTTGCTGGTAATACCAAGGTCCATGACTCACTTCTGTCATCAAATCCGGATCATTCGTTATTCCATGGCTGCGTAACATTCGCATTTTATTGGCAAGTTCACTATTGTTGGTCATTGCCATACCGCCTTCCATGGTGGTGATTATCTTGACCGGGTGGAAACTAAATACTGTAATGTCTGAGAATTCACAACTGCCAACGAACTGCCCTTTATATTTTGCTCCAACGGCGTGGGAAGCGTCTTCAATGACATAAAAACCATATTCTTTGGAAAGCCTATGAATATTTTCCATATCGCACGGTTGGCCAGCAAAATGAACAGGGATAATGGCTTTAGGTAATGTGCCTTTCGACTCTGCTTGAATGAGCTTGTTTCTCAACGCATCGACACACATATTGCCCGTGTTTAATTCGATGTCTACAAAATCTATATTTGCGCCGCAATACAAGGCACAGTTTGACGAAGCAACAAAAGAGTTCGGCGATGTCCATACACAATCGCCCTTACCAATATCCAGTGCCAAACAGGCAATGTGCAACGCAGACGTCGCGCTGTTAACAGCAATTCCGTAACGTGAATTGCAGTAGTTCGCTAGGGCGTTTTCGAACTTAGGAATAGCGGGGCCTTGGGTTAGCCAATCCGATTGTAACGTATCTATAACCGCTTTGATGTCTTCGCTATCAAGATGTTGGCGCCCATAGGGGATCACTTCTGCGCTTCCTCATTAAACTGTGTAATTTCGTCAATACTAAGAAAATGTTGATTAGTATCAGAAACGTACTCAAAACCAGAGTCTACAGGCTTACCAAGCTCATTAAGTGCATTGCTGGTGAAATTGTTGCTTCTATGGAAAAATTTTATGGCCGGCGCGATGACATAATGATCTTCAAATTCAAATGTATGCAATGACATATCACCTGGGCACATCATCTCATGAAGCTTTTCGCCGGGCCTAATTCCGACATAATTGATAGGCGTTTCAGGCGCCATTGCTTTTGCTAGGTCGACAATGCGTATAGAAGGAATTTTGGGTACAAAAATTTCACCACCCAACATGCGTTCGAAGTTCTTAAGAACAAAGTCTACGCCTTGTTGTAGCGTTATCCAAAAACGGGTCATGTCTTTATGAGTAACAGGAATATGGTCGCTTCCCTCGTCAATGAGTTTACTAAAATAAGGAACAACTGAGCCTCGTGAGCCGACGACATTACCGTAACGAACGACTGAAAACCGACAAGCGCTTTCACCCACAATATTATTTGCAGCGACGAATAGTTTGTCTGATGCTAACTTTGTAGCACCGTACAAATTAACGGGATTAGCCGCTTTGTCAGTAGAAAGGGCGATAACTTTACTAACGTTATTATCGATAGCAGCATTAATCACATTCTCAGCACCATCAATATTGGTTCTAATGCATTCTGTGGGATTGTACTCGGCTGCTGGGACCTGTTTCATCGCAGCGGCGTGAATAACGAAGTCAACACCTTGCATTGCACGATTCAGACGCTCTTTATCTCTGACATCACCAATAAAATAGCGCATACATGGCGCATTAAATCTTTGCTGCATTTCGAACTGTTTAAGTTCATCGCGTGAGTAAATAATTAAACGCTTTGGCTTGTGTCGTGATAGCAGGGTTTGTACATACTTATGTCCGAACGACCCGGTGCCACCTGTTATGAGAATCGATTTTCCATCAAACATAGCGTGCTCTTATTTTTTAATTATTACTACAATATATCATGTGTCTGTATATTTGCCATAAAGCATTAGAATCTATGCAATTTAGTAAGTATATGCGCATTTTTTAGTTCGCTACTTACCCCCATCGACGACCTCTAGACTCAATGAAGGAAGCTCACCAAGTGTGGTTATTGTGTATTGCGCTTCATATCCAGGCTTTGCTTTGACGGTGCTGTGTTCGCCAGTTAATACTCTGACTGTCGATACGCCCAACGTGTTTAAGTTAACGAAGTCTTTCGCTGGGTTATCGCCAACATATACCATATCTTGCCAGTTACACTTTTCAGCTTGCCTTATTTTATCAAAGCAATATGTGGAGGGTTTAGCATGTTTAATACCAAATCTATGAGTCACAAATACTCGCTTGAATAGGTGAGTAATGTTGAGTGCATCCACTTTATTACCTTGTACTATCTTATTGCCGTCGGTTACCACATATAGCGGCTTAGGTAACGCATTTAGTAATTCGCGGTGCGTATTGGACATCGTCAGTGTTGGTTTGTGTAAACGGTACGCAGACAAGCACGCTCTTACATGTTTCTTTGTTACAGGTATACCATGCATAGCTAGGTAATCGTTAAAAATACGACCTCGGCCTTTGCTGTCTAACAACGTGACCAATTCATTAAAGCCTAAATCTTTATTCACTCCCCAGGTTTGCTCAACATAACTCGCGACTGCTTTCAGGCCCGATTCTACATACTGCCGCTCTTCGTAAAGCGTGTCGTCTAGGTCGAAGATATAAATCATAGGTAATAATCTGTTGCTGCTCTAACTTGTGTAATTTTTTTCTTCGCCAGCGTCAGTGGCAGTGTTTCGATATCAATACCAAGTGTTTCACACAAGCTCCAATATAAACTGTCTACGCCTGCCTTTATTCCAAGCGTAGAAGCACCACCAAAACGTGAATTACACTCAATAATATGTAATTCATTGCCGCTGATAATGGCTTGTAAGACCACAGGGCCAGACAGTTTCAATGACGACAGTGTTGTTATGATATCGGGTAAAAATGATGGCGTGGGGAGGGTATAGGTTACTTGCGATTCACCATTCACCACGAGCGCTCGTACTCGGCATATCGCGGCTTTTACCGTGTGACTCTCTGATAACCATGCATCAACACTTATTTCTTGCCCGTCAATGTAGGGTTGAAACAATGGCGCGCTGAGCATTTCAGCATGTGCGAATGCATCATCGGCGTTTAGATTTATCCCCACGGATTCACTGCCTGCACCAAAGCGTTCTTTAACCACAAAGCGAGAGGCGTCACAGTGACGCAAGTCACAGAACGCGGGGATTATAGCGGGTATATCATGCTGTCCGAATTGTAGCTTATCTAAGCAGAGTTCAACGGCCTTTTCATTAGAAACGATAACGTGGATATGCTCTGCTTTGAGTTGATTTTTTAGCTTCGCCCAGAAAAGTAACTCACCGTCTCGACTTGGTAATATGTGAGTAATTTTTTGTTGTTTAAGCGCAGATATAATTTCAGATATGTTCGTATCTGTAGTGGCAGGCATATGCCAAAATGCATCGCAAAAGTGACGGGTAAGTACGTCGTGCTTTATGTCACCTGCGGTAACTATACCATTCACGTCAAGCCGCATCACAGCCTCTTTTAAAGCGCGTAGTAGTGGGACTTTGTTACTGGCGCTTGAAAGTAAAACATTCACGTTAATTAAATCCCTCATGCGAGAGCGTGCGTTTAGTTACTCTTATCCCGCCTTTTCGCATTGGCATTGATGCTCTGCGATTTTTATATTCAGTGATATGCGTGGTTTTTTGAGGTGTTTGCCACTCACCATACATAAACGTAAGGAAAGCATCAGCTTCACAGGGGGCGTAGAATATATCGTCGAGGAAAGAAATGTGCTCAAAACGCTCGAAGTGTTTAGCTGGTGCAAAGAAAAGTCCACCTGATGATAATAGTTCAGAGTATCCATCTTTAGATTCACGCCGTTGAATACTTATATCAAACAAAACATAGTCAGTTTCAGACGAGTTTGTAAACTCAATATTAATACATGATTCTATGCCATCTACCGAAATGATGACAATTTCCCAATTTACGTTAAACCGGCTGCTAATCAACTCAAAGAGTTCAGGTAATAATGCCTGGAGCCTTTCAAAGTTGTCTCTGTCGATTGCCAGGTCTATATCGTCATCCCATGCAATCAATGCATTATCTCGTATGGCACCAAGAAGCGTACCAGAGTCCAAACACACAGAAATATTTTTTGTATTAAAAAATCGATTCAGTGTACGCAGTAGCACTTGGGCGAACGCTAATGTCGAACCGTCTTCAAAGGGAAGGGATGCTTTAACGGCTTGCTTGTTTGGTGAAACAATCTTAGATGTTGGAATCTTTAGCTCTTCAGTGAGTTGTCGATATATTTGATCAACCCACTGGCTGGTTATGACAATATTGTCGAACCTGTGAGATGCAATACTCTCTGGTGCAATGATAGGAAAGCCCATAAACATGGTGCCGTGCTTGGAGGCATCATTGTCGACAAAAGCGACGATCTCCAAATCGGGGTGATTCGCAATGTAGTTCTCGCCGCCTTTACTTGCGCCAAATAGTATAACCTTCATGTTACAGCAGTTCCCAACTCATCGGTGTACCTTTGGCCGCGTCTTTACTAATCCGTTTACCTAATAGCAATGGCAGGTATTTTGGCGCAAGTCCAAGGCCCGGACGAACCGAGCGAAGGTTGTTTTCATTTAACATGTCGCCCGCTTTTAAGTCCTGGGAAATGTACAGCGAACGCCTATGGACGAGAGATGCTTTTTCTCTTTCGGTGGCCCCATAACTGACTTTTCCAATTGCCACTGCAGCACGTGCGGTTTCATCAACCAACAATTTTAACTCATGTGGTTCGAGAGAAAATTCAGCATCAACTTCACCACCGTTTCTGTCGAGCACAAAATGTTTTTCAACAACGGTTGCACCTAACGCTACAGCCGCAACTGCAACGCCAACACCAGGAGTGTGATCAGATAATCCCACATGGCAATCGAACAGTTCACTCAAATGAGGGATCGTCTTCAGATTGGCATCCACTGGGTTTGCAGGGTAGTTGCTTGTGCACTTAAGCAAGATGATATCATTACAACCGTTGGTTCGAAGCACTTCAACTGATTCAGCTATTTCGGCTTGACTTGCCATTCCTGTCGAGACGATAACGGGCTTTCCTGTTTTTGCTACAGCAGCGAGTATTGCGTGATCAGTATTCTCAAATGAGGCAACCTTATAGCAAGGTGGGCTCAGTGTTTCCAAGAAATCTACAGCGGTTAAATCAAAGGGGGTACTAAACGCCATTAACCCCTGTTTGTTAGCATAATCGAATAGCTCTTTGTGCCATTCCCAAGGCGTCATTGCTTCTTTATATAAGTTATAAAGTGAGTTTCCTTTCCATAAACTGTTAGGATCTTCTATGAAGAATTCCTTTTCATGGCAGTCTAGGGTGATGGTATCAGGCGTGTACGTTTGTAATTTTATGGCGTGCGCCCCAGCTGCCGCAGCCGCATCGATAAGTCGATAGGCTTTCTCAAGAGACTGTCCATGATTGCCCGACATTTCAGCGATGATAAACGGCGCGAGCCCAGGACCTATTTGCATATCACCTATCGTAATTGGCTTCATGACTTCCTCTTTATGATATTAAGTATCTCGTCCATGACGAAAGACGGATGTTGATGTTCACCGACAAGTATACGAGCGTTGTTGGCAATTTTGTGTATTTTTTGCGGAGAATGTAGCGCAAATTCAATGGCTTTACGAATCTGACAATCTGTAACAGTATCGCTTGAGCCAAGCCATATGCAGCACTGTCTTTCGTCTAGACAGCGAGTGGTTTCTATCTGATTGTCAGCAATCGTTATGACAAGGCCTGCGATTCCTGTTCTGGCTCTCTCCCAGTGCATAGTTCCGCCGGCACCAATCATAAAGCTCCCATGGTGCATTAATTGCGAAAGAAAGGAGATGTTGTGATGGAGCGTCATTTTTGGGTGATCATTGAGTTTTCTCTTCAACCCGTCTACATTTGCGTATGCTCCACCTACAACAATATCGGCGGTATAGTCTTGCTCGCAGAGTGTAAGCAGGACATCTACCGTCCGTGAGGTAAGATTCTCAGGATCACTACCACCAAAACACACAACCAAGTGGTTGTTTTGTCGATGCACCGTGGGTTGTTGATAAAACTCCTTTCGAAGTAGCGCATATTTGGGCCCTAGCAACATGTGTGTGTGCTCAGGAACCAAACCTTTATATCGAGTATCAATCTTGTTATAGACGTTTTGATCGATTAACACATCGCAGTCGTGCGCTCGGTTAGCGAGGTCGTCTACTACTGCAATGTTGTCGCAGTGGACACGCATCGCGCGGCAAAATGGTGCTGATAATGCGTAGTGGTCTACTACTAAGAGGTCTATGTTACCGTCTAGTACCTCCAAAAGTAGGCCCAAACATTTACGGGCATGTTGCTTTTGCTTTTCTGAGCTGAGAACGCGCTCAGCCGCACTTGTAGAGTTAATTAAAAATTCATCGTCGCCAAGCGAGAGTAACGTAACGCCGGCGTCTGTAATCATCTGAGAAACTTGTCTTGGCAAATCTTGGCACAAAAAAATGCTGTCGAGCTGCTCGTTAACTTGCTTTGCTAATGCCAAACAGCGCATAACATGACCTAGGCCAATGTCAGTGGAGCCGTCTACTCTAAATACAATGTTCACTGAGTATTCTCGCCATGAATTAGCTTATACAAAAGCTCAGCCCTAACCCAGTCTTCAGGAGTGTCAATATCCTGTACTAAATGATCCGGCATGACGACCATCTTGGAATTGTGCCCGAATATACGCTTACTCTCATCTAACCAAGTTTTATGGTGTCCCCAGTATAATTGACCAGCATCGTGATAGGCTGGCTCTAAGTCTTGCGAACGTTGAGTAATTCCCACGTCATCGAATGGTTTTACACCTCCATTGTCAGTTTGAAGAATGGCTCGTTGAATAGGGAATGAAAAACGCGCAGCTGTGAAGACGTAGTCAGTTCCCTCGTTCTTCAATAACGTTTGATAGCAGGCGTCAACCATTGAAGTGGATAGCAAGGGCGACGTAGCGTAGATACAAGCACAATAATCGAGTTGCCAGTTGCTTTTGATGAGTTCTGAAATGGCATGGCGTACCACAGGGCTCGTACCTGTGTGATCGTCTGCTAGTTCAAGAGGGCGAATAAAAGGGACTTCAGCGCCGTGGGTAATGGCCACGTCTGCAATTTCTAGGTCGTCTGTAGACACGACCACTTTGTCGATAAACTCGCTAGCTAGTGCTATGTGAATTGCATGCGCGATCATAGGTTTACCGCAAAAAGCCTTTACATTTTTCCTTGGAATACGTTTACTACCACCGCGGGCGGGAATGATTGCTACATTCATATTTTCATCATCTCAAAAAGGTGGTGAATACTGTCTATACCGTGTCATCGGCCATTCAACGACTTACTTTAATCGATAAAGGTAAACACGTCTTGATTCGTTTGTGCTTACGTATAAATTTCGAATGGCACGTATAATATTCTACACATGCGTCTGGTTAGAAGTTGTACGATATTGTGTTATAATTTAAATAATCGAATAAAAATCGAATTAAGGTCTGCAACCATGCAAGTAAATGAAAATGGTGTGTCCAGTTTATTGAATCAGATTCAGGAAAAGCAAACCAATCTATTCGAAAAACTAGCGTCCGGTAAAAAAGTCAACAATGCCTCTGACGGTGCTGCGGCTCAGCAGATCATCGATAGACTGACCTCACAAGTGGAAGGTAATCGACAGGCCATTAATAACGTTTATGACGGCATTTCTTTAGCGCAGGTTGCTGAAGGTGGTTTAAGTAATATTAACGACGATGTAAATCGAATTCGCGAACTTACTATTCAATCAGGTAATGGTATTTTAACTGATGGCGACCGTAATGCCATTCAGTCTGAAATTTCGCAGTTGCAAGACAACATTACTCAAACGATTGAACAAACCAACTTTGCCGGCAAGCCATTGCTGTCAGAAGACGGTGCGCTTAACTTTCAAGTTGGCGCGAACGGTTCTCAGTCAGTGGATATTCAAACCCAAGATATTGCTTCACAGCTTGGCGATATACTCTCGATTGACTTAACTTCAGGTACCAGTCTAAATGATGCCCTTAGTGCGGCAGATTCTGCCATCGAAACGCTGGGTGGTGCACAAGCTGATTTGGGTGCAACACAGAACGCACTGCAAAGCACTGCGCGAAATTTAACCCAATCAGACATTAACGTGGCAGAATCGCGCAGTCGAATACAGGATGTAGACTTTGCTCAAGCTGCGTCGCAACGTGCTTCAAACGACGTACAAGCTCAGGCAGCGTTAACGGTGCAAGCCCAAGCAAATCAACAGGAAGGGCAGGTGCTAGCGTTACTTAGTTAACACTTAAAAGCATAATTTTTCAAAAGAAGCAGGGAAACCTGCTTTTTTTATTGCTATATTTCCGAAAACATCAGTTGCGCTGACAACTTTTGCCGTTACAATTTGCAAATGCGCTAAACTGTAAATAATAACAAAGCGTTCTCGGGGAATTGATGAAGGATATCTTGCTGGTTAGTGATAATCAGGAACTCATTAAAAGCTTAGAAACTATTGTCGCCTTTTTGGGTGAATCATATCAATCGCGCTCTTTTTCGACGTGCGAGAGTTTTCTGAACGAACGTGGCGCTGATTCTGTGCTAATAGACAGCGCAGACAACGCAACGATGAATAAATTAGTGGCACAGTTCCCCTCTGTGCCGTTCGTCGCACTGGTGTCTGGTGCTGTTGAGATTTCTGCTGAACACAACCTTGTTAGTGTGGTATCACTTCCTCTTACCTATCCGGTGCTTACACAAGCCATTCACCGCTGTCAGGAATACAGTCGAAGAAAGCCAGGTCTGAGCCGATTAGGTAATGCCAAAACCCGATTATTCAGAAGTTTAGTCGGGCAAAGTGAGCAAATTCAAATAGTGCGCCGGTTAGTAGAGCAAGTCGCGCCTACCGAAGCGACGGTGCTTATATTGGGTGAGTCGGGTACTGGTAAAGAAGTGGTGGCTCGAAATGTTCACTTTTTTTCAGAGCGCAAAGACGGGCCCTTTATTCCTGTAAATTGCGGTGCCATCCCGGGAGAACTGCTAGAAAGCGAATTGTTCGGGCATGAGAAAGGTGCATTTACGGGGGCCATTAGTGCCCGAAAAGGACGTTTCGAACTTGCTGAGGGAGGCACGCTTTTTCTTGATGAAATAGGTGATATGCCCTTACAAATGCAGGTTAAGTTACTTCGTGTATTGCAAGAAAGAATGTTTGAGCGAGTGGGTGGCAACAAGCCAATAAAGTGTAACGTTCGTATTATCGCGGCGACCCACAGAAACCTTGATGTTATGATTCAAGAAGATAAATTTCGTGAAGACTTGTATTACCGCCTTAATGTTTTCCCCATTGATAGCCCTGCTCTTCGACAGCGTAAAGACGATATCCCCTTGTTACTGCAAGAATTAAATAGCCGTATACAGGGAGATGGTGTAGACGGCGTTCACTTTACAGAACGCGCTATTGCGTCGTTAATGGAGCACGAATGGGCTGGTAATGTAAGAGAGCTATCAAACCTTGTCGAGCGACTGACCATTCTTTATCCGGGGCAAATCGTGGATGTTGCCGACCTACCCGCAAAATATCAATATGGCGATGTAGACCCTTACGAGCCTGACTATCCTGAAGAGTTGCTAGAGCGAGATGCCTTCAATGAGTTGTTTGCCGAGGCAGCTGCACAAGAGCCGTATGATGATAGCGAAGAGCAAGAACAAGAACTTGTTGTCGCGACAGCGCTTCCCGAAGAGGGAGTAAATTTAAAAGAGTACCTTTCAGAGCTTGAAATTAACCTCATCATGCAAGCGTTAGACAAACAAGATTGGGTTGTTGCTCGCGCCGCAGACAAATTAGGAATGAGAAGAACAACCCTCGTCGAAAAAATGCGTAAATATGAGATTGCGCGCGCTGAAGATTTATCATCAACGTCAGGTAATTGACGTAAAAAAACGTAGTTTATTGCGCTAACACTCTGATTGTTAGGGTTTAAAATTGTGGCACGCCTCCTGCTTTAACATAGTCATACTTGGTAACGTCTGTTAATTGACGAGGAAGATATGACTTACGTAAGCAGCACTCTATCATCTGAATACAATTCATTTAGCTCGCCCTCTGTTGGCGCGCCATTCGACGTTACGCCAGTGTCTGATGCCAGTGAGTCTGAAATAACGTCTCTTCGTCGCCAAGCAAGTCGGTTAGAGCACCTTCTTCACGTGATGCCTGCGGGCGTTATCGTCATTGACGGTAAAGGTGTTGTGCGTCAAGCAAACGACCAAGCCAAAGCATTGCTTGGCGAGCCGCTTGAAGAAGAGGTATGGCGCAGTATTATCACTCGCTCGTTTAAGCCTCGTGCCGATGACGGTCACGAAGTCTCTCTGGTTGATGGTAGACGAGTTAAGTTGTCTATAACGCCGCTGGAAAACGAGCCGGGACAGCTCATCGTTATCACCGATCTTACTGAAACGAGGCAGCTGCAGGCGCGAGTCAGCCATATGCAGCGGCTATCTTCTCTGGGTAAGATGGTTGCTTCATTGGCACATCAAATTCGTACGCCGCTTTCCGCAGCCATGCTATACGCATCAAATTTAAAACGAAAAAATTTACCAGGGCACTCGCAAGAGCAGTTTGCCAACAAGCTGACAGATAGGCTCAAAGAGCTGGAAAGCCAAGTCAATGACATGCTTTTATTTGCCAAATCAGGTGAAGAGCAAGTGGTCACTACGCTTACGCTTGATGCATTACTCGATGCGGTTGAAGCTACGGCCAGTACGATGACGGCACAGGCGCAACAGCGTTTAGATATCAGTGGTTTCGAGAACAAGGAAACCTTTACTGGCAACCTCACGGCCCTTCAGGGCGCGTTACTAAACCTTGTCCATAATGCAAGTCAGGTTACGCCAAAGGGGTATGCCATTTCACTGAAAGCTGACGTTACTGACGGGCACATCGCATTGTCAGTCGAAGATAACGGGCCTGGTGTACCAAATACGATAAAAGATAAAATTTTTGAGCCGTTTTTTACCACCAAAACACATGGAACAGGGTTGGGGTTAGCCGTCGTTAAATCGGTTGTCACTGCACATAGCGGTGAGCTCAATGTAACCAATATTCCGCAGTCAGGTGCGCGGTTCACTATTACCCTACCTTGTGATGGTAGTCGTGATGATGCAGCGTTCAATATGCACTCGAACGTAGCGTAATCAATAGGAGATAAACATGGCACGTACAACAATTCTTATCGTAGAAGATGATGCAGGTTTGCGAGAAGCGTTATTCGATACCTTGCTTCTAGGCGATTACGACGTGGTGGATGCAGATAGTGCAGAAGCAGCGTTAATGGTGCTGTCGGGCAGAAAAATCGACCTTGTAGTAAGCGATATTCAAATGGCGGAAATGAGTGGTTTAACGCTGCTTAAAAATATTAAAGCGAAATACCCTCAGCTTCCTGTTTTGCTAATGACCGCTTACGCTACCATTGATGATGCAGTGCAAGCGATGCGTGATGGCGCTACCGACTATTTATCAAAGCCGTTTGCACCAGAAGTGTTGCTTAATCTTGTTGGTCGCTATGCGCCTGCGCAAAAAATTGAATCGCGCACGCCCATCGTAGCAGACCCTTCCAGCCTACAATTGCTCACGCTGTCTAGAAAAGTCGCACAGTCCGAGGCTACTGTGATGGTACTGGGCCCTAGCGGCTCTGGCAAAGAAGTGTTGTCGCGTTATATTCACGACCAGTCACAGCGAAGCGAAGCACCTTTTGTGGCTATCAATTGTGCAGCCATTCCTGAGAACATGCTTGAAGCCACATTGTTTGGCTATGAAAAAGGCGCTTTTACCGGCGCTATTCAAGCATGTCCTGGTAAGTTTGAGCAGGCACAGGGCGGCACGCTGTTGCTTGATGAAATCACAGAAATGGATTTAGCGCTTCAAGCTAAATTACTTCGTGTTTTGCAAGAGCGCGAAGTTGAGCGGTTAGGCGGCAGAAAAACGGTCAAATTAGATGTGCGTGTTATCGCAACCAGTAACCGCGACCTTCGTAAAGCCGTCGATGTCGGCACATTTAGAGAAGACTTGTACTATCGCTTGAATGTCTTTCCAATCGAGTGGCAACCTCTTTATAAACGCCCTGGTGATATTGTGCCATTAGCAGAACATCTGATTATGCGCCATGCGACATCACAAGGTATGCCATCGGTTAGGTTAAGTGCATCAGCACGCAACAAGCTCACGCAATATACGTGGCCTGGAAACGTTCGAGAATTAGAGAATGTTGTTCAACGTGCACTCATCTTATGTGAGAACGGTGAGATAGATGCCACTGATCTGATGATTGATACGGCAATTAACCCTGAACCCGATGTTGTTAGCGAATTAGATGATTCAAGTAAGTTGGGGTCAGAACTTCGCCACCAAGAGCATCAAATAATCTTAGATACGCTGGTGTCATGTAACGGTAAGCGAAAAGATGTAGCTGAAAAACTGGGGATTAGCCCTCGTACGTTACGTTATAAACTTGCCCGAATGCGTGATGATGGTATCGAGGTTCCTGCATAACCTTATCGTGCAATACAAACAATTTATGTAGCGCTACCGCCGCAAGCTTAGCTACCGCACTTGCGGCGGTTTTTTATCTGTTCCACTCCGCTCCCCCTAATCGCCGCGTCATTATATTGGCAACTTTTTGCCGCCCTGTATAAGTTCATGAATATAAACGATTTTTAAAGTTGGCGTGGTGTTTGCAATGACATGCTTACTATTGAGAAAAACGACTACGTCATCCTTCAGCCCTACGGCGATGACATTTACAGGAGTGGTTATGGACATTAAAGCCAACAGTTTGTACCAAGATATGCAGAACATGATTGGACAAACGCGCCTTCAAGTTAATGAACCCCAACCATTAAGTGAAATCAATTCATCAGCAAGTGACTTCGCTACCATGCTAAAGCACGCAGTAGATGGGGTGAACACCATGCAGCTCGCATCGAAAGATGCACAACAGCGCTTTGAAATGGGAGATCCTTCTTTGAGCCTTGCTGAAGTCATGCTAACAAAAGAAAAGTCTGGCATTGCGTTCGAGGCTACCGTGCAAGTAAGAAACAAGGTTCTTGAAGCTTACAAGCAAATTATGAACATGCCGGTGTAGTTGGAGTAAGTTATGGCTGAAGCAACAGGCACTAATTTAAGCGTTCCAGATCAAAACATGAACGCCGATTCAGAACCCGAAAACAAATCTGGTTTTATGGACTCGATAGGCAGTGCGGAAATGATGCGTCAAATGGCGCTCGTGGTCGTTCTGGTTATTTGCGTCGTCATCGCAATCTTCATTTTCTTGTGGGCACAAGAGCCCGATTTTAGGCCGTTGGCAAAAATGGAGACCCAAGAGCTTATTGAAACGCTTGATTACATGGATGCCAATCAAATTGAATATCGGTTAGAAGGCAATACGGTATACGTTCGCAGTGACGAATTCCAAAACGTCCGCTTAGGGATGACACGACAAGGGCTTACGAGTAGTTCAGACACTGGTTCAGACATCATCATGCAAGACATGGGCTTTGGTGTTAGTCAACGCGTCGAAATGGAAAGGCTAAAGCACGCTAGAGAAAAACAAATTGCGTCTACCATCGAAGACATGTCAAGTATCCAAAAAGCACGTGTGTTACTGGCAATGCCGAAAGAAAACGTATTTGCAAGGCGAGAAAAGAAGGCATCTGCCACTATTGTATTAACGGCGAAACGCGGCGCCGTTATCTCTGGTGAAGAAGTTGATGCGGTTGTCGATATCGTTGCTTCAGCGGTGCAGAACATGGAACCTTCGAAGGTTACCGTTACCGACAGCAATGGCAGACTACTCAATTCAGGCTCTCAAGACTCCCTAAGCTCGCGTGCTAGAAAAGAATATGAAATAGAACGTCAGCGGGAACAGGAGTACCTAGAAAAGATAGATGCGATCCTCATTCCCGTATTAGGCATTGGCAACTATACGGCGCAAGCTGATGTCAGTATGGACTTTACTGCCATGGAACAGACACAGCGTAGCTATAATCCTGATTTGCCTGCTGTTAGAAGCGAGATGGTTATTGAAGAGAATAGTGTTGGCGGTGGTGTTGGCGGTATTCCAGGTGCGTTGACTAACCAGCCTCCGCTTAACTCAAACATACCAGAACAAGCAAACGGCGCAGGCAACCAGCAAACCACCATGCCAGGAAGAACGGCTAAAGAGTCTACGCGAAACTACGAGCTAGACACCACAATAAGTCACACCAAAAAGCAAACAGGGGTGATCCGCAGACTAAGCGTTTCTGTTGCGGTTGATTATGCACAAGTTGCAGGTGAAGATGGCACGATTACGCCTGAGCCTAGAAAGCAAGAAGCGCTACTTAATATTAGAAGATTACTGCAAGGCGGCATTGGGTTTGATGTGACCCGCGGTGACTCTCTTGAAGTTGTTAGTGTTCCTTTCACCCGCATGGATACCGGCGCGATTGAAGATGTTCCTTTGTGGGAACAGCCAGGGTTTTTGCCTATACTTAAACTTGTGATTGGTGGCTTGGTAATTATGGTGCTTATTATCTTCGTGATAAGACCTATGCTACGCCGTTTGATTAACCCTGATGAATCGAAAGATGTTGAAGATTTTGATGCAGATGAAGGATTAGACTTAGGTGATGATACGATCAGTATGTTGTCAACTGAGTTTGATGAAGGGCAAGTTGGCTTCGCGGCAGACGGTTCGCTTATGCTACCTGACCTTCATAAAGATGAAGATGTGCTAAAAGCGGTTCGTGCGCTAGTGGCAAATGAACCAGAGTTATCAGCCCAGGTCGTTAAGGGCTGGTTGATGCAAGACGAGTAAGTGAGAAAGTATTATGGCTGAAGAACTCGCCAATACAGAAGAAGCGTCCTATGACGTAAGTAAACTCGAAGGGGTAGAAAAGGCCGCTATCTTGTTACTTAGTCTATCAGAGGAAGATGCGGCACAGATTTTAAAACATCTTGAGCCCAAGCAAGTGCAAAAGCTTGGTACTGAGATGGCGAAAGTGGATGATATGACGCAGAGTAAGATTACCTCTGTGCACAAACACTTTATCGAAGAGATACAGAATTACAGTACGATTGGTTTCCAAAGCCAAGACTTTGTGAAGCGAGCATTAACCGCAGCGCTAGGTGAAGACAAAGCGGCTAACCTTATCGATCAGATATTGATGGGAAGCGGAGCAAAAGGGTTAGATTCACTGAAATGGATGGACTCTAAGCAAGTGGCCAGCATTATTCGCAATGAACACCCTCAGATTCAAACCATTGTATTGTCCTATTTAGAGCCCGAGCAAAGCGCCGAAATATTGGCGCAATTTCCAGAGAAAGTGCGCTTGGATCTTCTTATGCGTATTGCGAACCTAGAAGAAGTTCAGCCAGCAGCACTGCAAGAGCTTAACGAAATCATGGAGAAACAGTTCGCAGGTCAAGCGGGTACACAAGCCGCGAAGATGGGCGGCCTGAAATCAGCTGCAAACATCATGAACTATCTCGATACGGCCATCGAAGGTCAGCTTATGGATGCAATCCGTGAGCAAGACGAAGAAATGAGCCAACAGATTCAAGACTTAATGTTTGTGTTTGATAACCTGATAGATGTTGATGACAAAGGCATTCAAGCCATTCTGCGAGAAGTACAACAAGACGCGCTGCTTAAAGCAATCAAAGGTGCAGACGAAGAGCTTAAGAATAAGATCATGAAAAACATGTCTAAGCGTGCGGCAGAAATGCTCAATGATGATCTTGAAGCACTGGGGCCTGTGCGTATTTCTGAAGTGGAAACCGCACAAAAAGAAATTCTTTCTGTGGCACGACGTCTTTCTGATTCAGGCGAAGTCATGCTTGGTGGTGGCGGCGGCGAAGAGTTCCTGTAATCTTTCGCTGTTGTGTTACTAATCCAAAGAATATAAACGTTGTTGTACTAAGCTGGAAATAATAATGGCGTCGAATAAAAGCTTTACTGATAACGAAGTAAATGATGCGAAAAAGTGGGATTTACCTTTCGTTGAAGAGGCATCATCTAAGGCAGATGACGGCAAAACGAATGCCTTAAATTTTCGTTCAGATTGGAAATACGAGCCGCCAGAAGAAGAACAAGAAGTAAAGCCGCCCACGGCGCAAGAAATTGAAGCCATCCGACAAGCAGCGTACGAAGAAGGATATTCAGAAGGAAAGCAAGAAGGTTTCGACGCGGGCAAACAAGAAGGCCTTGATACAGGGCTCGCCGAAGGAAAAGAAAAAGGGTATGAAGAAGGCCTTGCTCAAGCACTTGAAGATGGCAAAGCCCAGGTTGATACGCAAGTAGAGGTATGGCAACAGTTAGTAGAAAAACTTCACGCCCCGCTTTCTCAGGCTAATGACGAAACCCGTGACCAGTTAGTAAAACTTGCCGTTACGCTTGCCAAGTCTGTGATCAGAACTGAAGTCGTTTCCAATGAAAAAGTGATACTACAAGCGCTCTCTGAGGGCATGAAAGCCCTTCCTATTCAACAGTCAGAATATCAAATCACAATGCACCCAGAAGACATCGCTTTGGTCACTGCGCATTTCGGCGATGATGAAATTGCACAGAAAAAATGGGTATTTGATTCCTCTCCTACCATTGAACGGGGCGGTTGTGACATTGTTACCACACACAATGCGGTCGATGTGTCTGTCGAACGTCGGTGTCGCGATGTGATAGATAAATTTCTTTTGAATCAGGGGTTGTCGAATGACTAGCCCTTGGCACGAACATTTCGATAATCTAACAAAGCAAGTCTCCACACCGCCTGTGGTTGCGGCAGGTAAGTTGGTGAGGGGCATAGGGTTAACGTTAGAAGCGGTAGGCTGTCAACTTCCCGTCGGCAGTCAATGCTTGGTCCAAACCGTTGAGGGCGAAATTGAAGCTGAAGTGGTCGGCTTTGGCGATGACATCACTTATTTAATGCCAACGGAGGCAGTGCGAGGCATTGTTCCAGGTAGCCGTGTAATGCCGTTAAATCGCCAAAGTGGGTTGTCAGTTGGTATGGGGCTGTTAGGCCGTGTAGTGGATGGTAATGGACAGCCACTTGATGGCCTTGGTGAGATTCAAGCCGACGCGCGAGTGCCAACAACCCGGCCCCCGATGAATCCATTATTACGCCGTGCGATTACTCAGCCAATGGATGTGGGCGTACGCGCGATTAACACCATGAATACCGTGGGTATTGGTCAGCGCATGGGGTTATTTGCAGGCAGTGGTGTAGGTAAAAGCGTACTGCTTGGCATGATGACCCGTGGGTGTGAGGCTGACGTTGTAGTCGTGGGTTTAGTGGGTGAACGTGGCCGCGAAGTGAAAGAGTTTATTCATGATATTTTGACCGAAGAAGAGCGTAAGCGGGCTGTGGTGGTTGCGGCTCCAGCAGATACCTCTCCCTTAATGCGCTTGAAAGGTTGTGAAACCGCAGTCACGATTGCTGAATACTTTCGCGACCAAGGTTTAAAAGTACTGCTACTCATTGATTCGCTTACCCGTTACGCCATGGCGCAAAGGGAAATAGCATTAGCTGTTGGGGAGCCCCCTGCGACGAAAGGATACCCGCCTTCTGTATTTGCACGGCTACCGGCGTTGGTAGAGCGTGCCGGAAACGGAAGCGATAGTCAGGGTTCGATTACGGCGTTTTATACCGTATTAACAGAAGGTGATGATCTTCAAGATCCGATAGCCGATGCGGCCCGCGCGATTTTGGATGGACATATTGTTTTATCACGCTCATTGGCCGATAGCGGGCACTACCCAGCTATCGATGTTGAAGCGTCGATAAGCCGCGTTATGCCAATGGTAGTAAGTGAAGAGCATCAAGTTATGGCAAGACGTATTCGCCAAGTTTATTCAAACTACAAACAAAACCAAGATCTCATTGCCATTGGCGCTTATGCGCAGGGTTCAGACCCCCGTATTGACCTTGCCATTCGTGCGGAACCAGCAATAAACGCCTTTCTTCAACAAGGCATGACGCAAGTATTACCCTACGATGAATGTTTAGAGGGTATGGCCGCGCTTGCCAAAGGGTTAGGGAATCGGTAATTCGTTATGTCTAAACAATTAGAAAGGCTAGCTGACTTTGAGCGAGAAAAAGAACAGAAAGAAGCACAGCTATTTCAGCAAGCCCAATTGAATGTAAATCAGCAAAAACAAAAGCTTGCTAGTCTTGAACAATACCGCGTCGATTATATAAAAGATATTCAGCAAACCGGGCAGTCTGGTGTTACCGCTACGCACTATCAGCAGCATTTATCGTTCGTAGGAAAGCTTGATAAAGCGTGTGAGCAACAAATGCATATCATTGCTAGAGCCAAAATGGCGGCTGACCAGCGAAAACAATTGTGGTTAAAGCAGCAGCAGAAGGTGAAAGCCGTCGAGCTTTTACTCAGTAAGAAAGAAGCCGTAAAACTGGCAAAAGAAGCGCGAGCTGAACAGGCAATGATGGACGAGTTTGCGTCTCAACGCTTTTTTCGTGCACAAAAGCGCCCCTTTTAATCCATCGATTTCACTTGTTTATTGCCACTTTCATTTCCTTTCCAAAAAAGAATTAGTAGTTGGAACGTTAATTGCAATTTCTATTACAGAACGTTGCTGCCGCGAATGACTTTCGTTAGGCAAATACGCAATATTAAACGGTACAGTATATTAAAAAGCGTTGATAATCATCGGTTTGAAATGACGGTTAACAAGGTTTTATACGTAATAGCGCGAACCAGTCACTGTAGGACGGTAGAATAATGATGCAACAAATTGCCGCACAAAAAACAGACCTTGCCGGGTTACCCTTCGCCGCAAGCACAACAGCACAAGCGGTAGAGTCAGGTATTGGTAATAATCAGCAGTCACTAAACAATGAAGCATTTCGCGATGCATTCTCTCAAGCGAAAGACAGCGCGTTAGTGAAAGGCGAGAACCAATCGGTTGGAAACGTTAACGAAAGTAATAGTGCACAGCGCATTGACGTGCACAGACACAAAACCGATGATCCTACCCAGCCCTATGTAAACGATAACACCGAATACCGCCCTGATGCTGACAATGAAGCGCGCAATAGTACAGGTAAAGATGCTAACGCGCTTGAGCAGGAAAACCTTAAAAGCCATATGGTGGGCGATAAGCGTACATCAAGTGATGAGCAAACTGCTGCACTCTCGGCTAATGCTAAAGACCCCTATGCGGGTGCAATTGGCTTGCCTGTCGACGATGCGCAAAGCGATAGCGACGTTCTTCAAAAGCACGCATCGACAGTCAACATCGAGGATGCAGACACTGATGCGCAATCCGAAACGAATTGGTTGGCTTTTGTTGAATCTGTGATTGGAGAAAAAGGTAAGGGTACGCTAAATACCGACGCCCTGCCTGAAGATACCATTATTCCTGTGGGTGGCCTGCCAACAGACCAACAGGCCGACACGACAACACCATTGGATAGCGATAGTGCAATAACGACAGGTGCCGAAGGCAAAGCCAGTGATCCTGATATGCCTGATTTACCGCGCTTAAACGATGATATGAGCAAAGTTAAAAGCGCAACACTACTATCGTTAGAAAAAGAAATGACATTGGATAATAGCGGTATTGACGGAATTAAATCGCAACGTGTTCAAAGCACACCAATCTTAACACCTGATGTGTCGCTTATGGAAAGTGAAGCTGCGGTCGCGCAACAGTTAGCGTCTCAATTAGAGAAGTACTCGAGTAAACCTATATCTGAAGAGGCGAAAAAAGCCATCGCCGATATCGCTGCGCTACTTGTTGCGCAACAGGCAGGAAGCCAACAAAGTGAGCATTCACATGCCGGCGAAAAAATTAACGCTGGGGTTGATAATGTTGATGCGAGCCTTACCGCATTAGTGGCAAAGTTCAGTAGTCAGGTTGCAGATAACCAAAACGGTAAAGCAAACGCCGCTACCACGCTTTCCAACGATGCCGAACTCGCTGTACAACTTATTAATGATGAGCTTGTTGGTGCCACAGAGCGTGAAGTAAAAAGTGCTGAAGAGAGTATCGCAGCACTCGCTAGTACGAATACTTCAACGCGTGGTGTTGCGCAAGACGGAAAAGGGCTTGAACTTTCACAGGTTAAGCGTGAAGCACACGGGTCACAATCAACGTTCACTCAAGATACTACAGCGATGGCTGAAGACGTGCTGCATGTTATTTCAACGCTGTCACCTGAAGCTGCGCAAAAAGCGACAGAGTCTTTGGCTGAACGTATTGCTGCATCGCTTTCATCTGGTGTAACACCACAGCAACAGCAGTCACTTAAAACGAATATAATCGCCGGTATCAACGAATTTCAGCAACAAGTCGCGCAGGGAAGAGAGCCAGGAATCGATATTGCCGCATTAGTAGCTAATGCGGCCAATGAGGCTGGTCTCTCTCAAAGTAATACCCAAGCAATGATGGCGACTATTGACACGCAAGTTGGACAATTTATGCAACTTGTTAATCAATCTCAGCAAAGTGCGCAAAGCGTTTTTCAAAGTCAGCTAGTACAAACAGATACCCAACTAGTTGAGAATAACCAAGCGCGAGTCGAGTCGTCAAAAACCCAGCAACAGCTAGATGGCTTCGATAAAGCTGTGAATATTCACAAGCCAGAGGGTCAGCAGCAACTGAATGAAAAAATACGTTGGATGGTTAACGCCCGCAACACAATGGCTGAAATCCGATTAGACCCACCAGAGTTAGGTTCCATGCAAGTGCGCGTGAACGTATCTGGTGATGCTGCAAGCGTCAGTTTTGTTGTTCAATCTCAACAAGCGAAAGACGCGTTGGCCGAGAGTATGCCCCGTTTAAGAGAAATGTTATCAGAACAAGGGATTGAACTGGGTGATGCCCATGTCCAAAAAGATAATTCATCTAACGGTGAAAGTGGCCAACAATTTGCAGGACAAGGCAATGGTGGCGCAGAGTCAAATAATCAACACAACGACGGCATGGACGACAATACTACAGTGATTGAGCAAGGGATCACGAGAGAGTTAAAAGGTGGTATTGATTTCTACGCATAACAAAGTGTTTAAATATTGGCTCAACAGCTATCTTTATTAGTGAAAACAAAAGTGAAGTTTTGACTAATGCAGCATTGCCATTTGCTGGTGATAACTGATAATACGCACATCACGGTTAAATTAACGGAATCAACATGGCAGATGAAGAATTAGAGATTGAAGAAGGCGGAAAGAAAAAAGGCAAGATGATGCTTATTATCATCATCGCGGTCGTACTGGTAGGTGGCGGTGCCGCAGCGTATTTTCTTTTGTTTGCCGGTGGCGATGAGCCTGCCGCTGAACAGCTTGCTCAGTCAGACGCGCAAACGGCTGCTGCGCCCGCGGCTAAAGCTGAAGTGGGTACCGCGCTTTATGTGGCAATGCCTAGACCGTTTGTTTTTAACGTGCCGGGTGCGGGTCGAGATAGGCTTGTACAGATTAAAGTACAACTTCTTGTGCGGGGCTCTGATAATGAGGAGTTGGCAAAAACGCATATTCCTTTAATCGAAGGCACGTTGTTACAAGTCTTTAGTGCATCAAATGCCGATGATTTGGTCACTGAAGCGGGTAAAATTGAATTACGAGAACAGGCTGTGAGCGAAGTACAGCGAGTGCTTAAAGACATTGCGGGTAGTGACGTCGTCGAGCGCGTACTGTTCACTGGCTTTGTAATGCAATAGAGAGTAGAAACCTGTGAGCGATTTATTATCTCAAGATGAAATCGATGCCCTATTACATGGGGTGGACGATGTGGAAGAAGAGGAAGTCAGTGATGGCGACTCTGATGCTTCTACACTCGAATATGACTTTTCCTCGCAGGATAGAATTGTGCGTGGGCGTATGCCTACGCTTGAAATTGTAAACGAGCGTTTCGCACGTCACATGCGAGTAAGCTTGTTTAATATGATGCGCCGGTCTGCTGAAGTGTCAATCAATGGCATTCAGATGATAAAGTTTGGTGAGTATATTCACACGTTGTTCGTGCCAACCAGCTTGAACATGGTGCGCTTTCGCCCTCTTAAGGGCACTGGTCTTATTACCATGGAAGCGCGCTTGGTGTTTATCTTGGTCGACAACTTTTTCGGCGGTGACGGTCGTTATCACGCCAAAATTGAAGGGCGAGAGTTTACACCTACCGAGCGACGTATCATTCAAATGCTGCTTAAAATCATTTTCGAAGATTATAAAGAAGCGTGGGCGCCGGTGATGGATGTGTCCTTTGAATACTTAGATTCAGAGGTTAACCCAGCAATGGCAAACATTGTAAGCCCCACTGAAGTAGTGGTGATTAGCTCGTTTCATATAGAGCTTGATGGCGGTGGCGGCGACTTCCACGTGTCGTTACCGTATTCAATGCTAGAGCCTATTCGAGAATTGCTCGATGCGGGTGTACAAAGCGACAAAGAAGACACTGACTTGCGCTGGAGCAAGGCGCTTCGTGATGAAATTATGGATGTTAAAGTTGCGCTTACCACCCATATGCTCGATGTTGACGTGCCGCTTAGGCAAGTCATGGAGTTTAAACCTGGCGATATTATCCCGGTAGAAATGCCAGAAACCATTACGGTGCTAATTGAAGATTTACCGACATTTAGGGCCAAGCTGGGGCGTTCGCGCGATACCTTGGCATTAAAGATCGTAGAAAAAATAGCAAGACCGACTTCTGTGAAGTCTGAGCTACAGTTACTAACACGCGGTGGTCGCATCATAGACAATGATGCCGAGCTGCAAGTACTCGAAGAAGACCTGTAAGGCAAGGGGAGGTTCCCATGAGTGAAGACGGTATGGATGATTGGGCTGCTGCAATGGCAGAGCAAGCCGAATCAGAAGACGGTGAAGGCGAGAACGAAGACGTTCAGGTTGCTGAGTTAGACGAACTTACCGACGACGCGCCGATTACGCAAGAAGAGAAAAAGAAGCTTGATACTATTCTCGATATTCCTGTCACTATCTCGATGGAAGTCGGTCGTAGTCAAATTAGTATTCGAAATCTGTTACAGTTAAACCAGGGTTCTGTGGTTGAACTGGATCGTGTTGCCGGTGAACCATTAGATGTATTGGTAAATGGCACGTTGATTGCTCATGGTGAAGTAGTAGTGGTTAACGACAAATTCGGTATACGCTTAACAGATGTTATTAGTCAAATTGAGAGAATCAAGAAGCTCAGATAAAACTTCTTATTTAATAAGGGGTTGCGCTATGCTGCCCCTTATTTCCACTTCAAGCGCATTCGCGCAATCTACCCAGTCAATTACTAACCCAGCATCGGTAGTGTCAATTTTTCTATCTTTACTCGTGGTAGTGGCGATCATTTTTGCGTTGGCCTATGTCATGCGACGATTTAATGTCACTACCATGGGCAACGGGCAAATGAAAGTTGTTGCAAGTATGGTTGCTGGGGCTAAAGAAAAAATTATGGTGATTGAGGTGGGCGATGAGCAGCATCTTGTCGGCGTTACCTCTCACACGATTACCCACTTAAGTAAATTAGACGCTAAACTTGAAACGCCACAGCGAGAAAGTAAGCAAGGTGGCGAGTTATTCAAGCAAAAGCTGGTTGCCGCAATGGCGGGTAAAATTAACCCTGCCATAAAGGACGATAAACATGACACGTAAACATTGGTTTTTCATTTTCTCGCTACTTACCCTTTTGTTCAGCAGCAGCGCATTGGCTCAGCAGGGGATTTCAGCGGTAACGGTAGTGACCAACCCTGATGGCACGCAAGATTATACCATGACCTTACAAGCGCTGTTTATCATGACAGCGCTTAGCCTTATTCCTGCTTTTATTATGATGATGACATCATTTACGCGCATCATCGTCGTGCTGTCCATTTTACGTCAAGCCATTGGTCTACAGCAGTCTCCATCAAACCAAATTCTTATAGGTGTAAGTTTATTTTTGTCGATGTTTATTATGGCGCCGGTATTTGAAGAGGTGAATGAGCGCGCATTGCAGCCTTACTTAAATGAAGAAATGACAAGTTTAGATGCGCTAGAACAAGCCAAAACGCCAATGCGTGCGTTTATGCTGTCACAAACCCGTGTCCGAGACTTAGAAACATTTGTGAGGATTGCCGGAGACGAAGGCAAATATGCAGATACCGATGAAGTGCCATTGACCATACTAATTCCTGCTTTTGTGACCAGTGAATTAAAAACGGCGTTTCAAATTGGCTTTATGCTTTTTATCCCATTTCTTATTATCGACTTAGTCGTCGCGTCTATTTTGATGGCGATGGGTATGATGATGCTATCCCCCATGATTGTATCGCTACCATTTAAACTTATGTTGTTTGTATTGGTTGATGGCTGGAACCTTATATTTGGCACGTTGGCGACCAGTTTTGGTATGGGCGTCTAGGAGAACCTATGTCACCAGAAGTCTTTGTAGAAATTCTTCGTGAAGCCATGTTTATGGTTATCGTGCTCGTGTCTGCGGTTATCGTGCCTAGTCTTATTATCGGGCTGATTGTTGCGGTATTTCAGGCCGCGACATCGATAAACGAACAAACTATGAGTTTCCTTCCTCGCCTATTAGTTACGCTGCTTGCTTTAAGTTGGGGAGGAAATTGGTTGGTACAGCAACTTATGGACTTCACCTTTAGAATGGTAGATATGATCCCGCAGGTAGTAGGGTAACTGCATGGAAGTTGAACTGGCGACAGTCAATCAGTTTCTCGCCGATATGCTGATGCCATTTATGCGCATTAGTGGGCTTTTCGCTGCTATGATCGGTCTAAGCGCAAAGTCGATTCCTGCGAATATGCGTGCCTTACTGGCAATTATGTTAACGCTGATAATAATGCCGGTTGTGCCGCCATCGCCTATTGATAACTTAGTCAGTGCAGGCACAATTTTATTAGGCATGCAGCAGTTGCTTATTGGTATTGCGATTGGCTTTATTTCTATGATGGTGCTTAATACGTTCGTGTTGGCGGGGCAGATAATTGCCATGCAAACGGGGTTAGGTTTTGCTTCAATTGTTGATCCGGTAAATGGCATCAACGTTCCCGCGGTGGGGCAGTTCTACCTTATCTTGGCCACCTTACTTTTTTGGACGCTTGATGGCCATTTGTCTATGATCCAAATGATTGTCATGAGCTTTCAGGCATTTCCCATCGGCGAAGCATGGTGGACCGGCGCACAATTTAAGGATATCGCGCATTGGGGGGGCTGGATGTTCATATCGGCAATTACCCTTTCCCTAGCACCTATTGTTTCCCTGCTTATTGTGAACCTAGCGTTTGGTGTCATGACTAAGGCTGCGCCTCAGCTCAACATCTTTAGTATTGGTTTTTCCATTGCGCAAGTAATGGGCTTACTTATTATTTGGATAACACTGGATAACTTTACCGCACACTTTCAAACTCAGTGGGGGCGCGCAGAGCAATTTATGTGCGAGTTACTAAGGATTTGCCCATGAGCCGTATGGTCACCTTAGTATTACTTCATGTTGCTTCTGTGTTAGAAAGAACAAACACTGCCCTAGTAGGCGACGCTGTTATCTCACCCACCATAGTGCGTATGGATTAATATATGGCTGATTCAAGCGAAAAAACAGAAGACCCCACGGGGAAAAAACTCGAAGACGCCCGAAAAAAAGGTCAGCTTGCCCGTTCACGAGAGTTGTCCACCACACTAGTACTTATCGTAAGCGCAATAATGTTTATATTTTTGGGCGGGTGGATTGCCGAGTCGGTATTTTCTCTTATGCAACGTATGTTTATTTTATCTCGTGACGAAACCTACGATACTACCCATATGTTTTCCGCATGGGGTGAAGCCTTTACGACCATAAGATCTCCCGTATTACTCTACATGATAGTTGCTATGATCGCTGGTATTTATGGCTCTATTGCACTAGGTGGATATAATTTCACGTGGGAGGGGACAAAGCCAAAAGCGTCAAAATTGAGCCCTCTGGCCGGCTTCAAGCGCATGTTCGGCACTAACGGGTTAGTTGAGCTAATAAAATCGATTGCAAAAGTCATTGTGATTATTGGTATGGCGATTACTGCATTACTTTATTTTGAAGAC
Source organism: Alteromonas algae (assembly GCF_049117195.1). GTDB lineage: Bacteria > Pseudomonadota > Gammaproteobacteria > Enterobacterales > Alteromonadaceae > Alteromonas. The sequence continues at coordinate 1,081,122 of NZ_CP185260.1, forward strand.
GAAGCGCTTCACTTGGATATGGAGCTCTATCCAGGCAATATTTTCCATGCGCTCGACATGCTTGAGTGGGCTTTTCTTATTTTAGCATGCGGTATGATCCCTATTGCGCTTATCGATGTGCCTTATCAAGTGTATAAGCACAACGAAGAAATGAAAATGACCAAGCAAGAGGTTAAAGACGAGCGTAAAAATGCGGAAGGCGACCCTATGGTTAAAGGCCGTATCAGACGATTACAGTACCAAGCAGCAACGAAGCGCATGATGCAAGAAGTGCCTAATGCAGACGTTGTGGTCACTAACCCCACGCATTTTTCTGTTGCAATAAAGTATGATGAAAGCGGTGTGCGAGCGCCGGTATTAGTCGCGAAAGGTGCTGACGAACTTGCCATGCATATTCGTAAGATTGCTACCGCGAACGATGTGCCGCTTATTCCTTCACCCATGCTAGCTCGTGCCATTTACTACTCAACCGAAGTAGATGATGAGGTGCCTAATGCGTTGTTTATGGCGGTAGCACAAGTATTAGCGCATGTTTATCAGCTTAAAGCGTACCGCGCAGGGAAAGGTAAGAAGCCTAAGCCGCTTAAACGAGACTTGCCAATTCCTAAGGAATTACGCCGATAGGTATCTCTTGTCGTTATCCGCTCGAAAGGTTACCCACAGCATATTTATAACGGCTTATTCAAAAAATATTTAAAGCTGGCATGGTAGTTGTAATGCTATTGGAATAATGGGTTCAGTACGCGTAAAGCGTCAAATTTCCGATAGAGAGAACGTCTGAAATGCAGTTAACCGGCTACCTTCAACGATTCGACAAAAGTCAATTGCAGCACATCACCAGTGGTTTAGGTGCACCAATTGTTCTTTTGGCCATTATGGGCATGGTTATTTTGCCCATGCCTCCATTTCTTCTAGATGTACTATTTAGCTTCAATATTGCGCTGTCATTGGTCATTATTTTGGTGGCAGTACTTACCCAAAAGCCCGTCGACTTTGGTATCTTTCCGTTAGTATTGCTTATCGCTACGGTATTACGATTAGCCCTGAATGTTGCTTCTACAAGGGTGGTGCTTCTTTACGGTCACGAAGGTGGTGATGCTGCTGGTAAAGTGATCGAGGCGTTCGGTGCTGTGGTTATCGGTGGCAATTATGCGGTGGGTGTCGTGGTATTCGCGATATTGCTTATTATCAACTTTAAAGTGGTAACCGCCGGTGCAGGAAGAATATCTGAAGTAAGTGCTCGCTTTACATTGGATGCTATGCCTGGTAAGCAAATGGCAATTGATGCTGACCTTAATGCAGGCTATATTGATCAAGACCAAGCTCGGTTGCGTCGTGAAGAGATAACGGCTGAAGCGGACTTTTACGGTTCAATGGATGGTGCATCAAAATTCGTGAAAGGTGATGCGGTAGCAGGCCTTTTTATCATGTTGATCAATATTGTGGGCGGTTTGTTCATCGGTATGATTCAGCATGACCTTACATTTGGCTCTGCCATCGAGGTATACACCATTTTAACTATCGGTGACGGATTAGTGGCGCAGATCCCTTCACTATTATTGTCTGTGGCGACCGCCATTATAGTTACTCGTGAAAATGAAACCCAAGAGATGGGCAAAGAAATTCGCAGTCAGCTAGGTAACAATCAAGCTCTCTATATTGCGTCTGGCGTATTGTTCGTTATGGGGATTATCCCCGGAATGCCGCATGTTGCTTTCCTTGGTTTCTCTTTCCTTATTGCTGGTTTTGCTTACTGGCAAAGTGTCTCAGCTAAACGAAAAGCGGCAGAACCCCAAATGCCAGACACAGTATCAAATGACGATTTAGTGGCGCCTGAGGTAAAAGAACTTGGATGGGACGATGTGCAACAAGTCGATACCATTGGCTTAGAGGTTGGGTATCGTCTTATTCCATTGGTTGATAAGTCGCAAGGCGGTGAACTGCTAACGCGTATTAAGGGGGTGCGTAAAAAATTATCGCAAGAACTGGGTTTCCTCGTACCGCCTGTGCATATTCGCGATAACTTAGACTTAGAGCCTAATACCTACACCATAGCGATGCTAGGTGTGACGATAGGCGACTCGCAAATCAGCCATGATGAAGAATTAGCGATTAATCCAGGTCAGGTATTTGGCAAGCTTGAAGGTCGTGCCACGCAAGACCCCGCGTTTGGCCTAGATGCAGTATGGATAAAGCCAAACAAGCGCGAACATGCGCAGACACTGGGCTACACCGTGGTAGATGCGGCTACTGTTGTGGCAACGCACCTTAGTCAGCTGTTAACCAATAATGCCTACCAGCTACTGGGACACGAAGAAGCTCAGCAGCTACTCGATATGCTAGCGAAGCACCATCCTAAATTGGTGGAAGGATTAGTACCTGATATTCTTCCGTTAAGCACGGTAGTGAAAGTGCTTCAAACTCTGCTTTTTGAAGGCGTACCGATTAGGGATATGAGAACAATTGTTCAGACATTAAGTGAATATGGTCCTCGCAGCCAAGACCCTGACGTATTAGTGTCTGCCGTTCGTATTTCACTCAAGCGTCTTATCTCACAAGAAATTACACAAGGTGCTAAAGAAATACCTGTCATAACTCTGGCGCCAGAGTTGGAACAGATGTTGCACCAGTCTCTTCAAGCGGGAGGGGAAGATGGCGCAGGTATTGAACCAGGCCTAGCAGATAAGTTGCAAAAATCGCTACAACAAGCGAGTCAGCAACAAGAGCTAGAGGGCGAACCAGCGGTACTCCTCACGTCAGGCATGTTAAGACCTGTACTATCACGCTTTTTAAAATATTCAGTCGCTGGGCTACATGTACTTTCATATCAAGAAGTGCCCGACGATAAGCAGATAAAAATAGTCAGTTCTGTTGGTCAATAATATGACACAGAGTGATTGGAGAGATTGCAATGAAAATTAGACGTTTTTTTGGCAAAGATATGCGTGAAGCATTAAGTCAGGTTAAAGCTGAATTAGGCAGCGATGCGGTCATTATGTCAAACCGTAAAGTTGCTGACGGTATTGAACTGGTTGCTGCTTACGATAAAGAGCCGGAAGCTAAAATTGCAATCAAAAAACCGACAGCTCAGCCGCAAGGTATGCAGGCTAGCACGCCTAGCTTAAGTGAAATTATCGGTGATGATGGCCCTGATAGTTTAAAAGCATTGCTGGAAAAGCAGCACGGCGGAACGTCAGCGTCTCGCGCAACAGACACCCCGGCGCCGCGCAACAATGCTGTAAACGCCCAGCATGCTAATAATATTGCCTCTCATCTTGATTTTTCAGATGCATTCATCGACGAGTTAGACGCACAGCAGCCTGTTAGTAACCCCACATTCCAGAGCGCTGAGAACACACAAGGGGCGGTTGTAGATCACACCAATTCAGATGAACTTTCTCAAATCAAAGAAGAGCTTGCATCACTTCGCAATGTTTTACAGTATCAAGTTGCAGATTTGATGGATGCAAAGCAAAGTCGTCAACGCCCAGTTCACCAATATCTGACGCAGCGCCTTATTGACATGGGGTTAAGCCAAAACGTGGCTAATCAGCTTATTAGCTACACGCCAACACATTATAATGAGCGTGATGCTTGGGTATATCTTTTAAACCTATTGGCTAATCGCATCAACGTGACAGGTAACGATATACTTACGCAACAAGGTGCAGTTGCACTTGTTGGACCAACGGGAACGGGCAAAACGACAACGGTTGCCAAGTTAGCAGCTCGATATGCACAAAAATATGGTGCAGAATCGGTAGCAATGATTACTATTGATACCTACAGAATCGCCGCATTTGAACAGCTTGCTACCTATGGAAAGATTATTGGTTGCACAGTGCGCAAAGCGCAGAGCAGCGAAGAATTGGCTGATTTACTATTTCAACTGCGTCATAAGCGATTAATTCTTATCGATACTGCAGGGTTTAGTCAGCGAGATAGTCGACTTATTAAGCAAGTTAAACAGTTTGAAAACGGACAAATGCCAAGTATTAAAAAATATTTGGTTGCGCAGGCAAATACCCAGTATCCTGCTCTGCAGCATATTATTAACGCTTTTGATGGTATTGAGTTAAGTGGTTGTATCTTCACAAAGCTAGATGAGTGCTATTCTTTAGGAGAAGTGCTAAGTGCTGTAGTAGAGTACCAATTACCGGTCAGTTATGTCACCGATGGACAGAAGGTTCCTGAAGACATTAAGATTGCAGAAGCAAAATCTTTAGTATCTGCTGCTGCAAAGCTTTATAAAAAGTACGGTTTGAATCATACTAGTGCTAATGATGTGGTTAAAACAGCGCGAGCAGTATGATTGACGATCAAGCGAGTAGCTTACGAAAAATGAAGCAATCACGGTTAATCAAAGTTATCGCCGTCACCGGAGGCAAAGGTGGCGTAGGTAAAACAAATATTACGTTGAACACAGCGATTGCAATGGCAAAGCTGGGCAAGCGTGTCATGGTACTAGATGCTGACTTAGGTCTAGCTAACGTAGACGTGATGCTAGGGTTGCGGGTAGAGAAAAATCTTTCTCACGTGCTCTCCGGTGAATGTACGCTTGATGACGTATTGGTAACAGGTCCTCATGGAATTAAAATTGCTCCCGCAACGTCGGGTACGCAGTCTATGGCCGAGCTTACTCCAACCGAACACGCTGGGCTAATTCGCGCCTTCAGCGAATTGCGGTCACAAATTGATGTGCTTATTGTCGATACTGCGGCAGGTATCTCTGACATGGTGCTGAGTTTCTCCAGAGCATCGCAAGATATTATGGTCGTTGTGTGTGATGAGCCTACCTCGTTGACTGATGCCTATGCCCTTATCAAACTTCTTAATCGTGAACACGGTGTATTTCGGTTTAAAATTGTTGCCAATATGGTTCGAGATGTACGCGAAGGGCAGGAATTATTTAGTAAACTCAGTAAAGTAACAGGGCGCTTTCTTGATGTTGCACTAGAATTAGTGGCAACCGTGCCGTTTGACGAAAATATTCGTCGCGCTGTTCGCAAACAAACAGCCATTGTTGACGCTTATCCAGGTTCACCGGCTTCGATAGCAATTAGTCAGTTAGCGAACAAGGCAATCTCTTGGCCCATACCGGCGCAGCCGGGCGGACACCTTGAGTTCTTTATCGAACAATTAGTCGCAGAAAAAGCAGTAGGTAATCAACGTTGAGTAGCAAAGCAGCCGCTTATCAACAACAAAGTGACAAAGCGCAGCTTGTCGAGCGACACGCATCGCTTGTAAAGCGTATAGCGCATCATCTTCTGGCGCGTTTGCCTGCGAGTGTCCTTGTTGATGATCTTATTCAATCAGGCATGATTGGATTGCTAGAAGCAGCGCGAAACTTCGATGGTTCAAAAGGCGCGAGTTTTGAAACCTTTGCTGGCATCCGTATCCGTGGTGCGATGCTAGATGAAATTAGAAAAGGTGATTGGACACCGCGCTCTGTGCATAAAAACGGGCGAGCCATCACTGAGGCTATCTCTCTTGTTGAGGGTGAGACAGGAAGAGATGCGAGAGATTCTGATATTGCTGCAAAACTAAATGTTAGTGTGCAGGATTATCATCAAATGCTCAATGAGGTCAATGCAGGAAAGCTGGTTGGTATTGAAGATTTAGGGGTATCTGAAGACGTAATTTCGACAGAACAAAGTCGAGGTAGCGACGCACCGCTAGATGATTTGATGCAGGGGGCTTTTCAAAAAGCGCTAGCACATGCTATTACTACATTACCAGAGCGAGAAGCGATAGTGCTGTCTTTATACTATGATGAAGAATTGAACCTTCGCGAGATAGGTGAAGTTCTTGATGTAAGTGAATCAAGAGTCAGTCAAATTCACAGTCAGGCCATGTTAAAACTCAAATCACGAATGAAGTCGTGGCAAGCTGACGAAGAATAGATATTAATAACAATTAACACCTCACTGGAGGCTATTTTGGATAAAAATATGAAAATTCTCGTGGTTGATGATTTTTCAACCATGAGACGTATCATAAAAAACCTGCTCAAAGATTTGGGTTTCTCCAATATCCAGGAAGCGGACGACGGTAGTACGGCGCTGCCAATGCTTCAACAGGGCGATTTCGACTTTGTTGTAACTGATTGGAACATGCCTGGCATGCAAGGCATCGATTTATTGCGCGCGATACGAGCGGACGATAAGTTGAAACACTTGCCTGTGCTAATGGTAACGGCAGAAGCCAAGAAAGAGCAAATTGTCGCTGCAGCGCAGGCTGGCGTAAATGGTTACGTAGTGAAGCCATTTACTGCTGCAACGTTGAAAGAGAAGTTAGATAAGATCTTCGAACGTTTAGGTTGATCCAGACGCTCACCACAGAAATGAGGTTTACTGGATGTCGACAAATGTGAATGTCCCTATTTCGTTAGAAGAAGCAAAACAACTCGTTGTTTATTTGGAAACAGGCGATAATGCATCTGCAAGTGCCCTGTTAGAAGCTGCATCAATGAAAGAGTCAATTGAACTCTTTGCTGAGGTGGGTAAGTTGACGCGCCAATTACATGACGCGTTAAACAACTTCCAAATTGACGACCGTATTAAAAATTTGGCCAATGCTGATATACCTGACGCACAAACGCGTTTGACGTATGTCATCGAAGAAACAGAAAAAGCAGCTAATACTACTATGGATGCGGTAGAGGCAAGTATGCCTATTGCTGAATCACTTTCATCGCGAATTGAAAACGTGATGCCTGAGTGGAAAAAGCTGATGAATCGCCAGTTGGAATTGGGTGAATTCAAAGTGTTATGCGCTGATTTAGATGAGTTGTTGGAAGAAGGAGCTTCACAGTCAGCTAAACTGACTTCTTTGCTTACTGAAGTGCTAATGGCTCAAGGGTATCAAGATCTTACCGGTCAAGTTATTCGCCGAGTTATAGACTTAGTCAAAGAGGTTGAGGAGAGCTTGGTTAACATGCTTACCATGTTTGGTGAGCCTGAATCAGCAGAACAAGCTAAGGCATCGAGTAAACCTGTCGATAATATAGATGGTGTAGTGGCAGAGGGTCCCATTATGGACGCGGAACAACGGGATGACGTTGTATCGGGTCAAGATGATGTTGATGATCTTTTGTCTAGCTTAGGTTTTTAGGGGAGCGGGCGCATGTCGTTTGATGTTGACGAGGATATATTACAGGACTTTCTAGTTGAAGCTGGAGAGATACTTGAACAATTACAAGAACAGCTCGTTGATCTTGAGAACAATCCCGAAGATGCAGATCTTCTTAACGCGATATTTCGTGGATATCACACAGTAAAAGGTGGTGCTGGTTTCTTAGCACTCACTGAACTCGTCGAAATATGCCATGGTGCTGAAAATGTCTTTGATGTCATGCGTAACGGGCAACGAACCCTTACGCCAGAACTCATGGATATTATTCTGCAGGCCACCGATGTTGTCGTTGAGATGTTTGAGAACGTCAAACAGCGTGAGCCACTTGTGCCCGCAAGCCAACAACTCGTAGATACTCTTCATAAGTTAAGCAGCCCTGAAACACCAGATGAAAATATTTTTGGTGATGCATCGAGTGAAGCGCCTCAGGCTGAAGAGGTCGAAGAAGAATTCAGTGTTGAAGAGCCAGCTGCGCCTCAAGCGGCATCAAGTGATGGCGGCAGCATTGATGAAATTACCGAAGATGAATTTGAAGCGCTGCTTGATGAACTTCACGGTTCTACGGCACCTGGTCGTGCAGACGATAAGCCAAGTGCGGCGCCAAGTGCACCAGCAGCTGCGCCTGCAGCAGCCAGTGGTGATGACATTACCGACGATGAGTTCGAAGCGTTACTAGACGAACTTCACGGTAAAGGCTCATTTACGGCTGATGCCGAACCCACGCCAGCGGCTGCACCTGCTGCAACGTCGGACAGCGATGAAATCAGCGATGACGAATTTGAAGCGTTGTTAGACCAGCTTCATGGTTCGGGTCAGGGACCTACTAAGCAAGACGCAGTGGCTAAAGCGCCAGTGGTCGATAAAAAAGCAACCGAGGCTATCCAGCAAGCCAAAGCGTCTGCGCCTGCTAAACCTGCGGCGCCTAAAAGTGCCCCCGCAGCTAAAGCGCCAGCACCGACGCCAGCCAAGCAGTCTGCGGCACCTGAACCTGCTAAGAAAGACGATAAAAAAGCAGCGCCTGCGCCACCTCAAGCTGAAACCACGGTTCGAGTCGATACGAAGCGCTTAGACCAAATTATGAATATGGTCGGTGAGCTAGTACTCGTCAGAAACCGTCTCATTAGTTTAGGTATTAATACCAACGATGAGAGCATGTCGAAGGCTATCGCAAATCTAGACGTAGTAACGGGCGATTTGCAGGGTGCGGTAATGAAAACCCGCATGCAGCCTATCAAGAAAGTGTTTGGACGTTTCCCTCGCGTTGTTCGAGACTTGGCGAGAAGTTTAAAGAAAGAAATTACACTTGAGTTGGTAGGTGAAGAGACCGATTTAGATAAGAACTTGGTTGAAGCGCTTGCTGATCCATTAGTTCACTTGGTGAGAAACTCTGTCGATCACGGTATTGAAATGCCTGATGATCGTCTAGCGGCTGGCAAACCCAGTATGGGGACGGTGAAACTGTCAGCATCGCAAGAAGGCGACCATATTCTTTTGACCATCGAAGACGATGGTAAAGGAATGGACCCGGACAAGCTAAAAGACATTGCTATCAGCAGAGGCGTATTAGATGCCGATGCGGCAGCAAGAATGTCTGATGTTGAAGCGTTTAACCTTATCTTCGCCCCGGGTTTCTCAACAAAAACTGAGATAAGCGATATATCCGGCCGCGGCGTTGGCATGGATGTAGTGAAAACCAAGATCAACCAGCTAAATGGTACGGTTAATATTGATTCACAGCTAGGCAAAGGTACAAGTTTAGAGATTAAGGTACCGTTAACGCTTGCTATACTTCCTACATTGATGATTGTTGTAGGTAATCAAACCTTCGCCTTACCACTTGGTTCGGTGAGCGAAATCATCAATATGGATATTAAGAAAACGAACACCGTCGACGGGCAATTGACAATGATTGTTCGCTCGAAAGCGATACCGCTGTTCTTCTTGGGAGAATGGCTAATTCGCGGTCCCAAAAATATAGCCCGCGATAAAGGGCACGTTGTTGTTGTACAGATTGGTACGCAGCAAGTAGGTTTTGTGGTGGATGCGCTAATTGGTCAGGAAGAAGTGGTTATCAAACCGCTAGACGCACTACTTCAAGGAACACCAGGTATGGCGGGCGCAACGATAACGTCTGACGGCGGTATTGCACTCATACTTGATATTCCAAGCTTACTTAAGCGGTACGCGCGAAAATCATTAAAATAACAACAAAAGCGCAATATATAGGAAACTAAGTTCCATGGTCTTCAAAGTTTTGGTCGTGGATGACTCGTCTTTTTATCGTCGTCGAGTAAAAGAAATTCTCGACGACGATAGAGAACTAGAAGTCATTGGTGAGGCACGAAATGGGCGAGATGCGCTCGAAAAAATAAAGCAACTTTCTCCAGACGTGGTGACAATGGATGTAGAAATGCCGATTATGGACGGCATTGCTGCGGTAAAGGCCATAATGGAGAAGTTTCCTCTTCCCATTTTAATGTTCTCCTCTCTCACGCACCATGGCGCGCAAGCAACGCTTGACGCACTGGAGGCCGGTGCGTTGGATTTTTTACCCAAACGATTTGAAGACATTGCGGAAAACCGAAAGGATGCTGCAAGAACGTTGTGCACCAAGGTAAGGCTGATTGCACGTCGAAAAGTGGGTTTCAAGCGACCTACGTTTCGAAACGACGAGGCGAAAAAGTTACCTTCAGGCGCGCCAAAACAAGCGTTTTTTAAGACATCTGGAATATTGTCTGGTCGAAAAGATGCGACAACACAGCCAACCGTCTCTTCTATTACCGCTTCAGGGAAACGATATAAATGCCTCGCTATCGGCGCGTCAACCGGTGGACCGGTAGCGCTACAAAAGGTGTTGGCACCGTTACCAAAAGATTTTCCTCACCCTATCATTCTAGTGCAGCACATGCCGGGAACATTCACCTCTGCGTTTGCTCAACGCCTAGACGCTCACTGTAGTATTTCGGTGAAAGAGGCTGAACATGGTGATGTGTTAAAACCAGGCTGCGCATATTTAGCGCCAGGTGGTAAGCAAATGCTTATCGAGAATAATGGAATAAACAAAAAAATTATTATTACCGAAGCCAGCCCGTCTGAAAAAATTAATTACAAACCTAGCGTAGACCTCACCTTTGGTTCGTTATGTAAAGCATTCGGTGGTGACGTGTTAGCCGTTATATTAACGGGAATGGGAGCAGACGGCCGAGAAGGATGCCGACAGCTTAAACACGATGGTGCCACGGTGTGGGCTCAAGATCAGGATTCGTGTGTTGTCTATGGCATGCCACAGGCGGTTGCCGTTGCAAATATATCGACTAAAAGTATTAATATCGACGATATCAGCAGCTGTATTCAAACTGAGATGAAGTGAAATCAATATTATTCAGCTATGCTGAAGGGTAACAGTCGCTATACTCAGTTAAAGAAAGTCATGGAATTAAAACGATGAAAGTGTGGACAGTGGCAAACCAGAAAGGGGGAGTAGGTAAAACTACGACAACCGTAACGCTTGGTGGTTTGTTGGCACAGCGCGGCAAGCGTGTATTGATGATAGATACTGATCCACATGCCTCGCTTAGCTATTATTTCGGTATTGATTCAGAAGCATTAAGTCATTCCGTTTATGACATTTTTATTCAATCATCTGCGCTCACTGCCGATAAAGTAATGGACTGTTTGTGCCCGACTAAGTTAGACAATTTATATGTGCTTCCAGCGACCATGGCACTTGCTACGTTGGACAGAACAATGGGAAGCGAACAGGGAATGGGATTAGTGCTTAAAAAGGCGCTGGCGAAAATAGACAACGAATTCGATGTTGCAATAATTGACTGTCCCCCAGTGCTTGGTGTGTTGATGGTTAATGCGTTAGCGGCTTGTAATAAGGTTATCGTACCAACACAGACTGAATATTTAGCACTTAAAGGGCTAGATAGGATGATTCGAACAATGGAAATCATGGGGCGTTCTTTACAGAAATCCTTTGATACTGTGATTATTCCAACGATGTTCGACAAAAGAACGAACGCAGCATTAGCATCAAGGAAACGTTTGATGACTGATTATGGTGAAAGGGTATGGCATGGTGTTGTTCCAGTAGACACGCACTTTAGAGATGCGAGTTTGGTACAGCTACCTATATCTGCTGCCTACCCAAAAACGCGAGGCGTGACAGCGTACGCAAAATTGCTTGAGGTTTTGGAGAAGTAGTACCGGTATGAACAAGCAATCGCCATTTGCCCGTGAAGAGGTCATGGAGGCCTATTTAGATAGCCTCTTGAAAGAACCTGATGATCCTAATGATGTTACTGCTCGAACAGCCAAGTTGCTGGAGCAAGCATCCCAATTTATGGCAGAGGATGCACTTGCAGAACCTGTAGCTCCAGTTGTTGAGTCAAAGGGTAAGTCGACAGCCGATGTAAAGGTGCCAGAGCAACAGAGCGTACCTGTAGAGCATGTTGCTACGCGTGTTCCAGAGCGACCTGTGGCAAGCGAAGAAGTATCCGCGAGCGAAGCGCAGCCGGAAGCGCCCGTTAGGAAATTACCACTAAAGGATACTCTCGAAAATCGCTTTCAAGCGTTATTCTTCGAGGTGGCGGGACTGACGCTTGCCGTTCCTTTAACAACACTTGGTGGAATACACCAAATAGAGAAGATAGGGCCACTTTTCGGTAAGCCAGATTGGTTTATGGGGATAATGATGCACCGAGAGTCTAAACTTAACGTTGTAGACTCTGCAAAATGGGTAATGCCAGAAAAATATGATGAAAACCTCGCACAATCGCTTAACTACCGATATCTTATAATGTTAGGGGATAGTTCGTGGGGACTGGCCAGTGAAAGATTGGTCAACACAGTAACGTTAACAAACGCTGACGTTAAATGGCGCGAGTCCACAGGTAAACGTCCTTGGTTAGCCGGGATGGTAAAAGAAAAAATGTGCGCGTTAATTGACGTTGAGGAATTAATATCTATGCTTAACAAAGGCTTAGGTAGTAACGACCAGACGCCATAGTATTGGGAGCCAGGTTCATGAGCGACGAAAGAGTAAATAGTAATAGTGCCGACAGCAATGATGAGGTCCTTCAATGGGTTACTTATCGCCTAGGTGAAGAAACATATGGTATTAACGTAATGCAAGTACAAGAAGTGTTGCGTTATACCGAAATTGCACCGGTACCCGGCGCTCCAGATTATGTGCTAGGTATCATCAACCTTCGCGGTAATGTTGTTACCGTTATTGATACACGAGCACGCTTTGGTTTGCCACCTACAGAGATAACCGATAACACACGTATTGTGATTATCGAATCTGATGAGCAAGTCGTGGGTATACTGGTAGACAGTGTTGCAGAAGTGGTATATCTCAAGTCTTCTGAAATCGACAGTGCACCTAATGTTGGTACAGAAGAAAGTGCTAAGTTTATCCAAGGCGTGAGTAATCGCGATGGCGAGCTGCTTATCTTGGTCGACTTGAACAAACTTCTTAGCGATGAAGAGTGGGATGAGTTGAGCAGTATCTAACTGCTCAATGAAAAGGCATGTTGCCCTGTGCGCCATGCCTTTTTATTTGTTCGCTTTCCTGTCGTAGAGGAGTGTTGTGCACATGGAATGGCAGTTTGCAGCTGTGACGTTGGAAACCTTACTGTTAGCATTAGGGTTACTAATCGTGCTTGTTATAATAGTGTGGCAAGGCCTACTACTTAAGCGTACTCGCATTGCAATGGATATGCTTAAAGAGGATATGTCGGTTCATACAGCGAATGTTGATGCACAAGTAAAGCAAGTTACCCACCAACAAAACGAAGCGCAAGCGCGAAGTCTCGTTGTAGCAAAGCATGTTCATGCCCTTCAAACTAAGCAAGATGATTTCGATAATCAATTAAGAGAACAAAAGCTGCAAGATCCGTCTTTGCGCCTTTATCAGCGTGCGGCAGACCTTGTAAAACAAGGGGCCACCATTGAAGAAATTATGGATGCTTGCGATATCCCTCGCGCCGAAGCAGAGATGCTAATCATGGTGCACAAAACTCAATCTTAAAGAAAGCGTTTAGACGTCTAGACGTAAAGATGTTGACATCTTCGTGGTATTAGCCACAATACAGTCATTACAATTATGACTGGAGCCTTCCATGCCAATTCGAATCCCAGACCAACTTCCCGCCCAGGACGTGTTGCAAGGCGAGAATATTTTTACGATGGAAAGTGACAGAGCGGCGAATCAGGATATTCGACCCCTCGAGGTTGGCATTTTAAACTTAATGCCTAATAAAATTGAAACTGAGGCGCAGATACTTCGCTTGTTATCTAATACGCCGCTTCAAATCAATGTCGATCTTATCCGTATTGATAACCAAGCGCCTAAGAATACCCCCCAGTCGCATATGGATGCGTTTTATCACGACTTCTCTCAAGTGGCAGAGAAAAAATATGATGGTTTGATTGTCACTGGTGCGCCATTAGCGCTACTTAACTACGAAGATGTTAAGTATTGGGATACGATGACCACAATATTAGAATGGGCGCAGCGCCACGTTAACTCAACCCTTTATTTATGTTGGGCAGCGCATGCGGCCATGTATCATTTTTATGGCGTGACACGTGGGCTGAGAGATGAGAAATTTTCAGGGGTCTATGAACACCGAGTGAACGATCCTAACAATGAACTATTACGAGGTTTTGACCCAACATTTTATGCTCCTCATTCCCGTTATGGGCACATCGATACTGTAAAATATAATAATGTTGATGGGCTTAATGTTATCGCCGAATCAGACGATGTCGGCGCTTATGTCATTGCATCGGAAGATAAACGTATGGTGTTTGTTACCGGTCACCCTGAGTACGATACCGATACGTTAAAAGATGAATACGTAAGGGATTGTGAAACGGGACAGTCGCCGAGTATTCCTAAACATTATTTTGAAGACGATGATCCTAATAAATCACCCATCGTGAGATGGCGTTCTCATGGCAGTTTGCTCTTCACGAACTGGTTAAATTATTATGTTTATCAAACTACGCCATATGACTTAAGTCAGCTTGCTGAAAAATCACAGCCAAAGAGGTAACGCGTGAGTCAAGATTCTGTAAATAGCGCAAGAGCATCACTTGCTAGCGCAGCAAAAAAACGAATTCTTATTTTGGATGGTGCGATGGGGACGATGATCCAGCGCCACAAACTTGAAGAGGATGATTACCGCGGTGAGCAGTTTGCGAACTGGCATTGCGACGTTAAGGGAAACAACGATCTTCTGTCTATCACTCAGCCCGACATTATTTATCAAATACATTGTGATTACTTTGAGGCTGGCGCCGATATTATTGAAACCAATACATTCAATTCAACCACGATCGCCATGGCAGATTATGACATGGAAGCACATTCTCGCGATATCAACATTGCCGCTGCACACCTTGCAAGAAAGGCAGCAGATGCTTACACAGCCAAAACACCAGATAAACCGCGATTTGTAGCTGGGGTGTTAGGGCCTACTAATCGCACGGCATCAATATCACCTGATGTTAACGATCCTGGCAAGCGCAACGTCACGTTTGACGAGCTAGTAGAGTCATACAGTGAGTCAACACAAGCGCTTATTGAGGGTGGTGTTGATTTGATTATGCTGGAAACGATTTTCGATACCCTCAATGCTAAGGCAGCGGCCTATGCAGTGGAAACCGTTTTTGAAAAACTAGATATTGTCTTGCCCGTAATGATTTCTGGAACAATAACCGATGCGTCTGGCAGGACCTTGTCAGGTCAAACCGCAGAGGCTTTCTATTATTCAATGCGACATGTTAGTCCATTTTCGTTTGGCCTGAATTGTGCGCTAGGCCCTGACTTGCTTCGACAATACGTTGAAGAGGTATCAAACATAGGCGAATGTTTGATTTCTGCTCACCCTAACGCGGGGTTACCTAATGAATTTGGTGAATATGATATGGAAGGGCCGGAAATGGCGGAACATATCAAAGAGTGGGCTGAATCAGGGCTCGTGAATATAGTAGGGGGGTGCTGTGGCAGTACGCCAGAGCATATTCGTGATATTGCCGCGGCGGTAGACGGTATTACCCCAAGGGCGATCCCCTCGTTTGAACCCAAAATGCGTCTGTCAGGCCTAGAGCCATTTGTACACTAGGAGCACGAAGTGAGCGCAGAATTTTCTACATTTATCAATATTGGTGAGCGAACCAATGTAACGGGCTCAGCCCGGTTTAAACGTCTCGTTTTAGATGGCGATTACGAAGCTGCGTTAGATGTGGCTAAGCAGCAGGTTGAAAGCGGCGCACAAATCATCGATATCAATATGGATGAGGCCATGCTTGATTCTAAGCAAGCAATGGTAACGTTTTTGAATCTTATCGCGTCCGAGCCTGACATAAGCCGTGTACCTATTATGATTGACTCATCAAAATGGGAAGTCATAGAGGCGGGGCTGAAGTGCGTACAGGGTAAAGCAATAGTTAACTCCATCAGCCTTAAAGAAGGTGAAGAGAGCTTTCTGTCACAAGCAAAGCAGATAAAACGTTTTGGCGCAGCAACCGTTGTCATGGCTTTCGATGAAAAAGGTCAGGCGGATACAAAAGAAAGAAAAGTCGAGATTTGTAAACGAAGCTACAAACTACTCACCGAAGAAATTGGCTTTCTTGCTGAAGATATTATTTTCGATCCGAACATTTTTGCGGTTGCAACCGGAATAGAAGAGCATGATAACTACGCGGTAGACTTCATCGAAGCCACCCGAGAGATTCGCCGCGCCTGCCCTCATGCCCATATATCGGGCGGTTTATCGAATATTTCGTTCTCGTTTAGGGGAAATAACCCCGTTAGAGAAGCAATGCATTCTGTGTTTTTATTCCACGCCATACGGGCAGGAATGGATATGGCCATCGTAAATGCGGGCCAGTTAGAAGTGTATGACGAGATACCGAAGGCCCTTCGTGATGCGGTAGAAGACGTTATTTTGAACCGCCGTAGCGACAGTACTGAGCGACTACTTGATATTGCTCCTCAATATCAAGGCGATGGTAAGGCCGCTGCGAAAGAAGACCTGACGTGGCGTGAACAAGACGTTAATAAGCGCCTTGAACATGCGCTCGTAAAAGGGATCACCGATTACATTCTCGACGATACTGAAGAAGCCAGACAGCAAGCGCAGCGACCTCTTCACGTAATCGAAGGGCCATTAATGGATGGCATGAACGTAGTAGGGGACCTTTTTGGCGAAGGGAAAATGTTCCTCCCGCAAGTGGTGAAGTCGGCGCGCGTGATGAAAAAAGCGGTAGCGCACCTTCAACCCTTTATCGAAGCTGAAAAATCTGATGACGCAAGAAGCAACGGTAAAATCTTACTCGCGACGGTCAAAGGCGACGTTCATGATATCGGGAAAAATATCGTGGGTGTTGTACTTCAGTGCAACAACTTCGAGGTAATTGATTTAGGCGTAATGGTTCCCGCGGCAACCATTTTAAAAGTAGCCAAAGAAGAAAATGTAGACATGATTGGCTTGTCAGGCCTTATTACACCGTCACTTGATGAGATGGTACATGTCGCAAAAGAAATGGAACGCCAAGATTTTGATTTGCCGCTGTTAATTGGTGGTGCCACAACGTCTAAAGCGCATACGGCGGTGAAGATTGAGCAGAATTATCATGCGCCAGTAGCCTATGTGCCGAATGCTAGTCGAGCGGTTGGGGTTTGTCAGCGCCTATTAAATAAAGCGTCTCGAGATATTTACGCCAAAGAATTAGCCAAAGAATATGACGTCGTTAGGGAACAGCACGCGCGCAAAAAACCGCGGACAAAACCTGTTTCTCTAGACCAGGCAAGACAGAACGCCTTCAAGCCTGACTTTAGTATCATGCCGGTAAAACCTGCCTCGCTTGGAGTGACTCCGGTCACAGCGCCACTCAGTACACTGAGAGAGTATATCGATTGGACTCCGTTCTTTTTAACATGGTCTTTAGCAGGAAAATACCCTCGTATACTCAACGACGACGTGGTGGGCGAAGAAGCGAAATCTCTGTTCGCTGACGCCAACGCGATGCTAGACAAAGTAATTGCAGACAACGCCTTGGAAGCGAAAGGCGTTATAGGGCTATTTCCTGCCAACAGGGTGGGAGATGACATTGAAGTGTACACTGATGAAACGCGTCAACACGTCAAGGGGGTAGCGCATCATTTGCGTCAACAAACGTTGAAAGATAAGTTTGCAAACTATTGCTTATCTGATTTTGTGGCTGATAAAGATAGCGGGATAAGTGATTACATCGGTGCATTTGCTGTGACCGGCGGCATTGGAGAAGATGCACTAGCTGACAGCTATATCAAAGCGGGTGATGACTATAATGGCATCATGGTGAAAGCAGTAGCTGATCGTCTTGCCGAAGCGTTCGCTGAGTACCTTCACCAACAAGTACGAAAAGTGTATTGGGGCTATGCAAAAGATGAAACGCTGAATAATGACGATCTTATTCGCGAAAAGTATCAAGGTATTCGCCCTGCCCCAGGCTATGCTGCCTGCCCTGAGCACACTGAAAAGCAGCTTATCTGGGATTTGTTAAGTGCACAAGAGCATACGGGCATGACGCTCACTGAAAGTTATGCAATGTGGCCTGGTGCATCGGTATCCGGTTGGTACTTCTCACACCCCGACGCTAAGTATTTTGCTGTAGCGAAAATACAGAACGACCAAGTCGTCGATTATGCTGCGCGCAAAAATTGGTCTCTCGATGAAGCTGAAAAATGGCTAGGGCCTAATTTAAGTGACTAATAAGAAAATAAGGCCTGCTTTAGCGGGCCTTATTTTTCTGAGGTAGTTTATTTATTGTTACCATAAACCGCGACAACGGATGCTATTGCCGCTAATGCGGTGAAGCCACAATGCAACGTTTTATGAGCGCAACAAAGGATTTCGTTATGACTAAACCATTCAGCCAAGCATGTGAAAACAATAAAGGGCCGATACTGCATGTATTACAGCGAGTGCTGACAGGCGCTACGTCGGTATTCGAAGTGGGTAGTGGCACCGGTCAGCATGCGGTTTATTTTGCAAGTAACCTTCCCCATGTCACGTGGCAAACTAGCGATCAGCCCCACTATCACGATGGTATCAATCAATGGATTGATGCGTATCCACTAAACAACCTAATACGCCCAATCGATTACGTTGCAGGCGTTCATTCACTTGCCGACTGTCATGTTGACGCAGTCTTTTCTGCAAATACTGCCCATATCATGCAAAAAGAAGAGGTGTTTACACTCATGCAAGATGTGGATGAAAACTTACCCGCTGGCGGCGTATTTTGTCAATACGGGCCGTTTACACAACAAGGGCAGTTCTCTTCTCAAAGTAACGCTGAATTTCATGCTTCTCTGCTCGAGCGAGGTTATGGGGGGTATAGAGATGTGGAAGAGTTAAAGAACTGGGTGAAAACGTTAACGCTAAGTGAAACTATTGTAATGCCTGCTAACAACCTTCTTTTGGTGTGGAAAAAGCAGCCCGTTTTTCGCAAATAATTGGTAAAAAACGCGCTTTTTTCTTCGTTTATCTCTTGTAAATCACGATGGTGTATTACAAAGTAGTAGTGCACTAGGTATACGTTCTTCGTTTACTTATGCCTGCGTGTATCTAACAATAATAAGCATCTTAGTATGCAAATCTGCACAGTTTTTACTGTTTCGAGTAACAGCGCATGGTGCAATAACAATAATAAAAAAGAGTAGTTCGCATGCAATCATCACTTCAAAAAAAGTTTGTATTCATTGTGGGAGGAAGCATTGCTGTAATGCTGCTGATAACTGCGGTATTTCTTGTCAGTATCGTCGGAGACAGCACGCGCTTGAGGGTAGAGCAAGAGCTCGCCTCACTGGTTGGGAACGAGGCAAATGAAGTCGAAGGTTTCTTCAGTACTTATGGTGGTGTCGCAAAAACATTTCTCAGTAACCCCTTTTTAAAAGATTTTTTTGCCAATCATGAAAATCGAGGGGCACCTGATGCCGCGTTAGGTGAGGCGTCACGTGTTACCACTCAATTTAGAAATATTAGTGAAACCGATGAAAACATTAAGTCTGCTTTTTTTGGTTCCGCCATTACTGGGGAATACTTCTACGAAGAAGGTCGGGTTGGTGTTGACACATCGGGTCCTGATGCAGGTAACCCCAACGCAGGGTATTTCGCTACTCAGCGACCTTGGTTTAGTACTGCGGTAGAGCGCGGTACGCTATATGTAACGCCTCCTGCCGTGGACTCTCAAGATGGCAGTGTATCGGCAGTGGTACAGGCGCCAGTATTTCAAAACGGCCGGCTTATCGGTGTTGGTGGTGTCGATATTCTTATCAGCACCATTGGCAACGTAATAGACGCGATAAAGTATGAAGGGCAGGGAACCGCGTTCCTCCTAGATGATAAACAAAATATCGTTTACTTTCCTAAGCAAGAAAAAGCGTTAGCACTAAGCTCATCATTAAGTACGTTTGATTCTTTATTCAATGAAACCAGCGGATTTAAGCAACTTGTTTCAGACATTAATCACAATAAAAGCGGCATGGTTAACGTTACCTGGCGTGGTGTTGACTACGTTGCTATTTATCGACATGCGCGTATTGATACGCCACAAATGGATTGGTCGGTAGGGATCCTCGTTCCAGCAAGCATTATTAATGCGCCTATTAATAATGCCATTACTACGGCAATCATTGTTGCTATTGTGATTATTGCGCTCATCGCAGCAATAACCTACTTCGCGAGTGCTAAAATTACGCAGCCACTTACACGTATGCGAAGGGCGATGTCAGAAATCGCAAGCGGAGATGGCGACCTCACTAAGCGTCTTGATATTGATAGTAAAGACGAGTTAGGAGCGTTAGCGAATGAGTTTAATCGTTTTACCGATAAACTACGCGAATTACTAACTGATACCGCTGAAAATACTAAGGCGGTGTCAAGTGCCGCGGATCATCTTCGGGACGTTTCACAAAGTACCAGTCATGAAATAAAACAAGAGCGAAGTCAGGTGGATAGTGTGTCAACGGCCGTTACCCAAATGGCAGCAACTGTTGTTGAGATCTCTCAAAACGCACATCAGTCAAGCACCGCAGCGACCAAGGCGGATGAACTTGTAACAAATGGCAGTGCACAAGCCCGTGAAGCGATGTCGGAGATAAATGCGCTAGCAGATGCCATTAATGATGGTGTTGAAGTAGTAGGTGGACTTAGCAAAGAATCAGAGAATATTGGTGCGGTGGTTGATGTGATTAATAGTATTGCGGAACAGACCAATCTATTAGCATTAAATGCTGCTATCGAGGCTGCGAGAGCCGGTGAACAAGGCCGGGGATTCGCCGTGGTGGCAGATGAGGTTCGCTCGTTGGCAAGTCGCACACAAGATTCAACCACTGATATTCGTAAAATGGTAGAGCGCCTGCAAGTCATGGCCGATCGCACAGATAAAGTCATGCAAACGGGTAAAGCGCGAAGCCAAACGGCGGTTGAAAAAACACAAACCGTGGTTGAAACGCTTGCACACATTAATAATTCGATTGGTCAGGTTCAAGAGCAAAGTACGTACATTGCGTTGGCAACAGAACAGCAAACCGAGGTTGCGCAGGATATCAATACATCCTTAGTGGCGATAACAACGCTTAGTGATAGAACCAGCCAACATGCTGAAGACCTAGCGGTAGAAGCCACGCAGCTTAGTGGCGTATCAACCGAATTAAAAGAGCTCGTCGGGCAATTTAAAATATAACGTAAGAGCGGCCTGTATAGCAGCCCGCTCTTTTTGTTCACGGTGTAGTTAATTGAACATCACATTAAGGAAGTAGTATGGCATTTTCGGTAAATCATTATTTCGATAACAAAGTAACCTCTATTAGTTTTGAGGCAGAGGCCGGTCCATGCACATCAGGGGTAATGGCACCAGGGGAGTATACGTTCGACACAAGTAAGCATGAGCTTATGAAGGTCGTTGAAGGGGAACTAGTCGTTCGCTTACCTGGCAGTGAGCAATGGCAATCATTTCCTGCTGGCACCTCATTCACGGTCGATGCCAATGTTTCTTTTGACGTAAAAGTAAACGTTGCCAGTGCTTACCTGTGTTTTTATAGCTAGGCGTATTGTTATCATTATTTAACGCGCTTTTTAATATCGCGTGCACCAAGGTAGGCTTGGCCGTATTTAATAGCGGTCCAAGCTACCACTTTAAACACGAGCAACAACATCCATTTATTAATGTTTATGCGGTTAGTTACTTTCGCTGCCTTCGACAATCGATACCGCACCAGACAGCCGCGTTGAAATAATATTCTTAATTAAAATTGATATCTCCCTAAACGTTTTTCTCCCTGGTGCTGTGTTTCGCCAAGCAAGAGAATGTTCACGTTCGATTGGCATGTCGTCTATTTCACACACATGCAAGGCTTCGGGTTTGTGAAGTTCCGAATGAATATAAAGGCCTGGAAGAAAGGCTACGCCCATACCCATTACTACCATTTGACGTAAGGTGTCTAAACTCGTTCCTTCATAATCCCGTTGCAAGTCGGCGCCTAACTTATCGCAAAGCTGCTGAACCTGGTGATGAAAGTGGTGCCTGTCCTCTAAAGTAAGCACTTTTTCCCCTGCAAGTTCGCTAGGTTTTACAAATGCCTTTCCATTCAACCGGTGATCGGTAGGAATAACAAACTTCAATGGCTCTTTAAACAACGGGTGAGTAATCAGCTGCGAGTGTTCACCAGATAGGGGAGATAATACGAGATCGTATTCACCGTGCAAGAGACCATGCTGTAATGCCTGGGGAGCCGCTTCTCTCACGTAAAAGCGTAACCCAGGCTTTTGTTTGTGAAGTTCAGGCAGTATATGAGGTAGCAAGTAAGGACCAAGCGTTGGTGGTATACCAAGTCGATAGGTAACTATCTCCCCTTGAGACAAATCTCTCGCAATTTCACTGAAGCGAAGGCTGGCAAGAATGACATTTTCTGCAGACTCGAAAAGTTCTTTCCCTTGCGGTGATAGCATCGTTCCGGTTCTAGAGCGCTCAAAAAGCGTAACGCCAATAATACCTTCTAGCGCATTGATTTGACTGGTCAGTGTGGGTTGGCTAATGCCAAGAGCAGCAGCTGCTTGCCTGAAACTGAGATGTTTAGCTACAGCGACAAAGTAGCGTATTTGATTTATTGACGGTGTCTTGCCGTTAAGCTGCATTATTTCTACCCGAAATGTAAAATTAGTGTGTTTGATAGTAATTGGCTATCACCAGATAGTATATTAAACTATTAATCTATCAAGCGACACTAGAGTACAAACTATTAAATAAAAATATTAAAAGTCATTGGAGAGTTGTATGGATCATGTCATTACAGGTGTTGCGAAGTTTCAGAAGGAAGTGTATCCAAATAAGAAGGCTACATTTCAAAAGCTAGCGAACGGCCAAAATCCAGAAGTATTATTTATCACGTGTTCGGATTCGCGCATCGACCCGAATTTGGTAACACAAACAGACCCAGGTGAGCTTTTCATTTGTCGAAATGCAGGGAATATTGTTCCACCTCACAGTAATCAAACTGGCGGTATGACCGCATCGATAGAATTCGCTGTTGCTGCACTAGGTGTAACGCATATTGTGGTTTGTGGTCACACAGACTGTGGTGCTATGAAGGGCGCAATTCATCCAGAAGGCCTAGACTCACTGCCGCATGTAAAAGAATGGTTAGGTCACTGCCGTGTGGCAACTGAAGTTGTAAAAGAACGATGCGGCCACGACCCACTTTCAATTGAAGACTTAGAAGCAGTTACAAAAGAGAATGTTGTGCAACAGATACAGCATTTACGCACGCATCCATCGGTTGCGGCTAAGATTGCCACAGGGCAAGTTCAGCTTCATGGTTGGGTATATAACATTGGTAGCGGTGATGTACTTTGCTACAACGGTGAAAATGGTGAATTTGAGGCTATGGATCAAGCCGCAGCAGAAGCACGTTTGAAACGCGCAGAATAGGACGTTCACTATGATTAAGTTTGATTTAACAAATTTACGCGGCGATTTAACGGGTGGACTAACTGCCGGTATCGTTGCGTTGCCGCTAGCGCTTGCGCTGGGTGTGGCATCTGGCCTTGGTCCTATGGCCGGTTTATACGGTGCCATTGCTGTTGGTTTTTTTGCCGCGTTATTTGGTGGCACACCTGCACAGATTTCTGGGCCGACTGGCCCAATGGTGGTAGTCCTTGCTGGTCTATTCGCTAGTTTATCTGGCGACGCTAGCCTTATTTTTACTGCAGTAATACTCGCGGGTGTGTTTCAGATTATATTTGGCGTGTTGGGGGTTGGGCAGTACATTCGATTAGTGCCTTATCCGGTTATCTCGGGCTTTATGTCGGGGATTGGTGCGATAATTATTATTCTCCAGATAGGCCGGTTGTTAGGGCATGAGCCTCCAGGCGGGACTATCGGGGCGCTTACTTACATTCCCACAGCATTGGCTGACATTGATTTTGTAACACTAGCGCTTGGGCTAGGTACCCTTGTTATTGCCTACAAATGGCCACCATCATTGGGTAAATTTGTTCCCGGTGCATTGGCTGCGCTTATTATTGGCACGCTGGTAAGCTTGGCGCTAACGGTACCTGTGTTGGGCAATATTCCAACAGGGCTTCCTAGTATCCATCTTCCTGTATTTGACCAGAGTAAAGCGCTTCTTATTCTTGAAGCCGCATTTATTCTTGCCATATTGGGGGCTATCGATAGCTTGCTGACGTCGCTTGTCGCAGACAACATGACGCGTACACGCCACGATAGTAATAAAGAGCTTATTGGACAAGGTATTGGTAATACGTTTGCAGGGCTCATAGGTGGTATTGCGGGTGCAGGTGCAACCATGCGCACCGTAGTAAACATCAGAAGCGGCGGTAAGAACAACATTTCAGGCATGGTACATGCCCTTGTTTTACTTGCAATTGTATTAGGGTTGAGCCCGCTTGCCGCTAAAATACCGCACGCAGTGCTTGCCGGTATTCTGGTTAAAGTTGGTCTTGATATTATCGATTGGGGCTACTTAAAACGCGCTCACAAAGGTCCGCGTTGGGACTTTGCGTTAATGGTAACAGTCCTTGGCCTGACGGTGTTTGTTGACCTCATTACTGCGGTGGGTGTAGGTGTCGTGTTCGCTGCTTTAGCGTACGTACGTCAAATCGCACAGTTGCAAATTGAAGAGCTGAAAAAGATCCCCGAGTCGCTTAACGATCCGAAAGAGAATGCACTTCTAGAGTCGTTAAAAGAAAAGGTTTCAATCTTTAGCTTTGGCGGTCCTTTGAGCTTCGGCGCTGCAGCGGACCTTGGGCATCATGTGCGCGAACGCGTTAAACCGGGCTCGATGTTTATGATCCTTGATTTTACTCGCGTGCCATTGATGGATGTGTCTGCAGCCATGGCGGTAGAAACAGTCGCTTCCGACGCAATCGCAGCGGGAAGACAGCTGATTATTTGCGGTGCTAATGCCACCGTCGATAACGTGCTTGAAAGCATTAACAGTCATCATCCTGGCATTATCACATTTGATAACCTTCATGATGCATTGGTATATGCCCAAAAGCAGGTAAAACCAGAGGCTAATGGCGATGCAGGGTTTAAGGCCGTTGCGCAATTGTAATCAGTTTCTGGTAAGAAACCTCTCCAATTTGCCCCTCTCATGAGGGGCTTTTTTTTGGTTTAAAGGTTTCGCTAATGTGTGCTTGAAAAGCCAGCAACGTATCAACATTTTTGGTACTCACACAATGTTACAGTACGCTAGTCACTAAACGACAGGCACAAAAAAGGCCGCACAGTGTGCAGCCTTTTTAACGTTATAAGCGGTTACCAAATACGTACACGTTCTTCTGGCGCAAGATAAAGCGCATCGCCAGGCTGTACGTTAAATGCTTCATACCAAGCATCATGGTTGCGTGGTGCTTGTGCACGGTATCTACCTGGTGCATGCGTGCCGGCACGCAGCTGGTTTAGCATGCTCTGCTCAGTACGTTTTTCTCTCCACACTTGTGCCCAAGCTAAGAAGAAACGCTGGTCGCCTGTCAAACCATCAATGACAGGCGCTTCTTTACCATTTAAGCTTAACTTATAAGCGTGGTAAGCCATGGCCAGTCCACCCACATCACCGATGTTTTCACCGAGGCTGTTGCGCCCATTAACGAAGTTACCTTCAATAGGTTCGTATTGGCTATATTGCTCCGCCAGTGCATCGGCTTTCGCTTCAAACGCCGCGCGGTCTGCATCAGTCCACCAATTGCGTTGAATACCCTTTGCATCTGACTTAGAGCCTTGGTCATCAAAACCATGACCCATTTCATGACCAATCACCGCACCGATAGCGCCGTAGTTTACCGCAGGGTCAGCATTCGGATCGAAGAATGGAGGTTGTAAAATTGCTGCTGGAAACACAATCTCATTAAACGAGCTGTTATAGTATGCGTTGACACGCTGAGGTGTCATACCCCAACGCTCTCGGTCTGTTTTCTGCAGTTCTTTTTCTATCGACTGGTTTCTGAAGAAAGTACGAAGGTTATGCACGTTGGCAACTACGTCATCAGAGGAAATCTCTAACCCTTCAAACGATTGCCACTGGTCTGGGTAACCAATTTTTGGACGGAACGCCATCAGCTTTTCTTTCGCATTGACTTTGGTGTCTTCGCTCATCCAATCAAGGTTGTCTATACGCTCACCCAATGCGGTACGTAAGTTCTCAACGAGCTCCGCCATCTGTGCTTTTGAACTCTCTGGGAAGTACTCATCGACATAAATCTTACCTAAAGCAAATCCAAGAGACTCGGTACCTGACATTTGGCTTAAAGCACGCTTCCAACGCGGACGAGGCTCTTGCTGTCCGTTTAGCGTTGTGCCATAGAAGTTAAAGTCTGCAGCGTAGATCTCTTCAGAGAGTAAGCCAGCGTTATTGGTAATGGTGTGGTAAGTCAGGTAAGACTTCCAGTCGTCTAAGCTGGTTTCATTAATAATATCAATCACACCGTTAATCGGCTCTGGCTGTGAAATATTCAATTCTGGAACCGCATAGCCGGTTTGCGTCAAGAAGGTATCCCAGTCAAAACCAGGGTAAGTGTCGCTAAGCTTACTGCGTTCAATTTGGTTTAAAGTGAGGTCGCGATCACGACGCTTTTCTCGTGGCCACTGTGCTTCTGCGATTTTTGTTTCTAAACCCAAGATGTCTTGCGCTTTTTCTGCCGCATTTTCTTCACCTGCAAAAGCAAGCATTTCTTCGATGTGTGCAACGTAGGCTTCTCTAATGTTAACAAAGCGCTCGCTGTCACTTAAATAGTAGTCGCGATCGGGTAACCCCAAACCGCCAACGCCTACGCTCAATTGGTATTCATTAGGGTCTAGGCGGTTGTACCACAAGCCTGAATAAATCGGAGAGCTTGTGTTCGTTAGCCAGCTTTTACCAAACACTTCAGTTAGCTCTGTTGTGTTTGAAATATTCTTGATGGTTTCCAGCACATCAGCAATTGGTGTGATACCTTTTTCATTGATGGTTTCGACGTCCATGTATGAGACGAAAAAGTCTCGTACTAGTTTCTCATCAGCATTAAGGTTTTCTTTTTCGACCAAGCCATCGATGATGCTTTTTACTTGTTCTTCACTTCTATCTGCTAGTGCAGTGAACGCGCCAAAGCGAGTCTTATCTGCCGGTAGCTCGTAATTTTCATACCACGTACCGCTAGCGTACATAAAGAAATCATCGCCAGGTTTAATCGATTCATCGCGTGCTGATAATTCAACACCAAATGAGCCTAGCTCAGCGTCGCCTTTTGGCGCCATTTGTGCAGCTGGTGCTGCCTTTTGTTCTGCGCTTGTATCAGGTTGACTACAGCCCATAAGGCCAAGTGAGGCCGCCACGGCGGCGGCTAATAATTTATATTTCATTTTATTTCTCGTTGTCGTTGATAGTGTTTGCATCTGGGTGACAGACGCTTTTTGTTTTTAATAATGGTGCAAATGCTTCATTAAAAGGTAAAGCATCTTGCGCCTGATTGAAATAATTAGTGATATATGGCGTTTCTTTTCGTAAAAAATGCGCTACAGCATTATGGAACGCAGGTTCGCGTAAGCGGTGAAGTGATTGGCAATAGACCGGTTCAAATCCGCGTAGTATTTTATGTTCGCCTTGTGTACCGGGGTTAAACAGCGGTAAGCCTTTTTCAATGGCAAACTTTATTCCCTCGAAATAACAGCAAGCAAAGTGAAGGCCATCATAGGGTTGTAACGCACCCCAATACCTGCCGTACAAGCCAGATTCGTCATAGAAGAACAAAGCACTGGCCACCGGTGTATCATCTATCTTAGCGCTTACTATTAGCATGTTATCGTGCATAGTGCGGCGCAAATGATTGAAAAAAGTGTCGTTTAAATACCCGGTGTGGCCACTACGTTTTAAATAGGTTGCTTTATAACAACGAAGGAATAATGCCATGGTGTCATCGTCAATAGCGTTACCCGTAGCATGTGTAAACGTTATATTGTTACCGGAAAGCTTACTGTAGAGCTTTCTTACGTCTTTTCGTTTTCGTGATGTAAAACGCTGTTGAAAGTCATCGAAATCGACGTAATTATAATTGTGCCATTGAAACTGTACAGAGAAACGGCTTAGCCACCCCGCAGGTTTCACACGCGAGATGCTCTCAGCATTCGCAAAAAGGCAGTGAAATGAGGATGCGTCCTGTTTTTCTAAGGCGTTGACTAATCGCTGATGAATATCGTCGGGCAAGGTGGTGTGGTGACTATGTAAAAAGCGGCCGCCAGATACCGGCGTAAAAGGTATTGCACTTATCCATTTAGGATAATAATCAAGACCATGCTGATGATAGGCGTTAGCCCATTCATGATCGAAGACATATTCACCATAGCTATGGGTTTTTAGGTATCCAGGCATTACCGCAATGACTTCGTCATCAAGCATCACTTTAACGTGTTGAGGTTGCCAGCCGCTACTCTCGTTGCAACACGCCGTTTCTTCCAACCCATTTAGAAAATCGTAGCGCAAGAAAGGGCCGCTCCCTTTTGCTAACGCATCCCAACAGGCTTTACCGATCTCAGCGATGGAATTAACAAACACTATTTTGTAATTCATACTTTTATTTACAGCCTTCATTAATCGTGTGAGAGTTATCGCGATAGTCGGTATTATACAAAGCTTGAAGCCGAGTAAAATAAAGGGTTTGTTTAAGAAAATGTCAGAATTCGATAGAAAAATCATCACTGACGCGATTACTCGCATGCTCGCAAGACGAGAACACAGTTTTGATGAAATTTGTAAAAAGTTATCGCTTAAAGGAATTGAGAGAAACGTTGCACTACCCATACTTCAAGAGTTTCGCGACGCCGATATTCAAAGTGATGAACGGTTTGCCGAAAGCCGAGCGCGAGTGCTTGCCGCTAAAGGCCAAGGCCCGAGAAAGATTAAGTTAGATTTACAACAATATGGGGTAGACGAACACACCGCAGAATTGGCTCTAAATGAAACCGACGTAGACTGGTTTGACAGCGCTCGCCAAGTAAGAATAAAAAAGTTTGGCCATGCTGCAAAAACCGACTTTAAAGACCTCGCGAAGCAGAAACAATTTCTGCAATATCGCGGTTTTTACTCTGACCATATAGCATTTGCCGTTAAAGACGATTAAAACCCTATTCGTTATACCTATACTTGGTATAAAAGCCTGCATTTATACGGTTAAACGGCTTGTGTACTCTTAACACAAAAGCGTTATCCGTGGTATCGTTAGCCCTATCTGTATGTGCGTGTTTTTAAAGCAGGCCTTAAAACACGCCGCAATACCCTTATTATTCAATTTCAACTATTAAGGAAGTTAGGTTTTCAATGACAATCTCTACTGCTGACTTACGCAACAAATTTATCGAGTATTTTAAAAGTCATGGTCACCAAGCTGTGTCAAGTTCTTCGCTCGTTCCGGCAGATGATCCTACGCTTCTATTCACTAACGCAGGTATGAACCAGTTTAAGGATACGTTCCTTGGTGCAGAAAAACGGAGCTATTCTCGCGCGGTTTCTTCGCAGCGCTGCGTACGAGCGGGTGGAAAACATAACGACCTTGAAAACGTAGGTTATACCGCAAGGCACCATACATTCTTCGAAATGCTGGGTAATTTTAGTTTTGGTGACTACTTCAAAAAAGAAGCCATTGAATTTGCGTGGAACTTTCTGACGGTAGAAGTCGGTCTTCCAAAAGAGAAGTTATTAGTAACGGTTTACTCTGAAGACGATGAAGCATTTGATATATGGGAAAATCATATTGGTGTTCCCAAAGAAAAGATAATCCGTATTAGTACGTCTGATAATTTTTGGTCTATGGGCGATACGGGGCCGTGCGGTCCATGCTCAGAAATTTTTTACGATCATGGTGCGCATATTTGGGGTGGTCCTCCGGGCACGCCTGAAGAAGATGGAGACCGTTTCATTGAAATTTGGAACCTGGTTTTCATGCAATATAACAAGCAATCAGACGGTACGATGGAGCCGCTCCCTAAGCCGTCTATCGACACCGGTATGGGACTGGAGCGTATTTCTGCTATTTTGCAGAAAGTTCACAGCAATTATGAAATTGATTTATTCCAAAACCTTATCAAGTCGGCCGCAAACATTGTCGGTACTGATGACATTGAAAATAAATCGTTGCGCGTGATTGCTGATCACATTCGTTCTTGCAGCTTCCTAATTTGCGACGGTGTTATGCCGTCAAATGAAGGCCGTGGCTATGTGTTACGACGCGTAATTCGACGCGCTGTTCGTCATGGTAACAAGCTTGGTGCAGACGGTGTGTTCTTTTTTAAACTTGTCGCATCACTTGCCGACGAGATGGGGGAGGCTTATCCCGAACTGGTAGAGCAGCGTCCTGTCATTGAAAAAGTATTAAAAGTTGAAGAAGAACAGTTTAGCAAAACCCTTGCACGCGGCATGGCAATGCTCAATGAGACGTTAGAAGAGCTTGAGGGCGACACTATCCCTGGAGACGTTGTATTCAAACTGTATGACACGTACGGCTTTCCTACCGACTTAACGAATGATGTGGCACGTGAGCATGACTTAAAAATTGATGAAGCAGGTTTTGATGCTGCCATGCAGGCGCAGCGTACTCGTGCGCAACAAGCCAGCAATTTTGGTGCAGACTATAACGAAAAGCTATCTATCGATCACGCCACTACATTTACTGGATACACCGATATAGAAGGTGCAGCAAATGTCGTTGAGCTTATTGCAGACAACGCTTTTGTTGAAACGCTTGAAGACGGGCAGGAAGGTGTTGTGGTTCTAGATGCTACGCCTTTTTATGCCGAGAGTGGCGGTCAGTCAGGTGATAAAGGGTTGCTTCGCATCGCCAATGGTGAGTTTGTGGTAACTGATACCCAAAAAATGGGTAATGCGTTCGCACATAGAGGGATCGCCAAAGGCAAGATATCAAAGGGTGACAAAGCAACCGCAGCGGTAGATGCATTAAATCGTGAAGCGATTAAAAAGAACCATAGTGCGACGCATTTGTTGCATGCTGCCCTTCGCGATATTTTAGGTGAGCACGTCACTCAGAAAGGCTCGTTAGTTGATGCGCCTCGTTTCCGCTTTGACTTTTCTCATTTTGAAGCGGTTACTAGCGAACAGTTGGCAGAGGTCGAGCGCAGAGTGAATGCTGAGATTCGAGCTAACCATGCGCTAACGACACAATTAATGGAGTTGGATGAGGCTAAAGCGTCAGGTGCAATGGCACTGTTTGGTGAAAAATACGACGAGAAAGTGCGTGTTGTTTCAATGGGGCCGTTTTCAATTGAGTTATGCGGTGGAACCCATGTTAACCACACCGGGGATATCGGCTTGTTTAAAATCGTCAGTGAAGCCGGCATTGCGTCAGGCGTTCGCCGTATTGAGGCGGTAACGGGGGAGCAGGCCATTGCTTACGTACAAAGCCAGCAAGATACCCTACAGTCACTGTCTGCACTATTGAAATCTGATCCGACAAATTTGAAAGAACGTGTTGCTTCACTTCAAAATCAGACTAAAGAACTAGAAAAAGCGTTGAATTCAGCTAAACAAAAACTGGCAAGTCAGCAGGGCGCTGATATGCTTAGTAATGTAGTTGAAATAAACGGTACTAAGGTACTTGTTGCTAAGCTAGATGGGGTTGAAGCGAAGTCACTTCGACCTATGATGGACGATATTAAAAACCGAATTGGCGATGGCGTCGTAGTACTAGGTGTAGCAAGCGAATCTAAGGTAAATTTAATTGCAGGTGTAACAAAAGGCCTCGTAAGCAAAGTGAAAGCGGGAGAGTTAGTAAACTTTGTCGCGTCTCAAGTTGGTGGTAAAGGTGGCGGTCGTCCAGATATGGCCCAAGCTGGTGGCGAACAACCTGAAAACTTAGAGACTGCTTTAGATTCAGTTAACGCTTGGTTACAGGATAAGCTATAATAGAAAGCGAATATACGGTGAGTTTTTGAAGTGACACGGAAACATGGAATCACTGTCGCCTCGCTGGGTCGTGCTAGCTAAGGGCAAGTAATTAGGGATATGTTCAAGAATAAGGAACAGGAGCAAGCGAATGCTTATATTGACTCGTCGAGTTGGAGAAACGCTTATGGTGGGTGACGATGTTACTGTTACCGTTTTGGGCGTCAAAGGGAATCAGGTTCGAATTGGTGTAAATGCACCAAAAGAAGTTTCTGTGCACCGAGAGGAAATTTATATGCGAATTCAAGCTGAAAAAGGCGAACAGCCAGACACTGCTGAGTAAGATATAAACGATTCTTTAAAGAAAGGTCAGCGTATTGCTGGCCTTTTTTGTTTTTAGAAACTATTTTTAGAAAAAAGCGCTCGTTGTGTTTTTGTGTAAGCACCTGAATGAGTGATTGGTAATTAAACAATCTACCCCTTTTTTGAACGAATTGTTTAAAATGTCAGCGAGTAAACATTTTTATCTAAAAAAGGTTTGACTCCGGCCAGTGAATCCGTAAAATGCGTCGCACTTACGGAGAGGTGGGTGAGTGGCTGAAACCAGTTCCCTGCTAAGGAACCATACGCATTACGCGTATCGAGGGTTCGAATCCCTCCCTCTCCGCCATTATTCGTTGATAGTGGCGGTCGACAAAAAGTTTATTGCGCGTGTGTAGCTCAGCTGGATAGAGTACCTGGCTACGAACCAGGCGGTCGGAGGTTCGAATCCTTCCACACGCGCCACTTACTTTAAACGTCACCTTTTGGTATAGCAGCCAAAAGTATACAAGTTAACGCGTGTGTAGCTCAGCTGGATAGAGTACCTGGCTACGAACCAGGCGGTCGGAGGTTCGAATCCTTCCACACGCGCCATATTGATAAGCCCACCTTCACGGTGGGCTTTTTCATTTCTGCATTACAGTACCTCGTCTACTTATTCCACCCGTTATATTTTCTTACTTTGCGCCTGTTGTGATAGCACTCTATGGTTGTACGTTGTCGTAGCAGCTAAAATACGTAATGCGTGATTGCAAAACATGATGCGTCAACCGCATGCTGTATTATGTGCGAGTTCTGGTTGAATATTTATATATTGTGCATAAATTGTATATTTTTGCCGTGATAGCAATTAATAATTGATTTTTTATGCATTCTCGTTGGCTTTTTTATTGTGTTTTTACAAGGTGCGTGATACTTATCTAACATCACTTTACTGTAGGGCTTAACATGGGATCTCAGTCAGTATCTGGCCTGCTGCTTGAAGCGGGCTCATTGATGCTTATAGGAATGGTGTTTGTATTTACGTTCCTTAGTTTACTTATCATTGGTATTCATCTTATTGCCAAATTTTGTGACGCTTTTCCAGGCGAGCCGCCTATCGAGAGCACAATGCAGCCAAAGCGCGCTGCGCAACCCGGTGTAGACGGCAACGTTATTGCTGCGATTACCGCGGCCATACATACGCATCAGCGCACTAACAAACATTAAACATTCAGGAGTTATCATGTCTAAGCCTCTGGCCCTCACTGAGCTAGTTTTGCGAGATGCCCACCAATCGTTGCTTGCTACGCGTATGCGTACAGAAGATATGCTACCCATTGCGGAAAAATTAGATAACGCTGGGTTTTGGTCTATTGAATCTTGGGGAGGCGCAACCTTCGATGCATGTATCAGATATTTAGGGGAGGATCCCTGGGAACGAATCCGTAAACTAAAAGCGGCGATGCCAAAGACCAAACAGCAAATGCTGTTAAGAGGGCAGAATTTGCTTGGATATCGTCATTATGCTGACGACGTCGTTACCCGCTTCGTTGAACGAGCCCATGAAAATGGCGTAGATGTTTTTCGGATTTTCGATGCAATGAACGATATCCGTAACCTGAAAACGGCGATAAAAGCGACCGTGGCATGTGGCGCTAATGCGCAGGGTACTATTTCTTATACCGTAAGCCCTGTTCATAACTTGTCGCTTTGGCTCGATATGGCAAAGCAGCTGGAAGATATGGGCGTTCACTCTATTTGTATCAAAGACATGGCAGGGTTGTTGAAACCTTATGAATGTGAAGCGTTAATATCAGGCTTGAAAGACACGGTTAGCGTGCCAATTGCTATGCAGTGTCATGCAACGACAGGATTAAGCACTGCAACGTATCAGAAAGCTATCGATGCAGGCATTGATATGCTCGACACCGCTATTTCTTCAATGAGCATGACATATGGTCATAGTGCTACCGAGACTATGGTTTCGATTGTTGAAGGGACTGAACGGGATACGGGGATTGCACTGCCACAACTTGAAGAAATAGCCAGTTACTTTCGCGATGTGCGCAAAAAGTACAACAAGTTTGAGGGTAGCCTAAAAGGCGTTGATGCACGTATTCTGTTGGCGCAAGTACCCGGTGGAATGCTAACAAACATGGAAAGTCAGTTAAAAGAGCAGGGCGCTGAAGATAAATTCGAAGAAGTACTCAAAGAAATTCCAAGAGTGAGAGAAGACTTAGGCTTTATTCCGCTGGTTACGCCTACCTCACAAATAGTGGGCACACAATCGGTAATCAATGTATTAACGGGTGAGCGTTACAAGAGTATTACTAAAGAGACCGCCGGCGTATTAAAAGGGGAATACGGCGCAACAGCTGCACCGGTTAACCAAGCATTGCAAGCCCGTGTACTTGATGGTGCACAAGCTATTACTTGTCGCCCTGCCGACAACATAAAGCCAGAGTTAACAACGTTAGAAAATGAGCTAGACGAGCTGGCTGCGCAAAAATCTATCGTTTTGGCTAACGATAAAATTGACGATGTACTCACTTACGCGCTCTTTCCACAGATAGGGTTAAAGTTTCTTGAGAACCGTAACAACCCAGAGGCTTTTGAGCCTGCGCCTACTGAAGAAAGTGCACAGGCTACAGTACATGCATCTTCAACAGCGCCTCAAAGCAATGAGACGGTCAGTACACAGGCTGCTTATGATGTCGTTGTTGACGGAAAGCAGTACCACGTTGAGGTAGCTCCTTCAGGACAGCTGTCTTCGGTGACACCGAGCGCAGCATCAAACGTCCCTAAAAGCGAGCCAAGCAATGCGAACACTATTAACGCCCCTTTAGCCGGCAACGTGTTTAAAGTATTGGTTCGAGCGGGAGACGCAGTTAACGAAGGTGACGTCGTCATGATCATCGAGGCGATGAAAATGGAGACCGAAATCCGCTCTGCCTTCTCAGGTACGGTCCATGACGTATTCGTTGGCGAGGGAGATGCAATAGCCTCAGCCCAACCCTTGATAACATTGGGGTAGGCGATGGATAAGTTGATGGTGCTATGGGATAGCACAGCGCTGGCGCATTTTGAGTCAGGGCAATTAATTATGATGGCGGTGGGTTTCGGGTTGCTCTACCTAGCCATTGTAAAGAAGTTTGAGCCGTTATTGTTGTTACCGATAGGCTTCGGTGCGTTATTAACAAATATACCGTTAGCAGGGTTTTCTGAAGCCAGAGGGTTGCTGCACTACATCTACGCGATTGGAATTGACACTGGTGTATTCCCTTTGCTTATTTTTATGGGCGTTGGTGCAATGACTGATTTTAGTGCGCTAATAGCAAACCCTCGAATGTTATTGCTTGGCGCTGCGGCGCAATTTGGTATTTTTGCAACGCTGTTTGGGGCGATAGCGCTTAATGCAGTTCCCGGTTTTGAATTCACGCTTAAAGACGCAAGTGCGATTGCAATTATCGGCGGTGCTGATGGACCCACTGCAATATTTTTAGCGTCGAGGTTGGCCCCCGATTTACTTGGGGCTATTGCGGTAGCGGCCTACTCTTACATGGCACTGGTACCCATTATTCAGCCACCAATAATGAAAGCACTCACCAGTAAGGAAGAGAGAAATATTGAGATGGCGCAATTACGGCCAGTGTCAGGACGTGAAAAAGTTATTTTCCCGTTGGCTGTGTTGTTTATGACTATCCTGTTTTTGCCTTCTGCAACGCCTCTCGTCGGTATGTTTTGCTTCGGCAACTTAATGAAAGAATGCGGTGTCGTTGACCGGTTAAGTAAAACTGCACAGAATGAACTTATTAATACGGTAACGATATTCCTTGGCTTGGCTGTAGGGTCAAAGCTATCAGCTGATAAGTTTTTAACCGTTGAGACATTGGGCATTCTAGGGTTAGGCGCAATAGCGTTTGCGATTGGTACCGCTGCCGGCGTGTTAATGGCAAAACTGATGAGTCGCTTGAGCAGTCAGGCCATAAACCCGCTGATCGGTGCTGCAGGCGTTTCTGCGGTTCCTATGGCCGCCCGTGTAGTCAATAAAGTAGGGTTAGAAGCCAACCCACACAATTTTTTATTGATGCATGCCATGGGGCCAAATGTTGCTGGCGTGCTCGGGTCGGCGGTCGCTGCTGGTATTCTTCTGGCTCTGGTAGGATAACCGCTTTGCATAGTGAATAAAAAAACGAGCCCTTGAGGCTCGTTTTTTTGTATATCGCGGTTATCGAATAGTGTGTTGTGGCACCAATGACTGGTAGGCAGTAATCAGTTTTTTCGTGGTTACATGCTGAGGCCAACGGAAAATAGTTTCTGTTTTCCCTTCTTCAATAATTTCCCCGTTCTCCATTACGATAATGCGGTCGGCAATGTGTCTTACTATGCCTAAATTATGGCTGATAAAGATAAAAGCTAACCCCATCTCTTGCTGTAATTTGAGGATCAGATTGACGGTTTGTGAGCGGATAGTGGGGTCAAGGGCTGCAAACGGTTCGTCTGCAACCAAGACTTTAGGTTGTAACATAATTGCACGCGCCAACGCGACGCGTTGTTGCTGACCGTCTGAAAGCATATGGCGGTAAAAGTAATAATGCTCTCTAAGCAGCCCCACTTTAGTCAGTGTCTCTTCTATTAAAGGTTTACGTTCAGCCTCGCTAAGCGATGTATTAAGACGTAATGGTTCGTCTAAAATTTTTCCAACGGGAACGGCTGGATTCATCGACTCGCTACTATGCTGCAGTATCATTCGAATGTCGTGAGTACGTTTTTGTTTAGCGTCTTTATCCTTGCGAGTGTATTTCGCCGCGTATTTATGGCTATTTAAAATGATATCGCCACTATCAGGGGGTAATCCGCCCACGAGTAGCTTAGCAAGTAATGATTTACCCGCCCTGTTTTCGCCAATAATAGCAATGGTTTCTCCACGCTTTACGGTTAAGTCAATCGGGCCGAGTTGAAATATTTCAGGGCGCTTTAGCCAACGTTTCTTTTTATTATGAATAAAAGTAAGTTGGTTGACCTGCATGATATCGCTCATAGCTTCTCCATATGCAGGGGAAAGTGACAACTATAATTATGATCATGTATACGGCGTACCGTAGGGGTAGATACGCAAGCGCGCTGCGCCCGCGGGCAACGGGGACCTAAACGACAACCAATAGGTAAATGTTGCAGGGTAGGAATAGACCCCCCCAACGTGGGCAGATGAGATTTCGGTGGTAAATCTTTTCTGAAACTCGGGGCACTATCAAGAAGCGCTTTGGTATAAGGGTGCAGTGGCCGTTTCTTAATATGCTTCATTTTACCCGATTCAACGGTTTGCCCCGCATACAACACCGTCATCGAGTGAGACATACTGGCAATTGCCAACAAGTCATGGCTGACAAAAAGAATACTGAGCGAACGTGTTTGATTAAGTCGAGTAAATAACTTTAGTATTTGCGTTTTTGTCGTGGGCTCCATGCCTCGCGTTGGGTCATCAGCAATGAGTAATTTAGGTTGAGACACCAATGCCATCGCAATCATAAATTTTTGGCCGATGTCGCTGGGGATTTGATGGGGGTAAGCGTTTAAATAATGCTGGTGATGTTTTATGCCTACTTTGTGTACAGTGCTTTTAGCAATGCGCTTTCTATGCTGCGCGCGTTGCCAAAACCATGTACCTTCGACAAACTCTTCAGGAATACTCTCTTCCAACTGTTCACCGAGTGTAGCTGAAGGGTCTAAACTTGCTTGAGGGTTCTGGAAAACCACCGCGATGTCTCTGCGCATCACCTCACGACGCTGGTATTTCGACATACCTAACAAGTTCTCACCATTCCAACTCATGCGGTCGGCTTTAATCGTCCACTGGTTCGAAAGTGCACCACAGATAGCAGAAACAATAAGGCTTTTCCCCGACCCAGACTCGCCGACCAGAGCTCGTATTTCTCCGGTGCTTACCGACAGATTAACTTTGTCTAACGCTTTGATGGTGGTATCACCGGTATTGAGTTCTAGCGTTAAATTTTTAATATCGAGCATCGGCATATTAATGGCTCACTCTTTTGCGTAGTGCTGACCGAAGGCCGTCACCAACAATGTTTATTGACAGTACAATAAAGAAAATGGTGACACCGGGTAGCGCGACATTCCATGGCGCTAAATAGGCAACGTCTAACCCGTCGGCTAAAATTGCGCCGAGTTCGGGTAATGGCGCTTGCGCACCGAGGTTAAGAAACCCTAACGCCGAAATATCGATAACGGCAATGGACAGGGCGAATGTACCTTGTACAACCAACATTTCAGTCATGTTAGGTAGAATTGAGTGCACGAAGAGTTGCCACTTATTCGCGCCATCTAGTTGAGAAGCGAGAATGTACTCCTTTTTCATCTCTTCACGCACAAAGCTGCGGGTATGGTGAACAAACTGGGGGATTAACGCTAATGTAATTGCCCACATACTGTTGACCAACCCCGTACCCACAATGGCAACAATGATGATGGCAATAAGCAGGGTAGGAATAGCCATGAGCGCATCTAATAGGTGATTAACGATGCTTGAGCGTACTCCTCTCAGCATGCCCGCTAAGGTACCGATACTGACGCCAACTAACATAGCGAGCACCACCATGAGAAAGCCCGAACCCAGTGTCACGCGACACCCGTAAACGATGCGTGAAAAAATATCCCTGCCTAACGCATCGGTTCCAAATAAATGTGAAATATTTCCATTAGTTTCCCAACTTGGAGGGATCAGTAGCCCGTCAATATTCTGCGCTACCGGGCTGTATGGGGTAACGATGGGCGCCAGTACAGAAAATAGAATAAACAACGCGAGCATAATTAAACCCGCCACTGCAACGTGACTTGAACGGAATGATAACCACGTGCGCTGCCATGGCGTTGGGTGGAATTCTTCTTCGTATAAACTAAATTGTGCCACGTTCGTATTTTTCCCTGCTTGGGTCGATAATGCGGTTGAACAAATCAATCAAAATAGTCAGCGTAATAACTAAGGTAGAAACAGCAAGCATACCTACTCGTAATGCGGGGTAGTCTCGTTGATAAATTGCCTGAATTAACCAGTTCCCTATACCAGGCCAAGAGAACAGTGTTTCGACGATCATCGCATTGGTTACAAGTGTTGTAATTTGAATCGCGACAAGCGGTAATATTGACAACAATGCATTTCGCATCACATGGCGTGTAAAAATCTGCCATCCTGATAAGCCTCGAGAACGGGCGGCTGCAATGTAATCTTTGTGTTTAACATCGATAACAGAACGCCGGGTCAACCTTACCATTGATGCTGTAGTAATTGCTCCTATCGCGAACGTTGGGAGCGCGAGATGAGACATCGCGTCTTTAAACGCCAAACTTCGGTCAATGTCGTCCGCTAACAATATATCAATGAGAATAAACCCAGTTGTCGGCTGAATGTCATAGAGCAAGCTTATACGGCCAGACAATGGAGAGACATCCATTTGCAGGCTGAATATAAGGATAAGAACTAAAGCGAACCAAAAAACAGGGAATGAATAGGTAATAATACTCATCGTGTTTATAGCGTGATCGCTATTTGAGTAACAGCGAATACCGGCATAATATCCCAAGGGAATACCAATAAATAACGCCATCAGCATGGCGTAAGCACTTAATTCGATGGTGGCAGGCAAGGCGACGCCAATTTCATCTCTTAGCGACAGACCAGAGGAAAAACTGTAACCCCAATCACCTGTCATAAGTGATTCAAGATAATGATAAAACTGAATAATGACATTTCTATCTAGCTTGTATTCCCGCATCAACGCCGCGCGCTGAAGCTCGTTTTCCACCGTTATTCCCGTCAAGTTCTCAAGCACATCACCCGGAAATAAGTAGGCAAGAGAAAACGACATCGCTGATAACACAAGCAATGTAAGTACGAATAAAATACCATATCGTGAAAGTATACGAATCACTGAACTTTACTCACTCCGCCAAATCGAACGCCACCATAAGGGTTAATTGCCATTCCGTCTAATTCACTTCTAAATGCTTGATATCGGTATGCATGAGCAATGGGAACGAGGGGCAGTTTTTCATACAGCAAACGATTTACCTGCTGATAAATAACGCGACGTTCATCGATATCCTCAGTTTCAATCGCTCGGTCAAGTAACCTATCGTAATCCTCATTGCACCACATTGCTCGGTTAGTGCCTGATGGTATCGCCCCGCAACTTAACAGCGGGCGATAAAAGTTATCAGGGTCGCCATTGTCAGCAGACCAACCAATAAGCACCGAATCGTGCAGTCCTTCTTGTAAATGTCGCCTAAACGTCGCCCAGTCGTAACTTACAATAGTGGCATTTACACCCACATCGCTAAGATAGCGCTGAATAAGTTCTGCCATTTTAGTCGCATTGGGATTATAGGCCCGTTCAACTGGCATGGCCCAAATTGTCATTGTGAAGTCTGGCGGAATACCGGCATCTGCTAACAACTTCCTCGCTAAAACCGGGTTGTATGCTGTATCGTCAGCATCATTTTGGTATGCCCAACTTGCGGCCGGTAATAAGGTTTTTGCACGGGTTGCACTATCAAAGTACACGGCTTCTAAAAGTGTATTTTTATCAATAGCGGCCGCGAGCGCGCGGCGCACGTCAGGGTTGTCGAACGGCGGGCGTTGCGTGTTAAATGCCCAAAAGCCAATATTCAACCCTGGTTTTTCAGCTAACAGTAAGTCGTCACGACGTCTAATCTGCTCAAGCTCAGTTTGTGAAGGAAATGCCGTCGCATCACACTCACCGGTGATTAACTTAGCCAATCGCAAAGAGCTTCTTGGTGTGATATCAAAAATGAGTTGTTGTGCAGTATCGAGTTTACGCCAGTACGCTTCGTGGCGTGTGTAGCGAATAAAATGGTCTTTTCGATAACTTTCGAATTTAAACGGGCCGGTACCTATAGGAAATTGATCGATACGATTAGGAACGCCTTTATCACGCAATATTTCACTGTACTCTTCAGACAGGATTACAGAGAAGTCGGTGGCTAAATTTGCCAAAAATGAGCTGTCTCGACGTTTAAGCGTTATTTCTACGCGGTAACCATTTATCCGCTCAACTGCTGCGATGTTATCCGATAATCCCAAGCTTTCGAAGTAGGGATACCTTCCCCCAGACACATAATGGTATGGGCTGTCCGCACGAAGCCATCTGTTCATACTGAACACGATATCGTCGGCATTGAGCGTTCTTGTTGGCGTAAAATAGGGGGTAGAGTGAAACGCAACGTCTCGCTCTAGTTGAAACGCATACGTTAGACCATCGTCAGACACCAGCCAACTGCTTGCAAGGCTTGGCACAATACGTCCGGTATCAGGGTCAAAATCTAAAAGGCGATCGTACAATTGGTGTGACGTAGCATCTGCTGTTGTACTAGAGGTGTCTAACTGAGGATTAAAGGTAACAGGGTTGCTCTCAGAACAATAAATAATACCGCTTTGGTAAAATGGTTGATTGTTTTGCTTAGAACAAGCAGACAACAACACAAGGCCGA
The DNA here is from genome assembly GCF_049117195.1 of Alteromonas algae. Lineage (GTDB taxonomy): Bacteria > Pseudomonadota > Gammaproteobacteria > Enterobacterales > Alteromonadaceae > Alteromonas. The sequence goes on from NZ_CP185260.1 coordinate 1,122,538, forward strand.
ACATTGCGAGTGTTATTGTGCGCCATTGCGTTAAGAGCGATTTTAGCATTCCATATTCTCAGCTGACGAATCAAGAAGGTTGTATTTTTTCAAATATCCACGTAGCTGATGATACGTTAAGCCCAGTTTTTCTGCAGTTTTCTTTTGATTAAATTGACTATCGGCAAGCGCTTGTCTAATCATATCAATTTCGTACTGTTGAGAGCGCTCTTTAAGGTCAATGGGATAGTCCGTAATGCTTTGAGGCGCCACAAGGGAAGGCGCTGCCGTACTAGTATCTTGTACTATGGGTTCTATGATCTGTTCAGCATTAGCGTCATTGGCGCTCTGTGTCTGAATTCTGTCTTTTGTTTTAATTCTAGAACGCGGCCTAAACGCTGATTCGAAAGGGTCTAGCACAATGTCGTGAACAGGAAGGTGCGGGTTGTTTGTTCGGTATACTGCTCGCTCAACCACGTTCTTTAACTCTCGAATATTACCCGGCCATTCATAGTCTAATAGGGTACGCTTCGCTTTTTCTGTGAACCCGCTGAACAGTTCCATTTCCATTTCGCGAGCCATATTAATAGCAAAGTTCTCTGCTAGCATCATGATGTCTTCGCGACGTTCTCGTAGCGGCGGAATAGTAATAACGTCAAAGGCGAGGCGGTCAAGTAAATCGGCCCTAAATTCACCGGCATCGGCAAGGGCGGGGAGGTCTTCATTGGTAGCAGCAATGAGTCGAACATCGGTTTTTACTGACTTGCTTCCGCCAACACGCTCGAACTCACCATATTCAACAACGCGTAGGAGCTTTTCCTGAATCATGCCCGACGTATTCGCTAATTCATCGAGAAACAAGGTCCCGTTGTGCGCAATTTCAAAGCGGCCTTCTCGTCGCTTGGCTGCGCCGGTAAATGCACCAGATTCATATCCAAACAATTCGCTTTCTAACAAATTTTCATTCAGCGCAGCACAGTTTAGCTTTACGTAGTTTTGATCCCAGCGTTTTGAGAGGAAGTGAAGGCGAGCAGCAATAAGCTCTTTCCCTGTTCCGCGTTCCCCTATCACAAGTACCGGTTTGTCCAGAGGTGCAATTTGTGAAATCTGTTCTAATACCTCTAAAAAACTATTGGCTTGCCCCAATAAATTGTCTTGCTGTCGATACCTGCTCATTAAAACCCTCAATTGTTAGTCATTTCGACCAATTAATAGTGTAGAGTAAAAAAAAGGCGTATACGAGGATTATTTAATAATTAAGAAATCTTTTTAAAATCAGTGTTATATGATGTTTTAAAAGTTGGCAAGCAAATTGAATAATACTTTGGCAAGTTTAGTGTTTTTTACAAACCGTTTTTAGCAAGAGGTAATTATTATGGGTATCTTCTCGCGTTTCACTGATATTGTGAATTCGAATATTAATGCGCTTTTAGACAAAGCGGAAGATCCTGAGAAAATGGTTAGATTAATCATTCAGGAAATGGAAGACACGCTTGTTGAAGTGCGTTCAGCTTCAGCAAAGACACTCGCTAACAAAAAGGATATTGTCAGCCAAATTAGTAAATATGAACATGACGCTAATGATTGGCAGGCGAAAGCAGAGCTAGCGCTTAGCAAAGATCGCGAAGACCTTGCGCGTTCAGCGTTGCAAGAAAAGAAAAAGTCAGCAGAAGCGGCAGAGTCTCTTTCTAAAGAGCTAGCAGCTGTAGATGAGCAAATCAGTAAGCTGCAAAATGAGATTGGGCAGTTACAAGATAAACTGGCTGACGCAAAAACGCGTCAAAAAGCAATTATCATGCGTCAAAAAACAGCAAGTTCGCGTTTAGAAGTAAAACGAACGCTGGATAGCACCAATGTCGATAATGCAATGGGGCGCTTTGAACAGTATGAACGCAAGATAGATGACTTAGAGTCTCAGGTTGACGCCTACGATTTAGGCAAGAAAACCTTAAACGATGAATTTGCAGAGCTAGAGGCTGGTGATAAAGTAGACGAAGAGCTAGCCGCGTTGAAAGCGAAGGTGCAAGGTAAAAAAGCATCGTCGACAGCGTCAGAATAAGTAAAAAGCTGCCTGTAATAGGCAGCGTGTAACACATTATTGGAGGGTTCGAAATGGATGAAGGCATGATTGCAATGCTAGTAATGCCCCTAGTCATATTCATGATCTTTGTGGCACCAATATGGCTTATCTTGCATTACCGTAGTAAGAAACAGGTGAACCAAGGGCTAAGTGTAGAAGAGCATGCGTCCTTACAGGCATTGGCGGGACAAGCTGAAAAAATGAGCGAGCGTATTGAAACGCTAGAGGCCATTTTGGACAGCGAGGCTCCAGAGTGGAGGAATCGCGCGTGAGAAACGGTCAACCACTTTATCGCGATAGCGAAAATGGAAGAATTGCGGGTGTCTGTGCGGGTATCGCCAATTACTTCGGTTTGGAAACATGGCTAGTACGTATCTTAGCGGTTACAGGTTTCTTTCTACTTGCCGGACCGTTTATGTTTGTAGCCTACATTGCCTGCTGGTTTATTTTAGACAAAAAGCCGCATGGCGACGCACCACAAGCGCAAAAGTCAATGTTTAACATGAGCGGCAAAGGTTGGAGAAACTCAAATGTTGGAGAGACAAAGTCTACTAACAGAGTGGAAGTGAAAACGAAGGTTTGGCAAGCCGGCGAGCCGCCCAAGCAAGCATTTCACGATATTAAAAGCCGTTTTGATAAAGCTGAAATGCGATTACGCAAAATGGAAACGTATGTCACGTCTAAAGAGTACCAGTTAAATCGTGAAATAAGTCGCCTGTAATTCAGTCACTACATTACGAACCACCAAGCCTCATCAATGCCATTGTTGAGGCTTTTTTATTATTAAAAACAGCATCTTGCATTCTTGTGTAAAATAAATGTTACGCAGTTTTTTGAAGGCCAAATGCGTGCCTTACTTCCAGAATCGTGCTTTTTCATTAGACTGTTTGTCACATTTTAAGCAATGCGATGACAAAAGAAGTTATGTCAAAAACCACCCAATACAAATCACGAGTTTCCGATGCATCTGGAATTATTTCCTGGAGTGACGAGGAAAACCAAATTTGGTCTGAATTGTACGAACGTCAGATTCCATTGGTTGAAGCGCGGGCCTGTAAGCAATACATGGATGGTTTAGCGCTGTTAAACCTATCGAAAGACCGTATTCCCCAGCTGCCAGACATTAATGCAGTCCTAGCGCGTGAAACAGGGTGGACAACGGCCGAAGTTCCGGCTCTGATTAACTTCGGTGAATTCTTTAGGTTGCTTGCGAACAAACAATTTCCGGTAGCAACCTTTATCAGAACCCGAGAAGAATTCGATTACTTGCAAGAGCCAGACATTTTTCATGAAGTATTTGGACACTGTCCTTTGCTAACTAATCCTGCTTTTGCACATTTCACTCACACGTATGGCAAGTTAGGGCTTGCTGCGAGTAAGGAAGACAGAGTGTACCTTGCCCGGCTTTATTGGTTTACCGTAGAATTTGGGTTAGTGCGTGCTAACGACGAACTAAAAATATATGGCGGCGGCATTCTATCGTCTCCAGGTGAAACCATTTATGCGTTAGACAGCGACACCCCTGTACGTAAACCGCTCACGCCCGTTGATGCACTGCGTACGCCATACCGTATTGATATAATGCAACCGCTTTACTATATTTTACCCGATTTTGACCACCTCTTTGAGTTAGCAGAGATGGACATCATGGCACTGGTTGAAAAAGCGAAAGTACTCGGGCTATTTTCCCCCCTTTTCCCTCCAAAGGAAAAAAAGGCGAGTTAACGAATTATTAACGTTGCAGGGCGTTTCACCACACAGCGTGAAGCGCCCAGTCTCCTTTTGCTGCGTCAGCAGTGTTGCGAAAGATTTACGATCTACAGCAAAAATCTTGTTATCTTTTTGTAAAAGTATGATATCTTGTACACTAATCTTTACAACAGTAGTTAACACTCTTTATGCGCCTAGAAATCAGCTGTCAGGACCGTCTTGGTATTGCTCAAGATGTTTTGGATATTCTCGTCACGCACGAAATTGATTTGAGAGGAATTGAAATTGACCCTGCTGGGAAAATTTTCCTTAACTTTCCAAATATCGAATTTGCTGACTTCCAGCATCTCATGCCGCAAATTCGAAGAATCGAAGGGATAGACGACGTTAAAACAACGCCTTTTATGCCCGGCGAGCGAGAAAAAACACAGTTATCTGCCATTTTACGAACATTACCCGATCCTGTTTTTTCGATTGATGCAAAGGGACGCATCCTTTTGTGTAACGAGGCGGTAACCTCTGGCTTAGAACTTCCCTTCAATGAAATTGAAGGTGAAGAGGTTGGTGAGTTGGTTAAAGGGTTCAATTTCACAAAATGGATGGACGGCAGCCAACCTCGTGCGCAATCTTCTAAAGTGAAATTTATTCAGCAAGACTACGTGGCAGATATGCTTCCTATTACCGTGCCCGATGGTGACAACAACATTATTATGGCCGGTGCGGTAGTTATTCTTAAATCTGAAATGAGGCTGGGACAACAGTTAAGTGTCTTTCATCAGGCGCCTACGGACAGTTTTGACCGCTTTATCACGCACTCATCGTTCATGAAAAAAGTGGTTCATGAGGCCAAGCGTGTCGCAGATTTGGATGCTCCCATTCTGATTTTCGGTGAAACGGGTACAGGTAAAGAAATGATCGCCCGTGCATGTCACCAGTCTAGCCGCCGCAGTGAAGGTGCGTTTTTGGCATTGAACTGTGCGTCTTTACCAGACAGCGTTGCTGAAACAGAGTTGTTTGGATACGCAGAAGGGGCATTTAATCAAACGTCGGCCAAAGTAGGGCTGCTTGAGCAAGCAAAAGGCGGCACACTTTTACTTGATGAAATTGCCGACATGTCATCACAGCTTCAAGCAAAGTTGTTACGGGTATTAGAAGATGGTGAATTCAGACGTGTTGGCGATGCCAAGCCTGTAAAAGTTGATGTTAGGTTTATATGCACGACGTGTCGCGACTTAGGGCAACTGGTTGAAGAGGGAAGGTTTAGAAAAGAATTATATTACCGGTTGAACGTATTGAGCCTGGTTATGCCTTCATTAAAAGACAGGCGCCCAGATATCGTTCCATTGGCCGAGGCATTTATTCTTCAACATAGTAATAAATTGGGTAGACGCCCAGCGAAATTGAGTAAGTCGTGTGTGGAGTTCTTACAACAATACCCGTGGCCGGGTAATGTGCGTCAGCTACAAAATGCACTTTATCGGGCACTATCGCTACTTGATGGTAAGGAAATCACCAAAGAGGATATTCAACTTCCCAGTTGTGCGCCCAGCGTGACCTATATAGATGAGAATTTCGACGGTACACTTGATGAAGAAGTGAAGAAATTTGAAAAAGATTTATTAAAAAGGTTGTACCCGTTTTACCCCAGCACTCGTCAGTTAGCGAAAAAGCTTGGATTAAGTCATACCGCGATAGCCAACAAACTTCGTGAGTACGGAATAAACAAAGCCACCGTTAAATTGTAGGCTGCACTCTGTCTATTTTTATTTACACCCCTTCACGTTGATACTCAAAATACGGTGCGTCGGCAGATAAAGCCCGGCGCGCTGTATAGTGAGGCTTACAGCGAAATAACCTAACATTACGTTGTCGCTTCTCAAACACACACAACCAATGGCATAAAGTACACATACCACCGCAATGTACTATTGGTGCAATACAAATAAGAGGAAATACGATGAAGCTTGCAACGTATAAAAATGATACGCGTGACGGTGCGCTAATGATAGTGTCGAGAGACCTGACCAAGGCATGCAGTGCCGACGATATTTGCAGCACAATGCAGCAAGCACTGGATAATTGGCAAGCGATTGCTCCTCAACTGCAAATGCGTTACGAGCAACTAAACAGTGGAGAAAGCGAGTCAGTGGCGTTTGATGAAAGCCGTTGTGAGTCGCCGCTACCTCGCGCTTACCAATGGGCTGACGGTAGTGCCTACGTTAATCACGTCGAGTTAGTACGTAAAGCGCGTGGCGCTGAAATGCCAGAGAGCTTCTGGACCGACCCATTAATGTATCAGGGTGGCTCAGATGATTTTATAGGCCCTCAAGAAGACATCATTTTACCTAGCGATGACTGGGGAATCGATTTTGAGGGTGAGGTTGCGGTGGTAACCGATGATGTCCCGATGGGTTGCTCAGACGAACAGGCTGGCGAACGTATTCGTCTAATTATGCTCGTCAACGACGTGTCGCTACGTGGTCTTATACCAGGAGAGCTTGCAAAAGGGTTTGGCTTCTTTCAATCCAAACCGGCCTCAAGCTTTTCACCCGTAGCTGTGACACCTGATGAGCTAGGCGATGCGTGGAACGGAAATAAAGTACATTTACCGCTGCGCTCAACATACAACGGTGAGTTGTTTGGTAAGCCTGAAGCGGGGCAAGATATGACGTTTAACTTTGGGCAGCTGGTTGCTCACGCTGCTAAAAGTAGAAATCTTGGTGCTGGTGCGGTGATAGGGTCAGGTACGGTATCTAATAAGCAGGGAACCGATCATGGCTCTGCAATTTCAGAAGGTGGGGTAGGGTATTCTTGTATTGCAGAAGTTCGCATGATTGAAACGATTCGCGATGGCAAGCCGTCGACACCTTTTATGCAGTTTGGCGACCGCATTCGTATAGAGATGCTAGACGACGAAGGCGTGAGTATTTTTGGTGCTATCGAACAGCAGGTCAAACCGCTGAACTAAGCGATGTGAGGGCCGCTTTTTACAATTAACGGCGGCCCATAGAGTTTATGTATTATCGGGTACCATTATGAGTATTAAACTTTACGGATATTGGCGTTCTACTGCGTCTTACCGCGTGCGTATTGCTTTGAACCTAAAAGGCGTGGAATACGAATATATCCCCGTGCACCTCGTGAAGGACGGCGGTGAGCAGTTTGCTCAGCCGTATTCTCGCATGAATCCATCGCATTTGGTTCCTACGCTAGTCGATGAAGATGAGGATGTTATTCTTAATCAGTCGCTTTCTATTATTGAATATCTTGATGAGCGCTTTGACTCTGCACACTCGCTTATTCCCGTGCACCGCAATGAACGCGCCAGGGTAAGAGCGTTAGCGCAAGATATAGCCTGCGACATTCAACCAATCGGCAATTTGAGAGTGTTAAATGCGCTGAAAGGACGTTTTGATGCTTCACAACCCGACGTAGTTGAATGGGCTTCGCATTGGATAAAGCAAGGCTTCAACGGCATTGAGCAGCGTTTACAAACACAAGCAGGTAAATACTGCTTTGATTTCGACGTTACCATGGCCGATGTTTGTGTTGTGCCTCAAGTTTATAATGCAAAGCGATTCGGTGTTGATATGACGGCATACCCGTTACTGAATAAAATTGCTAACAACTGCAACGAACTAGAGGCGTTTGACAAAGCAAAACCTGAAAATCAATCAGATGCACAATAAACAGCGTTAGCAACGGTTAAAAAAAAAGCGCAGCTTCCACTGCGCTTTTTTATTGGCGCTTAATGGGCAGTTCAGTGGTATTTTTAACCTGCTTTAACGCAAATGTAGAACTTAAATGGTCGACCAAAGGTAAGTGAGTTAGCTTGTTTTTCAACAAGTATTCGTACTCTTCAATGCTTTCAACAATGACTTTAAGCAAGTAATCTTTTTCGCCACTGGTTGTGTGGCATTCGACAATTTCATCAATGCTTTGCACGGCACTTTCAAAATCAGTTAGCGAATCGCCATCATGGTTTTTGAGTGTTACGTAAATGAATACTGATACGCCTAAGTTTAGTTTTTTGCTGTTAAGAAGCGTTACCTTACCTAAAATAATGCCTTCAGACTCCATACGCTTTACACGTCGCCAACATGGTGTGTGAGAAAGCCCAACACGCTGGCTTAAGTCTGCCATTGAGACAGTTGCATCTTGCTGTAGTACTCTTAAAATTTCACGATCAAACTTATCTAATTTCATTAACGCGGTATCCGTCGATATTATGATGTTCATTATATATAAAAATAAATTCTAGGATAGCTGTCCTAGAAAATTAGTAATGATTTACCCTGTATTTCAGTTTGTAAAATTCATTAACAAACTTCGCAAGGCTTGTCCTCTCTTCTTTCAGATAGACTTGGCACAATAACAGCACACTTATTTAGGGAATGTATGTCAGTATTTGATCACTGTGAGTTCGATAACCACGAACATGTTGCGTTTTATCATGATGAAAAGGCAGGGTTAAGCGCCATCATTGCTGTACACAATACCAACCTAGGACCAGCATTAGGCGGGTGCAGGATGTGGCCTTACGTGAATAGCGCAGAGGCATTGACTGACGTGCTTCGTTTATCGAAAGGAATGACATACAAAGCCGCAATGGCAAACCTTGCGCTTGGCGGTGGTAAGTCGGTTATTATTGGCGACCCACGCAAAGAGAAAACACCCGAAATGATGCTTGCGATGGGCAAGTTTGTTGAATCGCTGGGGGGCAAGTATTTTACCGCAGAGGATTCGGGTATTGCTGTCACTGACCTCCAAGCAATGGCCACGCAATCAGACTATATAGCGGGCGTAAATGCACAGTATCATTATGCTGGTGAAGTACCCGATGGTAATCCAGCACCGTCGACCGCTTACGGCGTATTTGTGGGACTAAAAGCGTCTGTAGAGTTTGGTTTGAAGCGCAGTTTAGAAGGTGTATCCGTTGCTATTCAAGGTATGGGGCATGTAGGTTACCGTCTTGCAAAGCATCTTCACGAAGAGGGCGCGAAATTGTTTGTCGCGGACATTTATCCTGAAGGGGTAGAAAAAGCGGTTGCTGAATTTGGTGCGACAGCCGTTTCGCCGGAAGACATCCTTAGCCTTGACGTTGACGTACTTGCGCCATGTGCACTGGGTGCAGCAATTAACGACCAAACATTACCTACGATTAAAGCAAAGGTTATTGCGGGAGCTGCGAATAATCAATTGGCTCGAGAAGATATTGGCGACTTGTTAGTTGCACGCGGTATTCTTTACGCTCCAGATTACGTCATCAATGCAGGTGGGGTTATCGATATTTTCCATCAGCGTATGGAGAAAAGCTCTAACGACGCCATGCGTGCCCATATTGAGAAAATTGGTGACACCTTAAAAGAGATATACACACGAGCCGAATCTGAAAATGCGGCAACAAACCGTGTAGCGAATACTATCGCAGAAGAACGTTTTACGAATAAGGGTTGAAACTTAGCGGCCAAATAGTCATAATGCGCCCCGCACTGAAGCGGGGCGAGTAGTTCTGCGGTAAGCGCGTTTTTCTATGGTGGGCTTTTGGTCCTCCCGCAATGATACTTTGTGAACCCGGTCAGGCCTGGAAGGGAGCAGCCGCAGCAAACGACTCATGTGCCGGGATGTGGCTGGAGGCCTGCCACCCAAATCTCCTTAACGTAATTCACGCCATCTCTTTTGCATTTTCTTTAGGCGGTCGCTTTTCCATATCATTTAAATATTTTATGGCTTTGTCGACGGCATATTCGACGTTCATTTCCATCTGATTTCTTTCGCTTTGCGGTAAGTAAAACGCCATGTCAACTTCATAGCGAATGTACCTAGGCGGAACTTGATTGAGTGCAAGACAGCATAAATCTGCTAAGAAGTCGGGTGACTTGGTGTTGTCTAGGCCAAGCTCGGTAATGCGTTCGAGGACAAGGTGTTCATAGTAATTATGGATATCATCATCTAGCTTCATGTTTTTCCCCATTCATATTTATTGTTTTCATAGTGCCATACTTGAACAGAATTACAGCTGTTATGTAAAGGTATAGCCTGAATTTTGTCGATGTCGAGAAAGCAATGGTAGTATTACTTCGGGCATTAACAACAATAAGCATGCATGACATGAAGAAAAATATAGAACCCTGCTATTACGGCGATTATCTACAATTAGATAAAGTACTAGGAGCACAGCACCTCCAAAGTACCAAGTACGGCAAACCTGCACACGAAGAAATGTTATTCATTGTTGTACACCAAGTTTATGAACTGTGGTTTAAACAAGTACTGCATGAGTTAAATGCGGTTATTGATGCTTTTAACCAACCTACAGTGCAAGACCAAGCGTTAACCCAAGTTGTGCATCGGCTACAGCGAGTTATCCAAATTCAGCGATTGATGAATGATCAAATTGCGATAATGGAAACAATGACGCCTCAGCAATTTCTCTCATTTAGAGATTATTTAGTACCTGCATCGGGTTTTCAAAGCATTCAGTTTAAGCGACTCGAAATTTCTTTAGGGTTAAAGCGCGAGTATCGCATTGACTTTGATAAGCAGAGTTTTTACAACCGTCTTTCTGAAGATGACCGGGCCCTACTTGAAGGATTAGAAGACAAGCCAAGTTTATTTGAACTTGTTGATAAATGGCTAGCACGTATGCCGTTGCTTAAAATTGATAAGTTTGATTTTTGGGAGTATTACCAAGCCGCAACAAATGAAATGCTCGCTGAAGACAGGCAGACGATTACGACTAACAGCATGTTAAGCGATGTTGAAATTCGACAAGAGCTTAAAGATTGGGAAGGCACTAAAACAAATTTTGATGCGCTATTTGATGAGGATAAATTCAATACGTTGCGTGAAGAAGGGAAGTTTAGGCTGAGTCATGATGCACTGCTGTCAGCGTTATTCATTAAACAGTATTCTGAAGAGCCTATTTTTAACCTTCCTTTTCAATTGATCACGGCACTAACCGAGATAGACGAACAGCTCACTATTTGGCGTTATCGGCATGCAATGATGGTTCAACGAATGCTAGGTACAAAAATAGGGACGGGCGGGTCATCTGGACATCACTACTTAAAGAAGACCACCGAATCAAACAGGATATTTCTCGATTTCTTTAATATGGCGACATTTCTGTTGCCAAAAGACGCTCTGCCTTCACTACCGGAAGACGTAATACGGCACTTAGGTTTTTACTTAAAAGCATCGTAACAACGAAACCTATAATACCCGCTCTATTGTCAACCACGAGCAAGTAATTACTTGCTCGTTTAAAAAAACGTCAAAAAACAGAAAAAATCTAAATTGATGGATTTTTGTGCGTATTTTGGCGCTCAAATGTGATTTTGATGTTAATCGTACGTTAATATTTACACTATTTGATGAAATATAGAAAAAATATTGAACTTTTGAATTGCACCCATCTGATCCAGGTTGACCCTGTACTCAACATATGGTTATTATCTTGTCGAGGCTTTGACCTTACTAATAATAATTCGTTACAAACGATTTAAGAAACACACACTAAAGAGTTTTAGTGGTCCAGGGAGACAATACATGTTTACAAATTCTAAACTGGCTAAGTCAGTGAAGTTGGCTTGTGCTTTCGGCGCAGCGTCAACTATCGGTTTCGCCGGTGCAGCTAACGCACAAGAAGAAGCAGCGGCAGATGCTGTTGAAAAAATTGAAGTAACTGGTTCACGTATTCGTCGTACTGACGTCGAAGGCGCAAACCCTGTTACAGTTATGACCCGTGTTGATATCGAAAAGTTCGGTATTACATCAATCGGTGACGTTCTTCAAGCAATCCCATCTGCGGGTTCTGCTATCAACACCAACAACAACAATGGTGGTAACGGTACTACTACGATTAACATTCGTGGTATTGGTTCTAACCGTACACTTGTTCTTGTTAACGGTAAGCGCTGGGCTCCAGGCCTTGGCGGTTCAGTTGACCTTAACAACATCCCAGCGTCTATCATCGAACGTATCGAAGTACTTAAAGACGGTGCGTCTGCGGTATACGGTTCTGATGCGGTTGCTGGTGTAATCAACATCATCACTCGTCAAGACTTTGAAGGTGTACATGCTTCTGGTTATGTTGGTCAGTGGGATGAAGGCGACGGCGCTCGTGAGCAGTGGGACATCGGTTTCGGTACTGCAAACGAAAAAGGTAACGTATATTTCAACGTAAGTTACGTTGAAGAAGAAGAAACACTAGCGGGCGACCGTGAAATTTCTTCTGTGCCTGTATTTGGTACGCCACAAGGTTTTGGCGGTTCATCTGCTCCACCTCAAGGTCGTTTCTTCACATTTGACCAAGACGGTACAGCTAACAGCCTTCAAGGCGACGGCAACGGCGGTCTTTCTCCATGGGTTGAACCAGATAGCCGTTTCAACTTTGCACCGTTTAACTATCTTTCTACACCTCAAGAAAGAATAAACATTTATTCTCAGGCGCGTTATGAGCTTTCTGATAATATCTCAGTAAACGCTACAGCGTTCTACGGTAACCGTAAATCAGCACAGGCACTTGCACCTACGCCACTATTTATCGGTACAGCGTTCGGTGATTCAGGCTTTACACTTGCTGGCAACCACCCATTCAACCCGTTTGGTGTTGACGTAACTACTGATCAAGCAGTTCTTGATGCGAACCCTGATGCACAAGAAATGTTCTTGTTTGGTCGTCGTATGATGGAAGCTGGCTTCCGTCAGTTTGCACAGAACGTTGACCAATTCCAGTTCAACGGTGGTTTCGAAGGCGTATTTGAGCTAGGCGATCACGAGTTCTACTGGGATGCAAACTACACGTATGCAGACATCACGCAGAACACATTGACAGACGGTCTTCTTAATATGGACCGCGTACGTCTTGCAATCGGTGACCCAGCAAACTGTACAGGTAACTGTACTCCGCTTAACTTGTTTGGCGGCGCGACTGATATCGGTCAAGGCAGTATCACGCAAGATATGCTTGATTTCATTACCTTCACTGCACAAGATACGCTTAACTCGTCTCTTGAAAGCTACTCAGCGAACATCTCTGGCGAGATCATGGAGCTTCCAGCTGGTTACCTAGCATTCGCAGCAGGTTATGAGAAGCGCTGGCAGTCTGGTTTCGACCAGCCAGATGCAATCATCGCTGCAGGTATCACTTCAGGTAATGCGCGTCAGCCTACCGCTGGTTCATTCAGCGTAGAAGAAGTTTACCTAGAATTAGCAGTGCCTCTTCTTTCTGATATGCCTGGTGTTGAGCAACTAGATCTTGAACTAGCAACTCGTTACTCTGATTACAGCAACTTTGGTGATACAACAAACTCTAAAGTTGGCCTTAAATGGCGTGTAACAGAAGACCTAATCGTTCGTGGTACGTTCTCTGAAGCGTTCCGTGCTCCGTCACTAAACGAATTGTTCCTAGGTAACAGTGATTCATTCCCACCACTTACCGATCCATGTAATGGTGGTGCTGCAGCAAACCCAGACCTTCCAGGTTGTGCGGGTATTCCAGCAGCGTATGTTCAGCCTAACTCACAGATTCGTATCACTGTTGGTGGTAACGCGAATCTTGAAGCTGAAGAAGCAGAAAGTTTCACATACGGTTTCGTATACTCACCTTCTTCAGTAGAAGGCTTGTCTGTAACGTTTGACGTGTTCGACATTGAAGTAGACGGCGCAGTATCTGGTGTTGGTGCACAGACTATTCTAAACGCATGTGCGCAGACAGGTACTAACCTATGTTCACTTATCACTCGTGGTGCTAACGGTAACGTTGTTGACTTGTTCAACGGCCTAGTTAACCTTGGTGGTCAAACAACGTCTGGTTTCGATTATAACGTTGCTTATAACTTCGAAACTGAATACGGTGACTTCCGCCTTAACTGGGATGGTACTTACATCGATGAGCGTTCAGTTATCATCGTAGATCCAGTATCAAACACATCAACTACTATCAATGACGCTGGCCGTGCAGGCGACCGTGACGTTGTTCCACGCCTACGTACTAACATCAGTGCAACGTGGATGTATGATGACTGGACAGCTAACTGGTTAGTTCGTTATATCGGTAACACAACTGAAGAGTGTGCAATCGATGGCGGTGCATTGGATCAGCAACTATGTTCTGACCCAAGTGCTGAAGTTGGTGGCGATAGCGAGAACGAACTTGAAGCAATGGCTTACCACGATGTATCACTAGGTTACACAGTTAACGACAACTTGCGCGTTACTGTTGGTGTGAACAACTTGTTCAACACAGACCCAGAAGTTTCTTACTCGACGTTTGCTAACAGCTTTGACCCGTCAATGTATGAAATTCCAGGATCATTCTTCTACACACGTGTAAACGTGAACTTCTAATCGAAGTTAGTTAAAGAATATAATCTTTGAATTAAAAAGCCTCTTCGGAGGCTTTTTTTATTTGAGCAAATAGGTATGCAAATTTCTTCCATAATTGCCAATGCTAATCGGGCGATAGAAAAAGGCGATGAAGTAGGTGCCATGTTGCTGTTTAAGCAAGCTGGTGAGTTAGGGGATATTAGCGCTGCGCTTGATTATGCGTATTTTCATATGCATAGCGAACCCCAAGAGGTTATTAATTACCTCGATCGTATTCCCGCGGCAAGCAACAGTACCGTTCAGTTCCATCAATTATTGATTGGTTATTTTAATCAATGCTTTACTGACGTCCAAGAGATAGCGAAGCGCCTTGTTGCGTTAGCAAAAAACGGAAATAGTCAGGCATCACTCGTTGCACTTTCCTATCTATCTACCGGCAGTAAGCCCTTTACTGTTGTCAGCAGCTGGCTTAAAGCCGTCAGCCCGAACATTTGTGAGCAACTCGGTATTCACCAGTGGTGTTGTAAAGCGTATAGCGATTGCAGTGACTCGGATGTCGTCGACGCAGTGACGGTAGGCCTTGGAAAAGACACCTTTTCTACCGATGTCGTTGATGAACTACTCCCTGTTACGCAATACTTTGATGTATTGTCAGAATTTGAATGTGCATATTTCGTTACTCGGTTTAGCGCGCTACTGAGACCTTCGATGGTGGTAGACCCTCAAACAGGAGAGGGAAAATACGACCAAATACGTACAAGCTATGTAGCACCGATAACCGCAAACCATTGCGATTGGCATGTTCGAAAAGTCGATAGGCTTATCGCAACAATAAGCCAAACAAGAGAAAGTCATGGCGAATACTTAAACCTGCTTCGCTACTCGCCCGGCCAAGAATACAGAGGCCATTACGATGCGATTCAAGTAGATGCCGATTGTGCAATTTACAACGACGGCGGTCAGCGTTGCCAAACCGCACTCATATATTTGAATACCATCAATGACGGTGGTAGAACAACCTTTCCTAAAGTTGGTAAGAGTATAAAACCACAAGCGGGGAGTGTGTTGATATTTACTAATGTAGATAAAAATAATAATGTATTGCTTAAAAGTTACCACGCAGGTGAAACGACAGTGTCATCAAATAAATGGTTACTTACAAAATGGATTAGAGAAATGCCAACAACTTATGGTAAGTTAGTTCATAACAATTAGACTAAAGGATAACACGGATGAAATTAGTAACACGTTCATTACTTGCGCTCTCTGTAGCGCTTTCTCTTGGCGCTTGCTCATCAACTAACAGTGGTGAAAGTGAGTCTTATGCAAATCAAACTAACGCCGAGGGCGATGATGGTATGGTTTGTAAAATGGAGAAAAAGATCGGTTCTAACCGTATGACACGCGTATGTTATACCATGGAAGAACGTGAAGTGATGGAAGAAACAGCAAAAGAAGGTTGGTTCCGTAGCCAGCGTACTTATTCGACAGGCGGTGGTGATGGGCGTTAGCCTGTAAAACTTGCCAGCAATGATTTACTATAAGGGGCGTTTAAGCCCCTTATTTGTATGACGATGTCTAATATAAAAATAAAAATAGATAAGATTACCAACTATCTCGCAAAACAAGCGTTTTCTGAAGCACTTAATGTTTATGCAGATATTCATGCTGAGGATAAAAATTTTCTTTGTCCAGAGTCCATCGATACGCTTTCAGCAAATAGAATTACGCATATTCGTAATGCAGCAAATCTATCTCGACGAGCGCTATATGAAATACTCCGTGATATACAAAGTACCAAGCGGGTAAACGATGCCGTCAATATGTTATGTGGAACAACGCCAAAAATATTCGACAAAGCAAAACAAAAACCTAATTTCTTTTTTGTTCCAAATCTTCCCTCTTCTCCATTTACCGATCCTAAAACTGTCAAAGGTCTAGCACAGTTTGTTGAGACGATGGCTGAATTTAAGCCGTTATTGCGTGACATGGCATCAATTGCACAAGAACGTTATATCGATACGGTAGGCGGCGCACCTAACACGGAACAGTGGAATAAGTTAAAAGAAAACTGGACGTCCGTTCACCTAGTAAAAGCCGGAAAGCTAACGAGTGCGGGGCAGCGATTGCCAAATCCATGTAAAAAAGCACTTGCTAGCGATCTTATCGCTGATTGTGCGCCACATGCACCAGAAGTAGTTATTTCAGTTCTTCAACCACATGCCGTTATTCCTTCGCACTTTGGTATTTCCAATATCAAATGGACACTTCATATTCCTCTTGCGATAAATGAACATGCGTCGTTAACCGTAGGGGGAGAGACGGTCTCGTGGAATGAACAGCGCAATGCAATACTGTTTGACGATAGCTACGAACATAGTGCAAAAAATGCATCAGATATGCAGCGGGCAGTATTAATTATCGATTTATGGAACCCTTACTTAACAACAGATGAAAGGGAAGATATCAGGAATATTATGTGCAAATATAATGAATGGTCTTCATCGTTCGGTGTACTTGCAAATATAGACAGCAGGTTTTATAAATAATGTCCGTCAATCCATCTATTATCATCCCGCAGCTTATTCAAGCTTATCGAGCTAAACGATATGATTACGTCGTAAGCACTCTTAGCAATAATGTTGCATTGCAGAAGGTGGACGCAGTCATTCCACAGGTTTACGGCGGAGCGTTAAGAAAGCTTGGAGACCTAAAGAAAGCGAAAAGCGTTTTTGAAAAAGGCATAAAGCGGTTTCCTGGTCACCCCGATTTACTGAACTCACTGGCGAATTTAATGGTAGAGCTAAATGAGCCACGCCACGCCGTAACCTACTTTAATAAAGCGCTAGCGATAAGACCAAAGTATTTCGATTACGAATATAACCTGGCAAGGGCCTTAGTGGCTGCTAAGCGATATAACGACGCTAAAATACTATTTGTTTCATTATTGCAAACCTCGCCATCGCACTTAAATACGCGCGTCGCATACGCGGGATTGTGTGCAGAATTAAATGATATTGAGGGGGCAACCCATCAACTACTACACGTATTGGATTATCAGCCATCCCATGTCATCGCGCTTAATAACTTAGGAAATATCAAACGCACCACAGGCGAGTTTGAAGAGGCTATTAGTCTTTATCAACGTGCACTAGGAGCAGGTGCTACTGCCCCAGATATCTATCAAAATTTAGCCGCATGTTTAGTGCTTAATAGTGCGTCGATTGAAGCGATTGAAGTGTATAAGCAAGGAGTAGCAGCATTCCCTTTGCACCGGGGGCTTCATCATGATTTAGCCCACTATCTGTGGACACAAAATGACAATGATCCCTTCAGATTTTTAAGGGACCGTTTGGATGTCACATCCCCCGATTTGGTGTTGCTGTACTGCGACTTATTGATAAATGTCGATGAATTTGATGACGCAGAGCCTTGGCTGAAAACACTATTAAATACCGAGCAGCGAGACATCGTTAAGGTAGCCGCCCCTTATTACAGCCGCGTGTTGAGGGAACGTGGTGAATACGAACAGGCATTGGTAATTTGTAGTAAATACAGTCAAATAACAAAAAAAGAACCATTGCCATTATTGATTGAACAGGGGTATGCGCTGTTATCGCTAAATCGCGTCGCTCAGGCTAAACAATGTTTTCTAACGTGCTGTAAAATTGCGCCCCACAATCAGGGTTTTTGGACCTTGTATTCAACGGCATTGCGGTTAGAAGGTGACCTACCCAACTATGCTGAGCTATGTAACTACGATGCGTTTGTGTATGCCGATGCGTTGTATGCGGACAAAGACGTTAACGCCGCTTTCAACCGTCAATTACAGCAGTATTTACTCACCTTGCACAACAACGAGCAACATCCCATCGGGCAGTCATTACGCCATGGCTCGCAAACCTTTGAAGATTTGTTTGATGATCCCGCGCCCGTTATTCAAACAATGAAAGAACGTATCATTGAGAATGTTAGTACTTTTGTTGCATCGCAAATTGACATGAAAAAGCATCCGTTTTTATCACGGCTGTCCACCCAGTTTGCATTTAAAGGCTCTTGGTCTGTAAAGCTTAGAAAAACAGGGTTTCATAAATCTCATTATCATTCCGCTGGATGGTTGAGTGGCGTGTATTATGTCGATGTACCCGATGAAGTCGAAAAGGGCGGAAACGGGTGGTTAGTGTTTGGACGTCCTGATTTGGGAAATATTTCCCTTTGTGAAGACTACGCCATCAAACCAGTCGCGGGTAACCTTGTCCTATTTCCATCTTACCTGTGGCACGGCACAAACCCTATTAATTCAGCGCAACACCGCATGACAGTAGCTTTCGATATTGTTCCACAGTAATCACGTGTTATTACGCCACACTGAACAAAAACGCCACGGTTAATCGTGGCGTTTTATTAGCGTTATTAGACGTGCTACTCGGCAGGTTCTAATTTAAATGCGAGGGTATAGCGAGGGCTATAGCAAACACGGTTTGGTGGGCGACCGACATGCTTAATTGCGCCGTGAAAAATAACCGTTCTCCCCGGTTTAGGCGTGCTGGCAAAGACGCAGTCATCTAATTCGTTATAGAATAATGTTTCACCGCCCCACTCAATATTCCACTCGGGGCACAAATATACTAATACGGTAAGTTCATCTGCGTCGGGTAAGCAATCGGTGTGGGTGAAAAGCATATCGCCGTAAGACGCGTAGTTCACGTATCCTCGATAAGCGCGGTATGCTTTACCCGTCGTTTCTTTTATCTGTTTCATTGCACGTTCGTAAACGGGAAGGCTTCTAATTTGTGCTTCCGAGAGTGCAACAACCCAGTGCTTGTACTCTGCTGTATCTGGTCTGGCTACTTCATTTCTTTTAAAAGCGCTTATATTTAAGCCATTAGAAATAGACGCCGCTTCTTCTTGTGTACATAGATTGTCAAATACCCAAACTGGCTTGTCGTCAATAGAACAACTGTATTGAAAAGAATGATTCATAGCTTTTTGGCTTTCATTATTGTTAAATTCACGGGTATTAATAACAAATTGGCGTTGCTTAGCCAACTTTCTAATCAATATCGATGATATTGTTTTAGAAGATATAAGAAAAAACGGGAGATTTATGTCTGAAGGTATCAACAAAGCCTTGAATCAAAACGCGATAGAAAACGCGTTTTCCAATGACCGTAAAGTGCGTGTTACTTCATTTTTAGAAGAAGAGTTTGCCGCCGATTTACTGTTAAGCCTGACCAATGATGTTAACTTTGAAATGGCGGTAGTTCGAAATGGCCAATACGACAGTATTACAGAAACAGCGTGGCGAAACATGGACGCGCAAACCAAACAGCGCGTAAACGAGGAAGTAATGCAAAATGCAGCGAAAGGCGTCGGTTTCGTCTATGGCAGGCATTTAGTCACCTCGGTTGAGCCCATTCCAATGATGAGCAAGTTTCACCAATGGATAAATAGTGAAGCAGTATTAGCATGGGCAAGAGAATTGAGTGGGTTTGACGATATTGTCAGTGCAAGCGTTCAAGCCACACGATATACACCTGGTCAATTTTTAACACGGCACCAGGATGTGGTAGAGCGAGAGGGCAGACGACTGGCATACGTCATTAATTTAGCGCCAGAGTGGCATCCAGATTGGGGTGGATTGCTACAATTTTTTGAACCAGATGGTACGACCACTGATTCATGGACACCCACATTTAATTCATTAAGTTTGTTCGACGTAAAACACATTCACAGCGTTACTTATGTTACGCCATTTGCTCAACAGCCTCGATATGCGCTTACTGGCTGGTTTAAAGCGAAATAGTGGCAAACGTTATTATTGTTAACTACAGTAAATCGATTAAGTGGAAATTAACATGCTGGCTGGTCAAAGGTAATACAAATTGTTCGGATAATGCACAAGTGGGTGAAATACTCACAAGTGTAAACAGCCTGTTACTTGACTAAGCGCTGCATTCCATGTGAGTATACTAAGTTCGTAGTATTAGCGCTGATGGCTAGCACTACATTCCTAAAACAACATTGTAAAAGTTTTATTACGCCCCTTGCCGGGTTGTTATCAAACGGCGGCGAGGATTCAAATAAGAAATTTGGTTGGGAACTATGTCCAAAATGAGCAAGAGAACTCTTATTGCTTCTACTGTTATCGGTGCATTCGCACTAACAGGTAGCGCAGTCTCTGCAGATACGCTAGAAGATCTTCATAAAGAAGAAGCTAAAATTCATGCGACTGCGGCGAAATCTCAAGAAAAAATCAACACGTTGTTTGAGCAATCTCAAGAACTACTTGTTGAATATCGTCAAACGGTAGATGAGACAGAAAACCTTAAAATCTACAACGACTATATTGCTAGCTTGGTCGCTGACCAGCAACGCGGTATCGATTCGTTACAACGTCAAATCGACAGTATTGAGCAAACTAAGCAGGGCATCGTTCCATTGATGTTCCGCATGATTGACAGCCTAGAGCAGTTCATCAAACTAGACCGCCCAATTCACTTAGACGAGCGTCTTGAGCGCGTACAACGTCTTCGCGATGTAATGGCTAACTCAAACGTTACTGTTTCAGAGCAGTTCCGCCAAGTAGTTGAAGCATACCTAGTTGAAGTTGAGTACGGCACTAAGATTAATTCTTATCAAGGTACAATTGACGACAACGGTACAGAAGTAACCGTTGACTTCTTTAACCTTGGTCGTACCGCATTGGTTGCATTGTCTCTTGACCAAGCTAACGCTTGGGCATGGAACAACGAAAGCCGCGTATGGGAACAACTGGGAGACGAATATGTTTCTTCAGTCGTTGATGCAGTTAAGATGGCAAATAACATCATTCCTGCAGACCTAATCAAACTACCAATTAGCGCAGCGGAGTAATTGTTAATGAAACCAGTATTCAAATCTCTTTTAGCCGCTGCTACGCTTGCAGTTGTGGCAACCGGAGCTCAGGCTCAGGAAGCAAAGAGCCTGAAAGATTTGCTTGACCAAGTTCAAGACAACCGAGTGTCTCAGGCACGTATCAACAAGCAACGTGAAGCTGAATTCCAAGCTGCACGTGCTGATAAACAAGCTTTATTACGTAAAGCACAAAACGAACTTAAAGCCGAAAAAGCGCGTGGCGATCGTCTACAGCAGCAATTTTCTGACAACGAAGTAACGTTGAATGATAAAGCTGTTGAACTAGACCAAGCAACAGGCACACTTGGCGAAATGTTTGGTGTGGTACGTCAAGCTTCATCTGAAGCATATGGTCGTGTTTCTACATCAATCGTAAGTGCTCAGTTCCCTGGACGTGAAGCGTTTCTTGCTGAAATGTCTGAAGATTCGAAAGGTCTTCCAAACATTTCTGAGCTTGAAGACTTATGGTTTGCACTTCAGAAAGAAATGACTGAAGGCGGCGAAGTTGTTCGTTTTACAACAGAAGTTGTTAATCTTGACGGTGGCTCATCACAACAAGAAGTTATTCGTGTTGGTACGTTCAACCTAATCGGCGAAGACGGCTACCTTACTTATGATGTTGAAAACCAAGTTGTTCAACCTCTAGGTCGTCAACCAGACAGTCACTTTGTAGCGTCAGCTGGAGACCTTCTTGATGCGACATCTGGCATGGTTCCGTTTTATACTGACCCTTCTCAAGGCGCTATCCTAGGCCTATTGAAGCAAAAAGCGACTATGTCTGAGCGTTATCATGCAGGTGGCCCAGTGGGTTACACAATCACTGCAATGCTAGCTATCGGTCTACTAATTGGTCTTTATAAGCTTATCACGCTTACTGTTATTGGCGGTAAAATGCGTTCACAGCTTAAAAACCCAGGTAATCCTTCTGAAAGTAACCCTCTTGGCCGTATCCTTAAGGTATACCAAGAGAATAAAACTGCAGATGCTGAAAACCTAGAGCTTAAGCTTGATGAAGCAATCTTACGTGAACTTCCACGTATCGAAAGCGGCATCAACGTTATCAAGATTTTCGCAGCGATTGCTCCACTACTAGGTCTACTTGGTACCGTATTAGGTATGATCGCAACGTTCCAAACAATCACATTGTTCGGTACTGGCGACCCTCGTATGATGGCTGGAAGTATTTCAATGGCACTTGTTACAACGGCACAGGGTATTATTGCGGCATTGCCACTAATCCTTACTCACAGCATCGTTGCATCACGTAGCAAATCAATCATCCATATTCTTGATGAGCAAACTGCGGGTATCGTAGCAGCTCATTCAGAGTCGGAGAAAGCGTAATATGAATTACCTGATTGGATTATTTGAATCGGTCAGGGACTTTATCGCTACCGGCGGTGACGTACTATACTTCGTTGCTGCCGCGCTCTTTCTCATGTGGGTCTTAATGATTGAGCGTTACTGGTATTTAACTTCGGTCTTCCCAACGGTGAAGAAAAACATCATCGCCAATTGGGATGCCCGAGCAGATACCACATCATGGTATGCGCATAGAATCCGTGACGCGTGGATTTCTCAAGCGTCAGATGACTTAAACGCTAGAATGTTGATTATCCGAACTATCATTGCCATGTGTCCGTTAATCGGTCTACTTGGAACAGTAACGGGAATGATCAGTGTTTTTGAGACAATGGCAACGCAGGGAACCAGCAACGCACGTCTAATGGCAGCTGGTATCTCAATGGCTACGATTCCAACTATGGCTGGAATGGTTGCTGCACTGTCTGGGCTGTTTATCAGTTCTCGTCTTGAAGCGAAAGTGAAGCTGGCAAGAGAAGGGCTAGTTGATAGCCTGCCACATCATTAGAGAGAGAGATTATGGCTCGAAAAGTCAGAACCGAGGAAGAAGATGCTCAGATAGATATGACGCCGATGTTGGACATCGTGTTTATCATGCTGATCTTCTTTATCGTTACCACTGTTTTCGTTAAGGAAGCAGGGATTGAAGTTAACAAGCCAGATGCGAGCCAGGCGTTCCTTCACAAAAATGCAAACATTTTCATCGCGATTTCAGAAGATGGCAATGTTTGGCTAGATAAACGTGAAGTTGCGCCGGACAGCGTTAGAGCTAATATTGAGCGACTGCTTACCGAGCAGCCAACCGATTACGTAATCATCCAAGCGGACGTAAAAGCGAAGCATGGATTAGTAGTTGAAATTATGGACCAGGTTAAAGCGGCAGGCGTTAACCGAGTTTCGGTAGCAGCAAGGGGTTAAGATGGGACGTATAATTGTATCTATATTGCTAGGTGCTGGTGTTGCATTTGCCCTGTTCGTACTAATGGCTAAGCTGATTGAAAACTCAGCTCGTCCAGCAGATGAAGTTCCTGAAGCACCGGTTATTGATATCGTGATGCAGGAACCTGACGATCAGACGCAGACGCGTCAGCGCGTACCGCCGCCGCCTCCACCGCCTCCAGCGCAGCCTCCTAAAATGGAGCCTGTTGAGCCGGAAACGGCAGAACCGGATGCAGATGGTTTTAGTCTTGCAATACCGGCTGTAGATACCGGTGGTGTTGGTGTAAACATTGGTGGCGTAGGTGCTATGCAGCGTGATGGTGACGCAACGCCTATCGTACGAATCGATCCTAAATATCCACCTGATGCAGCCCGTGACGGCCGTGAAGGATGGGTAAGACTTTCTTTCACTATCAACGAAGTTGGTGGTGTAGAAGATATAGAAGTGATCGAAGCAGAGCCTAGACGTGTTTTCGACCGTGAAGCGCGTCGCGCATTACGCAAGTGGAAGTATAAGCCTAAGATTGTTGACGGAAAGCCGGTTAGACAACCTGGTATGTTCGTTCAACTAGACTTTAAACTGGAGCAATGATCATGATGAAACGTACATTCAAAATGTCAGCCGTTGCTTTAGTGCTAGGTGCGGGTGCTATTCTTAGTGCCCCAGTAGCGCTTGCGCAATCCGCCCCTGTTGTGTGCCCTGGTTATGAAAAAGGGAAAACGACATTAGTTGGCGAGCGTACAGGTAAAAAGGTTCAAAAAGCTTTTGAGTTTTACAACCTAGATCAAGTTGATGAAGCGTTAGGTGTTTTGTATGAGATTGACTCATCAGACGATTTCGATAAAGCCTATGTACAGCGCTTTATTGGAAACCTACTTGCAGCACAAGAAGGTCAAGGCACCAAAGCACTTGGTTATTTGGTTAGTTCAGTAGAGCCAAAAGTACTTAACGATCTTGAACATTCTCAAACACTTAAATTGTTAGGTGATTTGAGCATGCAGGAAAACAAGTACACTGATGCGATTAAGTGGTACAACGCATGGATGGACTTTACGTGTAAAGAAGATGCAGACGTTTATACGCGTTTGGCGCAGGCCTATTATGAGTCTAAGCAATTAGACAAAATGATTGAACCTGCTGACCGTGCTATCGCACTTTACGACGAACCAAACAAAAACCCGTACGTATTGAAGCTTACTTCATACTACGAGCGTAAGATGTATCCTCAAACAGTTGCTGTAGCAGAAGATCTGGTACGTAACTTTACTGAGGAACCTCGTTGGTGGACACAGCTTGGTTTCTTCTATCTTCTTGTTGAAGATTTCAAGAAAGGCCTTTCTACTTTTGAGCTTGCTTACAACCAAGGTTTTTTGAAAAAAGACAGTGAAGTAAAAACACTTTCACAGTTATACCAAACAAACGGTATGCCTTATAAAGCAGCAAAAGTGCTAGAACAGGGTGTTAAGTCTGGTTTGATAGCAGAAGATGCAGATATGCTTGCGTCTATCGCTAATGCTTACCACCAGGCTAAGAATTATGAAGTTGCAGCTAAGCTTTATGCTAAAGCCGCCGCGAAAAGTTCTGACCCTGAGCATTACAGAAAAGAAGGTACTTTACTTCTTGTAGCTGAAGACTATAAAGGTGCTATCAAAGCCCTTGAGAATGCGCTTGAGCGCGGTGCAGAAAACCCTGCGAAGATTCACTTTACATTAATGGAAGCGAATTTTTATGCGGGCGATTTCAGAGCAGCGTACACGCACGTTCAAGAAGCTAAGAAAGACCGGTCGTTACGCAGAAATGCGTCGGCGTGGGAACCTTACATCAAAGAAAAAGCGAAAAATCGCGGTATAAATATCTAGGTATTTGTATCGAGTTTCTTAAAAGCCTCCGTTTAGGGGGCTTTTTTATGCCTATGGATTTTAACAAACAAAGGCAATCAGCCGCATAACATAAAATTCATTCTGCCGGAAAATGCTAGGAAGGCTCGGCAATTAGCGTTTTCATCTTTTCTTTTACGCAGTGTGTTACGGCTTTCTTGCCTTGAACGTTAAACGCTTGCTCAAGTGCTTTTATATCAATGTCGAGACTATCTAACGGTGTAGACAGGTTGTTGTATACATTAGTGGTTTCAGCCTTATTTGCACGTTTAGCCAAAATATTGATGTAAGGCCAGGTTACTTCTAAGGGCCTATATCCATTTATAAATGCGTGTATCTTATTTAAGATTATGCCCTGCGTTACAGGCCCATAGTGTGAAAGCGGGGCGCGTTCACGCTCAATATGCTGAATAGCGATGAGTCGTTCAGTAAGCTCATTTCCTTGCAATGATAATGGTTTTATTGCTAATGCGCTGGTTTCACCGCTTGCTTTGTTTGGCTTTAAGCCTTTGTCTACAATGGTAAAGCCGTTATTCAGCCAAAAGTTATCAAGCGTTGATGTTGTTCCGTACGATGTGGTAACCGCATCAACATTTGCATTGTACGCAGCAGCAGTAATCTCGGAAAGTAATGTAGAGCCAAGGCCTAAACCCTGGAGAGAAGGGGCGATGGCGATTCTGTTTATCCGCCAATACCGCTTAGTTACGTCACACGCCAAAGTGGTTTTGAGTGCAATTCGTTGTGCACTAAGGTGCCCTTTAGGCCGCCGGCTTCCTTCTGCAATCGCATTATCGACCGACTTAAGCATTGCGCCACCCTCATTATTGATGACGGCAACGCCAGTGACGACATTTTTCAGTGTCTGAATACAAAGTGTGGTATCAGGGCTATCGAGCAATCGCATGGCATCATCGGGCGTTGTTTGATAGTGCGCAAGGGTAAGTAGCGCCATGACATTTACGACTTCAGGCTCTACCAAGTCAGCGAACCGTACTATTCGGTACGTCATGTTGGATACAACGCTTCGGTTCAGAATAGTCGAGCGTATCCCGTTGGGGGTAGCCAAATCTTGCACGGTGTTGGAAGTAAATAAACAGGTTTCGTTAAAAAACGCCTCAATGAGGTCGCCTGGATACCACCGTAAGGGCGCTTCAAGTGTAAGGTGAATGGTATCGCTATGTTGAAGGGCAGGTATTAATTTATTTACGAACCCCTGACCACTACCTTCATAGCCTTGCGTTGTGGTGCTAAGCACCCATTTTTTGTGCCGCTGTAAAATGGCAAGTAGAGTAGGAATGGGGAACGATGCAGCTTCATCAACAATTAACGCGTCAAACGCGGTGTCGTATAATATGGGGTTGTCAGGGGCTACCCATTCAATGCTGCCGTTTGTTTGCGAATGAATAAGCTTAGTGGCACTAACAGCGGTTACGTCATCAGACTGCTCTGCGTGGTGAAATATCCGCTCTGCGTTTTCAGTCAGCGTACTGGTAATACAAATTCGCATGCCTTGTTGGCATAAGGTCGCAATAAATAGCCCGAGTAGCGATGACTTACCTCTACCTCTTGCGGCCGATATGATAGCGCTAGCGCTCTCGCTCTCTTTCGTCCACTGCGATATCAATGCAGTGTATGTGTGGCTTTGTTCGACAGACGCAAAGTTTCTATCTGTGCTGTCGCTTGCTATTGCCTTTTTGTGCTCACCCCCTACCTTCAGTTTATTATAGTTGGGGAGAGAGGTAGTACGTCTATTGTGTTGAGCTATCCACGTGGCTTGGTTTATTTTGTCAATGAAGCGGGCAATATACGGGCTATGCGTCAACTGATAGCCATGCGAAATATAATTAGCAGTATAAGTTCGCGCCCATTGACAAAATGGTGGGCAACACAAAACAAAGCAACCGCTTCGCTTAACCGTTCCCGCCAGCGCCATCAAATCACCAATTCGAAACTCGTTATGGACAAATAGTACTGCGATATCAAATTCGTTGCCCAACAATTTAGCACGCTTTTTACCTGTAAGGTCTGCGCTTTCAAACACAGCCGTTTTTAAATGTGATGGTGCGACGTGAAGTAATTGCTCGCAGATTTTACGGCAGTATCCTTCATCCTCATCAAACACTAACCAACGCCGATGCATCGCATCTGTAGACACGCTGTCATAAGGAGAAAAAAGCCATGATGATAATTGTTTACGCGCCATTGATAGTAAATTTCGTTATAATTAAGAGATGTAATCAGTACACATAATATCTACTTATTGTAAGGAATTCGAATGCGCTTTCTTTCTCGGCGTTTAGTAATGCCAAATGACTTAAATTATGCAAATTCACTTTTTGGTGGGCGCGCGCTTGAATGGATTGATGAAGAGGCTGCAATTTGGGCTATTTGCCAATTAGAGACCAATTGCTTGGTCACAAAGCATATCGGTGAAATTAGTTTTGAATCACCTGCGTTACAAGGAGACATTGTTGAATTTGGTCTTGAAACAAAGGCGGTAGGTAGAACGTCTATTACGGTAAGCTGCTTGGTCCGGAATAAAGCGACGAAGAAAACGATTTGTTTTGCCGATGATATCGTTTTTGTCAAAGTTGATACCGATTCACGTATGCCTGTTGCGCATGGTAAAACCCTTGAGGCACTAAAAGCGCAAACTGATGATGAAGTACGACGCCTTAATTTAAACATTGAAGACAGCTTATAACGCCTTAATATCTCTTAATAATTTCTTTTCTTGACGGTATTGCCTTAACTGGTACACTCCGTCGCAGCCACTAACGTTATGTTAGTGACTCTACCAAGGGGTGTCCGAGTTTCGGGCTGAGATCCACCACAGTGGGAACCCTTAAACCTGATCCGGATAATACCGGCGTAGGGATGGTGCACAACATAGCCTTATCACCTGCCGTTAATTCGGATCTTTTTTCTGTAGAAGAATAAGAGATCCCATGTATAAAACAGTTTTCACGCTTTCCCTTATCGCTAGCTCAGTGGCGGCATACGCCCAAGACAACTCCGTATCACAATCAGAAGATATGTCGGACATCGAACGTGTTGTTGTGAGTGGTGACTTCAGACAAACCACGCTTGATCAACTTGGCGCAAGTGCCACTATTTTGGGCCAAGCACGTTTAAATAGTCGACAGCCTACCCATGTAGATAGTGTATTAAACAGCATTCCTAATGTTAATTTTGCAACGGGCGCATCGAGAGGGCGGTTTATTCAAATTCGAGGTATTGGTGAGCGTAGCCAGTTTGCTGAACCTATTAACCCTTCTGTAAGTTTTATTGTTGATGAGTTCGATTTTTCAGGGTTAGCTGCGGCTGGCGTTATCTTTGATACGCAGCAATTAGAGGTGTATCGAGGCCCTCAGGCTACTCTCTACGGGACCGGTGCATTAGCAGGTGCCGTAAAATTGCTAAGTAATAAAGTAGGGAGTGACGCCCCTGACTATGTTGAGTTTCGTGCGGCGACAGAAGACAGCTACCGATTAGAGGCAGCGACCGGCAGTGATATTAATGACAAGTGGGGATATCGTATCGGTGTCGTCCACAATCGTAGTGATGGCTTCGTTGAAAATACTTTTTTAAATCGAGATGATACGAATAACATTGATGAGTCGGCTATGCACATCAGTTTATCCGGTGAGCTGGACCAACGCACAACGCTTGCGCTTTCTTATCGCTGGTATGATATCGATAACGGCTATGATGCATTTTCATTGGATAACGATAATAAAACTCGCTCTGATGAGCCAGGGTTCGATGAACATCAAACGCATGCGATAAGCGCGCGTTCTACCACAGAAACGGCCGCGGGTGATTTTATCATTATTGCCACGCACGCCTCTCACAATATCGCGTATGGTTATGATGAGGATTGGACGTTTACGGGGTTTCATCCGTTCGGCTATACCTCATTTGACGCCTATTATCGCGACGTAGACACGCAAACTGGTGAAGTACGGTTTGTTTCATCTGACGCTGCGGCTCTTTTTGATGGCGTGACAGACTGGACGATTGGTGCTTTTTATAAAACATCAGAGCAAGACTTACTGCGTCAGTACACGTACGCAGAGAGTGATTTTATCAGTGATTACGCACCGACAACGAAAGCATTATATGCAGAGACAGAGTCTTCTTTAACCGATGATCTATCGTTACTGGTAGGCGTGAGGGTAGAGCGTTTTGAACTTGATTATGCAGATAATCAAGGGCTTACTCGTAAGCTTGATACCACAATGGTGGGGGGGAAGGTCGCCTTACAATATAATCTTAATAAGCACTTTTTCTATGGAAGCATTTCTCGTGGTTTTAAAGGCGCAGGGTTCAATTATGACCAACGTGTAAATAACGATCAGCGATTCTTTGACGAAGAGTATAATTGGAACTACGAAGTTGGTGTTAAAGGTCCCATGTTACTTGATAACCTTACTGCCCGAGCAGCTATTTTCTTTATGGATAGAGAAGATACCCAAGTAAGTGATTTCGATGTTGTTGTGCGAGACGACGGTACGCCAGATTTTATTGATATCATCGATAACGCTAATTTAGGCACGAATAAAGGGGCTGAGTTTGAATTGTCATGGCTTGCGACCGACGCATGGCAGCTTAATGCAAGTGTTGGCTACCTTAGCGCAACGTTTGAAGATTATATACTTGCCGATGGTACCGTTATTGACGAGCAGAGACAGGCTCAAGCACCCAAATGGACTGCGAATCTATACAGCGAATACGCGTTAACTGATTATCTCACCTGGCGTGTAGATGTTGATTTCAAAGATGAGTATCGTTTCTCAGATGGCCATGACGTTACCGCGCCCAGTACGACGTTGGTGAACACAGAAGTGGTATGGTTTAACGATAATTGGCAAACATCGCTATGGGTGCAAAACGCCTTTGATCGAGAGTACTACACACGCGGCTTTGGAGGGTTTAGCAATGACCCTCGTGATGAGTACGCCTTTGCTGAACCCTATTATCAATTAGGTAATGGGCGTCAGTTTGGTGTTACCGTTAAATATACATTTTAGGGACACATTATGAACGTTATGGTCGAGCTATCACTTTATCCGTTGGTGAATGAATATATTCCTCCTATACAAGCTTTTATTGACAGGCTGAATGGTTACGACGAACTCAATGTTTCCACCAGTGCTACCAGCACACAAGTCACGGGTGATTATGCACAGGTGATGACAATACTGGGTAATGAGATGCAGCGCACTCATGAGGAAGTAGGGCAAGCTATATTTGTTGCTAAATTTCTCAACTTTGATGCAATGCAATCAAGGAAGTCGCAATAGTGGCGACTTTTCTCGATAATTTTTACGCACAGATTATCGCCACGTCGGGGTTAGAGTGGACCGCGGTTATCTTTGCCTTAGGCTATGTGTATCTTGCGGCTAAACAAAGCCTGTGGTGTTGGCTTTGTGCATTTTTAAGCACGGCTATTTATACATGGTTATTTTGGCAAGTGACACTTCCGTTCCAATCGCTGCTTAACTTTTTTTATATGGTCATGGCGGCGTACGGATACTATCAATGGACAAGTGGCGTCAAAAGCGGTGAAACAGCTTCGGTAATTACTCTGCCGAAAAAAGTACACGCCGTGCTTGTTCCATTACTACTATTATGTGCCTTTGGGTTATCTACGCTGGCTGCATCGCAATTCAATAGTGATCATCTTTTGCTTGATGCTTGTATCCAAATGCTAAGTATTACGACAACATTCATGGTTGCACATAAAGTCATGGAAAACTGGGTTTATTGGTTTTTCATAAATTTAGCGTCTGCTTATTTATATTTCCAAGTAGGCATGGCGTTGTCTTCCTGTCTGTTTTTAGGGTATGTTGGATTTTCTATTTACGGATATATGCAATGGCGGGCACAATGGTTAGGTTACGATGAATCAAAACAACATCATTCCTCTTTTAAGGAATACACTTAATTTAAGTCATCATGCCCGAATTGAGCAAAAGCCGGCTGGGATAGTCAATTGTGTCTATAAGCTGATAGATAACGATAAGCAGTACGCCGTTAAGTGGACGGGCGCTGACGAGTTTAGTGGCATCGACCGCTTTAATCAGTTTGTTCTTCAACAGCAACTGGCTAAGCAGCGAGTTGCCCCTGAACCTGTATGGCTGAGTGATGACGAGTGTATTTGGGTCGAGCGTTGGGAAGACAATGACACGACGCATCTGCACGGCGATGTAATTAAAGTACTGGCTAACACCCTGGCATACATTCATCGTTTACCGATAACGTCACGCCCTTTAAATTTACTCGCGCGGTGGGAGCATTACGTCGATAGCGCGCAGTTAACCAAGTCTGAAACCTTAAGGCAGCAAGCGGAGGCGTACCGTGCATCGGTAATAAAAAGCGAACAAGATACACAGCATTATGTGCTATGTCATAATGACTTACACGTTAGCCATATTCTTCGCGCTTCGCCACCTGTCGTGGTTGATTGGGAGTACTCGGCGATGGGGAATCGTTTTTTTGATGTTGCTAGCTGTGCAGTGATTAACGAGTTATCGGCCGACGATGTTATTCATTTGTGTGATGCTTATGCCGAGGCAAGTGGTATATCACAACGTGAAGTCGCGCAGAGCGTAGAGCAGCATCTGATCATTGTGGATGTAACAAATCAGTTGTGGAGAGCTGCCTTATTCAACGCAAAACAGCGCGCATAATACTAGGCTTGCTTGAATTTCCGCCGCTTTGATTGTTTATTAAGCATAGGGTGCATGATAGATACAAAAAGGCTTTACCTTTTTAATCCCATCCGTATAATGCACAGCGCGCTAGGGGTGTAGTTCGAATTGGTAGAACAGCGGTCTCCAAAACCGATGGTTGGGGGTTCGAGTCCCTCCACCCCTGCCACTCTCTTCTTTAAAGTCATTAATCCTGCTGATAACAAAATCATTTTTACGTTACACTATGTATCGTTATCTTAACTTGGATTGGGTATTGTCTTGAGTTTCTTATCTAACTATCAGCGTTCGGTATTACAGGAATTAGGTATTACATCTTGGTTAACGCAAGCTGAAGCGGCGTCAACATCTACCGAAACCAATTCAAGAGATGACACTGTAACGCCAGCTGGTACATCACAAACAGATAATTCAGACAGTGCGCACAAACCTATCTCTACTGAAGAGAAACAGTCACGGCTGGCACAATTAAGAGCACAAGTAAGTAGTGGGTCAAGCAACGACAAAACACCCTCTAAGCAGCAACCTGAAGAAAAGGTTAGCCCGGTAAGGCCACTCACCCAATCTGAACGCAAGAACAGCAGTCAGTGGTTGGCTGATATGGCATTGGCACTTTCACATTTAGAGAGTACGCTTACCGTTGATTGTATCGTGATAGGGGATGCGCTAGCGGTTTCAACAGAAACGATTGTTCTACCGATGCCACCTCATGCATTAACGCCGCCTCAAAAAAAGGCGTTATGGATGCAGTTAATCGCCTTGTCGTCACCGAAGTAAATTGCTTCATGTCCTTACATATCGAACGAATCAATGCGGCCACTCCCTCCTCGGAGATTGAGGCGTTGTACGATATTCATAAAAACTCGCAATACTCACCATGGTCTTTCTCAACGTTTAAAGACTGCTTTACGCCACCTTATTACGGCTTGGCCGCACGCCAAAATGGCAGCGTTATTGGTTACGCTATTATTTTGCAGGTGCTTGACGAGGCAACGCTTATGGATATCGCAGTGAAAAGCAATTGTCGGGGTATCGGCGTTGGTCAGATATTGATTGAAACGCTTTTTGATATCGCCATAGAAAAAAATACTAAAGAAATATGGTTAGAAGTGAGAGAAAGTAATACTTCCGCAACGTCGCTTTACAAGAAAAACGGTTTTGAAATTATAGAGACGCGTAAAAACTATTATTCTTGTGAGGAAGGCAAAGAACATGCATCCATCATGAGGTGGTCGCAATAATATCAACGCAACAGCACTGCTCATTGCCGTTGTTATTTTCCAAATTACTCTTACTTAGGCTTCAAATATAATGTCTATCACACCATCCATCGACCAGACGCAGTCAAAAGGCGTCAAAATGTTATTGGTCGCTGTGCTCTGTTTAGGGCTCAATTGGCCTGCTATGAAAATAGGGCTAGAGGTAGTAAGTCCACTTTGGATGGTCTGTTTACGCTTCCTATTAAGCTTACCGGTTCTTTTATTGTTTGTTGTTATCACCAAAAAGCGTTTACCTCGTTTTTCTCGACAAGATCGCGCGGTTATTGTTGTTGTCGCAGTGTTTCAATTTATTTTATCTATGGGGTTAATAACGGTTTGCCTCCAGTTTATCCCCGCCGGGACAGCCAGTATTCTTATCTACACAACGCCTTTGTGGATGCTACTTATTGATACGTTATGGTATCGACAGCGCGTGCAATCTAAACGGCTTGTGCTTACCCTAATATCGACGGTTGGGTGCGCCATGATATTATTTGCCAGTGGCGAACCTGGCGCCCGTCTTCCATTAGTGGGCATGCTGTTGGCTTCGCTTTTATGGGCTATCGCCATTAGACGAGTTTCGTTTCACAAGTGGCAAGGGAGTGTTATTGAGGCGGTATTCTGGCAGTTTGTTATTGCAGGTAGCGTGATGCTAGCGATGGCTCTCGCGTTTGAACCTTTGCCCGCACTCAGTGAGTACCAATGGCGTGATTGGTTGCTACTTATTTATATTGGGCCGGTGGCCACAGGACTCGGTTTCGGGCTTATGGTTGCGGCAGGGCCTAAACTTGCGCCCGAGCGTATTGTATTAATAAGCACATTAACCCCCATTATTGGTTATGTCAGTTCGGTAGTGTTGCTAAACGAGGTATTACTTTCATTAGTGCTAGCCGGTGCGGTGTTAATGATATCTGCGCTTATTATTAACGGATTACCCTCCTCAGCGCTGAAACGATTGCTTGCACGTCGTCTGTGGTAAGTATGGTCCACTCAATCAGGAGCGTAACCGAGTGTGCGAGCAAAGCCCAAGTAATATCTCTCTTACGGCGTTAATATATAGGCACTACCTATGTGTTGCTTTTGTTTGAGGGTGATTTTTTTGGCGCATAAATGATGAGGTTGCGTCCATCATCTTTTGCTTGGTACAAGGCCCTATCTGCGCGTCTAAACGACTTCACAATTTGAGATGCGCTGTGACACATTGTCCAGCCGATGCAGGCCCCAACACGAATTTTAGGGTGCGCTTTGAACACTAAAGCGTTAATGGCAATATGCACTCGCAATAGCGTGTCGGCAAATTTTTCGTGCGAGGCGCCACGTTGCACAATCGCAAACTCCTCGCCCCCAAAGCGCCCAGCTATGCAGCTTTCGTTGTTTAGCGTCTGGAGAATGTCGGCAACGGCAATCAGCACACTATCGCCCACGTCGTGACCATACGTATCATTAATATCTTTGAAATGGTCTAAATCAATCAGCGCTACTGCAATGTCATCATGTGCTTTATCAACAGTAAAACTGTCATCAACGAATAAATCTACACTTCGCCTGTTTGGAAGGTTTGTAAGCGTATCCCGCAAGGCCAGTTCGTTAAGCATCTTGTTCGATGCTTCTAACGCTTGCGTTCGTTCTCGCACCAATGCTTCAAGGTTCGCGGCTTGTTCGCTTTTAAGCTTAGATAGCGCTTTTTCAGCATCGCGTTCTTTTTGCAGTAATTTGAATAAATAGTTAGACGTCATTACCACCATAAAGGTACATGTCGCTAATAGGCCAAACATGAACGTAGCAATTGGCTCCATCGGTAGGTTCACATTAAACAGCGTAAACAGAATGAGTAAGATTGTGCTGGTCGTTACAGGGAACAGTGCTGCGGCCAGCCACTTTGCTGTTCCCGACCCTGAACGATGCTCTTTATAAAGCACGGTAATAGCAAGTAACATAAAGGGCATAAACAGTATGACAGGAAGGCGCAAGGCGGCGTCTAAACTTACGAATTGCCATATCACGACACCAACGAAAGGAAGCGCAATACACGAGTAACGTATCGCGTTGTAACCATAAATGGTTCCGTTAGACCTTTTAAGCGTAGCGGTTAATACAAAAAAAGAGGCAAGTAAAACTGAATATATACTGATTGCATACGAAATATCGTTGAGCTGCGGAAATGCGGGCCACAGTATTTTAAATGCATACCCAAAAACGCGAAAAAACCAAAATGTTGTCGCAAAAATAAAAACGGCAAAGCTCAAAAATGCGTATTTTTTACTTATCCAAAATACTACTAAACAAAGTACCGTTAGGATTATCATGGCACCGAAGAATGTCATGTCTCGTTGTAACATGTCTACGTAGAGGTTGTTCCCATACTCTGGGGTGGTAACAAAAAAATCATGCCGTAAAATTTCTCCCTGCATGTGGCCGTATAGCTTAAGGCTACCGCTTGCAGGTAAGAGAGTAGGGAAGTGATAATTTGGAACCAATACCGGGCGGCTTGTAAAAGGTAGGGCGTCTCCGGTCGTCCAACGGTTTACCCCGTCGGTTACGAATAGTTGTTTTATCGCTGGAAATCCAATCGAAAACCATAATGGCACTGCAGCGTCGTAGCCGTTTATTATGGTTACTCGAAAGTGTACATAGTCAGATGTATTACGCTTTACATCGGTAATATCCGATGACCATGTTTCTTCGCCCGTCAGCACATCATCGCTTGTAACCGTAAACTCAACAGCCTGATTTATATATAATGCAGTTGATTTGTCGTCAAAAGTAACGCTTACAGCATTTGCTGAGGATTGCAATCCGACAAACAGTACAAAGAAAATAGGCAGAAGCCTAAGCATGGAACGTCCTTATCGTTAACGGTGATTGTTCGAGCTTTTATTTCGCACAACAGGCAAGGCAGCTAGAGCGTCTATCAACCTGGCTAAAAATATAGCACAAAACACGTGCTAGCAATTCTAAAAAATTCGGAGAAAGATTAAAAAATGTAGAGTACTGAGTTGCTTAGCGTTACATTGGGGAAAAACAAATCCTAAAAAAGGCATGCCATTGATACGCGAAAGCGGTGCTTTTCTCGTTGTAGTGAGCGCCTTATTATCCAGATAATTCTTGCCAATTGGTCTACTGTTACCTTGCGTAAAATGCTAAAATCCGCGCAATTAAACACCACGCTTGTACGATGCGCTTTTCGGTAAATACACTTTGCCAAGAAAATACACGTTTTCAATTGAAAACGCATCTACCTATAGAACGAAAAGATAACAATTAATGTCAGAACAAAAGCTTCTAGAAGAGATTAAAAAGCGACGCACGTTCGCAATTATATCGCACCCTGATGCGGGTAAAACAACCATCACTGAAAAAGTGTTGTTGTTCGGTCGTGCGTTACAAACTGCAGGCACGGTAAAGGGTAAAAAATCAGGCCAGCATGCAAAGTCAGACTGGATGGAAATGGAAAAAGAACGTGGTATCTCAGTAACCACCTCTGTTATGCAATTTCCTTACAGCGACCACCTCGTCAACCTGCTAGATACCCCAGGGCACGAAGACTTCTCAGAAGATACGTACCGTACGCTTACTGCAGTCGATTCATGCTTGATGGTCATTGATGCAGCAAAAGGGGTGGAAGATAGAACCCGCAAGTTGATGGAAGTCACCCGTCTTCGCGACACACCAATCCTTACTTTTATGAACAAGCTCGACCGCGATATACGTGATCCATTAGAAGTGCTTGACGAAGTAGAAACCGAACTTGATATTCTGTGTGCCCCTATTACATGGCCAATTGGCTGCGGTAAGAGCTTTAAAGGCGTATATCACCTGTATCGCGACGAAACCATTTTGTACCAAAGTGGGTTGGGTCACACCATTCAAGATCTTCGTATCATAAAAGGGTTAGATAACCCCGAACTGGATGAAGCAGTGGGCTCGGACTTAGCGTCAATACTACGCGATGAGCTGGAGCTTGTTCGCGGCGCATCTAACGACTTTGACAAAGAGTTGTTTCTTGAAGGCCAGCTTACTCCCGTATTCTTTGGAACGGCATTGGGCAACTTTGGTGTGGATCACATGCTTGATGGCCTTGTTGAGTGGGCACCTGAGCCCCAAGGGCGAGAGCATGAAAACGGTGCGGTAGAAAGTACCGACAAAAAATTTAGCGGGTTTGTATTTAAGATTCAGGCGAATATGGACCCGAAGCATCGCGACCGAATAGCGTTTTGTCGCATAGTGTCAGGTAAGTATGAAAAAGGCATGAAAATGCGCCATACCCGACTGGGTAAAGAGGTGCGAATCTCTGATGCATTGACGTTCCTCGCGGGCGATCGCTCATTGCTTGAGCAGGCGTATGCTGGCGATATCATAGGTTTGCACAACCATGGCACCATCCGTATCGGCGATACGTTTACCGCAGGCGACGATTATCGGTTTACCGGTATTCCAAACTTTGCGCCAGAACTGTTCAAGCGAATTCGCTTGAAAGACCCGTTGAAGCAAAAGCAATTGCTTAAAGGCCTTATTCAATTGTCAGAAGAAGGCGCGGTTCAAGTGTTCCGTCCTCTTGCTAACAATGATCTTATTGTTGGTGCCGTGGGTGTGCTGCAGTTCGACGTGGTTGTTGCTCGCTTGAAAGCCGAGTACAACGTTGATGCGCTTTATGAGCATATTAATGTAAGCACTGCGCGATGGGTGTATTCAGATAGCGAGAAAAAGCTTGATGAATTCCGTCGTAAAGGCCAACAAAATCTTGCTTTAGATGGCGGTGATAATCTCACTTATATTGCACCAACAATGGTGAATTTGCAGCTAGCGCAAGAGCGTTACCCTGACATCAAGTTTACGAATACGCGCGAAAATTAAGATACCATTATGAATATACATGCATTACTAGTTACCCGTTTCACTGAAGCGTTAGAAAAAATGGGCGTTGAAAATTCGCCAATTCCTGTATCGCGCAGTGCTCGTCCAGAGTTTGGCGAATACCAATTTAATGGCGCAATGGCGCTAGCGAAACAGCTGAAACAAAAGCCCCGTGATATTGCAGAAAAAATTGTCGAAACCGTCTCGTTAAATGATGTCGCGAGTAAATTAGAAATCGCGGGACCAGGGTTTATTAATATCCATCTAGACAACGCATGGCTAGCAAGTCAGTGTGAACAGTCGCTTAGCGACCCACGTTTAGGCATAGCTAAAAGCGCAGAACAAAATATTGTTGTCGACTATTCTTCGCCAAACCTTGCAAAAGAAATGCACGTGGGACACTTACGTACCACCATCATTGGCGACGCAGTAGTCAAGGTTCTAGAATTTTTAGGGCA
The DNA here is from genome assembly GCF_049117195.1 of Alteromonas algae. Classification (GTDB taxonomy): domain Bacteria; phylum Pseudomonadota; class Gammaproteobacteria; order Enterobacterales; family Alteromonadaceae; genus Alteromonas. The sequence goes on from NZ_CP185260.1 coordinate 1,161,002, forward strand.
CAATGTTATTCGTCAGAATCACATGGGTGACTGGGGCACACAGTTTGGTATGTTGCTAGCGCATTTATCAGATAAGTTGCAAGAAGAAGTTGCTGAAACTGCGCTATCTGATTTGGAAGACTTCTATCGTGAAGCGAAAGTACGTTTTGACGAAGAAGAAGGGTTTGCAGATCGCGCCAGAGAATATGTCGTTAAGCTGCAAGGTGGTGATGCTCAGTGTCTCGCCTTGTGGGAGAAGTTCATTGATGTGTCAATTGCGCATTCAGAAGAAGTGTATGAGAAGCTTAACGTTAGCCTGACACGCAAAGACATTATGGGTGAGTCTGCCTATAACGATGATTTAGCAAATGTTATTGCAGATTTGCAAGCTAAAGGCATTGCGGTCGAAGACCAAGGTGCGCAAGTTGTGTTTATTCCTGAACTTGCCGATAAAGAAGGGAATCCGGCGGTATACATTGTCCAGAAATCTGGTGGTGGATACTTGTATGCCACAACCGACCTTGCTGCAATGCGTTACCGCAGTGGTAAGCTTAATGCAGACAGAACCCTTATTCTCACTGACGCTCGTCAGGCCCTTCATTTCAAGCAAACTGAAATCGTTGGTCGTAAAGCTGGGTTTATGGCTAAAGAGCAAACGTATGAACACTGTCCGTTCGGTATGATGCTAGGTAAAGACGGCAAGCCGTTTAAAACCAGAACCGGCGGTACTGTTAAATTGGTTGAGCTGCTTGATGAAGCCGTAGAACGTGCAGGCAAACTGATTGCTGAACGTGACAATGACTTGAGCGAAGATGAGCTTAACGAAGTCGCGCGCAAAGTAGGTATTGGTGCAGTTAAATATGCTGACCTTTCTAAAAACCGAACAACAGATTACATGTTTAACTGGGACTCGATGCTAAGTTTTGAGGGCAACACTGCACCTTATTTACAATATGCATACACTCGTGTGAAGAGTCTCTTTAGAAAAGCAAATGTGGCAATTGAAACTCAGCCCACAGACATCACTATTAGTGAGAAACAAGAACATCATCTAGCTGTACTTCTTCTTCAATTTGAAGAAGTTATTAGCATGGTATCACGGGAAGCAACGCCGCACTTATTGTGTACCTACCTGTATGATGTCGCATCGTCATTTATGACGTTTTATGAGGCGTGCCCAATGTTGAAAGACGGTATTGATCTAAACGTACGTGACAGCCGTTTAGCATTGTCAGCTTTAGTTGCCAATACGTTACAACAGGGTTTGACACTGTTAGGTATTGAAACACTAGAAAAAATGTAGTCTGTAAGGTACAACTACGTTAATCGCTATGTGAAAAGGGCTGACAGTTGTGTCGGCCTTTTTAAATTAAGGATAAGCAATAATGACAAAGATATTAGCATTTGCAGGCAGTACGCGACGCGGTTCATTTAATCACGCAATCGTAAATGTTGCAGCAGAAGGGGCAAGAGAAGCCGGCGCAGAAGTAACCGTCATCGATTTAGCTGATTATGCAATGCCTATTTTTAATGAAGATGAAGAAGCTGAGTTCGGTATTCCAGAGCGTGCGTTAGCGTTTAAAGCGTTGTTGATGTCTCATGACGGCTTTCTTATCGCATCGCCAGAATATAACTCTAGCTACCCTGCGCTACTAAAAAATGCGCTTGATTGGGCATCTCGTATGTCTGAGGGAGAAAAACCGTTGCAGGCATATCGCGGAAAGGTTGCGGGTATTATGGCTGCGTCTGCTGGTGGGCTAGGCGGTATGCGAGTGCTAGTTGTATTACGTATGCTGTTAGAGAATATTGGGGTTATTGTTAACCCTAATCAAAAGGCAATTGCCAACGTCAATACCCTGATGAATGACAGCGGTGAGGTGACAGATGCAAAAACCATCAAGCAACTTAAAAACTTAGGCAAAGAAACCGCTGAGTTAACACGTAAGCTAGGTCAGTAGAGCGCGCACTCTGTGCGCGTAGTGTAAACGCCTCCGATACGTTAATAAAAGCGCAGCCATTATGCTGCGCTTTTTGCTATCTAAAAACCTGTAAAAAGTAGTGTCACGTGCTTATTAGTACAGTGAATCGACGTATAACGCGTTGGTTGCTAAAGAAAAGTGTAAGCATGAACGAGGCGTATGATGTTAACGACTATACATTGCCTCTCGTCATAATTATGGTATACGCTAGGGTAAAAATAATAACAACAACAAGGAACGTGATATGAATACTATAAAATACTGCCTATGTGTGGGTGTAGCACTTTATTTCTCCTCGTCAATTTTCGCGAATGCGCTAGCAGTTGATTTACCAAACCCTCAAGAAGCATTGCAAACAGAAAATACCGCTATCGAAGAAGTGGGTTTATCTGAAGAGGCAATCGCACAACAAAAATTTGAAAAATGGGCGCAAGAATTTGAAGCGTCACTCACCTATGAAACCGGCGAAATTGCGTTACCCGGTGGTAAAGCAACGCTCACGGTGCCAGAAGACTATTTTTATTTATCACCGGCAGACACAAAGCGTGTTTTAGAAGACGCCTGGGGAAACCCCGAAGGTGAGGCCATGCTTGGCATGTTATTTCCAACGAAATATCAGGTGTTAGACAATGCGTCATGGGGAGTGACAATAGAATATGCCGACGATGGTTATGTGTCAGATGATAATGTAGAAGACATCGATTACGCTGACTTATTGGCTGAAATGAAATCGGACGTGCAAGAAGAGTCGCAATGGCGAGAAGAGGAAGGCTATCCGAGTATTGCGCTTATAGGGTGGGCCGAAAAACCCTATTATGATAAAGGCACACATAAATTATATTGGGCTAAAGAAATTAAGTTTGGAGAAAGCCAACAAAATACGTTGAACTATAATGTTCGGGCATTAGGTCGACAAGGGTATTTAGTGATGAACTTTATTGCCAGCATGGACCAGCTAGACGAAGTGAATGCTGCTCGAGATGAGGTATTAGCCATGGTGCAATTTAATGACGGTCACAAATATAGCCAGTTTAATCCAGACATTGATGATGTTGCTGCTTACGGAATTGGTGGCCTAATAGCAGGTAAGGTGTTGGCAAAAACAGGGTTGTTTGCAGTCGCATTAGTCTTTTTGAAAAAGTTTTGGTTTGTTTTATTCTTGCCGCTTGTTTGGCTCAAGAAAAAGTTCTTTCCCGCTAAAGATACGTCGGCAAGCTAATCACCATAGCTTTGGGTTTAATTCCGAAAAAGGCTAATGAATAGGCTCCGGCGGTTCATTTACTATTAAGTGCTTACGGCGGAGCGTTTCAAACTTTTCAAGCGTGATATCTATATCCGGCTGTTTCATAAATGCGGACATTATTGCCAGCGCAGGGGTAGCAAACGCCTCAGGCGCAAGCCGGTCAAAGAACGGGACTAACGTGTCTGCTTCTTGCAAAATACGCTGGCCTGTTTCAATAAAATAATTTTTGTTATTGAGCGTGTCATTACGCGGTGAGTATCCACCTGCCTGTTCATTATAGGCGGTCTGCACTGCATGCGTTGTTAGGTAGGTAAGGAACGTTTTAGCAGCCTTTTGCTGCACCGACCCTTTACGAAGCATAAAAACGTCTGAAGGGGCAATGACTGCATTGTCACTGGTAACAGTGAGCACGGGGAACGAAAACATTTTTATTTTGTGCCGAACCTGGAGTGGGATCCTTGGTGATAAAAATTGACCTGCGAGTGTCATTCCTGTTAGCCCCCGATACATAAGCGGCATGGGTTCATGCCAATCTAACGACGCACCCTCTTTTAGGAAGTAATCTTGGTCTACAAGGTATTTCCATTTAACCAGGACATCTCGTACTTTTTCATGCTTGAAGCTAATCTTGCCTTGTAAAAGTCGATGATGAAAGGCGGCACCATTAATTCGAACGTTTAGATAATCAAACCATGCACCAAGCGGCCACGAGGCTTTGTAGCCAATATTTATCGGCGTAATATTAGCTTGCTTTAAACGTTCACAGGTTTCTAAAAAAGCGCTCCATGTTTGTGGTGGCGATAGCGAGAGCTGCTCAAATACGTCGGCGTTATAAAAAAACGTCCAAGGGTAATAAGAGATTGGCACAGCATAGGGCACGTCATTAACACTCAACATGGCTTTCGTTTGAGGTGAAAAAAAGCCATCAGACCCGTTTTGCTCCCATACATCTTGCAGGCTTTCAAGCGAGTCAGTGCGCGCAAAGTGCTTGAGTCGCTCGCTGCCATACCAGTAAAGCACATCAGGGCCGGTTTGTGTCTCCAGCCATGTTTTCACTAGGGTTTTGTAGGTGTTGGTGTGATACCCGTTGATTTCTAATTTTATCGTGGGGTATGCGGCTTCAAATGTGTCCTTAATAACAGCGAAGTTTTCTCGTTCGCCTACGTTGTCGTGTATGACGCCAACCCTCAGTGTTGACGCATGGGCAAACGAAATCACCACTAGGGCACAAGTGAGAAAAAATGCTTTTATAATACTCGCTGGCGACACAATAACGCCAAGGGAGCCAACATTATGGGTATAAGACACAATTACACCATATATCAGAGATATTTATATAATGGTCGGTGAATATCCGTAATTCAAGAAATATTAAAGGTGATATGTTCTTTAAGGTGCGACCTTGTCGTTCATCATTCACACCGCCGCTACCCTTTCCTCAATTTTTTTGAGTGCGAATAGTCCGTTTACGCGCAGGGTGCGTTAGTATTACGTAAAGTACTTTCATGGAAGGTTATACAATGACAGAAAACATTATTCGCTATGCAAAAAGCATTGTTTTATCGCTTGTTGCTATATTTGTTTGTTTCGCGGTCCTCGACGTTTTATGGCTTGGAGTAATAGCTGACGGGTGGTATCAACGCGAGATGGAGGGGTTACTCCGCAATTCGTTTATTACATGGCCATGGTTGGTGTTTTATGTGATGTACGGTGGTGTGGTGTTCGTTTTAGCGGTTGTTGCTAATAGAGATAAATCTTTGCTCTATGCGGGTATTGATGGTGCGTTGCTTGGGATTGCCAGTTACGGTGCTTATAACCTTACCGCGTATAGTATTATAGAAGGGTTTTCGTTGTTTATTATGCTTATAGATTGGGCGTGGGGAACCTTCCTTACTAGTGCAAGTGCGATGGCAGGATGGCTAGGCTTTCAAATGCTGCGAGACGACAAAATATCGTAAGTAGCCTTCTATGGTGTGTTAAGAAGGCGCAATAGAGATTCTATTGCGCCGGTAGGTTTAAGGAAGTGAGAAGCGCAGGATACGCTGCACTACGCTGGCATACTGTCTTGCAAAGCTACCAGTATTGTAGTGAATGTTATGTTCTTGAAAGATGGCTTTCACTTTCGGGGCAATATCGCGATATCGTTTTGCGGGAATATCCGGAAACAAGTGATGCTCGATTTGAAAGCTTAAGTGGCCAGTAAGCACGTGAAACAGATTTCCACCTTCTATGTTCGATGAGCCAAGCGCTTGGCGGTAGTACCATTGTCCTTGAGTTTCATTTTCGCATTCTTCTTGTTTAAAGGTTTGTACGTCACCGGTAAAGTGCCCACAGAATATAATCGTCGACGTCCACAAATTACGCAGTAAGTTGGCAATAAGGTTGCCCGCTAACACCCATAGGAATAGGGGGCCTGCCAATAAAGGGAACAAAACATAATCTTTAACTAATTGGCGAGCGCCTTTGCTGAAGAATCGTCGCTTTAGTTCGCTGTGCGTCATGGTGTTTTTTCGGTTTTCTTTCTTTTTGCCAAAAAATACCCGTTCAGCAGCCATCTCATGATAAGACACACCCCATTGAAATAGCACGCTTAGTACAATATAGGTCGCGAATTGCCATAGATTTTTAACTCGCCACCGGAAATCGTTTGATAAGCGCAGCAAGCCATACCCAAAGTCGCGATCTTTGCCGATTATATTGGTGTAGGTATGGTGCTCATAATTATGGACACGGTTCCAGCTTGACCCGTCGCACGCAATGTCCCACTCGTAACGGCGAGAGTTAATATGTTTATCGTTCATCCAGTCGTATTGACCGTGCATCACGTTATGCCCAATTTCCATATTGTCCAGTATCTTAGCTATTGCGAGGCTGAGCACACCGATTACCCATAATAAGGGTTGAATAAAGCCGAGCATAATTAGAATTCGTCCGCTCCATTCACAAAGTCTTTGGGCAAGAATAACGCGGCGGATATAATCCGCATCACGTTGCCCAAGAGACTGTTTAACTTCGTGTTTTACGGCATCTAGTTGTGTTGCTAGCTTGTCGTAGTTAGTCATGTTTTGTTTACTCATATTTCTAATTCCAAATCGCTCATTGGCTGAGAGACGCATAACTGAATAAGTTGCTCTGCATTGTCCGATAGCGCACCGGTACGCGTGTCTTTTACTATCCCTTTCTTTTTAACGCATTGGCATTGATGGCAAATGCCAATGCCGCAGCCATAAGTCACGGGAATGTCTTGTGCTTGAAGTTGGGAAAGCAGCGTCTGCTCACTGGCAATTGTTAATGCTTCACCGTTGTGCAGTAATTCAAACGTGGCATTGTCGTTATTCGATGTAACCATGGGAGTGGCACCAAAATGCTCGCTGTACACGTCTGAATGGGCGATTGTTGCCAAATCGAGCACTTGACGATAGAGGGGTTCTGGCCCGCACACCAGCCAATTCGCATTAGGGTGTTGGATAAGATGATGTTCGACATCACCGTGAATTTTTCTGTTTAAAAGGTGATAAGAAAAAGAGGGCAACGTCCTAGCGATTAACGCAAGTTCGTCTTTCAGCACATGCTCATTTTCTTTAGCAAAGTAATACAGGGTAATATGTTCTGTTCCAGCGCTATCAGTGGTGAGCGCATTGAGCATAGCGATAAAAGGTGTAATCCCCGAGCCACCAGCAATCATCACCGTAGGTTTATTGTCTTGAGGTAGGATAAATGCGCCCTGCGGCGCAGAAATATTCACCCATTGTTGTTTTTCTAGGGCAGGTATACGAGACGTCAATAAGCCCGCATCCTTGATACGGGTTACCAATCTGATCGTACCGGTGTTTTCAAACGTCGATGGACTTGAGGCAATCGTAAAGACTCTCGTGATTAACCGGCCGTTAATTTCTAGCGTAAGCCCAATGTGCTGACCGCCTTGGTGAATGGGCCAGGCTCTATCTGGGGTTAGCGTAACTGCCGCAGTCGTGCTGTTTAACATACTTACGTCCGCGACTTGGGCGCGGTAAAACCCATCGCGCCACGCGGGCACAAATCGCTGTATGACAGGCTCCCAATACCCCTTCCACGACGTATGGTGAAAAAAGGCGTTACTGAGTGTGGTTAGTATTGATGACACGATATTCTTGTTACCCTAATATTTAATTCAGCGTACACTTGTACTCTCATTCAGCGCACAAGTGTAAGCTTAAAATTTTATTTATCAAGTGATACAGGTAAAAAACGTGTCAAAAAGCCCTTTTAGAAGACAACGGTGAAGATCGCTACTGAAGAAATTAGAGGGTTGTAACGTAAATGTAAAAGGCTGTTATATCGCCTTTTATTTAAGCCAAGGGCTATCAAAATTGCCGTAAATTCGATAATATTCGCGGTCTTAATTTATTGTAGAAATGCGGACTATGTTTGAAATAAACCCCGTTACTAACGCTATAAAAGATATTCGTGAGCGCACAGATGCGCTTAGGGGGTATCTTTGACTTTGATGCAAAGTCAGAGCGTTTAGAAGAAGTAAGCCGAGAGCTAGAGAGCCCTGATGTATGGAATGAACCTGATAAGGCACAGGCACTCGGAAAAGAAAAAGTTACCCTCGAGCAAATTGTAGAGACAATACATAAACTTGAGCAAGGCGCTGAAGACGTAGAAGGGCTTGTTGAACTTGCTGTTGAAGCTGAAGATGAAGACACCTTCGAAGAAGCGCAAACAGAGTTAAACAGCCTGCTAGAAGACTTAGAAAAGCTTGAGTTTCGACGCATGTTTTCTGGGCCTAACGATGCCAACGATTGCTACATCGATATTCAGTCTGGATCGGGCGGAACAGAAGCGCAAGACTGGGCTAATATGTTGCTACGCATGTATTTACGCTGGGGCGAGGCGCATGGGTTCAAGACTGAACTCATCGAAGTGTCTGATGGCGATGTTGCAGGCATTAAAAGTGCTACATTGCGTATGCAAGGCGAATATGCGTTTGGTTGGTTACGCACTGAGACCGGCGTACACCGCCTGGTAAGAAAGTCGCCGTTTGATTCGGGGAACCGTCGTCATACTTCGTTTTCTTCAGCGTTTGTTTACCCTGAAGTCGATGATGACATTGATATCGATATTGACCCCTCAGATTTGCGAATTGATACCTACCGCGCTTCGGGCGCAGGTGGTCAGCACGTAAACCGAACGGACTCTGCGGTGCGTATTACACACGAACCAACAGGCATTGTTGTACAATGCCAAAATGACCGCTCGCAACACAAAAACAAAGATCAAGCAATGAAGCAGCTAAAAGCGAAACTTTATGAGTTTGAGCTGCAAAAACAAAACGCTGAAAAACAAGCGATGGAAGACAGCAAGTCAGATATAGGGTGGGGCAGCCAAATACGTTCTTACGTATTGGACGACTCTCGTATTAAAGATTTGCGAACAGGCGTAGAAACGCGAAACACTCAGGCCGTTTTAGATGGCGGTCTGGACAAATTCATTGAAGCCAGCCTGAAATCAGGGCTGTAAACCGAACAACGAAGTGAAAGGTTATGACTGACCAACAAATCGACGACAATAAATTGATTGCAGAGCGCCGCGCTAAGCTAAGTGCTATCCGTGAACAGTGCCGTGCAAATGGCTTCCCAAACAGCTTCCGTCGCGAAAATTATGCCGATGAACTACAAGCAAGGTTCGGTGAATTCGACAAAGAAACACTGCAAGAACAGGGCAATAAAGTAAGTATCGCTGGCCGTATTATGGCAAAGCGTGGTCCTTTCATGTTGCTTCAAGACATGACCGGACGTATTCAAGCTTACGCGGACAAAGAAACACAGAAAACGCTTAAAGCAAAATATGGCGCGCTTGATATCGGCGACATTATCGGCGTAGCGGGTGTTCTACATAAATCAGGTAAAGGTGATCTTTACGTGAACATGGAACAGTACGAGTTGCTTACTAAGGCGCTTCGCCCACTTCCTGAGAAGTTTCATGGTTTGAGTGATCAAGAAACGAAGTATCGTCAGCGCTATGTTGATTTGATCACTAGCGAGCAAACGCGTAAAACGTTTATGATCCGCAGCAAAATTGTGAACGGTATTCGTAATTACCTTTCAGAGCGCGACTACCTAGAAGTAGAAACGCCAATGTTGCAGGTTATCCCAGGTGGAGCAACTGCCAAGCCTTTCGTTACTCACCATAATGCGCTAGACATTGATATGTACTTGCGTATCGCGCCTGAACTTTACTTAAAACGTTTAGTTGTTGGCGGCTTTGAGCGCGTATTTGAAATTAATCGTAATTTCCGTAACGAAGGCTTGTCTACGCGTCACAACCCTGAGTTTACTATGCTTGAATTCTATCAAGCTTATGCTGACTACAACGATTTAATGAACCTCACTGAAGATATGCTTCGCACCCTAGCAGAAGATATTTTAGGCAGTGCCGTAATTACGAATACCACAAAAGATACTGATGGCAACGTTACTAGCGAAGTACAGTATGATTTTGGTAAGCCGTTCGAACGTTTAAGTATGAACGATGCTATCTTAAAATACTGGCCAGAAGCTGATGAAGCCGCCATTCGCGACCCAGAAGCAAATTTGCCTGCGCTTAAAGCGATGGCGAAGCAACTTCATATTAAAGAGCCAGACGTTGACGGTATTTGGGGCGCAGGTAAATATCTGTGTGAGATTTTTGAGGCGACGGCCGAAGAAAAACTTGAACAGCCAACGTTTATTACGGCTTACCCGTGGGAAGTATCGCCACTGGCACGTAGAAACGACGATAATCCGTTCATCACTGACCGTTTTGAGTTTTTCGTGGGCGGCCGAGAACTGGCAAATGGCTTTAGCGAATTAAACGATCCGGAAGATCAAGCGGAACGCTTTGCTAAACAAGTGCAAGAGAAAGATGCAGGCGACGACGAAGCCATGCACTTTGACGACGACTACATTCGAGCCCTTGAGTATGGTTTACCACCGACAGCCGGGGAAGGGATTGGTATAGACCGTCTTGCTATGTTGTTTACCGATAGCTCAACGATTAAAGACGTTATTTTGTTCCCGCACATGAAACCACAAGTGTCAAAAGATGCTGGGGAAGATACACAAGGGGAATAGGACATTAGCGCACGGGTCTAGTCCTAGCCGTTAAAGTGCTAGGCCTTTTACGCGGTCTACCATAAGGGCATGAGTGGGAACACTTATGCCTTTTTTATTGGCCAATGACACGATGTAACCGTTAATGGCATCGATTTCGGTATGTCGATGCATTGCGATATCTTGGTGCATGCTAGAATAATTTTGACCAGTTAACGAAGCCACATTCAGTACATGCTTCTCCAACTCTAGTGCACTAAATACCAAGTCGTATTGTTCTGCAACAAGTGCAAACTCCTGGCACAAAGCGTGTCGAATCTCGTTGTATTCGTTCAGCAGTACACCTTTATTGCGCATATCGTTAAGCGCAGTGAGTGGGTTGATAACGCAGTTTATCGCCAACTTCAGCCATAGTGCTCGCGTAATGTCTTCAACGAAGTCAAAGGGGGGCAATGCTTTGTTAAGTAATGCTGTTGTTTGTTGTACCCACCGAGGATACCGGCCATTTTTTGACATATCACCACGGCGAGGTAGACCAATTTGCGTCTTGCCTATGCCGGTGTAGGTTACACTACTGCCTTTTGGTTCTTTCAATGCTGCATGACTTGTCGTGGCAAGTAACATTGGATAGCTTTCACCAAGAATTGATGTCGCTATTTCATAACCTCCCAACCCATTATGCAGCAATACTACCGGGGGACGGTTTTCTAAAAAAGGTGCCCACGTTATTAACGCTTGTTCGAGTTGATGTACTTTCAACGGGAATACGATTACGTCGTCTTGACGTAAACATGTGGGTGTCGAAGCTGATGATGAAAGTGACACAATATCGTTGTCGTTCCAATGGAAGGTTTCTGGTATCGCGCTGCGTGATTTTGGGTAGCGAGCGTACGCTACACCATGTTTTTCTGCGCCCGCCGCGATGAGGGTACCGATAGCGCCAGTACCTACAATGTGAAGCTTAGTCATGAGGGAGGGCAGTCGCTTTTACTTTTTGTTGAGGTAAGGCGGGCCACTTTATAGTGTCGGGCGGCGGTAAGGCTTTTACCCACGCTTTTATCTCGTTATCGGCAAACATGGCGTGTTCTAGTAAGGGGGCAACGGTCGTTACTGTTCCAGTGCACAAAGGGATAGAGAGTTGCCACGCATGAAGGTGTAGGCGCTCTGCGCTTTCTCCTGCGTATAAATCATCTCCCAATATAGGGGCGCCAATACTTTTAAGCGCAACCCTGATTTGGTGCGTTTTACCGGTATGCGGCTTAACAACAAAACCGCGAATTCCAGGCTTAGCAGAGTAACTAAAAAATTGCGTGATAGCTGGCGCATGTCGGGTTTTAAGTAGCATGTGCTGTCCACCACGACGATTTTTCATATCGCCAATAACAGCCCCTTGTTTCTTTTTAGGTTTTGCCTTGCTCAGTGCAAGATAATACTTACTGATTGCAGTGGCTTCGAATAAACGTCCAATTTCTGCAGCTGTCTTAGCGTTTTTTGCAAGGCATAAGCAACCAGACGTACCAGCATCCAGCCGATGGCAAAGATAGAGTTCGTCGGATTTACCCTGTTCCTTTAGTAGGCTTACGATGCCAAGCGCTGCTCTTTTTTCTGCGTCATGCACCGCAACGCCAGAAGGTTTATTTATAACGATAATATCGTGGTTTTCGTATAATACGGGTATTGGTGTCACGCCGTACCTTCAAGTGTGGCGAGCGCGGTTTCGTAATCTAGTTCGTCGATAGCGTCTTCAACAGCGGCACGCGTATCTGCAGGCAATGCGATGTTATCTAGCCAGCTGTCGAGCGTCGACTGCGAAATAAATTCACTGGCCTTTAGTGCATTTAAAAGCTGAGTTCGTGCTTGTTGTGCAACCGGCGTTTGCTCACTGATTGGTGCACTGTCTTCGTTGCTGGCCGCTTTAATGGCATCAATAGTTTCGTTTAATAAAGCAACGAATTCAGAATAGTCGTCGGGTAAGGTTTGCTCATTTCTTACCGCGCTTTCGATATATTTACTTCGCTGATGTAGAGCAAATAAACCTAGGTTTCCGGTGACCCCTTTTAGCGTATGGATAAGAGAATAGGCATCGTCGAATTGTTCGTTACGCATGAACGCCTGTAAGTCATCGTCTAACGAACGGTATTCGTCTGAAAACTTGTTCAACAGGGTTAACAATAGCGTTTTATTACCGCTTAATTGAGATAATCCGAATTTTAGATCTAAAACGCTCTCTGAAGTATCCATATGAAATCCTCTGGGCTATGGCACCGTTAGTGTATTTCAGTTACACATAAATTAACACAATCATAGCAAGCTAGAACAAGTAAAGCGTTAAAAAGTCTGTTAATCTTCGGGGAATAGCTTGATTAAGGCAACGTATAAGGAATACAAATGTCAGTAACACTGGCTACACGGGTTGTAGTAGTTTTAAGTACCCTTTTTGTGGTTGGTGCATGTCAACGCATCACGGAAACCGAACAAGTCACTTCTACCTCTGTAAGCATACCTTACGAGAAATACACGCTAGCAAACGGGCTAACGGTTATCCTGCATGAGGATCATTCCGACCCGCTGGTGCATGTGGATGTCACTTACCATGTCGGTTCGGCGCGGGAAGAAGTAGGGAAGTCTGGTTTTGCTCACTTTTTTGAACATATGATGTTTCAGGGAACAAAGCATGTGGCTGACGAGCAGCACTTTAAAATCATTACCGAGGCGGGTGGTAACTTAAACGGAACCACTAACACCGACAGAACGAATTACTATGAAACCGTACCTGCTAATCAGCTAGAGAAAGTCTTATGGTTAGAATCTGATCGTATGGGGTTTTTGCTAGATGCGGTCGATCAGGACAAGTTTGAAAATCAGCGCGAAACGGTAAAAAATGAGCGAGCGCAGCGGGTTGATAATCAACCGTATGCACTTCGATTTGAGCTAATAGGCGAAGCGCTTTATCCAGAGGGACATCCTTATTCTTGGTTGACTATTGGCTATGTCGAAGACTTAGATAGAGTGAATGTAAGCGATCTTAAAGCATTTTTTACCCGTTGGTATGGGCCCAATAATGCGGTGTTGACTATTGGCGGTGATATCGATGTTGGCGAAACCAAAGCGTGGATAGAAAAATATTTTGGTGATATACCTACGGGCCCTGAAGTAAAACAACCTACGCCACAACCTGTAACGCTGAATGAAACGCGCTATCTTACCTTAGAAGATAAAGTGCATTTACCGTTGCTTCAAATAACCTTTCCAACGGTTTACGCACGCCATCCCGACGAAGCGCCTCTTGATGTGTTATCAGATATATTAGGTGGCGGTAAGACGTCACTCTTTTATAAGAACTTAGTTAAAGAAGGTATGGCAGTGCAGGCTGCTGTGTCACATCCGTGTCGCGAATTGGCCTGCGAGTTTCAATTATTAGCGCTTGCCAACCCTGCTAAGGTGGCGTCGCTGAGCGAACTGCAAAGCGTAATCGAGAACACGCTGGAAGAATTTGAAAGCCGAGGCGTTACCCAAGATGACATTACGCGCACCAAAGCAAGTATTGAGGCTTCAACCGTCTACGGTCTACAAAGTGTATCAGGAAAGGTGTCAGCCCTTGCCGCGAATGAGACGTTCCATGGCACACCTGATTTAGTTGCAGAAGATATCGCTCGCTACAATGCGGTAACGGCAGAAGATATCATGCGTGTTTACCATCAATACGTAAAAGACAAGCACAGTATTATATTGAGTGTTGTTCCTAAGGGGCAGCCAGAACTCGCGTCTAAAACACCTACGTTTTCACGCCCAGTAAGAACGATTGAAAACGTCGAACATGCCGAGAGTGACTACAGTGGCACTGTTGCATCAGATTTTGACAGAACGGTGATGCCAAAAGCGGGGCCTGCACCTATCGTTAACGTCCCCAATTTTTGGGAAACCAGTCTTAAAAATGGCATGCCAGTTCTGGGTATTACCACCAACGAAACGCCAACGGTAACGTTAAGCATTAGTATGGAAGGTGGCATGTTACTAGACCCTAAAGGTAAAGCGGGAACGGCTTACTTAACCGGTTTAATGATGAATGAAGCAACGGCTAATTACAGTAATGAAGCGTTGGCTAACGAGTTGGCAAAATTAGGCAGCTCTATACGTATAAGTGCCGCCGGACGCTATACGCAAATTTATGTCTCATCACTAACAAAGCACATCGAGCCAACGCTAGCTTTGCTCAAAGAAAAACTTTTCAACCCGGCATTTAACAACAACGACTTCGTTCGAATGAAAGAACGCGTCATACAAGGCCTACAGCAGCAAGCCAAAACACCGTCGAGTTTAGCGAGGCGAGCACGCGATCTTATTCTTTTTGGAGAAGATAACCGAGTGAGCCTGCCAGATGAGGGGACACTTGCGTCGGTCCAACAAATTACGCTCGACGATGTCAAAGCGTTTTATGACAAGTACTACTCTCCGAACAAAGCCAGTGCTGTTATTGTAGGTAACCTAGATAAAACAAAGGCAGGGGCTCTGTTAGACTTTGTTGGGCAATGGCAAGGAGAAGATTATACGTTTCCTGACTATGCACCCTTTCCTGAACACAAAAGCAACACCATATATGTCGTTGATAGTCCCGATGCGGTGCAGTCTGTTGTATACATCGTTCAACGTTCGTTACCTTTTGATGTGACCGGAGACCATTTTAAAACACGTTTGATGAACTTCCCCCTAGGCGGCGGGTTTAACAGTCGGATAAATCTTAACTTGCGAGAAGACAAAGGTATTACGTATGGCGCCAACAGCGGCTTTCTTGGAGGGAAAACGCTGGGGTGGTTCGAAGTCAGCACAGATCTTACCGCTGAACATACTGCGAAGGGCATTACTGAAATATTTAGCGAAATGCAGCAGTATATCGACCAAGGTGTGAGTGACGATGAATTGCGCTTTATGCGAAATGCATTTACGTTAGGCGATGCCTTAGAGTTTGAAACACCTCGTAGTAAAGCACGGTTTTTGCGTCAATTGCATAGCTATAATTTAGAAAAGGAATATCGCAAAGAGCAACTTGATATTATTCGCGGCATTTCTATTGAAGAAATAAATGCGCTGGCAGAAAACTATTTGCATACTGATACCATGCAAATAATCGTTGTAGGCGATTACTCGGCCATCGAAGGGCAACTTAAGGCATTGAACATGCCTATTGTTTCGCTATCGATAGCGACAAATGAAAGAAAGGCGCTTAACTGATTGGTTATTGCGCGACCTTTGGCGTCCGATAATCATCCGTATGTGACTTGAATTTAGCTACTTGTTCCCCATAACGAGGGGAACAATCTTTCCATGGAAATAAATTTTGACCGTAGAATCGAAAAGTCTAAAACAGCGTATTGACGCGCTTAAATCGCCCGAGTTTCTCACCGCGCTAAAAGATATAAAGCGGGGCGTTGAGCGAGAGGCGCTTCGAATTAAGCCATCGGGTGCATTAGCGCAGACTCCGCATCCTCAGGCGCTAGGGTCGGCATTAACGCACGACTGCATCACAACAGACTTTTCAGAATCATTGTTAGAGTTTATAACACCACCGGAAAATGCGTCTTCAAAAACGATCTCACAGTTAGAAGATATTCATCGCTATGTTATTGAGAACATTGGCGATGAAAAAATTTGGCCAATGAGCATGCCGTGCTTCATTGAAGATGAGGCTGATATTCCTATCGCTTATTTTGGTGAGTCGAACGTTGGTAAAATGAAACGTGTTTACCGAATAGGGCTTAAAAATCGTTACGGCAGTATGATGCAAGCCATTGCTGGCGTTCATTTTAACTTTTCGTTTCCTGATTCCTTTTGGAAGCAGTGGGCGTTATTGCATGGTAACACGCATAGTCAGGACCAAACCTCAGCAGATTATTTCGCGCTCATTCGAAATTACCGTCGGTTCTGTTGGCTGATCCCCTTCTTATACGGCGCATCGCCAGCGTTATGCAGTTCTTTCCCAACGGGCAAAGAACATGCGCTTCCATTTAAAAAGGTAGGTAAAGGCACGTACTACATGGAATATGCTACGTCGCTGAGAATGAGCGACTTGGGATATACCAGTGCTGAACAGTCATCACTTAAAATTTGTTACAACCAGCTTGATAACTATGTTCGGTTACTGCGTGGTGCAATGGAGACGCCATCTGCTCGTTTTGAGAACTTTGCTGCAGGAGAAGACGGGCATTACCAGCAGTTAAGCAAAAACATACTGCAAATTGAAAACGAATTGTATTCACCTATTCGCCCTAAACAGCCTACAGAGTCAATGGAAAAGCCCACCGACGCGTTGGTACGAAGAGGGATAAGCTATATCGAAGTGCGCGCACTGGACGTTAATCCATTCTCTTCTATTGGCATTTCTCAAACCCAATTCGATTTTCTGGATGTCTTTTTACTTTCTTGTTTGCTTATGCCAAGCAGCGATTTGGATGAGGCGCAGTTAAACGAAGCAAAAGACAACATGAATCGTGTTGTGCTTGAGGGAAGAAACCCCGCGCTGATGTTATCGTCAAAGGGCGAAGCAGTCAGTATGCGTGAATGGTGTAAGTCGTTGTTCGATACCTTCGATGAAGTCGCAGAACTACTAGACCTTGCAAACGATACGAATCGCTATCGCGATGCGGTTGCAGCTGAACAAAAGAAAGTGAACGATCCATCATTGACGCCGTCAGGAAAAATAATGGACGCTTTGTTAAAAGATAACAAAGATAATGGTGTATTAGGGTTAGAGCTCGCTGAACACTATCAATCACAGATGAAAAGTGTAGATTACTCCTTCACGAATGAAGAAGCCTTTAGAGATGCTGCACGGCGCTCTATAACGGCACAACAGAATATCGAATCGGCTGATTCAAGCGACTTTGACACATTCATTAAAGCGTATTTTTCTGAGCTTCCAGCAAAAAAAAATGCCTGACATGACGTCAGGCATAGAAGGGGTTCCAGGGAAACACACATTTTACTAGAACTATAAGTAAGACACCGTATGAATCAAAAGTTCAAAAAATTGTTTATTTTTTTATCAGGTTTGGTCGTCCTTTTTCCGCTATTCATCTCAGGGTGTGCGACCACACCGCCTAAAAATAGCAGTAACTTGTGTGAAATTTTTTACGAAAAAGAGGATTGGTACGACGCAGCCGCCGATGCCAGAGACAAATGGGGCGTACCGATACACGTTCCAATGGCGATGATGTATCAAGAAAGTTCGTTTAGGCACGACGCATTACCACCCAGAGATTACGTGTTTTTCGGCTTAGTGCCGTGGGGGCGAGTTAGCTCTGCTTATGGCTACTCTCAAGCAAAAACGCCTACGTGGCAAGATTACATGCGCGAAACCGATAATAGTGGCGCGGATCGTGACGATTTCGACGATGCTATCGACTTTATGGGATGGTTTATTTATAAAACCCAAAAGGTAAATGGTATTTCAAAATGGGATGCTTACGCGCAATATCTTAACTATCACGAAGGATGGGGCGGTTATACGCGACGTTCGTACGATAGAAAGCCATGGCTAAAAAAGGTAGCGGCTAAAGTTAAGGCCCGCTCGCTGCGTTATGCAAGTCAGTTAAAAACATGCGAAGAGGACCTTCAAAAAGGCTGGTTTATGAAGTTGTTTACTTAACTTGAGCGAGAGATAAAAAAAGGGAGTAGACGATTATCTACTCCCTTAGCGACGCTAAACCAAGACCGAATTTCGCTCAACGTCGAACAGGCAGGGATTACATTATTGCAAATGAGAACTATTTGCAATAACTATTTTGCTTTATTTCTATTCGTCTTTTTCATATAAGCAATATTCCGGTCTACATATCCACTATCGGCGTGATGGCTTTACTTTACGTGACGACCAACGCCTACCTACATTGATTAAGCCAAGGCCCAAGAGTAACAAAACGTTTATCGCACCACCGCCACTACTGCCTGGTGAAGGCTGGGTAGGGGGTTGTGCATTTATTAAGGTATTGGGCGTAGGGTTCAAATCAGGGTTTGTTACCGTTGCGCTGTCAATAACAACAATATCAGTAATAATCACCACGTTGCTGTCATCTGGCACCACACCATTGCCGGCATCTGCTGCCGAGTAATCTCTAAGTGGTATTTCGTTAAATGGTACGCCAAAGTTGAATCGTGGTAGGTCTGCGATACGCTCGACCACGTCCATACCGTCTCCAATCACCTGACCAAAGACGCTAAACCCGCCGTTATCAGTGTCTAGAGGCACGGAGTTATCGCCGAGATTAACATAAAATTGAGAGGTTGCGCTGTCAGGGTTCCCTCCAATTTTTGCCATAGCAATCGTACCGCGAAGGTTTGACAGTTCCGGTTCGTTACTTACCGCTAAGCCCGTGTTGATGGGTTCTGGAGGAAAAGCACCGTTATAAGCAAATCCACCCATTTGTATCACAAAGTTGGTTGCACTGCGGTGTACGGTATTATTGGCATACGCACCTGAATTCACATACTCCAAAAAATTCTCAACCGTTTGAGGTGTCGCTTCGTCGAATAGGTTTACCTGAAAGTCACCTTCAACAGTGCGTACTTCGACCACTGTGGCGTACGTTGATGTCGAGAGTGTTGCGATGCACAGCAGCAATGCCGCTTTATAGTTATGTCGATTCACGCTTTTATACCTTGGAAAACAAAAGAAAAAGGATATCCTACGAATTAATTGAAAGCTAGCCTATGTTGGTGCTGCCCAAGGTTATTGATTCAGATCAATGTCCAGTGCACCGACGCTTCAGCGCATAAAGAGTATTGATCTAGATCATAGCTGTCATCACACCTTTATTTACAATAGATATATAGATTTTGATGAGGAGCATGATTATGTTTTGGACTATGTTAAAAGATCCTGTGGTATGGGGCTCACTGCTGGGTATTTTCATTATCGTTGCGATGATGGGGTATTACACCTACCTGTTTATGCACAACAGCGCAGACCTAGAAAAGTAGCTATTGTTTGTCAAACGGTGAGGGCACGTCGACAAGTACAAGAAGTGCCGCCTGTCCGCCATATTCTAATGGTGCTTGATGAAACGCATTGACGCTTGGATGCTGAACGAGGTAGTGCGGCAATGCGTTTTTTAACACACCTTGACCAAATCCATGCATAATTGACACACAATGTATCGACTCTTTCTTAGCGGTATAAAGTAGCGCTGAAATTTCCTGCTTTGCCAACTCTCGCGTTAAACCGTGCAAATCAAGCATGAGTTCGGGAGAGTAGTCGCCCCGTCGAAGTTGCTTCAATACGTGTGTTGGCACGCCGTCTCGACAATAGCGCACCGGGCCTTCGCTTGGCAGTGCGGCTTGATACATATCGGAAAACGTAAACGTTGCTGACACTTGCTTGCTTCGGGTTAGCCCGCTAGATATTGCTTTGTGCTTCTTTTTATTCAGTTCGACACGTTTGTTGGGGGGAACTTTGTCCTGAACGAGTGGTTTTACCCCTTTCATTGCATCAGCAAACGAGAAGCGTTCTTCCTTTATCTCAGGTTCACTCGCGCTGCGCGTTTTCATGGCTTTTAGTTCTTTTTTAAACGCTTTCATTCTTAACCAATATGCAAATTAACGTGGGCGCAGAGGCATTCTTTGGGTATGATACCAGTTTTATAATTCTCGATGTACCCAAACCCCATGACGGACAAATTTTATCTAGAAGAAGCGATTGAAGATCTTCACTCATTACACGACATGATTCGTTGGGCAACCAGCCGCTTTAATGATGCTGGCCTATATTTTGGCCATGGCACCGATAACGCATGGGACGAAAGCATCAGTTTGGTTATGCAGGCGTTGCATCTTTCTCACCCTATCCTTGAACACGTTGGTGAGCGCTTATTTGACGCCAAACTGACTAAAAGTGAACGAGAGAAAGTCGCCGAACTTGTACTTAAACGCGTTCAAACACGTATGCCGCTTCCTTACATTACAAATGAAGCATGGTTTTGTGGTATGCCGTTTTATGTTGATGAAAGGGTATTGATCCCTCGCTCTCCATTCGCTGAGCTGATTCAAAACGAGTTTGCGCCGTTCGTAAATGAGGCGCCAGCAACTATTTTGGATATGTGCACCGGCGGTGGATGTATCGCTATTGCGCTCGCACATGCCTACCCTGAAGCACAAGTCGATGCCGTTGACATTAGCACCGATGCATTGGAAGTGGCGGACATTAACATTCAAGAGCATCAACTAAGTCATCGCGTGTACCCCATACATTCTGATCTTTTCACTAATTTGAAAGGCCAGCGGTACGATCTGATTGTTTCAAACCCTCCTTATGTTGACGCTGAAGATATGGCGGACTTACCTGATGAGTATCATCACGAACCTGAGCTTGCATTGGCAGCAGGGGATGACGGCTTAATCTTAGTAGAAACCATGCTTCGTGAGGCACCAAATTACCTCAGTGACGAAGGGTGGTTATTTGTCGAAGTGGGAAACAGCGAAGTGCATATGGAAACAAGGTTTCCAGAGCTGGCGGTAACTTGGCTTAGTTTTGAAAATGGCGGCCAAGGTATTTTTGCTGTGAACAAAGCCACGTTAGTAGAATATTTTACCAGTAAGGAATAGCAATACATTATGTCTGGCAATAGCTTCGGAAAACTTTTTACGGTAACCACATTTGGCGAGAGCCATGGTATAGCCATTGGCGGTGTGGTCGATGGATGCCCTCCGGGCTTAACATTGAGCGCGTCTGATTTGCAGGGCGACTTGGACAGACGCAAACCTGGTACCTCACGTTATACAACCGCCCGTCGTGAAGATGATGAAGTGCAAATCTTGTCGGGTGTGTTTGAAGGGAAAACCACAGGCACCAGTATTGGTCTGCTTATTAAGAACAAAGACCAACGCAGCCAAGATTACTCTAATATTGCAGATAGATTTCGCCCTGGGCATGCAGATTACACCTATGATCAAAAATATGGTGTACGAGATTATCGTGGTGGTGGACGCTCGTCTGCACGTGAAACCGCTATTCGTGTTGCTGCAGGCGGAATTGCAAAGAAATACCTAAAAGAAACACATGGAATAGACGTCCTTGGTTATTTATCTGAACTGGGGCCAATAAAAGCCGAAAATATCGACCATGCTATTACCAACACCAATCCTTTTTTCTGCCCTGATGAGAGCAAACTTGAGGCACTCGATGAATACATGCGCGATCTGAAAAAATCAGGTGACAGCATCGGTGCGAAAGTGTCAGTTGTGGTAAAGAACATGCCAGTTGGCCTCGGTGAACCTGTCTTTGATAGGTTAGATGCTGACATTGCACATGCCATGATGGGGATTAATGCGGTCAAAGGAGTTGAGCTTGGAGACGGCTTTGATGTCATTAATCAAAAAGGCAGTGAGCATAGAGACACGCTCAGCCCTGACGGCTTTACTACGAACCACGCTGGTGGTGTATTAGGTGGCATTTCTACCGGGCAAGATTTGATTTGTCACATGGCACTAAAGCCAACGTCGAGCATATCAGTGCCGGGCAAAACCATAAACACACAAGGCGAAGAAATCGAAATCGTAACAAAAGGGCGTCATGACCCATGCGTGGGTATTCGCGCAGTGCCGATTGCTGAAGCTATGATGGCCATCGTGTTGATGGACCACTTGCTGCGTCACAGAGCGCAAAACGCCAATGTGTCTTCTGTTACGCCGCTGATCCCAGGTCACGTAGACTAACTTCCAATAACGAGTTCATAATGAATGCCACTGCGCAACACGCAGTGGCTTTTTTGCATACGGAGCTGTGCGTTGTCACTAAACACGAATAAATCACTTTTCATCCTAGCTATCACGTACTGGCTTTATTTCGGCCAGCTAGGTGTTTTAGTCCCTTATCTTGGCATTTTCTTAGATGGCCGCGGTTTTTCTTCAGCTGAAATCGGTGAGTTGTTTGCCGTTATTACACTAGCCCGTATCCTGGGGCCGGGGATGTGGGCCAGTATTGCAGACAAGAGTGGGAACGCTGTTGGTGTATTGCGCTTAGGCACCTTACTTACTGTACTCACATTCAGCTCAGTGTTCTTTTTTGACAGCTTTTGGGGGCTTACCCTGTCATTTGGTTTAATGATGATGTTTTGGACCGCTGTGTTACCTCAATTAGAGGTGATCACTATGCAGTCGGTCAAACATACAGGGTTTAGTTACGGCCAAATAAGGCTTTGGGGAAGCATTGGTTTTATATGTTTAACGGTTGGCGTAGGCAAAGCATTAGACTATTACTCAACAGATACGCCTATTTATGTCAGCGTTGGGGTATTGGCGTTGTTGTTCATAAGCGCGCTGTTTATCGTGGCGCCTACAATCAAGCCTGATGTAGAAGAAAGCATAGGCAGCATTTGGAAATACGCAAAACAAAAACCATTTGCCGTGTTTATTTTTGCTTCAGTATGCTTACAAATTAGCTTTGGTGCGTTCTACGGTTTCTTTGCGCTTTACATGAGAGACTTGGGCTATAGCGGTCAGCAAACGGGGCTATTTATTGCCTTGGGCGTGTTGGCTGAAGTGGGAATATTTTTACTGGCCAATCGGCTTATTGGGTGGTTTGGCGTATGGAATCTACTGTTTGTTAGTCTCTTGCTTACGGCTATACGTTGGTACGCAATGGCGGCCTACCCACACTTCGCGTCGGTGATTATTCTCAGTCAGCTAATACATGCGTTAAGTTTTGGTTTAACACACGCCGTGTCAGTGCACTTCATTCATCAATATTTACCTAAGGCATTCCATAGCCGAGGACAAGCAGTTTACATTAGTGTTGCTTTTGGATTTGGTGGGGCATTTGGTAATTACATGGCAGGCCAACAGTGGGCACAAGGCACTAACGCTTACGAGACGTTCCTAACGGCTGCGGTTTTCTCTGCCATTGGTGCAGCGTCTTTACTGTTGTGTTCTAAAAAGTCGATGGCGTAATTAGCACAAATAAAAAAGCCCGCAAACGCGGGCTTTTTTTATGTCAGTTTGTTCAGCAACGCTTATGCGAAATTGCTGCTTGCGAATTCCCAGTTTGCTAGTGCCCAGAAGTTTTCTAGGTACTTAGGACGCGCGTTGCGGTAGTCGATGTAGTAAGCGTGTTCCCACAAGTCAACAGTAAGTACCGGCGTTACGTCGTCACCAGAAATCGGTGTTTGTGCATTGCTGGTGTTAACGATGTCCAGGCTACCATCAGCGGTTTTTACTAACCACGTCCAGCTTGAACCAAAGTTGTTCACAGCTTTATCGTTGAACGCTGCTTGGAAGTCTGCAAACGAACCCCATTTAGCGTTAATTGCGTCTGCAAGTGCGCCAGATGGCTCACCGCCGCCATTTGGCGATAGGCAGTGCCAGTAGAACGTATGGTTCCACACTTGAGCCGCGTTGTTGAAAACGCCACCGTCAGAAGCTTTGATTATTTCTTCAAGGCTTTTGCTTTCCATATCCGTGCCTTCAACTAAGCCGTTTAACTTAGTGACGTACGTTGCGTGATGTTTGCCGTAGTGATACTCCAACGTCTCTGCAGAGATATGCGGTTCAAGAGCATTTTTTTCGTAGGGTAGTGCTGGTAGTTCAAAAGCCATGACGGTCTCCATGTTTGCTAAATGTTTGTAACTTTAGTCAATTCGCACTGCGCCTGTTCAGTCTGCGTGCAAATTAATAAAAAAATCTTTAAAGCGAGCCTCATGATAACAGAGGCACAGTTAGGATATAGGGGTTAATTCCTATAACTCAATGACAAATTTGTGAATAGTCGTCTCTGGTTTGTATACCAAATACGACAGGTTATTACTTGTAGATTAAAAATACGTCATTAATGGTTGTTAGTAGAAGGAAAGCAATTAAGATCACCCAAATACGTCATAATCTCAAACTATATGAGATGGTAAGACAATAATCATGAATTTAAAGACCGAATAGTAATGTTTATGCTACCGTATACCTTGAATTTTTGATTGTATGTTCCCATCTAGAAACCATACTTTTTGTGCCGAGAGGATCCAATGGATAATACTGAAAACCAATCAACGATAGACCGCATCAAAGAACAAATCGGTGAGAACCCAATTCTTCTTTATATGAAGGGATCTCCCAAGCTACCAAGCTGTGGCTTTTCTTCTCAGGCATCGCAAGCACTAATGTCTTGTGGTGAACCTTTTGCCTACGTTGATATTCTTCAAAACCCTGATATAAGAGCCGAGTTGCCTAAATACGCAAACTGGCCAACGTTTCCTCAGCTTTGGGTTGATGGCGAACTTGTTGGAGGTTGTGACATCATTATTGAGATGTTCCAACAAAACGAACTACAGCCTTTAATTAAAGAAACGGCTGAAAAGTACAAAGAAGAAGAATAAGATTGAAAAGCCGGTTTTTAACCGGCTTTTTTGATTGGTATCCTATGGAAAACCGTCGTTTTTATTCCTACCATTAAGTAATAGACAAGCCAAAAACCGAAATCCTCTACGCCCTAAAAATATATATTTATTTTCCCAAAAATCGTTTGTTTTTGAGTATCTTACCGTCTATAAAAACGGGGTGCTGACAATCATTCAGCCAGTGTTGAAGGTTAAAAATAAACTAATCTCTACCCTATTTGCGCTTGCCGTAGAAAGCCAAAGAGAAAACCCGGGAAACCATTATGAATACATCCTTGTCATTACTTACCAAACACGTTAGAGGCGTGTTAGCGGTATCTGCAGCTATGTCTGCTATCGCTGTTGCGCCTGTTCATGCTCAAGAAGCAGAAGAAGTTAAAAAAGAAAATATTGAGCAAATCGCCGTCGTAGGCTCGCGCGCCGCGCCGCGTTCAGTTGCCGATTCAGCGGTACCCATCGATATTATTTCCGATGAAGAATTCAAGCAGCAAGGTTCCACTGACATGGTATCTATGTTGCAAACGGTTGTTCCGTCTTTTAACGTGAACGATCAACCTATCAATGACGCATCAACGCTAGTGCGTCCGGCTAACCTTCGTGGCATGGCATCGGATCACACACTTGTACTTGTAAACGGTAAGCGTCGTCATCGCTCAGCGGTAATTACGTTTCTAGGTGGCGGTCTTTCTGATGGTGCTCAGGGGCCTGACATCTCTGTAATACCAGCGTCAGCACTGAAGCAGGTGGAAGTATTACGTGACGGTGCAGCAGCACAATACGGCTCAGATGCTATCGCCGGGGTAATTAACTTTGTATTAAGCGATGCGTCTGAAGGCGGCATGTTTGAAGCCCGTTACGGTTCGTTCTACGAAGGTGATGGAGACATGATTCAACTATCAGGTAACGTGGGACTTCCGTTATCTGAAAATGGGTTTTTGAACCTTTCAGCCGAATACCGTACGGCAGACGATACGTCTCGTAGTGTTCAACGTGCCGATGCGGCGGGCCTGATTGCGGGCGGCAATACGTTTGTGGCAGACCCAGCTCAAATATGGGGTTCACCTGAAATTAAGCACGACATCAAATTGTTTGCTAACGCGGGTATCACCCTTTCTAATTCATCAGAAGCGTACATGTTCGGTAACTATGCTGAACGTGAAGTGGAAGGCGGGTTCTACTATCGTAACCCACACAATCGTGGTGGCGTGAATGACGGTGGTGTTAACGATGCAGGCGAACAATTATTACTCGTGGGTGACTTAACGGGTGACATGTCAGGCAACTGTCCGACAGATATTGCTGTGGGTGCTAACGTACTTCAAAACCCACGCTATATTGACGAAGTTGCAAATAATCCAGACTGCTTCGCGTTTAACGAAATTTTGCCAGGTGGTTTTACGCCGCGCTTTGGCGGCACCGTAACTGATATGTCATTGGTATTCGGTACCAAAGGCGAGTTAGATAACGACATCACTTATGACGTAAGTTTAAACTTAGGTCAAAACGAAGTTGATTTTTCAATCAGCAACACTATCAACCCATCATTGGGTCCAGATACGCCGTTTGAGTTTAGTCCGGGTCGCTACACGCAATCTGAGCAAACACTTGACGTAGATTTCACCAAGCCATTCGACGTTGGTTTATACGAACCGCTGTTCGTGGCTGCAGGTTTCCAATACCGTAACGAGAGTTATGAAAGCTTTGCAGGTGATACTGCGTCTTATGAAATAGGTCCGCTGGCGACACAGGGCTTTGGCATTGGCTCTAATGGTTTCCCTGGCTTGGCAGCCAATAGCCAAGGCCGTGTGTCCCGCAACAATATTGCTATGTACATCGATGCAGAAGCATATATCACTGAAAACTTCATGCTTGCCGGTGCGTTACGCTATGAAGATTTCTCTGATTTTGGTAATACAACGAAAGGGAAGATTGCATTTCGTTGGCAAGCCTTTGAGGACATTGCGTTTCGCGGTGCATTCTCAACGGGCTTCAAAGCGCCTACGCTTGGGCAAAGTAATGTACGTAACGTAACGACTGCGTTTGGTACGGGCGGTGAATTAATTGACCGTGCAACGTTACCGCCAACTGATCCTGTATCGCAGCTTAAGGGCGGTGAGAGGCTAACACCTGAAGAGTCAGAAAGCATTACGTTCGGTGTGGTCGCAAACTTTGATAATGGCGTGTTCATTACTGCTGATTATTACAACATTGAGCTTACTGACCGTATCAGTACGGCTTCTGGTATTGCGTTGACAGACGAAGATATTGCTACGCTAATTGCGCAAGGCGTAAATGATGCGTCTAGCTTCCAAGAGATTAGCTTCTTTACCAACGACTTCGACACGACTACCGAAGGTGTAGACGTTGTAGCGAACTATGCGATGGAAATGATGGGCGGTGACACTAAATTCTCACTTGCTTATAACTGGACGTCGACAGAAGTAGACCGTGCGTCAGACAACATCTCTGATTTCCGTATCCGCATGTTAGAAGACAACCTCCCTGCGGTACGTTACAGCGCAACGGCTAATCACACTAATGGCGAATGGCGTTTCTTAGCGCGCATGAACTATTTCGGTAGCATCTTTGAAGATCACTTAGATTCAGCGTTGCCAATCGAAGAAGTGGGTTCTGAAATCACGTTCGATTTTGAAGTGGCTTACAACTTCACTGAAGAGTTTACTGTAACACTAGGTGCGAAGAATGCCTTCGATGAATATCCTGATGAAAACAATACTGACGCGGGTGGTATTACCTACGCACAGATTGCTGGTTCAGCATATCCAACAACGGCGCCTATCGGCATCAATGGTGGCTTCTACTATTTAAGAGGTGTTTATACCTTCTAGGGCGTAAATCAGATACAGGGGGCAGCCGCCCCCTTTATTTCGTTGAGAACAATGAAAAATGGTGCAACCAATGAGGTTTGTTGGCACACTGAATGTGTTAAATGTAATTAATTTGAAACAGTCAAAAATAAAAATATGAATCAAAAGTCGACACTAGCGGATACCTTCGTAAAATACCGCGCAAAATTAATGCGTACGGTAGGGGCTATTGTTGGTAAGGATGATATTGAAGATATTGTCCAAGAAGCATTTATAAAAAGTTATGAAGCTGAGTTAAAACAAGAAATACAGTACGAGCGCACTTATATGCTGAAAACGGCAAAGAATTTAGCGCTCAATCATATCGCCAAAGCAGAATACAAAAATAGCCAACAGGTGGATGATATGGATTTCTTACCTCACGAATTAGTGGGGTATAGCTTAGAAAAGAACGTAGAAAGCAAAGAACGTTTTATCCACTTCTGCAGGGCAACCGATACGCTCTCTGCCGATGTTAAACGCGTATTTTTGCTTAAAAAGGTTTACGGCATGCGCCAAAAAGATATCGCTGAGCTGGTGGGGCTTAGCGAAAGTACTGTCGAAAAGCATGTCGCTAAAGGCTTAATGCTTTGTTCTAAATATTTAGCAGAGCTTTCCAACGATGAGACGTCCGCCCGTCCGTCACGTGTAGCGACCCAGGACCGAAATCGTAGTTAACATGAATAATATTCGTCAGTTTTCAAGTAAAGAGGATATCCAAGAGCAAGCATGCTTATGGATAAGCCGCCTTGATCGCAGTCTGAGCGATGAAGAGCATGTGCAATTAAATGCATGGTTAATGGAAAGTAAAGCCCACAAAACAGCACTTTTAGAGGCGGCTAGTTTGTGGGACGACATGTCGGTGCTAAATGAATTAAGTGGCTTGTTTCCCCGCAATGCTGATGTATCGGAGCGGTCACAGCGCGCTCAGCGTACACGGGCTAAATGGAGTATTGCTGCCGCATTTCTCGTTATGGCGATTGCGGTAGGGGTTATTGTCGATAGAGCTTGGCTTGGCGCTGCGCCTGAATATGTCCAGGTAACCGATAAAGTACAAACCGGTATTGGTGAGCAAAAGAACGTCGTACTTGCCGATGGGTCAACGCTACATTTGAATACCAATTCTATCGTAACGGTGAATTTCTCTGAAGATGCGCGAAATATCGTACTGCTTCGGGGCGAAGCGCACTTTGATGTAGCACACGACACATCACGTCCTTTTTCCGTTACCGCAGGTAACAACACCGTCACTGCTGTGGGGACTGCATTTAATATGCAGTACGTTGACGACAACGCGTTTGAACTGGTTGTTACTGACGGTAAAGTGTTGGTGAAAGACAGGTTTAACGCCTTTCAATCGAATGCGTCATTATTTAGCAGTAAGCCTATTGCGGAAGAAGGTTTACTTATGTTCGCTGGCGAAAAAGCCACAGTAAAAGGCGATGTTGAAGCGCGTAAAAACTTAACGCAGAATGATATCGACGATGACCTGGCATGGCAGCAAGGCATGATTGTATTTAAGGGTGAACCGCTTGAAACCGTATTGGCTGAAATAGGCCGGTATACCCCAGTTAGGTTTACGATTACCGAAGAAGCATTACGTCAGCGCAGAGTCGCAGGATATTTTAAGGTGGGCGATATAGACGGCCTGTTGTCAGCACTGAAAAACAGTTTCAACGTCGACTACAAAAAGGTAACTGACTCTAACGTTCAGTTATCTATCGCCAAAGGGTAAATGCATGTAGATACGACGCGCTAGGGCTGCTAATTACTTGGCAGCACCTTCGTTAATATGACAGTATAGAAAAATTATAATAATTACTCCGAAATACTATCTTGCGCAGTAGTAACGCTCTTTTTAAAAGGTTGATTTTTGGTCGAGAATTACGCTCGACACCCTTTTTGCGCCTGACGATAATATTCCCGATGTTAACCTGTGCGCTTTTCAATTTAAGTTATGCCCAAACTGAGCAGAGTAGCCCTACCACCGGTGATTCATTTCAATTTTCTATCCCCGCTCAGGAAGCTGATGACGCACTGACTGAACTGGCTAAGCAAGCGAATACTACATTACTGTTTCCTTTCGACATTGCACAGAAAATAACAACGAAGTCATTAGTAGGAGAATATACGCTATCAGAAGCGTTGATGAAGCTGCTTGAGGGAACTGAGCTTGCTATTGTGACCGACGAAAGTGGAACCGTAAGTATTCGTTCAAAGGGATCACTTAACGCTAAAAGAGTGAACCGTGTCACTACCGAACCACAAGCCCCAGAAGACGAGGGGGGAACGCTTGAGCGTATTGCCGTTGTTGGCACCAGAAGTACGCCTAGAAGTGTCGTCGACTCACCCGTTCCCCTTGACATTATTGGCTCTGAATCACTTCGAGACCAAGGTAATGCCGACGTATTATCAATGTTGAGCGTGATGGTCCCCTCGCTTAACGTTAATGACCAACCTATCAATGATGCTACCAGTTTGGTAAGGCCTGCAAATTTACGTGGAATGGCTTCCGATCACACGTTACTACTTTTAAATGGCAAACGGCGACATCGCTCAGCCGTTATCACGTTCTTAGGAGGCGGGTTATCAGACGGTGCACAAGGCCCTGATATATCAGTGATCCCTTCGTATGCTTTGAAGCAGGTGGAAGTACTCCGTGATGGCGCTGCTGCACAATATGGTTCTGATGCGATAGCAGGCGTTATCAATTTTGTACTTAAAGACAGCAACAGCGAAGGCAGCATTGCAGTAAAAACTGGCACATACTCGCAGGGCGATGGTGAGCTTGTGCAACTACAAGCCAATAAAGGGTTTGGTTTATTCAACAATGGGTTTATCAACACCACAGTAGAATATAGGCAACAACAAGGCACATCTAGGTCGGTACAGCGTGATGATGCACTGCGTTTAATTGAAGAAGGGAATACGTTTATTTCAGACCCTGCTCAAGTGTGGGGAACATTGGATGTAAATGAGGACATAAAGGGCTCTATGAATGCTGGTTGGGATGTTTCAGCCACGCTTAAAGGTTATGGCTTTGCGACACTTGCGCGTAAAGATATTACTGGCGGTTTTTATTTTCGTAACCCTCAAACCCGAGGGGGCGTATTTCGAACCACCGACACAGATAACGGCCAGCAACAACTTCTTATCGCTGACCTTGATGGGCTAAACAACGGGATCCGCTGTCCTGAAGTCACATTAACAGATAAAAACGTGCTGCAAGACCCGAATTACTTATTGATTGCTGATAATAGCACTGCCCTAGGTGCAAACTGCTTCGCATTTAATGAATGGTTTCCCGGGGGCTTCACACCGCAATTTAGCGGTACAATAACCGATGCAAGCGCTTATCTTGGTTTTACGAAAGAATTACAAAGTGGATGGGCGGTCGACGCAAGCGTAAGCGTTGGATATAGCGATATTGCCTACAGGCTTAATCAAACGGTAAACCCATCACTTGGACCGGACTCTCCCCTTAGCTTTTCACCGGGCTCAGTGAGTCAAGTAGAAAGAACCATCAATATCGATGCGGTAAAACTTATTCAGTCGGTATTCGAAGAGCCCGTCAGTATAGCGTTAGGTGCGCAGTGGCGAAGAGAAACGTACTTTCAAACAGCAGGAGATAGCGCTTCTTATGAAGCGGGAATTTTTGCCTTTGACCCTGCCACAGGCCTGTCGCAAGGCTTCAGTGTTGGCTCGAATGGTTTTCCAGGGTATCAGCCTCAATCGCAAGGGCATTGGAGTCGCAGTAACTGGGCGTTATATACCGATGTTGAATTTTATATCCAGGAGGCGTGGCAGGTTGCTATGGCCGTTCGGGTTGAACACTTTACTGATTTTGGAGCAACTTTCGATGGTAAGCTTAGCAGCCGATATAAGCTCAACGATACCTTTTCACTTCGAGGCTCTGTCAATACTGGGTTTAAAGCGCCCACAGTAGGGCAAAGTAATGTCATTAATGTAACAACAGCCTACGGTGCTAATGGGTTGGAAGACCAAGCGACACTGCCTCCTACCGATTTGATTTCTCAGCAACTTGGCGCTACTCCACTTACGCCGGAAGAGTCGGCTAACTTTAGCGTTGGGGTGGTAATGCATAGTAGCGATTCGTTTTTCGCGACCCTCGATTACTTCAATATTCGATTGAGCAATCGAATCAGCACCACATCAGCTATCCCGCTTACAGAGCAAGACGTCAATGCGCTTATCGATAAGGGGCGAGTCGACGCCGCGCAATACAACGCTGCTAAATATTTCACCAATGACTTTGATACACAGACACAAGGTGTCGACCTAGTCTTGCACTATGCATTTGAAACTGGCGCTTGGGTGAACAAAATACTGCTTGCGTATAACTGGACCGATACGCAAGTAGAGCGAGTTACGCTTTATCCTACACGGGTTAACGACGACATTGTGATGGCACCTAACCTTACCTCCCAACGTATTCGAATGTTAGAAGACAACCTTCCAGCGCACAGAGGCAGCGTTACACTCGAGCAAACGCACGGCGATATGCATTTCACGTGGAGGCTCAACTATTATGGGGCATTTTACGAGGACCATTTAGATGCGTCATCAGGTATGGATATATTTGGCGATGCAATTACCACATTTGACGCGCAAGCAAGTTGGAAGGTCGTGCCAATGGTGCGTCTTTCTTTAGGGGTACAAAATGCGTTTGATAATAGGCCTGAAGTAAACCCATTTAGAGGCGAGGTTGGTGCGTTGTATCCGCCCACTTCTCCAGGCGGTATTAATGGTGCGTTTTATTACTTCGGACTTGAGTATACGTTCGAATAGTCGATGAGAGTCTTACACCGACGGTATGAGAAGCCGTTGCGGTTTCGCTAACCCACGTCTTTAAACAGTGATTCATCTATAATTGTTTGATCAATTATTTGCTGCGCCATGTGAATACACTTGCCACACTGAGAGCCGAGCGCCAGTTTTTCACGAAGTTCGCGAATATTTCCTATGCCGTCTTCGTTGACCGCGGCACGAATCGCTTTATCTGTCACTCCGTAGCACATACAAACAAACATAAAAGATACTCCAAATGAATCTGCAAATGATAATAATTGTTATTCAGTAAATTGGCAAGCCCATTTTTCATTTTTTAATGTTAATGAGTCGCGTTTATGTTTTTAGGAAAATGGCAATGAACAAAAAATTTAGTCATGGAAAGCCGTTGCATATTTGTGGATGAGCACCAATAAATAAGGCGTTAACGCAATTCCATTTTTACTGACCTAATCGACGAAGATGGAATGGTGCGTCATCAAGTGGTCAACGACTTACCTCTTGGTCGAAATGTCGATGAAATGCTTCGCATGGTTGATGCGCTTGTATTCCATCAAGAGCATGGAGAAGTGTGTCCAGCGGGTTGGACACAAGGTAAAGCGGGAATGGATGCATCGCCAGAAGGCGTAGCAAAATATTTATCCGAACAAGCCGATACGCTGTAAACCATCAGCAATAAAAAAGCGCCTGTCATTACGTGAATAACAAGGCGCTTTTTTATATTATATCTATTATCAGTGAGCTATTTGGAACGTTACGGTTTGGCGTTAGTTTTCTTCTTGGTCTTCACTATTGGTGTCTAACGGCCAACCGCCAAGTGCTTTATAACGGTTAACCATCAAGCAAAATAGCTCAGTGGTTTTTTGGGCGTCGTATAACGCGCTGTGTGCTTCGTTTTGATCGAAATCTATTCCCGCCGCTCTGCATGCCTTTACCAATACCGTTTGACCTAACGTTAAGCCGGCTAAGCTGGTAGTGTCGAAAGAAACAAAAGGGTGAAATGGTGTCCGTTTAATATTACTTCGTGTGATTGCCGCATTTACAAAGCCTTGATCGAACGCGGCGTTGTGCGCCACGATCACTGAGCGTTGGCAATTGGCGGCTTTTTGCGCCTTCCTGACACCCTTACACATTTCCTTCATCGCCACTGACTCTTCAATGGCTCCACGTAACGCACAATCGGGATCAATTCCGTTAAACTCTAGCGCGGCTTTTTCTAAATTAGCACCCTCAAATGGCGTAATGTGAAAATGAAATGTTTCATCTGGGTGCAATATACCGTCATCATCCATTTTTACGGTAACGGCGGCTATCTCTAAAAGTGCATCGGTAGTTGCGTTAAATCCTGCGGTTTCAACATCAATAATAACGGGGAAATAACCTCTAAAACGATGTGAAAGGGCGTACTGATGCTCTGACATAATGACTCTTTAGTTTGACAATGAAGGGTGAATAGCCGAGGTTACATGTAGGTAACCGCTGCACTAAGGCTGTAATTATCGCAAGTTACGCCACGACTATCCAGTTGAAATGCTGTGATGCCTTATTTCAGGCATTATATCGAGCTGAAATAGAATAGGGGCGATAGTTGTGCCCAAAGCCTAGAATAATTGATGGCATTAACGTCTAAACTTTTCTACACTTCGGGCGATAACACGTTAAGTATTTCGTTCTTTTTTGTGTTCTGTAGGCGGTGGGTAATAGTGAAGAACTTAAAAATATTGTCACTTTCAGCGCTGTTGTTTGCGTCGGCTTCAGAGGGGGCGATGCGTCAATATTCAGCAACAGTGGAGTCATCAAATTGGGAGGTAAGTAATGCCTCACGATTGCAGTGTACCTTAAATCATGCACTACCGGGCTACGGTGAAGCGATGTTTACCAGCATGGCATCTAAACAGCTTAATATGGAATTTGAGCTAGACATGTATTTGCTTCCGAATAAGTTTGATATAGCAGCGGTGTATTCTGTTCCGCCTAAGTGGATGCCAGGTGAAGCGCCTAAAACGATCGCAGACATGCGTATACGTAAGCAGTACAACGGTGATCTACCACAAGATGCGGCATGGACGATGCTCTCTGAACTAGAGAAGGGGTTTTGGCCCACAATTTATTATCAAGATTGGTATAACAAATACGATAAAGTCGCAGTAGCGCTTAATGCCAGTAATTTCTCAGGCGTTTACAGAGAGTTCGTACAGTGCGTTTCCAACTTACTGCCGTTCGGGTTTGATGATATTTCTTATACCGTATTGTCGTATCAAAAAAACAGTACTGGCCTATCAAAATATTCACAAAAACGTTTGACCATGATAGGTGAGTATTTGAAAGAAGACAGTGACATGGAGTTGGTTTTACTTGATGGATATACCGATAGCTACGGTGGGCGATGGAATAACGAGCAGCTTTCTATTCGTCGAGCGAACGAAGTAAAAAATTATCTCACCACGATGGGTGTACCAGATGAACGCATTCAAATAACCGGCCATGGTGAACGCCGACATAGTGCGCCAAACGATACCAGAGAGTCTCGAGCACAAAACAGACGCGTAGTCGTGAGGCTATCCAAATCATAAAAAAAGCGCCTTTAGGCGCTTTTTTTATCGTTATTTTTTATTGAGACTGCAGTCGCCACGTCACAACAGGGGGCACATGGTCGGTAAACACGCCGTCTGCTTTAACAATGTTTTTTAAGGTCAAAAGCAAGGTTTCACCGTCCATACCTGGGGGTAGGGCATCTTTTCTATACGTGTAGGGGTGTATTACCAATGCGTTGTCATGAGCGTATGCAACCCATTGAGCAGCTTCAATGCTGCCGTTCTTAAGGGCTTGTTGGTTAAGCAGTTGTCCAAGCCATGGGCCTACACCATTGACGTATTGAGCAACCTCTTTGATCCCCGCTTCTGTACGAATCCAGTCATAATCTGTCGGCGACTCATTCCAACTGTTCTCACCAATAAGCAATACAAGTTTACCTTTATAATGCAGCGTATCTCTGAGCCTTTTTAGCTCTTCAAAGTCAAAACACTGAACATAGCTATTCGCATCTTCAGTGCCCAACGAAAAAGCAGTTAGTGTATCTATGACTATTTTGCTTGCATCAACGCCCTCTTTTTTATGCCAAGAAGGGGATTTTATCTCCGGATATACGCCAATATTCTTATCAAACTGCCTATTAAGCTCGGAGATAAGTTCTAGGTGTTCTTCAAACGTGGCGATACTAAATTGCCCTTTTGTCCCGCGATAGCGATCTTTATATACCGGTTGATCATTCATACCGCGGCGTTCGTGAACTGATAGGGTTTTTAACTCTTGAAGCGTGAAGTCTCTAACATAATAGCGTCCATCTTCTCTTGCTCTGCTAGGAAAGAGCGACTTGACATTAGTGACCGTATCTAAGTGGATATCATGCAGTACAACGGCTACGCCATCTCGGCTAATCACCACATCTTGCTCAATGAAGTCAGGCCCTAACGCAAACGCAAGCGTAGTGGCCTCTAGCGTGTGTTCTGGTAAGTATCCCGAAGCACCTCTGTGCGCTATAATATCAAACGATTTAGCAGTAGCGGTGTGGGCAAGTAAAAGTACAAATACCAACATGGTAATGCGCGCTTTCATTCTTCGTCCTTTTGTTGAAGGGAAGGCATCACGGCCTTCATTCCTTTACCGAAGCAGTTGTGATTAGTGTTTTGTTTGAATAAGTTCTATTGCATAACCGTCAGGGTCACGGACGAATGCAATGATGGTTTGCCCGCCTTTAACTGGGCCTGGCTCTCTGTATACATTTGCTCCTCGCGACGATAGGTGCGTACAAAAGGCATAAATATCATCGACTTCAATAGCGATATGCCCGTAGGCGTTACCCTTATCGTACTTATTGTCACCCCAGTTATAGGTAAGCTCTAATACCGTGCTGTCCTTTTCCTCACCATAGCCCACAAACGCCAACGTATATTCATAGTCGGTATTGTCTGACTGTCTAAGTAGCTTCATTCCCATAAGCTCAGTGTAAAAATGTAGTGATGCGTTTAAGTCTTCAACACGCAGCATGGTATGTAGCATTCGCATAACAATTCCTTTCAAACTTCATTCTTAAGGTTGAAATAATACGCGCTCAATATGAATTTTTCGAGACACTTGCTTAAAAGTAGTGGCAAATAGGTG
Organism: Alteromonas algae; assembly: GCF_049117195.1. Classification (GTDB taxonomy): domain Bacteria; phylum Pseudomonadota; class Gammaproteobacteria; order Enterobacterales; family Alteromonadaceae; genus Alteromonas. The sequence continues at coordinate 1,197,485 of NZ_CP185260.1, forward strand.
GAATGCGATGAAGCAACACAAATTATTTTATCTGCTTGATACCAGCGCTATCTTTATCGATGCCTTGCTAAATAGGGCGTGCAGCAATGTAACTATATTTACCCAGAAGATTTTACAACGATACACTAAAATAAATGTGTTATTTGTATAGACATGCACGGGTATAAAGCGTATCTTACGCCTGCTTTAGATTTATAAGCTTGTTCTACTACTGCGCTGTACCCTCTTTATACCTTCTTTAATTTCGAAGTTTAAATAGATTTACAATTGCGATGTTAGCTAAGTTACTTCTATTGCTTTTCCTGGCAATTTCGCCAGTACTTTATTTTTAAAAAAGGTTTCAAATTATGTCTAATTCAGTAAACGGCACAGTAAAATGGTTTAACGAAGAAAAAGGTTTTGGTTTCCTAACTCAAGACGGCGGCGGTAAAGACGTATTCGTACATTTCCGTTCAATCGCTTCTGACGGTTTCAAAACTTTAGCTGAAGGCCAAGCAGTAAGCTTTGAAGTTGAACAAGGCCAAAAAGGTCTTCAAGCAGCAAATGTTGTTGTTCTATAATTTTAAGACTTTCTTAATTTTATAAAATGATGAGGCTCTTTCCTTACGGTAAGAGCCTTTTTTAGTACGTTTTTCAAATTTCTATTACTGACCAAAAAAGGAATTACAAAAACAAAAATAGCGTAAATACAAAAGAAGTAATTAACTTGCATATCGAAATAACAAATAACTCTCCAGTTCTACCTCCTATCTCTAATATTTCAGTAAATAAAAATAGCGTTGCATACACTGACACTAATAGCAGTAAACGCGTTGAATTTGCGTCTAAACAAGAGACAAAAGTATTCTTATCCTGGTTGTTGAATCTGTCGTAATACGACGGTGTTTACTCGCTTTCACACTCTGTTATAACGACATCATAAAAGTTGTGTAAGCAAAACGTTCTAGATTAAGTGCGTAGCGACAGTCCTTTGTCGCTACATTGATAACGTGCTGCAATAATCCTATCGTTTTAATTCAACATCGGAATCCGCTAGTAAATAAATGCTCGCTGCGTAGGCTGCAATATTTTGCGCCAACGATTCTGGATTGATTTTATCTAGCGTATCGTCAGGTGTATGGTGCAAATCAAAATAGTCTCTACCGTTTTGATTAAGTCTAATGGTTGGCACACCTTTCGCTGCCATCGGGATAATGTCTGGACCACCGCCATTAACGTCAGAACCGCCTCTTATGATGCCGAGGGGAGAAAGAATCTTTCCAATTTCATCTACAAGCAGTGTAGCTTGAGGGTTAACATTTGAGTCTAAACGCCATATGGTTTGTGCACCAAAATCTGACTCTGTAGCCACTACATGATTATGTAAATTAGCCTCATGCTGTTTTGCGTAGGCAAAAGCACCCAATAATCCTACTTCTTCAGCACCAAACATAACCACACGAATAGTACGCTTAGGGCGCTCTGGAAGAGAAGCTATGAGTGCTGCTGCCGCGGTTGTAATAGCAATCCCAGCACCGTCATCTACAGCACCGGTACCAAGGTCCCAGCTGTCTAAATGCCCACCGATAAGCACAATTTCTTCAGGCTTTTCGCTGCCAATAAGATCTAACACAACGTTGCCACTGCTAACTTCACCCTTCCATTTAGATTCTGAGTGAAGTGAAAGCGAGAGCGGCTTACCTAAGTTATGTAAACGACGTAGATGGTCGGCATCAGGGTTTGAGATGGCAACGACGGGAATAGTGGACCACTGCTCACCATCTTTACTCATCATTCCTGTATGGGGAAAGCGGTGCGAGTCTGAGCCAACAGAGCGCACTACTAATGCGCTTGCTCCGCCGCGTTGAGCATGTTGCCAGCCTATACGTCGACGCTGATTCGCGTGTCCGTATCCGGCGCCTGTTTGGCTTTTTACCATAGCGTCACCGTCGACAAAGGCTACTTTATCTGTAAGCTCGCCGTCTTTTACATTGATGAGCGCATGCACATCTCTGAAATATACCACGTCTGCATTGATCGTTTTTTCGGAGGGGGCTGCGCCACCGAGTGCGGTGCCATAAAGTGGTTGGTTATACGGTGAGGTGAGCGATAAGTGCAGGTGGCCTCTATCCCAAAATGGCATTGTAAACGTTTCAATACTGGCGCTGTCAAAACCAAGACGTTTTCCCAATGCTACGCCCCAGTCGCGAGCCCTAGCTTCGGCTTCTGAACCGCCAAGACGTGGGCCTATTTCTGTTGTTAATGAAGTGACAATGTCATACCCCATTTCGCTTTTAAGCGCTCGCTCTATTAACTGCTCTGCGTTGGCTTTTTGTTCGATGGTGATGAGGGGCTCGTTCGCCATCACTGGCAAACTAAAAAGCGCAAACACAGCACCATAGGTCAGACATTTTAAACGTTGCATGCTATCTCCATGAGGAATACGTAAACTACTCAAAAAATTAACGGGTAAAATCCGAAAAAGGGTAGAAAGAAGGTAATTTCATCGTTCTCATCATAGCGAAAAGCGAGCAAGAGTTCGACAAACAAATACCGTCGGTGAAGCGCACTACAAGCAATCAGGCAGTGTAGTTTCTTCTTTAAATCTGGGAGACAGGAAAGTTAGGGGCTTTACGCTTAAGTGCACACGTTTGGCAACGTGCAGCTTACCTATAAGAGCGCTTCTATCGGCTGGGGCTTATGCACTGCGTAACCTTGTGCGTAATCTACGCCCATTTTTTTAAGAATCTGCTTAATTTCTGTCGTTTCAACAAATTCAGCAATCGTTTTCACCCCAGTAACGTGCCCGATTTCGTTGATGGCTTTAACCATGGCATGGTCGATGGGGTCACTCGCTATGTCTTTGACAAAGATACCATCTATTTTAAGATAATCGACCTTGAGATGCTTTAAGTATCCAAACGATGACAGGCCGCTGCCAAAGTCATCAAGTGCAAAACGGCAACCTAACACTTTCAGTTCATCAATAAATTCACTCGCTTGTTCAAGGTTAGAAATTGCAGCGGTTTCGGTTATTTCAAAACATATTTTAGTGCAGTGCTCTTTCAGCTTTATAAGTTCTGTAGTGATAAAGGTTAAAAAATCATCGTTGGTCAACGACTGCCCTGACAGATTAATAGACAAAAAATTAATCTTTTTTAGAAAGTCTGGGTTGTTTCTAATAAAACTAAACGCATTTTCAATCATCCAACTGTCTACGCTAACAATTAATTGGTAGCGCTCAGCAGGCGGTAAAAAGGCACCAGGAGGAACGATACCTCCCTGCTTATCAACCATACGTAACAGCAACTCATAATGCATGGCATCGTTACACGAGAGCGGCTCAATGAGTTGTGCATATATCTTAAAACGGTTTTCATCAATGGCATCTTGCACTTCATTTACCCATTGCATTTCACCTTGGCGTTCCGCTAGTTCTTTATCATCATCGTAATGCACATGAATTCTATTCCGCCCTTTTTCTTTTGCTATGTAGCAAGCAACGTCAGCTAGTTTTAATACCTCCGTAAAATCCATGTATTTACTAGAAATTTGAATCAATCCCATACTCACCCCAATACGAAAACTTCGTCCCTCCCAAACAAATCGATAATCTTCAATCTCCCTTTGAATTAGGCTTGTTATTTGATGAGCTTCATCAAATGAGCAACTTTCCAGTAACACTGAAAATTCATCGCCTCCCAAACGCGCAACCACATCTGTTTTTCTAACCACTTTTTGTAATAAAGAGCCAAGCTGGCGAAGCAGTTCATCGCCCGCAAGATGACCACAGGTATCATTAACCACTTTGAATTGATCAAGATCCATATAGCACAACGCATGATTTACTCGCTTTTCAGCGGGTACCGATAGTAAAAGCTCAACGCGACGCTTGAACTCCCTTCGGTTAGCTAAACCCGTAAGCGAGTCATGAGACGATTGGTAACTTAGTTTTTCTTCTGACTGTTTTCGTGCCGTTATATCTACATGCGTCCCAACGAGGCGGGTAATTTCACCTTCTTCACTTTCAACGACAAAAGCGCGAGATAAAATATTTACATAACTACCGTTTTTATGGCGCATTCTAAATTCAGCTTCATAGTGCTTCGTTTTAGATTGCATAAATGACTGAATTTGGGAAACGGCGGGAGGTAAATCATCGGGGTGTACGAGACGTTCCCAGGTACTAAAATGGTTTTCAAGCTCATCCTCTTGATAACCCAACATCGATTTCCACCGAGGTGAATAATACATTTTATTGTTGGCGATATCCCAGTCCCACAGTCCGTCATTGGCGCCTTTCATGGCTAAACTTAATCGCTCAGTGTTCTCTGAGGCTTTTTGTTTTTCCTGTATGAGCTCTTTTTTTTGCTGCTCTAAAGCATTTGTTAAATCATCAACAATTTTTGATAACGCTGAGATGTTAGTGTGAGCATTTTCTAACTCCGATTTTAACGTTTCAATATTGTCCATCGATTACATTTCCCAGGGAACACTTAGGTATCAACGACACTGTGCTGATAGTGTATGTGCTCAGAAAATGCTTGGCACACTAATTATGCAGTCACAAAGTAGCTATACAGAAAACAATAGGTAGTAAACTCGATTTATGCAAGGCAGCTAATATATTGAAAGGGAGGGAATGACTTAAAAGGAAAGGAGTGACGAGAAGGAATGCGCTTGTAGCATTTTACAGCGAAAGCGCGGGTGCAAAGCGCACCCGCAAACCGGTATTAGCGTTTATAGATTTCAACTGAACCGTCGGTATAAGTGGACAGTTCGTTTTCACTGCCAACAAATACATATTGGTTATTCCAGTCACCGGCTGGTTTGTCGCCAATAATGAAGTGACGTACATCTAGATCTGGCGCATTTAGTACAATTCTATCGCTTACTCTTACTCGTTCGTCGCCCAGCATCTTATCTGACGGCGCGAGTGTAGAAACCACAATTAAGCGCTCACCTTTCGCCATCACTCGCTCGATATTGATATCGTAAACGCGTTCTTCTACTTCGGCTTCAACCACGATGGTTTTTCGAACCTTTTGCCTGTCTTCGTACTTATCACCAGGCATATTGATATCAATAAATGGAACTTCAACTTCTTCCTCTTCTGTCACTATAACGACCTTAGGAACACTTACCATCTCAGTCGTGGTGCCAACATCAATGTCCGCCCAGTTAACTTCGTATTCAGGTAGTTCACCTGCGTCAGCACTAACATCAACGTCAACGTCTGGTAAATCACCAGACTCTGTTTTGTTTACATCACACGCACTAACAGTAAGTAGTAAAGCCGCAATAGCAGTAAGTTTAGTTTTCATCATAAATTCCTTATTTAATTAATTGCTGAATATCAACACGCAATCATGAATTGCCTGTCAAAACGCAGCAAACATATCCTCAGCAAACAGGGTGCAACAAGTGAGCCACATCCAAATGGCGTTTGGAAAGGTAGATTTTATTCTTTTATTTCAATGGTTAAGAGAAATTGGCTTCAATGGTCTAGTGTTTTGATATTGAAAATTTTTAATGATCTATGAAGTATTTACATTGTTTGAGAGGGAAAAAGTGGTGTGGTACTACATGGCATCGACCACCTATGTAGCGCTATAAATTTTCTTTCGTTAGTGAATGTCTCACCCACGCCCGTTTGATAAATAAAGCACTCAATTGTTAATGAACCCACGTATTTATTGCCTTTCGCTACACAGTGAGTGCCCAATTTTTTCGATATAAAGTGGCGAAAATAATTTTCATTTACTTTACGCAAGGGGGGCAGCGACGTCATAGGGAACGCTTCTTGCTGCCTTGCTGTGCGGCAATGCGCCGTTCAAATCTTCCGTGATTCTAGATTTGTACCACGCAGGCAAGTGAGATTTTTGGTCATGGAGAACACATTGTCCTTTGTGAAATAGACTAAAAGCAGATGATATCCGCATCATCTGTCTTTGACCCAATATGGATATAGGAATAGAGCAATGTACAAAATATCATTAATGTTAACTGTGGCACTAGGGGCCCTTGTTACGGGTTTGTTTCAAAGTGGAGCGAACGCCGGTGAACACATAAGCCCCTCTCACAGTCAGTCGGTTAAACGATTTGAGACGCCAATGATGAAAGCAAAGCTGGTCGAAGCAATGGCGCGTTACTCAGAGATCATTAAAAACGGCGGTTGGCCGGCACTGAAGCCAGATGACATGCTAAGGCTTGGCAGCGAAGGCCCTGACGTACTTGCACTCGTTGCTCGTCTCAATCTCCAATATCCTAATCTGGCTGCCGCTTGTGGCGAAGTCGTTGCGCTTAAAACCAAAAAACAATTAAGTAAAACAAGCTTTTTTGCATCACAAGATGATCGTGCACCTTGCCTTTTCGATAGCGCGTTGCAGCGACATGTAGAGACATTTCAAACGCTTCATGGTTTATCGGCCGATGGTGTTGTAGGTCCGTTGACGTTATCTGAACTAAATGTTCCTGCTACAGAACGCGTTAAGCAAATTGCTTTAAATATCCAGCGAATGACAAGTTTTGAAGAATTTGGATTTGATAAGTATGTACTGGTAAATATTCCTGAGTTTGTTTTGCGCGTCGTTGAAGCGCAGGAAGTCAGGCTAGAAAAAAAAGTGGTGGTAGGCAGACCAGCATGGAGTACACCGAGCTTTACCGACTATATAGAAACCTTCATCGTAAACCCCGACTGGCGCATTCCACTATCTATTGCCACGCAAGAAATTGCACCGAAAGTAGCCAATAACCCAGATTACTTAAAAGAACAAAATATTGTTATTAGAAAAAATAGCTATGTAGATGATGAAATGGTAGACCCCGCCACGATCAATTGGAACGAAATTAAGCCGTATCAGTTTGATCACTTTATGGTGAGATTGCCAGGCGAAGACAACCCGCTTGGTGAAGTTAAATTTCTATTTCCTAACAAACATGCGGTTTATGTACATGACACTCCAGCTGAGCAATGGTTTGATGTAGACCACAGAGCGGCATCGCACGGATGTATCAGACTTGAGGAGCCGTTTAGTTTAGCTGAAGTTCTGACCAGTGAATTACCAGACAGTTTAGGCTTTGCCGATATACAAAAGGCGAGAAGTTTAAACGAGGCGCGCGAGTTCGTACTTGAAAACCCAATCCCTGTTCATCTGGTCTACTGGACCTCGTGGGCAGAGGACGAATATCTCGTACATTTTAGAAGAGACCTCTACGAAAAAGATGCAGAAGAGTATCAGGCAATGGTAGACACGCTCCAGTATACAACGCAAACAACAGCACTATAGATAATGCGGAGTTTAGTAATGAAACATTTTTTATCAATCATTTTCGCCCTTACCGGAATGGGGATAGCCCTGAACACATCAGCGGCAGTCAACAATGTGCTCAGTCACCCTCCGGTGCTTGTTGAAGACGCGGATGCGCAGCAAGCTAAGTTTCAATTGCAAGCGGGTAAGATAGTGATCCCCTACAAAACGTTTTCTATTTTCGTGCTCCCTGGCGAAACCGTGGAACTTGAAGTGCTTTTCCCCCAAGCCAATACAAAATATGAACTGCTCTTCGATGCTGGCGCTCATGAAAAGCAAGGCACATCGGCATGGCGTTGGACATCGCCAGACACGTCGGGCATGTATAACGTTTGTGTAAGAGCGACTGACGGTTCTAGTGAAATAACGCTTAATGTTTTCACTATGACACCTAGCGACAATATGGTTGAAGGGAAGCTTCGTTATTACCACATTGGGCATTATCCCGATGAGTCGATAACGCGAAACCGCGAAATGTATATCGAGCCTGAGGGCTTTATTGAAGTGACGAAGGCGAATCAAGATGTAAAACTATCACCGCATTTCCAATTGAAAGAGTTTGTGAGTAAACAAAAAAGTGAGTTTCCTAAATTTGTCTACCTTCAGTCCTCGTTATTGTTGAAGCTTGAGAAGTTACGTACAGAAATGAACCTTCGCAATATACGTGTAGACAATATGGTAGTCATGAGCGGTTATCGAACGCCATACTATAACAAAGCAATTGGTAACGTCGCGCTAAGTCGACATGTCTTTGGGGATGCTGCGGACATTTTTATTGATAATGACGGCAATTACCGAATGGATGACCTTAATGATGATGGTCAATCGAATATCGGTGACGCGCAATTGATTGCTGAAGTAATTAATGAGTTAAACAAGCGAAATGACTTTAGGTCGTTAATTGGCGGCTTGGGAATTTACGGCCCAAAACCACACCGAGGCCCCTTTATCCACGTGGATACGAGAGGCGTAAAAGCGCGATGGGTCAGTCCTTAGGTCGACAATACGCGTAACGTAAAATGTTGGTAGCGTATAAAATACTAGCGCTGAGGGGCAGGGAAGGTAATCCTGTCCCTTTTTTATTTGTAAATGCCATTTGACACCTGCTAGCGCCGATATGCTGTGCAATAAGCCGGCACGCTGTGCCAGTCTTCCCCCATATATACGCCTTATTTTACGTGTAACTCTTTCAATGAATGGGCAGCTTTGTCGCAGCAGTTTTTTTCTTTTTTCTGCCAAGCAATAGCCATGCTACGACTGGCATGGGATTCAGGGCAGATGGCTATCGTATTCAACGGTGGCACGACTCTCGCTTAATAACTCACCTACACTCATGCTAAATGGAAATTACAATGAAGAGTTCTACAGGTCCTATCACTTATATCGCTCGGGCAGGCTATTGCTCAAAGGCCATCATTTACGGTGTCTTAGGCGCCATGATCCTATACGGTGCGTTTTATTCTGGAAGTGTTGAAGATATCGACAAAGCAAAAATCTTCAACGAAATAGAGTCAACAACGCTTGGTTCTGTGCTACTAGGCGCAGTATTTATCGGATTAGTGGGGTACGTCATTTGGCGATTAGTACAATTTGTAACTAACCCAGATGATTTAGACAATTCAGACGCATCTGATTTAATGAAGAGAGGTTTCTATTTCGTTTCAGCATTGATATATGGAACCGTTGCCTATACTGCTTTTGAAGTCTTATCTGGCACGTCTAAACAGCAAGGAGGCGGTAAACAATCAATGTCAGAATCACTGATGAGTCAAACATGGGGCGTTTATCTTTTGCTTGCGATAGGCGTCGTTATTGTCGTGTTTGCCGGCATCCAGCTTAAACACGCTATAAAGCAAGATTTTATGGATAAGTTTGAAACTAACCAGTTGTCACAGAAAGCACAAGATGTGATAAAGCTCTCTGGACGAGCGGGTTACTTGGGACGCACAGCAACCTATGTACTTGTTGGTGGTTTTATCATTACCGCTGCAATTCAGAATGATCCTTCAGAAGCTGGTGGCTTGGGTAAAGCGCTGGTGACAATATTGGAAACGCCGTTTGGGCCATACCTTTTAGGCGCAGTTGGGCTAGGGATGCTTTGTTTCGGGGTATTTTGTGGCTTTGAGGGACGCTATAGAGATACAGGGACGGCGCACTAATCAATACGCAGAAATAACGTCAATCACCTTGCAACGATGCGCTGTGATTGACGTTTCTATGTTGTTAATAAGCTACCACTTCATGAATAGAATTACTTGTCTTCTAGTGGCGTGTTCTCAGTAATTGGAACCGTGTTGACGTCGGTATCAAGCGACTCTACTGCATTTTTAACACCGGCGGCATAGTCCGGATGCACGCGTTCAAGTACGGCGTACCAGCGCGATTTTACATCATCGGAGCACGGCCCCATGGCGGCAGCATAATTCTTATACATGCGGTCTTTTTGTTCGTCAGTAAACAGTTCATATAGCTTGCGAGGCTGAACATAATCAACGTCAGCATCGTCCTGATGGTAGCGGTCTGCGTCACCATCAATGCGTAGAGGTGGCTCTTTCATTGTGAAGTCTGCAACCGGACCCTCGTGTTGATTGGGTTCGTAGTAGGCATCAGGGTTGCCAAAATCATTACTAAAGAAGCGCATAGCACCGTCTTTGTGATAATGATTAACCTCACTGTTTTTGGGTGCGTTCGCGGGAAGCGCTTCATAGTGCGTACCAAGTCTATATCGATGCGCGTCGGCATAAGAAAAAATACGCGCTTGAAGCATCTTATCCGGGCTAAAACCAATGCCAGGTACGACATTCGACGGGCTAAATGCCGCATTCTCAACCATTTGAAAATAGTTGTCTGGATTGCGATTCATTTCGAGTTCGCCGACTTCAATTAGTGGGTAATCATCGTGAGACCATACCTTGGTAAGGTCGAACGGATTAAAATCTTGCTTACCTGCGTCTTTTTCTGGCATCACCTGAATGTACATTGTCCACTTAGGGAAATTACCTTCATCTATAGCGTTGTAAAGCGTCTCTTGATACTTCTCACGCGTACTACCAATTATTTTTTCCGATGTTTCGTTTGTGTAGTTTTTAATGCCTTGTTGGGTCTTAAAATGAAATTTTACCCAATGCCGCTCACCGTCTTTGTTCCACATGCTGAACGTATGGCTCCCGTAACCATTCATATGCATTGGCGAGATGGGAATTCCTCTATCTGACATTAAGATAGTTACTTGATGCACACTTTCTGGTTGGGCAGCCCAAAAGTCAAACATCGCCTCGGGAGAGCGAAGGTTAGTTTTTGGATGGCGTTTTTGTGTGCGTATAAAGTCTGGAAATTTATACCCGTCGCGAATAAAGAAAACGGGAGTATTGTTGCCAACCATGTCCCAGTTACCCTGCTCGGTGTAGAACTTGAGGCTGAAACCGCGAACATCTCGCTCTGTGTCAGCAGCGCCCGACTCACCGGCCACCGTAGACCAGCGGCTTAATACTTCGGTTTGTTTACCTATCTGAGAGAAAATGTCAGCACACGAGTAACGGGTGATGTCATGAGTAACGGTAAAGGTGCCTTGTGCTCCCCAACCTTTAGCATGGACGACGCGCTCAGGTATGCGTTCACGATTTTGGTGAGCGAGCTTTTCAAGCAACTGATAATCTTGAAGTAACGCGGGGCCGCGCTCTCCTGCGGTTTTCGTTGTTTCGTTACTAACTACTGGAGCGCCCGCAGACGTTGTTAGTTGTGGTTTCTTGGTCATAATATTTCCTTTGAAGGACCAGTAATGGTCAGTTCCATTGCATAGAAGGCATAACGCCTTCGGTATGTAGTTGCTACGATGGTAAGGAAGAAAGGTTTAACTATTTTTAATGTTTATATATAGCGATCGTTTTACGAAACGTATCGCCGTATTGCGCATTATTCCAATAGAGAACGAATAAACTAAGGGCAAGATTGTGGCATCGGTACACGTTAACTCACCGCTATCTTGAACAAAAAAAGCATGCTCTATACGACATTTTGTCATGCTTACCAGTTATTTTGTAAAGCGAGCTTTACTTTTTGGTGCGGCAAGACTACTATTCTTTTTGTAAAGTCTGCCATACATTATGACAAAGGAGTTAAACTATGACGACTGACAACCTAGCAGCACGTACTAAACAATCAAATAAAGAGTTACTCACGTGGACATCGAGTTGGTTGGTATCGCTGGCAATTGTTGCCTTCGCGCCCAAGTTCGTGTGGGACTTTTCCCCCGTCTACACGTTAATGGCATTAATACTCAATCTATTTTTTGGCTATAAGATGATCATCGTGAATAAACGTGCATTAGACAGAATGGATGAATTACAGCGACGTATTCATTTCAATGCTATGGCGGTTTCTTTGGGGATCAGTATGGTGTTCGGTGCGGCTTACGGGTTAATGGAAGGCGTAAAATTGATTAATTTCGAACCGAACCCTTCAGGAATATTATTCGTCATGGGCATTAGTTATTTGATCAGTGTGTTTGTTGGGCTGAGGAAGTACGCATGAAAAACCGTTTAAAAGTGCTGCGTGCTGAGCGAGATTGGACACAAGCGGACCTTGCCAACGCCCTTGACGTTACGCGTCAAACGGTAAATGCCATTGAGACTGGAAAATTTGATCCCAGTTTGCCTTTGGCATTTAAGGCAGCGAAATTGTTTAAGATGCCTATTGAAGAGATATTTGATGGAAGCGACTGCTGACCTGACAATTTACCCCAACCAAAAAGCCAATCAAATGATTGGCTTTTTGGTTGGGGTAAGTCAGTGATACTTCCAACATAAATTTTGACAATTATGCTACGAGCACATATGGCATTGCCTATTCTTCGTCAATTTGAATACTAAATTCTGGCATTGCCTGTATCACTTTTTTTACTGTGCAGCTATTGGCGGCAGCTAGCAGTGCTTTTTTATATTTTTCAGGAAAGTCTTCAGGTAACGATACGTTAATTGAAAACGCCTTACGGTATTTATCTTCACCAACGGTGCTATGCTCTTGGCTTAGGCTAATGCCGTCTGTACTAATGTCTCTGGCTTCACAAAACTTACGAATATAAAATGCCGCACACAAAGGCATGCTTGCTAAGAAGTAATCGAACGGCTCAGGGTAAGCGGCATCGCCGCCTGCTGATACACTTTGATCGCTTATTATTTGATGCTTGCCAAAATTAGCTTGTAGCTTTTGCCCGTCTAGAAGTGCGATATCTATTTTCATCATTGTGCCTTATATTCAATAAACTTAATAAACAATGTGTTCATCCTGAAAGGAGTCGCACGCCCCGTCAAGGCGAAAGGCTAAATTTCTTTAATACGCTTAATGTTTTTTATCCGTAAATTCACACAAATCCTCAATAATACAACTGCCACAACGCTTTCTAATTATCATAAATCTGTACGTAATGTGTTTCGAATCATCAAGAGTGATGCTTCATCTTTCAGCTTAAAATAGTCGCAAAGGTGGCTTATTTGGTTTCTGCCTGTTGCTTACGATACTGACCGGGAGTAAAGCCAGTAAATTCCTTAAATGCTCGTGTGAAGGGAGCGGCCGAACCAAACCCACTTTCAATGCCAACGACAAGCACCGGCCAGTCATTTTTATCCGGTGCACTCAGTATGGTTTTAGCATACTCAATACGCATTTGGTTAACGTAGTGGTTAAAGTTTTTTGCATTAAAATGGTTGAGCATTACAGAGCGGATACGGTATTCGGGAACGTTCAACTCACGAGCGATATCAGAAACTCGTAAATTCGATTCCAAATAACGCTTTTCATCTACTAGGATAGCGTAGATCTGTTGCGCGAGAGCGGGCTCTTCTTGAACAGAAGGGGCAGTGTTCTTTTCTTTTTGGTTAAGTTGCTGTTGGCGGAAGAGAATTAACCCATGCGTGCTGAGTAGTATGACCAAAAACGAGAAAGTCGAAAGCCAGTCTCGCCCATTGCCAGTTAATAACTCAGCGGGAAGCGTTGCACCTATTAACATGACACTGACAACGCAAAAAATGAATGACGACAGATAAATAGTCGCCATTTTGCGCTGTAAAGCCGCTGAGTTATTTAACACCCGATATCCTTCCCAGAAGATAAGAATGAGCATACCCGGGTACAAAATCGCGACTATTTCAGTTAAAACGTTTGTTGAAATGGAAAGCCAAACTGAATGGACTAGCCACAACTTTTTATACAGAAGTAAAAGGTGTTGCAGGATTAGGCATGCTGACAGTAACCCAACAAAAATTAGGTGGTGCTGATTGATAGGGTTACTTTTTCGGAAAAATGCGCGTGCAAATAGCCAATACGTACCAGAGACACCAACGCCCAATACACCGATTAAATGGTGATAAGGAGCCCAAATGGTGCTGGTTAATTTATGTGCTACATACAAAGAGGTTGATGCACAGAAAATCGCAAAAATAAGGTGCAAAAGCTGCTTTTTCTTTAGGCGAAAATGATAGGTGGCTAATGTAAGGCTTAGCAAAACTATAATTAACTGGGCTAGATGTAACAGTTCCAACTTTCACTCCCTTTGTATCTAACCCTACTTTACAGTAATTCAGTTCTTTTTTGATAATCTTCTTGTTTATGTTCATTTTCGTGTATCGATTTTCAAATTTGACGCTTCTAAAGCCCCACGGCATGCGAATATCAAAGGGAAATTTGAAAAATAAGGTTATTACTATGAACAGTGAATCGGTCACAAATAACGACGGTGTTATTGCAAGTGGAACAACTAATAACAACGTCGAAGTAACGCAAAATGACATGCCATTCGTACCACTATGGCAAATGTGGGGACTTCGAATATTTTTTGCGGGTCTAGTGTTTGTTATTGGTAAATGGCAGTTGATGTCTATTTTACAGGGCCCTTTCGAGTGGACACCTTGGCGAGGTGTGGGGCATTCCCTTTTATTTACGTTGGCTTTTTTAGCTATAGGCGGCATGTTCCGCCCATTAGCATTTCTACCTATTATGCTATTTGAGATTGTTTGGAAAGCAGTTTGGTTGGCTGCTGTCGCATTGCCGCTGTGGATGGCAGGAGAGCAAATTCCGGGCGTTGTAAGTGTAAAAGGGTCGCTAATTGGGGTTGGTTTAATAATTATCTGTACTCCATGGAAGTACGTTTGGTGGAGATATTTTTCACAACCTATTGAGCCATGGAGACGTAAAAAATAGGTAAGTAATAGAAAGTAATCACTGAACAGTGGTACGGTTTGATAGGGGAGTCCATTGTTGTTAAAGGGGCAACTTACCTTGTCCAGACCCCTTAGAGTGAAGTTCGCTTATCGCTTGAAGCAGCATCACGAAAATATAATGCCTTAAATCCGTCCTTTGGTTGTGCCAACAACGCCAAACGGACTTAAGGCTACTGTATTTGAAAATTCATATTGGCGGCTATTTAAGGAAAGAAATGAAATTATTATCGACTATTTTTGTCATCGTTATGCTTGTGGCTTGCGCCAGCAAAATAGACACTTATGCTACCAAACAACCAACATTAAACGACTATAGTTTGGGTGAAAAGTGGGTTTGGCAATTTAAGGGGGTAACAGATACCGGCGTTGTTAGAGTAAATGGGGTTGATGTTAGAGAAGTTGTCAACGATAACGGTGCTTTAAGTATCAAAAGCTCGAAAGGCATTGTTCCTATTGCTGAAATGGTAGTACCAGATTTGAGTACAACACCAAGATACAAGTGGCCATTAAAAGTAGGGGACACTTGGGTCTATGAAAGTCACTGGACCAGTGAGGACGGAACGAAAGGGAAAACGGTTCAAGATGTTGACGTTGTTTCTTATCAAGAAGAAACCGTACTTGCAGGTAAATTCATGGCTTATACAATTTCTTACAAGGGCAATATAACAAACTCGCGAGGTTACAGTGCCTACACCGAAGAAGTCATTTTATATTCCCCAAAAGTAAAGAATTTCATCAAGCTCACGCAAAAACAAGAGGGTTACTTATACATTGAAGAGCTCGCCGAATATCTAAAACCTTAACGAGCTAATTACAAAAATTTTGATCCAATATGACACAATCGTGTTTTATCACCGACTAATTAAATATCTAACCCATTGGCAATATGCAGACTCCGATGCGTAAAGAATTCGAACAATTGATTATTAACAACCGAGGGCGCATACGTTACATCGCGTCCCGATATAGTCATGACGGCGAATTTGACGACATGTATCAAGAAATATTACTGCAGCTTTGGAGAAGTTTCGAGTCGTTTAGCGGCGCGTCGAAACAAGAGACTTGGGTTTTTAAAGTGGCACTGAATACGGCTTGCACATTTGTACGGGCAGCAGTGAAGCATAAAGAGACTAAACAGTCTCCATTACACCAATTAATGCCAGAGCTTCAGTCTACGCAGGAAAGCTGCCAAGCAGACATTCTTAACCGCTTTATGGATGGGCTAAATGACACAGATGCGAGTTTGCTGATGATGTACTTAGATGGGCTATCTTCGGATGACAGCGCCAACGTGCTTGGTATTAGTTCCAATGCCGTTAGGTCGCGTATTAAGCGCATTAAAAATGAATTTGAAACCCATTACATAGGAGGTTGATGTGAAGCTAGATGATTTAAAGCAAGACTGGCAACAAGCTATTGAAACTGAATCAACTCCTGACACGTTAGTAGAGGTGATAGATATGATTGAGCAACAAACCACTAATATTGATAAAGAGATAAAACGTCGCGATTTTCTAGAAATTGGGATCGCAATATGCCTTATCCCGGTTTGGATATGGAGTCTATTAAATTCGGTAAGCACGATGCAAAGCATTGGTTTAATCATTGCGATTGTCGCTTGCATGTACATACCCTATCGACTGATATCTGCGAAAAAAGTAGACGCTAAGAAAAGCGATAGCGTTAAGGATTTTTTAGTCCAAGAAAAACAAAAAATTCAGCAACAAAAACAGATGTTGGAGTCGGTTGTATGGTGGTACATAGCTCCGCTGACGGTTGCAATTTTACTCATCACGTTAGGCGCGTCGGTGAACGAACAAGGTATTCCTCAAATATCGTCGGGCATGTATTGGTATTACGCCTGTGTTGGTTTACTGGTTATGGGAGTGTATTTCTTAAATAAACGCGCTGCCAAAAATAAGTTTGCCCCATTGCTAGAAAACATTGAGCAACGATTGGCAGAAATGCGCTAACTCACTACAGACGCCCATTCGTCTCTGCCTCCTCTTATTCAAAACCCCGTAAAGGGCGCTTTGCGTGACGTGTTGAGCAAGTCGCTTATGGTAATTGCGGCCAAAATTTACTAAGGAATTACGACCATGGACAACAAAAAAACAACCAGTAAACAACAAAGTAGTAAGAAAGCTTCTTCTTCTGCGATTATTGTCGTCTTAATCACATTAATGATTGCGATACTCTCTGGTAACTCAGAAGCTGCAACGGCTGGCACGGGTGAAGTGGTTTCAAGTGCTTCTGACATGGCAATTTATTTAAAGGTCAATGGCAACAAAAACGAGTGAGCGTCACCAATTGAATTGCGCCACTCGCCTACAGCTGAATTTGGAAATTCACAGACTAACGTGGCGATAAAGGTGGCTCGTGCACGATATAGCACGCGGTGATGTTAATATTCGCAAATAATTACACTTTTGAACATTTGAAACATACCTTTGACACTACGCTTTGATAGCCTATGCCCAACACTATAAAACTAGGTGAAAGCAAGTGCGAATTAAATTACTGGTAGTTTTCTTGGCGATATTTATTCTTAATGGATGTAGCTTTATTAATCAGGTGAGAATGCGCTTTGCCAATGATGATATAAAGCCAACGTGGACAGAAAAAACAGATAGCATCGCTCTGCAAACTCGATACATCAGTAACAAACCTCATGTGTATTTAGACATAAACGGGGAAAGAGACTTTCTGTTTCTTATCGACAGTGGCGCTTCCATTTCCTATTTAATGGATAGCCCTAAAGTGGTTAAACTGAACCTGGAAAGGGGATTTGATCTCATTGCTTCAGGTTGGGGAGATGGCGAGGATTCGAGGGCTTATCAGGTAAAAGTAAAGCAACTCAAGCTTTCTGGCGTTGATTTCGCTGATGTAAGTATGGCTTTTCTTCCTGTCGCTAAATCACCCTACTACGCAAGGCCTGATGAGGTTTTAATAGACGGCGTGCTTGGGCACGATGTATTGAAGCATTTCGTTTGGCGATTCGATGAAAAGCAAAACCGAATCGAAATCAGCAATTCACACTACCACGCTGATGCTGAAGACATTGCCGTGGATTTCAAGATATCTATGAGCAAACTATCTATCCCTGTACAAATTACTCTAGGTGATGAACGTGTTATTGATCACCAAGTTCTCATCGATACCGGAAGTCGGCATTATTTTAAGCTTAACCAAACGTATTTGGATGAAGAGTCAATTTCATTAAATTTACCTTCTGTCCGAGCTGCAGATTTTGGCCTGAGTGGAAGAGCAATTCATCAACGTGTAACCCTACCGAGCATAAAAATTGGTGAACTTGAAATGCAAAATATTAAAACTAACCTAATCAAGACAGACGATGCAGATGATTATTGGGTAATTGGTAGTGCTGCACTGAATCAATACGTAAGTGTAATAGATTACATGCAAAACAAACTTTATTTAACGCGCTACGAAAATAAACAGTTCCGTAGTCAATACAATCTTTTAGGGTTAGAGCTTAGGAAAATAGCCACAGGCGAATTTGTAGTAAGATATGTTATGCCTGATATGGCAAGCGCTGCTCACGACGTAAAGGTCGGCGACCTGATTACGTCAATTAATGATACACAATCAAAAGATATCACAGAAGATGAATGGTTGAATTTAAGTAACCAACCAGGTGAAGTTAAAATCTGTAGAATTCGGGAACCAGCGAAAGAACAACGCTGTTATTTAGCTACCAGCCATCATGTTGAAGGGTATTCAACTAGGAGAGCAGACGATTAAGGGGAAGTACCCCGAGATCCTTTATCCCCAAAAATGGCTTATCAATCATGTTTTAACGACATTCTGTTAATGGGTAATACACGCTACGCGTTACTCGAGTTTATCCTTAAACTCACACAAATCTTCAATAATACATGAACCACAGCGTGGCTTGCGTGCAATACAGGTGTAGCGCCCATGTAGGATAAGCCAGTGGTGTACGTCTACTTTAAACTCGGCGGGTACCACTTTTAGCAGCTTTTCTTCAACTTTCTCAACGGTTTTGCCCATGGCAAGTTTAGTGCGGTTAGAAACGCGGTAAATGTGCGTGTCTACGGCTATGGTTGGCCAGCCGAACGCCGTGTTTAGTACCACGTTTGCGGTTTTGCGACCCACACCTGGCAACGCCTCTAGCGCTTCGCGGCTTTCTGGAACTTCGCTATTGTATTTCTCAACCAGAATTTCACTTAAGCGATGTACATTTTTAGCCTTGGCATTGTATAGGCCAATCGTTTTAATGTATTGGGTAAGGCCTTCTACACCTAAGTCTGCAATAGCCTGCGGTGTATTGGCTACAGGAAACAACTTGTCGGTCGCTTTGTTTACGCCTACATCAGTAGATTGCGCCGACAATGTTACGGCAACAAGAAGTTCAAAGGGCGTAGAAAAGTTGAGTTCCGTCGTAGGGTGCGGATTCGCATCTCTTAGTCGCGTTAATATCTCTTTTCTTTTGGCGTTATTCATAGTGAAACTCGTTACTTACGTATCGCGTTAAATATTTTCTGTGGTCACTCGTGCGCGCTGCGCTTTCGTAGTAACAACAGTTGAACGTTTCTCAAGACTGGCATCAATACTGTTTTTAATTGCAATGAGTAAGCCCATCGCTAGGAATGCACCAGGTGGCAAAATAGCGAGTAAAAACGGTGAATCTGTATTAAATAGCGTAATAGTCCAATTATCTGCTAAAGCACCAAAAAGTCGATTAGCACCCGCAAATAGGGTCCCGGCACCAAGAATTTCTCTTATTGCGCCAAGCAAGACAAGCACCACGGTAAAGCCCATGCCCATCATTAGGCCGTCAAAAGCGGCTGCGCCGGGAGCATTCTTTGACGCAAAGGCTTCCGCTCTGCCGATAATGGCGCAGTTAGTAACAATCAGTGGAATAAATATACCCAGCGCTAAATAAAGCTCATAGGTGAAGGCATTCATAAGAAGCTGAACAATGGTCACAAACGCCGCGATTATCATAACAAAAATGGGAATGCGGATTTCATTGCGAACAATGTTTCTGACCAGCGACACCGTTACGTTGCTACCAATAAGAACCAGGGTGGTAGCTAAGCCTAACCCGAGCCCGTTGATAAACGTGGCGGTTACTGCAAGAAGAGGACACAGGCCTAGTAATTGAACCAACGCGGGGTTGTTCTTCCAAAGCCCTTGCAATGAAATGTCACGATAATCCATTACATGGCTCCTTTTTGTGTCTTGCTACTGTTACACGTATTGTCAGCAGCAAATAACATAGTTTGGTTATCACTGGCGAACTGAAGGGCACGCTTGACCGAGGACACTACTGCTCTTGGTGTGATGGTGGCGCCGGTAAACTGGTCAAACTCGCCTCCGTCTTTTTTAACTTGCCACACTTTTTCTGATTGTGATGAATAGGTTGTGCCGGTAAAAGACAGGATCCAATCACTTACCGCGAGCTCTATCTTATCACCTAACCCCGGAGTTTCTTTATGTTCTATTACCCTGACTCCAAGTACTGTCATGGTCGTATCTACGCCAATGACGAGTTCTATATTTCCGCTATATCCATCCGGCGCAGTCGCTTCTAAAACAAGGGCTTGAGGTTCACCATTACGGGTAGCGCGGTAAACAAGATGTGGCTTATTGCCACCAAGCGCTGCCTCGTCAACTTCAATGCAATCGTCGTACAAGGCATTATCGTGCATACTCTTGGGCACGACTTCATTTAATACTTCTAACAACTTGGCTTGTTGCTGCGCTTCAATTTTGTCAGCAGTACCGAAAAAGGTGAGGGCAATCAACGCGGTGGTTACAACGGCAAAAACAGTAAGCATTACGCCGTTTTTTAAAATAGTCTCTTTCATAATTACTGCTTCCCTTTTCTTTGCTTCATTGCACTGTGCCCATAAGTTCTGGGGCGCGTGTAATAGTCAATTAAAGGAACTGCCATGTTCATTATTATAACGGCAAATGCTACTGCATCAGGGTAACCACCGAACGTTCTGATGATCACAATCCAAAAACCAATTGCCGCACCAAAAATAATACGCCCTTTGGCCGTTGTTGATGCAGAAACGGGGTCGGTTGCAATAAAAAATGCACCAACGATCACAGCGCCGTTCAGCAAATGGAAAAGCGGCGAGGCATAATAGTCAGCATCAATTAGATGTAAAAACGCGGCGATGGCAAAAACAGAAAGTAATAAACTTATCGGAATATGCCAGCTAATAATTTTTAAGCGCATTAGCCATAAACCACCAAGTAAATAGGCCATGCTCATATAACCCCACCCAGCGCCCGCTGATGAAAACAAGCTACCATTGAAGATAGGGCGGGCTAGTGACTCTGAATACGTTACGCCTTGTGTTAAATCTGTCTTTAGCGTGTCTAGAGGTGTCGCCATTGTTACGCCATCAGCGATAGTTCGAAGCTGCACAACGTCATAGCCACTTGTGGTAAATCCCGTGGATATGAGTGAAGCAGAATCTAAAAATGAGGGAGTAACACTGGCTAGGGTACTAGGGGGTAACCATAAGCTCATTGCTGCAGGGAAGGATATGAGCAAAACCACATAACCTACCATTGCAGGGTTAAAGATGTTGAAGCCCAGACCGCCGTAGAGTTGCTTTGTAACGACAATAGCGAAAAATACACCTATGACAGTCATCCACCAAGGGAGTGTAGAAGGAATACTTATGGCAAGTAGAAGCGCGGTAAGTACGGCAGAATAATCGGTCAATGTTCTCTCTATCTGGCGCTTTCGAAGATAAAGTACTACCCCTTCCATTATTACAGCGGATACGACAGCAATAAACGCTTGTATAAGCATTCCCCAACCAAAAAAGTAGGTTTGTACAAGCATACCAGGGATCATCGCCACAACAACGAGACGCATTACATCACCAGTGTCTCGTGTTACGCGTTGGTGAGGTGAACTTGATACCGTTAATTTCATGACTGATCGCTCTTTTGCTGTAGGGCTTTTTTCGCTTTCGCTTTTGCTACGGCAGCCGCAATGCGTGCTTTTTTCTCATCTTGAGGGGTACTGTCACCCTGTACTTGATGCTGTTCCACCTCACTGGCTTTCGGTGGCGTGACTTCCCGTTGTTGTTTCTTGGCTTTTGCTTTGGCGACTGCCGCGGCGATGCGCGCTTGCTTTTGCGCATCTTTATCATTCGTTTTGTTTTGCGAATTCGAGGCGTCTTCGGATCTACTCTCTTCAACAGTAGTGCTTTGCGCTGCTTTTTTCGCTTTCGCTTTTGCTACTGCGGCGGCAATACGTGCCTTTTTGTCTTGAGCGGTCTCATCCGACTCATTTACGTTAGGTTGAGACTCTAGTGGTGTAGCTGCATCAGCTGCTGCGGCTTTTTTCGCCTTTGCTCGGGCAATTGCAGCAGCAACTTTCGCCTTTTTCTCATCTTCAATACTTTCACGGCTTTCATCCGTTGACACTGAAGCGGCAGGCATTGGCTGAGTGTCCGTTGTTTGATTAGCCTTGGCATTCGCTGCTTTTTTAGCCTTCGCCCTTGCAATAGCGGCGGCAACTTGTGCTTTTTTATCGTTTACTGGTACATCAGCATTACCAGAGGTGTCTTTTTCTTTTGCATCAGATAGTGCACTTGCGTCGTCTGTGGTATCGCTGCTAGGTAAATTAGGAGACGCATTCAGTGCGGCTTTTTTCGCTTTTGCGCGGGCAAGGGCTGCTGCCACTTTATCCTTTGTACCATTATCTGCTGAGGCCGCCGCAGATGCGCTTTTCCCACTGTTTGCCGCAGCTAAACGTGCTTCTTTGGCTTTGCGATGCTTCTCTTCTCTATCTCGTTTCTCTTGTTCTAAACGCGCATTACGTGCTTCAAAGCGTTGTTTTGCTTTATCCGCTTTATTTTTTTCGTCCCGTTGAAGCCTTATTTCTGACTTAGCTTGGCGGTAGTAATGAACCAGTGGAATTTCGCTAGGACAAACATAGGCGCAGGCTCCACATTCAATGCAGTCGAATAGGTTATAGTCTTCGGCTTTATCATACTCATTGGCCTTGGCGTGCCAAAACAACTGCTGGGGTAGCAGCGAGGCAGGGCATGCATCGGCACACGCGCTGCATCGAATACACGCTCTTTCATTATCACCGTCGGTAAGTTCAGATGCCGATGGCACGAGCAAACAGTTCGTGGTTTTAACCACCGGAATAGAGGCGTCAGCTAAGGTAAAGCCCATCATTGGACCGCCCATAATGACTTTCGGTGCGTCTTGTTTACTGGCGTTATACTTTGCTTCTTTCAGCAAGTGCCTAACCGGTGTGCCTAACAATGCTTTGAAGTTGCAAGGCTCGTCCACAGCTTCTCCGGTTACCGTTACAATGCGTTCGATAAGCGGCTTACCGTGTAAGATAGCGTCTGCAATAGCGTAGCAAGTGCCCACATTAAACATCAAAACGCCAACATCAATGGGAAGGCCGTTTCGGGGAACTTCTCGGTTCGTTAACACTTGAATAAGCTGCTTTTCGCCGCCCGCCGGGTATTTGGTTTCTACGCTAACACGTCGGTATTTTTCTTTATCTTGGCACGCGATATCAAGCGCCTTTAACGCTTCAGGCTTGTTATCTTCAATAGCGATGATGATGGCTTTTGGTGCGATGAGATGATCTAAAATATCGAGCCCCTGACGAATCTGCCAAGCAAACTCTCTCATTAATCGATCATCAGAAGTGATATAAGGCTCACATTCAATACCGTTGAGTATTAAAAACTCGACAGGCTTGCTGCCTGAGGCTTTGATGTGAGTAGGAAACCCAGCGCCTCCCATACCCGAAATGCCCGCTTGGCATAGGGCGTCAATAATGCTGTCTTTGCTATGCGCGGTGTAGTCTTGCATCGGCGTTAACACGCCCCATGTGTCTTTACCGTCTGGCTTTATCGTCACGCACATTTCCGTAAGGCCGCTTGGATGGGCAACAACATGTGGTGCAATAGCAACAACATCACCAGAGGTCGGCGCGTGAATAGGCACCGAATAGGGGGTGGTTGCCTGTGACAATACCTGCCCCTTATAGACATAGTCACCAACGTTGACACAGCAGGCACCCTCAGAGCCTACATGCTGTCTTAATGGCAGCGTAATCAGCTGTGGGAGTGATGGTGTTTTTATGGGCGATACATTAGACAGTGATTTTTTATCATCAGGATGCACACCGCCAGGGAAAGAAAACTGCTTTCCTGCGTCAAGCGTGTCTATGATTTTTTCAAAACTTGGATACATCACCGTTACGACACCATTTTTATAGGGATATCACCTTTCGGTGTGACTGAAAAATCCCACTTCCACGTAGAAGTAGTTTGAACGAGGGGCACCATGTCTATGCAGTCAACAGGGCAGGGGTCTACGCACAAATCACAACCTGTACATTCATCAGTAAGTACGGTGTGCATGTGCTTTGCGGCGCCTAAAATAGCGTCTACAGGACAGGCTTGAATACATTTGGTGCATCCAATACATTCGTCTTCCCTGATGTAGGCTACCTTTTTAACATCTTCCTCGCCGTGAGCACCGTCGAGGGGTTTTGGTTCTACTCCCATCAAATCAGCTAGCTTCTTGATGGTGCTTTCGCCGCCTGGTGGGCATTTATTAATTTCATCACCATTGGCAATGGCCTCTGCATAAGGCCGACATCCAGGATAGCCACACTGGCCACACTGTGTTTGCGGCAATACCTCGTCAATTTGCTCGACAAGAGGATCGCTCTCTACTTTGAACCGAATGCTGGCATAGCCAAGAATTAAGCCAAAAATAAGCGCAAGTACGCCAATTGCAATCACTGCGAAAGATATCGACATTATAGTTTCACCAACCCACTGAACCCCATAAAGGCGAGAGACATTAAGCCTGCTGTTATCATCGCGATAGATGCACCTTTAAATGAAACCGGAACATCAGCCGCGGCAAGACGCTCGCGCATCGCAGCAAATAGAATGAGCACTAATGAAAAGCCCAATGCAGCACCGAACCCATAAATAAGGCTCTGCATAAGGTTGTGCTGCTCGGTTAAATTAAGTAACGCTACGCCAAGCACCGCACAATTAGTTGTGATAAGAGGCAGAAATATACCAAGAAGGCGATATAAGGTTGGACTGGTTTTGTGTACAACCATTTCAGTAAACTGCACAACCACGGCAATGACTAATATAAATGCAAGCGTTCGTAGGTAGCCTATGCCTAAAGGTTCAAGTAAATAAGTTTCTACTAAATAACTTGAAACTGACGCAAGCGTGAGCACAAAAGTCGTTGCCATAGACATGCCCATAGCGGTTTCTAGCTTGCCTGACACGCCCATAAAAGGGCAAAGCCCCAAGAACTTCACAAGAACAAAATTGTTAACTAGCACGGTGCCAATTAAAAGTAATAAAAAATCAGTCATGGTTATGGTCATTCCAAAAGGAATTGCAAGATTACCGCTCGCGTTTTGAACACATCATTAATGTACGTATTATCGCTCTTTCGGGACCGATTAACAACTTGATAGAATTAGGGTTATTTAATTTTTTACTGAATAACGTATAAGGAGGGTAAATTAACTTGAAACTACAGCTTGAAGGTATTTGAGCCAGTGTAAGTGGCTCCCCCTCCCCGACTCGAACGGGGGACCTGCGGATTAACAGTCCGTCGCTCTAACCAACTGAGCTAAGGGGGAATCTAAACACTTATGTCGCATTAAAAGTTGGCTCCCCCTCCCCGACTCGAACGGGGGACCTGCGGATTAACAGTCCGTCGCTCTAACCAACTGAGCTAAGGGGGACCTGACTTTCAACGGGGGCGAATATTAAAGACGTACTCGTCCGCTGTCAACAACCATAATGAAAAAATTATGCTAACTGCGCAAAAAATAGCTTTTTACGCAGTTAGTGCTTAAATTTAAACCAAACGGGCAAAAAATATGATTAATTGTTGAGCTGTTACCTCGATCGTCACTCGAAAAATTAAAAAGACGTTTCGTTTCATTACCGTTTTTACGATTACGTGTAAGTATTTCGTTATTCTCATTCTATATACGAATAAAGAATAAAAAATACGTTGATAACTGTTTAAATAAACAGTATTTAATAAAACTGTAACCTGTACTTATGTCACGTCAGGTTAGTCATTACTTACGTAACCAATTCTTGTATCGTCAGCAAATAGCGCCAATACTGGCGTTGCGTTAGTTATCCACTAAATCTGTGGATAACTATGTTAATAGTTGAAATGTGTGACTTACCCACAGGTGATCAATGAGGTGTAGATCAACGTGTTATCAATGTAATATTTGTAATTTATCTATAAATATTAATGATTTGCATGTTTTTGCGTGATCGGTGCCGCAGATCATTATTGATCTATTGTGCAAAAAATGCCTTGTGTGTTAATTCATCGAATGTTTTCTTGCTTTTCATAACCGTAACAGAATTCATGCTACTGTTTACAAAGCGTTTACATTGTAGGGGTGCCATGTAAGTGCCTGTTTACTTCTGGAAGGTAGATTGAATAGCCATTTACATGACGCCATGATGTCAATTACCCGGCGCGCTGTATTTTTATCAATCTGGCGCATTTGCTAGCGTTAATCACAGAAATAATATCAGCACAATATTCAGCAAAATACATCACCCCCGAAATTTTTAGTGGGAATAGTAAATAAAATACAATTTAGACAGGACGATAGCGATTAAAGAAGATGCAGTTAATCCACCTAATATCTATGAGGTTTATCGTAACGGTGTAGCATATAGTGAATTGCTCCCATAAACTGAAGTTCGAATAGTAGAACGTTTTGTAGCGACATACGCGTTTGCGCGCATCTGGTAACCGTAAATTCTTTGAGAGTGAGTGTGATTTCCAAGACTAAAAATACCAGCTCGTCCAGCCTTGTTCACGGCGATATACGTGCAACATTACAGCGAATGACTATCCCAATGATTTTAGGGATGGTTATGATGATGAGTTTTGGCCTAATCGATACGTTTTTCGTTAGCTTGCTTGGCACCGAGCAACTCGCAGCGATAAGTTTTACATTTCCCGTTACTTTTACCGTAATAAGTTTAAACATTGGTTTAGGAATAGGGACCTCAGCCATTATTGGGAAGCTACAGGGGCGACGTGAAATTACGGAGTCTCAACAGTATGCAACGGGTTCTCTTACGTTGTCGGTAGCACTAGTAGGGGTATTGGCGCTTATCGGCATTTTTACCATTCAACCAATATTTTCTTTAATGAATGCGCCCCCGCAACTTATGCCATATATCTTTGACTATATGGGAATTTGGTATCTTTCTAGTATTTTTTTATCGCTGCCTATGGTGGGAAATAGCGTATTGCGAGCCTGTGGTGATACCCGAACGCCAAGTATTGTGATGGCTGCAGGTGGCGGTCTAAATGCATTGCTCGACCCGTTATTTATTTTTGGTTTTGGGCCGATACCTGCAATGGGAATTCAAGGTGCTGCGCTTGCCACCCTTATTGCGTGGTGTGTAGGAGCCGCTTGGATTTTGTATATTTTAGCGGTGCAACGACAACTTATGTTGCCTCGTTTACTTACTGTTAATGAGTTAGTAGCCAGTAGTAGGGAAATTTTAAGAATAGGGTTGCCTGCCGCGGGGGCCAATATGTTAACACCAATAGCTGGCGGCATTATGACTGCGGTAGTTGCTAATTACGGCGCCGAGGCGGTAGCCGCATGGGGTGTTGCGAATCGAATGGAGTCGATTGCGTGTATTGTTGTGTTGGCACTTTCAATGACACTGCCACCTTTTGTTAGTCAGAATATGGGAGCGAATAAACTTGCGAGAGTGCAAACTGCCTACGCGATGACGTTAAAATTTGTTCTGATATGGCAGTTCATTATCTTTTTAGTCATGTGGGTTCTGTCTGGGTTAATTGCCCAAGCATTTGCCAAAGAGCCCGACGTTGCGATGCTGATTCAAACCATTCTAATGATTATTCCGCTAGGTTATGGCATGCAAGGTATCATTATACTGACTAACTCGTCATTGAACGCCATGCACCGCCCAATGACAGCATTAATACTTAGTATCATCCGGTTGTTCGTTTTCTTCGTACCTATCAGTATTCTTGGTGGTTATTTGTTTGGGCTTAAAGGCTTATTCTGGGGAACCGTTGCCGCCAACATCGTAATGGCGGGTATATCGTTGATGGTATTTCGCCGCTTAGTTGCTAAGTATCAAGATGATGCTCAGCAAGCGAACGTATAATATTTAGTATTTAACTAACGAGGTAGATGAATTAATGAGTAGAGGTTTTGAGCTTGAGTCAAAATATCAACCTGCTGGCGACCAGCCCACTGCAATTGAGGCCTTAGTCGATGGCTTAGATAGTGGCTTGGCGGCACAAACACTCTTAGGAGTTACAGGGTCGGGCAAAACCTTTACCATGGCGTCTATTATTAATAAGGTACAGCGGCCAACGCTTATTCTTGCTCACAATAAGACGTTAGCAGCCCAACTTTACGGTGAGATGAAGGACTTTTTCCCCAACAATGCCGTTGAATACTTTGTGTCCTACTACGACTACTATCAACCAGAAGCTTACGTACCGAGCACCGATACCTTTATAGAAAAAGACGCCTCAATTAACGACCATATCGAGCAGATGCGCTTATCAGCAACTAAAGCGCTTATGGAGCGTCGAGATGTTGTTATCATTGCCAGCGTGTCGGCGATTTATGGTTTGGGTGATCCCGAGTCGTATATGAAAATGTTATTGCACCTTCGCCAAGGTGACACGATGGACCAACGAGATATTTTGCGTCGATTGGCCGAACTGCAATACAAGCGCAATGATATTGCCTTTGAACGAGGCACGTTTCGTGTTCGCGGTGATGTGATTGATATCTTTCCCGCTGACTCCGAAAAGCAAGCGGTTCGCGTCGAACTATTTGACGATGAAATTGATAAGATAAGTCTGTTCGATCCGTTGACCGGTGCAGTTGATAAGTCGGTGATCCGCGCCACGGTTTTCCCTAAAACGCACTATGTGACGCCAAGAGAAAAAATTCTTAATGCAATAGAGCATGTTAAGGATGAGTTGGGCGATCGTAAGAAGCAACTTCAAGAAGCCAATAAGTTACTTGAAGAACAGCGTATATCGCAACGCACTCAGTTTGATATAGAGATGATGATGGAACTTGGTTACTGCTCGGGTATCGAAAACTATTCTCGTTACCTGTCGGGCAGGGCACCTGGCGAGCCGCCGCCGACGTTACTCGATTATTTTCCTGCTGACGGGTTAATGTTTATTGATGAGTCTCACGTAACGGTATCGCAGATTGGTGCAATGTACCGTGGCGACCGTTCTCGCAAAGAAACGCTAGTCGAATTTGGTTTTAGGTTACCCTCAGCGTTGGATAACCGCCCGCTTAAATTTGAAGAGTTTGAGCAAATTTGTCCACAAACGATTTATGTTTCAGCAACGCCTGGAGATTACGAGCTCAAGAAAACCGAAGGCGACATTGTTGAACAAGTAGTAAGGCCAACAGGGTTGCTTGACCCTATTATCGAGGTGCGTCCAGTAGCTACACAGGTTGACGATGTACTCTCAGAGATTAGAAAGCGGGTTGCTGTTGATGAGCGTGTGCTTATCACCACACTTACTAAACGTATGGCGGAAGACTTAAGCGAGTACCTCAATGAACACGGTGTGAAAGTGCGTTATTTGCATTCAGACATTGATACCGTAGAGCGGATTGAAATTATTCGCGACCTTCGTATTGGTAAATTTGATGTGTTAGTGGGCATCAACTTACTTCGAGAAGGTCTTGATATGCCAGAAGTGTCGCTTGTTGCCATTCTCGACGCCGACAAAGAAGGCTTTCTTCGTGCTGAGCGTTCCTTGATACAGACGATAGGTCGTGCCGCTAGACACCTTAATGGGCGTGCAATCTTATACGGCGACAAGATAACAAAGTCGATGCGCAAAGCGATTGATGAAACAGAGCGCCGTCGAGAAAAGCAGCGTGAATATAATGAGGCTAACGGCATCACACCCACTAGCCTTAACAAACCCATTACCGACATCATGGATTTAGGGGAAAGTGCGCACCCTGCCTCGGGTAAAGTAAGACTGAGAAAAGTGGAAGAGAAGAGCAAGCAGAAGAAGCTTGCGAGTGCGACGGAAATGATGGATCAGATTACCCAGCTCGAAAAACAAATGTTTGAATACGCCCGCGAATTAGAGTTCGAAAAAGCGGGAGCGCTACGAGACGATATCGAAGCATTGCGTAAACAAGTCGTTACTTTATCGTAGTTATGACATAGATTGTTTTCGGTATTGCCTGTGATAACACGCATTTGATTGTTTTTTGTACGTATGTAGCTAAATGTCGGGTAAAAAGGCGAAATTTGGCGTTGTAATCCTAGTCAGTCTTGCATATAGTGCTTATTTGAGTATCTATAACTATACCTATAACAGGTGCCAATATGCTAAATCGTCTACAGGAATCCGATATTAAGTTACTGCGAGTGTTCTATGCAGTAGCAAGCTGTAATGGGTTTACAGCGGCGGAGCCAGTATTAAGAATGCAGCGGCCTAATATTAGTGCCGCCATTAAAAAATTAGAAGAACGTCTTGATCTCGTGCTTTGTCACCGTGGACGCGGTGGCTTTCAAATGACTAAAGAAGGCGAAGTAGTATTTCAAGAAACGAAGCGTATCTTTAACGCGTTCGATAATTTTGTGTTCAATTTAAAATCGCTTCACGACGACTATTCAGGCCATATTACGTTAGTGCTTATGGCTGGGTTACCGCTTTCTATGCACTTAGCCGTGAGTAAAGCGGTGAAAAGTACCATGAAAAAGTTTGATGATATTCATGTCAATATCCAAACGCGCCTTTACAATGAAGTTGAGCACGTCGCGCTGTCAGGCGAATGTCACTTGGTAATATCAAATTACGATATGGTAAAACCCGAGTCAGTGACTTTCCACCCTGTTGGCATTGAAACGCATGGGCGTCTGTATTGTGCCCCTACACACGCACTAGCCAAATATCGTGACACTGATTTACCTGCTGATGTAAAAATAGAGGACTATCCTGCTATTGGTATATCGGGGCTCTCATCAGCAAACTACATTGAAGACGAATCACGTTTAGCTATTCAAACATTCTCTGACTCTTACGATGCCGCTATGTCTGCAATTATGACAGGGGAATATGTGGGTCTACTTCCTGACTATATGGCGAAAGAGCAGGGTGCTGCATTAGGTCTTGTTCCTATTGCAAAGGGAAGCCTGTTTAATTTCAGTCATGAGATGTTCGTGATGAACGGCAAAAATACGCGCTTAAATCCCGTACTGAGACACTGTATTAAAGAACTCACTTACTTTATCGCCGAAAGCCAAAAGTAAGTGTATTGTGATTTTATGTAAGGGCACGCCTTATTGGCGTGCTTTTTAGTTTGTTTCCATAATGAAGCACTTTCTACAGCTAACCGTTGCCTTTTTTATTGGCATCTGCGTTTGCCTTGGTTTCCACCAGTGGGCTGGCCTTCCTATTGTTGTCGCAGCGTCGTTATCAGGGCTTATCTTAAGCACGGTCCGTTGGCCCTCACATCATAAAGATGACGTTAAAGCCTGCTGTTATGCTGGCGCATTTGTGGGCATGTGTTCACCGTCGCTGGCATTAACTGCCACTGATATAATTGTTATCAGTACTATTGGAAGCTTATTTTTTACTGCGCTTAGGCAACATTTTACGGGGGTAGGAGGAAAGCTAGGAGCAATCGCTTTTGTCGCTGTCATCATTGTCATGTCTATAACAGGGAGGGTATAAGTGTTAATCATAGTATTTGCACTGATGGGGGCACTGCTTACTTATACCACCCACCGACACGCTCCGGTTAGCAGTATTCAAGCATCAAGCGGCTTAACGCTATTATGCTATCTCATGCTAATAGTCTTACCCATTGACCCCGATTATTATGCCGCTATTTTCTTTGGTGGAAGCTTTGTTGGAATGACAGCGCCACACAAACTAGGCTACATTGCGGTAGTGTCTGCAGCGAGTATATTTTCGTTATTTTTTGTTGGGGTCGTTCCGTATATCTCAACGTTTGGTGGGGCGCTTGGCTGCAGTGCGTTTATTTCTGTTTGCGCAATACAAGCAATAGCATTGGTGTACCGAAAGTATGTTAGTGCGCCAATAGACGCACCTTAGATAGCCATGCGCAGCTTATTCGTAGAGAAGCGGGTCGGTAGTATCGTTTTCATTAAATGCTTCTAAGCGTTCCTCACAAGCGCCGCATTTCCCACACGCCTTTTCTCTGCCGTTATAGCACGTCCACGTTTGTCCGTAGTCTAACCCCATGGCTAATCCGTCGGTTAAAATAGCGGTCTTACTGACATCTATGTACGGGGTCATTATTTCGACTGGCGTATAGTTAGCAATGCCACACACGTCATTCATTCTATGCACAAATTCAGGGCGACAATCCGGGTATATCGCATGGTCGCCAGAATGGGCGCCATAATACACCTTGGTTGCGTCTAAGCTAACCGCGTAGCCCACGGCAAGAGACAATAAGATCATGTTTCTATTTGGCACCACCGTTTGTTTCATACTGGGTTCTTCATAATGACCCTCGGGCACTTCAATATCTGACGTTAAGGACGAACCGCCTATTAGTGTATTGATTGCACTTATATCGACAATCTTGTGTGCAATACCCAATGAGTCACAT
The DNA here is from genome assembly GCF_049117195.1 of Alteromonas algae. Taxonomy (GTDB): domain Bacteria; phylum Pseudomonadota; class Gammaproteobacteria; order Enterobacterales; family Alteromonadaceae; genus Alteromonas. Next base: position 1,229,698 of record NZ_CP185260.1, read on the forward strand.
ACGCGAGCGGCGTAGTCGAGTTCCTTCTTATGGCGCTGACCATAATTAAAAGATAGTGCGTGTACCGTTTTTCCTTCCCTTACTGCTTTGTGCAGCACGGTGAAAGAATCCATTCCGCCAGAATAAATAACAACAACGTTTTCAGACATGATTTTCATTATTTAAAAAATTATCCCCGAATTTTATGTGATCCTTGGTAAAATCCCAACACACAATTGTAAAAGGGCGAAATTTTGTCTGTATTGACTACGCTAAACATCAATGAAATGTTTGAAACCATCCAAGGTGAAGGTGCCCATACCGGTATTCCTTCGATATTCGTGCGTCTTCAAGGGTGCCCAGTCGGGTGTCCGTGGTGTGACACCAAACATACCTGGGTTATCAAGCCTGAATTAGCTATCACGCCAATCGATGTTATTAAAAAATCCGAAGAAACAGAGCATTTCTTTGAATGTAACGAAGACCGTTTACTGTCTCTTTTCGAAGAGCAGGGATACGTGGCAAAACATGTTGTGATCACGGGCGGTGAGCCGTGCATGTACGACTTACGGCCGCTCACAACGTGTCTTCATGATAGGGGCTATACGACACAGATAGAAACAAGCGGGACGTTTGAAGTGCTATGTGACTCACGTACTTATGTCACAGTGTCACCGAAGGTAAATATGAAAGGCGGCATGCCGGTCCTCACCAGCGCGCTTGAGAGAGCCAACGAGATCAAGCACCCGGTGGCAATGCAAAAACATATTGATGAACTTGATACATTGCTAGCAATGATAGATTCTACTGAAGGAAAGCAAATTTGTTTGCAACCTATTAGCCAACAAGCCCGCGCGACAACGCTGGCGGTAGAGACCTGCATCAAACGCAATTGGCGTCTATCATTACAAACACATAAGTTTATTGGGATAGAATAAACGACTAGGTAAAGGAGTGGAGCGTGCATAAGATAACGTACTTACTTATCGGGGTTGTGTTATTAGTTGGGTTACCAGCAAGTAGCAACGCAGCGCTGTGGACGATAACCTATCCGCGGGCTCTAGATGATACTGACACCAGAAACGAATATCCCACGGCATTGTTAAAGCTTGCGTTAGACAAAACGGGTGTTAATTATGAAATGCGCCCCTCCGATCGTATTTTACTGACAGGGAAAGCAATGCGTCAGTTGCGAGAGAATCGTGAAGTCAATGTCGTATGGAGCATGACTGATACGCAGCGCGAAAAAGATCTGCTACCCATTCGAATCCCCATTACAAAAGGGCTAATTGGTTTACGCGTTTTTGTTATTGAAGAAAATCGTCGGTCTCAATTTGACAATGTGGCGACAAAGCAAGATTTATTGAGCCTTGTGCCCCTTCAAGGAGAAGAGTGGCCTGATACGAAAATATTGCAAGCAAATGGGTTTAATGTGTCCACCGTCCCCGAGTTTAAAGAAGGATATGAAATGCTAGCGCTGGGCCGAGGGGACTTTTTTCCTCGTTCTGTGACCGAAGTCACGGCAGAGTTTGCCGAAATGGGAAAAGCAAAAAACCTTCAGCTAGAGTCTTCCTTGGTGATGTATTACCCCACGGCAATGTACTTTTTTGTAAGTAAGAGCAACCCTATACTCGCAAAACTGATTGAAACTGGCCTTCAGCGCGCCGTCGACGATGGGTCGTTTGACGTTCTCTTTGCGCAAACATATAGAAAAACGCTTAAGGACTTAAACATTCCAGATAGAACCTTGTTTACATTAGAGAATCCGTTGCTGCCTCCTAAAACGCCACTCAGCGACGAACGTTTGTGGTACTTCCCAAACTAATTATTCAGCGTGTATCAGCACTAGCTGCACCATCAAAAAAGCGCGCCATAGGGCGCGCTTTTCGCAGGTTCTACAGGGTTATGATTTACCGCCTGCGTGAACATCTTTCATTGAACGGCCCGAGGGATCGGCGTTATTTTTAAAGCTCTCGTCCCATTCCAAGGCTTCCACGGTACTGCATGCAATTGATTTACCGCCAGGTACACACTTTGCAGCGCTCTCTTGAGGGAAGTATCCTTCAAAAATAGTACGGTAGTAATACCCTTCTTTGGTGTCTGGTGTATTAACGGGAAAGCGGAACTCTGCTGAGGCTAGTTGTTGATCAGCAACTTCAGCGTCAACAAAATCACGAATTGAATCAATCCAAGAGTACCCTACGCCATCACCAAATTGTTCTTTTTGGCGCCATAGCACTTCTGCTGGAAGTGTCTCGCCATTATCGAAGGCTTTACGAAGGATCCACTTCTCCATTTTGCCATCAATACACATTTTGTCTTGAGGGTTTAAGCGCATCGCTACATCAATAAAGTTTTTATCGAGGAAGGGTACACGAGCTTCTACACCCCACGCTGATGTGGCTTTATTTGCACGAGCACAATCGAACATGTGAAGGCGGTCAAGTTTACGAACAGTCTCTTCATGAAACTCTTTTGCATTAGGCGCTTTATGGAAATAGAGATAACCACCGAAGATTTCATCTGCCCCTTCGCCTGATAACACCATCTTAATACCCATCGCTTTGATTTTACGCGTCATAAGATACATCGGCGTGGCTGCACGGATAGTTGTGGTGTCGTAGGTTTCTAGGTGGTAAATAACATCACGAATCGCATCCAAACCTTCTTGGATTGTAAAGTGAATTTCGTGATGCACCGTGCCTATCATATCAGCTACTTTCTTCGCTGCTTGTAAATCAGGCGCACCTTCTAGGCCAACAGCGAAACTGTGTAAACGGGGCCACCAAGCATCCGTTTTGTCTTCATCTTCTACGCGTTTAGCGACGTATTGGGCTGCAACCGCAGACACTAATGAAGAGTCAAGGCCACCTGATAGCAATACCGCATACGGCACGTCGGACATCATGTGTGACTTAACCGCTTTTTCAAAGGCGACTCGCAAATCGTCTAAATTGGTCGTGTTATCTTTAACTGCATCATATTGCATCCAATCACGCTTGTAATACTTCGTGATTTTTCCATCCTTACTCCACAGATAGTGGCCTGGAGGAAATTCACTTATCGTTTTACAGATAGGCGCTAATGCTTTCATTTCTGATGATACATAGAAGTTACCATGTTCATCGTAACCCGTGTATAGCGGAATGATACCTATATGGTCACGGGCAATGAGGTATGCATCTTGTTCTTCATCATAAAGAATAAATGCAAACATCCCTTCAAGATCGTCAATGAAGTCTATGCCTTTTTGTTGGAACAAAGGCAAAATGACTTCACAGTCAGAGCGTGTTTTGAATGGATAGGGTGTATCTAATGCTTCAGCAAGCTGCTTGTGGTTGTAAATTTCACCATTAACCGCAAGTACTTGCTTATCATTCTGACTGATAAGAGGCTGTGCCCCTGTATCTACGTCGACAATGGCCAATCTCTCATGACAAAGAACGGTATTGTCATTATTCCAGATACCCGACCAGTCAGGGCCACGGTGGCGCAATAGTTTAGAAAAATCCAGGGCTTGGGTTCTGAGTTCAGACACATCGGTTTTGATATCGAGGATACCGAAAATACCACACATAAAACGAGTTCTCTCTGTTCACTTGTTGAAAAAATAATGAGATTTTCTGTCGGGGATTACTCACGAGTGAGCGGGCGGATGTGTTGTTTTTGTTTTTACCATTCGCTTCCCCTTGAATGTGCCAGTCTGACAGGAAATTGCAACCCTATTATGATGAGAAAATGGAAATTCTTATTCCTTTTTACGTAATTTGTTCAAATAATGAGAAATACCATCCTAACAAGGATAAGAAATTAGTATCGTCACCATCATTTTTTTGATGCATTAAACTGCTATTCCAACCCTGTATTTAAGCGCATAATCCGGCCGTTTTATTCTTTCAACGGTATGATATATGCAATTTTCAAATGACAGGGTATCGGTATTTATAATTCCCCACTTCAGTGCATCATCTGAGTTAATGGGAAGCCTTGGTTCTCGTTACCGAGATGCAGTACAAATTGATGTGACCGGCGGGGAAGCCTGGTTATTTGAGTACGGTGTTATCGTATTTTGGGGCGTTGACGAAGACGAGAAGCTTGCGCTATTGCATCGATTACACGTGAGTGAGTCGGTGTTGAAAGGGCAACACCAAGAACATCTGCGCTTCAGTGTGAACAGCGAGGCATTGAAATTACAGCAAGACCTTATCACACTGTCGAGCAACGATGTGCTGCTACGCTTGTCGGTAAGTCATGGCTTAGCCCAGTCGATCAAACTCAACGAGTATGAGCAAAAGGCGCAAGATACTATTTCTCAATATGCGTATCTACCTCACACGCTTGCTGAAACTGGAAAGATTAAGCTTGGCAGAAAAGCACTGGCAAAGGTGCGGGGCCATTTATTCAGTACCAAGAGCGATATATTTTTACATTACGGTTTATTAGATACCCCAGAATTTTTCTGGGAGTACCCCGAGTACGAATATGCTTACAGTGCAACCTCTCGCTATTTAGATATTCGACCGCGAGTAGAATTACTGTCTAACAAGCTTGATGTGATTCATGAGCTGTTTGAAATGTTAGCCGATGATTTAAATCATAAGCATTCATCGTTTTTAGAGTGGATTATTATTATCTTAATTGCATTTGAAATAGCGACCTTCGGCGCGGAAGAACTAAAAGCGATACTAATGTAACGTGTTATTAGTCTATTCGTTTAGCGCTATAGTCAAGACATCGATAAAAAGCCCCGACTATGCGGGGCTTTTCATTTTAACGGACACAAAGCGTAAGGTTAATAATTACGCTGAAACTCGCTACTTTCATTCCATTTCGGCCACATGTCAGCATTTGCGACACCTACGCCCACATCAAAAAGCATTTGTGTGTCTTGCACAATACCGCTTAAATCCCAATCATCACGGTACTCGTCACATACCTGGTGATAGCAGCCCGTAACAATTACATTCATGCGCTTGCGATACTTTGCAGTCTCGTCGTCTGCGGGCTCATTTCCGCCCTCAGCGTAAAGGGCAGGGACCCCTTGTTTGGCAAAGCTAAAGTGATCCGAACGGTAGTAGTATCCGGCTTCAGGTCTATCTTCTCTGGTTATGGTTCGCCCTTGTTTTTGCGCAGCTGCTTTTAAATACTTTTCAAGCTCAGATTTCCCCATCCCTACAACAGCAACATTCTTGGTTTTCCCTAGGACATTCATGGCGTCCATGTTGATGTTTGCAACCGTTTTATCGATAGCAATAACAGGGTTACTTGCATAATATTTACTGCCTAACAACCCTTGTTCTTCTGCGGTAACCACCAAAAACGAGACAGAGCGTTTAGGCGCTGGGGTAAGGTTTGCATAGGCTTTTGCCATTGCAAGAATAGCGGCAGTGCCTGTCGCGTTATCGTGTGCGCCGTTGTATATTTGGTCGCCTTCTTTGCTTTCATCCTTACCTAAATGATCCCAGTGTGCCGTGTAAATAACATGCTCATCTGGCTTGTCGCTCCCCGGTAAGGTTGCAATAACATTGTGGCTCAACGACTTTTTAAACGTATTATTGACGGTGATCGACGCAGATAGTCCCAGTGGCGCATGATAAGGGCCTTTCATCGCTTTTGCTTTTTCTTTGGAGAAGTCTAAGCCTGCATCAGCAAATACTTTTTCTGCGGCGCTTTTAGTCAACCAGCCCTCAACTGCTACGCGACTTGCGCCCTTATCTTTGCTGACTAAGCCATACTGTGGACCACTCCAACTATTGGCGACAACCGACCACCCGTAAGATGCTGGTGCTGTTTCATGAACGATGATTGCGCCCGCTGCGCCTTGTCGGCTTGCTTCCTCATATTTATAGCTCCAGCGACCATAGTAGGTCATCGTGGTACCTTGGAACTTGCCGCTATTGGGGTTTTCAAAACCAGGGTCATTGATGAGGATGACGACTGTTTTGCCTTTTACGTCAAGCCCAGCATAGTCGTTCCAGTTATACTCAGGGGCATTGACACCATAGCCCACAAATACCAATTCTGAGTTCTCAAGCGATACGCTATCTTGCTCACGCTTCGATGAGGCGACCATATCGTCTTTGTACACAAAAGTATTATCGCCAATGGTCATAGCCATATCAGTGCCGGCCGTTATTTCCATTAACTCTACTTGTTGTAAGAAGCTATCGCCGTTGCCAGGCTGCAAACCCGCCGCCTCAAATTCGCTAATTAGGTAGTCAAGGGTCTTCTTTTCACCCTCAGTGGTAGGAAGTCGACCTTCAAATTCATCAGAAGCGAGAATTTTAAGTGGCTCTCTTATGTCTGCATCGCTTATTGCATCGTAAACCGAATCGAAGTTTGAAGCTTCCGACACGTCTTTTACGGTGCTCGATGATGCTGTTTCGTTAGGAGTACATGCACTGACGCCGATAACGGCAGGTATCAGTAAAGGCAAAAACATTTTTTTCATTGTTAGTCTCAGTTTGCTCTACAATAGCGTTCCAGTATAGAGAAAACCGGAACACGAACCAATAGTTGTTATGCACTCAAATGTTATTGATTGGGATATGAATTTCCTAAAGGCCCATGCCGCACCACCTGTCGTACGTTTACTCGAAGCCATGTCGCTATCATCGCTTTCTGATTTTCCTAATGATGTCACGCTTAACAAGCTGATTAAACGTTACTATGGCTCGTGGAGTGCACCAACCTTTAAAGGGCAAAGTAAATTTGAACAAGACGATAGCCGATATTACGAAGCGATAATCTCACAAGACGCGACGGTGCCCACACGAGAGAGGAATTGGCACGACCTCTTTAATGCATTGATATGGTTGCAGTTCCCGAATACAAAAACGTTGCTCAATGCATTGCATATGTCAGATATCGCTGAAGCTGGTATACATCCTCGATCACCTAGGCGAAACCGTATTACGCACTTTGATGAATGCGGGGTTGTTTTAGCGATGGAAGAGGGGACGGATTTTGAGGATGATGGTAATTCATTTTTGCATTCACTCGCATCGCACGAATGGCGAGAAGTCTTTATTGACAAAAAGCATTATTGGGAACGTAGCGTTCACCCATTTATTTTCGGGCATGCGAACCTGGAAATGATGCTATCACCTTTTGAGGGGCTTACTGGCAAATGGTTGGCAGTAAGGGTTGCCAACGGGTTTTCAGATTTATCGTACTGGGAGCAAAGGAAAGTGGTAGATGAAGCGATGGTTGAACGTATCAGTGTTTTGGGAAACTTTACCCGTTCACCGCTGTTAAAGCCAATTCCATTATTAGGTGTACCAGGCTGGCATCGTGAACAGTCAGAGACGTTTTATCAAAATGAGGATTACTTCAGGCCGTTAAGAAATGGAGCGAAAGCAAGTGTTCAGCTTCCGCTCTAATTACCGGCCTGTTTGTTGCGATTAAAACAACGCAACAATGCACCATATGCCGTAAATAATAGCATAAGGCGCAGCAGCAATGGTGAACGCTTTTTTCGTCGTAAACGATGTCCACTGAGCAATGCCTACCGTAGTGAGATAGATACCGAGGAACAACTCTATGCGCATTGATTGCGCAAGCGCAAACCACGTCGACGCCATATCAATATTAAAAATATAAGCAAGAGAAAGGGGCGCAAGCACTGATGGCGAAACCTGATGATCTCCGGCGAAAAGAAGTAACACTACTGATATAAGGCCTGTTAACACGTAAGGCATAGACACCCACCACGTGAACCCGTACCAATCGGTAAAGCCAAAGACATGGCTGTCGTCAGATCGCGTCATTATATTTAGGTAAGCAGCAGAAATAGCATTGACGATAATAAGGCCAAAGAATATGCCAATAATATTCGACATCATCATGGTGTTGCGGGTGAAGAAGGCGCGCATTTGATCCTCTTCTGCCGGGCTCATATCACCTTTAGCGGCAATGTTAGCATTGGCGAACCACTCAATATCAACAAAGTTAATGTAAAGATACTGTGATGATACCGCAATGAGCATGACCAACATGAAAGGAAGCCAGCTCCAGTTGCTTCTCTCACCTACTGCTTTGAATACGCCGTTAGGTTTAAAGAATATGTCATTACACGCTTGAAAAGGGTTCGTAACCGTTTGCATTCCCTGCTCCAAAAATAGAGTGAAAAATATGTTGTTGATAATAATAAAGTAAGTGCAGCATCGTCGCACTAAAGCGTGCGGCACAAATTAGTTACAATATGTGTCACCTAAAAAATAAAAGCCAGCAAATTTACTGGCTTTTATCATCGTTGAACATTTTACCTGGGTCATGCAAGCAATCGTTTGCTTATGTCAGATAAGTATAATTCAATAAGCACAGCACTATTGTGCTATACGTTAATGAAATCGGTAAGCCTATCTTTATAAAGTGTTTAAAGCGATAGTCGGCGGCATTAAACACAAGGAGGTTAGTTTGATAACCAAAAGGCGAAATGAAGCTGGCGCTTGCGGCAAATGCAACCGCTAATGCAAATGGCATAAGTGGAGCGCCAATAATGTCGACTAGCCCATAGGCAAACGGAAACATCAATGCGGCAGCTGCGTTGTTGGTAACAAATTCGGTTAGCAACAGGGTCACTAAATAAACCGTCACTAGCGCAATGAACCAATCTGTACCGGAAAGCAGCGGCATCAATGCTTGAGTGATTAATATAATGACGCCAGATGACTCAAGTGCAGTCGCTAAACTTAGCGCCCCGACAATCACGATAATTAGGTTAAGCGGTAAATTGCGTTTCATTTCGCCATTTGAGGTAACACGAAAGCCAATTAAGACGGCGGCTAAAAACAACAGCCCTATCGCCAGTGAAATGATATTCATCGCAGCTAGCGTTACCGTGGTCAAAAAGCCACCTAGGGTAATCCACTCTTGCTTGTTGGTAAGAGGGCGCGCAATCTTTTGTTCAGTAAGAACAAAGAAGTTTTTACTTATATTTTGGCGTGTTGCGAAGTCGGGACCGGTTGCAAGTAATAAAAAATCACCTGATTTAAGCTTTATTTCTCCGAGCTTGCCCGACAGTTGCTCTCCATCACGTCTAATGGCGACAACGGCAGCATCAAACAATGCGCGAAAGCCTAAACTTTTTATTGTTTGTCCAATAACTTGCGCACGGTTTGCAATAACAACTTCAGTGAGGCTGTCGCGCATTACGCCGTCGCTTTCGGCAAACATACTTAGCCCTTTGATATGACTAAGGCTATCAAGCTTTTGTACATTGCCTGAAAAGATAAGTTTATCTTTTTCCATGATAACCAAGTCTGGGCTGACCGGAGAGATAAGATTTCCATCACGAACGACTTCAACAAGAAACAGCTCTGGTAAATTACGCAAATGGTTTTGCTCTACCGTTTTACCAATTAGCTCTGAGTCAGGTTCTACTTTTGCTTCGACCATGTAGGCGTGATAGCGATTGTCTTTGTTGGTGATATGCGGTAGCAAAGGTAAAAGAAAGAACATTAGTACGCCACAGCTAATGCCCGCCACTAACCCATAAAGCGTAAAGTCGAAAAAGCTAAAGCCAGGGTGGCCATGTTCTTGTAAAAAACTGTCGACAATCAGGTTGGTAGAGGTACCGATAAGCGTCACGGTACCACCCAAGATTGCCGCATACGACAACGGAATTAAAAGGCGCGATGCCGGATGATATTGGTTTTGTTTTACTGGGCCAATAAGGCTTGCCACAATGGCTGTATTATTGAGCAAGGCAGAGGAAATAAACGTGAGCGAGAACAATCGCCAGTATGAGGCGGTAAAGCTCGACGTGACTAATTTTCTTCCAAGGCGCTTGATGAGCGCAGTTTTGTCAATGGCACTGCTGACTAAAAGCAATAAAATAAGGGTGATTAGCCCCTTATTTGTTAAGTTCAACAGTATGTCGTCCATTGATAATTGTTGAGTAACCAGCAAGCCTAACACCGTGCCTGAAAACACGGTAGAAGGGCGTTGGTTGGTAAATATTAACGCAAAAATCGTACTGGCGAAAATCGCCAGTACGATGAACTGGGTAATATCCATTAAGATCCAGTCCTATTAGAGCTTACTAATGTCTACAGCGTTCCAGTGCGGGAAGTGCTTACGAACAAGCGTATTAAACTCAAGCTCAAACTCTGAGAAGTTTGGCGAGGTATGCTGTGCATCGCTAGCAATGTGATCGATAATCATCCCTGCACCCACCGTACCATTGGTTAATCTATCAATAACGATAAATGAGCCAGTAGGGCGGTTTCGCTTGTAGGGGTCACAGGCAATTGGTTGGGTGAATTTCACATCAACAACACCTATTTCATTTAGATTTAGGTGCATTGCATCTTTTTCTTCAAGCGTGTTTACGTCTATTTGATTATCGATATGCGCAACGACTCCGGGTGTTGATTTTGTCGCAAACTTAAACAAATACTGTTTATTCGGCATCAATGGTTCTTCAGACATCCACACCAAATGCGTTTTAAATTGCGTAGACAATAGCGGTAGATTGTCAGATTTAACAATCATGTCTCCACGAGAAATATCAATCTCGTCTTCAAGTGTCAGTGTCACTGCTTGCGGAACATAAGCGCGTTCTAAGTCGCCTTCAAATGTCACAACTTGTTTTACTTTGGACTTTTTACCTGATGGCAGCGCTGTGATTTCGTCGCCTGGGGCTACTTGACCAGATACTACTGTGCCAGCAAAGCCACGAAAGTCTAAGTTTGGACGCGTAACATACTGCACAGGGAAGCGGAAGTCTTCTTGGTTATCGTCTTCGCCTATTTCAATGTCTTCCAACATTTGCATTAGCGGTACGCCATCGAACCATGGGGTGTTCTCGCTCAAACCTACAACGTTATCGCCTTCAAGTGCTGAAAGTGGGATAAACTGAATATCTGGGATATCAAGCTGTTCAGCAAACTTCAGATAGTCTTCCTGAATTTGGTTGTACACTGATTCAGAGTAATCCATTAAGTCCATTTTATTGATTGCAACAATAACGTGCTTTATACCAAGTAACGAAACTAAAAATGAATGACGCTTAGTTTGCACTTTTACGCCGCCTCGCGCATCCACAAGAATGATCGCAAGGTCGCAAGTTGATGCGCCCGTTACCATATTTCGAGTGTATTGCTCATGTCCTGGGGTGTCGGCAATAATAAACTTACGTTTTTCAGTCGAGAAGTAACGGTAAGCTACGTCGATAGTAATGCCTTGCTCACGCTCTGATTGCAGACCGTCTACCAATAATGCTAAGTCTACTTTCTCACCCGTGGTGCCCACTTTCTTACTATCTTTCGTGATTGCAGCAAGCTGATCTTCATAAATCATCTTTGAATCATGTAATAGGCGACCAATTAGTGTGCTTTTACCATCATCCACGCTGCCGCAAGTTAGGAAACGTAGCATGTCTTTCTTTTCGTGTTGCTCTAGGTAAGACAGAATATCTTGTCTTAATAATTCGTTTTCGTTGTTCATGTTATGCGCTCACAAGGAAAAAGGGGTTTAATACTGATGCTTTTTGGTTATAGGTAAGCGCCTCAGCATTTTCATCTAAAGGGTTATCTGGGTTTAGGACCGTTACGTTCGCACCTGCGGCAAGTGCAACAGCGTGTGCGGCTCCCGTATCCCACTCCGACGTTGGGCCTAAACGAGGGTAAAGGTGTGCTGCGCCCTCGGCGACTAAACAAAGCTTTAGTGAACTGCCCATAGCGACAAGCTCGGTTTCACCGTTTAACTGTGCCAGTAAGTTTTGAATTTCAGGGCTTTGGTGAGAACGACTACCCACAATTTTCCACACTTCAGCACCGTCGTGTTTTCGCGCTGATATGGCGGTAAATTCGCCGTTCACTTCGGTCCATGCACCTTCACCAACAATGCCTACGTAGCTTTTGTTAAGTGCTGGCGCATAAACGACACCCATGGTTGGCTTGCCGTTTTCGATAAGTGCAATATTTACCGTAAACTCACCGTTTTTCTTAATAAATTCTTTCGTGCCGTCTAGCGGGTCTACTAACCAGTACGATGACCATGTTTTACGCTCATCCCAAGAAATGTCAGCTGACTCTTCTGAAAGAATAGGCAAGTCAGATTCCGCCTCAAGGGCATTCACAATAACGTTATGCGCTGCAAGGTCGGCTTCGGTAAGCGGGCTAGTATCTTGTTTTTCGTAAATGGCGAAATCATTTTCATAAATCGCCATAATTTTATCACCTGCCTCTTTGGCAATGCGAAGCACGTTTTGTGCAAGAGAATTAATAGGCAGTGTCATTACACCAATCCTTTTTCTTGAAGCAAAGCATACAAGCGTTCAGCGGTCTGCTCTGCTGATTCATCCTGATAAGTTAAGTGCACTTCGGGTGCTTCCGGGGCTTCATAGGCCGAATCGATGCCGGTGAAGTCTTTGATTTCACCGCTGCGTGCCTTTTTGTATAAGCCTTTAGGGTCGCGTTTTTCACACACGGCAAGTGGTGTATCAACAAATATTTCTACGAACTCACCATCATCCATTAAGCTGCGGCAGTAGTCGCGGTCGGTCTTAAACGGTGAGATAAAAGCGGTAAGCACAAGTGTTCCTGCATCAACAAATAGTTTGGCTACTTCACTAATGCGGCGAATATTTTCAACGCGGTCTTTATCGCTAAAACCTAAATCACCACACAACCCGTGACGAATGTTATCGCCGTCTAGTAAATAGGTGTGTTTGTTCTGCTCGTGCAGCTTTTTCTCAAGCAAGTTTGCCAGTGTTGATTTGCCAGAGCCGCTCAACCCTGTAAGCCAGAACACGCGAGGCGTTTGACCTAGCTTGCCAGAGCGAGTGGATTTGTTGACCTCGTGTTTATGCCAAACAACGTTGTCTGTGGTCATTAGAAATACCCTTCCATTTTCTTCTTCTCCATAGAACCTGCGCTGTCGTGGTCGATAACGCGTCCCTGACGTTCAGAGGTTTTGGTAAGCAGCATTTCTTGAATAACTTCAGGAAGCGTTGCTGCTTCAGACTCAACTGCACCGGTAAGCGGATAGCAACCAAGTGTTCTAAATCTCACCGAACGCATTTCAGGAACTTCACCTTCTTCCAATGGCATGCGGTCATCATCAACCATGATAAGAACACCGTCACGCTCGACGACAGGACGAGGTTTAGACAAGTACAGCTGAGGGATATCGATGTTTTCTAGGTAAATGTACTGCCAGATATCAAGCTCAGTCCAGTTCGACATAGGAAATACACGGATGCTCTCACCTTTATTTACTTGTGAATTATAAATGTTCCACAATTCTGGGCGCTGATTTTTAGGGTCCCATCGGTGGTTTTCATCACGGAATGAATAAACGCGCTCTTTGGCGCGAGACTTCTCTTCGTCGCGGCGAGCACCACCGAAAGCGGCATCAAATTTATATTTGTTGAGCGCTTGCTTAAGAGATTGGGTCTTCATGATATCAGTATGCTTTGCTGAACCATGTGAAAATGGCCCCACACCGTGCTCTACACCTTCTTCGTTAATATGAACAAGCAAATCGAAACCATGTTTCTTCGCTTGTTCGTCTCGAAACTTTATCATTTCGCCAAATTTCCACGTGGTATCAACGTGTAATAAAGGAAAGGGGATTTTTCCAGGCGCAAACGCTTTGCGCGCGAGATGAAGCAAAACAGAAGAGTCTTTACCAACCGAATAAAGCATTACTGGGTTTTCAAACTCAGCGGCTACCTCTCGGAAGATTTGGATGCTCTCGGCTTCGAGTTGTTTCAAATGCGTAACAGACGGGATACTAGCAGTCATTTTGAAGTCCGATATTTATGTTATATATAAAAAAGTTATATGCGGGTTGTTTTTCTGCATAGAAAGATACCACAGTTAGTTTCAAATGTAGTATGCGATTTAGCTATTTAAAATGCCCAACTTATTACTAAAAATTTAAAACCTCGATTAAATTGGCATAAGGCATGATTTTTCTACCCTTTAAAACGGTGCCGGTTAACAAAAAGCCCCGCGATAGCAACACTATGCGGGGCTTTTTTTATCGATTAATTACTTCCTAGCATTAAGTTTTTGCTCGAAAATATCATAGGTATCTGTGACCCCTTTTCGAGGCGTGCCAGATTTGCTTAGAATAATAATAGTAAGACTAGATAGAATAAACCCTGGAACAATTTCGTACATCCAACTACCTAAAGGCGCTCCGTCAATGGTGACCGGCAAGTAAATCCACAGTAAGACGGTGACTGCACCTACTATCATCCCGCCTAAAGCGGCGCGTCGTGTCATTTCGCGTTTAAACAAGCTAAACAATACCAACGGGCCAAATGCCGCGCCGAAGCCTGCCCAGGCGTTACTGACCAACGTTAAAATAGTGCTGTCTCTGTCATAGGCTAGATAAATAGCAACGAGTGCAACGGCGACCACACTAACGCGGCCTGCGATAACAAGTTCTTTGTCTGACGCATCGCGACGTAGAAAAGCTTGATAAAAGTCGCTCGTCAGAGAGCTTGAAGTTACTAAGAGCTGCGATGATATGGTGCTCATTATCGCGGCGAGAATAGCGGCTAATAAGAAACCGCCAATTAAGGGGTGGAAGAGAATTTGTGACAGATAAATAAACACAGTTTCTGGATCTATTTCGTTGCCATTACCTGATACATAGGCAAGGCCGAACAACCCTGTCATGAGCGCGCCGATAATTGAAACAATCATCCAACTCATGCCTATATTTCTTGCGGTAGGGATATCATCGACAGAGCGAATAGCCATAAAACGAACAATAATATGGGGCTGACCGAAGTAACCTAATCCCCAGGACATTAATGAGACAATACCAACGAAGGTAAGTGTTTCGTTGGTGGATGCATCGATGAAAGCATTAAACAGGGCAGGATTAATAGTATCAAGCGCATCAATCGATGCCCCTACGCCCCCAAGCTCACTAATAACAACGGCGGGTACCATGACTAATGACACGAACATAATACAGCCTTGAACGAAGTCAGTCATGCTCACAGCCATAAAGCCGCCCACCAAGGTGTATGCCACCACCACGCCAGCAGTGACGTAGAGTCCAACTTCATAGCTAAGCCCGAATGAGGTTTCAAATAGCTTCCCGCCCGCCACGACGCCTGATGAAGTGTACAACGTAAAGAATACGACAATAACGATAGAGGCAATGACGCGAAGAAGTCTTGAATTATCGGCAAAACGATTTTCAAAGTAATCGGGTAATGTAATGGAGTTGTTCGCGACTTCAGTATAAATACGAAGGCGAGGGGCCACCAAGATATAATTGGCAAATGCGCCGAGTGTTAAGCCTACGGCAATCCAACCGGCAGATAGCCCAGAAACGTACATGGCGCCAGGTAGACCCATTAGCATCCAGCCGCTCATATCCGAAGCGCCTGCTGATAATGCCGTTACCCCAGGACCGAGTTGCCGACCGCCAAGCATGTAACCTTCAACGTTGGTATCAGTTTGCCTAAATGCAAACAATCCAATGCCAAGCATTACAATGAAATATAACCCTAACGATATTATTGTACCGGTTGCCATAGTGCTCCCTTATAGTTTTTATTTAATGCTAACACCTATGCGCAGCACTCACCATGACAGTATTTTTAATTGGTTAATATTTAACCGGTGTGTATTTGTAAAGATTGCACTGAGTTACAGGTTACGTATTGTGTTATTGAGATTCATGACGGTCTCGGCCTTTACGTTTTGCACTGTACAGCAAATCATCACACTGTTTGATGACGGTTTGAATATTTTGAATACCTTCAAGCTCGATGAGCCCTGCTGAAAAGCTCACAGTAAAGTGCTTATCGGTCTGCTTCCACGTGTGTTTTGCCTTCATTGACACGCGAACTTGATTAAGCACTTTCTCTGCCACGCTTTTTGACGCTCCATCCAATAATAGTAAGAACTCTTCGCCACCGTACCGACATAATTTGTCTGATTTTCGAATTGCTGAATGCACGGTGTCGCAGAAAAAGCGCAGTACTTCATCTCCCACAAGATGACCGTGGGTATCATTAACATATTTAAAACGGTCAAGGTCCATTAATACGATGCTTGATACTTTTCCCTCTTCCAGAGATTTCGATAATGCCGTTAACATCGCTCGTCGAGTAAGTGCGCCGGTTAGGGGGTCTGTGTTCGCATAGTAGGTGCTACGACGTTGTTTTCGCCATAAAATTATTACAAAGGCAGTAAGAATAAGGGCCAAAAGTGCGAAAATAAGCGTCGTTAAGCGTTGATGCTTTTGCTCTGAAGACGCCTGTAAGATAGAAAGCTTTGCTTTTTGTAATTTAATGAATTCAACGTCCCTCGACAGCGGATCTTGTTCAATAGTGCGAAGATCTTCAAAACGGGTTATCCTGTTTTTTATTGAGGCTCGTTGTGCATTTTTTTGATGATAAAATGCGGTTTTGAAATCACCTCGAAGGGAATAGAATAAGCTTAGGTTTTCATGCAAATGAATGCTCTCTGGCGTATTGAACTCTTTCCCAGCGAGGCGAGTTTCAACTTCCTCACGATACTTTTTAATTTCACGCTTAAATGCATGTTCGCTGCCATCAAGCGAGAGTTGCATCAGTTTGCTTATCGTCAAATAGGTTTCCGGCTCTACAGGAGTATTTTCTGAATAGAGTGATTGTATTGACTGCGCAATCTTAACAACCTCCTCAATATCGCCCTGCGCCTGTCGGTTACTGTGGATGCTCATGCGTAATGCCTTTGCTAGTATCAACTCAACCTTGTTGTTATTTTTAATAGCGAGTGCCTCTGCCTCGATTGCAGTTGCAAGACCTTCGTCGTACCTTTCCATTTTATTTAGTGGGTTAACTATCGATGCATAATCATCGACTTCGATGGCAGTTTCATCCTTCAAGGCTATGACGCGTTTAGCATGCTTATAAGCGCGGTTGTTAATATTTAATTCGTAGTACAACTGCCCCAAAAATTTATGCGCGACAACTTTATCTAACAAGGTCTCTAACTTTCTAGCGTCATTAGCGAGCCCTAAATAAGGTAATGCATAGTTTATTTCTGATACTGCTTGCAGCGGCATTTGCACGTTAAGCTCCATTGCAAGCCACATACTAGCGGTTGCAATAGCAGTTTTGTTGCCGCTGTTAAGTAGTTCATACTTCAACTTTCGGAGTTTAGGAATGCTGATTTGAACCCGTTCAAGGCGAGTATTAGCCTGACCGGCAGACGTGGCAAAGATGTAATATGCGCGATTGGCGCTGTAAGTGTGAAGGTCTAGCGCTTTTAGCGCTTCCCAATCTCTTTCTACAACAGGGGTGTGTACTACGATAGGTAGCCTTGGACCATCGGTTTCTGCGGCCGTAATCGATGCCAATATATGTCTGAACACCACACCTAAATGTGTTTTGTCGCTGTGTATTCCTGATGCGTCTAGTTCATTTGCGATTTCATCATTAGCCAACCCACTGGGGGAATTCCAGTCATAAATAGATGTCGCGACAAGGTTACTATATCGCTGCAATGTCTCTATTTGTGAGGCGGCAAATGAAGGCGGGCAAATGAGTACACTTAACCACAAACCTAAAACAGGGAGGCGAGAGAACAAACAGGAACACTTCACTAAATACTTCATTAACTTCAATATCGATTTGTATTGTGACTGGAGCGTAAAGAACACATAGGGCGTTACGCGCAGAGTAGGCAAATTATAAAGTAGATGTAGACTAAAAATCACGTTAAAAAACGCTGTAATGGTGTGAAGCTGAAAGATGGTGGGGCACACTCCCCCAAAAAAAACGGCCAAGGAGGCCGAATTTTTGTGGTTCTAAAACATCAAACTACGCGCTCAATAGTTAAGCGGAAAAGCGAATTCTCTCTGCGACTGATTTTTTCATATTATCTAAATCCGCATTTTTATCACCAACCACCATGATGCTAGCACGCTGAAGTGTTAGGCTTTCGCCTCGGTATTGCTTGTCCTCAAATTCAGCTGGAACACGGATGTCGCTGCGTTCTGGTACAATAAATACCGACATTTTACCTTCAGGTGTGTCCAGAATTAGGTGCAAACTTCTTACTGTACTCAAATGACAATAGTTGGCCACTTCCACTTTGCCGATATCGTCTGTAAAGCTTGCGCCGAAACTGGCTAGTTTCGCATTTACCATCTCTAAATTAACCGGTAATAAAGTGTGAGCACGCTCTGTTTCGGCATACTGCATGTGTGCTAGTGCTTGCCCACCAAGGCTCACAGGCTGGTGATACCACATAGTAAAACCAATACCTACCGTAAAGGCCACCGACGCAGCCAATGCCATATACCATCGGCTTTTACGTTTGTAACGACTAAACTCGTCAGCTGATTGCTGCCATATTAATTTATTAACTAAATCTTCAGGCACTTCTACTTTTGCAGCTTGCTTTAGCTGCGTGTCTAACTGCTTCTGCTCGTTCCAAAAATCGCGCTTGTTACTATCAGCTTTCGCTGCTTCAACTACGTCACTGTCAGTCGTATTTGGATCGGCATATATTCTGCGTCTAAATTCTAACTCATCCATTTACACGACCTCTCTGTTCATTCTGTCTTTCTAATGTTTCTTTCAATTGGCTTCTTGCCCTAAACAACCTTGTCATTACGGTATTCTTGTTCAACCCGAGTTGGACAGCGATTTCCTCTCCACTGAATCCAAAAATTAGCTGCAGCACCAAAGGCTCTCTGTACTCATCGCTAAGGCCTCCGAGCAAACGATGCAAATCGCGGTTGTGTATATCTACGTCGGCTTGCTGCGTGTCGTCATGAATATGCTCATCATCAATATCTACCGTATCGAACTGTTTTCGCTCGAACCGTCGCGCATTCTCTCGTCGCAATATTGTAATTAGCCAAGACTTAGCCGCTTTCTCATCATTAAGGGCATCAAGAGAACGCCACGCCCTCAAAAATGTTTCTTGCACGATGTCTTCAGCCACGCTCCGATCTTTTACTAACCAGTACGCATAGCGATAAATGTCGGTGTGAAACGCTTTAACTAACGCTTCGTATCTTTGGTGTTTTGCTTTCATACCTGATAAGACCCGACCGTTGTCAGTTTTATTTCGTGCAAACATAAAAATTCGTCAAATAGTATTTTTTTCATTATTGCATAAAAAAACTGCACCTTTCTATCAGTCAAAAGGTGCAGCGCTCATTGTAACGTAATACTTATTTTTAAATTATTATGCTTGTTTGCTGGTAATCCATTTGTCGATATTCTCTTCTAATACCGATAAGGGAACAGGGCCATACTTTAAGATCTCGTCATGGAACCCAGCCCAATCAAACTTATCGCCTAGCTCAGTCATGGCTTTTTCTCGTAGCTCCATAATTTTGAGCTTACCTATCATGTAAGCCGTTGCCTGACCTGGCATGGCAATATAGCGTTCGATGGCTTTTTCTGCATCATATTGAGGGTTGGGTGTGTTCTCAATAAGATAGGCTATCGCTTTTTCGCGCGACCATTGTTTTGCATGAATGCCGGTATCAACCACTAATCGGCATGCTCGCCATAACTCCATCGCTAAACGACCAAAGTCAGAATAAGGGTCTTTATAAAAGCCCATATCTTTTGCCAATTCTTCGGTATATAAACCCCAGCCTTCGGTATAAGCGGTAAAGCTTAGGAATTTCTGGAATTGAGGTACGCCTTCAAGTTCTTGTGCAATAGTACGTTGCATATGATGACCGGGAATACCTTCGTGGTACGCAAGTGCTTCTAGTTGATAGGTAGGCATTGCCTTCATATCGAATAGGTTTGCGTAGTATATGCCAGGTCGACTGCCGTCTTGGGCAGGACTTTGATAGAACGCTTTACCAGCAGATTGCTCGCGAAATGCCTCAACGCGTTTTACCACCATTGGTGCTTCCGGCAGTATGCCAAAATAAGCCGGTAATGCATCGCGCATATCGTCGATGGCTTGTTTTGCATCGTCTAAGTATTTTTGACGTCCTTCGGCCGTTGCAGGAAGGTAAAATTGGTCATCTTCACGCATAAACACGAAGAACTCTTGAAGCGTACCTTCAAAGCCTACTTCCTTCATAATGTCTCGCATAGCGTTATGGATACGCTCGACATTATCTACGCCAATTTTATGCACTTCATCAGCGGTCAAATCGGTTGTTGTGAACCAATTAAGGCGATTTTGATACCATGCTTCGCCGTCTGGTAAGCGCCAGACACCGTCTCCCTCGGGAGTGAGTGCTCGCTGATGCGTAAGTTCTGCAATGAGTTTTTGGTACGCTGGCATCACTGAACGCACCAATGCCGTGTTTGCTTCAGCGATTAATTGGTCTTTTTCCTCATCACTTAATGCTAGCGTTGCAACTTTGGATTGAAAGTCCTCTAAAATCGTTGACGGGTCACCATTTTCTTCGAAGGGCGCTCCGGTAATGACATTTTTAGAAGCCTCTATCATTTGATCGTAAGACCATGCAGGTGGGAATACGCCTAGTGCTTCTCTTGCCTTCATTTGGTCAATAACTTGGTCGAAGTATTGGTTTACACCATTAAGACGCCCAATATAGGCCTGCGCGTCTTCTTTCGACGATACGCGATGTATATTGATTAGAAAGCTTGGGACTTGTGTATGCGCTGCACGAAATTGATGGACTATGTAGCGATGGTGACGAAATGCATCGTTGGCTAAGTTTCGTTCGATGCCTAGTTTGTACAGTCGTAAACTGAGCTGTTCTTGCTCACTGAGTTTACTGGCGTCAAAAGTAGCAAGTGTAGATAAACGTTTTTTAGCTATCTCAACGCTTTTATCAGATTCAGCATCACTGATGTCATCCCATTTATCATAATCCCACTTTTTACCGAGGTAGCTTTGAAATAGGGGAGAGCGTTTTAAATCTTCGTTAAAGGCGTTTTCAAAAAACGCACTGAGTTTTTCTGACTCACTCTGCGACGCAGCATTTTCAGTAGCAACCTGAGACGTTGCTGTGTTAGCAGTGTCCGTTGCCGGTGAACAAGCCGCAATAGCAAATAGTGCAGCCGCTATCGGTGATAATTTCATTATTGTTGGTTTCATAACATCTCCCCGGTTTCGTGGAAGTGGCATTATTGGTGTCGCCACTTTTTATTGTTCTTTTGGTTTACACTACTTAGGCAGTTATTCAACCTTGCTGCGTTTTATGACGCAGGATACAAGGTAGACAACCGATTTGGTTTCTTTGCGTTACTCTGCTGCCACAATAAACGAGCATGTTTAACCGCACTAGAAAGCGCTTGTAGTACCTCGTCAAGGTCTGCATGCTGCGCTTTATGTTCTGAAAACCGTAATTGCTGAAGTTGGTTAAATGGCGCTTGAATACCAGCGGTAACATCGTAATCAGAAGGCGTGTATTGCGCTTTTTTCTCATCGCTAATGGTTGCCATCCACGCTTGCAATGCATGACTAATCGCATCTGGTTGTTTTGCTTTTATTGCTTTCATTACATTGTCTAACGCGTGTTTTTCCTTTTTGCTATCCGAGTCGCGCTTGCCGCTAATAGCGCCAATAGGCTGACGCGTCACCAATACGCGGCGTTTTCGCATTACCAAGTACGTTACCAGTAAAGCTAATAATAATAGGATGCTGACAGCGCTTAGTGCATAGATGATGCGCCACAGCGACGCTAATTCTGCGCTGACAGACCCGTTTTCCCTATCCATTGCTTGTTGTGGTGGCGCCTCGGTTTCTGTGACAGTGTCGTCGTTTTGCTCATCTGGCACATTCATGCCTGTCGGTGGTGTTTTTGTATTTTGAGTACTATTGGGAACCACCGTTATGCTGCGTGCAGGAATGGTTGCGTATTCGGTTTTACCAGTGAGCGTGTTAAACCACGGTACAGTGATATCCGGAAGTACGGTTGTGCCGACAGTGGTTGGAATAATGGCAATGGAGGTTTGTCTCTGTGCAATTAAGTTGCCGTCCCGTTCTACTGTCGTGGTAGTCGATTGATCTGGGTATAGCTTAAAGTCTGGTGGGTAGAATTCAGGGATTTCTGGCAATTGCTGTTCTACAACGCCAAGCGCAGTGAGCGTAATAATTCGGGTGACAGGTTCTCCTACCACAAAGCGCTCATCTTGTGGCCATTCCTCATCAATCCTGACCATTTCTGACGGTAACCAAGGGTAATCTATATCTTTAGGGATAGGTTTAACCGTAATCGTGATGTCTGGCCCGACACGATTAACCTGTTGGGTTCTATTAAAAAAACCGAACCGTTGGTTTGTGTTTGCAGCCATGACCTCACCGGAAAATATCGGGCCGCGCAATGTGAATTCGCCGGACGCTTGCGGGATCACGGCAAAGTCACGTTCAATAATTTGATATCGTCTACCGTTTACGATATCAGTATATTGTTTATCCTCCCCCAGCTGTTTAATTTCCGCATTAGGCATTTCAGGGGCTTGAAGACTGCCACGCTCAATACTGCTCGATAAAAACAATTTTACGGTGTAAAGCAACTGCTGATTTAAATATGACTCAGTCACGTCAATATCGGTTGTGACAAAATAATCTCTCGCAACGTTCCCCGATTGTTGTATCGGTATTACTTTTACCTGAATAGGAGACGTTTGTTTACCTTCAATAGAAAACGCCGGGATGGTAAATGTTCCCTCTTTTCTTGGAAAAAGTGTCGTTGTCCAAGTCGTTGTTCTTTTGGTATCAAAATTTACAATGGACGTTTGACTACTAACCGACGTGCGACCTACGACAAAATCTTTAAGTAATGATGCACTATCAAAGGCGTCTCTTTCTGCACTGCCGTCTGCGGTGATAGTAAGCCTAATCGCTTCATCTACCATGACGGGGTTTCTATCTATTGTTGCTTCTACGGCATTCACGTCTGCTAATGAATCGAAACTTATCATGCAGACAAAAATAAATGTAATAAGTCGCGTAGAGAGTAGTAATGCTTTCATTTACCAATCACTCCGGTTTGATGGCATGCGCTGTCGATTTCGTTTTTGTGCTTCTAAAAGCATTTTTCGTTTCAGTAAAAAGGCAGGATCATCTGGAACACGTCGCATTAGATTTTCCATACGTTGCATCTCTTCTTTTTCTTCGTCGGTGAGTTGTTCACTTGGCGAAACAACCTGTTGCTCAGCATTTTCGCCATTTTCATCGTTTGTTTCAGACGGAGTAGGGCGAGCCTGCTCTTCGTTATTGGCATCAGTTTCAGATTGCTGTCCATTTTCGTTTTGCTCGGCATCGTGGTTCTCATTGCTAGCGTCAGCTTGTTCTTGCTGGGGTTGACCGTTGTTTTGTGGGCCCTCTTGTTCCCCCCCTTGCTGCTGTTTTTCGCTATTCCCGTCGTTATCACCCTCAGCGTTCTGGTCGCTTTGCTCCTGCTGGCCGCTGTCGCTTTGGTCTCCGCTATCCTGACTTTCTGTTTCAGAACTTTGGTCTTGTTCGGATTGTTTTTGTTGTTCAAGTAAGTCTTCAACCAATGCTTTGTTTGACTGGGCGCCTTGATGTTCTGGTTCAATGCGCAATACCTCTTCGTATTTCGCTATCGCATCGTTTAATTTGCCAAGCTTCGCTAATGCATTACCCTGATTGTAAAGCCCCATTGCACCATCAACCTGTGAAAAGGTTTCATAAGCGGCCTCGTAGTCTCCCGCTTTATATTGGGCGGCACCTTTCCACGCGTTCGATTCAAACAGGGTGGCTGCGTTGGTATAATTGTTCTGTTCATAATTAGCTAGCCCCTCTTGGTCGTTATTAACGAAGGGCTTTTTCCACCAAGCGAGAGTGTTGGTTTTAGATGATGTTGTTGTGTCCATGTCTTGAGCGTAAGTGTTTTTGGGGGCTACAGAAGTCAGCACGCCAATAACAACGACAAAGACAAGCCCTTTCCTAAAGGCATACATGGCAAAAGGCAGTAAAAGCAACAGTAAATAGGGGCCTACCTCTTTCCATTGGTCACCACTCATATTATTTTCGTTTTCTTCGTCACCTTCTCTGTCAAGTAACGACACGGAAGAGAGCGCAGCGATATCGGAATCATTCGCGCTAAATAGCTGAAACTTGCCGCCACTTGCTTTCACGATACCGTTAACGGCTGATGGGTTTAGTTTTGGTATAACGATGCTGCCCGAGGCGTCTTTTAATAATTCGCCACTTGCTTGCCTAATAGGAGCACCTTCTTGCGTTCCTACGGCTAATGCATGCACGGTGAATGGCAACGAGGAAACATATTCCTGAAGTTCTTGTTGCTGCGCAAACTCAATACCGTCGGTAATCCAATAAATCATTCCGTTGGAATAGCCTGCGCTAGAGAGAAGCTCAGCGGCGCGTTGAATCCCTAACAAGGGGTCGCTGCCTGCTACTGGCATGATTTCTGGCGATAAACTGGGGAGTAGCGTGGTAATCGTCGCTACATCTTGTGTCAAAGGGCTTATAACAAAAGCATCGCCGGCATAGGCAACAAGCCCCATTTCACCTTCGCTGATAGCATTGACCAAATCAATAGTCTTATATTTCGCCCGCGTTAGTCTGTCGGGTGTCATATCGGTGGCGCGCATGGAAAGTGACATGTCCAATACAATCACGTGCCCCATTTTTACTTGATAGACAGGTTGGGGGAGCCTTTCCCACGTAGGGCCAGCTAGGGCAACAACGGCTACTATCCACGTCAATGCCACTATCCATAACGGCGGCTTTTTACCTTTTATCGTTCTACCAATTAACATATGTTGGTATAAGTGGGCTGGAATAACAGATTGCCAACCGGACTGCTTTGCGGCAGCGTTACGTAGCCACAGGTACAACGCTAAAAGTGGTATCAGCGCTAAAAAGTATACCGGCCTTAGAAAATGAAAATTCGCAAGTAGTTGTTGAAAAACACCGTCCATCATACTGAGTCTCCGCTGCGCTGTGCCGCATCATTGAATCTGGAAGTGGCTCTTCGATAAACCGAAATAACGAAAAATGATAAAACCCATAAAAAAGAAAGCAATAATGCTGCTGCAAGTGGGTAATAAAATAATGCTGTTAAGGGCCGCATCTTTCTAGACTCGCCTTCGATGGGTTCAAGCATATCGAGCTGGGCATAAATAGACTGTAATTCGTCAGCGTTGCGCGCTCTAAAGTATTTTCCGCCAGTAGATGTGGCAATGTCTGAGAGCATATCTTCATCTAATTCTTGAGAAGGGTTTATTTGACGGCTGCCAAAGAAGCTTTGGATCATCATTTTATCTGCGCCTACACCGACGGTGTATACTTTAACGTTTTTACTGATCGCTAACGTTTTCGCTTGCTCTGGCGTAATGTTTCCGGCTGTGTTTTGGCCGTCAGTAAGCAAAATAAGTACGTTATTGGATTCATCTCTGGCGTCAAAGCGTTTAACGGCTAGCCCAATGGCGTCCCCGATAGCAGTTTGTTCACCCACAAGCCCAATTACCGATTCGCTTAACAGCGTTGATACGGTATCGCGGTCATACGTCAACGGGGCTTGTACATAGGCCGTGTCGGCAAACAAAATAAGGCCTATTCGATCACCCACGCGACGCTGAATAAAGTCATATACCACCGACTTTGTCATATCCAGTCGGTTAACTTGTCGACCATTTATCTGCATGTCGTCAATTTTCATGCTTCCCGAGAGGTCAACAGCCAACATCATTTCACGACCTTCATTAGGAATACTGACTGGTTCTCCTAACCATTGTGGCCTTGCGGTAGCAGTAATCAGCAATATCCAAATAAGTGAAGCAAATAATAGAGGCCATGCTTTATTTCCGTTTGGTGTTGTCTGTATAACGGTATCACTTGGGCGAAGCGTTGGTACCTTGAGCGCAGCCAACGTCGGTGTATCTTTAGCGGGCAGTAACAGCCTCAATAAGAAAGGGAAGGGAAGCGCGAAAAACACCCACCACCACGTAAACTCAAGCATGGTGTGCCTCCTGTTTTACGCTAGCGACGGGCAAGGCATTATAGGTAAATTGTGCGTGCCGTAGCCAATAACGCACCGCTGCTTGTATCGTCAAAAAGTCGTTATCGTTAACAGTGGGTTGATATAGAAGGCGTTGCAGCGCATCTAAGCCCGGTTCGATTTTTGTTTTTTGCTTATCGTTCACGCACTGTAACAATGATGTTGTCCATTCACGGCCGTGCATACTGGCAACCGATTCAGGCGACGCATACGTTATCATCACACGCTTCAATATGCTGTTTATTGTCAGCGGCCACTGCGCATCGGTAGAAGAGACTTTGTCTATCAAAACGAGCGCTTCTTTTCTCGCTTTATTGCGTTCTCGACGTTTCTTCCATGTCATGAGCACAAGTGTAACGATCAGGACAACAACCACTAATAGACACCACCACCCCCAATCAAGTGGCCACCAGTTTACCCCTGTTGGAATATCAATATCTTGCAAATCTGCGAGAGGATCTTGTGGCATAGGCATGCCCTGAACTGGGCTTTGTTGCGGTTGCTGACCAGGTAATGCTTGCATCAGCGTTGCTCCTGTTGCATTTCTAGCAACTGCTTGTCTAGCGCAACACCAGCGGATATAGCATATCGTGAAACGTTAGCTTTTCGCAGCTGCGTGGCGATGGCGTCTTTTTGCTGTTCACGCCAGGCTTGGTAGCGTCGTTGCTCGTTGCTATCTCCGAGCAGCCATTGCTGCTGGCTAATTCCATCAGACACGCTCACTTGTTGGACCGTTTTTGCCTGTGGCAAGCTATGTTCAATAGGGTCATCGACAACAATCCCACGCACCTCGCAGTGCCGAGATAGTTGGCTTAAATGCTGAACGGCCATGGCACTTAAATGTTGAAAATCAGAAACAACATAAACAAGGCTTCCGGGGCGAGCCAAACGTCTCGCTCTTGCGCACGCATCACTAAATGCCTGTCTGTCTTTTTCAGCGTTTGGTGTCATCATTCTGCTTTGTTGATGCAACGACGTAAGTTCGTGACAAACACGAAGAACGGCACGTTTTCGCGTAAGCGGTTTAACTTCCTGGTGCTGATTTTGGTTAAATACCAACGCACCTACTTTGTCGCCTCGGGCGGCAGCAGACCAACTAATAAGAGCACTTACATGTGCCGCCTGAACCGCTTTGGTCAGTAACTGCGTGCCAATCAACATGGAAGGAAGAAAATCACAAAATAAAAAAACAGGACGTTCTCGTTCTTCCCGGTATATTTTCGTATGGGTCTTTCCTGTTCTTGCTGTCACGCGCCAATCAATGGCGCGAATGTCGTCGCCGGCCTGATAGTGTCGAGCTTCATCAAATTCCATCCCTCGACCTTTATGTTTGGTCAAGTAACTACCAGCCAACTTAGCTTGAGGCATACGCTTTGGAGTTAGACTAAATAGCGAGGAGAGTTGCTGATAGCGCAGCAACTCGGCAGTGGAAAGATTCACACCATCACTTTGCAATTTAGCAAGTTGAGTTTCGACATTCAGCATAGCTTATGGCACAGCTACAGTGGCAACAATCTTATCAAGCACATCATTTACCGTCACGCCTTCGGCTTCCGCCTGATAAGACAGAATAATACGATGACGAAGCACATTATGCACCACCGCTTGAATGTCATCAGGGCCGACAAAGTCTCGACCGCTTAGCCATGCGTGCGCTCGCGAGCATCTATCTAAGCTAATTGTCGCTCTTGGGCTTGTACCCATCGCTATCCATTGCGCCAACTCGCTGTCAAACTGTGCTGGCTGTCGAGTAGCCATAATAAGTTGAACGAGGTAGGTCTCAAGTTCCGGTGCCATGTAAAGAGAAAGCGCTTCTTTTCGCGAAGTAAATATGTCGTCTTGTGTCAGTGTAGGCGGAGTAATTGGCGGCTCTGACAGTGCTTCGCCTCGCGTAAGACGAAGGATTTCTAATTCTGTTTCTGCGCCAGGGTAGTCAATATCGACGTGCATTAAGAATCTGTCTAATTGCGCCTCAGGTAGCGGATAGGTACCTTCCTGCTCAAGCGGATTTTGTGTCGCCATGACTAAAAACAGTGGAGGCAAAGGGTACGTTTTACTTCCCACGGTAATTTGACGTTCTGCCATCGCTTCTAACAAAGCCGATTGTACTTTCGCCGGCGCCCTATTTATTTCATCTGCCAATACAAGGTTATGGAATAACGGACCTTTTTGAAATACGAACTCGCCAGTTTCTGGGCGATAAATATCCGTACCAGTAAGGTCGGCAGGCAGCAAATCTGGTGTAAACTGAACACGATGAAAATCACCATCAACACCATTGGCGAGTGAATTGATGGCACGTGTTTTCGCTAGCCCAGGTGGGCCTTCAACCAACAAGTGACCGTCTGCGAGTAACGCGATAAGAAGGCTTTTCGTTAACGCACTTTGACCAATAATTTGCTGATTCAAATATGCATGCAATTGTTGAAACTGCTCTGCTGCCATAATGTAAAATTCCCATTGAAATTCTAGTTGTCAGGAAATGTCTTGTGTATTCAGACTTCTATTTATCAAACAGATTGACACAAAACAGACTACGGTTTCCATATAAGGTTCATTCAAACGATATTCAAGTCATTAGATTGGGGCAATTTTGTGTTAAACAATATAGAAAATGTCAAAGAGCGGCGTTGTCGATTGTGTCTACACAATGTGTTACCGAAAAATCACTCATGTATCGTGATTATTTGCTATTTTGTTCATAGTTTGTAAAAATCGGGTTTATCACAGGTCAGACCACTTGATGTGCTGCTATGTTTTTAGCATGTCGGGGTCATTTATTTAGGTGCATTATGGCTACAAAACAATCAGTTACTACCCGACAGGGTGATCGCATCGCTGTTGTCGCGGGGTTACGTACTCCATTTGCGAAAATGGCGACATATTTCCACGGTGTTCCCGCTGTTGATTTGGGTAAGATGGTCGTGAACGAACTTCTCGTTCGCCATGGTGTTCAAAAAGAATGGGTAGACCAAGTCGTTTATGGGCAAGTTGTACAGATGCCTGAGGCGCCAAACATTGCGCGTGAGATCGTGCTAGGTACTGGCATGAATGTACATACTGACGCCTACAGTGTCTCTCGAGCGTGCGCAACCAGTTTTCAATCTACCGTAAATATCGCCGAAAGCATGATGGGTGGAACGGTACACGTGGGTATTGCGGGTGGCGCAGACTCAACTTCAGTATCGCCAATTGGTGTGTCTAAAAACCTAGCACGTGCCTTGGTTGATTTGCAGAAGACGAAAACACTTAGTCAGAAACTCAATATCTTTAAGCGTTTAAGCCTTAAAGATCTTGCGCCAGTTCCGCCAGCGGTAGCTGAGTATTCGTCAGGCTTATCGATGGGACAAACTGCCGAGCAGATGGCAAAAACACATGGCATCTCTCGCGAAGAACAAGACAAACTAGCTCATCGCTCGCATAGCCTTGCGGCAGAAAGTTGGGAAGCGGGTAAGCTTTCTAGCGAAGTGATGACAGCCTATGCTGAACCTTATAAAGGCGCACTGGAGCGAGACAATAACGTACGCTTTAATTCAACCCTTGAAGGGTACGCAAAATTACGCCCTGTATTTGACAAAAAGTATGGCTCGGTAACGGCCGCGAATGCGACCCCTTTGACTGACGGTGCGTCAGCAATACTTATGATGACCGAAAGCCGTGCTAAAGAACTTGGATATACGCCATTAGGTTACATAAAAAGCTGGGCATTTTCTGCAATAGACGTGTGGGAAGACATGCTTATGGGGCCGTCTTACGCGACGCCTATCGCCCTTGACCGTGCGGGTATGACGTTAAATGACCTTACGCTTATCGAAATGCATGAAGCGTTTGCTGCACAAACCCTTGCAAACGTTAAAATGTTTGCAAGCGACAAGTTTGCCAAAGAGAAGCTAGGTCGAGATAAAGCGACTGGCGAAATCGACATGGACAAATTTAATGTAATGGGTAGCTCTATCGCTTATGGACATCCATTTGCAGCAACGGGTACCCGAATGATTACCCAAATGTTAAACGAACTTAACCGTCGTGGCGGTGGTACTGGGCTTCTTACGGCGTGTGCTGCTGGTGGTCTAGGTGCAGCAATGATAGTGGAGACAGAATAATATGAGTCAGGATACCCCAATGACAAACGACACACAGGAAGCGTCTGGCGCATTCACGCTCACGAAACAAGATAACGGCATCGCCATTTTAACTATGGATGTGCCCGGTGAGACAATGAATACGCTAAAGGCCGAGTTTGGTGATGAGATCTCAGCCATGCTCGACGATATCGAAAGTGATAGCAGCATTAAAGGTGTTGTGCTGACAAGCGGTAAGTCGAACTCGTTTGTTGCCGGTGCAGACATCACAATGCTTGCTGCATGTAGAACCGCAGAGGATGCCACTACAATAGCGGCGGGTGGCCAAGCCATCTTCGATCGAATTGAAAAAATGAAAGCGACGTTTGTTGCTGCTATCCACGGACCTGCACTGGGCGGTGGTTTTGAATTAGCCTTGGCCTGTCATTACCGTGTCTGTACTGACTCAGCATCAACGCAAGTTGGTCTTCCTGAAGTACAACTTGGTTTACTTCCGGGCAGCGGTGGCACGCAACGTTTACCGCGACTCATTGGTATTCAACAAGCCATGAAGATGATGCTTACCGGTGCGCCAGCGCGCGCAAAGCAAGCGAAAAAATATGGCATTGTTGATGAGGTTGTCCCTCACAGCGTGTTGTTAGATGTGGCTGAACAATTTGCGTTGAAACGCAAACCTGAACGTGAATCGCCGCAAAAGGGCATGATGAACAAGGTCCTTGAGACGACGGGGCCTGGTCGCTCAATGCTGTTCAAAAAAGCGCGTGAAGCAACGTTTGCTAAAACAAAAGGTAATTATCCGTCTCCTGGCTATATTATCGATGTTATCGAAACCGGCATGAGCGAAGGTATGGAAGCGGGCTTGCGCGCTGAGGCACAAGCGTTTGGTAAGCTTGTTATGACACCGGAATCATTCCAGTTGCGTCAAATTTTCTTTGCAACGACTGAAATGAAAAAAGAAAACGGCGTTGAAGGCGTGAAGCCTCAAAAAATGAACAAGGTAGGTGTGCTTGGTGGTGGCTTGATGGGGGGCGGTATCGCATTTGTTACCTCAACCAAAGCTAGCGTTCCTGTGCGCATAAAAGACGTGCGTGCCGAAGGCATTGCCAATGCAATGAAATACAGTTACGACATTTTGAACAAAAAGGTTAAGAAACGTTTCATTCGCAACAGCGAAATGCAAAAGCAACTGGCGTTATTAACGGGTACACTTGATTATAGTGGTTATCAAGACATGGATATTGTTGTCGAAGCAGTATTTGAAGATCTTGACCTCAAGCAAAAGATGGTTGCAGATGTAGAAGAAAATTGTAAAGAAAGTACAATTTTTGCTTCAAACACGTCGTCAATTCCAATTACTCAGATAGCGGAAAAAGCCGCACGTCCAGAGAATGTCATTGGCCTTCACTATTTCTCTCCAGTAGATAAGATGCCGCTAGCTGAGGTTATTGCTCACGATAAGACATCTGAAGAAGTTATTTCATCTACGGTTGAATTTGCTAAGAAGCAAGGGAAAACGCCGGTTGTTGTTAAAGATGGTGCAGGTTTTTACGTAAACCGTATTTTAGCGCCCTACATGAACGAAGCCGCAAACCTCATTCTGGATGGCGAGCCTATCGAACATATCGATAAGTCGTTAGTTAAATTTGGTTTCCCTGTAGGCCCTGTGAAGCTTTTGGATGAAGTAGGTATAGATGTCGGTACTAAGATCATTCCTTTCCTTGTAGAGGCGTTTGGAGAGCGATTCACTGCGCCGTCTGCGTTTGACAAAGTATTAGCAGATGGTCGTAAAGGTAAGAAGAACCAAAAAGGCTTCTACAAGTACGAAGGCAAAAAACCGGGCAAAGAAGTAGACGAGACTATCTACTCGCTGCTTGGACTTACTCCATCGTCAAGCTTGAGCGAAAAAGAAGTGGCTGAGCGCTGTGTTCTTATGATGCTTAACGAAGCTGCACGTTGTCTAGACGAGGGCGTAATAAGAAACGCCAGAGACGGCGATATTGGTGCCATATTTGGTATTGGTTTCCCGCCTTTCTTAGGTGGGCCTTTCCGTTATATGGATACGGTAGGTATTAAACAGATCGTTGAGCGTCTCAATCACTTTGCAACCGTTGTTGGTGATAAGTTCACCCCGGCCGATATATTGGTAACGATGGCTGAGAATGATCAAACGTTTTACTAAAAAGTAAACAAAGTGTAAAAAACCAGGCTTTGCCTGGTTTTTTTATGCCAAACGCTAAAAAGTGCTGGTTTTGTAAGCATATTTCATTAAACTTCGCTGTCGAAAATTCATCCGTAATGCATTGTACATAATGATTGATAAATGCATTGGTCAATACACGTTGGGAGTGCGTATGATAGCTGTTCTTCTTTTAAGTCTACTAAGCTGCGTATTTTTTTATGTGGAAGCTTTCAAGTGGGGAATGAATGCTAAAACGTGGGCGTTTGGTGGTTTAGTACTCGGGCCGCTTTTAATGCCGATGTTTGCCATCTCGCGTCATATTCAGTGGCGAAACGCAGTGGGTTTTAATAATCTTTATATTAGTGCGTAAACTACGCATACACAATATCTTTACGCTTGTAACTGCGGCTATCCTCACACAAAAAAAAAGAGAGTATACACTCTCTTTCGAAGAATTCTTTTCGGCTATTAGAAGCCAACACCATAACCGCCACCGCCAGTGGTCGGTTTAATAGTTTGAGGCTGGGTTACAGTCTCGTTTTGTTTTTTAGGAGTTTGATTAGCACCGTCTTGCTTATCAGCAGCAACAGGGGTAGCGGTAGATAGTACTAATGCAACAGCATACTCTTTTAACATGTGTAAAACCTCTATTTTTATTATTGAACGAACAAACAAAGCCGATGAAAAAGGATGTCATCGACATAGAGGTTGTTGCTAATCTTATGCCAACTTTTTAAGTTGTTGATTTCGTTGGTTTTTATTCGTTTTTATTTGTGTGTGATGGGTTTTTGACGTTTGAATTAGCCTTAAGTCTATTAGCCTAAGGATGGTGTCAAATATTTGAATGGCCAAGCAAATTATGTAGCTGTTGGTTTTCAGTTAACAGTTTTTCAAAGCGTTCAGCGCTTAGTGGGCGACTATAAAGGAAGCCTTGTAACATTTCACAGTCGTAGCGACGTAAAATATCCAGCTGATCCTCTTCTTCAACACCTTCTGCTACAACCTTAAGGCCCAGATTGTGCGCAATATTAATGATAGCAGCGGCCATATGCCTGTCCACACTGCTTTTGGCGATGTCGTCAATGAATGCCTTATCAATTTTAAGGGTATTGAGAGGGAAGCGTTTTAAATAGGCTAGGGAGGAATACCCCGTTCCGAAGTCATCGAGCGCTAAGTGAATGCCTCGCTCTCTTAAACGGCTCATCATTTGTAAGCCATTCTCAGGATTTTCCATTAGGGTGCCTTCTGTAATCTCACACTCTAAATGCAACGGCGACAGACCCACTTCACTGAGTACTTGATTTATTCGGTCGTCAAGGTCTGGCAGTTCAAACTGTTTAGCCGATATATTGACAGCCACGCGACCACTGAACAAGCCCTGTGATACCCAACGTTTAGTATCGGCGCATGCTTTACGTAATACCTGTTCGCCAATTTCAATGATTTGGCCCGTTTGCTCTGCTAGCGGAATAAATTGCCCAGGGCTTACAATGCCCTTTTGCGGGTGCTCAAAACGTACTAGCGCTTCCATGCTAACGAGTTTACCTGATGCAATATCTACCTTGGGTTGGTAGTACACTGTAAATAAGTCGTCTTTTATCCCCTGTCTTATAAGGTTCTCTATTTGCAATTGGCGCACCGCATGCTGGTTCATTTCCCCACTAAAGAACTGGTAGCTATTGCCGCCATTATTCTTAGCAAAGTACATGGCTGTGTCGGCGTTTTTGAGCATTTCTTGCGGCGTGGTGCCGTCGGCAGGGAAAAAGGCAATGCCCACACTGGCGCCCAGTACAAACTCTTGTTTGTTGATAATAAAAGGCCGAGATAACGTATCGAGCACACTTTGAGCATAATGCGTAACGGTGTGGACATCAGCACTGTCTTCCATCAATACACTAAATTCATCGCCGCCTAAACGGTAGCAGGTGGCACTTTTTCCAGTGATACGTTGCAACCGTTTTGCAATTTGTTTAATTAAAATGTCGCCGGTTTGGTGGCCTAGTGAGTCGTTAATCTTTTTAAAGTTATCCATGTCCAAGCACAACAGCGTATGCGGCGATGCTTTGCGCACCAAGTTTTGGTGACTGGCTTGGAAAAAAGAACGGTTAGGCAGTTCGGTAAGCGGGTCGGTATTCGCCAGTTTCAGCAATTCTTTCTCAGTACTTTTACGAGAAGTAATGTCACTGAAAACACCTACAAAATGGCTTATTTTTCCATCGTCATCGTGCACGGCGTCAATATTAAGCTCCATTTCATAGCGCTCTCCATTAACGCGGACCGATTCAACTTCACCAGACCAATTGCCTTTCGCTTTAAGGGTTTTTTTGATCTCTTCGGTAAAGGCTTCTGGGTATAAATGGAAATGCATGTAGCTTGCCAGCGATTGCGCACGGGTTTCGCCGGTATACCCACAATATGCGTTGTTAACCGATATAAATTTAAACTGGGTATTTGTAATAAATACCCCTTCAGAAATATTTTCGATAGACCGTTTAAACAGGTTCAACTGCTCTTCAGCCTCTTTAAGATGGTGAATGTTTTTAAGGGTACCGGTCATGCGTACCGGTTGCTGATTGTGATCGCGCTCTACAACTTTGCCTCGGTCTAAAATCCATATCCATTGGTTTTTAAATGTTTTTGCGCGATACGTTAGCTCGTAAAAGTCGCTTTTACCCTCTAAATGTTCTCGTAAAGATGCACGAACACGTTCGATATCATTGGGGTGAATATTGGCATCGTATGCGCCTGTGGTGCGTATGTCATCCTGAGGGAAGTCTAGTACCCCCCATGTATTGGCCCGATATACCTGGCCTTTATATACATCCCAATCCCATAATTCGTCACCAGAGCTCCATAACGTAAGTTTTAATCGCTCTTCTGACTCTTGTATTGCAAGTTGATTAGCTGCTCGAATTTGATATTGGCGAATTACAAATGCTAAAAAGACGGCAGCCAGTAATGCATAAAAGATAAGCGCTACGGTGTGAAGCCACGGTGGGCGATCAACGTTTATATTTAATACGCGGCTTGTAGACCAAGTTTTACCCGGTTCTCTCGCTTGCACTTCGAACGTGTATTGACCAAAGGATATATTATTGAACTCAGCTTCTTTTTTCGTGCCGTTATAAAACCAGTCGTTACCAAAACCGCTAAACCGATAGCGATATAGCACTTGCTTAGGGTAAACTGGGTTGACCAACTCAAAAGCGATGCTGAAGCGAGATTCATCATATAAAAGAGCAATATTATTCTTGTAGATAATGTTCTTTTTTGTGTAGCTACTTTCATCATTTACAGAGGATGTATCTACACTACTTTCCTTAATCTCTTTCGATGCGCCAAAAATATTAAACTGCGAAAGCTCGGGTGCAAGGGTCTGAGTGCTATTACTAGTATTAGTGGAAACGGGAGATATCTTATTGAACCCTTTATTGCCACCAAAATAAATAATGTTGTCTGATGACGCGAAAGCGGCACCTTCTCCTAACGAGTTATAGTTAAGTTCATCGTTAGGTATAAAAGTTTCTTCTTTGAGGGAGGGCAAATGTATCTGATGCACGCCTTTGGCGTCGGCATACCAAATGCTATTGCCCAGGCCGACAGTAGAGATAATAAAGCCATTGTCGCTATCTCGCTGTTGTTTCTTAACTACCTGAAGTGTTGGCTTTTCGATCATTAGAACGCCGTCAGAGCGGGTTGTAAGCCAAAAAGCGTCTGCGGTTTCATAAATACCGTAAACAACAGAGTTTATGCCTGATGAGGGGCCAATAGTAGAAACAATACTATTTTTACTAAGGGAATAAATCGTGATTCCATCATCGTTCTGTAACCAAAGACGCTGACTGCTATCCGTAAATATAGGCCGCAATGTTTCTGAAATAACTTCAGGCGTAATGTCAATAATTTCAGTTTCTGAGTTTGGGTTGTGAAACGACGATATTTCAACACCGCGAGGCCCCTGTGACTTCACCCATACCCAAATATATTTTGTATCTATATGGACATAATCAATCTCATTTCCATCAAAAAGTGTGTCTTTAAGTACGAGGCCGTTTTTATCCTCCTCATAAACTAGCAAACCCTTTGATGTCCCAGCCCAAAGTGTTCCATAAGTATCTATTTTTAAGTCCCAATAATAGGTAGGCTCACCCTGCTTATCATAAAAAGCGATATCATTTGTGTCGTCTTTGACTTTTCCTATACCTTGTTCTTGGGCGGCTAGGTAGATATCGTCGCTATCTTTTTGTGCAATTGCCCAGATGGTAGAGAAATTATCAGGCGATTTTCTGTCAGATTTATAGATAGGTTGAAAATGAAGGCTAGCGTATTCAGCGTGGTACCTAAATGCCCCTTGCTTGAAGGTAGCAGCCCACACAACCCCCGTTCTGTCTTGGATAATTTTTATTACTATTGCGGTGGGTAGGCCGGTTGCATCGAAGGTTTCTGAGTTGAGATGTACGTAGTCAATATCGGAGTTGCTTAGAATATCGCTTTCTGTTGAGTTATTAAGGACAAATAATCCTGAAGTTGAACCCACCCAGATGTTGTCTTCGACCACTTGCACACTAAGTATATTTAACTCGTCAGTAACACCCAAGTCGTCACCATTGATTTCTCTCAGAGTTTCTCCTGAAGCAGAAATCACTTTTATCCCTTCATTAGTGGCGAGCCAATAATTGTTATCAATGATTTTAATACCATGAAGGGAGCTTACGCTCAAAACGATACCCCATGGATTCACTTTACTCAAATCGTATAATTTACCATCAGATTTATTATACATTTTTGCGCCAAATTCATGGGACCCTATCCACGTTCTGTTTGGCTCATCGACGATTGTTTTAAAAAAGGTTTTTTTAGCAAAGACTTCAGTAATGACTGAAATGTCGAGGGTGTTTTTATCTACCTTGTACAGATACTGCATGTCAGCAAATAAAATATCGCCGTCAGTCGATTCACTGATTGCGGTGATGAAGCTTGTTTGTATTGCGGAATTGTTTTTGTCAAACACCCTAAAATTATCGGTTTCTGGAAGGTATTGAGCTAGGCCTTCTTGAGTAGCAACCCATAAGGTATCAGTAGAGTCTATAAATAGCTGTTGAATATAGCCTGAAGGTAACGATGATGTATCTACATCTGACGGATGATACTGCTTCATATCATAGCCAGAATACCGATTTAGTCCGTTCGAGGTCGCTAGCCAAATATAACCTGCGCCATCTTCGACTACATCCAAAACAGTTGTGTCGGATAAACCTTGCCGTTTATTTAACTCGGTAAAATGTAGATCAGATACTTCAATGGCTTTGGCAGTAGAAAATAATAATCCAACTGAAATAAGCCAAACAAAAAGCACTGAATTTGTTAGGGTTTTGCGCACCTAAACACCTTTGGCGTGTCGCCTTTTATTATAATTTATGTTTTAACGACGCAATGACATATCGTTCTTACATCAAATATGCCGAATAATAGAAGGCTCTACAAGGAATTTTTGGCGATAGTGTAGTGATGGGTTAAATGTTGAGCATCATGCCGTATGTTTATACATATCATTATGCAAAGTAAGAGGCCTTACGTTTAAACTCAGAAATACTGGTAATGGTTTGCTCATCAGAGGACGAAACTGGCTCGTGTTTCCCTGTTGAGTAAAGTATTAATTCACCGCAGTGTGTGCGTTCAGCAAAGGCATGCGCATATTCTTGAATGCGTTCAAACGTTAACGAGGCAATGCACTCAGCTAGCTTTATATTTCTATCAAAAGCCAGATCGTGCGTGCCTAGGCTCACCCATAGCCGCTGTGACTTCATCGACAATGTCAGGTCGCGCTCTTCTAACTGTTTTAACAAGTTTTTTTGTATCGTAGGCCAGTAAAAACGATAGAAATCGATTTCTTCTAGTTGTTGGAAAAGAAAGGTTGTAATTGATTCAATAATAGCCGTTGGGCCATAGTCCGGACTTTGAACGTAGAACGCAATACCGGGATGCTGATTATGGGGCACATAACCTGTTCCTACCACATAGCCAAGTTGTTGTTCGGTTCTTAATGCGTTAAAAAAAGGCGCCGCTAACATTTGTTCCAATACCATGCACTGCGCTATCTCTTCAACAGACTGCGAGGGCGCTTGAAGGTAAAGCACGACCGCAGCATCGTCATGGTTACAGTCTACCTGATGAAATAGTGTGCGCTTTGTCGGTAATTTACATACCGCCCTTGATAGTGGTGCGCCATTGCTCTTTGAGCAGGTCGTCGAGAGCATACTGGCAATATCATTTGCATCTTTGTAAGACCAGTTGCCATGTATGAATGATTCAATAAAGTAATTATTTAACGAAATATCTCGAAGGCGACACATGGTGTTGAATGAGACTTCACGTGTAGCATCTAGCAACTCAACAGGCGCTTGGGTATTTTGCTGTATCAACACGCTGAGTCGAGAGAAAAGCCTGTTGGTTGGTTTATTCATTAACGCATTTTGTAGGTTTTGTTCTTGAATTTGCCGGTAATGTTCGAAACAAGATGCTGTTGGCACATATTCAAATACGGCGTCTAAGAGTTGCTGTAACAATAAAGGTTGTTGATTGGCAAAACCACGCGTATGAATGGTGAAGCCCGCTTGGTGGCCGTAAATGCGGTAGTGTAACCCTGCTATCTCAGCACGGTAGTATTTAGCCTGTAAATGGTCGTTTAATGCGCTAAGCCATATTCGCTTCGCCGCAACTGCTTCAAGAGAGTCTGAGAATGAAACGCAGTCAAACGATACGTAAATATCGCCCTTAGGTGAGTAAAACTGCTGGTCTTGCGCGAACCAGACGTTAACCCCATTTGCAGACATGACTTTCTGAGGCAGGTCGCAACCTTGCTCTGGCATAACAAGGTTATTCTGCTCAGCGATATAGGGGTTAGGGGGAGGTAATTCTAAAGCGATCATGGGTTGTGGCACCGCAAGTGACGATAAAAGGTTATTGTCCATTTGTTCGACGCTATACTCTGCATCATAAAACGCACAAGCTTTGGTCGTTGCACTGTCAGGAGATATTATTTTGACGCGTAAATAGTCTGGCGTAAAAAAGCTAATGGCATGATTTAACGTTTCCTGATTATATTCTCCTGCTGTTTTTCGTATTAGGCGAATATCATCTGGGCTATACAAGAATTGGGCTTGTGCGTATTCACAGATAAGGTTGAGGGGCTTAATATTTTCCTCATGGGCCATCGCCAGCGACGTTAATTGGGCTTTCTCTTTAAACCGCCACGGGTCACTAATTGAATTTTTAATAAGTTCAACATAAGAGAAGAGGGCATGCAGTATTTCATCGGTGTGTTCCATACCGCTTTTTGTTAGCTGGAAACTAATATTAAAATCTTTGAAGTGATCACCTTCAATACCAGAGCCTGCAATAAGGTTCATTGCCCAGTTTTTATCTTTAAGGTAGGCAAGTAAACTGCCTTCGCCTTCATCGCCAAGCAAGTGACTAATATAGTTAAGTGGCTTGGTTTTTATATCGTTATGAATTGCTGGAAGCGCAAATGTGACAATTAATCTTCGGGCCGTTTGTAGTGGTTTGATATTGATTTTGATGCCAAATTGCGCTTTTTCGTAAAGCGGCGGCCACGTATCGTTTGCAAGTTGCCCTTGCGAAAGCTTACTAAAGCTTTGCGTTACTATCGCTTCCAGCTGTTTAACAGGGACCGGGCTGGCAATACACAAACACATGTTTTGTGCGCAGTAATAGCTGGTATGAAAGGCCCTTAATGTTTCGCGCAAATAGGGCACGCTATGCTCAGAAAAGACAGCCGCGTTCCCTACCGAAAATTTGGAAAAAGGGTGGGCTGGGTTACATGTTTCTTTGTGTATCTGGTAGAGCCGTCTTAAGTCATCCCGTTTTTTAAATTTATACTCTGCATCAATCGACTTTATTTCATTAGCGATCGCCGTCTCATCGAGAACGGGTTGCCGGAGCATATCGGCAAAAGCGGGTAATGTTTGGTTTATCGCAGTACCATCACACTGATAGTGAAAGTTTGTGTATTCGGTGCCTGTCCACGCATTGATTGAACCTCCATACTGCTCTATAAAATCGTTAATTGCGTTTGGGGCCGAGAAATGGCGGCTTCCCATGAACAACATATGCTCGAGCAAATGGGAGAGCCCAGGGCATGTATCAGGGTCATAGAAATGCCCTGCTCGAACGGACATAGAAATATAAGATGTAGTCAGGTCGGGCTGATGACATAGCATTGCTCGCAGACCGTTTGGTAACGTAATGAAATGTGCTTCTTCAACCGCTATGTCGATATTCAATGTTCGCTCTTATCTTTCCGTCTGATATGTTATGCCTTCACTATAGACCACTGCAGCATTTATTGTTAAATAACCAAGAGTTATTGCTAACAATATCATTTTTTGTATAGGCGATAGCGTACCACTCTGCTATCTTTGCGTTATAGAATTTCATACTATGCGTAATGTTATGTCTGGTCAAAGTAGCAACAATGACATCTTAATTTTTGTTATGCGTCATGGAGAGGCGGAACAGCCAATACGGGATGATAGAAGCAGGCGTTTAACGCACGTGGGGCAGCAGCAGTGTGTTGAGGCCAGTGAGTGGTTAGTCAACCATTATTGCTCGTCTAAGAAAGTCGATCTTACGTTGGTTAGCCCTTACAAGCGAGCAATGCAAAGTAGCGAGATTATGCTTCGTACGCTTACCTCCACAAAAGTTGAAGAAAATAACGATATTGTTCCCAACGGTTCTGCGACGCTCGTTAACGATTATGTGGCGGCGCGTATTCACAGCGCAATCAACACGAGCAATCCCATCAAAAGCATGCTTGTTGTCAGCCACATGCCGTTTGTTAGCTATCTGGTTGACGCGCTGTGTGATTCATACACGACAAGCCTGTTCTCAACGGCATCAATAGCAGTCATCAAGTACTCACCAAAAACAGACAAAGGTATGCTCGTTCATCATTACCAGAGTGTGTAAAGCTCGCTCTTATATCCCGTACTTGTAGCGTTAGTTGCTACTTGCGCTTGTTTTTTGCTCGGTATTTTGCTTTTTTTACTTTAGAAGTTGTTGTGGTGGCCGATAGAATATTGAGAGTGCCAACAATTTATGCTGAGAGAAGCGGGAATGACGACCAAATCTATCCCTGAACTCCTTAAACATTCACTGCAATCACACATGGCGGAGGCCGATTTGCAGGATGATGAGGAGTTGAAGGACATTATTACCAAGCTATCCACCTTGTCTGATAAGGTGGCGGCGGCTAAAGCGCAAGCAATGGTAATGCGTGCGCGTAAAGCAGCAAAAAATGTTTAGTCTGAAAGGCTGTTTCTAGGGGGAATGTAATACTCTGGCATCACCCTAACGGTTTTAATCATATTTTCGTTTATGTCTACAATTTCTAACGGATAACCGGCCAAGCGAACACTCACTTTATTCTCAGGAATTTCTTCCAAATACTCTAGCAGCAACCCGTTAAGCGTTTTTGGCCCCTCTGTAGGCAGTTGCCAATCCATTTCTTTGTTTAGTTCTCGCACGTTCGCACTGCCGTCAACAAGCACAGAGCCATCTTGTTGCGTATGCGCTTCTTTACTGTGATCAGGTAGCATGCTGGTTGTGAAGTCACCGATAATTTCTTCTAAGATGTCTTCAAGTGTGACCAACCCCATAATGTCGCCATATTCATCCACAACAAGCGCAATCCGCTCTTTCTCTGCTTGGAATTTGTACATCAAAGTATGGAGCGGCGTAGATTCGGGAGTATAGTAAATTTCTCTTACCGCCCTTAACAAACTCGACTTGGTGAACTGGTCTTTTGACAACAAGCGTAAGGCATCGCGCACATGCACAAAGCCCACCGCATCATCAATACTGTCTCTGAATAATAAAACGCGGGTGTGCTGTGAATGGGTGAGCTGTTTTTGAATTTTCTTCCAATCATCGTTGATATCAATAGCGACAATATCGACCCGTGACACCA
This sequence comes from Alteromonas algae, assembly GCF_049117195.1. Lineage (GTDB taxonomy): Bacteria > Pseudomonadota > Gammaproteobacteria > Enterobacterales > Alteromonadaceae > Alteromonas. The sequence continues at coordinate 1,271,837 of NZ_CP185260.1, forward strand.
TAATATCTTCAGCAGTCACATTTTCTAAATCTAGAATGCTCACCAGCATATCTTGGTGCTTTTTAGGAATAAGGCTGCCTGCCTCATACACGACGGTGCGCAATTCTTCACGACTTAATGAGTCATCGTTACCATTAACAGGGTTTATCCTAAGAAGCGCTAAAATGCCGTTGGTAATACCGTTAATAAATGCGACAAACGGGTACATTAACGTCAGCAAGGGAAGAAGAATAACAGAGCTCGGGAAAGCTATTTTCTCAGGGTACAATGCGGCAAGGGTTTTCGGCGTAACCTCAGCAAAAATGAGAAGTACAAGCGTAAGCCCAAACGTAGCGGCAAATAGCCCCCAATAGTCTCCAAATAAGCGAATACAGATTATTGTTGCAAGCGATGATGCGGCAATATTAACGAGGTTATTGCCAATCAGAATGAGGCCAATAAGACGGTCTGGACGGTCAAGAAGCTTTTGAACACGCTTTGCGGCTTTGTTGCCTTCACTTTGCAAGTGTTTGAGACGATATCGGTTAATCGACATCATGCCAGTTTCAGAGCTAGAGAAATACGCAGAAAGTAAAATGAGTACGCCGAGCGCGATAAACAGCGTACTCGTTGATATGTCGTCCAAGTAAGGAACCCTATTTGTTAGTAGTCTTCAAATGTATAAAGTTGACTGAAGGCTTTCAAGCAGAAAAACGTATTGTGTGCATTGTTTCACAAAACGTCGCACGAAGATAACGTATTGCGCTAGGTTAAAGTAAAATTTCTCGCACTAACTTACTGCCAAAATAAGCGAGTGAAAGTAACATTACACCTATTACCGTAAGCGCCGTAACTTGTTTTCCCCTCCAGCCTCTCAGTTTTTGTCCGATAAGCAGCACTAGAAAAACAACAAGCGCCGTCCCGGATAGTATCGTTTTATGGGCGTATGCTTTGCTAAACATGTCGTCGAGAAAAACAAAACCGCTAATAAGCGCAACGCTGAGTAAACATGTACCAGCCAAGATTAATTTGAAAAGTATTCCTTCAACTAACATAAGAGGTGGCAGTGAAGAATGAAGGAGTGCAGCACCTTTTTGCTTTAATCGATAAGTGATGTAAGACATTTGCAACGCATATAAAAATGCAATGGCGAGTGTGCAGTAAGCAAACAACGACAAGGTAATATGGATAACGAGCCCAGGTTGTAACTCAATGTGCATAATGTACGAAACGGGAATGAGTAACGACATAAGCACTGAAAGACTGGTAAAACCAAATACCACGGGCAATAGAATTAGGTTAGGAATGGCTCTGGCGAATATCAACATGGATAATGTGATGATCCATGACACCAATGATAAGACATTAGTGACGCTCATATCCTGACCAGGTGCAATAATAATAACGTTTATTAAAAACGCGATATGAAGAAGCGAGCCAACACTGGCCAAGCCAAGCCCCAATCGTTGATTAGGCCCTTCATTGTGGACAAATTTACCAATAAGTACAGCGGCGGCCGATGCATACAATATGGCAGCCGCAGTCGCTAAAACAACGTTCATGATGGTTCCTTCAACACGAGGTGATAATCACCCATACTGGCGCTATTGATACTTGATGTTCGATATAAATTCAACTCTCACCTTGTAAAACTTTGTTTGACGTCCCATCAATAGATACAAGGTGAAGTGTGTCGTTACACGGTATAAGTCAATCTTCGCCAAAATTTACTTATTTTGATGGTACGTTAGTTACTGCTTTTGCGATACACTATGCGCATTACGTCTGAAATTAAAAGAAGTTTCATACTATGTTTGAGAATTTATCGGAACGCTTAGGCCAAACTCTACGCAATGTGAGTGGTAAAGGGCGTCTTACAGAAGACAATATAAAAGAAACACTGCGTGAAGTGAGAATGGCGCTTTTAGAGGCCGATGTTGCACTTCCCGTTGTAAAGTCCTTCGTAGCACAAGTGAAAGAACGTGCTGTGGGAACAGAAGTTACGAAAAGCCTAAAACCTGGCCAAGTATTCATTAAGATTGTTCAGTCTGAACTTGAGTCGGTTATGGGGGAAGCGAATGAAAAGCTTAACTTAGCCACTCAGCCTCCGGCTGTCATTTTAATGGCGGGTCTGCAAGGGGCGGGTAAAACGACGTCCGTGGGTAAACTTGCCAAATACCTTACCGAGCGCGAAAAGAAAAAGGTCATGGTGGTCAGTGCGGACGTATATCGTCCAGCGGCCATAAAGCAGCTTGAAACGCTTGCAGAAGAAGTCAATGTTACTTTTCATCCATCAACTATCCTGCAAAACCCAGTCGATATTGTTGAAAGCGCAATAGACGAAGCCAAAAAAGGCTTTTTCGATGTGCTGCTTGTTGATACGGCGGGGCGTTTACATGTCGATACTGACATGATGGGTGAAATCAAAGATCTTCACGCAGCCGTTAAACCCATCGAGACATTGTTTGTTGTCGATGCGATGACGGGGCAAGATGCTGCAAATACAGCGAAAGCGTTCAATGACGCACTCCCTCTTACCGGCGTTATCCTAACGAAAGCCGATGGGGATGCGAGGGGCGGTGCTGCACTGTCTGTTCGTCATATTACCGGTAAGCCAATTAAGTTTATTGGTATGGGTGAAAAAGTTGATGCGTTAGAGCCGTTTCATCCAGAGCGTATTGCATCTCGTATTTTGGGGATGGGCGATGTTCTCAGCCTTATCGAAGAGGTCGAACGTAAAGTTGATAAGAGCAAAGCTGAAAAGCTTGCAAAGAAAGTACAGAAAGGAAAAGGCTTCGACCTTCAGGACTTTAAAGACCAGCTTGAGCAAATGAAAAACATGGGAGGCATGATGGGGATGCTTGATAAGCTTCCTGGTATGGGCAACATGACTGATAAAATCAAAGATCAGGCCAATGACAAGCAGTTTAACCAGATGGAAGCTATTATCAACTCAATGACACCTGGTGAACGCGCGCGTCCTGAAACAATAAAAGGCTCGCGAAAGCGCCGTATAGCTGCAGGTTCTGGAACACAAATACAAGACGTAAACCGTTTGCTAAAACAATTTACGCAAATGCAGAAAATGATGAAAAAAATGTCTGGCGGCGGCATGAAAAAAATGATGCGTCAGATGAAAGGCATGATGCCCCCAGGTGGTCCAGGCGGCCCGGGTGGTCCAGGCGGTTTTGGTGGCCCAGGTGGCTTCGGCGGTGGCGGTTTCCCTCCTCGATAAAAGCCAATCCCATTGAATAAAAAACCTCAATTGCACGCCGTGTATTGAGGTTTTTTTGTTTTTTGCATCCAGTTTTATTCCTCATACGTTTGGCTTTATTAACATGGCGACATCGTCTTGACGTCAGTGTAATTAAACCAAATGTGGAGATGGAAATGGAAAACAACAAAACCTCGCAAAACAAGCTAAAAATTTCTTTGTTGGCAGCAGGGATGGTGATGGCGTTAAGTGCATGTGATGGAGAAGATGGTATTGACGGTGTCGCAGGTCAAAATGGTGCACCGGGTGCAGATGGAGCGCCAGGCGTTGATGGTGCACCAAGTTTCAACCCTGCCACGTTCTTCGTTGCTAATAATGGTGATAGCAATCGAAACACAGTATCTACGGTCGATCAAAATGCGAATGTACTTGGCACTGTATCTACAGGCGCAAATGAAGGGCTCAGCTATACCGAGAGTCGAACGCTGATACAAGCGGGAGACAGTGATTTGCCACTCATCCGCTCATTGTGCCGATTTAATGGTAGTGAAGGGTATTCGATGACATCGGGGCACGAAATAACGGGCGCGAATACCGGGTTAGTCAACCCTAAAGGTATCGCTTTTGCTCAGGAAGCGGGGGTTGTTTTTGTTGCTGATTTTAACGCGCAACATATAAGCGTGTTTGGCTCACAGGCCGCTGGCGATGTAGCACCTATTACAGAGCTGGCTACATCAGCAAAGCCGTGGGATGTCGCCTTTGATGAGAATGCTGATCGATTGTTTGTAGCGCTTACCGATGGCACTGTTGCCGTTTATGATGATGTAATTGCGTCTAACTTTTCTCCCTCGGTAATGCGTATTCTTGTGCCATCCGATAATGAAGGTAATCAAATATCGGTTAACCTGCATGGTATTGTTTACGAGCCGATGTCTGACCGTCTTATCGTTTCAGATGTTGGCGATGCTTCTATCGCTGACGACGGCCAATTATTCGTTATCGAGAGTGCGGCGAGCGCTGACGGGAGCGTAGTGCCTACGCGCCAGATTGGCGGTACGAATACCATGTTAGGTAACCCTGTCGATATTGTGTTAACCGGTTCGGATCTGCGCGTTGCCGAAAAATCGAACGATGCTATTCTAGTATTCTCCAATATATTTAACGGAGAAAGTGGCGATGTAATGCCAACGTTATCAACGGCATCAGTTAAACCAGAGTCACTCGTTCAATATCAAGAACCAATGAGCAAAATAGATGGGTCGGACGATGGTATAACGATAAAGCCGATAGCAGGGGTATCAGTATCAAGTAACCCTTCTGTCGACAGTGAATCTACAGGACAGGTTTCAACACTCAGTGCGTTACTTAGCAGCGAACGCGGCACATTTGATAGCAATATGAGTATAGAAAGTGCTTCTTATATGACAAATGGTGACGCTGTCGTCACATTCGACAACCCTGAAACGGCTACCGGGGGGCTATTGGTCATTAATCGTATTAACGGCCCTCGCGCTAATAACGCTTACAGCGACCGTTATGACCACATGATTGTCGGTGACAATACGGGGCTTATCGCGCCTAAAGGCCTTGATGTGTCTTCTGATGACAGTCTCGTCTTTGTTGCTGATGTGAATGAAAACACCCCCGCTGTTCGCGTGTTCTCGCCATGTGCTTCGGGTGATGTCGCTCCCATGCTTACGTTACAAGCGTCGAATAATGCGAGGCCATGGGATGTCGACTATGACCCTGTGACCGACAGTGCTTTTCTCGCGCTCACCAACGGAACGGTAGCGGTATTTGATGAAGTACTTCGACGTCTTGATAGTGGAGAAAGTCTACTAGTTGGTGAAGACAGACTTATCACGCCTGCGAGCAGTGGTGTGGCATTCAATGCCCCTACCAACATTCATGGCATTGACTACGATAGCCAAAGTGACAGCTTGGTAATATCAGATGTAGGCAGTGCGGCAGATGCAAGCGATGGAAAACTTTATGTTATTTCAGGCGCTAAAATGGCCGAGGGGATCACGGATGTAGATGTCAATATCTCAGGGCCGCTATCTCAGCTTGGTAACCCTGTTGATTTAATGCTTAGCAATGGGAATGTTTATGTAGCAGAGAAGTCTAATGGATTAGTACTTCGCTTCGACAATATTCTTAATTCGCCGTCAGGAGACATCGCCCCTGACTATAGTGCACCTTTTGTTGCTCCAGAATCTGTCTCTGTGCTACCCACATTTTAATTAAATGAGGTAATACGATACACACTATTTGAAACGGGGCTTCGGCCCCGTTTTTTTATATGAAGGCGTTTCACGTTCAATATTTTTGTTAAATAGTGCGTTATCTGTGCAACAACAACGCCTAAATCTGTGCAAACTTTCCGTTTCATAATACACTGACCGGCTCGTTAGATGGTAAGTAGCATTTATGCGCAGTAATCACGCTTTTAACCAAATAAAAATGAAAAACTAAAAGCACGAACCGTATCGAATACAGGAACATTATGGCAGGCTTAAAACGCATTATTCTCATCGACACGCATTTACCTGGCGTTGTTGAATTAAAGCTTGATGGTCACACAAACATTTGTGGAACTAATGCATCGGGTAAAACGACACTTCAACGCCTTATCCCCGTATTCTACGGCGAATATCCCAGCCGCGTAGTACCCGCAACGCGCGACAGTTTTGAGCGTTGGTATTTGCCAAGACTCTCCAGCTTTATTATCTATGAATATACCCGCGCCGAGGGCGATTTGTGCCAGGCTGTGCTTAGTTCAAACGGAACCGGTGTAAATTATCGATTAGTAGGGAAGCCATTTGATGTCTCTGACTACCTCATTGAGCAGAAGGGCGGTAAACATACCAGCGTAAGCAGTGCAGAATTGGCCCGCGCTATGAAACGAAATAATGTGCTCACTACCAGCCTGCTCAATACAAAAGACTTTCGCGCTATTATTCAAAATGATCAAGGCGTGCTAAATCAGGGGAATAACGCCCGTGAGCTATTAGGTTACGCCAGAGTATTTAGCTTATGTGAACCTGCAAAGCACATGCGCCATATTGAAAAATTGGCAAAGGCGGTACATTCGAAAGAAGGCAAAATGGAAACCATTAAGGCCATGATCGCCGCCATTCTAGAAGAAGATGGGGTTACCCCGCCGACGTCAGGCTTAAGTCGACAACGGGTTGATGACTGGATTAAAGAATGCCAGCTGATAAAACAGTTTGAAAAAATACGGCCAGAGTTCGCAAAGTTAGAGCAAGCCGACCTTGCATTAACATCATCAGAGCAAGCGCTTGCTACGCTAAAATATGGCTTTGAACTTGATAAAACGTATTTGGCTTCGCGTATTGAAAAAACCAAGCGCGAAGTGGATGAAAATAGCTTTTTACGCAAACAAACCGATAGTGAGTGGCATGATACGCGAGATCATCTCAATCAGGTGATTTCTTCAACACGTGCCGATGTTGAGAAATATACCAGTGAGTTGGATACGGTTGAAAAAGAGTTCGATCATTGGCAAGACGAAGACATTGAGCAACTAAAGCAAGATGTCGCCAACCTATCACAGTGGAAAAACGAAAAGGAAGATGCAGACAGTCGTTACGTACTGTTGACTGAAAAGCATCAAGACATTGAATCGGCATATAACAAACGCTTAGCTGAACGCGGGGAAACCCTGTCACAAACGCTTGAACAACTTTCACAGCAACGCCACGAAGCCACCGAACGAAAAGCAGAGCAGCGTAAACAAGAGCACGATGCGCTTTCTCGCATTAAAGACAACTTTAACACACAGGTTGCTGCGTTACAGCAAGAGCACAATGAAGCGATTAATGCACTGAAAGTGGCTGAAGCGGAACTCAAGACGTCTTTGAATAATGCGGGTTACAACGAATTCGAACAATCGCAACTAGATTTACTTGATGCAACGATAAAAGAAGCCTCAATTAATGAGGACACAGCGCGTGTAGCGTTAAGACAAACACAACAGCGTTTCGCAAAAACCGTTGAGCAACGAAAACTCACATCATCAGCGTTAGATAAGGCGCGAGTTGCATTTCAAAAAGAAGAAAAAGCCTTAGCTAAACTTAACGGGCTGTTGTACCCCGGTGAGGGATCGTTACTCGAATTTCTGCGAGAAAATGTTGAAGATTGGGAACAGTCGCTTGGCAAAATTATTCGCCCAGAGCTCTTAGAACGTAGCGATTTAGCACCTTCGTTGGCGTCAGACAATAGTAGTGTAATGGGGGTCATGTTATCGCTATCTGAGCTCGACACGCCCGAATACGCGCAAAATGAGAAGGCATTAAAGGCACAACTGCAAGAAATCGAAGTTAATCAAGCTGCCGCGCTTGCTGCGCAAAATGAGTGCGAACAGCGATTAGCAAAAGCAAATGAAGAAGTACGCAATGCTGAGTTAGAAGTAACGCAAACGGAGAACACAGTAAAAAGTGCAGAAGCTAGCCGTAAGCGGGCTCAGCAAGACAGAGACACCTTGTTAAGTGAATATCAACAGGCAGTTTCTGAACGCAAGAAGAAGTCTCGTAATAAGCTTGATGCTAACCAAAATGAACTGAAGAAAGCCAATGCGCAGTTCGCCCTACGCCGGGATGAACTAAAAGACCAACAGCGTGAAGCTGAAACAGAGCATAGCTTCCATTGGCAGCAACTTATTGCAGATAGTGATGCCCGTATTGCTCAGTTAGACAGCGACATTAAAAAGGCGCGAGACAGTGCAGCTCAAGATCGTGCTGAAATGCAAAAGTGGCTTGAAAATGAACTCAGTAATCGTGGTGTCGATATTGATGAGATTGGACAACTTAAAAAGCTGATCAACACATTAAAAGAGAAGATAGCCGCGACTGAACGTCAACGACATAAAGTGGCCGATTACGAGCGTTGGTACAGCAATGTATTTATGCAGCAAAAAGTGGTGTGGCAAGAAGCGTTAGGTAAAGCGAGAAAGCTACTTGGTGAATCTGAACGAAATCTCGCTCAAAAACAAAGTGCCTATAAAACGACGCGCGAAGCGCTGATTGAAACGCATAGCACACTTGAACATACGCTAAATGTTGCGAGTGAACATGCAGAGCATGTAAAGATACTCAGTAAAACGTTGGCTAAATTACCCCTTCATGGTGGTAACGAAGACGTGGATGTCACGCACGATGATGTCAGCATTGGCCAGCGTATTTCTCAAGTACAGAGCCAACTCCAAGAGCGTGAAAATCTCCTTAGTGATATCCGTGCATACGTAGAGCGCTTTGATCAACTTATTGCAGCGCAAGCCGGAACAGGGTTATCTGATACATGGGAACGTGCTCGAGAAGAGTGTGCCACAATCAACGCGCATGGTGTGAAAGGTATAGATCACCGCAGAATGGTGACGCACCTTGCACAGTTGTTGAACGTAATTGTGCCGCAAAAACTGCAAGGGCTAAGAGAGCAGGGGCGGATTTTCGGCGCAGATTTATCGCAGTACTACTTCGTTTTGGCGGACATCGATAAACGTATTGTTTCGCAAAGCCGACGCATTACGCAGGAAGTGGATGGCGAGCTTTTCTTAGACGGTGTATCTGACTCTGCCGTGAAAATCCGTTCACGCATTAGTGAATTAGAGTTTTGGCCTGAATTAGAACAATTTAGAAAGCTATACGAACATTGGATGGAAGAGGGGGCCAATGAACTCCCAGAGGAAGAATACGGCCTTAGTATGCGACGCGTTCTGGATATTTTAGGCCGTGCGGCGCTCACGGGTGGTATTAGTAAGTTGCTTGATATCGAGCTGCACTTACGTGAGGGTAATAGTGACCTTGTCATTCGAACGGATAGACAACTCAATGAGTCATCAAGTCACGGTATGGCTTACTTAATTTTATGTAAATTCTTACTAGCCTTTACACGCTTACTGCGTGGCGATGCGGATGCGACCGTGCACTGGCCTATCGATGAATTAGGCACTCTTCACCAAAGTAACGTAAAAAAGATTTTCGATGCCTGTCAGAACAACAACATTAGTGTGGTAGGGGCATTTCCAAACCCAGAGTCAGAAGTACTTACGTTGTTTGAAAACCGTTACCTTATTGACAAGGTCTCAAGACAGTTGCAGGTGGTTCAGCCAACAACCAATGCAATTGCGGCGCGTATAAAAGCGAGAAAAGACGGAGACGTGAGCAGCAAGGAGACAGCATTATGATGACTGAACAAGGGCG